>JBCBZG010000003.1:0-113697 GCA_039815465.1 Pseudomonadota bacterium
GGCGCCAATGCCGACGTCATCTTTGGCCACGCAGGCGATGACACCCTGATCGGGGAGGCGGGCGATGACCACCTACGCGGGGGCGACGGGGCGGACCGCTATGTGCTGAATGCGGGCGACGGGGACGATTTGATTACGGAGTATGACGGTGTGACGGACCTGGCTTCGGTCGATGTGATTGTGTTTAACGATGTCAGCGATATCAACGACTTGACCATGAGCCGCGTGGCCGAAAGCGGGGCGACGTGGCAGGGCTCGCTCTTGATTGAAACCGCGACCGACAGCGTGCGTGTGCAGCACCACTTTGCCTCCAACGACAAATACAAGGTCGAACAGATCGAGCTGAGTGACGGGACCCTCTATAACATCGACGATTTCGCGATCGTCTAAGGGGGGCAAAGCGCACTGAATTTTTTGCGACGGAAGCACGGGCGCCGCGCGTTAAACCTCTGACCGCAACGTGGTGGAGGACGAGCGTGACCCGAATTTTTGGTGCGGCCCTTTGGGTGAGCGTCCTCATTCCGTTGGCAACCCTGGCCGAACAGCCAGACCTGCGCACGCCCGCGCCGGTGATACACCTAACCGACAACCTGGACGAGCCGGATGGGCTGGGGTGGTGCATAGATACGCAAGGCCGCGGCTTTGGACCCTATCTCCACGCGCATTCTTGCAAACCGCGGGGCGGAGACGTCCAATTTGAGCTTGATCCCGGAACGGCTCTGATCCGGTCGGTGGCCTTTCCTGATTTTTGCATGGTGTATGAGCCAAACGCGGCGTCACCGATGGGGCTGGAGGCCTGCGATCCGGCGGCGTCTGACCAGGCCTTTGGCTATGCCTCTGCGACGGGCCAGATCACGCTCGGACGCGACCCGTCACTGTGTTTGAGCGTGGGTGCTGAAAGCCGCCCTGCCGGGCCCTTTTCCTCACGAAGCTTGGGCATGGAGCCCTGCGATGGCGTGCCTCCCGCGCGCAAATCTTGGACGGTGCTCCCATGACGCGCCTAACACGACGGCAGGTCGTGGCAGGCACCACCGCGCTCGCGGTCATGGGGCCGGCGGCACCGATCCTCACCACAGCGGCGCAGGCGCAAGACAACCCCAAAGCGCTGGTGGTGGAGGGCAGCGACGGCGCCTTTACTTATAACGGCACCTCGCCAGGCCCGACGCTCACGATGGAGCCGGGCGGGACGCTCGATATCGAGCTGGTCAATGAGCTTCCAGCGCTCCATGACGATTGCGTGGAGGATGTGAACCAGTTCCACGGGCGCCATACCACCAACCTGCACACCCATGGGTTCCACGTCTCGCCCACGACAGATGCGTCTGGGACCTATGACGCCGACAATGTCTTTGTCAGCGTGACCCCGAAGGACCAGTTTGTCCCCTGTGATGAGATCTGTGGGGCTTCGGTCGCGGACAGCTTTCGCACCTATCGCACGCAGTATCGGTTTGAAATTGGGGCGGGGCATCCGTCTGGCACATTCTGGTACCACGCCCACAAACACGGCGCGACCCAGGCGCAGGTGGCTGGGGGGCTCTTTGGGCCCCTGATCGTGCGCGATGCGCCGGGCGCCATGCCCGCCTATATCGCCGCGGCGCCCGAGCGGGTGCTAATGATCGTCAATGATGGCGTGATCTTAGTGGCGCCCGAGGGCGGCGGCGTCAAAAACCCGACGCTCACGCTGCGCCCGGGCGAGGTGCAGCGCTGGCGGATCATCAACGCTCAGGCCTCCGGCATTGGGGGCGGCTCTTTTGCCCGAATTTCGACCAATGTCCCGGAACTGGAGCTTTATCAGATCGCGTTTGACGGTTTGACGCTGCCCCAGCGCGTCAACATCGACCAATATGACCGCGAGGCGCCGTGGCTCAATCCTGCGGCGATGGCGCCGGGAAATCGGATGGATGTGATGGTACGCGTGCCAATCGACGCCCGCCCGCGCAGCTTTGCCATGGATGTGGCGGCGCGCGTGGCGGACCGGTTGGATTTCGGATCGGTTACGGAAAGGATCATGTTGAAGGTTGAGATTGCAGGTGAGCCCTTGGAGGCGATGTGGTCTGATGACCCTGCGCTGCCCGCGGCCCCGCTCGCAGACTTTGACGACACACCACTGCCCAAGCGGCGCATCACCTTTCAAGGCGGATTTCGCATTGATGGCGAGCAATATAGCGGCGCACCAAGGCATGTCGTCACCCTGGGAACGTCAGAGGAATGGACGGTGGAAAACAACACTGCCGCCGTTCATGCGCACCACATCCACGTTAATCCGTTTCTCGTCACCCATATCAACGGGCGGGAGCTTGCCCCCACGGACCCGCTGCGGCGCTGGCAGGACACAATCGCGCTGCCGTTTAGCACAAACGACGGGCCCGGGACGATCACCTACAAAACACGGTTTGAGACCTTTACGGGCAAGTTCGTTCTCCATTGTCACATCCTGCGTCACGAAGATCGTGGCATGATGCAAACGGTCGAGGTGGTCTGACGTGCTAAGCCCCAGGTTGCTGCGGTTTGTGCGCGCGAACCCTCTCCTTGTTGCGACGACGCTCGCGATGATCTGTGTCGTGGGCTGGTTCGGCGCCCAATTGTTTGCGGATTTCCTGTACTTCAACGACCCCAGGAATGTGGATGTCGCGCTCAAAGGGTGGATGACACCGCGCTATGTCGTGCTGACCTATGATCTGCCGCGGCCCGTCGTCCGCGACATCCTGGAGCTGCCGCCAGAGGGTGCAGGTGGCATTCGTTTGTCGTTTGTGGCGCAAGAGCTTGGGCTGACGCTCGACGAATTAACCACGCGCGTGCGTGAGGCCGCTGAAGAGTACAGGGCGCAAAACCCATGACAGAGACGTTCCTTGCCCTTGTCCCAGACTACGGGGCCTTGATTGTGTCGGTGGTGGTGTTTTTTGCGTGTCTGGCGGTGCCATTGCCTGCCTCGATCCTCGTTTTGACGGCGGGCAGTTTTGCGGCGGCGGGGGATCTGTCGCTCGCTGCAGTGGCGGCGGGGGTGTTTGTGGCCTTTGTTGTGGGGGATCAGGTGGCGTATTGGATTGCCGCCCGCGCTGGGCGCCCGATGATTGACCGGCTGCGCGGGAGACCGTCCATCGAGCCCGTCTTGCGCAAGAGCGAGACACTGTTGGCACGCCGTGGCGCTCTGGCGGTGTTGATGAGCCACACCGTCGTAAGCCCGACATGCCCCTATATCACCTACCTTTCCGGGGCGGGTGGGCTGTCCTGGCGGCGCTTTTCCGCGGCGGCCATCCCCGGTGCGGCGCTTTGGACGGCGGCCTATGTTGGGCTGGGCGCCGTCTTTGCGACCCAGCTCGAACAGGTCGTCACGCTCTTGAGCAACTTTTTCGGGCTCGTTCTGGCGGCATGTGCCCTGGCGGGTCTGTTGATTTTGCTGCGCAAGCGGTGGCGTGACAGCCACGCGCCATCTTAGCCCCTGGCGTCCGTTGTTGCAGCGAGCACGCCGCGCAGCTCGGCGAGGCCTCGCATCCGGCCAATGAGCGAATAACCGGGCTGGGTGGTCCGCTCAAAATCGCAGAGCAGCATATGCCCGTGATCGGGGCGCATGGGGATGTCATGGTCCGCGCGCCCTGTGGCCCGGCGCCTCGCCTCCTCCGCGCACAGCGCGCGGATCGTGGCGACCATGTCGGTGTCGCCGTCCAGATGCTCAGCCTCGAAAAAGCTGTGCCGGTTGCCGTCGTTTGGGCCCTGGCGGCGCGTATTGCGCAGGTGGATGAAGTGGATTTTGGGGCCGAGTTCGGCGACAAACGCCACCGGGTCAAAGCCCGCCGCCACGCCGAGCGACCCCGTGCAGAATGTGGCGCCGTTGGCTGGGCTGTCGACGGCGGCAAGCACCCGCGCATAGTCGTCTTTCGATGACATGACCCGCGGCAGGCCCATAAGCGGGAAGGGCGGGTCATCGGGGTGGCAGCAAAGCCTTACGCCCAAACGTTCCGCCACGGGGACGACCTCGGACAGGAAATCAATGAGATGCGCGCGCAGCTGCTCCGCCGTGACGCCCGAGTAGGTGGTGAGTTGAGCGCGCACGGCCTCCACCGTCCAGCGGTCATTTGCGCCGGGCAGGCCAGCGACGATGGTCTGGGACAGCCGCGCCCGTTCGGGAGTGCCCATCCGCGCGAAGCGGGCCTGGGCGGCCTCCACCAGCGGGGCACTGTAATCGTCGCTCGCGCCGGGACGCGCTAGGATAAAAAGGTCGAAGGCCGCGAAATCGACGAGGTCAAAGCGCATTGCGGCGCCGCCATTTTCGACCCCGTAGCTTAGGTCAGTGCGCGTCCAGTCGAGCACGGGCATGAAGTTATAGCACACGGTTGAAAGCCCGCAGGCGGCCAAGTTTCTAAGACTGTCCTTGTAGGCCTCCATATGAGCCTTAACCGGCCCAGTCTGGGATTTGATCGCCTCCGAAACAGGCAAGCTTTCGACCACGTCCCAGCTTAGGCCGGGGGCCCCGCCGCCTGCTTCGATCTGGCGTTTGCGGGCTTCAATCTCTCCTCGAGGCCACACCTCCCCCGGGGGGATGTGGTGAAGCGCGGTGACGATCCCCTGTGCCCCCGTTTGCCGGATCTCGGGGATCGAGATTTCGTCTGCGGGCCCAAACCAGCGCCATGTCTCCTTCATAGGTCGCCTGCCTCGTCCGCGAATGCGTCTGTCACCAACGCTCCCCGCGCTTGGACCACCCGGCGCGCCAATGCGCAGCCCGACGCGATGGCGGCTGATAACGACGCGCCGGACAACAGCTCGCCCAAAAGCCCGGCGTTAAAGCTGTCGCCTGCCGCGGTTGTGTCGACGACATTGGCCACAGGGGTAACAGGGACCGCGCCGCGCGCGCCGTCTTGTTGAAACAAGACAGGGCCCGCGCTGTTTTTGACAATCGTAGAGGGCACACCAAGCGCGGCGTAGCGGTCGCGGGTGGCTTCGGGGCTTGCGTCGCCAAACCACGTGGCCTCGTCGTCAAAAGATGGCAGCACGATGTCAGCGGTCGCCGCGGCCTCCATCACTGTTTGGGTCATGGCGGCGGGGCTGTCCCAAAGTTTGGGCCTGAGGTTGGTGTCAAAAGCCACGCGACTGCCTGCCGTGCGCGCCTTTGCGACGGCGCTCAGGAGCGTTGCGCGCGAGGCCGGGTCGAGGATGGCAAGCGTGATGCCCGAAAAGTAGATCAGCTCCACCCCCGCCATGGCGGCGTGGAGCGCGCCCGGGTCGCGCGCAAGCTGCCGCGCGGCAGAGCTGTCGCGCCAGTAGGAAAACGCCCGTTCCCCGTCATTAAGGTGGATCAGATACGCGCCGACACTGGCGCCGGGCAGGGACCGGATATGCGTGGCGTCGATGCCTGAGGCGCTGATAAAGCTGCGCATCTGCTTGGACACCGTATCATCGCCCACTGCGGTGAAGTATCCCACATCGATGCCCGCGGGGTGCTGGGCCAGGTACCAGGCCGTGTTGAACGTATCGCCCGCAAACCCAAGGGAAAAGTTTGCCCCCGAGCCTGTGGGGGCGAACTCCGCCATACACTCACCTATCGCCAGGCACCGCATCGCCGACCCGCCGCTACAGAAAATCGTCGCGGCGCGGCGTGAAGCCGTCGATGAGCGTTCCCGGCACCAGGCAGACGCAGCCATGGCGCTGCTCGGACGGGATCACAAAACTATCGCCTGGGCCGACCTCCCGCTCGGTCTTGCCTAGGGTAAATCGGAAGCGGCCGCTTTCGACATAGGTGGACTGGACGTGCGGATGGGAATGCAGCGGGCCGACAGCGCCAGAGGTTTCAAAGCGGAACGCCACGACCATCAGGTCCGGGTGGTCCGACAGCACCTGCCGCGTCACGTGCTCGCCCGTGCGCACGATTGGAAACTCTGACACAGTCGCGCCCCCGCGGGTTAGGAGAACAGCATCCCGCCGTTCAAATCGATATTGGTCCCGGTGATGAACGCGCTGTCGTCCGAGGCGAGGAAAAGCACCAGATTGGCGGCATCATCGACATGGCCCTGACGTTTAAGCGGGGCGTTCGCCTCGAACCCACGACGCCCGGCATCGGGGGTGTGCACATTGTGGAAATCCGTGTCGATCATCCCGGGGCAAAGCGCGTTGACCCGGATGTCGGGCCCAAGCTCTTTGGCGAGCCCGCGTGTCATGGTCATGACCGCCCCTTTAGAGGTCGCGTAGGCCACAGCTCCGGGGCCGCCCCCGTCACGCCCCGCCTGGCTGGCGAGGTTCACGATGGCGCCTTTAGTCATGGAACCCAGGCAGGCTTTGGTCATCAAGAACGTGCTCGTCAGGTTCAGCCGCATCACGGCCTCCCAATGGTCCAGCGGCATCTCGGCTATGGTTTTGCGCGCGATAAGGCCGCCGGCATTGTTGACCAGGATATCGACGCCGCCCCATGTCTCGACCGTTTTGGCCACGAGCGCATCGACGTCCTCTTGCTTGTTCAGATCGCCCTGCATGGCAAAGGCTTTGCCACCGGTCGCGGTGATTGCGGCGACGGTGGCCTCTGCACCTTTGGCGCTGGAGTGGTAGTTGATGGCCACGCTTGCGCCCTCTGACGCGAGTTTGAGCGCGACCGCAGCGCCGATATCGCGGCCCCCGCCGGTGACGATGGCGCTTTTCCCTGCTAGTTTCATCTCGGTCCTTCCTTGCGCGAGGCTCCAGCCTCTGTGTTGGTGTGACGTGTGTTGGCCGCCATTGGCGCGGCGCGCGGCGTCATCGGAACGCCCCGGGCATGATGGTTTTCGGCAGCCACAGAATGATCTCCGGCAAAGCTGCGAGCAAAATCAGGATGACGAGCATCGGCGCGAGGATCAAAACCACCTCCCGCAGGACTTGCACGACATTGAGCCCGCCGATCGCCGCTGAGATCAGCAAACAGAGCCCGTAGGGCGGCGTCACCAGGCCAAAGGCAAGTGACACGATGCCGATGATGGCAAAGGCGATGGGATCAACCCCGCCTGCCTGAGCCACCGGCATCAGCACCGTCCCCAGGATGATGATCGTCGGGATCGCGTCGATAAAGAGGCCAAAGATCAAAAAGAGCGCGGCGATCAGAAGCGCGGTGCCAAAGGGGCCGAACTCCCAGGCCGTCAGCACGCTTACGATGAGGCGCGGGGCGTTGTAGAATGACAAAAGCCAGCCAAACGCGGAAGCCGTGCCAATCGCAAAAAGCGAGATCGCCGCAAAGCGCGCAGTGTCATAAAGGATGCCGCCAAGGTCCTTTGGCGTTACGGTCCGGTAGACGAACATCCCCAGGATCAGCGCATAGCCTGCTGCAATGATGGCGCTTTCGGTAGGGGTCACAAGTCCGCCCACGATGCCGCCTATGACAAAAACCGGCGTCAAAAGCGCAAGCGCGGCGCCTTTCCAGGCCGCCCAGAACTCCCCCCAGTTTGGGGTGGCCGTAACCGGGTAATTGCGCGCCTTTGCAAATCCATAGACCGTGGCCATCAGCGTCAGCCCGATCATCAGCCCAGGGATCGCCCCGCCTAGAAAGAGCGCCCCGACAGACACTTGCATGACCCCACCCCAGACAATCATCAAGATCGACGGCGGGATGATGACCCCCATGACCGACGAACACGCTGTGATCGCAACCGCAAAGCGGGTGTCGTAGCCTTCTTTTTGCATCGCGGGGATCAAGATCTTGCCGATGCCCGCGGCATCCGCCGTCGAGGAACCCGAGATACCGGCAAACAGCATCGAGACGGCGACATTCACATGGCCGAGCCCTCCTGGCATCCAGCCCGTGAGCACGCGCGCCAGTTCGATCAAGCGGTCCGTGACCTTGCCAGAGTTCATGAGGTTGGCCGCGAGCAGAAAGAACGGCACCGCAAGCAGGATGAATGAGTTGTAGGACTGAAACATCCGGTCGAGCACGATGAACGGCGTCAGCCGCAACTCCAACACCACGACCGGGATGGTCGCGAGGCCCAGGGCAAAAGCGACGGGCACGCGGATAAAGATAAGGACCAGAAAGCCCACGATCAGCATCGTCGCGGCGGTGGCGGTTTCAAGGATCATGACGGGTGTGCCTCGCCTGCGCGCAGTTGGGCAAAACACCGGGAGAGCTTATAGCTGGCAAAAAGCAGCCAGAACCCGCCAGCGATTGGCACCGAGATATGGGTGATCATCAGGTTCGCGCGCATCATGACAGAGCGCTGCTTTCCGCCGAACTCGGCGTATTCGAACCCGTAGTACAAAAAGAACCCGCCAAAGATCATGATCGCGATATGGACGATCCCGTCTTGGAGGAAGCGGGCCAGGGGGCTTTGAGCGTCGCGGGTGATGCGCACATCGAAATGCGTGCCATCCCAGACCGCAACGATCGACCCGATCATGACGATCCAAACAAACAGGAACGTCGCGAGCTCCTCGGTCCACAAGTAGGAGGGGATGAGCCCTGTGTAGCGGGAAATGACTTGCATCGCGACCGGGATCGCTAGCGCGCCCATCATGACGCCAAGAAGAATGCGCAAGGCTCCGCAGAACCTATCCAAAAACCGTCCAAGCATGCCGTGCCCCGTTTGCGTTCCTGACACCGTCTATGGGTGCCTGATGAGAATTGACGGGCGAATACGGAAACCGCACCGCCCGCCAACGCTGGGAGATTACATGCCGCGGACGTTTTCAAGAAGCTCCGTGGCGCCAAGCTGCTCGGCATAGGCGTCTTGGACTGGTTGCACCAGTTCCAGCATTTTTTCACGCCCGGCGAAGGGGTGGATCTCGATCTGGCCCGCTGCGGCCATTTCTTCGAGGATCTCGCCATCCGCGCCGCTTTCGAGCGCGCGACCAAAGGCACCGGCTTCTGCACCGGCGGCCATGATAGCGGCCTGAAGCTCGGCATCGAGCCCGTCAAAGGTTTTCGCCGACATCACAATCGGGCGCACGGTGATCGTGTGCTGCGTAAGTGAGATATGCGGCGCCACCTCGTAGAACTTGAGGTTCTGGATCGATGCGGCCTCGTTCTCGAAACCCGCAATGACGCCAGTTTGGATCGCGTTATAGACCTCGTTATAGGCGATGGCAGAGGGTGCCGCGCCCACAGCGTCAAAGGTTTGCGCCTGGATTGGCGCACCCATCACGCGCATGCGGTGGTCTTGGAGCTCGTCCATGTTGGTGATCGGGGCCGCAGAGGCCAGGTTGCGCACACCGCCGCCGTGGTAGCCCACAATCACGATGCCAGCCGCTTCGCGCAGGTCCGCTTCGAGCGGGGCGAAGGCGTCAGAGGCCAGGACCGCGTCCCAGTGTTCGAGATCGCGGAACAGGAACGGCATGTCCATCAGTGGAATGGATTCCGAAAAGACGGCCATGTTGGACGGCGCGAGGATCGTGTAATCCACGGCCACACCCTGGTTGAGGTAGGTGACATAGTCGCTTTCGACGCCAAGCTCCCCGTTTAGGCGCAGGTCAAAGTCGACTTCGCCATCGTAGTTTTCGGCGACGAGCCGTTCAAATTCGCGCAGCGTTTTGGTGAACGAGTGTTCCTCGTCGAACATGCTCGCGCCGCGCAGCGTCACGTCGGCATGGGCCAGCGAAGCACTGCTCATCAGCACGGCCGTCACAGCCATCGTCTTTAGTGAAACGTTGAACATAGTATCCTCCCAGATATGGTTCAGGTCTTAGCGTTATGCCCGCCCCTCAGAGGGCGGGTTTTTCGTTCGAAACTCCTACCGAAGACGCAGCCAGACAGGGTCTGGCCTTGTCCCGCCCACGCAGCGTCCCGTGCTGTGCAGGCGTTCCCCACGCCATCGGTCAGGGCTTTACCCAACACGAAAACTGGGATACTAGTCAACATATTAAATTCAGATTGCCGCCAACTTTCTGAGTTTATCATTTGAAAACAATGCGTGTGCTGTCGTCTAGTATCCGAATAAACCCTGTTATTCCGCTCTGAACTCTGCCAATGTGCACCCGAAACGGAGGCTGAAGAAACACAAGATGGTCGCACTCGGAACCCTGGAACGCACGACGAGCAGTGACGTCGTCTTTGACGCGTTGTTCGGGCAAATCACCCGGTTGGAGCTTTTGCCAGGCACCAAGATTTCTGAAACTGATGTCGCCAAGACGTTCGGCTTTTCGCGCCAACCCGTGCGGGAGGCGTTTACGCGTTTGGCCAATCTCAACCTTCTACTTGTGCGTCCGCAACGGGCCACGGTTGTGCGCCCGTTTTCGCAACGGCTGATCGCCAACGCGCGCTTTGTGCGCGCCGCGGTAGAGCTTGAGGTGGTGCGCACTGCCGCGCACGCCCGGGATAAAGCCATCGACGCCGCGCTCAAATCCAATCTGCGCGAGCAGGGGCACGCCATGGCAGCCGAGGATGTGAGCCGGTTTCACGAGTTGGATTACGAGTTTCACAAGCTCCTATGCGCGTCGGCAAAGCAGGAGTTCGCCTTTGACATCATCGCGGAAAACAAGGCGCAAGTGGACCGGCTTTGCATGTTGGCGCTGACCAGTAAGGAGGCGATGCAGGTGCTCTACGATGATCACCAGGACCTTTTGCGAGCGCTATTTGGCGGCGATGCGGGCACGGCGGACAGCGTGTTGCGCACGCATCTGGATCGCCTCACGCCGACGATTGAGGCGATTTACGCCACGCATAACGCCTATTTCGACGACTGAGTCACTCCACAGGCTTAGCCCAGTACAGCGTCAAACGCCTGGCCGAGCTTGTCTGTCAGCTCACCAATCTGCGCGTCCTCTAGGATAAAGGGTGGGGCGAGCAGAACATGATCGCCATGCTTGCCGTCGCGCGTGCCTGCCATCGGGTAGCACACCAGCCCCGCCTCAAACGCCGCGGCTTTGACACGCGCAGCGGTTTTGCGGCCCGGGTCAAAGGGTGTCTTGCTGTCGCGGTCCGCCACGAGCTCCAGCCCTAAAAACATGCCGCGTCCGCGGATATCGCCCACATGGGCGTGCTGCCCGAACGCGCTGTGCAGCGCGTCTTTGAGCGCGGCGCCGGTCTTGGCCGCGCGTGCGACAAGGCCGCCCTCGGTCAACTTGCGCAGAACCGCGAGGCCCGCCGCGGCCGCCACAGGGTGGCCGAGATATGTGTGCCCGTGCTGGAACATGCCGCTGCCCGCCTCGATCGCGGCGTAGATGCGATCGCTGCAAAGCATGGCTCCGATAGGCTGGTAGCCCCCGCCCAGACCCTTTGCGATGCAGGCGATGTCGGGCGCGATGCCGTCCGCTTCGCAGGCGAAAAGGTGCCCGGTGCGACCCATGCCGCACATCACCTCGTCTAGGATCAGCAAGACGCCGTACGTGTCGCAAATCTCGCGGATGCGTTTGAAATACCCCTCAACCGCGGGGACCGCCCCCAGGGTCGCGCCCACTACCGGCTCCGCCATAAAGGCCATGACGGTTTCTGGGCCAAGGCGCAGGATTTCATCTTCAAGCTCCTGCGCGGCGCGTTGGCCGTAGTCAAAGGCGCTTTCGCCGTCGCGGCGGTCAACATATTCGTAGCACGGCGCGATGTGGCTCACGTCGATCAGGAGCGGCGCAAATTGGGCACGCCGCCACTCGTTCCCGCCCGCCGCCAGCGCGCCAAGCGTGTTGCCATGGTAACTCTGCCGCCGCGCGATGAGGCGCCGACGCTCTGGCTGGCCGATTTCGACAAAGTACTGACGCGCAAGCTTTACCGCGGCCTCCGTCGCCTCGGACCCGCCGGAGACGAGGTAGACGCGCGACAGGTCGCCCGGCGCGTGGTCGATAAGCGCGTCCGCGAGCGCCTCTGCCGGTTCCGACGTGAAAAACCCGGTATGGGCAAAGGACAAACTGGCGGCCTGGGCCTGAACGGCGGCGATGACGTCTGCGTCCCCGTGCCCCAAACACGACACTGCTGCGCCGCCTGACCCGTCGAGATAGGCTTTGCCGCCCGCGTCATAGAGGTAGCATCCTTCACCCCGCACGGCTTGGGGGAAGTTGGTTTTGGTGTGGCGCGGAAAAATGTGAGACATTCAGATCTCCCTCAAATCGGTGACGAACTGCAGGCTAAAGCGTGCCAGCCCGTTGGCCTCGTAAAAGCGATGGGCTTGCGTGCGTGACAGGCCGCTGCACAGGCGCATGTGATCGCAATCGGTTTGGGCCAGCGCGCGAGCGTGGGCCAGGAGTTGCGCCCCGATGCCTTGGCCACGCGTGGCAGGCGCGACGACCAGATCGTCGATAAAGAGCGTGCGCCCCCAGCACAAATCATCCGTGATACGGTAGCCCAAGGCGCCGATAAGGACGTCTGCCGCGTCAAAGGCCCCGATCACACGGTAGCCCTGGGCCACAGCGCGCGACAGCCGATGCGCAAAGGTCGCGTCATCGAGCTGGGTGCGCAACTGACGCAGGAGCGGGGCCGCGTCCATTGGATCCTCCATCGGTGCGATGCGGGTCATGCGGCTGTCCTCCAGCTGTGGGTCAGCGCGGCGACGGAGCTTTCCACATTTGGCCACGGGGTGCCTTTGGCGTCTGTCAACGCGTTCTCAAACCCGACCCGCACGTCTGCGCCGAGCCGTGCGGCGGCGTGCAGGCAGGCGTGCTCCTGCGGACCAAAAGCGCAGAGCATCCAGCGTCCTACGGGGGGAAGGGACGCTCGAAAAGGCGCGATGTCTTCGACGCGGGCAAGATGTGAGGCGTCATAGCGGCCCAGCACGAGGATGACGTCCTCGTTGGGCCCCAGAACACCCTCTTGCTGCCACTGCCCAAGGCGCGCGGCGTCGCCTGCATCGTAGATGATGTGTTGCAGCGCAGTGCCCTGGTCCCGGCACATTGCGTATAGCCTGCGCGCAAGGCTTGGGTCGGCCGCAAGCTCGCGCAGCGCCACCGAGGCCCAAAGGGGCGCCAAGTCCCGGATGAGCGCAAGCTGCGCGGCGGGGCCATAGCGCCCGGCGGTTTCTGTTGTGACCTGGATCGCCATCCCCGGCGCGGCCTCTGTCACGGCGGCGATGGCGTCCCGGTAGTGGCCAGGGTCGAGGCTATGGCGCCCCGCCGCGTCCCGCACATGCAGGTGGAGCGCTTGCGCCCCTGCCGCGAAACACGCGCGCGCGGTCTGCGCGATCTCGTCTGGTCGGGTCGGGAGTGTGGGGTGGTCTGCTGTGCTGCGCCGGGCGCCGGTCGGTGCGACCATCACATAGGGGAGGGGGTTCATGGTCTCATCCGTGTGCCGTCGGGGTCAAAGAGCGGTCCTTTGGTCACGGTCGCCTCAAACATCACCCGCGCGATGTCGACTTGCACTATTTGCCCGTCTGCGACGCCGTCGGCGTGGCCCAGGGCGACAGGCGCGCCCAGGCGAAACCCATAGCCTGCTGAGCTGGTCTGCCCCACGATGGCGCCATCCGCATAGATCGGCTCATGGCCCAGCGGCACCGCCGCGTCGTCGTGGAATGTGAGCGACACCACATGCCCGGGCTGACCTGCCGCGCGCTGGGCGTCGAGCGCCTCCGCCCCGATGAAACCGCCTGCCTTGCGGGTTGCAAAGTCGAGCCCTGTGTCGATGGGCGTCACATCCCCGTCGAGCTCATGGCCCATGGCGCAAAATCCCTTTTCTATGCGCATGGAGGTCTGCGCATAGAGCCCTGCTGGCTGAGCGCCTGCGGCCACGAGGGCATCGTAAACCTTGCCCGCATTCTCGCTCCGCAGGGTGATTTCCCATCCGGCCTCCCCGACATAGGACATGCGCGCGGCCCTGACATGAGCGCCCGCGATATGGGCTGGTCCGACCTTGAAATATCCCAGGTCGCAGAGCTCTGGCGCGCCGCAGCTGGTGACGATCCGCGCGGCCTCCGGGCCCATGAGCGCAAGGACTGCATAGTGTTCGGTCGAGTCCTCAAGCGCCACGTCAAAGCCCGCACTCTGCGCGCGAAGCCAGGCGAGGTCCCGTTTGATCGCCGCCGTCCCCACAAAGAGCCGGTAGTGATCCTGGGCGATGCGATGGGCCGTCAGGTCGCTTTCAAACGTGCCGCGGGCGTTGAGCATCGCGGTGTAGATCACCGACCCGGGCGCGCGGCCCATGCATCCCGCACAGGTGTGGAGCAAGAACGCCTCCGCATCGGGGCCCGTGACCTCGATCTTACCAAAGGAGGAGGCGTCAAAGATCGCTGCGCGCTCATGGGCCGCGCGCACTTCCTCGGCGACACTTTCGTGCCAGTCGGGGCGGCCAAAGCGAAGCGCCTTTGGAGCTGGGCCAAAGTAAAGCGGTCGTTCCCATCCATAAAACTGCCCGAACTGGGCGCCCGCGGCGGTGTAGGCGTCATGGAGTGGCAGCTTGCGCAGCCCCCGTGCGGTCTTGAGCTGCTTGCCGGGGAGCGGGATTTCGTAATGCGTCCCCAAGATTTCCGGCGCCCGGGCCATCAGGTGGTCGACGGAATTAAAAATGGGTGCAAAGCGCTTCGCATCCGCCTCGGACAGGTCATAGGCTGTGTGCCCATGCACGATCTGATGGGCCAGGTTCATCCCCGCACCACCGCCCGCAGCTACCCCCATGGAGTTCATGCCGCAGCCTAAGAAAAGCCCGCGCGTTTCCGCCGTTTCGCCAAGCATGAAGGACCCGTCGGGCGTAAAGCTCTCCGGTCCGTTGAGCAGCATCTTGACCTCTGCTGTCTCCAGCGCGGGGAGCCGGTTGAGCGCGTTGAGCATCATGGGTTCAAAATGATCCCAGTCTTCAGGCAAAAGTCCGAATTCGAAGCTCTCGTCGAGAACGCCGGGCGCAATCGGTTTGCCCATGGGCTCAAAGCATCCGACCAAGAGCCCGCCGCTGTCGTCTCGGATGTAGAGGTAGTTGTCGTGGTCCGACAGCGTGGGCATGTTGCCGGTGATGCCATCGACAGGTTTGGTAAGCAGGTAGAAGTGCTCGCAAGCCAACAGCGGCACCTCCGCCCCCGCCATCGCTCCGATCTCGCGTGACCAAAGCCCGCCGCACAGGGCAATAGCGTCGCACATCACCGTGCCTTGGGATGTCTCGACCCCTTTGATCCTGCCGTTGTCTGTCAAAATGCCCGTGACGCCGGTGTTCTCAAAAAGCTTGGCGCCCAGGGATTTGGCGCCTTTCACGAGCGCCGCGCAAACATCGGAGGGGGAGACGCGGCCATCCTCCGGCGACCAGACGGCGCCGATCACGTCGTCGGCGTTCATGAGCGGCCACCGCTCCCGCGCTTCCGCCGGTGAAATTGACGTGGCCGCGATCCCGTAGGCATGTGCCAGCGCCTCCTGCCGTTTGATCAGCGTCAAGCGGTCGGGGTTCGTGGCCAGTGACAGCGACCCCTCCTGGATCCAGCCCACGGATTGGCCGGTCTCCGCCTCGAGCTGGCTGTAAAGTTCTACCGAATACTGGATCATCCGCGTCAGGTTGCGCGACGAGCGCAGCGCGCGCACCTGCGCGGCGGAATGCCAGGTCGTGCCTGAGGTCAGCTTGTTGCGCTCGAGCAGAATCGCGTCGGCCCCGAGCTTTGCGAGGTGGTAAAGGGTTGAACACCCCATCACCCCGCCACCGATAACGACCACTGATGCGTGATTTGGCAAAGTCATTGTGCAAACTCTTGTACCGTTGAGCGCCTCAATGTGAAACATGCGTTTCACCTGTTGACAATACACAAAACAGTTGAAACGCTAAAAATGTATTTTGGTACTGGACGCACAAGGGAAGCACGGTTGTCGAACGCTGCCACCATCGAAGAGCGGATCATCCGCCACTACGCTGGACTGAGCGACAAGCTTCAGGTGACGGCAGACTATGTCGCTGAAAACCCTATCAATATCGCTACACGGTCGCTGCGTTCTTTGGCTTCGGAAAGCGGCGTTTCACCTGCGACCTTCTCCCGCTTGGCGCGAGCGATTGGGTATGACGACTACGAAGCAATGCGAGAGGACGCGCGTGCCGCAGTGGGGCGGCGCATGGATTCGTTTTCCCAACGCGCCCAAGCGCTGCGCGCGACGGCCTCACCGCGCGACACGCGCACGCATCTGCACAAACAGGCTGAAGCCTGCATTTCCAACATCGAGGCGCTGGAGCGGGATGTGAACGCCCAGACGCTGGAGCGGGCCGTCGATGCGCTTCACCACGCGCGCAAGGTGCTCCTTATCGGTTCGCTCGGGTCGTCTGGGTTTGCTGACTATTTCGGCTATCTGGCCAACTGGTTCAAAAAGGAATGGATGATCGCGGGGCGCAACGGCACCGGGCTCGCCGCGGCGATCGCGGGACTGGGGCAAGACGATGTTGTTCTCGCCATTGCAAAGGCGCCCTATGCGCGGCGCACCATCGCGTCGCTTAAAGCTGCCGCAGCCAAAGGCAGCGCCATCGTCGTGATCACAGACAGCCATGCCTCCCCCGCGCTCGAATTCTGCGACTTTGGCTTTGTCGTTCCGACGGAAAGCCCGCAATTTTTCTCCTCCTACGCGGCAACGCTTGTGTTCTTGGAATCCATCGTCACGATGCTTTTGGCGCGGGCGGGCGACGAGGCTGAGGACATGATCCGCGAGACGGAGACCCAAATTCACGCTCTGGGAGAAACCTGGACCCCGTGATGCACCCCCAATCAGAAGTACAGGGAGAAGACTATGTTTGCTAAGTTGAAATTGACGGTGGCGGCCGTCGCCATTGCGGGGACCGGCTCCATCGCCGCGGCCCAGCAGACCTTTATCACCATCGGCACCGGCGGTGTGACGGGCGTTTACTATCCCACCGGGGGCGCAATCTGCCGCCTGGTGAACAAAGACCGCAAGGAACACGGCATCCGCTGTTCCGTGGAATCAACGGGTGGCTCTGTCTACAACACGCGCACCATCCGCGAGGGCGAGCTCGACTTTGGTGTGGTGCAGTCGGACGTTCAGTCTGCGGCCATGGAAGGCGTGCGCGCGTTTGAAAACGATGAGCCCTATGGCGACCTGCGCGCCGTGTTCTCTGTCCACCCCGAACCCATGCACGTCATGGTGCGCGCCGATGCGGGCATCGACAGCGTGATGGATATGAAGGGCAAGCGCGTCAACATCGGCAACCCCGGCTCCGGCACCCGTGTTCTGGCTGGCGTTTTGATGGAAGCCGCAGGCGTCACGCCTGACGATTTCTCCCTCGCGGCAGAGCTGAAGTCGTCCGAACAATCCGCCGCGCTGTGCGACGGTAAGATTGACGCCGCGATCTGGGCCGCGGGCCTGCCAAACGGCTCCTCGATGGAGGCAACGTCGACCTGCGATATCAAGATCCTCGATCTGACGACATCGGGCACCGACACGGTCCTCGCCGAGAACGCGGCTTACGCAGCTGCAACGATCCCCGGTGGTTTGTATCCTGGCAACGACGCGGACATCGCCTCCTGGGGTCCGAAAGCGACCTTTGTGACCGATGCGTCCACGCCTGATGATGTGGTCTATCACCTCGTGAAGGCCGTGTTTGAAAACCACGATGACTTCAAAAAACTGCACCCGGCCTTTGGTCGCCTGACCAAAGAAGAAATGGCAACGGACGCGCTGTCCGCGCCGCTTCACCCAGGTGCGGCGAAGTACTTCAAAGAAGCAGGCCTGATGTAAGGTTCAAACCAAGTAAGGCGGGATCATATCCCGCCTTACTTTTTTGCGGGCCGGGTTCGGCTCGTGCACACTGTCCGAACACCCCGGGGGAACTCCATGACCGAAGCGCGCAAAGATAGCGGGATGGATCCTGCACTCGAGGACATTGTCGCAGATGCCGACACCGGGGGGCGGATGCCGCTCGACACGTTCGGCCGTCGCGCGCTTTGGATTTTGCCCCTGACTTGGGCGATCTATCAGCTCTGGATCGCCTCACCGCTGCCCTTTGTCGTGGGTTTCGTTTGGAACGACACGCAGACGCGCGCCATTCATTTGGGCTTTGCGGTGCTGCTGGCGTATCTCGCCTTTCCGGGCACGAAATCGTCGCCGCGCAACCGCATTCCGCCGCTCGCCTGGGCCGTTGCCATCATCGGCGCCATAGCCGCATCCTATCTGTGGTGGGACTACCGCGGGGTTGCTGACCGCACCGGCGCACCCAACACCACCGACCTTGTCGTGGCAGGGGTGGGCATTGTCCTCCTGATGGAGGCCGCGCGCCGGTCGCTGGGGTTCCCGCTGATGGGGGTCGCGCTCTTTTTCCTGGCCTACGTCTTCTTCGGCTCCTGGTCGGGCCTACCGGAAGTCGTGCAGTGGAAAGGCGCTTCGTTTGAAAAGGCGATGAGCCATATGTGGCTGACGACCGAGGGCGTCTTTGGCGTCGCGCTTGGGGTATCGTCTGGGTTTGTCTTTCTCTTTGTGCTCTTTGGCGCGCTTTTGAATCAGGCTGGCGCGGGCAACTACTTTCTCCAACTCGCCTTCGCGGCGCTGGGCCATCTGCGGGGCGGTCCGGCGAAAGCTGCCGTGGTTGCGTCCGCTGCGACGGGCCTCATTTCCGGCTCCTCCATCGCGAACGTGGTGACCACCGGGACATTCACGATCCCGCTGATGAAAAAGGTGGGCTTTCCAGCCACCAAGGCGGGCGCGGTTGAGGTGTCATCGTCGATCAACGGCGTGCTGACGCCCCCGGTCATGGGGGCGGTCGCGTTCCTGATGACCGAGTATGTCGGCATTTCTTATGTGGAGGTGGTCAAGACCGCCATCGTCCCCGCGGCGATTTCCTACATTGCGTTGGTCTACATCGTCCACCTGGAGGCGCTGAAGTCCGGCATGACCGGCACATCGCGCATGCACCCTGTGAAATTCATGCTGGGCGCGATCTTTATCATCGCAATCTCGATTGTGATCGCGGGGGGGCTGCTTTTCCTGACCGGTGTCATCGTGGACACGATCTATTCGGTCGCAGGCGGGGCGGCGATGAGCGTCCTGCTGGCGCTGATGCTCGTCGCCTATGTGGCCGCCGTGCGGTTCGCGGCCAGCCAGAAAGACCTGGAGACAAGCCTCGACAACATGCAAAACCTGCCGCCCGTGCGCGACATTTTTAAGACCGGCATCCACTATCTGATGCCGATCCTGCTGTTGATGTATCTGCTGATGATCGAACGCAAATCGCCGGGTCTGTCGGCGTTTTGGTCGACCATCGCCATGCTCTTTATCCTGCTGACGCAAAACCCGCTCAAAGCGTTCTTCCGCGGGGAAGGGGGCGTTGTGCAGCGCACGATCGACGGTGTCTCTGACATCGCTGAGGGCATGATCGCGGGCGCCCGCAACATGATTGGCCTTGCGGCTGCGATGGGTGTTGCGGGCATCATCGTGGGGGCAGTGACACTCACCGGGATCGGCCAAGTCATGGCGGAGTTCGTTGAATTCCTGTCAGGCGGGAACCTTCTCGCGATGCTGTTCTTTGTGGCGGTCATCTCCATCGTGCTTGGGATGGGGCTGCCCACGACGGCCAACTACATCGTCGTATCCTCGCTCATGGCCGGTGTGGTGGTGGAGCTTGGCGCGCAGTCTGGACTGATCGTGCCGCTCGTGGCTGTGCACATGTTCGTCTTTTACTTTGGGATCATGGCCGACGTAACACCGCCTGTGGGATTAGCGAGTTTCGCGGCGGCTGCGATATCAAAGGGCGATCCGCTCAAGACCGGGTTCCAGGCCTTCTTCTACTCGATCCGTACCGCGCTGCTGCCGTTCCTCTTTATCTTTAACACCGACCTTCTGCTCATTGATGTGGGGCCCGTGCAGGCGGTGTTCGTCTTTATCGTGGCGCTCATCGCGATGCTGCTTTTTGCGGCCGGGACGATGAACTACTTCATGGTGAAGTCGCGGCTTTACGAAAGCGCTGTGCTGCTCTTTTCGGCCTTCATGCTCTTTCAGCCGGGCTACTTCCTCAACCAGTTCGCGCCGGAATTCGAAACGCGACCAGGGGCGGACCTGTTTGTCATGGCCGAGAGTGCCGGGGATGATGTGTCGCTCCGGGTGCGGCTGATGGGCGAGAACCTGAATGGCGACATGGTAGACGCGAAGTATCTGCTGCCGGTCGGCACCGCGGGGCCGGACGGGGCCACGCGTCTGCTCGACGGGTCTGGGATCGAGTTCAGGGAGGAGGACGGCAAGCTCTTTGTCGACAATCTGAGCTTTGGCGGCCCGGCCGAGCAGTTGGGCATCGACTGGGACTGGGAGCTCGTCGAACTCGACGTGCCCGCGGACCGGCTGCCTAAGGAGCTCTTTTACCTCCCAGCGCTGCTTATGGTGCTGATGGTCTACCTTCTGCAACGTCGCCGCCAGCCAAAGGAGGCTTGAGCCATGACCAGCCGCATTCTTGTCGCCGTTGACCTCGGTCACGCAGCCGACGCTAAATCCCTGATCGCATCTGCCGCGCGCATGGCGGTGTTTGAGGGGGCGGAGCTTAGCGTTGTGACCGTTTTGCCTGATTACGGCACCTCGTTCGTGGGGTCCTTTTTCAAGGAAGGCACGTTGAAAGAGGCCGCAGAAGCCGCGCGCACCGCGCTCCACGACCTCGCCGATGGGGCTTTGCCCGATGGGCGGGCCGTGCAGTGCATTGTTGAGATCGGGACGGCCTACGAAAAGATCCTGTCCGCTGCCGATCAAATCGAGGCCGAGCTGATCATCGTTGGCGCGTCAAAGCCGGACCTGGCGGACCGGATCGTGGGCCCCAACGCGGCGCGGGTGGTGCGCTACGCGCGCGCGTCGGTGCTGGTGCTGCGTTAGGCCGCGCGCAGCTTAGCCCTGCGCGCGTTTCATCGCTTGGTGGTCATCCTCCACCAGGCCGATCTTCCAATAGCCTGAGATATAGGTGTCGTCCCGCGGGAGCGCTTTTTCCTGGTGTAGGAAGGCCCGCAAGCTGCGGATGACGCCGGATTCCCCCGCGATGCAGGTCTGAACACGTCCCTCCGGCCAGTCGAGCGCGCGGATAAACGCCTCCTGCTGGCCCGAAGGCTGCGTTGGCGTCGGGTGGATGAGCCAGTGGATGGCGACGCCGTCTGGCGCGTCGATGTCTTGGCGATCTTCTGGCGCCGTGACCTCGAACACGGCCACGCCTTTGGCATCACGCGGCATCGCCTCTAACGTGGCCGCGGCCACTGGGATCGCCGATGGGTCGGCCGCCACCAGGTACCAATCCGCCGCGAACGTGGTCACTTTCGGTCCGCTGGGCCCCATGAACCCAAGGAACGATCCGGCCTGTGCCCGTTCCGCCCAGGCGGAGGCGGGGCCATTGTCACCGTGGGCCACAAAGTCGATGTCGAGCTCTTGCGTATCAGCCCGAAACGCGCGCACGGTGTAGGTGCGCCGCGTGGGCGGTGGGCCGGACGTCAGGCGGCGCGCAAACGCCTCCCGCGGCTCGTCACGCTCGGGCATCATAAGCTTGCAATTGCCGCCCTCGCAGCCCTCTGGGAAACCTGCGAGCTCTGGCCCTAAAAACGTCACGCGGATCATGTTCGGCGTCAGCCGCCACGCCCGTTTGACGGTAAGCAGCCGTGGTCCTGGGCGGCCTGCGACCTTGCGCAGAGTGGATGTTGCGGTTTTGAGAAAGCTCATGCGGTTTGGCCCCATAATTCTGACTATATTTATCAGATATGAAGGAGGCGCCCCTGGCCACAACTGCTAGAAACCGGAAGTGACTGTTCGGCTTTGCGGAACTGTCCGCTCGACACCGGGTGGCTTATGCTCAGCGCGGCCCGGTTGCTACACAAGGTGCGTGTCAATCGGAGAGGCAAAATACCCATGGGCCAAGGTTTAGAAAACGTCCGTCGCATCTACTTGGAAGGGATCGCAGGCGGCAACGCCCGCGCGGCCGTGGAGGCCTATACCGGCCACCGCTACACCCAGCATTCCACTGGTGTCGGCGACGGGGCAGAGGGCTTCCTAGCCTTCTTCGAGCCCTTCGTCGAACGCAACCCAAAGCGCGAGATCGAGATCGTGCGCATCCTAGAGGACGGGCCGTGGGTCTTTTGCAGCGCCTACCAATCCCTCAATGATGGGGAGGCGCAATGGGTCACGATGGACCTGTTCTACACCGACGCTGACGGCCTCATCCTGGAACACTGGGACACCATCGCGCCCTTCGTGCCTCAGGCGCAATCGGGCGAGCCCATGGTGGGCGGCACCGCAGTGGTCGATACCTCCGCCGACGGCGCGGCCAACAAGGCGCTCGTGCTAGAATATACCAAGCAGGTCCGGCAGGAGCGTCAAACCACGCGGGTGGGAGAGTTTGTAAGCGATGACCTGATCCAGCATTCCGCGCCCATCGCCGCAGGGCGCGACGGGTTGGAAACATGGCTGACATCCCCCGCGGCGGGCAGCTACGAGATGCTGTTTCAGTTGATCGGGCAGGGGGACACCGTGGTCACCTACGGCAAACGCCACGCGGGCGGGCAAGACATTGCCGTCTTTGACGTCTACCGTGTGGCTGGCGGCCTGATCGTTGAACACTGGATGAACGAGGAGGTCATCAGTCCCCGCGAGGCCTGGGGAAACTCCGGCAAGTTTTGAGGGGCTTATAGGCGCTGACCAGCGGTTTG
Source organism: Pseudomonadota bacterium (assembly GCA_039815465.1). Classification (GTDB taxonomy): domain Bacteria; phylum Pseudomonadota; class Alphaproteobacteria; order Rhodobacterales; family Rhodobacteraceae; genus Shimia_B. The sequence goes on from JBCBZG010000003.1 coordinate 22,428, forward strand.
GGCTAAGTTAGCACAGCCCCTGGTCCGCCAGGAACCGCACAAAGAGCAGCGTCAGGCTCTCACGTCGCGACTTGTCCGGCCACACGGCGTAGATCCCGATGGGCTCCAACGTCCAGTCGGGCAGGAGCCGCACAAGCTTGCCCGCGGCCTCCCCCCGGGTTGCAAGGAAGGAGGGCAAGACCGTCGCGCCCACATTCTCGGTCGCGAGGTGGTAGAGCGCGTCGATGCTGTCGACCTCGATCTGGGAGGAGCCTGTGACGCTCTCACTGCGCCCGTCGCTGTCCGTGAAATGTGTGGTGTCGGGGCGGTTTTTGTAGCGCAGCCAGTCCCAGTCTTCCAAATCTGCGGGGCGTTTGGGCGTGCTGCGCGCGCCAGCATACTCGGCCCCCGCCACGAGGATGCGCTGACCTTCTGCGAATTTCCGCGACATCATGGAGCTGTCTTCGAGCCATCCGGCGCGGATGCTCATATCGAACCCTTCGTCGATCAAATCCACGCGGTTGTCGGTGTAGCTGACGGAGAACGCGACACTGGGATATGTCTTTGCAAAAGCCGCAATGGCCGTTGTCAGCGGGCCCACTGCCAAAAAGGCCGGCATCGCGATCCGCAGCGCGCCCACCGGTTCTTGGGTCAGGCCATTGAGCTCGTTCAGGCCTGCCTCCGCGCTGCGCATCATCTCTGTGATGCGTGCGTGTAGGATCCGCCCCTCATTCGTCAGCGCGATCTTGCGCGTTGTCCGGTGGAGCAGCGTCGTCCCCAAATAATCTTCTAGGTCCGACACCGTTTCGCTGACCCGTGACGGTGACAGCCCGATATCGCGTGCAGCAGCGCGAAAGGACCCCTCGTCGACGACACGGGCGAAGATGGCCATTTGCTTGAGATGGTCGATCATTGTTCCGCCATTCCGGGTAATTTCCGATGAGTGTATGGAATATCCCGCTTATCGCTTGATGCCCAGCCCATTCTCATCCCCCAGTGCCTCAGGCGTCGCCGAACAATAATTGTGCGGTCTGAGAGAATTATCATTTCAGATATGGGCCAATATTCAAAACTATTGGCGGCGCGTAGCGTCCGAGGCGCAAGTCTAAAGAGGCCCGCCATGACCGCAGCCGTCACGCTTAACACCGATACTGCCAACCGTGTCACCGCCGCGCATCCCGCGCCCGCGATGTCCGACATGTCCTGCCTCGTTCACCACAGCCGAGGACATCATGGACCGAAGACTTCTTCTTAAAACCACCCTCGCGAGCGCGCTCGCAGCCATCTTGGCCCAACATGCAGGAGCACAGACAATGGATGAAACCAGCCAATCGAGCTTTGACACCGTCATGGCATTTATGGGCTCCATGGCCCAAGGGCCCGACGCGATGTCGCCGCTCATGGCCGACGATATGGTGTGGCGCAACGAAGGCGACACCAGCATCCCGTGGGTCCATGGCGGCATCCAAGGCAAGGACGCGATTTTCGAGTTTCTCGGTGTCTTTGGGGCCGGGCTCCAGACCACCAAATGGGAAAACACGGACGCATTCGCCTCTGGCGACACGGTCGCGGTGTTTGGCGTCATGAACGGCATCACGACCGCCAGCGGGCAAGAAATCGGTGAGTTCAGCTTTGCCCTGCGCGCCAAGGTGCGCGACGGCCAGGTCGTGCTTTGGCACTGGTTCGAAGACAGCTTTGCGCTGAGCCAAGCCTACCACAACGCGTAATCTGCAACTCAGATCAAAGGAGCCTTTCTGATGGCTAACTCTCTATCTCGTCGTGGTTTTTTCCAGGGCGCAGCCCTGTCCGCGGGCGCAGTCGCGCTGATCCGTGCAGGCCTGACGCCCACCCCCGTGCGCGCCCAAGGTCAGATCGGTGCAGGCACGGTGATGTCGTTTGCTAAAGGCGGCGTCGACTTTCACACCTATGTCTCGCCCGCACAGGCGGTCAATGTGACGGCCCACGTGATCGAACTCGGCGACCAGCTTTTGGTGGTTGATTCGACCTTCCTTCCGCCCACTGCCATGGAGCTCGCAGGGCTCATCGCGTCGACCGGTAAGCCCGTGCACACGGCCTATGTCAGCCACGAGCATCCCGACCACTGGGGCGGTGTGTCCACGCTGTCTGACCTGAACTATGTCACGCTTCCCGAAATCCGCGAAGGGCTGCGGGCGGAGGCGACCAATGGCGAGAACCCAGAACCCACATCGCTCCTGACCGGGGATGACCTGACCCTCGGCATGACGGAAATCGGCGGTGTTCCGGTCGAATTCCGTGCCTATGACAATGCTGAGGCGCCGAAGGCCATCGTCACCGTCCTGCCGGAACAGAAAGTCGCCGTGGTCCAAGACCTTGTCTATAACGGCGTCTACTTCGCGCCCGGGGTTGATCGCAAAAACTGGATCGCGACGCTTGAATCCTTCCGCGATGATCCGGCGTTCGAGACGCTCTTGGTGGGGCACGGGCTGCCCACGACACGTGGTGAACTCGATTCCGCCATTGGGTATCTCAAGACGTTCGACGCGGCCTGGGACGCGGGTGCCAATCCTGACGCGGTTTCTGCCGCGATGATGGACGCCTATCCAAGCTACGACGGCGCGTTTCTGCTAGGGCTCATCGGAGCCTATTGGGACAAATAAATGCCCCCCGGCTGCGGCGTGTCTCAGCGCCGCGGCCACCCCTTGTTTCCGAAGGTCCCCGGCGTTTGACTGGTAGGCCCGGAGGGACTTGAACCCCCAACCAAAGCGTTATGAGCGCTCTGCTCTAACCAATTGAGCTACAGGCCCGCCACTCCTTTGCGGTAGGCGACCGTGCCAAGGGCGTCAAGCATTTGGCGTCGCCCGCATTGACGTGCTAGGCGGCACGCCAGAGACCTTGGGGGCGTACATGGACCACAAAGCCAGCATCAGACGGTATTTTTGGGTGCTCGTGGCAGCGCTCGTGGTGGTTGTGGCGCTGGCGCTTTTGGTGCTCGCGCTTACGGGGCTGTTGCCGCCAGCTACGGTGTCTTTTGTGCCCATTGCACTCGCCGCCTTTGACGCAGGCCGGGAACGCCAGCGCATTGCTGAGGCGCCGTTGAGCTTTGGCGATTGGATGCGCCTAACTGCGGCGCTGACGCTGATCACCCTGGCGCTTTACGCCTTTATCCTCGCGGGTGCGGCGCTGTCCCAAGGGGCGTCGCTTGTCGGGATGGTGAGCCTGGTCGGGCGGCTCGCAGGTCCGGTGGCTATCTTTCTGGCGCTCGCTTTCGCCACGATCCGTCTGATGCTTTGGCTTGGCGCGCGCACCCGGCGGTGAGGTGCATTGGCAAAACAAGCGTGCGCTGCTAGGCGCACGGCACATTCGCTTGGGGGCCACATGACCGATCAGAAAAACGGGATCACCTACGCTGACGCCGGCGTTGATATTGATGCAGGCAACGCCCTGGTGGAACGGATCAAGCCCGCTGCTGCACGCACGGCACGCCCTGGCGTCATGGCCGGTCTTGGTGGGTTTGGTGCGCTCTTTGACCTCAAGGCCGCGGGCTACACTGACCCCGTACTCGTCGCGGCCACCGATGGGGTGGGCACAAAGCTGCGGATCGCTATCGACACAGGACTCCACGATGGGGTGGGGATCGACCTTGTGGCGATGTGCGTGAACGACCTGGTGTGCCAGGGCGCGGAGCCGCTGTTTTTCCTCGATTACTTTGCCACCGGCGCGCTCGACGTTGAAGCTGCCGCGCGCGTTGTCGAAGGCATCGCCGCAGGCTGCGAGGGCGCTGGCTGCGCGCTGATCGGTGGTGAAACGGCAGAGATGCCGGGAATGTATGACGCGGGCGACTACGACCTCGCGGGTTTTGCCGTGGGCGCGATGGAACGCGGTGCGCATCTGCCGCGGGACGTGGCCGTGGGGGACACACTACTCGGGCTCGCCTCGGACGGCGTGCACTCGAACGGGTATTCGCTTGTGCGCAAGGTGGTTGAGCTAAGCGGCCTAGGGTGGGACGCGACCTGCCCGTGGGATGAGGGGCAGACACTGGGCGCGGCACTCCTTGCGCCGACGCGGCTTTATGTAAAGCCGGTGCTCGCGGCGATGGGTGCTGCGCGGATCAACGCGCTTGCCCACATCACCGGCGGGGGACTGACGGAAAACGTGCCGCGGGTGCTGCCAAACGGGCTGGGGGTGGAGATTGACCTAAATGCTTGGATGCTACCCCCGGTCTTCCAGTGGCTCGCGGTGGGCGGTGGGCTGGCCGAGGCTGAGATGCTCAAGACCTTTAACGCGGGCATCGGCATGGTCGTGGCCACGCCGGAACCTGACGCTGCTATGGCCGCGCTCGAAGCCGCCGGGGAACGGGTGAGCGTGATTGGCCGCGTCGTGGACGGGCAGGGCGTCCGCTATTCTGGGTCTCTCGTGTGACCAAACGCGTCGCGATATTTGCGTCCGGCGGCGGGTCCAACGCGGAGGCGCTGATGGCCTCCATGCAGGGGGACCACCCCGCGCGCACATGCGTCGTGCTGACAAACGATCCACAGGCAGGTGTGCTGGCTAAGGCGGCCGCGCGAGACGTGCCGACAGAGGTCGTCGATCACCGTCCGTTCCAGGGCGACCGTGCCGCGTTCGAGGCTGAGATGTCAGCGCGGCTCGTGCCCTACAAGCCGGACCTGATTTGCCTTGCGGGCTTCATGCGCGTCCTGACGCCGGACTTCGTGCGCGATTGGGCCGGGCGGATGATCAATATCCACCCCTCGCTTCTGCCCAAATACCGCGGGCTCAACACCCATGCGCGCGCGATTGCGGCTGGCGATGCGGAGCATGGCTGTACGGTGCACGAGGTCACAGCGGAGCTTGATGACGGTCCGATCCTGGGTCAGGCACGGGTGCCCATCCTGCCGGGCGACACGGCAGATGTCCTTGCAGCACGGGTTTTGCGCGAGGAACACAGACTTTACCCTGCGATTTTGCGGGAGTTCGCGGCGCGCTGATCGGCACGCGCCCTTTCCTTCGCCGCGCTGAGGCCTTACAAACCTTCAACGCCGCGCCGGGACCAACATAGAAAGAACAGCCCGCCGATGAAGATAATAACAACGACGGACGAGCTCGCTACCTTTTGTGACGCAGCAAAAGTGCATCCCTACATCACCGTCGACACCGAGTTTCTGCGCGAGCGGACCTATTATTCCAAACTCTGCCTCGTCCAAGTCGCCTATCCCGGAGCAGAGGATGAAGAAGACGCCGCCATCATCGACCCGCTGGCCGATGGGCTGTCCCTAGAACCGCTCCTGGAGCTGTTTCGCGATCAGCGCGTGGTCAAAGTGTTCCACGCCGCGCGCCAGGACATTGAAATCTTTTACTTGGAACACGGGGTTTTCCCCGACCCGCTGTTCGACACGCAAGTGGCTGCGATGGTTTGCGGCTTTGGGGAGCAGGTGGGGTACGAGACGCTCGTGCGCAAGATCGCCAAAGAGGGGCTCGATAAATCGAGCCGATTCACCGATTGGTCGCGGCGCCCGCTGTCGAAAGCGCAGCTGGCCTACGCCATCGCCGATGTCACCCATTTGCGCCAGATCTACGAATTCCTGGCCGCCGAACTCGAACGCACCGACCGCGCGCGCTGGGTGCGCGAGGAACTGGCGATCCTGACCGACCCCGCCACCTACGAGATCGTGCCAGAGGGTGCGTGGAAGCGGGTCAAGACGCGCGGAAACTCCGCCAAGTTTATGGTCTACGTCAAAGAACTCGCCGCCTTCCGCGAGGAATACGCGCAGCGGCGCAACGTGCCGCGGTCCCGGGTCTACAAAGACGACGCCTTGGTGGAGCTTGCGTCCACCAAGCCCAAAGATATGGGCGAACTCGGGCGGTCGCGGCTGTTGCTGCGTGAGGCCCGCAAGGGTGAGATCGCCTATGGTATCTTGGCTGCCATCCGGCGCGCCAATGACACGCCCGCCGACGAATACCCAAAAATTGACCGCTCCCGCGATAAGCTTCAGGTCAATCCCGCTCTTGCGGACCTGCTGCGGGTGCTGCTCAAGGCGAAGGCCGACCAAGAGAACGTCGCGCAAAAGCTGATCGCGACGGTGTCTGATCTCGATTCGATCGCTGCTGGCGAACGGGATGTCCCGGCGCTCAAAGGGTGGCGCAAGGAGGTCTTTGGCGCGGACGCGCTGCGGCTATGCGACGGATCAGTTGGCCTCGCGGTCAAAGGTCAGCGGGTGAAGCTGGTGACGCTTTAGGGCCGTCAGTTCCGCACGCCAATTTGGTAAACTTTAACCTCAAAGCGCTCGCCCGAAGGCAAATTCGGGCTGCGCCAGTCCGCCCTAACGGGGCCACGCGAACGCCACCCGTCGGACCGGCGCTATAGCGGACAAAGCTGGCTTTGCCTTAAAGTCCCGCAGTCAGGCTGTTTTCCTGCGCCCGCACGGTCACGCGTTCCGCCCCGTCAAGCTCCGAGAACAGGAAAAACTGCGCAGCCGTCACTCCCACAGTGCCCGCGTCAGAGCGTTTGAAGGCGCGGAAGTCGAGCGTCAGCACGCCATCGGAGACGGAGGCCCCAGCGAGTTCCACCGAGTAGACCCCCGGTGAATCGGCGCGCCCTACGGCCCGGATGGTGACGCCGCCTCTGGCCGGTGTCACCTCCAGCCCCGTGAGTTCGGAGATCAGCGGGCGGTTTTCGACCTGGCGCACGACCTTTTGCGGTGGGACGAGGGGGTCGATTTCTTGGGGTTCGGCGGCGGCTTCAGCTTCGTCGCCCCCAAACCACGTGGCAGGGTTCAAGCGGCTTTCCGCGACCCGCGCGCAGCCCGACGTCACCATCAGCATGACAAGCAAGAGAGAAAGAACGCGCATCTGCTTGGACCCCCAACGGCTTTTGGCTATGTGCCTATCCCAAACACCCGGGGCTGAAAAGACGTCAGACCCAGCGCAAAGGGATCGCACACATGGCGCAGGCCGATTTTGAAGAGATCGTGGACACGTTTGAGTTCCTCGACGACTGGGAAGACCGCTATCGCCACGTGATCGACATGGGTAAGGCGTTGCCGCCATACCCGGACGCGCTCCGCGTTCCAGCGACAAAGGTGGATGGCTGCGCGAGCCAGGTCTGGCTCCACGCCTCGGACGCGGGTGGCGCGCTACGTTTTCAGGGGGACAGCGACGCGATGATCGTCAAAGGGCTGATCGCGGTCTTGCTGGCGCTTTACAACGGGCTGTCCCCGGCGGAGGCCGCAGCGGTCGACGCCCGTACGGAGCTGGAGCGGCTCAACCTCACCGATCACCTGAGCGCGCAACGGTCCAATGGGCTGCGCGCCATGGTCGACCGGATCAAAGAAACGGCAGCGGCGCGGCTATAGCGCCAGAAGCGTCACAATGCCTGCGGCGACCTCGCCCGGTTCTGTCAGCGCCTCGCGTGCCTCGCCCGGGTAGAAACGGGCGCGCAGCGCGGTGGGCATGGGCGGTGGTGTATGGATCATAACACGCGGACCGGTGCGCACCGTCTCCTCTGCCCAGGCGCGCGCGAGCGTCATTTGCGCGGCTTTTGTGGCGCCGTAGGCGGCGGAGAACTTTTTGCCCGGCAGTGGGTCGTCAAAAAAGAGCGCCGTGCCCGAGGCCCCCAACAGCGGCGCGACATAGGTGATCAGCCGATGCGCGGCGGTCTGGTTCACCTCCACGCTTTTTGACCAGTCTTTGTCGTTGACCATGTTGGCGGGCGCGAGCGGGGCGGCGTGGATGGCCGTATGCGCCCAAAGCTTCACCGACCCCCAACGGTCGTGGATCGAGCGGCACAGGTGCTGCATCGCCTTATCCTGGGTTATGTCGAGCGGGGCGAGCGTTGCCTCCCCCCCTTTGGCCTTGATGCGGTCGTCGAGCTCTTCGAGCGCGCCAATCGTCTTTCCCACCGCGACGATATGGTATTTCGGCGCCAATGCTTCGGCGAGCGCGGCGCCAAGACCGCGCGAGGCGCCGGTGACGAGTGCGACAGGGCGGGGGGAGGTGTCAGTATGAGCCATCAGCGCGGGAAGTGGCGCGTCCACCCCCCGCCGTCAAGCCCATCCGCGGGGTTGCATGCGCCCAAGGATGTGGCGCCCGGTCGCCATGTCACGAGTTTGTTGCATTTCGTCACCCGAATCCTCGCATTTCGCAAGCGTTGCTTGTAAGTGACCCCCGATGGCGCTTGCGCCGCCTCTCCGCCACTGCCAACGGAGCCTGCCCATGTGCGGAATACTCGGCATCGCGAGCCGGTCGAATCCAGTCTTTCCGGAGCTCTATGAAGGTCTCCTTATGTTGCAGCACCGCGGGCAAGATGCCTCGGGCATGGTGACCTATGATGGGGAGTTCTTTCGGGAGCGAAAGGCCAACGGGCTCGTCAAGGACGTGTTCCGCAGCGAGGATCAGGACGTTTTGCAAGGCCGCGTGGGCATCGGCCACTGCCGCTACCCTACCGCTGGCTCGCTGAGTGCCGCAGAGGCGCAACCGTTTTTCGTGAACGCGCCGTATGGCATCACGCTCGTCCATAATGGCAACATTACCAACACTGCGGAGCAGCGGGCAAAGGTGAAGGGCAAGTATTCTCGCCACCTGCGCACCGACAGCGACAGTGAAATCCTGCTCAACGTGCTCGCCGATAAGATCGCCGACGCGATCAAGGTGATGGGGACATCTGACCCCAAGCAGACGGTGATGGCAGGCGTAAAGATGACGATGGAGCGTGTGCAGGGCGCCTATAGCGTGCTCGCGCTTGTAGATGGCGTGGGCATGCTCGCCTTCCGCGATCCCAACGGCATTCGCCCGCTGTCCGTGGCGGAGCGGAAATCGGATATGTTCGGCTCCGACTACGCGTTCGCGTCGGAGGACGTGGCCTTTGGCATCAACGGCTTCCAAAAGCTGCGCGATGTGAAACCGGGCGAGGCGATTTTGATCGACCTCGACGGTCAAATGCACGCTCAGCAATGTGTGGAGGGCGAGCTGACGCCCTGCATCTTTGAATATGTCTATCTCGCGCGGCCCGACTCCTTGCTCGACGGGATTTCCGTCTACAAGACGCAGATCCGGATGGGGCAGACGCTGGCCAAGCAAATCGCGGAGGCCGGGCTCGACATCGACGCGATCATGCCGGTCCCCGACAGCGCGCGGCCTGTGGCGCTTGAAGTCGCCAATCTGACCGGCATCACCTACCGCGAGGGGCTCGTCAAAAACCGCTACGTGGGCCGCACGTTCATCATGCCGGGGCAGGGGCAGCGGCAAAAATCCGTGCGCCGCAAGCTCAACGCTATCCCGCTGGAGTTCAAAGACAAAAACGTCCTCCTGATCGACGACAGCATCGTCCGTGGCAACACCATCCGCAAAATCGTGGAGATGTGCCGCGAGGCAGGCGCAAAAAAGGTCTATATCGCCTCCGCGTCGCCGCCGGTGAAGTTTCCGAATGTCTACGGCATCGATATGCCCACCAAGCGCGAGCTTGTGGCCGATGGCCGCTCGATCACCGAAATACAGGAAGAACTCGGCTGCGACGCGTTGTTCTACCAACGTCTTGATGACCTGATCTGGGCCGCGCAGGAGGGCAACCCCGCCATCACGCGCTTCGACTGCTCCTGTTTTGACGGCAAATATGTCACCGGGTCCGTCAGTGAGAGCTATCTCGACGACCTCGACGCGAGCGAGCGGGTGACGGCCAAGATGGGCGACAAAGACGCCAGCGCCTGGAACCGGGCGCAGCTGGCGTCGACGGCCTAGGCGGCGCCTAAGCCTCTCCCAAGCGCGCGGCGTCCTCGGGAAAGACCGCTTCCACCAGTGCCATAACCCGTGGGGCCGCCTTGAGCGCACGGGTCATGGTGATGAAATCTGGATCCTCGGTGAACCGTTCCCATCGGCGACTGCGGGAGATGTCTGCGAGTGGCTCGCCCTGTCCAAAGCTGCTGCCACCCCCCGCGGTCGTCATCGTCCCGAGCGTTGTGTCCCGCGCGGGGATAGCAAGCGTGTCGAGCACGTCAGCGCGGTAGCGCTCGGACGCGCCCCAATCGTCATAGATCACGGGCTGCACTGCGCCAGACTGTGCTGCCGTCAGATGCGTGGCGTAGCGCGTGGTCATCTCTGTCTGCAGATCAGCCATGAAAGCCGCCCGTCGGTGCGGGCGCGTGACCTCTTTCCGCGTGCGCTGGATGAAAGAGGCAATCCGGTTGAGCGGGCTGCGCAAGATCAAAACATCGCCACGGTGGCGCGCTGGATCTAGGCCTGTGGGCGTGGCCGAAAGCTCCTCCGGCGTTGGGTCAATCGTCTCGTAAGACACAACCAGATGCTCTGCGCGGTCGCGGGCGGCGATGAGCCGTTCCATGTGGCGATTGCCCTTAGCGCGGATATCGGCGCGGTGCTTTCGCCAGTGCCCGTCATGGGCGTAGTTGCAGTAGCCAAAGCTCTTAAACGGGTCGCCGGTCGCGCAATTGTTGAGGAAAACGGTGTGCTCGTGCCCCAGGTTCCGGCACAGCCAGTCGATGATGGCATGGTTGCCCGACCGGGGCAGCCCGTAGACGCGCCAATGGTCCACTATGTCGGCCCACCGGGCATGACCTGCGCCTTACCCACCGCAGCTCGACAGCAGCGCGGCGTATTGCGTTGTCACCCAGCCGAGCGCTGCCTCGGGGTTTTGGTCCTGGATGTTGTCGGTAAAGCGGCCAAACACTGCAGCGCTCCGTGAATTGTCGATCATCGGCGTTGCCTGCGACGTAATCACGGTATCGTAAATAAAGAATGCAATTGCCACGAGCAGGATCCCCCGCGCCACCCCAAACAGGAACCCGAGCGCTTGGTCAGCACCGCCGAGGACAGATCGCTGCACAAGCGTGGACAAAAGCGGCGTGAAAATGGACACCACGATCAGCGCCACGAGAAACACCACCCCAAAAGACGCCACCACCGATAGCTCGCAGCTGTCGCCCAGGAAATCACCCAGCACAGGGATTTGCCGCACGAGCGGCTGTGCCTGATCGACGAACACAAAGCCCAAGATCGCAGCGATGACCCATCCCGCGATGGCCATGACCTCCCGCAGGAGGCCACGGGAATAGGCCAGGAGCGCAGACATCACGATGAGCGCGCCGACGATCCCGTCAATAAGCGTGAAAGTGTCCATTCCCTATTCCCTTGCCGGGGCAACATCCCCAAAAAGCTCTGCGACAAAGCCCGCGAGGTCTGGGGCCTGTTGCACGGCTACACCTTGGTGGCCAACCCGTTTGGCCAAGGGCGGCACAACCGCCGCGGTGAAACCAAGTTTCTGCGCTTCTTTCAACCGATTTTCGGCCTGCGACACAGGCCGGAGCGCCCCGGAGAGTGAGATTTCGCCAAAGATGACCGTCTCTGCTGATATGCTGGCGTCTTCTCGCGCACTCACGAGCGCGGCCGCCACAGCCAGATCTGCGCCCGGTTCTGATATCCGCATGCCGCCGGCGACGTTCAGATAGACGTCGAGCCCCGTGAAGGGCACGCCGCAGCGCGCCTCGAGCACGGCGAGGATCATGGCGAGCCGCGAGCCGTCCCAACCCACCACAGACCGGCGCGGCTGCGCATGGGGGGAGGGGGCGACGAGCGCCTGGATTTCGCAGAGCACCGGGCGCGTGCCTTCGATCCCGGCGAAGACGACAGAACCGGGCGTGGGCGCACCGCGTTGCGAGAGGAAGAGCGCGGACGGGTTTTTGACCTCCACCAGCCCTTTGCCGGTCATTTCGAAGACGCCGATCTCGTCGGCGGGGCCAAAGCGGTTCTTGACGGCGCGGAGCAGGCGGAACTGGTGCCCGCGCTCGCCCTCGAAATAGAGCACAGTGTCGACCATATGCTCGATCACGCGGGGGCCTGCGATCTGGCCCTCTTTCGTGACGTGGCCCACCATGATGACAGCGATGCCTTTGCGCTTGGCAAAGCTTGTGAGTTCGTGGGCGGCGGAGCGGACCTGGCTGACCGAACCAGGCGCGGCCTCCACATTGTCGGCCCACATGGTTTGGATCGAATCGATGATGGCGAGGTCGGGCTTTTCCGCGTCGAGCGTGGTGAGGATGTCGCGCAGGTTTGTCTCCGCGGCGAGCATCACGGGGCTGTCGGTGAGCCCGAGGCGCTGGGCGCGCATGCGGACCTGGGCGGCGGCCTCCTCCCCGCTGATATAGATGACCTTGAGCCCGTTGCGCGCGAACCGCGCCGCGGCTTGCAGAAGCAGCGTAGACTTCCCAATCCCTGGGTCGCCTCCCACGAGCAGGGCGGAGGCCTGCACAAGCCCGCCCCCTAGCACGCGGTCAAGCTCCGCCACACCGGCCTGGGTGCGCGGGGGCGGGGCCTCCTCAGTCGCGAGATCGGTGAGCACGATGGCCCGCCCCCGTTTGCCACCCAGCGACTTCGACGCTGGTCCCGACGATAGGGGCTTTTCCTCTGCAATCGTGTTCCATTCCCCGCATGCCTCGCAGCGACCAGACCACTTGGAATGGACCGCGCCGCAGGCGGAACAGGTGAATGATGTCTTTCCCATGGCGCGTATGTGCCTTTGTGGCGGGGATGGGACAAGCCCCGGCGCAGAGATCACGTTTATTCCCTGATCCCGGCACCTTCGCGCCACGGATGACGGGCATGTTTGAAGGGTAAAGATTGCTCGAGTTGTTACGAGTTATCGTGTGCCCGTGTTTGGTCGTCTTCATACCACGTTGTGGGGACGGCCAATCCGGCGCCGACGCACCGCTCGAGCGCTTATCTTACCGCTTCTATCGGACCGTCAGCGTGGCCACCCACGAACTGGCGGACGTAGGCGTCGCCAGTTGTGTCGAGCTCCGCGATAGGGCCGTCCCACTGGATGACACCGTTGTGCAGCATGGCCACCTGATCAGCGATGGCGCGGACGGAGCTCATGTCATGGGTGATCGTCATCGCCGTCGCGCCCATTTCCACGACGATCTCGCGGATCAGGTCGTTGATGACGCCCGACATGATCGGGTCGAGCCCGGTTGTAGGCTCGTCAAAGAAAATGATGGCCGGGTCGGCGGCAATGGCGCGCGCGAGCCCCACGCGCTTTTGCATGCCGCCCGAAAGCTCCGCTGGGAAGCGGTCGGCGACGTCCGGAGTGAGCCCCACGCGGCGCAGCTTTTCGATGGCAATCTCCCGCGCCTCAGACTTCGGCCGCTTAAGGCTGCCGCGCAGCAGCCGAAAGGCGACGTTTTCCCAAACGGTCAGCGAGTCAAAGAGCGCGCCGCCCTGAAACAGCATCCCAAACTGCGCCAGAAACGCATCGCGCGGTTGGGTGGTGATGTCCGTGCCCGCCACGCTGATCGCCCCGCTGTCGGGCGCGATGAGCCCGAGCACGCATTTTAGCGTCACGGACTTCCCCGTGCCCGAGCCGCCGATGATCACACAACTCGATCCACGCTCAACGGTGAGGTTCACTCCGTCGAGCACCTTCTTCGGCCCAAACGCCTTTTTGACATCGCGAAGCTCGATCATGCGGCGAAAAAGACCTCCGTCAGGATGTAGTTCGCAGCGAGGATGAGGACCGAGGACGCCACAACCGCGGATTTCGTCGCCGCGCCCACGCCCTGTGCGCCACGGCCAGAGTTCATCCCGAAGTAGCAGCCCATGATCGCGATGATGAAGCCAAACACGGCGCCTTTCACGAGGCCTGACGCGATGTCCCAAAACTCCAAAAAGTCCATCGTGTTCGTCAGATACGCGGCGGAGTTAAACCCAAGCCGGGAGGTGCCCACGAGATACCCGCCCATAATGCCAATGCTGTCGCCCACGGCCACGAGCACGGGCACAGTCAACGTCGCGGCAAGCACGCGCGGCACCGTGAGGTATTTCATGGGGTTGGTGGACAGGGTGACGAGCGCGTCGATCTGCTCCGTCACTTTCATCGTCCCGATCTCAGCGGCGATGGACGACGCCACGCGCGCCGCTACCATGAGCCCGCCCAGGACCGGCCCAAGCTCGCGCACCATGCCGATGGCCACGATGGTGGGGACGACGGCCTCTGCATTGAAGCGCGCACCGCCGGAATAGATCTGGAGCGCGAGCGCACCGCCAGTGAAAAGCGCCGTTAAGCCCACCACTGGCAGGGAGAAATATCCAATCTGCAGAACGGCTTGCCCGAACTCCTTGAGGTAGAACGGGGGCGTGACCATGTGCCGAAGCGTTGCGAACACGAACAGCGCGACCCGCCCGACCGAAGCCAAAGACCCGAGCGTCATCCGCCCAATCGCTGCCACAGGTGCGAGCATCACGCGCCCACGTAGCGCCGCTGGTAGCGCGCGCCGAGCGAGGTCAGGATCTCATAGCCAATCGTTCCAGCAGAGGTCGCGAGCACATCCACGCCTTGTTCTGGGCAGATAATGTCGAGCACGTCCGGAACCTGGGGCAGGTCCGTGACATCCACGGTGATCAAGTCCATGGAGACGCGCCCCACCAGCGGGCATGGCATGCCGTCCGCATAGAGCATTGCAGCGCGGCCCACCGCGCGGATGAGCCCGTCAGCGTACCCACCGGACACAGTGGCGATTTTCGTCGCACGCTCTGCCCGCCAGATATTTCCGTAGCCCACGGTTTCGCCCGCGGCCAGGTCGCGAACTTGGATCACGGGCAGCGACACGCGCACAACCGGCGCGGCCTCCGTGAACGGCGCCCCGCCATAAAGCCCGATGCCCGGGCGTGTGAGGTCAAAGTGGTAGGGTGCGCCCAGCAGAATCCCGCCCGTCGCGGCCAGCGACCGCGGCGCGTCGTAATCATCGGTGAGCGCGCGAAAGGTCGCGAGCTGTTGCGCGTTCATGTGGTGGCTCTGCTCATCCGCGCAGGCCAGATGGCTCATCACTAGGGCGGGCTTGGTGTCGCCCAGTGAGGCGCGCACATCCGCCCATTCCGCAGCTTCCATGCCCAGACGGTTCATGCCGCTGTCGAGCTGGATGCCAAAGGGTGCATCAGGGCAGGCGGCTCGGTGGCGCGCGACCTGCTCGGGGGAGTTCAGCATGGGCGTCAGGCCGTCGCGCGCGATGGCCGCGGCGTCGCCCGCCATATGCCCGCCAAAGACCAAGATGCGCGGCGCCGGGCCAAGCGTGGCGCGAATGGCGGCGCCTTCTTCGGCCACGGCCACGCAGAAGGTTGTGCAGCCTGCGGCGCTGAGCGCGCTGACCACGGGCGCGATGCCCAGCCCGTAGGCATCCGCCTTGACGCAGGCGGCGGTGTCAGAGGCGCTCAGCGCGTCTAGCGCGCGCCAGTTTTGCGCCAACGCGCCCAAATCGACGGTAAGTGTTCCGGTGGCCATGTTTCGTGTTGTCACCGCGCCCCCGCGCGGCGTCAACCGTCAATCCGTCAGCCGCAGGTTTCGAACTGCGCCGCACATTGGCGCGCCTGCATCTGCGTGATCAGACGCTCCACCGGTTCGGTGTATCCCGAAAACTCCGCCCCGCAGAGCCAGTCGAGATGTTGGGAAAACACCTCCTCAAAGGTGCCTTCCCAGGCCGGGTCCATCTCGATGACCTGCTCTGCGGTATAGAGCGTGTATTCCATGTAGTAGTCGTATGCCGTCGCCTCCGCGCCCTCAAAACCGGGGCATTGGCCGGGCTCCGCATAGTTTGGCTGGGCCAAGGACAGCGCCAGGAAAGAGCGATAGATATCACGCGCTTGCGTCTCGCGCGCGATGCGTTCGGAGGTATCAAGCTGCCATTTGACCCCGACAAGCGCCACAATCGCAAAGGCCGCTGTAAGAAGCGCACCCACGGCCTGCAGCGCCTCTGCATTGCGGCGCAGCCAGTTCATGGGCGCGGCTGTTGTTGCGTGGCGCAGTGGATCCCGCCGCCGATCTCCCCCAGCGCGTCGGTGTTGAGCGTGATAACGTCCCGGCCGGGGTAGTGGCGGGCGAGTGCATCGCGGGCGATGGCGTCGGTGGCATCATCACCAAATTGTGCGGCCACGACGGCGCCGTTGCACACATAATAGTTCACATATGACGCCACGAAATCGTCCGAGCGGACCCGCCGCCGGTTGGGTTCGGGGA
Organism: Pseudomonadota bacterium; assembly: GCA_039815465.1. Classification (GTDB taxonomy): domain Bacteria; phylum Pseudomonadota; class Alphaproteobacteria; order Rhodobacterales; family Rhodobacteraceae; genus Shimia_B. Next base: position 38,395 of record JBCBZG010000003.1, read on the forward strand.
TCACCTCAACCTCAAACCCCGCCGCTTGCAGGATGTCATAGGTCTCAAGCGCGCTCTCGTGGAACGGCTCTCCTGGGATAGGGTCGTCGGGCAAGTTGATCAGGATGCGACCGGGCCCGGTAAAGCGGGCGAGGCTATCGATGTGGTAGTCTGTGATGTCGAGATCGCGAACCCCCGGCGCCCAGACCACGCGGTCCACGCCGTAGGCCTCTTGCAGCGCTGCCGTCACCTGGGCCCGCGACATGCCCGGGTTGCGGTTCTCGACGATCCAGGAGCTCTCGTGAGCAATCAGGTTGCCCGCGCCATCCTGATCCACCCCGCCGGGCTCCCCCCGTAGCGGCGATGGCGCGAGGTCCAGTCCCAGGATATCGGCGACACGCCCAGCGATCTGCCCATCGCGCCGGTGGACTTGCTTCCCCCCCCAGCCATTGAAGTTCATCGCCTGCACCCGCAGCCCGCCCGCACCGTCCACGGCAAAAAGCGGCCCGCTGTCACGCGCCCAAAGGTCCTCTGTTGGTACATCCCAAAGCTCTACAGCGCTCGAAAGCTGCCGTCGCGCGGCGCGGTGATCGCTCGCATCGGCGAGCATCACGACCGGCTCGAATTCCGCGATGGTGTTGGCAATGTCGGCAATCGTGGCCTGCACGTCACCTAAGAACCCATCATAGCCGTAAACCCGCCGCGACACCGGCCATTGCATAAAGGTTCGGGTGTGCGGGTCCTCCTCCGCCGGAACGTGGAAGCGCCCAGCGGCGTTCAAGGGCAGGGCCGCGCTTGCTGTCAGAGCCATAAACGTCCGCCGCCGCATCCTTAGAACTCCCGATCTTGGTCCTGCTGCCAGGGCCGTGCGAGGTTGCCAAAGCGCGTGTAGCGGCCCTCAAAGCTCAGATCGACGGTCCCGATGGGCCCGTGGCGCTGCTTGCCGATGATGACCTCAGCCTTGCCATGGAGCCGTTCCATCCGCTCCTGCCAAGCGGCCATTTCTTCGAGCTTTTCGTCTGATGGTTTTTCCCGCTCCGCGTAGTATTCCTCCCGAAAGACGAACATCACGACGTCGGCGTCTTGCTCAATCGAGCCCGATTCACGCAGGTCCGACAGCTGCGGGCGCTTGTCGTCGCGCGACTCCACCTGGCGCGACAACTGGGACAGCGCGACAACGGGGATATCGAGCTCCTTAGCGATGGCTTTGAGCCCCTGCGTGATCTCTGACACTTCGTTCACGCGGCTGTCCTTAGCCGTCGCCGGACGCACGAGCTGCAAATAGTCCACAATCAACACGTCGAGCCCATGGGTCCGCTTAAGCCGCCGCGCCCGCGCGGCGAGCTGGCTGATGGGCAGCGCGGCCGTGTCATCGATAAAAAGCGGGCAGGCCTCCAGGTCTTTTGCGGCCTCCACGAAGCGGCGGAACTCACCCTCTGTCATGTCGCCTTTGCGGATCTGTTCGGACGGGATTTCCGCCGCCTCGGATAAGATCCGCGCAGCGAGCTGCTCCGCGCTCATTTCGAGCGAGAAAAACCCCACGACGCCGCCATCCACAGCCCCTTCTGCCCCATCATCGCGCAGACCCTTTCGGTAGGTTTTGGCGATGTTAAAGGCGATGTTGGTGGCCAGCGACGTCTTCCCCATGGACGGACGCCCGGCGAGGATCAGCAGGTCCGATCGGTGCAACCCGCCCAGCTTTTTGTCCATGTCGTTGAGCCCGGTCGACAGGCCAGCAAGCCCGCCCTCCCGCTGATAGGCGGCGTTGGCGACTTGCACGGCGTCGGTGACGGCCTTGAGAAAGCTTTGAAATCCGCTGTCGGCTTGGCCCTGCTCAGCGAGCTTATACAGCGTCTGCTCCGCCTCCACGATCTGCTCGCGGGGCTCGCTTGTCACATCCATGCGCTGGGCGCGGTCGGCGATGTCATGCCCCACACCGATCAGCTCGCGCCGGATCGCGAGATCATAGATCATCTGGGCATAGTCGCGCGCCGCAAAGGCGGAAATCGCCGCCCCTGCCAAACGCGCCAGATAGGCCGGCCCTCCGAGTTCCTTGAGCCCCTCGTCATCCTCCAGAAACGCCTTGAGCGTCACGGGGGACGCCAGCGCATTCTTGGTGATCCGCGCCGCCGCGGTCTCGTAGATACGGGCATGGACGGGGTCATAGAAATGCTGCGCCCCGATAACCGACGCCACACGGTCATACAGGTCGTTATTCGTCAGAATTGCGCCCAAAAGCTGCTGCTCAGCCTCGATGGAGTGGGGCATTTGATCCGCAGACGCCGCCTGCAAGGCGCCTGTGAGCGGTGCGATCTCATTCATAGCTGTCTCCCTGAGCCCGCAGGTGTAGCCAAGCGCAGCTGCCCTGGGAAGACAGGGTAAGTCTGTGCGTAACCCTGTCCATAGCTCGCAGCGTGGCACGCGGCGCGCGCCCTGCCAACAGCATAGTGTGCGGTTTGGCGCTAGGTCATCAACATGTCGCGGATACTTGCTGCCGAATCAGCAAAGTTATCCACGCCGCGGACTTACATCCGCGCCGCTTGCCACGCCTTTGGATCGTTCAAAAACGCCTCCACCTCCGCGAGCGCCTCTGCGCTAAAGGTGCCTTGCGCTTTGGCCTCTGCGAGGACGTCCCACCAGGTGCAGAGCCAGTGCAGCGTCACACCGTGATCCCCAAGCGTCGTTTCCGTCTCAGGAAAGATGTCGTAGTAAAAGATGACTGACGTATGGGCGCAACTCGCCCCCGTCTCCCGGATCGCGTCCACAAAGCTTAGCTTTGAGCCGCCATCGGTGGTGAGGTCCTCGACCAAAAGCACACGCTGCCCCTCGGACATATCCCCCTCGATCCGCGCCCCGCCCCCGTGCCCTTTCGGCTTTTTGCGCACATAGGTCATGGGCAGAGCCATCCGCTCCGCCACCAAGGCGGCAAAGGGAATGCCCGCCGTCTCGCCACCGGCGATGTTGTCGAATGCCTCGAACCCCGCGTCGTGCATGACTGTCGCCACCATAAAGTCCATCAGCGTCGACCGGATCCGCGGGAAAGAAATTAGGCGACGACAATCGATGTAGGAGGGCGAGGGCTTACCAGATGACAAGATATAGGGGTCTTCGGGCCGAAAATTCACTGCGCCGATTTCGAGCAGCATCCGCGCCGTCAATCGCGCTATCTCTTCCTTCGATTGCACCGCCATCCCTTTCTTTCGTCCAAAAATACTTCCGCCGGAGGCGTTACAACACCCGCCACCCAAGCGCAAAGCCCGGATTAAAAAGCGTCACTGGACCCGCGCCGGTGTCGAGCTTTGCGGGATACTCTGCCTTTTCCTTGCGCAGCGTGATCGTCGCCTCATTGGGGGCGAGACCATAAAAGCCGGGGCCGTTGAGGGACGCAAATGCCTCTAGCTGATCCAGTGCGCCAGCAGCCTCAAACACATGGGCCAGACAGCTCATGGTGTTCGTCGCTGAAAACACACCCGCGCAGCCACAAGCGCTTTCTTTGGCCGCATCCACATGTGGCGCACTGTCGGTGCCGAGGAAAAACCGCGCGTCGCCGGATGTGGCTGCCTCCACCAGAGCCAGCCTATGCGTCTCACGCTTGGCGACCGGCAGGCAGTAGTAATGGGGACGAATGCCGCCCACGAGCAGGTGGTTGCGATTGATGATCAGGTGATGGGTTGTGATCGTGGCGCCCAGGCCTTGATCGGCACTGCGCACATACTCAACCGCGTCGCGCGTCGTCACATGCTCCATCACCACGCGCAGACCCGGGACCGCCCGGCGCAGCGGGTCGAGCACGCGGTCGATGAACACCGCCTCGCGGTCGAAGATATCGATCTCGGCATCCGTGACCTCGCCATGGACGCACATGGGCATCCCGATCTCGGCCATCTTTTCCAACACCGGGCGGATGCGGTCGAAATCGCGCACGCCGCTCGCAGAATTCGTCGTGGCCCCAGCGGGGTAGAGCTTGGCCGCTGTGACAATGCCTGAAGCGTGGGCGGCAGCGACATCGGCAGGGTCGGTGTCTTCGGTCAGGTAGAGCGTCATGAGCGGCTCAAACGTCATGTCCGCGGGCAGCGCGGCCATGATCCTGTCGCGGTAGGCGGCAGCCTGTGCGCCGGTGACGACCGGGGGCACGAGGTTCGGCATAACGATGGCGCGGCCAAAATGGCGGGCGGTTTCGGGCAGCACACCCTCCATCATCGCGCCATCGCGGAAATGGACGTGCCAGTCATCGGGGCGGCGGATCGTAAGCTCTGTAACCATACGTCGGGGCTTAGCCTGGATTGGGGCAGGCTGCCCAGGCCCTAAATCTGCGTAATTTTTCAGCAGACTGGCAGTGCGGGACGTCTTTCGCGCCAAGACGGTTGCGACCGCCCGCCCCCCGCGACTACGGTCTGCCAACGGAGGAGCCATGTTCGATCTGCAAGCGCAGGCAGAGCCACGAAAAATGCAGCGCGCGCGTGGCGTCGCGCGGATAGGCTTTGACGATGGTCGGCTCACCACACTGTCTCAATCAGGATCGGCCAAGGTGATGCTGCCCTCCGTGCACCGCGCGATGCCGGAGGCCGTGTTTCTGAATACTGCTGGCGGGCTGACAGGCGGCGACCGGTTTGAGTTCAGCGCTCATGTCACAGGCGGGGCGCTCTTGGCCACGACCCAGACCGCGGAGCGGGCCTATGCCAGCACCGGCGCGGAAGCTGACGTGACCGTGTCGCTCACCGTTGGCGCCGATGCGACCTTACTCTGGCTTCCACAAGAAACGATCCTTTTTGAAAACAGCGCTTTGCGCCGCCGCACCCGCATCGATGCGGCGCCCGGTGCGCGCGTGCTGGCGCTGGAGACGCTCGTCTTTGGCCGCGCCGCAATGGGGGAGACGCTCAGCGCGTTTTCTCTCAACGACCGGCGGGAGCTCTATGCGCCCGGACCAGTTTGGGTCGACGCCGTAAGCCTCGATGCGGCGGCGCTAGGGCAGGCGGCGGGGCTGCGCGATGCCCGCGCGATCGCCACGCTGCTATATTGGGCGCCAGATGCAGCAGACGTGCTAAACGGTCTCCCCCTGCCAGACGGCTGCGCAGCCTCCGCCTGGGACGGTAAGCTTGTGATCCGCGCCGCGGCCTCTGACCTTTGGCCGCTCAAGCGCGCGCTGACCCCTTTGATCGAACGCCTCAGCGGCGGGGTGTTGCCCCGCGTCTGGGCCGCATAAGGACCAATCGATGAACCTCACACCGAGAGAAAAAGACAAACTTCTCGTGAGCGTCGCGGCCATGGTTGCGCGCGGGCGGCTGGAGCGTGGCGTGAAGCTGAACCACCCGGAGGCCATCGCGCTGATCACGGATTTCGTGGTCGAGGGCGCGCGCGATGGCCGCTCAGTTGCGGAGCTGATGGAGGCGGGCGCAGGCGTTGTGCGGGCCGATCAGTGCATGGATGGCATCGCGGAGATGATCCATGACGTGCAGGTCGAGGCGACATTCCCGGACGGCACAAAGCTCGTCACTGTTCATCATCCCATAAGGTAAGGCGTTATGAAACCAGGTGAAATCATCCCCGCCGCGGGCGAGATCGAACTGAACGCAGGCGCGCCCGTGACGGTGGTCATGGTGGCCAATACTGGCGACCGGCCCGTGCAGGTGGGCTCGCATTACCATTTTGCGGAGACGAACGGGGCGCTGGAGTTTGATCGCGAGGCCGCGATGGGCCAGCGGCTGGACATCGCCGCTGGGACCGCCGTGCGGTTTGAGCCCGGGCAGCAGAGGGAGGTGGCGCTGGTGCCGCTGAGCGGTGCGCGCGAGGTTTATGGGTTCAATCAGAAAGTGATGGGGGCTCTTTGAAAGCTCATGGCGCAGCATTTCTGGTTTTGATCATGCTCGGCGGCTGCACCACTTTCGACGTCGTCGATGAAGAAGGTAACGAGATGTATGCAATCCAAAGAGGAGTTTGCTTCGTTGGTTGTGATGTTCGCATACTACGCGCCGATGGAAAGAAGTGCTCGGGCTTTGCCGCCGACCTGCAAGAAAATCAGCCTGCAAATGTCAACGTTTACTGCGATGGCGAACCCCACTTGTTGCTCACCACAGACCCATTGAACCCAAACGCCCCAACCGTCGCACATGTGTCAGTGCTTGATACGGTTGAGGAGCGAAATGCTGCCGCTGTGAACGCGGCTTTGGCACATTCGAGATAAGGAAAAGTCATGCCCGCTAAAATCTCTCGCGCGGCTTATGCCGATATGTATGGCCCCACCACGGGCGACCGGGTGCGGCTCGCGGATACGGATCTGATCATCGAAGTGGAACGCGACCTCACCACCTATGGGGAGGAGGTCAAGTTTGGCGGCGGCAAGGTGATCCGCGATGGCATGGGGCAGTCCCAGCGCACGCGCGCTGAGGGGGCCGTGGATACCGTCATCACCAACGCGCTGATCGTGGATCATACGGGCATCTACAAGGCGGATGTGGGTCTGAAAGACGGGCAGATCGCGGGGATCGGCAAGGCCGGGAACCCGGACACGCAGCCCGGCGTCGACATCATCATCGGCCCAGGGACGGAGGCGATCGCGGGGGAGGGGCGGATCCTGACCGCTGGCGGCTTTGACGCGCATATTCACTTTATCTGCCCGCAGCAGATCGAGGATGCGTTGCATTCGGGGCTGACGACGATGCTCGGCGGCGGCACGGGGCCTGCGCATGGGACGCTGGCAACGACGTGTACGCCGGGGCCCTGGCATATTGGGCGGATGTTGCAGGCGATGGACGGGGTGCCGGTGAATATCGGGCTCAGCTGCAAGGGCAACGCGTCCCGCCCCGACGCGCTGGTAGAGATGGTAAAGGCGGGCGCCTGCGCCATGAAGCTGCACGAGGATTGGGGCACGACGCCCGCGGCCATCGACACCTGCCTGAGCGTTGCCGACGACATGGACGTGCAGGTGATGATCCATACGGACACCCTCAATGAGAGCGGCTTTGTGGAGAATACCGTGGCGGCGATGAAGGGCCGCACCATCCATGCCTTCCACACAGAAGGGGCAGGCGGCGGCCACGCGCCGGATATTATCAAGGTGTGCGGGCTCGACCACGTGATCCCGTCCTCCACGAACCCGACGCGGCCTTACACGGTCAACACGCTCGAAGAGCATCTGGATATGCTCATGGTCTGTCACCACCTCGACAAATCGATCCCGGAGGACGTGGCCTTCGCAGAGTCCCGCATCCGGAAGGAAACGATTGCGGCCGAGGACATCCTCCACGACATGGGCGCGTTTAGCATCATCGCCTCGGACTCTCAGGCCATGGGCCGTGTGGGAGAGGTGATCATTCGCACCTGGCAGACCGCGCACAAGATGAAAGTCCAGCGCGGGCGGCTGTCCGATGAGACCGGCGACAACGACAACATGCGCGTGCGCCGCTACATCGCGAAGTACACGATCAACCCGGCCATCGCCCACGGAATCAGCAGCCAGATCGGGTCCATCGAGGTGGGCAAGCGTGCGGATCTGTGCCTGTGGAGCACGGCGTTTTTCGGCGTGAAGCCGGAGATGGTGCTGGTGGGTGGGTCCATCGCCTGTGCGCAGATGGGCGACCCCAATGCGTCGATCCCCACGCCGCAGCCAGTCTACACAAGGCCCATGTTCGGCGCGATGGGGCGCAATGTCGAAAACTCCGCGGTGCTGTTTGTGTCGGAGGGGGCGGAGACCGAACACCTTGGCCTCGCCAAGCAGACAGTTGCGGTGAAGAACACCCGCGGGATCGGCAAGCAAGACATGGTCCACAACGCCGCCACGCCCGAGGTTGAAGTGAATCCTGAGACCTATGAGGTGCGCGCAGATGGCGAGCTGTTAACTTGTGAACCGGCCACCGAATTGCCGATGGCGCAGCGGTACTTCTTGTTCTAACCGTGCAGTTGCAGCATTTCGAACTGACACTGCGAAAACTTAGAAAATCCTCGTAAATACTGGGACTTTAAGAGGGGGCTTGCACCAGGTGCATAACAGAAATTCGGTCTTGGGGGGTGTCAGGTCGGCTTCGCATGCCTATTCTCTGCAGTGCAGAAACACTCCAGATATCGAGGCTACCAATGGCATCTATCACCGACATCCCCGCAGGCCGCTCGCTCCGCGCTTCTTTCCACGCACTGGGCGCGAAGTTCCTCGACGGCATGGTTGCAGTAGGCCGGGCCCGTGCACGCTACGACGAGATCGAGCGTTACATGGCGATGAGCGACGAGGAGCTGGCGCGGCGCGGTCTGTCCCGCAACCAGATCGTGCGCCACGTGCACCGCGACTCCATCGCGTTCTAAACCGCTTGGGGTGGGCTCCATGAGCCTGCCGCGCGCGACGCAGGTCGGTCCGGGCGAAAGCGCGACGGACCAGATCACGCTAGATTACGCCGCGCGCATCGTGCGGCGTAAACGACTAACCAGCGACGCGGGCGTGTCGTTCCTCGTCGATTTCGACCACGCCACCCATCTTGACCCCGGGCAGGCGTTTGTGCTCGACACTGGCGCTTCCGTGGCCATCGTGGCCGCGGCGGAGACGCTGCTGCGCATCCGCGGGAACTTGCCCCGGCTCGCGTGGCATATCGGCAACCGGCACACCCCGTGCGCTATGGCGCCGGACCACCTGACGATCCTGTTTGACCCCGTGCTCCGCGACATGCTCGTCCAACTCGGCGCCGAGGTGGAGGAGGTCACAGGCCCTTTCACGCCCGAGGGCGGCGCCTATGGCCACGGCCGCACCATGGGCCATAGCCACGACCACGATCATTCCCATGACCATTGAGCAGCTCGAGCTGACCCAATGGCTGTCGCCTGCCTTTCCGCTCGGCAGCTTTGCCTATTCCCACGGGCTCGAAACCGCGATGTCCGACGGCACCATCACCACGGCCGAGGAGCTGCAGGATTGGCTCGGCTTCCTTATCGCGGCAGGCAGCGGCTGGAACGACGCCGTCCTGCTCTGCGCCGCTCAGCGGGGGGAGGACGTCGCTGCGCTTGCCCGGGCGCTCGCCAGCTGCGCCGAACGGTGGGAAGAGACGGAGGCCCAAGGCGCGGCCTTTGCCCGAACACTGCGCGCGATGGGCCACGACATTGCCGATGCGCCGCTCCCCGTGGCGGTGGGGATCGCCACCCGCGCCTTTACGCTGCCACCAGCCACCATCGCGGCGCTCTACCTGCAAGCCTTTGCGAGCAACCTCGTGCAGTGCGCCGTCCGCTTTGTGCCCCTGGGCCAAAGCGACGGCCAGCGCGTTCTCGCGGCGCTGGGTCCCGAGATCATCGCAACCGCAGATCGCGCCGCGCAAGCGACCCTTGACGATCTGGGCAGCGCGGCGTTTTTCTCTGACCTCGTGGCGATGCGTCACGAAAGCCAGGAGGCCCGGATATTCAAGTCCTAGCAACACACTTCCCCGCTTTGCCGAGGGACCGAACCTGTAGGCCTGACTCATGAGCGGTCCGCTGCGCGTGGGCATCGGGGGGCCCGTTGGTGCGGGCAAAACCACGCTCACAGAACAGCTTTGCCGGGCGCTGACGGACGACTATGAGGTCGCTGTCATCACCAATGACATCTACACGCGCGAGGACGCCGACTACTTGCTTCGCGCCCAGGCCTTGCCAGAGGCGCGGATCAAGGGCGTGGAAACGGGCGGCTGCCCTCACACGGCCATTCGGGAGGACGCCTCCATCAACCTCCGCGCTGTCGCGGAGCTGAGCGAGGAACACCCAAATCTCGACGTGATTTTGATTGAAAGCGGCGGTGATAACCTTGCGGCCACCTTTAGCCCGGAACTGGCCGACCTGAGCCTTTACGTCATCGACACGGCTGCTGGCCAAGACATCCCGCGCAAAAAGGGGCCGGGCGTGATGCGTTCAGACCTGTTGGTGATCAACAAGGTCGACCTTGCGCCTTATGTGGGGGTCGATGTGGAGCTCCTGCGCTCCGACGCGGCGGCCAACCGCGGGGCACGGCCCTTTGTGCTGGCGTCGCTGCGGCAGGGGCAGGGCGCCCGGGACGTCGCGGACTTCATTATACGCGAGGGCGGGCTCTAACGGCGCCCGCTACTCCGCGACTTGCTGGGCGTCCTCACGACGCTCCTGGAGCCGTTGCAGCGTCTTGCGCATGATGGGCATCGGGCGACGCGCCAGCGTATTGCGGCACACCCACTCCATCATCAGCGACCGGTCCTGGTCGCTGACCTCTCGCAGCAGCGCGCGCAGATAGGGCGGGTGGTCGCGCCGCGCCCGGTAGGCCCGGGCAAAGCCCGCCGCAGACAGATCGCCTGCCAGCGCTTGGGTCAAACAGGTGTCGAGCACATTCATGTCTTCTAACGCGGTGGCCAGATTGCGCCCCAGATAGCGGCAGCGGAACCGCTCCGCCCCGTGACGCGCAAAGAGCGCGGCGTGCATGGCGTCAAATTCGTTTTCAGGATTGTAGAGCACGAGCGTGTTGCGCGCGGCCTCGATCATTTCGGGTGCGTAGCCGTAGCGCCCGTCAAACCCGATGCGCCGGGCCGAATAAAACCGCGGGTCCCATTCTGCATAGGTCGACGACAGCGTTGCCTGTGGCGAAATCAGCAGGACGTCCGCACCCGGCGCGCTGACCGAATAGGCCGCCGCCGCGTAGCCGCCGGGGCCCGCGCCGAAAAAGGTCACGTGGTCGAAATCTTCGAACACGTCTTCATCCGTGAGCCCATCAAAAAAGTCGAACACCGCCTCGGACCGAAACCAGGTGTCTTCGAGCGACAGGACCACGATCACGGTCGCACCCGCGCGCTCCGCGTATTTCAAACCAAAGGGGATGCCATCCTCTTGGTCGCGCTGAATGTCCTTAGCGCTTTCAAAGCTCATCAGCAGTCCAGGGCCGTTGCCAAACATCATCGCGCAGTGAGTGTCATCAAGCGCCAAGAACTGGCCACCCGGCTCCACCAATTGCGGTAGGGCGGCAGCCCAGTCCGCGTCGGACAGCTCAGACAGATCGGGGCGATCCGGGGAAGATAGTAAACCAGTCATACGCGCACCATGTAACGTTCATTGACCCGTTTTGCATAGCTTTTAGGCGCAAATGCGGAGCGGGTGCGTAGATTCAGCGATGCCCCTGCGGTGAATATGGGGTCAGAAAAAGGCCTGAAGCCCCGTTTGGGCCCGTCCTAGGATCAGCGCGTGGACGTCGTGGGTGCCCTCATAGGTGTTCACCGTTTCCAGGTTCATGGCGTGACGCATGACCTGATAATCCTCCTGGATGCCGTTGCCGCCATGCATGTCGCGGGCAACCCGCGCGATATCGAGCGCTTTACCGCAGTTGTTGCGCTTCATCAGACTGATGAGTTCCGGCGATGCCTCGTGGCTGTCCATCAACTGGCCAAGCCGCAGCGCCCCTTGCAGGCCCAGGGAGATCTCGGTCTGCATATCGGCGAGCTTCTTTTGGAAAAGCTGGGTTTGGGCAAGCGGGCGCCCGAATTGCTTGCGGTCCAGGCCATATTGCCGCGCGGCGTGCCAGCAGAATTCTGCCGCGCCCATCACACCCCAGGAGATTCCATAGCGTGCGCGGTTGAGGCAGCCAAACGGCCCCTTGAGGCCTTGGACGCCTGGCAGAAGCGCGTCCTCGCCCACCTCAACGCCGTCCATGACGATTTCCCCGGTGATCGAGGCCCGCAAGCTCAGCTTGCCACCGATCTTAGGCGCGCTGAGGCCTTCCAAGCCTTTTTCGAGCACAAATCCGCGAATTTTGCCGCCGTGGGCCTCGGATTTGGCCCAGACGACAAACACGTCTGCGATCGGGCTGTTTGATATCCACATTTTGGACCCGGTGATCCGGTAGCCTGTCGCGGTCTTGTCCGCGCGCGTTTTCATGCCTGCGGGGTCTGAACCGGCATCAGGCTCGGTCAGGCCAAAGCACCCGATCAGCGCGCCGCTCGTGAGGCCGGGCAAGTATTTCTGGCGCTGCTCTTCGGAGCCATAGGCGTAGATCGGATAAATCACGAGCGAGGACTGCACGCTCATCATCGATCGGTAACCGCTATCGATGCGCTCAATCTCCCGCGCAATGAGGCCATAGGCGGTGTAGGACGCGCCGAGCCCGCCATAGGCCTCCGGCACGGTGACACCGAGAAGACCAGCCTCCCCCATCAGCGGGAAAAGCTCCGGTGCGCTGGTTTCCTCGCGATAGGCTTGCACCACCCGCGGGGCGAGCTCTTTGGCGGCAAAACTTGCTGCCGCGTCGCGCAGCATCCGCTCGTCTTCGCCCAACTGTGCCTCGATCAAAAACGGGTCGTCCCATTTGAACGATGCGAGCTCGGGCGCGTCTTTTGCAGTGATCTTGGCGGGTGCGTTCATGGCGGTGCCTCCTTGCGCTTTGGATAGGCCGGGGCGCGGCCCGGGGGCAAGGGGCGTTGCGCGCGCAGGGGCGCTAGGTCTGCTCGATATGGGTGTAGACGTCGTGCATCAATTCTTCACTGCGCCCGGCGAGCGATTTGATCTCCTGCGCGATGACCATAAAGCCGCGACCGCTGTCACCGGCGCGTGCGGCCTCGATAGAGGCATTGATGGCGATCATGCGGATCGAGCGGCCCAAGGCATCCACGCGCTTAACCGCATCGAGCGCGTCATAGCGTTCGGCGGCCACAGCCTCCTCATGGGCCTCGGTCAGCTCTTGGTACATTTTGTCGAGAAATCCGCTCACAGCGGGTTCAAGCACGTCAAAGCAAAACCCCGTATCCGTGGGTGCCATGCCCTTTGCCGCACGTTGCGAGAGCTCGCGCAGCGCTTGCTCTGCCTTGATACGCGCATCGGCGAGCGCGGGGGTGGGGCTATGCCCGAGAGCTGTCAGCCCGGCAGGGTAGGTGTCTGCGACCGTTGTCAGCGCTGCCGCGATCCGGTCGCGGGCAAGCCGGGCGTGCGCTTTGCTTGCAGCCACATCGCCCGTGTCCCCCAGAACCACTAAGGTCATCGCCGCGATGCGGCTAGGGCCGATACCGCGGAACGTCGTTGCGGCAAGAGCGGGCAGGTCGTGGAAAGCGTCCGACATAACGCGTTTGTGTCTGAACGATGCTAAGAAAGTGTTTAGAAACCCAGGGGCTCTACGCGCATGGTCGCGACAAATGCGCCTGTGTGGTTCACGCTTGGTCGGGTGTCGCCACAGGCGCGGCGAGACCCACAGGTAGTTAGGTGCTGTAAGCGGTGCGCTACTTTGGAAGTGGCCCGATCATCATGATCATCTGGCGACCTTCCATCTTGGGCATGTTTTCGACTTTGCCATGCTCCTTGGTGTCGTCGGCCACGCGCAGCAGCAGGTCACGGCCAAGCTCCTGGTGGGCCATTTCGCGGCCGCGGAAGCGGAGCGTGACCTTTACCTTGTCGCCGTTCTCAAGGAACTTGTAGACGTTGCGCATTTTGACGTCGTAGTCGTGCGTATCGGTGTTGGGGCGAAACTTCACCTCCTTCACCTCGATGGTCTTTTGCTTCTTCCGCGCCTCTGATTCCCGCTTTTGCTGTTCGTATTTGAACTTGCCGAAATCCATGATCTTGGCGACCGGTGGATTTGCGTTGGGCGAGATTTCGACCAGGTCGAGCCCTGCGTCTTCGGCCAACATCATGGCGCGCGACGGCGTCACAACCCCGATATTATCCCCATTTTCGTCGATTAGTCGGACTTCCGACGCTCTGATCCTATCGTTTACGCGGGGGCCGGTGTCGCGCTGCGGTGGCGCGTTGTGGGGTCTGCGAGCTATGGTCTTTGTCCTTCGATGATGACAGGTGTTGGCCCAGTAAAATAACCGTCCAAGGCGCCGCATTCAAGGTGAATTGGAAAGGCGGGCTCGCTTTGGCCGATAAACTTGGCCAGTTTCGCCCGCCAGCTTGCCTAGGGGGCCATCAACAGTGAAATTCCCCTCCCGCTCGCGGGAGTGAGCGCCCATCTGACCCATCAACGCGGGCGGCACCCATGTCGCGCCGCAGGTTCAGAAAGGATCCACTATGCGCAATCTCGTTATCCTCGCCGTTCTCGCCATAGGGGCGGGCGGCGCGTACCTGTATTCCACAGGCGCCTTCGCGCCCGAAGAACCAGCGCCCGAACCCGTGGTCGTGGCCCCCGCGCCGGAACCAGAACCAACGCCTGAACCCGCGCCCGAGCCAGAGCCCGAGCTGACCGCCGTGACCGACGCCGTCGAAGACGCGGTTGAGGACCTGCGTGCCGTGTCAGAAGAGGCCGCAGATGCCGTCGAAGGGGCGCTTGCTAACGTGACCGAGGACGCCGGTGCGCTGATCGAGACCGTCACCGCAGCGGCACAGGAAGCCGGCGGGCTCGATCAACTGCTTAACGCTGAAACCTTTGACTTCGATGCTGCTGCAGACATGGTCGCAAATTCCGACCTGGGCTTGGTGGCCAAAGCCGGGCTAAGCGCTGCGCTCGAACAGGCGAAAGAGTCCCCCGAACTGCTTGAGGCCGTCATCGCGCAACTGCGCGAGCAGCTTGGCAGCTAGACCACAAGAGACGTGGGCGCCCGACCTCTGGGCGCCCCGTTACCCGACGAATGCCTTTTCGACGACGAAGTGTTTGGGATCGGAATTGGCGCCTTCTTCCAGGCCATAGCGCTCCAAAATCGCCTTGAGATCGAGGTTAAGCGCCATGGACCCGCAGATCATCGCGCGGTCCGTGTCGGCCGAAAGCCCGTCGATGCCAAGATCGGCAAACACGCTCCCATCCTCGAGCCGCGTCGTGATGCGCCCCATCTTTGGGCTCTGCTCCCGCGTGGTGGTGGGGTAATAGGTCAGCTTTGCAATGCTGTCCTCGCCCATGAGTTCGGCATAAAGCGGGTCACTGCGCAAGCTTTCCACGATCTCGCGGCTATAGGTCAGCTCTGCCACATCGCGGCAGGTGTGGGTCACGATCACCTGCTCGAACTTCTCGTAGGTCTCCGGGTCGCGCAAGAGCGATGCAAAGGGCGCAAAGCCCGTCCCCGTCGAAAACAGCCATAGCCGCTTGCCGGGCAAAAGCGCGTCGTGGACCAGCGTGCCCACAGGTTTGGGGCGCAAGATCACCTGATCGCCCGGCTGAAGGTGCTGGAGGCGGGAGGTCAGCGGCCCGTCCTGGACCTTGATCGAATAAAACTCCAACCCGTCATCCCAGGCGGGGGAGGCGATGGAATAGGCGCGCAAAATCGGCTTCACGCGCCCGGTGGCCGGGTCTGGGTCGCCCATCAGACCGATCATCACAAACTCCCCCGAGCGAAAGCGCAGCGATGGCGGGCGTGTGACGCGAAAGCGGAACAGGCGGTCGGTGTAGTGATGCACCTCGGTGACGGTTTGGGCGTCGGGCAATACGGGGGCTTGGCTAGTCACGGGCGGCGGTCCCTGGGATCGTGTCAACTCCAGCTTACACTGGCGGCTCCCATGTCGCGCTTGCTATGATCTGTGTCAATGCGGGATGATTTCCCGCTCTGCTGCACAATGGGTTGCGCTGGGGCGTGGTTGTTCCGTATCCGGGGCACATCGCAGAGTAATCTCCTTCTCCGCAGTAAGGGAGCCCGCCATGAGCGTGCGTATCGACGACCTCGACCGCCGGATTTTGACCGAGCTGCAAAAGGACGCGTCCCGTTCCCTCGATGAAATCGCAAAGATCGTAGGGTCGTCGAAGACCCCGGTCTGGAACCGGATCAAAAAGTTGCGAGAGGCGGGCATTGTCCGCAACCAAACCGTGGAACTCGATGCAGAGGCGCTGGGCTTTGAGGCGTGCTTTTTCGTGCTGATCCGCACGTCAGAGCACGAGGCCGCCTGGCAAGAGGCGTTTTTGAAGGCGCTGCGCAGTCGTCCAGAGGTGCAGGAGGCGCACCGGCTCGCAGGCGATATCGACTACATCCTGAAAGTGCGCGTGCGCAACGCTCGGGCCTATGACGTGTTCTACCAGGCGCTGATTTCGGAGGTAAAGGTGTTCAACGTCACCGCGCTCTTGAGCATGGAAGAGCTGAAATCGACAAATGCGCTGCCGCTTTTGCCATAGTTTCTTGTTTGGGACACTCAACGTAGTGAGCTACAGCGCCGCCCCGTGGGGGCGGAACGGCGCGGCCCGATGGTGCCCATCGGGCGAGGACCTTGCGGCTGCGTGGTAGGTTTTACGTGGATCGAGGCTGGCCCTAAGACTTAGAGACCATCAGCGCCTCTAGCCCATGAAAATGGTAAGTGTTTCCAAAGCGCGGCGGTTTGCAGAGGCGCAGCCCCGGGTGCGCGTCCATCAACTTGCGCAGTCCAATCAGGAGCTCAAGCCGCGCCAGCGGTGCGCCCACACAAAAATGGAGCCCCGCGCCAAAGGCCGAATGCGCCTGGACGGGCCGCGTCGGGTCAAAGCGGTGCGGGTCGGGCCAGACTGCGGGGTCACGGTTTGCCGCCCCCAACAGGCAGGCCACCTGGTCGCCGCGCTTCAGCGGCATCCCCGCGATCTCCGTGTCTTCATAAACCCAGCGCGTAAAAAGATGGAGCGGCGGGTCATAGCGCATGATCTCCTCCACCAGCGGCTCATCCACGGACCGCACGCCTTCGCGCAACATGGCCGCCACACCATTGCCCATTGTGTGCACAGTCGCCTCGTGGCCTGCATTCAAAAGGAGGATGCAGGTCGAAATCAGCTCATCTGTCGTCAGCCGCTCGCCGTCTTCTTCGGCGGCAATCAGATGGGTGATCAGGTCGTCGGCGGGCGCGGCGCGCCGGTTCTCGACATAGCCACGCAGGAACGCCGCGAAGTCCCGGGCAGCGGCAGCGGCGGCGTCTTCCACCGCGCGGTCGCGGCCGGTTTGGTACATGGCCACCATGCTGTTGGACCACTGTAGCAGGTCGGGCGCCATCTCCTCCGGGACGCCAAGGAGGCGGGCGATGATGCGCACGGGCAGGGGCTGCGCGTAGGCGGTCAAAAGGTCAAACGGCGCATCGGGTAACGCGGCGATAAGCTCATCGCACAGCGCCTCGATCTCCGGGGCGAGGGCGCGAACCCGGCGCCCGGTAAAGGCGCGCAACACGAGGCTGCGCAACCGCGTGTGGCGCGGCGGTTCAAGCTCCAACATCGAATGGGCTTCGATGTCGTAGAAGGCGCGGGTGTGGTCCGCAATGAGGGCGGGGTCGAGCGGCACCCGGCCCATGGCGCGGCTCTTGAGTACCTGTTGCACAGCGCTGTGGCTCACAGCCGCGGCCATGCCGTAATCCGCCCACCAGACGATCTCCCCCAGGGACCGGGCGCGGTCATAGGCGGGGTAGGGGTCCTGCACAAAGGCGGGGTCGGCGGGGTCTTGGTCAAAGCGCTCCATGGAATTTGGTGTGGCGCAGCGCGGGGTGATGGGCAAGCCATCGCGCAAATCAGACTAAAAAAGTCAAATACTGCCCGCGTGGGGCTTGACGCACGTGATTACATAGCTGAGTAAATATGTCAGTTATACCGTGTCACTCAAACTGGAGCCTTCCATGACAACGCTACGCGCCCGCCTTCTTGGGTCCGCCTTCATCTGCGCCTTGGCCGCCCCCGCCGCCTTCGCCGAAGGGGAACTGAACCTTTATTCCTCGCGCCACTACGACACAGACGAGCGGCTCTATTCCGACTTTACAGATATGACGGGCATCACCATCAACCGGCTCGATGGCAACGCGGACGAGCTCATTGCGCGGATGCAGGCCGAAGGCGCAAACTCCCCCGCTGACGTCTTTATGACCGTGGACACCGTGCGCTTGAGCCGTGCGAAGGACCTAGGGCTGCTGCAGTCGGTTGAGTCGGATGTGCTTGAGGCCTCCATCCCCGCGTTCCTGCAGGATGACGACAATCAGTGGTTCGGATTCTCGCAGCGCGCGCGCATCTTGTTCTATGACAAAGACGACGTGGCCAACCCGCCACAGACCTATCAGGACCTCGCAAAGCCGGAATATGCTGGCATGGTCTGCATCCGCTCCTCCTCCAACGTCTACACGCAAAACATCGTGGCCGCGTTGACGGCGCATTTGGGCCAAGAGGCGATCCAAGACTGGGCGACGGCCGTGGTAGGCAACTTCGCACGTGCGCCGCAGGGCGGTGACACCGACCAGCTGCGCGGCATCGCGTCGGGCGAGTGCGACATTGCGATGTCCAACACCTACTACTTTGCGCGTGCGATCCGCAAAGACGTCTCCGGTCTCGACGCAGACGCCAAAGCGGGTATCGGCTGGGTCTTCCCGAACCAGAACGACATCGGCGCGCATATGAACATCTCCGGCGGTGGTGTAGCGGCGAACGCGCCAAACAAAGACAACGCGGTGAAGTTTCTCGAATACCTCGCCTCCGAACAGGCGCAGCAGTATTTCTCCGCCGGTAACGACGAATACCCTGCGGTTCCGGGGGTTGGCCTTGCGCCATCCGTGGCCTCGCTCGGCTTTTTCCGGCCCGATGCAATCGAATTGTCGGACATCGCTGACAATATCGCAGCCGCTAATGAGATACTGACAAACGCTGGCTGGGAATAAACAGCACCACATCTTAGCAAAGGCCCCGGGCGCGCTGCCCTCGGGGCCTTTCGCATATCTGGTGCGCCGGCGCCGATTTCTTTCAAAGAAATCGGTCCGAAATCCGTTACGGATTTCGGCGCCCTAAGTTCCGGCAAAGCACTATGACGGGCAGCAGTCCCACGGCGACAATAACCAGGCTGGGGACTGCCGCCCCTTCTAACCGTTCGTCGGCGGCGAGGCGGTGGGCCTGCACCGCCAGGGTGTCATAGTTGAAAGGTCGCAGGATCAGCGTGGCGGGCAGCTCCTTCATCACGTCCACAAAGACGATGAGAAGCGCTGTCAGCATCGTAGGCCACAGGATAGGCAGGTGGATGCCGCGCACCACACGCCCCGGGGAACTGCCAAGCACGCGCGCGACCGCGTCGACTTGCGGGTTCAAGGTCGCCAAGCCGCCTTCGAACGTGTTAAGCGCCGCTGCCATAAAGCGCACGGCATAGGCTATGATCAACAGCCAGATCGACCCCGTAATCAAAAGCCCCGTGTCGATCCCAAAGCGGGCTTCCATCATGGCGTCGAGCCGGTTGTCGAAGGCCGCAAAAGGCACCATGAGCCCGACCGCGATCACGCCGCCCGGCACGGCGTAGCCGATGCGCGCAAAATGCCCCGCGGTCGCCGCGGTCCGGCTGGGGTAAAGCCGCCCCAGCGCGCCAATCATCACCGCAAAGCCCACGGTAAAGACCGCGCCAATCAACGCCAACACGACGGAGTTCCGCAAAAAGCGCAGGTAGCGGTCCGACAGCAACGTCTGCTCGCTCCCCCAAGCCATCTCGAACAGGACCCCCATGGGCAGCAGAAAGCCAAAGACCACCGGGACAGCACAGAACCCGAGCGCCCCCCACCGCGCGCGGCCTTTAAGCACCGTGGGCGCGTGCCGCTCTTGCCGTTTGCCTGCGCCGTGGTGCCTAGCGCCCCCGCGTTGGTAACGTTCCGCCAAGGCCAGCATCAGCGCAAAGGTCAACAGGCACAGGGCCAACTGGGCAGAGGCGCCGCGATCCGTAAAGCCCACCCAAGTGGTGTAGATCCCGGTCGCGAATGTCTGAACGGCAAAATAGCTGACCGTGCCAAAGTCGGCGATCGTTTCCATCACCGCGAGGAGCACCCCTCCCATGATCGCCGGGCGCGCCAGCGGCAGCGCCGTCGAAAAGAACGCCCCCCAGGGCCCGCGCCCCAGCGACCGTGCCGCAAGGTAGGCAGTCGAGGATTGCTGTAGGAACGCCGCTCGCGCCAGCAGATAGACATACGGGTAAAGCACCAGCGTCAGCATCGCCGCCGCCCCGCCGAGCGACCTGATCTCAGGGAACCAATAGTCGCGCGGCCCCCAACCCGTCAGGTCCCGCAACGCGGTTTGCACAATGCCCGGATGGTCGAGCAGATCGGTATAGGCATAGGCCAACACATAGGCCGGAAAGGCAAAGGGAAGCGCCAGCGCCACCTCCATCACCCGGCTGCCCGGAAAGCGCGTCATGGTGACGAGCCAGGCACTGCCGGTCCCGATCACAGCTGTGCCCACGCCCACAAGCACAACGAGGAGCAGCGTCGTACCCGTATACTGCCAAAGCACCGTATCCGCGAGTTGCCGCAGGGTGCTGAGGTCTTGCATCGCTGCGGCGATAACGACCGCCGTGATGGGAATGAGGCAGAGCCCCGCACCGATCAGCGCCCCCACCCGCAGCATGCGCCCGGAGGAGCGGCGCGCGACTGGCCGCGCCGATACGTCCGGGCTTGCGGTCACTGAGCGGCCTCAAGCGCCTCAATAATCGGGTTGAAATCATCAGCCGTCAGGCTCGCGCCGCCCACAAGCGCACCGTCGACATCGCCGATTGCGAAAATTTCCGCCGCGTTGCCTGCTTTAACGGACCCGCCGTAGAGCAGCCGCACCTCCCCTGCGTCGGGGACGAGCGGAACGAGCGTTGCACGCAGCGCGGCGTGAACCTCGGCGATTTGGTCCGCCGTCGCGACGACCCCGGTGCCGATGGCCCAAACGGGCTCGTAGGCGATGACCGTTGTCAAACCGCTCGCGCCGTGGGGGAGGGAGCCGCGGAGCTGGGTGCGCACAACGTCGAGCGTGCGGCCTGCCTCTCGGTCCTCCAGCGTCTCTCCGATACACACGATGGCCACGAGGCCCGCCGCAATGGCAGCCTCAGCTTTGGCTTTGACCACGGCGTCGGTTTCGCCGTGATCAGCGCGGCGCTCGGAATGGCCCACGATGACGGCGCTCGCGCCCGCTTCTGCCAGCATGGGCGCGGCGATATCCCCGGTATGGGCGCCGGAGGTTGCGGCGTGGCAATCCTGGGCACCAAGCGCCACCGACGAATTCGCCAGCGCCTCCGCCAGGCGCGACAGGAGCGTGGCGGGTGGGCACAATAAGATGTCGACGCCCGGCGCAGGATGGGCGAGCGATACGCCGCGCGCCTCCGCGATGGCGGCGGTCATCCCGTTCATTTTCCAGTTTCCGGCAGCTAGTTTGCGCATCGCACTCTCCCCAAGGTCGCGGTCACATTGCGGGCCGCGGGCCGCGCGTCAAGTCAGCTTTGGCACCCCGGCGGCGGTCATGGTCGCCACATCCTCGAACTTGATCGATTCCCCGCATCCGCAGGCATCGACCACGTTGGGGTTTTTGAACTTGAACGCGGATTCCAGGAGCGAAACCTCGTAGTCGATCTCTGTCCCAAAGAGGAACATCTGCGCCATGGGCGCGATCAGCACCCGGGCGCCGTCCTGTTCGACGACCTCGTCAGAAGGGCCAGCAGCATCAACATAGTCCATGGTGTATTCCATGCCCGCACAGCCGCCCTTTTTGACCCCAATCTTGAGGCCAAACTTATCGCCTTTGCCCATGAGCTTAGCGATCTGCTTTACAGCGGCGGGGGTCATCGTGATGGGGGCTTGCCCGGGTATGCCAAACATCGGCGTCTCCTGCGTCTACGCGCAAAATAGGGGCAAAGAGGGCCCGGCTCAAGCCCGCGCAGGCGAGATGCTATGGACAGTTGCGCCAAGCGCTTCATACTGACCTCCAAGAGATGGAGGACCCCATGAAATCACTACTGCTCGGAACCGCCCTGACATTTTCCGCCACCGCCACCCTGGCAGGCGGGCATCTGTGCTACGAAGGCAAGACCCTGACCGAAGGCAAGCTGACCGTCGCCACTGGCAACCCCGCCTACTACCCTTGGGTGATGGACGACGCGCCCGAAAGCGGCATGGGCTTTGAAGCCGCCGTCGCCTACGCCGTGGCCGAGGAAATGGGCATCGCCGCGGAGGACGTGGTCTGGGTCCGCACCTCTTTCGACGAAGCGATCCAACCAGGCGCAAAGAACTTTGACGTCAACATGCAGCAATATTCTATCACCGCCGAACGCGACATGATGGTCGATTTCTCCGCCCCCTACTACTCTGCCGCGATGGCTGTGCTGGCAGTGGGTGACGCAACGAGCACACCTGCGACGGTTGGCGATCTTAAGACATTGAAATGGGGCGCGGTGGGCACAACGACGGCTGTGCCAAAGCTTATGGCCACGATCGAACCTGACAGCTCCCCGCTGCTTTACGGCGACAATGCGGATGTGACGGCGGCCATGCAGGCCGGGCAGATTGATGCGGCGCTGTTTGATTTGCCCACGGCGCTCTTCCTGTCTGCGGTCGTGGTCTCTGATTCTGCGATCATCGGCCAGTTCCCCGCCGACCGCGCGGAAACCCCGGACCAGTTCGGGATGCTGATGGAAGAGGGCAATCCGCTGAAAGAGTGCATCGATGATGCGCTCGCGTCTCTGACCGAAAGCGGCGCGCTTGCCGCGATTGAGGCGCAGTGGCTGCAAGACACAACCGGCGTCCCGCTTATCGCTGAATGAGCGTGACCCGCGAGGCGCCGCGCAAAACGCGGCGCCAAATCTACGAGGATAAGCTCAAGCGCCGCTCGCTGATCATCGCGGGCGGCTCCACTGCGGCCGTGTTTGCCGCGGTGATCATCCTCGTGCCCATGGCGCCGGGGTGGGACAAGGTCGCGCGCAGCTTTTTCAACGGCGACGTCTTTCAACGGACGTTCCCGGGGCTCGTCGAGGCGTTCCTTCAGAACCTTATGATCTTTGCCTGGTCGGCGCCGATCATCGCCATTCTGGGCCTTTTCATCGCACTGATGCGGGACGCACGGTCGCCGGTGCTCTTTCCACTGCGCATCTTTGGGGCGGCCTACACGGACATTTTCCGCGGGTTGCCTGTGATCTTGACCGTCTACCTGATTGGCTTTGGGATACCGGGCCTCGGGCTGCCGCGGCCGTGGAACTCCCCCTATATCTGGGGCACGGTCGCCCTGGTGCTGACCTATTCCGCTTATGTGGCGGAGATTTTTCGCAGCGGGATCGAAAGCGTCCACAGCTCGCAGCGGGCTGCGGCGCAGTCGCTGGGGCTGAGCGAACGGGACACGATGCGCTACGTGATCCTCCCGCAGGCGATCCGGCGGGTGATCCCGGCCCAAATGAACATGCTGATCGCGTTGCAGAAAGACGTCGCGCTGTTGAGCTTCATTGGCCCGGTGGAGATCTTTCGCCAAGCGGGGGTCTACAAATCGCTGCTTGCGAATTTCACGCCCTATGTCGGCGCGGCGATCATCTTTCTAATTGTGACAATCCCCGCAACGCGTTACGCCGATTACCTAATCCAAAAACAAGCGCGGGAGCGGTCCTGATGCCCAAGCTCGCGCTGCGCGACGTGGTCAAAGAGTTTGGCACAAACCGGGTCTGCGACGGCATCACACTCGACGTTGAAGCGGGCGAGATGGTGTGCCTGATCGGCGCGTCTGGCGCCGGGAAATCCACCCTTTTGCGCTGCATAAACCTTCTCGAACCCATTGAAGACGGGGAGATTTTCTTGGATGGCGACGATATCTCCGTCCCCGGGCGCGACCCGGAGCCTGTACGTCGCAGGATCGGGATGGTGTTTCAAAGCTACAACCTTTTCCCCCACATGACCGCCGCAGAAAACGTCATGCTCGCGCCGCGCCGCGTGCGCAAAATGAGCGTTAGCGCTCTACGCCCTGAAATCACAGCGCTTTTTGACCGTTTCGGGTTGGCCGACCGGATGGGGCACTATCCGGATCAGCTCTCTGGCGGGCAGCAGCAGCGGGTGGCGATCATACGGGCGCTCGCTATGCGCCCTGAGGTGATGCTCTTTGACGAGATCACCAGCGCGCTCGACCCGCAGCTCGTGGGTGAGGTGCTCGACGTGCTGCGCGCGCTCAAGGATGACGGAATGACCATGGTCCTTGCGACACATGAGATGACCTTTGCCCGCGAAGCCGCTGATAAGGTGTGCTTTCTTAAGGATGGGAAAATCCTAGAAAGCGGGCCGCCAAGGGACATTTTTGGCAATCCGCAGCGCGCGGAAACGCAGGAATTCCTGCGCCGCGCCTTGAAGTAGCGCTAGCCGAGCGGGCGTGCCGAGTTTCCGGCGACGGTCTGACCTGGCGCTACGTCGCGCGTGACCACAGCGCCAGCGCCAACGATGGCGCCGTCACCGATGGACACGCCCGGTAGAATTAACGCACCGCCGCCGATCCATACATCCGCGCCGATGGTGATGGGCTTGCCTAGTTCAAGAAACGCAGCACGGCTTTCGGCATCGCGCGGGTGGTCCGCCGCCAAAAGCTGGGTCATCGGTCCGATTTGCGTGCGATCTCCGATGGTTACGGGGCATATATCAAGCACCGTGCACCCGTAGTTAAAGAATACGTCATCGCCCAGGTGGATGTTGGTCCCGTAATCCACGTAAAAAGGCGTGCGGATGGCTGGGGACCGGCCATAGGACCCGAGCAGAGCCTTAAGCAGCGGCGCGCGCGTGTGGCCATCGGCCACTGTGGTGGCATTGTAAGCGGCCATGAGCTGCTGTGCTTTGGCGCGGGCGGCCACAAGCTCCGGATCGCCGGGGCGATATGGGTCGCCTGCGACCATCTTTTCGCGCTCAGAGCGTTGGTCTTTGGACATGAGGGTTAAGGCGTAGGCACTTAAAAAGACTACATAAAGCCAAGCTCTAGGCGTGCTTCTTCGCTCATCATGTCCATGCCCCAGGGCGGGTCCCAGGTGATCTCGACATCCACTTGCTTTACACCCGGCAATGGCTCAATCGCGTCCGCGACCCAGCCTGGCATGTCTTCGGCCACAGGGCAGCCCGGCGCGGTCAGCGTCATAATGACGAGCACCGCGTTTTCGTCAGTCACCGAGATCGTGTAGACGAGGCCCAGGTCAAAGATATTCACCGGGATTTCAGGGTCGTAGACCGTGCGGATCGCCTCCACAATTTGGTCATAGAGCGCATGCGAGGTCGTCGACGGACGGATCAGCATGTCGTCATCGGCGGGCATGTCTGTGCTCATGTCGTTCATGGTGGGGCTCCTCAACCTCTCCCATATAGGGGGCGAGGCGCGAGGCGTAAACACTTGGTCACCGGGCGATCTGTCACGAAAGCGCGGATGTTGAGGCCAGTTACGTCTATGGCCTGGCTTGCGGGTCCGGTCCGCCCAGTCGGGTGATGTCAGCGCAAAGCGTCGATGCCGCTGACAGCGCGCGGCCCGTCGCGAGTGCCATCTGCGGCAGGATCATCCACTCCAGCATCCAGGCGGCGCCGGAGCGTTCTTGTTCATGGACCAACGCTTGGTGCATCCCAGCGAGCTGGGTGGCGTTGAACCGCGCGAGCGTAACGAGCAGTTCGGCCAGGATCGGGTTCGATTTATGCGCCATGGCCGAGGACCCACCGCCGCCCGCCAGCGCGATATCTCCAAGGCTCTGCTGCGCCATCAGCGTTACATCCTGCCCGATCTTACCCAATGATCCCGTGATCAACGACAAACGCCCCGCGTAATCTGCGATGGCCGTGCGGTCGCTGTGCCAGACGGGCCCGCTTGCGAGGCCCAGCGTGTCCGCCATATGCGCGGCGATGGCGTCTCCATCGGGCGCAAACGCGTCGCGCGTGCCCACCGGTCCGCCCAGTTGCAACCGCTCCACCCGCGGGCGGCCTGCGGTCAGCGCAGCGATATGGTCCGCGAGGGGCTGCTGCCAGCTGCGTATCCGGTCCGCGACCTTGATGGGCAGCGCCGCTTGCATGCGTGTCCGCGCCATCAGCGGCTGCGCGCCGTGATCGTGGGACAGCGCGCCCAACGCCGCGTCTAGCGTTGTGAGGCGTGCGATCAAAAGCTCAGTCGTGGCCCGCAATGTCAGCGACAGCGCCGTGTCGAGCACATCCTGGGAGGTGGCGCCGGTGTGAATGGCCTCGGGCCTCGGGGCCCCGGCGCGGAGCTGACGCACAAAGGCCGGGATAGGCAGACCGTCGCGGGCCGTACCCGCCGCCAGCGCCGCAGGGTCGAGCGGGGCGGTGGCGATATGGGCCGCCGCTGCCGCCCCTTGGCCGGCCGGAAGGCGGCCTGCCGCCTCCAACGCGTGGGCCAGCGCGGCCTCAAAGCTGCGGTAGTGGGCCAACTGCGCGTCTGCCGACCAAAGCGCAGACAGCGCCTCATCGCCAAAAAGTGCCCCGAGCCAAGGGTGATGCGCCGTGTCCGTCATGCCGCTTTAAGCCCTAGGATCTGGCGGGCCTCGCCGCATGTGGCCACCGGGCGCGCATACCGCTCGCAAAGCTCCGTCACCCGCCGCACAAGCGCTGCGTTCGATGGCGCGAGCGTGTCGCGGTCCAACCGCACGTTGTCTTCGAGCCCTGTGCGCGCATGGCCCCCCAGCGACACCGCCCATTCGTTCAGTGTGATCTGCCCGGGCCCGATCCCCGCTGCGCACCAAGGCGCATCATCGCCAAAGAGCCGCTTAACCGTGCGGATGTAGAATTCGAACACGTCCCGATCCACGGGCATGGCGTTTTTCACACCCATCACGAACTGCACATAGGGCGTGGCTGACAGCTTACCGTCCGCCTGCATTCGCGCGGCATGAAGGATGTGACCGAGGTCAAACGCCTCTATCTCCGGCTTCACGCCGTGGGTCTGCATTTCTGCGGCGAGCCAATCGACGAGATCGGGCGGGTTCTCGTAGACGCGGGTGGGGAAGTTGTTGGACCCCACAGTGAGGGACGCCATGTCGGGCCCAAGCGGCAGCATCCCGCCACGCTCCTTGCCCGCACCAGAGCGTCCGCCGGTGGAGAACTGGATGATCATGCCGGGGCAGTGCGTTTCGATGCCCTCTTTGAGGCGGGCGAACTTGTCAGGGTCCGATGACGGGCTTTGATCGGCGTTGCGTACATGGGCGTGGACGATGCTCGCGCCCGCTTCAAACGCCTCATGGGTACTTTCGACCTGTTCGGCGATGGAAATCGGCACGGCAGGATTGCTGGCCTTGGTGGCAACCGACCCGGTGATCGCAACGCAGATGATGCAGGGCTTAGTCATTGCGTTGGCCCGCGGTCAGGGCGCCAAGGCGCCAAGTATCTGTGCCTGAGGTCGGGCAATCAAACATGGCGTCCCTCCCTCACGCTTTCGCGCGCGTTTTGCGCAGCGGCGCAGGGCGCACACGGGTTTCGATTTCGTCAAAGAGAAGCCCGGCGATGTTCTTGCCCGTGCTCTTTTCGATCCCTTCAAGCCCGGGGGAGGAGTTGACCTCAAGCAGCTTGGGCCCTTCTGCCCCGCGCAGAAGGTCCACGCCCGCAATACCGAGCTTGAACGCTCTTGCGGCCTTGGTTGCGGCCTCGCGTTCCTCCTTGGACAGCCGCGTGACCGTGGCCGTCCCCCCGCGGTGCAGGTTTGATCGGAAGTCATCGCCCGCGCTTGTGCGTTTCATGGCGGCTACCACTTTGCCCGCGATGACGAGGCAGCGGATGTCTTCGCCTGCGGCTTCTTTCACAAAGTCCTGGACGAGGAAGTTCGCTTTGAGCCCGCGGAAGGCGTCGATGACCGATTGCGCGGCCTTTTTGGTCTCGGCCAGCACCACGCCCTTACCCTGAGTGGATTCCAGCAGCTTCACGATCAGCGGCGCGGTACCCACGAGGCTCATCAGGTTCTCCGTGTCCTGGGGGGAGTTTGCAAAGGCCGTCACCGGCATCCCGATCCCGTGGCGCGCGAGCACCTGATGGGCGTGGAGCTTGTCGCGGCTGGCCGTGATGCCTTCAGACCCGTTCACGCAATAGGTGCCCAGCGTTTCGAACTGGCGCACTATGGCCGTGCCGTAGGGTGTGATGGAGGCCCCGATGCGGGGGATCACGGCGTCAAAGCGGGGCAGGCGTTTGCCGTCATAATAGACCTCGGGCGCTTTGGCGTTGATGGCCATGTAGCAGCGTGTGGTGTCGATGACCTCGACAGTGTGGCCGCGCTTTTCGCCCTCGAGCACCATCCGTTTTGTGGAGTAATTGTTGGGCTCGCGGCTGAGCACGCAAATGCGCAGCGCGCGGGATTTCATCGCTTTTTTGAGCTGCGTGGCGGTATAGGCGTCGTAAGAGAGCTCCGGCTGGATGCAGCTTTCGTTGGGCACGACGAGCGTGTCGTCGCTGAACGCTTGCCGCCCGAGCAGCATCCGGTAGGCCATGCCCGCGCGGTCGGTGAGCGTGACATCGATGGGCCAGCTTTTGTCGCCGAACTTCACCATCGTTTCGATCACATAGCGCAGCTCGGTTTCGCCGTTGGAGCTCGTGACCTCGCGGCGGTCTACGACGGTGGCAGAGCAGGGGATGGTGAGGTCGCGGTTGCCGGGGATCGGGTGGATGGCAAAGCGCACCTTGGGCTTTGTCGCGGGCCCGAACTGTTCGATGTCAAAGGCATGAAGCGCTGACGTTTTCGCCCCGGTATCAATCTTGGCCTTGATGGCAGGCAGCCCAAGGTCGGGCAGCGCGAGCCATTCCTCCCAACCGAGGCGGATAAGGTCGTCTGGCATGTTGGCTCCTCTCGGCTGCGTGTCGCCCCATTGTCGGTTCGGGGAGGCAAGGACGCAACCATTCGCTTATGACGCCACTTTCAGCGTGCAAGGACGGATGCGTTCGGGCGTTCCGCCCCTATATTCTTTTGCCTTTCGCGCTCCGCCGAAACGGCTGTGCCGCACGATGTCTCACTGTATCTCGTGTTCATACTAATGTTGACAGGACAAACAGTTGCGGAATATTTTTTCTTTTTAACTCAGGAGTCTACTATGCTTTCCCGTACCCTGTGCCTCATCCTTGGGCTTTGTCTTGCTGCACCATCTGCCGGCGCTGCGACGTATACCGTTACCTTCGCCCAAGTCGGCTCTGACGTTGTCGTCACGGCATTCGGCGCTATTGATACCACCGGCTACAGCTTTTTGACGAACGCAGCGAGTGGCGGAGCCATCCAGCCGTCTTTTGGGACCTTCACGAGTGTAACCGGGTCATATGATGTGTTCGACACAAGCTTTACCGGTAGCCTGGCGTTCGGGACAGGTCCGACGGCGTTCGTGAGCTCCTCCTCCGGCGACGTGTCCGGCTTCAGTTGGAGCTTGGATCGCGTCATAACGCCGACGAGCTATGTGTCTGGAACCTTCCTATCTTCGTCAAGCACCTACGCTGGCGCAACATTTGCGTCGCTTGGTATCACGCCTGGGACCTATTCCGCGTCCGCGGGTGAGACTGATTTTTTCGTAAACGTGGATGGCGCGGCCCCGGTACCGCTACCCGCAGCG
Source organism: Pseudomonadota bacterium (assembly GCA_039815465.1). Taxonomy (GTDB): domain Bacteria; phylum Pseudomonadota; class Alphaproteobacteria; order Rhodobacterales; family Rhodobacteraceae; genus Shimia_B. The sequence goes on from JBCBZG010000003.1 coordinate 67,479, forward strand.
TTGCCTTTGTTGTTGGCGGGACTGGGTAGTATGGGCCTGATGGCCTCCCGACGGCGGACGTCACACGCATAGCGTCTTTGGTTTTCGATCGCCTTCAAGACGCACGGTCGCTGGTGGCCGTGCGTCTTTTCTTGTGACATAGCCCACGCCAAACGATGCGCAGCGGCGGCAAGGCGACATGACCAAATTTTCCTTTGATCTAAAGGCAACCGATGGGCGGGCGCGGACGGGGGTGATTTCCACCCCGCGTGGCGAGATCCGGACGCCTGCGTTCATGCCTGTGGGGACGGCAGCGACCGTAAAGGCGATGATGCCCGAGAGCGTGCGCGCGACGGGGGCGGATATTCTGCTGGGCAATACCTACCATCTGATGCTGCGCCCCACGGCGGAGCGGATTGATGCGCTGGGAGGCCTCCACACCTTTATGAACTGGGAGCGGCCGATCCTCACCGATAGTGGCGGGTTTCAAGTAATGAGCCTCGCGGGCCTTAGAAAGCTCACCGAAAAGGGCGTCACGTTCAAAAGCCATATCGACGGCTCCAAACACGAGCTGACGCCAGAACGCTCGATGGAGATCCAGCGGCTTCTCGGCTCCGACATCGTGATGTGTTTCGACGAATGCCCCGCGCTGCCCGCCGACCGCAAGCGCATCGCAGAGAGCATGCGCCTGTCCATGCGTTGGGCCGCGCGGTCGCGGGAGGCGTTCGGGGATCGCCCCGGCCACGCGCTCTTTGGTATCCAGCAAGGCGGGTTGGAGGAAGACCTGCGCGCCGAAAGCGCCGCGGCGCTGCAAGATATCGGCTTTGACGGCTACGCGGTGGGCGGGCTCGCCGTGGGCGAGGGCCAGGAGGCAATGTTTGGCTGCCTAGACTACGCGCCCGAGCAACTGCCGCGGGATAAGCCGCGCTACCTGATGGGGGTCGGCAAGCCTTCGGATATCGTTGGTGCCGTGAAGCGCGGCATCGACATGATGGACTGCGTGTTGCCGTCCCGGTCGGGGCGCACGGGGCAGGCCTTTACCCGCCGCGGTGTCGTGAACATCAAGAATGCGCGCCACGCCGATGATCCCCGCCCGCTCGATGCTGACTGTACCTGTCCGGCCTGTCAGAATTATTCGCGCGCCTATCTGCACCACGTGTTCCGGGCGGGGGAGATGATCTCCGGCATGTTGCTGACCTGGCACAACCTGCATTACTTTCAGGAGCTTATGGGCGGGATGCGCGCCGCCATCGCAGAGGGCCGCTTTGCAGCCTGGACAGCGGCGTTTGACGCAGGCCAAGAGGCTGGCGATATTGAGCGGCTATAGCGCGCGGCTTTAGCGCCGAGCGAAAAAGTGGGGGGAGGCGCGCATGCGCACAGCATTGACATGGATCGCGGCGTTGATCGTGGGGCTCCTATGCGTCGCGGGTGGGGTTCTGTGGCTCGCGCCCCCGGCGGAACTGCGGGTGGCCACCAACTACGCCGCCAAGATCGTGTGCACGAATGTGTTTTGGGCTGACCGCGACGCGCAGGACGTGCTGGAAGTGGACGTGCAAGCGCCCGGCCATCCGCTGCTGCGCTTTGTGAGTGCGTCGGTGGATCCAGAGCGTGGCCAGGTGCAGACACGGATCTTCGGGCTTTTTGCGCCGGCCACGGCCCAGATGCGGCCCGGCTTGGGCTGCGCAAATGTGCAGGGTGAGCCGCCTGCGACGGCGGCGGGGATCTCGACCGAAATCGCCCTGCCGCCTGCTGAGGCGCTGTGGCCCGATGGGCAGGCAGTTACCCCGCTGCGCAACGCAGCGCTCGACGCGGTGCTGAACGATCCTGCGCTGTTGGGCCCCGGCTATCGCGGTGTCGTCATCGTGAAAGACGGCCGCATCCTGGCAGAGCGCTACGGGGCAGGCTTTGATGAGGCGACCCCGCTTTTGGGCTGGTCGATGACGAAGACCGTGACAGCCGCACTGATCGGAACGCTCGTTCAATCGGACAAGCTGGCGCTTGAGGCCCCGCTGACGGGAAGCTTCCCGGCTTGGGCTGCCGATGGGCGCGCCGAGATCACGCTGTCGGATATGCTGTCCATGACGAGCGGCCTGGCGTGGAACGAAGGCTACGGATCGGTCTCAGACGTGACGCGGATGCTCTATCTCGAAGGGGATATGGCCGGTTTCGCGGCGAGCCTACCGCTTGAGGCGGCTCCAGGCGCGTCCTTTGCTTACTCCTCCGGCACCTCTACCATGCTCGCGCGTGTCTGGCAGGATGCGGTGGGCGAAAGCAGCCTCAGCTATCCGCAGCGGGCGCTCTTTGAGCCTTTAGGTATGGCGAGCGCTGTGATGGAGGCGGATGCAAATGATACCTTTGTGGGGTCGAGCTACATGTATGCCACCGCCCGCGACTGGGCGCGTTTCGGGATGATGCTGGCGCGCGGCGGGCAATGGGACGGCGAACAGATCGTGCCAGAGGCTTTCGTTGCGCGGATGGCCGCGCCTGTGGGCCCCTCCGACGGGCGCTATACGCAAGGTCAGATGTGGCGAGAGGCGGGGCGCGATCAGGCGCCGATCGAGGACGGGGTTTGGATGCGCGGGCATGACGGGCAGTTCGTGGGGGTGTTCCCGGACCGCGATCTCGTGATCGTACGGCTCGGGCTGACCCCAACCGCACATGGCTATACGCCAGCGCCCTTGGCGCGCGCCGTGATTGCGGCGCTTGACGGCTAGCCGCGCGCAGCGCGCCACCGCCGCGCAAGGAAAAGTTTTTGAAAAACTTTTGGCCCCGCGGGGACCGGTGTGCTCGGGCGGTTCGGACGCTCTTGGCTGACGCCAAATCGCACCCGCCCGCCCGAGTCCAATGGGACTGGTGCTTAAATGAGCAGGAGCGCCCAGGCGCAGAGCGCGAGCTGCATGAGTTGGATGACGACCGAAAGCCCGTGGAGCCGCTTAAACGCGCTTTCGCGCCCGTCGTCCGTGGCGCGGTTGATTTGGGCCATCAGGATTTGTCGCGCGTAGAGCGTAGACAGGGTGACCGCGCCAAGCAGCGCGCTGGCCAGTGGACTTAGCGGGAGCGTCAGGGCCGTGGCCAAAGCGCTCAGCCCGATTACGACCGCGTAGTAGTAGGGAAACGTGCCACGCAGGACCGGTCGCGCTTGGGCCATTGGCATGAGTTTGAAGAGCACAGGCGCGAAGCCAAAGCTGAAAAACGTCATGCCACCGAGCAAAATCGCGGTGGCCAGGAGGGCGATGTCTGACATGGGTGGCGGTCCTTTTTATCCTCGCGCCTCATTTAGCGCGCGGACAGGGCTGCCAAGGGGCTCACCGCCGGAAGGTGAAGCTTTGATCGGGGTAAGAGAACGTGTCAAAGCCCTGGGGCCGGCGTGGTGTCAGGTCGAAGTTTAGCAGTGCGGACACGCGCGCGCCGCTCTCGCTGATTTCGGCGATCACGCGGTCGCGGTTGGCCCTGCGTTCCTCTTCCGACAGGTTGCGCGCGCGGAGCGCGACCGAGCGGCTTTCGCCATCGTAGCGGCACGACAGCGCCACCTGCGGCGCCGTGTTGCCAAAGAGCGGTAAGGTGAGCGTTGCGGGTGTTTGGAACCTGGCCGTGTAGTTGGGACCGTCGAGGATACAGGGCACGCCGACAAGCTCCGTCGTTTGGCCATCTTGGCGCAGGCGGGTGCGCACCGTTGTCGTGTCGACGCCGGTTTGGGCGCTCTGGGCGCTTTCTTTCAGAAAGGTCACAGCGACGGGCGGCTGGGTGATCGGCGCCCGCGGCGCGCACGCGCCGAGCGCCGCGAAAGCGGTGACAGAGGCAATCAGGGTCATACTCGGGTGTGGCATGGCGCGCTCCTTTCGGCCCTTCTAGGCCTGCGCCAACGCACAGGGAAGGGCGCCGGGCCCGCGACCTCAAAACGCCCCAATTTTCGCCGATCGCCCCATCTATGGGGGAGAATCCTGTGGGCAACTGCCAGATATGGGGAATTGCGCGGATTGGGGCCTTGAAGGCATCTGGGGCAACGGTCACACTGCGCGATGTGCGGGTTGGTTGAAACACCCCCCCTGGCGCATTAGGTCTGGCCGACCTGAAACGGAAAGGATGGCCGTGGCCTATGCTAGGGACAGCCGCCCTTTGCCAAGGACAAGGAATTGACCATGCAAGACTTCACCAAAGAGCCGCTCGCCGCCTCTTACCCGGTCCTGCCGCTGCGCGACATTGTCGTTTTCCCGCACATGATCGTGCCGCTATTTGTCGGGCGTGAGAAATCGGTGCGCGCGCTCGAAGCGGTGATGCGCGATGACAAACAGATCCTGCTGTCGAGCCAGGTGGACCCAGCCGAGGATGAGCCGGAGGCCGAGGGCATCTATAAGGCCGGTGTTCTGGCCAATGTGCTGCAGCTGCTGAAGTTGCCCGATGGCACGGTCAAGGTGCTGGTGGAGGGCCGAGCCCGGGTGCGGATCACCGAATATCACCCGAATGAGGCGTATTTCGAGGCCTCAGCTGAGTATCTGACCGAGATGCCGGGCGATGAGGACGCGCTGACGGCGCTCGTCCGGTCCGTCGCCAAGGAGTTTGAACGCTACGCTAAGGTCAAAAAGAACATTCCGGAGGAAGCGCTGTCTGCCGTGTCAGACACCCGCGACCCCGCGAAGCTCGCTGATCTCGTGTCAGGTCACCTGGGCATCGAAGTCGAACAAAAGCAGGAGCTTTTGGAGACGCTAGCCGTGAGCGGGCGCCTGGAAAAGGTGCTTGGCCTCATGCAGGGTGAGCTTTCCGTCATGCAGGTGGAGAAAAAGATCAAGACCCGCGTGAAGACCCAGATGGAGCGGACGCAGCGCGAGTATTATCTGAATGAGCAAATGAAGGCCATTCAGAAGGAGCTGGGCGATGGCGAGGATGGCGCAGGCGAAGTGGCCGAGCTGGAAGAGCGCATCGCAGGCACCAAGCTGTCTAAAGAGGCCGCGGAAAAGGCCGAGGCCGAGCTCAAGAAGCTGAAAAACATGTCTCCCATGAGCGCGGAAGCGACTGTGGTGCGCAACTATCTCGACTGGATGCTGTCGATCCCGTGGGGCAAGAAATCCCGCGTAAAGAAAGACCTGGGGCGTGCGCAAGCGGTGCTTGATGACGACCACCATGGGTTGGAAAAGGTTAAAGAGCGGATTGTCGAGTATTTGGCTGTGCAGCAGCGGTCGACGAAGCTGCGCGGGCCGATCCTGTGTCTCGTGGGCCCTCCGGGCGTTGGTAAGACATCGCTGGGCAAGTCTGTGGCAAAGGCCACGGGGCGCGAATTCATTCGCATCTCGCTGGGCGGGGTGCGCGATGAATCTGAAATCCGTGGCCACCGGCGGACCTATATCGGCTCCATGCCCGGCAAGATCATTCAGGCGCTGAAAAAGGCAAAAACGACGAACCCGCTGATCCTGCTCGATGAAATCGACAAGATGGGGCAGGATTTCCGGGGCGACCCGGCGTCGGCGATGCTCGAAGTGCTTGATCCGGAACAGAATTCGACATTCGTCGATCACTACCTTGAGGTTGAATACGACCTCTCGAACGTGATGTTCCTGACGACGTCGAACTCCTACAACATGCCCGGGCCGCTGCTCGACCGGATGGAGATCATCCCGCTGGCGGGCTACACCGAGGAAGAGAAGGCAGAGATTGCGCATCGCCACCTCATCCCCAAGCAGGTCAAGAACCACGGCCTGAAGAAGGGGGAGTTTGCGCTAGAGCCTGAAGCGCTGCAGGAGATCATTCGCACCTATACCCGCGAGGCGGGCGTGCGGAACCTGGAACGCGAGGTCGGCAAGCTCGCGCGGAAAGCGGTGACCAAGATCATTAAGAAGGAGGCAGATACCGTCACGGTTACGCCTGAAAACCTTGATGACTACCTCGGCGTCAAAAAGTTCCGCTATGGCCTGGCGGAGGAAGAGAATGCCGTGGGCGTTGTCACTGGGCTGGCTTACACCAGCGTCGGCGGCGACTTGCTGCATATCGAGGCGCTCAAGCTGCCCGGTAAGGGGCGGATGAAGACGACCGGGAAGCTCGGCGATGTGATGAAGGAATCCATCGACGCGGCGTCCTCCTATGTCCGTTCCATCGCGCCTGAAATCGGGGTGAAGCCTACTCAGTTCGACCGGATGGACATCCACGTGCACGTGCCCGATGGCGCCACGCCAAAGGATGGGCCGTCAGCTGGTCTGGCAATGGTGACCTCCATCGTGTCGGTGCTGTCCGGCATCCCGGTGAAAAAGGACATCGCCATGACGGGCGAGGTATCGCTACGCGGCAATGCCATGCCCATTGGCGGGCTGAAGGAAAAGCTGCTGGCGGCGCTGCGGGGCGGGATCACCACCGTTCTGATCCCGGAGGAGAATGAAAAAGACCTCCGCGATATTCCGGACAATGTGAAAGACGGGCTCACGATCATCCCCGTCAAACACGTGTCGGAGGTGCTGGCGCAAGCGCTCGTTGAGATGCCCGAAGGCATCGAATGGGACGAAGCCGCGGAGGAGGCCGCCGCGGCCGCGCTTGCCGCTGGGGCGGGCGCAGGCGCGGGGGCAACCGCCCACTAGCAGCCAAGATCGCCGCATGACTTTACGCGGGCGGGGCCGAAAAGCCTCGCCCGTTTGCATTTTGAGCCCAATCCCCCGGCACGGGCCAGTTGATCCGCCAATATTGACAAATTTTAAATGCTTTTACCCCAGGTCTGATATAGGCTTTGTGAAAAGGTGAGGCGAAGTAGAGTATGGTACGGTCCACAAAAACAAAGACAAAACGCGCAAGCTCCACCCGGCGGGTCTCGACGTCTAAGTCGACGAAACGGGCGGCAAGCGCGACCCCGAAGGCCCAGACGCCAACGGACACACAGGCAGTAGAGGAAGAGACCAAGATGGATATTTCAGGCGCAGCAGAAATGACCCCAGACACCGCACCGGTCGCGAGCGAGGAGCCCGGGGAAGAGAGCCAGGAGCTCCGCAAGAAGGAACTCGTTGCCCGGGTTGCAGAAATTTCCGGCTTGCGCAAAGGCCAGGTGCGCGCGGCGATCGAGGCCACGCTGCAAGTGCTGGGCGAAGGCGTCGCCGAAGGCAAGCAAATGAACCTTGAACCGCTGGGCAAGCTCAAGGTCACAAAGGAACGGGACGTGGGCACATCCAACATGTATGTCTGCCGCCTGCGTCGCAAAAAACACAGCGGCGAGACTGGCGCGCAAACAGACACTCCAAGCGACGAAGCCCCTCTTGCAGAGGCTGCGGAGTAACGCTATCAGGCGCGGCACAGGCGATGACCTGGGGTGATTAGCTCAGTGGTAGAGCGCTTCGTTCACATCGAAGATGTCAGGAGTTCAAATCTCTTATCACCCACCACCGCCTTTTATGGCGGTGGCTCACATGACGAGAATTAATGCGTATTAACGGGCCCATCGCAAACACCCGTTGTCGGATATCATTTTCTATTCTCGGTCGATCCCGCTCGATTTCAGTCTACTTTGTAGATTTATACCGAATTAATATCAGACTCCCGGTCAATTGGCCCAAATTTGCCGCCATTCCGCAGGTCTTTCCTTGGCGGCGGGAATTTCAGTGCGTAAACTCTCACTAAAGTTGAACAAGACTATTTTGGCGTAAAATGGCGCCGCACTGCCCTTGCTCCACCCGTCGCCTGCGCGGAGTCAAAGTGAAAGAGAAGCCTCATGTCTGATACGCCGTCCACCCCCGCGCCAAGCACAGACCTTGATCGATATTTTTACAGTGGGACCGATAGCAACGGCACGTCCGTTGATAACTATGACTTGAGTGATTGGGATACAAGCCAAGTAACGTCGATGGCGTCAACGTTCGAAAGTGCCGGAAGTTTCAACCAAGACATCGGGTCTTGGGATACGAGCAACGTCACGAATATGGACAGAATGCTCAAGCGGGCGCCTTATTTCAATCAAGACGTTGGAGGCTGGGACACAAGTTCCGTCACCAACATGTTCGGACTATTCGATGACGTCACTCGGTTTAACCAGGATATCGGCGACTGGGACACAAGCAACGTAGAGAACATGACGTACATGTTCCGATATGCCGTCGCATTTGATCAGGACCTGAGCACCTGGGACGTCGGGCAAGTGAAGTATATGAGCAACATGTTCTATGCGGCGCGGGTTTTCAACCAAGACCTGAGCGGCTGGGACACCAGCAACGTAAGCGATTTTTCGTTTATGTTTTCTAGTGCGCGTGCTTTTGACCAAAGCCTGGGCGATTGGGATATCTCCAGCATGAAGAATGCGTACGGCCTTTTGGATAGCTCAGGCCTGAGCCTCGAGAATTTCGACAAGACCTTGGAAGGATGGGCAACCGACAGTTCGGGCGTTGCTGGGGATGGAATAGATGACATCCCAACCGGAATCACGCTGGGCGCGGCTGGGTTGGAATACTCAAATGTTGGGGCCTACGACGTGCTGGTCAATGATTACGACTGGACCATCTGGGCGAGCTTTTTTGGCGACCCGGCGCCGGCCACGGACCTTTCGCGCTATTTCGACGACGGCACCGATCCCGCAGGCGCATCCGTAGACGAATTTGACCTGTCTCGCTGGGACACGCGCCAGGTCACCACCATGGAGCGGATGTTTCAAGGCGCACAGAACTTCAATCAAGACATCGGGCTGTGGGGCACCGGAAACGTAACCTCAATGCTCGCCATGTTTGGCGGGAATTGGTATTTTAATCAGGACATTAGCGGATGGGACGTGAGCAGCGTCACCAACATGGGCGGGATGTTCGCGGAGGCGTTCCGCTTTAACCAAGACGTCAGCACTTGGGACACGAGCAACGTCGAAAACATGGCGGGCATGTTCTTTTACGCTTCAGACTTCGACCAGGATATCAGCTCATGGGACACAAGCAGCGTCACCAATATGCGTGGCATGTTCGAATGGGCATTCGACTTTAACCAGGACATCGGCGATTGGGATACAAGCAACGTCACCACGATGGACGCCATGTTTGCGCTCGCCGGCGACTTTGACCAAGACCTTGGCGAATGGGACATCTCCAGCCTGACAACGGCCGCGCAAATGCTCGACTTCTCCGGCCTGAGCGTTGAAAGCTTTGACGCTTTGTTGGCAGGGTGGTCCACCGATAGGTCAGGTGTCGATGGGGACGGGATCGATGATATCCCCCGTAACATTACGCTTGGCGCGCGCGAACTTGTCTACACAGACTACGCGTCGCACGGGCGCCTCGTAAACGACTACGGATGGACGATTGTCGGTGCTACTGGGCCGATCTTGGCGCCTTCAACGGATCTGACGGGGTACTTTCAGGAAGGTGACGCGCCTGACGGGACACCAGTTACAAGCGTTGATGTCACGCAGTGGGGCACTGCCCTGGTGACGGCCATGGGTGGCCTGTTTCAAGGGGCAGACGAATTTAACCAGGACATCGGCGATTGGAACACGAGTTCTGTCACCGTCATGGACGATATGTTCAACCTCGCCACGCGTTTCGACCAGGACCTCGGGGATTGGGACATCACGAACCTGACCAGTGCAGACGGCATGTTCGATGGTTCTGGGTTGAGCGTTGAGAGTTTCGACCTGCTGCTTGCTGGTTGGTCCACGGACAGCTCGGGTGTCGCGGGCGATGGGATCGACGATATTCCTAGAAACATAACCATCGGCCTCGATGGGTTAAGGTTCACAGATTTCGGTGCCGTCTATAGATTGGACATAGTTAATGGCTGGACGTTTGTCGGCGACGTGTCACCGTACTTTGCACCAGGCACGAGCCTCGCCCGCTGGGCGCCAGGTTACTCTCCCTCCCTCTTCGACCTCTCGAACTGGGAGACCGGCAACGTCGTTGATCTGAATTCTGCGTTCAACGGAGACAGTTCATTCAATCAGGACATTGGGGGGTGGGACACAAGCTCTGTCACCAATATGATGGGCACTTTCGCTGGAGCTGCGGCCTTCGACCAAGATATCGGAAACTGGGACACCAGCTCTGTTACAACAATGGCTGGCTTATTCTCGCGAGCGTGGAACTTTAACCAAGACATCAGCGATTGGGATACGAGCTCAGTCACGGACATGGGCAGCATGTTCAGCAATGCGTCCCAGTTTAACCAAGATATAGGCGGGTGGGACGTGAGCAACGTCACGAATATGGCAAGCATGTTCGCCGGTAACACCACCTTTGATCAGGACATAAGCGAGTGGGACATAACCAGCCTCACTGAAGCAAGAAGCATGTTGAGCTCTGCAATGAGCGTTGAAAACGTCGACCTGCTTCTTGAGGGGTGGTCAACAGACAGCTCGGGTGTCGCTGGCGATGGTATCGATGACGTCCCGACTGGGGTCCTCTTTGGTGGCAACGCGTCCTACACCAATGTTGAGGCGTATGAACGGCTCCGCTACGAGTACGGCTGGCAAATCAACTACATGCAATACGTCTTTCCGATCGATGTGACAGGAACCAACGCAGACGAAACGGTTGACGGAAACACGCAAAACAACATTGTGACGGGCCTCGGCGGCAACGACATTCTGCGCGGACAAGGCGGGTCCGACACCTATGTCTTTGGGGCTGACCATGGTTTTGATGTGATCGAGGAATTCGACGGCGCCAATGATGTGGTCCAGTTTGACCACGTTTACGACATCCGAGACTTTTTCAGCATCACTCGGATCGCGCAAACGGGCTCCACCTGGGAAGGTACGCTTGTTATCCAAGCCGACGAATTTGAAAGGGTCGAGGTAAAGAACCATTTCGCTTCGCATGGGGATCACGTGGTCGAGACGTTGCGCCTCGCCAATGGCGACGAATTCACCATGCACAGCGGTACGACCGGGGGGGCAAATGACGACCTCCTCCTAGGCCGAACGATTGTGGACTACCTCAGGGGCAATGACGGCAACGACGCCTTGGTTGCTGGAGCCGGGGACGATGTATTGCGCGGCCACGCTGGCAACGACCTATTTTTGGGTCAAGAGGGCGATGACGTCCTCGTTGGTAGCGTCGGCGCAGACGAATACTACATGCTCGGCAGCTATGACCATGACACGATCATTGAATATGATGGCTCAACAGATTTGTCGTCCGTCGACCAGCTACACCTCTTGGTGACGGATGCGCTTGATGATGTGACGATCACCCGCGGCGTATCCAGCGTTAGTAGCTGGGAGGGGCACTTGATCTTCTCAACCAGCGCAACGGACAGCGTCACCATCTTTAACCAGTTCGCCTCCAACAGACGATACCTTGTGGAAGAGGTGGTTTTGGCGGACGGGGGGACGTTCCAGATGACCCATCAGACCTTTGGCGGTGCGCAAAACGACCTGCTCGTGGGGCGGTCCGTCGTGGACTATCTCAAGGGCAACGGTGGGAACGACTATATGCTCGCGGGTGCCAATGATGACGTAATCTTTGGCCATGCGGGCGATGATACGCTGATTGGCGAGGTGGGCAACGACCACCTGCGCGGCGGCCAAGGCGCAGACCGCTATGTCTTGAATGCGGGCGACGGGGACGACCTGATTACGGAGTATGACGGGGTGACGGACCTCGCCTCCCTCGATGTGATCGTGTTCAACGATGTCAGCGATTTCAATGATTTGACCATGAGCCGCGTGGCCGAAAACGGGTCGACTTGGCAAGGGTCGCTCCTGATAGAGACTGCCACCGATAGCGTTCGCGTACAGCACCACTTCGCGTCGAACGGCAAGTACAAGGTCGAACAGATCGAGCTGAGCGATGGGACGATCTACAATATTGACGACTTCGCCTTCGTCTAGGAGCCTTGAGCCTTAGAACTGTGTCCAGACGGACCCGGCCTTTGACGAGGCAAGTGCTGCGGCGATGAACTGCATCCCGCGCAGGCCGTCGCCCACGCCCGACACGAGGTCTGCACCCGGCGATGGCCTGCCAAGGATCGTGTCCGCAATTTCGGTGTAAAGCGTTGCGAACCCTTCCAAATACCCCTCCGGGTGGCCTGCGGGCAGCCGCGTTGTGGCGCTGGGCGCGGCAAAGCCACCGCCCGCCCGCCGGATGCGCTGCTCGGGCCCGCCGAGTTCGGAAAAGAGCAACTCATTGGGGGCTTCCTGCGCCCAAGACAGCCCGCCTTTTTCGCCGTAGATGCGCAGCCGCAGGGCGTTTTCGGTCCCCACCGCCACCTGCGAACACCACAGCGCACCGCGCGCGCCTCCCGCAAAGCGCAGCAGGATATGGGCGTTGTCATCAAGCTGGCGCCCGTCGCCAAAGCTGTGCAGGTCCGCGGCCAGCGCCTCCACCTCCAGCCCCGTCACAAAGTTCGCCAGGTGGAACGCGTGGGTGCCGATGTCGCCAATCGCGCCACCCCCGCCGGAGCGCGCGGGGTCGGTGCGCCACTCGGCTTGCTTGAGCCCCTCCGTTTCCACCGCGCTTGCCAGCCAGTCTTGCGGATATTCGACTTGAACCACACGGACTGTGCCTAAATCGCCGCGCGCGACCATCTCCCGCGCTTGCCGCACCAGCGGGTAGGCGGAGTAGTTGTAGGTCACAAAGAACCGCGTCTGCGTTTCCTCCCAGGCCGTGCGCGCGATGGCCACAAGCCTGTTTGCGTCTTCGAGCTTTGACGTCAGCGGCTTGTCGCAAATGACGTGGATGCCGCGCCGCAGGAACTCCCGCGCGGCCGGGTAGTGCATGTGGTTGGGCGTCACGATCGACACGGCCTCGATCCCATCAGGGCGCGCGGCCTCCCGTTCCGCCATCACGCGAAAATCGTCATAGGCCCGGTCATGCGACACGCCAAGCGCCTCCGCGGAGGCGCGCGATTTCTGCGGCGTGGACGAAAATGCCCCGGCCACAAGCTCATACCGGTCATCGATGCGGCTCGCGATGCGGTGGACATCGCCGATAAAGGCGCCCTGACCGCCGCCGACCTGACCCAGGCGCAGCCGCCGCGTCATGTCAGCCCCAGCATCGCGCGGTTCGCAGCGGCATCCGTTTCGGCCCCCGCAAAATCGTCAAAGGCGTGGGGCGTGACGCGGATCATATGCTTTTTGACAAACGCGGCCCCCTCCCGCGCGCCGTCCTCGGGGTGTTTGATGGCGCATTCCCATTCGACCACGGCCCAGCCGTCATAGTCATACTGCGCGAGCTTGGAGAATATGGCGCCGAAATCCACCTGCCCATCGCCGAGCGACCTGAATCGACCCGCACGGTCCACCCAGGACTGAAACCCGCCATAGACGCCTTGGCGCCCCGTGGGCCGAAACTCCGCATCTTTGACGTGAAACATCCCGATCCGCTCGTGATAGATGTCGAGATTGTCGAGGTAGTCGAGCGCCTGCAGCACATAATGGCTTGGGTCATAGAGCATCCGCGCCCGTTTGTGTCCGTCGACTTTGTCGAGGAACATCTCGTACGAAATCCCATCATGGAGATCCTCGCCCGGGTGAATTTCGTAGCAAATATCGACCCCGTTTTCCTCCGCATGATCGAGGATCGGGCGCCACCGCGCGGCAAGCTCCTCAAACGCGGCGTCGATCAGCCCCGGTGGGCGCTGTGGCCATGGGTAGATGTAGGGCCATGCCAGTGAGCCCGAAAAGCTCGCCATCGCGCGCAGTCCCATGTTGCGCGAGGCTGTGATTGCTGCGCGTACCTGCGACACAGCCCATTCCTGCCGCGCCTTTGGGTCGCCATGGACGGACGGATGCGCAAAGCCGTCAAAGGCCGTGTCATAGGCCGGGTGCACCGCCACAAGCTGCCCTTGAAGATGGGTCGACAGCTCCGTCACGGCCACCCCGTTGGCTTTGGCGGCCCCCAGAAAGTCGTCGCAATACCCGATAGAGCTTGCCGCAGTGGCCAAATCAAAGATACGGCCATCCCAGCTCGGCACTTGCACACCGCGGTATCCGCAGTCGGCCGCCCAGCGAGTGATCCCGTCCCAACTGTTGAATGGCGCCTCGTCGGATACGAACTGCGCCAGAAACAAGCCTGGCCCTTGTAGAGATTTCATGCGCACATCCTCCCCGTGCTCGGACAGCTTTCGCGCCACGTTTTGGAATTGCAATGTTGAAACCGCTGGTTTTGAGTAATTTTGGGCAAATGAGGCGCGGGTATGCGGCTGACAGACGGAAATCGGTTCGTGGTTGGGGTCACGGCAGGCAGCGGCGCGGTCGCGGCGATCTCCACCCATGCGGGTGCGGATTTCCTGCTTGCGCTGAATGCCGCGCGCCTGCGCAACATGGGCGCCCCATCCATCGCGTGCATGTTGCCGCTGTCTGACGCCGCGCAACTTGTCGATGGCTACGCCGATACGGAGCTCCTGGCCCAAGCGGATATCCCGATCCTTATCGGCACAAACTGCTGGCGCGAGGCGTTTGATGCAGGTGCCTTGGCCAAGGCCGTGCTTGCGCGGGGATTTGCCGGGATCGTGAACTTTCCGCCCTCGTCGCTCTACCCCGACACCATCCAGCGGCGGTTGGAGATCGCGGGCGTAGGTTTCAGTGCGGAGTTGGAGATGCTCAAAACTGCACAAGACGCAGGTTGCATCGCGGTCTGCTACTGCCGGACGGTATCGCAAGGGCGTCAGGCGGCGCTTTTGGGGCTCGACAATATCCTCCTGAACTTCGGCTGGAACAGCGGCGGGCGCGTGTCCCCCAGCTCAGACATGACACTGGACGAGGCCGCGACGGTCGCTGCGAGCTTTACCCGCCAGATCCGCCGCATCCGCCCGGACACCTGCCTGCTGCTCGAAGGGGGCCCCGTCGAGTCCGAACAGGACCTAGAGGCCGTGCTGCGCCACGCCGATTTCAACGGCTATATCGGCGGCTCCACCTTTGAACGGCTGCCGGTGGAACGCTCGATTGCCGACCGCATCGCCTCCTTCAAACTTGCGAAGACGCGCAATGCGGCCACACAGACCCCCGCCCGTCAACTCATCGGCTTTGGGCGCCGTTCAGGTTTTGTAGGCAGTGATGCGGCGCTTTTGGCGGCGCTGGAACAGATGCACGCGGCCCGCCAGGCGCGTCCGCAGTTTCTGGGCCTTTTTGTACCCAAGGGCGACAGCATGACCCCAGCCGTGCAGGCGATGGTGCGGCCTCGTGGCGGCGGGCGCGTGCTGCAAGTGGCGGAGTTTTCGGGCCACGACCTTGCCGATGCGCCACGGGTGCTCTTTGGCGACGGCCAACGCCCCGGGGCCTGCTTTGACACGCAAACCGACGTGGTGGTGCTGCGCCATCCCGAGGCGCTTGATCCCAGCCTGCAGGCGCGTCTGGCGGCCCATGTGATTGAAACCGGCGTCGCGGCCAGCCCATCGCGGCTCCCACGCATGATCTTGGTGTCCCACGATCCGCCCGAGCGGATGCAGCCCGATCTCGGCGCCCTGATGCGTGCCGCCTTGATCGAGCTTCCCGCCCTGCGGGCGCGGCCCAATGACGTCAAGGAGCTCCTCGAAAACGCCATGGGCAACCAGGCGCAGCAGCGATCGGGCCCTGCGCGCGCCTTTTCGCCGGCGGCCATCCTGCGTCTGCGCAGCCACGATTGGCCCGGCAACACGGCGGAGCTTGTGGCCATGTGCGCCCAATTCGCGCGGGCGCCGTCGCGCAAGCCCGTGTCGCTCGACGAGGTGGAGGCGCATTTGGCCGTCCGCACCGGTCTCGACCCGGCGGAGCCTCCGCCCGATGGCGACCGCCGCTTGCTCGTTGTCGATGCGCTCAAACGCAATGGGTTCCGCAAAGGCCAGACCGCCCAGGCGCTGGGGATCAGCCGCAAAACGCTCTACAACTGGATGAAACGGGAGGGGCTGAGTTAGCCGGGGAGGTGCAGGATCGCATCAACGCCAAGCTCTGCCGGGGCCCGGGGCAGGTGGCTTTCAGCCCCACCATGGATCACGATAGGCCGCGTCGGGCCCAGAGCCGCACGCACCTGCGCGAGCCCGCCATCTGACAGCTTTTGAATGTCAAAGGCCGACCGCAAGACGATCAGCAGCGCGTCAGCGCCGCTCAGCGCGGCCTCCGTCACCGTTTGAACGGGATTGATGGCGAGCAACACGTTGCACCCTTGCGCTTTAAGCCGCGCGAGCTGTGCATACTCCTGCCGCGCGCCGAGCTGCACTTCGTCCAGGCTGTCCGAAAACTCATCCTGATACATCGTCGTCGGGGGGAAATTGCTGACCCATCCCACCCGCGCCGCGGCGTCCCCTGCGCGGATCGGAAAGCAACTGCCCATCCAAAGCCCGAGGCACGCGTCCTGGGCCATGGGCCCCGCGGGCAGGGCATTGGCAGGGAGATCCTGCGCCTCCACCCCCGCGCTCGGCAGCAGGAGAGCCGTCGCCAGATCAAGCCGTCCGCCCGCGTCAAACGGGCGCCGCGTCACCACGCAATGCGGCAGTGCAGCGTCGCGATCCGTGATCCGTTCCACTGGCCAGGTGAGGAATTCCACGTCAATTTTACCCGTATTTACCCAAAATCCCAAATTACACGTCTTGCGATGGCAAAGCAATCGAGACGAACGTGATTAGGCTCAGGAGGCCTGCGTTGGGAGGAATTGCGCTTGTCCATCCATGAACTACCCCATTCGGGCGTTGTTTGGCCATCACAGGGTGCGCCATCGTGACCGGGTCGCGCGCGCCGATCAATGTGCTCACCGTGTCCTGCGCGTTGGCTGCTGTCATCCTGGCGTACCTTATCTTTGCCGTCTGGCCGGACTGGTTGGTGGACGTACTGGGCCGCAAAAAGACCTTTGTGAACACCCTTCTCAACGGGCTTACGCTGGCGGGGCTCTATTTCCTCGTGGCGTCGGGGTTCACGCTCGTCTTTGGGCTCATGCGCAATGTGAACCTGGCCCATGGGTCGATGTATCTGCTCGGCGCCTATATCGGCTATGAAGCCGCGGAGGCGACTGGGAACTGGTTTTTTGGCGCGGCCATCGCGTTTTTTGCCATGGCCGCCGTTGGTGCCGCGCTCCAGATCGTCGTCTTCCGCCGGATGCAGGGCGATGATCTGCGCCAAACGCTGGTGACCATCGGGATCTCTATCGTCGCCGCCGACCTGATGCTGGCGGTCTGGACGGGCACGACATACCAATTCAACCCGCCGGAGTGGCTTTTTGGCGCTGTTGAGCTGCCGATCATTTCAGTGATCAGATCAAGCGGCGCGGCGGTGATGATCAAATACCCTGTCTACCGGCTGGCCGTGCTCGCTGTGGCTGTGGCGGTGGGGATCGCACTCTGGCTCTTTTTGAACCGCACGCGCATCGGGATGATGATCCGCGCAGGCGTCAATGATCGGGAGATGTTGGCCGCAAGCGGGTTTAATGTGCAGCTTGTCTTTGCGCTCGTCTTTGCGCTGGGGGCAGGGCTCGCGGGCTTTGCGGGCGTGATCGGCGGCACGGCGCTGTCCATCGCCCCGGGCGAAGATGTGCGCTACCTGCTCGCCTCGCTCATCGTTGTGATTGTTGGGGGCATGGGCTCCATCTCTGGCGCGGCGGTGGGGGCGCTTTTGATCGCCATGGCCGAACAGTTCGGCCTCGCTTATTTCCCGACCTACGGCGTTGTGCTGACATTCGTGATCATGATCATCGTCCTGGCCGTTCGGCCCCAAGGCCTGATGGGCGGGCGCGCGTGATGGCCGGGCTGCGCCACGTCGCACCGGGCCTGTGGGTCCTTTTGGGGCTGCTCATCCTCTTTCCAGCGGTGGCCAGCGACTTCTTCGTGCTCCAAATCGGCGCCTATTCGATGATTTTGGGGGTGCTGGCGCTCTCGCTCATGTGGCTTGCGGGCTACGGGGGGATGGTGTCGCTGGCGCAGGTCGCCGTGGCCGGGCTCGGCGCGTATATGCTGCCGATCCTTGGCACCAACACCCAGGACGTCATGGGCCTGGGCTGGCCCTGGTGGCTGACGGTGCTGGCCGCGCTCACGGTGTCGGTGGTGTTTGCGGGCTTCATCGGCGCCGTCGCCGCCCGGACCGAAGGCATTTACACGCTCATGATCACGCTCGCGTTTTCGGTCGTCGTCTTTTACTTCGCGCGGCAGAATTACACGCTCTTTAATGGCTTCACCGGCTTTGCGGGGATCGACGCGCCAACGCTTTTGGGCGTCTATATGCGCGATCCGGTGCCGTTCTACTACCTGGTGTTGGCGATCTCGGTGGGGCTCTTTGCGCTGGTGACATACGCGTCGCGGTCGACCTTTGGGCTCTCGCTCCAGGCTGTGCGCGACAACCCGCGGCGCCTGCGCGCGCTGGGCTACAACGTCACCGCCCACCGGGTGTTTGCCTTTGCATTCTCCGGTTTCATCGCCGGGATCGGGGGGATCCTGCTGGTGTGGTTCAACGGCCGCATCGCGCCCAGCTCTATCAGCATCGACATCACAATCGACATCCTGGTGATCGCCGTCGTGGGCGGGCTGCGGCTGCCCATCGGGCCCTTTATCGGCGCGGTGGCGTTCGTGCTGCTCGACAATTTCGCCATCGACCTGATCAACCGCGAACGCTTCAACACGGTCATCGGCATCGTGTTCTTGCTGGTCGTTTACTTCTCGCCAGACGGGCTCTTGGGGCTTTGGGACCAAGCCAAATCCAAGACCCGTCTTTCGACAACCCGACGAAAAACGTCGGACACCGCGGCGGAACCCGCCGAATAATCATCCAATGGGAGGAAACCACAGATGAACTGGAAGTTGATGACGACAACCGCGCTGGCGCTCAGCCTCGGTGCCGGAATGACCCAGGCCGACAGCCTGAAAATTGGCGTGCTCGCCACGCTCGAAGGCCCCTTCACCGTCTTGGGGGAGGACGGCGTGCGCGGCGTTGAACAGGCCGTGGCAGGCATGGGCGGCATGGTCGCAGGCGACGAGATCGAGCTGATCGTGCAATCCACCGACACCACCCCCGACAGCGCCATCCGCGGGGCCCGCAAGCTCATCGAACAGGACGGCGTGCAAGTCATCGTTGGCCCGCTCTCGGGGTCCGAAGGCATCGCCATCCGCGACTTTTCCAAAGACTACCCCAACGTGACCTTCCTCAACGGTGTTTCGGGTGCCCAGGACACGACACTGCGGGAATCCTCGGAAAACTTCTTCCGCTTTAACACCGAAGGCGCGCAGTGGATGGCCGGTCTGGCTGACTACATCTACAACGACAAAGGCTACCGCAGCCTCGCCGTCGTCGCAGAGGACTACTCCTTCCCCTACACCCAGGTCTTCGGGATGCTGGAGCCATTTTGCCGCCTAGGTGGTGAGGCTGACGTCGAAAACCGCTTCTGGGTGCCCATCGGGAATAAGGACTATTCCTCCGTCATCGCGGCCCTGCCGGATGAGGTGGACGCGATCTATGTCGCCTTGGGCGGCGCGGACGCCGTGAACTTCCTGACGCAGTACCAGCAAGCTGGCGGTGAACTGCCGCTCGTGGGCGGTTCCATCACTGTCGACCAAACCGTGCTCGGGTCCGAAGGTCGCGTTCGCGACGCGGTCATCGGCACGCCGTCGGCCGGCCCGATCTCCGACAGCTATGACGGGGAAGCGTGGCTCGAGTTCGTCGCCGACTACAAAGCGATGCACGACGATGGCTTCCCATCGCCGTCGCTCTTTGCCCATGGCTACTACGTCAACACACTCGCGCTCCTCACCGGGCTCGATGCGGTCGGCGGCGATCTCAGCGATGGTGGGGCGGCGCTGCGTGCAACGCTGTCGTCGCTAGAGCTTGAAACGCCCACAGGCACTGTGACGCTCGATGAGCGCCGTCAGGCCATCGCCGACATCTTTGTGACCGAGGTCGCGGTGGGCCCCGATGGCAATCTGATCAACCAGACTGTCAGCGTGACCGAAGGCGTGAGCCAGACACTCGGCCAGGATTACGAGTCGTTCCTGGAATACGGCGTGGTGTCTCGCGAAAACCCACCCTGTTGATCGGCTGATGGACCGCACCGACGCACTATCCCGGCTTCAGGCCTCAGGGCAATTCGCCCTGGAGCTTGAGGCGGTCTCCAAACATTTTGGGGCGCTCGTGGCGCTGGCAGATATCAATCTGGCAGTGCGCGCGGGGGAACGGCGTGCGGTCCTGGGTTCGAACGGCGCGGGCAAAACCACGCTCTTTAATGCGATCACCGGGGACTTTCCGACAACCACAGGCCGCGTGCGGTTCTTTGGCGAGGATATCACCGATATGCCCGCACATCACAGGATCCGGCGCGGCCTGCGCCGGACCTATCAAATCTCGCAGCTCTTTGGGCAATTGAGCGTGCGCGACAACGTCTTTTTGGCCTGCCGCGGCGTAGCTTCTGGCCGGTTTTCGCTCCGGCGGCCCAAGCCGTCCGATCCGCGGCTTGAACAGGCGGAAACCCTGGTGGAGGCTGTGCATCTGACCGATGTCGCCGACACGCTGGTGTCGGAGCTGTCCTACGGCCAGCAGCGCCAGTTGGAAATCGCCATGGCGCTTGCAGGCGCGCCGCGCTTTGTGCTGTTTGACGAACCGGCCGCGGGGCTTAGCCCGACGGAACGCACAGAGCTCATCGAAATTCTCGGCGCGCTGCCCGCGCATATGGGCTTTATCATCATCGAGCACGACATGGACGTCGCGCTACGCGTGGCGGAGGCCGTCACCATGATGCACAATGGCCGCGTCTTTGCCGAAGGCACCCCGGAGGAGATCGAAAGCGATCCCGCCGTCCAAGAGCTCTATCTGGGGAGCGGTCACTGATGGCGCGCGGCACCAAACACGCGCTCGCGATCCGCGACTTGCACGTCTACTACGGCGCCTCCCACGCGCTGCAAGGCGTCAACATCACCCTGACGGAGGGCGTGCACGCCGTGCTGGGCCGCAACGGCATGGGTAAGACCACGCTGTGCAACGCGATCATGGGCATGAAGGAGGTCTCCGCCGGGTCGATCAAATTCGACGGCAAGGAGCTGACCGCCCTGCCATCCTACAAAATCGCCTCCATGGGGGTGGGCTACACGCCCCAGGGGCGGCGGCTCTGGCCGGATTTGACGGTCCATGACCACCTTAGGCTCTGCCAACGCAAGGGCAGCGCATGGACGGTGGACCGCGTCTATGCGCAGTTCCCGCGCCTCGCCGAACGGCGGCGCAATGGCGGCGCGCAGCTGTCGGGGGGGGAGCAGCAGATGCTCGCGATCTCCCGCGCGCTTTTGTCGGATCCGGAGCTCTTGATCCTCGACGAACCGACGGAGGGGCTCGCGCCCGTCATCGTCGACCAAGTGATCGAGCTGTTGAAAACCCTGGGCGACGAGGGCGGCTGCGCGATCCTTTTGGTGGAACAGAACATCAAAGTCGCCACCGAAGTGGCCGAAGATATCGCGATCATGGTCAACGGGCGCATCTCCAACGTGCTGCCCGCGGCGCAACTCGCGGGCGACAGGGCGCTGCAACAGCAGCTCCTGGGCGTGGGCCGCGTCGATGACAATGCCCCCATCGACATCCCCACCTATGTACCACCCGCCGCAAGCCCCGAGACGAGCGCCGCGACCGAGCCTGGCGATCCCGCCCGCGACCTGGCCGTGCGTACCGCGCGCAACGCGGGCTGGGCCTATGTCGCGCCCGACCGGTGGAGCGGCGATCACTGGAAAGACAACCGTGTGGCCGGGCAGGTCAAGCCGCTCGTGGCGGTGGCCGACCTGCCGCGCAGTGACCAGGGCGGTGCCGTGATCGTGGCTGGGACCTACGACACCAAGGCGCAGGAACTGGGATATTTGCGCGACATCATTCGGGGCCAGGGCGTGACGGTGCGCACGCTGGATTTGTCCACATCGGGCAAGCCATCGGCGGCCGACATCCCGCCCCATATCGTTGCAGCCTACCACCCCCGTGGGGCCAGCGCCGTGTTCACCGGCGACCGCGGCAGCGCGGTTGCGGCGATGGCGGTGGCGTTTGAGCGCTGGGTGACCAAGCAGGACAAGCTGGGCGGGATCATATCCGCCGCAGGCTCCGGAGGCACAGCGCTGGCGACACCCGCGATGCGCGCGCTGCCCATTGGCGTGCCAAAGGTCATGGTGTCCACGGTCGCATCGGGCGATGTGGCGCCCTATGTTGGACCGTCCGACATGGTGATGATGTATTCGGTAACAGACTTCGCGGGCCTCAACAGCATCTCCCGCCAGGTTCTGGGGAACGCGGCCTCGGCCATGGCGGGGATGGCCAAGGCTGTGCACCCAACCGCACAGGGCCACGAGGCGCCGCTCCTGGGGTTGACCATGTTTGGCGTCACGACGCCTGCGGTGACGCAGGTGATCAAAGGCCTGGGCGACGCGTGGGAGCCGCTGGTCTTCCACGCCACAGGCACCGGCGGGCGGTCGATGGAAAAGCTGGCCGACAATGGCCTGATTTCAGCAGCCATGGACCTGACCACGACCGAGGTGGCCGACCTGATCGTGGGCGGTGTGTTCAGCGCGACCGAGGACCGCTTCGACGCGTTCATCCGGTCAAAAATCCCCTGGGTGGGGTCCGTCGGGGCGACCGATATGGTCAACTTTGGCGAGCCCCACACGGTGCCAGAGAAATACGCCCACAGGAACATCTACTATCACAACCCGCAGGTGACGTTGCTGCGCACCTCGCCCGAGGAAAACGTGCGCATCGGGCAGTTCATGGTGGACAAAATGAACCGGATGGAGGGGCCAGTGCGCTTCCTGATCCCCGAGGGCGGCGTGTCGGCCATCGATTGCCCGGGCGGTGCCTACGAAGACCTCGAAGCGCGTGAGGCGCTGTATTCCACCATCACGGCGGGTGTGCAGGAAACGGCCAACCGCCGCGTGATCCGCGTCCCGTGCCATATCAATGACCCCGCATTCGCAGAGGTCGCCGTTGCGGCGCTGCGTGACATTACCCCCAACATAAAACCGGAGACGTCCAGTGCCGCGATTTGACCGTTCAACGCTTTTGAGCAAATTCCACAAGATGCGCGATGCAGGCGAGCCGATCATCGGCGGCGGGGCGGGCACTGGGCTTTCTGCGAAATGTGAGGAGGCGGGCGGCATCGACCTCATCGTGATCTACAACTCCGGGCGTTACCGCATGGCCGGGCGCGGGTCGCTCTCGGGGCTTTTGGCCTATGGCAACGCCAATGAAATCGTGATGGACATGGCCTCCGAAGTGATCCCCATGGCGCCGAACACGCCCGTTCTTGCGGGGGTGAACGGGACCGACCCGTTTGCCAATTTCGACGTCCTGCTCGACGACATGGCGCGCGTGGGCTTTTCGGGCGTGCAGAACTTTCCGACCGTGGGTCTCATCGACGGGAATTTCCGCAAAAACCTCGAAGAAACGGGGATGTCCTACGCGCAAGAGGTCGACGTGATCCGCATGGCCCACGAAAAGGACATGCTCACCACCCCCTACGTCTTTGGTGAGGAGGACGCCGCCGCCATGGCCGAGGCGGGCGCAGACATCATCGTGTGCCACCTGGGCTTGACCACCGGCGGCTCAATCGGGGCCGAGACGTCAATCACACTCGAAGACACGCCCGCGCTCGTCGACAGCTGGGCGCAGGCGGCGTTGGAGGTCAACCCTGACGCTATCGTGCTCGTCCATGGCGGCCAGGTCGCCATGCCGCCGGACGCCGAATTCGTCCTCAAAAACACCAAACACTGCCACGGATTCTACGGCGCCTCCTCCATGGAGCGTTTGCCGACCGAAGTGGCGCTCACCGATCAAACGCGCCTGTTCAAGGCGATAAAGGGAAGCTGACCCATGACAGGAACGCTCATCACTGCCCTGATCCTCCTCTTGGTCGCGATTGTGATCGTGGTTTGGCTGTTCAACTGGCTCTACTACCGTTCCACCAGCGACCGCGCCTTTGTGCGCACGGGGCTTGGGGGCGAAAAGGTTGTGATATCCGGCGGGGCGTTCGTGCTGCCCATCATTCACGAGGTCACGCCGGTCTATTTCAGCCTCTCCCGGCTCGAGGTCAGCGCGGAAAAAGACCATGCCCTCATCACCCGCGACCGCGTGCGCATGGACGCCCGGGCAGAATTCTTTCTGCGCGTGGCGCAGGACGAGTCATCGGTGTCGATGGCCGCAACGACCCTGGGCAACATCATCAGCGACCCCACCCAGCTTTCCGCGTTCTTTGAGGGGGAGTTTTTGGGCGCCATGCGCAGCGTCGCCGCGCAGATGACGATGGAAGACATCCACGACAACCGCGCCGCTTTCGTCGATCAAGTGACCGCCCTCGCGGGGGCGGCACTCGCCAAAAACGGGCTTGAACTCCGCTCCGTCGCGATCCGTCAACTCGATCAAACGAGCTTGGAGCATTTCAATCCCGCCAACCGCTTTGACGCGGAGGGCCTGACAACGCTGATCCGCATCGTTGAGGACCGCCGCAAACTGCGCAACGAGATCGAACAGCAGGCCGTCGTGTCCATCCGCGAACGCAACCTGGAGGCGGAGCGGGAGACGCTTGCGCTGGACCGCGAAAGCGAGCTCGCGCGCCTGATGCAAGAACAAGAGATCGAGCTGCGCCGCGCCGAACAGACCGCGCTCATCGCCGAAACCCGCGCCAAACAGGAGGCCGCCGCCGAACAGGCCCGCATCGCCGCCGAAAAAGGCACCCAAGCCGACAAGATCGCCATGCGCCGCGACATCGACGAGGCCGAGCTGAAAGCGCGCGAGGAAACCGAACGCGCCCGCATCGAGGCGGAGAGAAAGACCGACAAGATCCGCGTGGAGCGGGAGGAGACGCTGCGAAAGCTCGAAATCGCGCGCGAACAGACCGTCGAAATGCTGGAGCTTGAGGCCAAGATCACTGTGCTCGAAAAAGCCGCCGACGAGGCCAAGGTGCGCATCGACGTGGGCGACCAACTCGCCAAGGCCGTGCAATCGGAAGAGGCCGTGAAAACCAGCCGCGAGGTCGAAGGCGCCACCCGCGACGCGCAGGTCGCCCGTATCATGGCCGAAAAAGACAGCGAAACCCAACGCCTGCTCGCCACCGTCAGCGCCGAGGCCGACCGCCTTAGAAACGAGGCCGACAACCTGCTGTCCGAAGACGCCCGCGCGGGCCGATTGCGCGCGCAGCTCATCGAGCGGCTCGAGGCCATCGTGCGCGAGACCGTCAAACCCATGGACAAGATCGACAGCATCAAGGTCGTCCATCTCGGTGGCTCAGGGCTCGGCGATGGGGGTGGGGACCGCTCGCCCACCGACGAGGTCATGGACAGCGTCCTGCGCTACCGCGTGCAAGCCCCCATGATCGAAGAGCTTCTCAAGGATGTGGGCGTCGATGGCTCAAGCCTGACGCGCTCGGGCGACATCTTCCGCGCGGCCAAGGACGCCAAGTCGCTGCAACCGCCTTCGGACAAAAAGGATGGCTGAGCTTTACCGCTCAGACGTGATCCCGGCGACCGCCACCCGCGTGTGGTCTGTGGTGCGCGACTTCAATGCGCTGCCACTCTGGACCCCTTTTGTCGCGTCGAGCCGGATCGAAGGCGGCATGCCCGCCGACCGCGTGGGCTGCGTGCGCAACTTTCGCCTGCGCGACGGCGGTGTGATCCGTGAAAAGCTCCTGATGCTCGACGACCACGCCCACGCTTGCACCTACGCGATCCTCGAGGCGCCCATGCCTGTAACGAATTATGTGGCCACGCTGCGCCTGAGCCCCGTGGCCCGCGACGGTGCCTGTTTTGCCGAATGGACGGCGGAGTTCGACTGCGCCGCAGCCGACGAACCCGCGCTCTTGCGCCAAATCGGGGACGGGGTCTTTGCCACAGCGCTCACCCATCTGCGCCAACGGTTCGGGGGACGCGCATGATCAAGGTCGACACCAGCACCATCATCGACGCCCCGATCGAGGACGTCTGGGCGCTCATCCGTGACTTCAACAGCCACGTCCACTGGCACCCGGCCATCGCTGCAAGCCATATCGAGGACGGCCGTACCGGTGACGCCGTAGGCGCCATCCGTGCGTTCCACCTTACCACGGGGGAGGCCCTGCGCGAGGAGCTTTTGTCGCTTTCAGATGCCGAGCGCAGCTTTTCCTACCGCATCCTCACCTCCGACGTGCCGCTTCTGAACTATACAGCCCACGTCACGCTTCGCCCCGTCACCGCTTCCGCCCGCACCTACTGGCGTTGGTGGTCACGCTTTGACACGGCGCCAGGCCAAGAGGCGGAGCTCGAACAGACCGTCCGTGAGGGCGTCTACCACGCAGGCTTCGACGCCGTATCAGCGCGCCTGTGTGGGTGAGAGGCGAACCGTATCAGATCGCAACCAAGTGATTGTCCCACCGTATCCGGTGCTGCACGCCAGCGACGGACGCCGCTCCAGGCAGATCAAAAACACGCCCGAGCCCGTTTGTGACGAAAAACCCGCCCGAGGCAGCCGCGACACCACAAACGTCTTCAATCTGCACCTGCCGTTTGAGCGAACCCAGCGCCGCGTCAAAGACTTGCAGGACACCGCCCCTCGGTGACGTCACCGCGACGGTTTTGGCGTCTCCGGCAAATGCGACGCTGCCAGCATAGCCTCGCACCGCGCGGGTCGCGTCCCCTTGCACGATGGCCAAACACGGGCGCGCGCCCCGGCGGTGGAACCCGAGCACCGGAGGATAGTCCACCGCATCGCCTTGCCACTGCATGGCAAAGGCCACGTCCCCGCCCGCAGACACCGCAAGATGGCGGATGGAGTTCCTGCGCAGGTCGTCTTCAAGACTGGTCTGATCCAGGATCGCGCCGTCCAAGCTCAGGTAACTCAGGTTTGGGCGCATCGTCGGGATGTTGAGCTTCGTGCGGCCCGTCTCCGGATGCGTCTCGATCCCGCCATTGGCGACAACCACGCTCGCACCGTCTGGCATCAGCTTGATGTCATGGGGGCCGGTGCCGCCGGACCGGAACTCCCCCAGACGTTTGTATCCATCGCGGGCGTCCCAGACGCCGACGATACCGCGTGTGGTTTCGTAGTCATTCTCCGTCGTAAAAAGCAGGTCGCCCTCCGCAGAAAACGCGCCATGACCGTAGAAATGCCGCCCCACCGGGGACGTGAGCTGCGCTTTGACCGCCCCATCTAAGCAGTCGAGCACCATGGCATATGTGCCCGGCCTGCGGGCAAAGGCCACGGCCACGGGCGCCACCGGATGCGCGGCCGCGGCATGCCCGCGTGCTGGAAGCGGCACCTCGAACGTGATCCTGCCGTCCGGCCTCAAGCCACACAGCACGTAGCCGCCACCGGGTGTCATGCCCGCAGTTAGATAGGCCGGGCTGCCCGCATCGGCCCAGGTTGCATTGGGCACGAGACCAGAGGCAACGAGGCCCGCGATGAACGACCTGCGGCTCGCCACCATCAGTCGCCATCCATCGCGTTAAAGCCAGCAGCGACGCCCAAGGATGGGCCGACATCTTCTGCCAGGACGGTTCGGATGCTCTCGATATGGTGTTGCAGGACCTCGACCCGAAAGCGCCCTTGAGGGTCAGCGACGCCTGCAAAGACCGGATCGTCCAACGCCTGCGCCCGTTGGATGGCCCTTTGAAAGGCCTCATCTGTTGCGGCGTTCCCGGGGGCGATCATCGCGGCCAGATCCCGTGTCGCCTCCAACGACAGCACCACGTGACGCAGCGACCGCCCCGATCTGCGCGCCTCCGCCCGGTTGGGCCGCGGGCGCTCAAAGGTCCCCAGGGCACGCCCCAACCGCGTTTGGGACGTGAACTCCAGCCCGGTCGACAGGGCTGTAAAGAGCTGCCTCGCCGCTTCTATCGGCGTTCGGTAGGTCTCGTTGTTGGCGGTGGCCATCAGATCGCCATAGCCTCCAATCCAACCCGCATAAATGGCGTCGGAGGTCACCGCGACATCGGTGGCGACGGCTTGGATCAGATGGCACCGGTAGTCCGGGTCGCCCGGTGACGCATCCTTTGGGGCGAACTCAGGCGCGAACAGCAAGAACTCAAGCGCATAGAACCCCCGCGCCGCGATGGACACGGCCCCAAACGCGTCACCGTCTAAAACCGCTGCATCCTCATCCCGGATCAACGCCGATAAAGCTTTGGGGATGGAGCCCCTGGGGTCCGGCCAAAACGCCAAGGCAAAGGCGCGGTCATCCTGCTCAGACGGGCCAAACCGCAGATGGCTGACGCGCACCCACGCATCGAACGCATCATGATATGCGGTGATCAGGCCTGCGCTCTTTGGCGAACACTCCTCGGCCGCGGCCTGCGCAAGCTCGGATGTCTCCTGCGCCAGCGCGGCGTAGCCTGGCAGGATGTGATCGTCCACGATGGCCCGAATATCGGGCCCATCCGCAAACGCCGGTGCCGCGATCAGCGCCGCCGCGGCGAGTGTCGTATAGCGCATCATAGGCTCTCCAAAAACGTGATCAGCGCGTCGCGGTCCTCTGGGGGCATGGACACCACCGCGTCGCGCTGCGATTGTGCCTCCCCCCCGTGCCAAAGCACCGCCTCCAAAAGCGACCGGGCGCGCCCATCATGCAAGAAATACGTGTGGCCAGAGACCTGCTGCGTTAGCCCAACCCCCCAAAGCGGCGGGGTCCGCCACTCACGGCCATTTGCCCGGGCTTCTGGCCGGTTGTCTGCCAAACCGGGGCCCATGTCATGCAGCAGCATGTCGGTATAGGGCCAAATGAGCTGAAAGCTCTGCTCCGGCTGGTCCGCCAGCCGATGGGTCACAAAGGACGGGTGATGGCACGCGGTACACCCGGTCGTGTAAAACACCTCTTTCCCGCGCAGGACGTGCTGGTCATCGACAGCGCGGCGGGCCGGAACGGCGAGGTTGCGACTGTAGAATGTGACCAGATCAAGCCCTTGGGCATCGATCTCAAATTCCCGCTCATCGCCGTCCCCATGGGGCGCGGCACGGCACGCCGATTGAGCCTGCGAACACTCGCCCCACGCCGCCGGAAACACGGGGCTCGAGATGCCTATGTCCCCCGCGAACGCGGCGGCGGATTGTTCGCGCACAGTCGGGCTCCCCGCCTTTAGGCCAAAGCGCCCCAGCATGGGTTGATCATATTCAACGGACCAAACAACATTGGGTCGCCCCGAAATCCCATCGCCATCGGTGTCGTTGGGGTCCGCGAGGGCGAGGATATCTGCGGCTGGGATCGCCTCCAAAAGGCCCAGCCCGATCATCTGCGGCGCAACCCTCGGGCTCACCATCGCATCCGCGTGCAGCGGACCGTAGCCAAGATCGGCAGCGGTGTAGGTTGGGTGTCTTAGGCTGGCGGTCTCGCCCCCCGAAAGCGGGACCTCAATCTCCTCATAGTCGATCCGCAGCGTGTACTCCGCCGCGTGTCCGGCCAGACTGAAATCCTGCATCTGCGTGCCATAGGTCGGCTCTGGCAGGGTGGCGATGTACCCTTCGATCTCCTGCGTCAGGGCGGAGCTTTCCGCTGGGATCGACACCCTCAGAAACATTGAGATCGCAGTGTCGTCCGGCCCCTCAGGCGGGTGCCCGCGGCCATCCTTTAGGTGACACCGTTGACACGACCGCGCGTTATAAAGCGGCCCGAGACCGTCAGAGGCCAGCGTTGATGACGGGGAGGACACCCAGAGCTTCCGAAAAAGCCCATTGCCCACCTTAAACGTAAGCTCATCCTCGAAACTGATATTGCCCGATGGTTGCGAGAACGCATTCGCATTCGTCATCGCCCGGACAGTCGCAGCCCCGGCGGAGTTCGCCTCAAACGCCTGGGCGCCCTCAAAGCGCGTCGCCAAAGCCGTCACGCTGGCAATCCGGGCCGCTTCGGCATCGGTGCGCGGAATGATGTTCAGATGTGGCTCATCCAGCGGCCCGGCCATCGCACCTGTCGGGACTGCGAGGGCAAGAATGGCGGCAAATCGGCTGCGATGGTTCATGATCGTGGCTACCAAACGAAAGGCGCGTTGGCGCGACCTCATAATGCCGCGCCAACCAAGGTGCTGGGTCTATTCGAAGACAGCGCCCGGGTTATCGAGGCTGTCGGACCCTTCCACCTCGATCGAGGTGTCGAGCGCCGCAACCACCCGTTCGATGCTGCGCGTCTGGTCGATCAGTCCATTCACACCGCCCATGATGAGCGCCTCGCCGGCCTCATTGCCGCGTTCGAGCATCATGTCATAGCTGAACCCGGCCTCAGCCGCCGTTTTGATCCGACCTAGGGCCATGACGGCAGCCGACAGTTTCGCCTGCATCTCTGCATCGAGGGCGGCGTCGGTTGCGGCGACCAAGTCAGACACAGACGGCCCGTCGACCACGCTGCCGTCAATCCGCGTGTAGCTGCCCAGGTAGACGGACTGGATGCCTACACCGTTGTAGAAGTGATCGTTGTGGGTGTTGTCAGCAAAGCAGGAATGCTCCTCCTCTGGGTCGTTAAGCATGACGCCCAAACGCATCCGTTCCCCAGCGGTCTCACCATAGGACAAGGAGCCCATACCGGTCAGGATCGCGGCGATCCCGGCGTCTTCATCGGCGGTGACAGCTGCGCGCGCCGCTCCACCCTGTGCCCATTGCGCCACGATCCAGTCGAGGTCGGCGATCAGCAGATCCGTCGCCGCCTTGAGGTAGTCCCCGCGACGGTCACAGTTCCCGCCCGTGCACGCGTCGCCCGCGGCATAGTCAGTCCAAGGCCGGTTGCCAGCACCCGCCCCGTGCCCGTTGAGGTCTTGACCCCAAAGCAGGAACTCAATGGCATGGTAGCCGGTCGCGACGTTGGCTTCGACACCATCAGCCTCCTGAAGCGTGTCTTCCAGCAGGGCAGGGGTGATCGCCGACGCATCTACCGTCTCGCCCGATAGGGTAAAGCTGGCATTGGCGATCACGTTCAGAACCGCCGCCTCATTCTCATCGGTCGGCCCGCCATAGGACGCGTCCACGTAGTCGATCAGACCTTCATCCAGCGGCCAGGCGTTTACCTTGCCCTCCCAATCGTCAACGATCGCGTTGCCAAAGCGGAAAACCTCGGTCTGTTGGTAGGGGACCCGCGCGGCCAACCAGGCGGCCTTCGCCGCCTCCAATGCTTCAGCCGACGGGTTGGCCAGCAGCGCCTCCACAGCCGCTTGCAGCCGGTGAGCCGTCACAAGGCTGTCTGTGTATTTCGCTTCCGCAATGTCCGCGTAGGTGGCGAGCACCGCCGCTTTGGTCGCGTGGCCCTCTGCGAAGGCTGCCGTGCCAAGGCTAAGCGCCAGGGCACTCGTGGCAAGTGTGATAGGTTTCATGGGGCACTGTCCTTTTAGTGTATCGTGGTTGGTCCACAGTTGAATTGGGGGGTGGCGTTGGTCTGCAGGCTGGTCATCTGCCGGAGCGCCAAACCAAACTGCTGCGCGCATGCCACAGCCACTGGGGCAATGTCGGGCCGCACAATCGTCGTCGCGATCAGCAGCGCATCCTCCCGCGCGCCATCCGTCGCGTAGCCGATGAAATTGGCAAAGCAGGACTCGTCCGCCCCAAGGCATTGGCAATTCACGTGGTGTCGCACCAGCGGTCGCCGCCCATGGCGCATGCAGACCTCGCACAAGTGCTCGAACGCGCTCAGCGCGTCGCGCCCCTGATTTGAGCCAAGGGTTGCCTTAAAGTCGCTCCAGACCCGCGCTTGGGCATCCGGCCCATTGCGCCACAGGCGCAAGTAAAGGACCGCTCCAGCTTCCACGGGGCCCAGGTCGGTCACGAAACCCACCGCCGCCCCCCCGCGATGTGAGGTCGTCGCAGTCATTTCGTCAGGATCAGCTTGCCCGCGCGGGTGATGCGCAGCGTATAGAGCTGGTCGCCCAGTTTGATCTTGGCGAGATCACCGCCCTTGGTCAGGTCAGCCGCGTCATAGACTGGCAGGTCTTCCTCAGGCCGAACACGGAGCTCTCGCGCGACGTTCACCACCATAGCCCGCTCCACTCCCCGCGCTCGGCGGCATCAATGAGCCATTCAATGTTGAACGGGTCTGGCAGACCAAATTCAAAAGCAATTGAAAGCGCCTCTCGCCACTCCAACGTTGGCGGCAACGGCTGCGGGTAAGCGTGCGTCATAAGCCCACTCCCTTCCGGGGTTCGGGGTGTTCGGCTTGCCACAGACTGAGCGGCTGGCTGTTGGCCTAAGGTTGAGTGATTTGGTCGGATTAGTCAATCCGACTATTTCACTCACCCTTAGGCCATTTTGTCACTGCCCTTGCGCGACCACTGGAACGATAGGCAAAGAGATGACCACTGGCGTGCTTAGGCTGAACCCGACACGACACCCCAGCCCACTGTGCGCCACTTCATAGCTATCGCTGAGCGATTGATATCTGGTCGGAGTGGCGAGATTCGAACTCACGACCCCTGCCTCCCGAAGACAGTGCTCTACCAGGCTGAGCTACACTCCGACCGTCGCAGTCGAATATCAGGGCACGCGCGGACTTTGCAAGGGGCGGCGCGGCCCTGGCGGCGGGGTGGGAACGGGTGTAGGGCGGCGCCACAGCCATTGACGGAGCCCCCATGCGCTATCCAGACCTGCTCATATTGCGCCACGGCCAAACGGTTTGGAACGCCGAGGGGCGCCTGCAGGGCGCGCTCAATTCGCCGCTGACGCCCCTCGGCATTGCGCAGGCACAGGCGCAGGGTCGGATCCTCGCAGGGCTCGATCTCAGCGGCTTTCAAGCGCTGTGTTCTCCGCAGGGGCGCGCAGTCCAGACGGCGGGCTACGCGGTGGCGCCGCACGTGGCGCGGGTGGACACGGACGCACGGCTTGTGGAGATCGGCGTGGGCCAGTGGTCCGGACGCCAACGCGACACGCTCGGGGTGGAGTACGACCCCACCATGCCCCCGGGGGAGACGCTCTCGCTCTATGAACAGGCCCCGGGAGGGGAAGGGCTCGACAGGCTGCGGCTGCGCTGTGCGGCGCTGCTCGATAGCCTCGATCGCCCCTCGGTTCTCGTCACCCACGGCATCACCGGACGCATGATCCGCGCGCTGTGGCTCGGCTGGGGGGCGGACCGGCTCAGCGATCTGCCGGGCGGGCAAGGGATCGTCTTCCGCCTGGATGCCCAAGGCCACGCCGTCTTACGCGACCCGTCCGATCCCGCTTGAACCCCTTGGAAACTTCGGGATAGAAGCGCTACAGCGGGTGATTAGCTCAGTTGGTAGAGCGCTTCGTTTACACCGAAGATGTCGGGAGTTCGAGTCTCTCATCACCCACCATGACTTCAATTGCTTGCGCGCGGTTAACGAAGTGACCTCTAGTTCCGTGAACCGTGAGAAGTCGATTTCAGGCTAGTGAAGTCAAGAATATAGTCTGCATCCTGCATGTGGCCGGGCGCAAATCGGGCGTAGAGGTTCTATGTGATCCGCGTGTTGCTGTGCCCCAAATACTGGCTCACTTTCTCGATTGAGATCCCTGCGCTTACCATGTGCACGGCGGCAGTGTGCCGCAGCGTTTGAGTCGTGACCTCCCTAAGCCCTGCGCGCTCGCAAGTGCTCTTAAAGCCCTTGCGGATATTCTTCACAGGCCCAGACGCATATTCCACCACATGATCGGAGAGCGCCGTGTGGCGGGCAGTCTGTAGCGCCGGGCGCGTCATGCCGTTCATCGCGATGACCGCGCCCCCTTTTTTGGTCTGTGCATCGGGCAGGCGTAGATTGATGGCTCGGCGCTCAAAGTCCACGCGGTCCCAGGTCAAACCCAGTATTGCGCCGACGCGAGCAGCCGTCCCAAGCATCTAAGTGAATGCAAGCTGGACCAGCCCGTTGGGACCACGCTTGCAGCAAGGAACTGACACAGGCCGTTGTTCACGCTGGCGCAAAGCTCATGGCTGCGGAGGTCGGGCAATGAGACGCGCCGCCGAGGTAGACGCCAACCAGGGCGAGATTGTCAGCGCCTTGCGCGCTGTGCGGGCCTCCGTTCGGCCAACGCACCGCGAGGGGCAGGGCTTCCCGGACGTCTGCGTGGGCTATCGCGACATGAACTTCCTGATCGAAATCAAGGACGTCTCAAAGCCTCCGAGCGCCCGCAAGCTCACGACAGACGAGCAGGAATGGCATGACACTTGGCGGGGCAAGACGGCTGTTGCCACGAGCGTGGATGAGGCCCTGGCCATTATCGGGGTCGGGCCCCTTGACAGCCAGCCTGTGCCCCTTGTGGGTAAAGCGGGGGTGGCTCAATGATGGTCCCAATGCAGCCCCAAGATTGGCGTGCCCACGTTCATAGCTTGATGGCCCAAGGTCTGGGTTACGACGACATCGCTCGTAGGCTTGGATGTTCTGCGGTGCTTGTGCGCCGTGAGGCAATGCGCGTGCGCGAACAGGGGCTTGTTGAGACTTACTACGGGGTCAAGGTGGGCGTTGTGGTGGGCGGGAGGGTGGCGCGGTGAGTATCGGGTTCGTTTACATTTTGGGCAACGAATTTATGCACGGGGTCTACAAGGTCGGAAAGACCACGCACAAACCAGAGGAGCGCGCCAAAGAGCTTTATTCGAGCGGCGTGCCTGGTGGGATTGATGTTCTAGAGGCGGCGCTTTGCCCGAACTGCAATGAAGCTGAGCGCGAAATGCAAGAGGTGTTCACTGAGTTTCGCGTTGACCCAGATAGGGAGTTTTTCTCCGTAAATTTGAACGCGCTGAGACTTCGGCTTGGCAACATCAAACTTGGCCAAGTTGAGTACTGGCTGCAATGGTTTATGCCAGAGCATGTACCCGTGGTGTCAGAAAAAATCTTTGACACGTCAAATCTGCACATCATTGGCACTCATTGTGACCTGCACCTTTTCGAGATGGTTGAGGCGGTAGGATTCTTGCACCCGGAAGATTTTGCGGGCGCAGTCCAGAGAATGCATGACTCAAAGAGAAAGGCATTCGGCCTGAGTGGGCCAAGCCAAAGGTGCAGCCATGAGCGTGATGGTTATGGCTTGGGTCTGGCAGAATGGCCCCGCGACGCAATCAGAACGCCTAGTTCTCTTGGCGATTGCAGAACACGCCGATGACGAGGGTCGCGCATTCCCAGGAAAGGCCAAAATTGCCGCTTAGGCCTGCTGCACCGAAAGGGGGGCCAGGGGCGTAATCTGGCGGCTTGAGGAGGCCGGTTGGCTGCGGACCGAGAGGGGTGGAAAGCGCGGCGGAACGTCTGTCTATCACGTCCTAATGCGGCCAATAAACACGGAAGCAGAAACCGGGAAAGAGGTTCCGACAAAGCAAAAGGCGGAACGAGAAACCCGGAATACAGATGCACAAACCCAGAACGTAGGTTCCGCCGAACCATCACTAACCATCAAACAACCATCATCTCTTTCTAAGAAGCGAAAGACCGCGATCCCAGAGGACGCTGTTTGCACCGAACCCTTCTACGCCATCGCTGAAAAGGAGGGGCACTGCCGTGAGAAGGCGAGTGCCCAGTTTGAGCGGATGCGTGACAACGCCGTGGCTCAAGGGGCGCTCGGTTTCCAAGGCTACGCTCGACGCTGGAACCGAACGCGCACAGAACGCGAATGAGTAGCAAGTGAGTAGCGCGCCTTCCGGCTACCCAATGACACCCGCGCTAAGTGCTCGAAAGTAAATGGAGGCGAGTACCGGAATCGAACCGGTGTACACGGATTTGCAAGCCATAAATTTCTCTAATGTGTTCAACGGAGGACGTTGAGAGAATGGGCCAAAAATAGCCGGAACGAAGGGTGAAAGTTGAGACAAAAACCCTCTGTCCTGAACTTCGGGCTCCCGCCTCCCGAATCTGCATGCGGGAAGCTAAGTTATTGATTGTTGGTCAAAGGAGCACTGTCCTTGATCCTTGGAGAACTGTTCGTCGGCGGGAGTGCCCATGTGAGCCGCTGACGTGGAAGACAGCGTTCTTAGGTTCACGTTGAAGATTGTGACAATGGACACTTTTGCTTGCGTTCGTAGAACCATGTCGGAGCAGCCAGCAAAGGTGCAGGGGGGCTTGGCTAGATTGATACCGAAGCACACCTACAATTATGCCGCCCCTTTTCACGGCCCACGGCATAGGCCGCATAATTCGTTCCACGTAGCGCACATTGGGCTCGCGCTGAGCGCGAATATCAGGATGACTCGAGTGCAAATATCTGCCTAGAGTAAAGGATCATGAGAATAAGCGTTTTGAACAGTGCCTTTTTGGCGGTTCTGGTTGGATTTGGCGGTTCCTTGGCAGTAGTTCTTGAAGCTGCCAAGTCGACAACTGCATCCGCTGATCAAGTTGTTTCTTGGGTTGCGCTTCTGTGTCTGTCAGTGTCGCTCACCACGATATTTCTTTCGCATAGCGCCAAAATTCCAATTGTCACAGCTTGGTCAACTCCTGGAGCCGCTGCTATTGGCACATTCAACGGCATCGATATCAACATCGCGGTTGGCGCATTTTTAGCATGTGGTCTAATGATGATTGTTACCTCACTTGTTACCCCAATTGCGAGACTGCTTGAGCGAATACCAGGGCCAATAATTGGAGCAATGTTGGCAGGTGTGCTATTCCCGTTTGTAACAGCCATTGTCCACTATTCCGCTACAACCCCACAGTTGGCCCTTCCGATTCTCTTCGCATTTTTGCTCACTAGAGAGAAATGGCCTTCGTTGAGCGTTCTGATTTCAATACTTGCTGGAGTGTTGGCGGTCCTTGCATTTTGGCCAGCAAGTTTTGAAAACGAGTATCGAGCAACTTCTGTCATGATTATTATCCCCGAGCTCGATTTGAGCACATTCCTTAACCTTGCCATACCTTTGTACTTGGTGACGATGTCGGGGCAAAATTTGGCAGGCTACGGGGTGCTAACAAATGACGGATACTCGCCTCCAAGTCGAAGAATTTTAGCAACCACTGGAATAGGTTCGACTGTTACCGCATTTTTTGGTGCTCACACAACTTCCCTGGCGGCGATAACAGCGGCATTGTGCACCGGACCTGACACCCATCCGGATCACAGCAAGAGGTATCAAGTGGGCTACTGGTACGGAGGTGGGTACTTGCTTCTGGCGGTGTTTGCCGGTCCAATAATTGTGTTTGCGAGCTCACTGCCGCCAGCACTGGTGCCCAGCATTGCATCAGTCGCATTGCTACCAACGTTCATGAGTTCTATTTCTTCGGCAGTAAAAGTTGGAAGCAATGAGCAGGACGAAAGTGAAGAGGGAGGGACATACCTATTTCCGGCAACTGTTACTTTCGCTGTAACCGCTTCAGGCGTCTCACTTTGGGGGCTGGGATCCCCGCTATTGGGACTGTTGATAGGAATTGGTATTGTTGGGTTGAGAAGTATTGGTACCGGAAGGTGACGTTCCTAAGGTTTAAGAAAACAGCGTGAGCAACTCGCCATGTGGACTGGCATTGGCGATGTCATCAAAGACAATGATGGAGGCGAGATGTTCGTATTTGTGCATGGGCTAGGCTATGATTGGAGCGATTTTAGGTAGCTCGCTTACCAACTAGATGAGAATGTAGAAACGTACCTTCACAAAGTTCCGATGTCACGTACCGACACGAGCAGTTTCTTGGGAGATCATCTCTCCGGCATGGCACGCAGTTTCATTGAGTCGCGTTATGGACAAAAAATTCCGATTGACTCGCGATAAGGATGTGGCCATTTTTCCTCCTCATGCTATCGGTGCGCAGGTGGACGAAGGGTTCGCGGCTGTTGAAAGTACAAAGCTACATCGAGTGCCTGGGTGATAAAGCAGCCGAACATTTTGATATTTTTACATCCAATGAGATGAGAATTGGGAGTGCGTTCGATGGAAGCGTAAAGACAGAGCAAGGCAGTTTTTCAAGTCTGGCCCCTTTCTCTGCACTCTTTCAGGGGATAAGCTAATTGGAGTTTTGTTGCCTATGATCCTGGTATCATTTTGGTTGTGCTTGCCTGCAACCAATTCTTGCAAAAATTACTGGAAATGGTTCATTGAAAATTATAGAATTTGAGCAGAAGCTTCTGGATATTTCAAATCGAAAACGGCCGCATGTAGCGTCTCCAACTCAGGATCCTAGGAGAAAAGAAATTTTTTCGATCTTTGAGGACTACCTGCTTAGCCAATGGGGATTATCAGTCTGCATCGCTTCAATTCGAAGCAGGCGAGGTTTTAAGCAGACATTCTTGAGGCCTGTGTTTACTAAACCGGAAAGGGCAGTAGAAAAATTCGAAGACCCCTCGTTGACTGGTGATTTTGATTTTGTGAGAGCCGCATTTGGCGACGGGAACACTTCAGCTATCGCAACATCGAGAAACCAGCATGAGTGGATAGCGCGTCATTATTCCGCACAAGTGAGCAGTGAGCAAGATGATGCTCAAGCCAAACGTTTTGGTCCAAGGATTGCCCAGTTTATTGCCTCTGTTCGAAATGATAACGAGAGCTATTCAGAAATTGCTCAGGAAGACATTGACAATTTGGAAAAATTTGGTTCTTGCTTTGTTTTTGCGCGAACGGAAAAACCAGAGACTGTGCGCCAGGGCTCTGACAAAATATCAGATTTAATCGCCATCTACTCTGCACAAAACTTGCTAGAACACGAGAATGACAAAAAGATTCAAAATTTTCTATCTGTTGTCGCTCGCGATTCGAGACGAACAGCAGCTAAAAGGGAAATCGGAGCGGCACTAGAATTCCTTATTTCCACATTGGAAAACCTTGAGCGTAAAGATCTGGAACAGCTTAACGCAGAAGTATTTGATTTGATTGTAAACGAAATACCAGAGTTCGCCAAGCCGACTAGCGAACCTTCCTTCTTGATACACAATCTTACCGGAGCAGTTCAAAAGATCTGCAATTATAATCCTTTGACAGGCAGCACCCTAATGGGTCGCGCCGATGTAAGAATATCATATATTAGTTTGGATTTTGTCGAAAACAGATCGCAGCAGGAGATCATGCCAAGATTGAATATTTTCCCGGCATTTGATCCTGATGTTGCATCTATATCCATAAGATTTTCACACCCTTACTCAAGGTCCATTTGTAAACATCTCATTGGGAAATGGATTTTCGATCATGACGAATCCATGCAAACGCTGCCCTTTGGAGCGCCGCAAACACCAACTCTAGCAAGCAGCTTTCGTGAGGCTTTCGATCCTACGCTTCCAAAATTGCTAAAGGCGAAACAAATTGGTGACGAGCAACCTGAAACCGCTAACTCCCAATGTAAGGAAGATCGAGAAATTCAAGATAGTATAAAGTACTTTTCCCCTAGGTTGGCGCTGAATAGTGGTCAAGATACAAAAAAGGACTGGACGATAGGGATATACGCTACCGCCTGTCGTGAGTTCGTGAAGCATACTCAAGAAGGTAACTTCGATTTGGCGACCAAAACATTCTGGGGTAGCCACAATTTTCCAGTACTCGGTGCTTCGGGAGAAAAAATTGGACGTGGGCGAGCCTTTGCGTCCGAAAACCACACAACGCTGGCGTTCCTGCTGACGGCAGAGATTCCCGGAGGCCCCGAAGCAAGTGGCGACGAAAACGTACCATTTGGAATAGTGGCATTTGAAAGTCCACAGCTAGACGCCTTTTCTGACGCTGAAATCAAGATCTTTGGCGCAATCAGCAAGGCGATGTCTAAGCTTCTCACGCTGCTAAATTTCGGTACAACCCGAGTTGACTATTCAAGTAAAATCCGAATGGCGATGTCGGGATCAGGAGACATTGACGATAAAATTACGTATGATGATTTTGTATACGAAATCACTAGAATTAAGTCTTTGGTTCTTGAGGAATATTGCAAGAAAGCGCCCTCGCCGAGCGTTAAGCAAACCCTAAATGTCTTCGGTATTTCTGATCAAGAAACTGCAGTTAATGGTGTGAATTCTGAGTTGTCGCAGCCGGCACTATATCGAGCGTTCGGACCCCTCTTCCAAAGCTCTGCAGATCGGAAGGGCGAACTATCTGGCACCCTTCCTTCGGACGAAACGGCATATGATGTTAGACAGAAATGGCTTTACGATAGTCAGGCGTTTTTCGAAAATAGGTGGCTAAGGAAGACTGACACATCGTCAACAACTGAGAATTTGAAATTCGCCCGTGAGTTGATTCACTTCCTAGAAGCTTTGCCTTCAAATAGCATTTGGAAAGCTCGCCTGAATACGGTTCCAAGGGCTCTACGTCATCGTAAAGTCACCAATCCCAGACTCGAAAGGTTCCACGGCGGATTTAGTGCAGATTCGGTCTTCGTCCTCGATGAAAAGCAAGAATTGAAGCAGGTACTTAAGTTCTCACAAAAAACGAAAATTGATAAGGAGATCGAAGCTTATCAAAAACTTGTTCGCTTCAAAATCCCGCTTGCTGCGAGAATCTCTTGGGATGGCTTTGCTATAGATTCTTTTGATGAAAGTGGTGCCGATGGCCATGGCGTCATCGTTTCCGACTTAATTGCAACCGACACGAATGACACAGCAACCCGCGATCTTCTCGATGTGATTTTTGCAGTGTTACGCAAATATTCGACGGATCAAATTGGAGGTCATGAGAAAGATCACTTTGGCGATGCGTCGTCCATTGAAATTAACAAAATCAAGAAAAGTTATATCTCAGCAATATACCACAACTTCTATCTTAACACTAAGCTTTGGCAATCAAATAGAGTTACGAGTACTCCCGAAGTTTTGGATTTCCTTCCTGCGTATCTTCGATCGCCACTGGACAGCGACAATCAATCCAGAAGCGCATTAAAAAAATCGTTAGATTACTCTGCACGTCTTCTTCGGGAAAGCGACAGTCCGAGTGCCGCGACAGAAGCTCCAGACTACATCAGGCTAAAAACTCCACCTGATGAGGCAAAATCTAGTCTCCCTCAAATCTTTTCCATTTTTGACCAGATCTTTGAGTCCACTATTCCTGAGTTCGACATAGTTCGGGGGAAGGTGAACAATTGGGTTAAACTATCTCGAAAACCTTATGCATACAGTGACTTTATGGGTGAGCAATGTTCCGATATCACAAATGTGGTGAACAATGTCTTGAATTGCGTTCAGGATTCTCCCGTAGGTGGAGAAAAGGAGCTACATCTTGAGATCGTGCATGGTGATCTCAATCCTAATAATCTACTTTGGAGCGAAGCCATTCAACGCTTTTGGCTCATTGACTTCGAACATGTCAAGCTCGGGTATTCGGGCACAGATCATCTAAAGCTTCTGTTCTCGACTTTGGTTGGAATTTCAGGCCGATTATTCCAATCAAGAGGAACAAACAACGCTCCCGTGCCTTTGCCGGAAGTCGTTGCCAAAAACCTCTACTTTACGATTATGCAACTGTGTGACCTAGGTGAAACCTTTAAGAGCCATTCTGGTTCCAGGGTTGACGTAAACCGAAGAGCTCTACAAAGCTGGTTGACTTCAAAGGCGGGGACTTCCGCCGAGAACGCGAGGGACCACTTCGTTACAAGGATTGTGAAGGTCCTTGTCGCGTCACATTTTGGTGTTCCGATGAACATCGAACAACTGGGAGGCCCCGACCTGTCATTGAACGAGTCGTTTAGCGACTACTCAGGTGCCACGAGTCATTGGTTCCGCAGCTTCACAGTGGATGAATTTCGGGATAAATCCAGTCTGTTTGCTCAAGCTCTACCACGGTTTGCTGTAAGAGAACTCTGTTACCAGCTGAATGAAGTGGCTCAGATGAGAGCGGCTCGTGTCCTTGAGGTCACTAGAAGCGCTGGATATGATGGGTCGAACATCAGACCTCTTCACGAGTTTTACAAGGAGCTCCTGAAAAGTCATGCATCTGGTGACAGAGTCGAAAAGGGCAGCTATAAGTCCACTATTCAACTGGCAACGTCGTATTTTGCGCTTAAGTCAGTGCTTGCCAACCAGGAGTAAATGTGGGCTGCAATACATTACCGAACAGCGCATACGAATTGGTAGCTCATTCGATCTTTAGGAAATACTCCGAAAGATCAATTTTTGAACTCGCTAAGTTAGCGGAAGAGCAGGACAATTTATTTCATTCTTTGAGTTCGAATTTGGGGAAACGTTCGCGCCTGCTAGATGAAGAAAGTAGAGACATTGCCCGACAGATCGAAGCACTCAGTGAAATTGAGAACACTCTAGTGCTTCAGCGACCAAAGCGTGGAATTGTATCAGTCGTCCATTCGTTAGCAATTGGAAAGGTTGGGGAAGTTGCAGACTATAGGACCACGAACTTCATACCT
Source organism: Pseudomonadota bacterium (assembly GCA_039815465.1). Lineage (GTDB taxonomy): Bacteria > Pseudomonadota > Alphaproteobacteria > Rhodobacterales > Rhodobacteraceae > Shimia_B. The sequence continues at coordinate 109,431 of JBCBZG010000003.1, forward strand.
GACTTCGGGGGGCTTACGTTGACGGACTTCCAGGACGTACCTGAAAAAATTTACGCCCTAGAGGGCCTCCTATGCGACCCATTATCGACAATCAGTGCAAGCCTTGATGAGCTGAGCTACTTTTTAGCGGAAGTCTTTTGCAGTATCATTGAAATCCATCCTTATTCGGATGCAAACGGTCGAACTGCTCGGTTACTGGTGCAAGTTTTTGTTCGGAGACGAGGTCGGAACTTTTTGATAATCCCAAAATACAGAAACAGTGCGGAGTGGCGGGAGTGTTTAAATTTAGGCCTTTCCGGCAACTTACACCCGATGCAGTCATTTTTTCGCAACCGGATTTAGGTGCATAGTGGATAAATATAGCTTCGAATACTTGGGAGAACTAATAAAAAGGCACTGTGGAGACGATATATTTACGCACGGCGTATCTGAAACTCTCAAGCTCGCGATTGACCACCATTCTGGTCAATTTAGAGACAAACGGTTGCCAAGCGACAATGACATTCCCTACATCGTTCATCCTGTATGGGTAGCCATTTTTTCGATGAAATATTTCGATGGATCTGAATTGCCTGATGACCTTGAAACTGTATTCAAAGCGAGTTTGGCGCATGATCTTTTCGAAGACACGAACTTGCGTAAATCAACTCTGACAAGAATCGCTGGGCACCGAGTAACAGAACTTGTCACCAGTTTAACAAAACCGGCCTTAGTTCCGCCCGAAACACATTACGATAGAAATAACCGTTTTCTGTCCATAATTTTGGAAGCAGGCCCCACCGCAATGTATATAAAGGCTTGCGACAGTCTTCATAACATTTCGAGACCTTCGCAAACACCCGTTAAGCTTCTAAAAAAGGCTGTCCAAAAGGCTGAAAACTCGTATTTGCCTTTCGTAAAACTGTCGGAATTCAACCCCGCCCTTCTGCAGGACTTTAGAGAAAAATTGGCTTCTGCGAAGAACCATAGCGAGCACATAGAACTCGCATCTCTCGCTCCGTCTACTTTCCTTGCTAGCGAGGTTTTCTCAGAAGCTCTGGCCAGAACAACTCACAAGCTGCTTGAATTGCATGACATCTCCGACTTTCTCTTGGAGTTTACCGGGGCAACGCTTTGCAAGCATTCAAGTATTTCAGAATTCGTTTCAAATCTTGCAGACAGCTCTTGGCCGCGTTCTGAATTTAAACGCGTATCAAGTGGTTTGAAACGGCATGATCGAAACTTGATAAAGCCAAGCGCCGAAGTGAAGAAAGTTCTGCCCGAAGACACGTCACTACTGGTATTGATCCCGTCACGTGTTGAAAGCCACTCTGGCCAAGATCAGTACTTTTTCCTTTGTTTCACTGACCTCACAAAGCCTGATTGGGTTGATAGTGTTTTCCTCTCGGCCCTAGTAGTTTTGCTGTCTGAACGACTAAGGCAGGAGCAAAATGAGAAGTATGCAAAGCTGGCTCTTGATGCGTCGAGTCTCGGCATAGAACTAAGCGAAAACGACTTGAGAAATGCGTCAGTTTCTTATCCTGATCTCGTATTCCTGAAGAAATACTTGGTTCGGGCCGACGAAGTGAGCGCAGGGCTCCAAGGCTTGCTGCGCGATATGATATTGCATGCGCCACCCAAATTCAAAAACTTTGAGTTAACCTCTCGGATAAAAATGCCTAAATCCATTCTGAGGAAGGTGGCCAAACGAGGGTTCGGTACTGTCTACAAACTTGATGATATTGTGGGTTTCCGCTTTGTTTGCTTAAATCACAATGACGCCGTTGAGCTTCGCGATGTCCTCGTGTCTGAGCTCCAATCCTCCAGAAGCTGGATTGGAGTGAGTGAAACACCAGAAGACATGGACATTTTGTCGAATGACGGATATCGGGCAATTCATATAAAACTGAGACATGCAGACAAAAGATTGTCCAAAATCGGCTGTGAACTGCAGATCCGAACCGTTTTCCAAGACGCTTGGGCGAAGGCATCTCATTTGGCTGCTTACCACAAGAATTTCACAAAGTCTGAAGCCCGCCTGATCCGAAAAAACCTAGCCAAACTGGCCGAACTCCGCGAAGAGGCTGACGCTTTTCTGATAGATTTCACTCAAGACCTGTAGGGGGATGTGTTGTTAACAAAAGGCCAACTTAATCTAGTCGCTGGTGGCGCCATTATTATTGGTATCGTAGGAGCCGCAGGCATTTTCTTTAGAGACACACTGATTGGCGCGTGTGTTACTTCAAGCGAAAGAAGCACTCTATTCGTAGAACTCTTCAAGTTTTTCTTGGTTTCTAGTTTTGGAGGTGGGGTTCTTCTCTTACTGCAGGCATTAAGAGATCGAAATGACGAGGCGGAAAAAGAGCGAGTTCGGAGCCAGGAGAAATTTGAACTGAGGAAACAGCAGCTTCAAAGCAAGACCGAGAAACACATAAAGTTGCACACAGAATTCGTCAGAATTTATAATCAAATAAAGCGAATTCGAAGAGACCTTCGTCGGTTAACAGAATCCTCTATCAATCAAGGGAGTATTCGCTTCAAACTCACTGAGTTCAGCAAGCTTATGTCAGAATTAAATGACAGCCAGTTGGATCTGGAGCTTTTTAGTCGGTTAAGCAACGCGAACCAATTCCTTGTGGTTCCGAGCGCCGAGGAAAAGTTTTCGATAAAGAAAGCGGAAAATTTCCTTAGAGGCGTTCTCTCTGAGTTCGAGAATGGCGAGTACCTAGATCAAGAGGATGGTTTAGTGGAGATTCCAACAACGTCCAAAACGGCAGTTTTTCTACACGATACCAAGCCTATGTCTGAATTCTTCGTTCCGATTGATGTCTTCTTTGGCATTTTTCACCGAGACCCTGAACTGGTCAGCCCAAGTACCTAGCTCGCGAACCGGGCATTCGCAAGAACCAATTCCGCGCATGCTTCGGGTTTCTCCATATGCATGAAGTGGCTAGTACCTGCAATGAATGCTTCTTTGCAGTTTTTCAAAGCAAGGATGGTTGGGGACTCTTCGTAATCATCACCATAGATATACATCGTGTTGCATTTCAAAGAATTGAACCGTTGCATCCACTTTCCGTGATCTGACTCGGAGACGAGATCTCTGGCATAGTCGCGGATCAGGCTTGGGTCGTATGTGAGCGCGTTGGTGACCCAAGCGTTCCAGCTGGGCCCTTTATCTGCGAAACTTTTTAGGTAGCTAAAAATTCTTTTGTCGGAATCAAGTTTCGACAGCTTTCTGGATATCGAACCACAGTCATGGTGCCATAGATTTCCTTCTAGCAAGGTGACAGACCTGACAGATTGAGGGATAAGCCGTTGAACCGACAACGCTACAATTGCTCCCATGCTATGCCCAACCAGATCGATTTCTTTATAGTCCCTGATTTGGCTCACGACGCCTTCGGCAAGGTTAGCGAGAAGATACGGCTGGTTGAATCTTGCGGTTTCAAGCCGCTGCTTTGGAAGACGCGGACAGTAACACTCTTGGTTTACGCCCATCGCTAAAGTCAGCTTCTCGAAATCGGAGAAATCACATCCGAGCCCATGACAAAACACATACAACGTAGTTCCTCCTTATTGCACTAAGTGCATTTGAATTTCATAAAATTCGCAAAGAAATCTTTGCAACAATCTGAATTTATTGTATAATATTTTCGTGCCTTTGTCGGCTTTTCAGAGATCGACTCAGGCCTAAACCGTTCTTTCAGGTATTGTCGCCCACTTCTCGGTGATGAGCAAACTAGTCGTTATAGGCGGTTAGTTAAACTCATCAAGGAGAAGACTATGACTGATCAATGGTATCTGATAGAAAGTCGCGAAGTTCCGCCACAATTTTGTATATTTGATAACAAGCCTATCAAAGGCAGGCGGAGGATCATTGGCGATTTCCGATATAAATTGACCCCTCTCGGAACTCAACTTTTCGAAATCGAAATCAAGGTCACGGAAGATACAAAATTCGCAGGAGTTTTGTGGGGAAATGGAGATACCTTCGATCCCCAGGCGGAAGCACCGCAAGGGATTCTGGGTGAACTTGACATGATATCCAGATCCGCGCCGTGTATCCGTTTTGCTGACAGTACGACTCTCCCATTTCCTTCGAATTTCGAAGAGGAAGGCAGACAAGTCACGCTGGTCCCCCCAGAACTCTTTGGTCTAACAAGGCAATGTTGGTGGGAAGATAAATTCTTATGGAAGTCAGCCTCATCTTGAAGAACGGTACTAGACCTCGCTGGTAATTCAACAGCGAGGTTTTTCAACAACTTGCGTTCATTTATTCATGAGT
>JBCBZG010000015.1:0-94787 GCA_039815465.1 Pseudomonadota bacterium
GGGAGTCATGGGCTACCCGATGGCGGGGCATCTGCAAGCGGCCGGCCATGACGTGACGGTCTATAACCGGACGGCGGCCAAGGCGGAGGCGTGGGTGGCCCAGCACGGGGGGGCCATGGCGGCTACCCCGGCGGAGGCCGCAGCGGGGCAGGAGTTCGTCATGGCCTGTGTGGGCAACGATGACGACCTGCGTCATGTGTGTTTGGGCGACGGGGGCGCGATCCCTGCCATGGGCGCTGAGGCGATCTTTGTCGATCACACAACCGTATCCGCTAAAGTCACGCGGGAACTTTACGCCGCTGCTGGGGGCCGCTTTGTCGATGCGCCGGTGTCTGGCGGGCAGGCGGGGGCCGAAAACGGTCAACTGGGTATCATGTGCGGCGGCGATGCGGCCATCTATGACGCCGCAGAACCGGTGATGAATGTCTACGCCAAGGCCTGCCGCCGCATGGGTGAAAGCGGGGCCGGGCAGCTGACCAAGATGGTCAACCAAATCTGCATCGCGGGGCTCGTGCAGGGCCTGTCCGAAGGGCTCCATTTCGCGGAGAAGGCCGGTCTCGACATCCGGGATGTGGTGAGCGTGATTTCCCAAGGGGCGGCGGGCTCCTGGCAGATGTCGAACCGGTACGAGACCATGGCTGACGGGGAGTTCAATCACGGTTTTGCGGTCGATTGGATGCGCAAGGACCTTGGGATCTGCTTGGCTACGGCGGATGAAAACGGTGCCTCGCTGCCCGTCACGGCGTTGGTCGATCAGTTTTACAAAGACGTCCAAAAGCTCGGCGGGGGGCGCTGGGACACGTCGAGCTTGGTGGAGCGGTTGCGCCACGCACGCTAGGCGTCGGCGTTATACCTAAAATTTAGGTATCGCAAATGTGACGCTCCCTCGGTATGTTCGGCCTATTGGTGCGCGAGCAATTATTTATGCGCGCGTGAGAGATTTAGCCGGGGGGCGATATGATAAAGAAAACACTCGTGACAGGGCTTTTGCTCGCACTCGGAAATACGGCTTTTGCGGCGACATTGTCGCTGCAAAGCACCGTGTCCCTCACGTCGGAGTTCGAGCACGCCAGCAACAACTTCCACCCGCAGGGGTTGGGTTACGACCAATCCACCAATGAGTTGCTCTATATGCAGCAGAGCAGTTTTCGGGTCCAACGGTCCGACCTAAACGGGAACGCGACCGGATCAACGGCAGTCACGCTCAACCACACGACCTCTGTCGCTGCGGATGCGGATTTCTACTATTTCTCGGACTACACGTCGAACACATTCGGGCTCGACCTCTTTGTTGTCGATAAGACAACGGGAGCTCAGACAGCTATTTCGACGGAACGTGCGGCCTATGGCGGCTATCCGATCGATGTGCGAGACGGCATTCTGTACCGCAGCGGCTTTAGCACAGGCTACAGCTGGAGCAATCTGAACACCATTCGCATCGCTGATGTCGCAACCCCCGATACCATCGATCAGACGGTTACGCTCGCCACCCCCAACGGGATCGGCGATTTCGGCATCGACAGTGCGCGCAACGAGGCGTGGGTGCTCGACTACTCGGGCAGCGCGTCAATCCGGCGCTTTGATTTGACCACAGGGGCGGAGCTCGACAGTTTTGCGGTTGGTGTGGACGGTCTGACCGGCGGCCTGACCTTCGCCAATGACATGCTCTACTACTATGACTGGTCCGCGACGGACAGCACGCTGACCACCTTTGCGATCGGCGATCTGCCAAATGTGGGTGGCCCGGCAGCCGTGCCGCTGCCCGCATCGGCGTTGCTTTTGCTGTCGGGGCTTGGGGCGCTCGCGCTGCGTCGCAGGGCGCGGCGCTGAGCCGGGAGAAGCGGTTGCGCGAGGCCTGCTCGGCGCGAAGAAACCTGGATCGGATGTGCTACCCAGTCTAGGCTAGCCCTAGGGCAGTGCGTGCCCGCGTTGCCCCGCCAACACGGGAGGCCCGCCGATGCGTTTTTACAAATTCTTGATCTCTTGGGAGGCTTCGGGCGCTGTTGGGTCCGGCCCCGAAACTAGCCTGCGGATTGGGGAGGTCACCTACGACAGCGATCACGGCACCTATCAGTTCCAAGAGGGCAAGCCGCCGCTGTATTCGACCCATGGGCCAGCCTCCATGCTTGTGGTGGGGGATCGGATCCTCGTGTGTTGGCGCATGAACGACAAAATCGCGTGGGGCTATTACAACACCAAGAGCGTCACGCAGAATAAGAATTTTACCTATGTGGACGCGTGGTCGTGCATTGGCAGATCGCCGCCGCGGCTGTTTCGGGACACCGGCGGGCGCATCCTGGCCATGTATGATTGCAGCGGGTCCATTCGGCAGATGAGCTTTGATCCGCACACGTTGCACCGCGAAAGCTCCGGCCAGTGCGCAACGCAGGGGTTGTCTCATACCAGCAACTACCGCCCTGCGCCTTTTACGCTGCAATCGTCGAACTGGCTGGCCTGGCACGGATCGGGGGGGAATGTCTGCGCGGGGCGTTTTTCGGGCAATGACAAAGGGCTCTTTACCAACCTGTCGGGCAAGGGGCCCCATGTGACATCCACAGGGGTCCAGGAGCTCACAGGGCTCAAGCCGCTCTTTACGGTCACTGCGCTGATGACTGGGTCCAATGTCACGCTGATCTACCCGGACGCGTCGTCGGCGGCGCTACAATCGAACATCCAGGTGAACACCTACACGGTGACCAACGGCTATGAGCTGAAATGGATTGGCGGCCATTCGGTGGGCCGCGTTCCGGGCCTGAGCAAGCCGCTTTATGCCACAGATGACCTCGATCTGATTCATATGGGCCCGCACTATTTCATGGCGTTGCCGGACGGCAATTCTGGCAATGGCCACGCGCGGATCGTGAAGCTGAGCGAGACGGATCTAAAAACCGTGGAGAACCATTCCGACATGGGGCAAAAGGTCAATCCGGCGTATAGCGGCGTGCAGCTCGCAGCTTTGCCGGGGTAAGCCGGGGTAAGTCGGGCCGGGGTGGCTAGAGCAAGCCGCTGATCGCGCGCGCCTCCCGCTGGGGCGGGCAGGGATGGGCGAGCGTGGCCTGCGCCACAACCTGCCTGAGCGCAGGGATCAGCTCCATCGCTTCTGTCAGCGCCGGGGGGCGTTGCCGGTGGTCGCACGCGGGAAAGAGGCTTTCGCTTTTCAGCCCCGACGTGGTGAGCACCGCGTGCTGGTCGAGCAGGATGTGAAAATAGTCCACCTGCGCCATAGGCTGCTGGGTCACGGATGTGCCGTTGATGAGCGCGAGGGCGGGGACAAACACCGTTGGCTCCGCAAAGAGCAGTTCGCTGTGCCACCCATGGATCAAGACGCGGTGCTGCGGCGACACGAGCACGTCGCGCGTCGCACCCAATACGCCTGGTCTGATGCGCACCGGTGCATGGCGGCCCCGCCCATCTACCCGGCCGGAGCCGACCCAAAGGATGCGCTTGGGCGGGCCACCATCGACGGTGACGCAATCGCCCGTGCGTAGGTCCTCGATCAGGCGCGGCCCGTGCGGTGTGTCGATCAGAGTGCCTTTGGCAAAGCAAGCAGGCCCGGTGTCCCCAGGGCCCACGGTCCCGTAGGTGAGCGTGTCCGGGTCGGGTTGGTTAAACTGTAACGTTGTCGTCGTCGCATTGGGCCCGACGAGCACCGGTACGTTCTGTGACGTCTGCCCGGCGGCCAGCCCGTCCACCGCGAGGATATTGGTCGTCCCGCCGCCGATATCATAGAAATCGAGCACTGTGCTCGTGGCGGTGTTGGTGAGCGCATAGGCCTCGTAATTCCCAGACCCGCCACCATCGGGGTCCGTGAGCGCGAGCGGAAAGTTGGCCGCGGAAATGACGTAGATGTATTCGCCGTTCTCCGCGTCGATGGAAAACTGCACATCTGGGTCATCTAGGGGCACCTCCAGCCCGACCGTGCCGTTGGCCTCGTAAAAGGACACGGTGTAGTCGGCGGGGTCGTCGCCGGGGCCCAACGCGACCTCAAGAAACTCGTCAACGCCGGAGTTTCGCGCGTAAGCGTTTGAGTAGTGGAGTTCACTTATACGGGGCAATCGAACCGACCTTGCGCTGCAGGTGCAGCGCCATAGAGCGGATCGAAGGTTGCATTACGGTTAAATTTTGAGACTTATTCCCCTCGTCGCCGCAAAAACCGCTGCAGCGCAGAAAAATCTGCGCCGCGAGAAGTTCGGCCGTGCGTCGGTGGCTTGTGCCTATCTTTCTGGGATCAACCCGCGCGGGAAGAACCGCAGCATAATCAGCAAGACGAGCCCCATGGTGATCAGGCGCATATGCGGTGAGGCGCTGAGCAAGTGGTCCTTGAGGTCAGATCCATCGGCGAGCGGTGATGTGAGCACCGCGAGCAGGATTTGCGAGGCAGGCTCCACCTGGATCCACAGGAACCAGATCACGAAGCCGCCGAGCACGGCGCCAAAATTGTTGCCTGACCCGCCCACGATCACCATCACCCAGATGAGGAAGGTGAAGCGCAGCGGTTGATAGGCGGCGGGCGTCAGCTGGCTATCGAGCGTGGTCATCATCGCGCCCGCCATCCCCAGGATCGCGGAGCCTAGGATAAAGATCTGCAGGTGCCGGGCTTTGACATCCTTGCCCATCGCCTCCGCCGCGGTTTCGTTGTCGCGGATCGCGCGCATCATACGACCCCAGGGGGAGTTGAGCGCGAGCTGCGCCAACACAAGCAACAGCACGAGCACGATCGTAAAAAGCACCGCCCATTCGACGCGCACTTGCAGGGTGGAGGCAAAGACGGGGTCGAGCCCGATGCCTTCGGCCCGGGCAATAAACGCCTCGCTGTCTTGCAGCTCAATCTCGTAGGAGACCGGTCGCGGGATACCGACGACGTTTTTGACCCCGCGGCTCAGCCAGTCCTCGGCTTTCAGGATCGCGATGATGATTTCGGCGATGCCCAGCGTGGCAATGGCCAGGTAGTCCGACCGCAACCCAAGCGCCGTTTTGCCAATGATCCAAGCCGCCCCTGCCGCGATCAGCCCGCCAGCGGGCCAGGCAAAGAGCATCAGGTATCCTTCGGCCCCGAGCCCACCCAGGAACCCGGTGCCCGCGGGGTTCACCGCCTCAATCGCATCACGGGCCGGGTCAAAGAGCTGCCGGTAGATGACAAAGCCCACGACGAGGATGGCCAGGATCGACAGATTGCGCGCGCGCCCGGGCGTGACGTGCCTGTAGGCCACCACCGCCGCTACAATTGTGGCCGCGCCCATGGTCATCGCCAGCGCCATGCGCGCCCCGCCTTCGGCAATCGCCTCTGTCGTGGGGGGCATACCGATGAGCACGGCGGCCAAGCCGCCAAGCGCCACAAACCCCATGACGCCGATGTTAAAGAGCCCCGCAAAGCCCCATTGCAGGTTGACCCCAAGCGCCATGATCGCGCTTACGAGCCCAAAGTTCAGCAGCGTCAGCGCCGTGTTCACGCCCTGCACGAACCCCGTGCCGATGATGAGCAGCGCCACCAGCGCGAAAAGCGACATATCCCGTAGCGTGAGGCTGTTCATAGCGCCTTTCCCTTCATAATGCCGGTCGGCCTAAAGAGCAGAACGATGATCAAAATCCCAAAGCTCACCGCGAACTTGTAGTCGGTGGTGAGCAGCTGGACGAGCGATGACGGCTCCAAGCTTTCGGGCAGGAGATAGCCTAAGACCTTTTTCAGCGGGTAGGTCAGCGCGATTTCGGCAAAGGCGATGACAAAGCCGCCGAGGATTGCCCCGATAGGGGACCCGAGCCCGCCCACAATGGCCGCTGCGAAGATCGGCAAAAGCAGCTGGAAGTAGGTGAAGGCCTTATAGGATTTGTCGAGCCCGTAGAGCGTGCCCGCCGTCGTCGCGAGCGCGGCCACGATGAGCCACGTGACCATGACCACGCGTTCCGGATTGATGCCGCTTAAGAGCGCGAGGTCCTCATTGTCCGAAAACGCGCGCATGGATTTGCCCGTGCGCGTCTTGTTGAGGAACCAAAAGAGCGCCGCAACCGCGGCCACGGCCACGATCACTGTGATCACCTGCGACGTGCGCAGCGCGAGCCCCTCGGACAGCCCAGCCCAGTCGCGGAAGTCCCGGGCGCGGATGATGAACCGTTCCCCATCGGCAAAGCGGATGTCATCGACCCCGATGATAAAGCGCGTGAGCCCGTTCATGACGAACATCACCCCCATGGACACGATGACGAGGATCACCGGCGACGCCTTTTGCGCCCGATAGAACCGATAAACCCCGCGATCCGTGGCCAGAAGCAAAAGCCCGCAGCCCATAATCCCAAACGGCAGCGCAAGGAGCGCCGTTGGCAGCGGGCCCAAGCTCACGCCCCACCCTTGGAGGAGCCAAGTCACCAGGATCACGATCATGGTCCCAAAGGCCATCGTGTCCCCATGGGCAAAGTTCGAAAATCGCAGGATCCCGTAGACCAATGTCACCCCGAGCGCCCCAAGCGCCAGCTGCGCGCCGTAGGCCACGCCGGGGATGATGATAAAGTTCAGGACAACAATAACCGCGTTTAGGACGTCCATCACTCGCAGCTCCCCAAATAGGTTTCGACCTTGGGGCCGCGGAATAGGTGGCGGGAATAGCGGGCGTCACCAGTGGGCTTGTAGACCACGACGTGTAGCGCGCTCAGCGAGTTCGCCACTGCCACCCGCAAGAGCGGTGTGCCCCCGCCATTGACCTTGTAGGTCTTACCATCGAGCAGCAGGTCATCTTTCGTCACAACAAGCGCCAGATTAGTGGCCTCACAGGCCGCGTCTTCTACACATTTCGTGGTGAACTGACAGTCTGCACTTAAGGCCGCCGTGCCGCAGAGGGCCATCACCATCGCGATCACTGCGCGCGCTTTGACGGGCGCGCGCCCGCTTACACCATTCAAATTATCCGCCAAGGAACGACCTCCGCACATCTGGGTTCGCAAGGAGCGCGGCGCCGGTGTCTGTGAAGGCGTTGCGCCCTTGCACGAGCACGTAGCCGCGATCCGCGATTTCGAGCGCTTGGCGCGCGTTCTGTTCCACCATGAGGATCGAAATGCCGGTGCGCGCGACCTCGATGATGCGATCAAACAGCTCGTCCATGACGATGGGGCTCACGCCTGCGGTGGGCTCATCGAGCATCAGCACTTGGGGCTTTGTCATCAGCGCGCGGCCCACGGCGACCTGCTGGCGCTGTCCGCCCGACAGCTCGCCCGCCGCTTGGTTGCGCTTGTCGCGGAGGATGGGGAACAGCTCATAGACCTGCTCCATCGTCTCGGTGATGGCGTCCTTGCGGATAAAGGCGCCCATTTCCAAGTTTTCCTCAACGGTCATGGAGGTGAAGATGTTGGAGGTTTGCGGGACAAACCCCATGCCCTTTTGCACGCGGGCTTGGGGTGTGAGCGCGGTGATGTCTTCCCCGCCCAGTCGCACCGCGCCCTGGCGGACGTTGAGCATCCCGAAGACGGCCTTCATCGCTGTGGATTTGCCCGCTCCGTTTGGGCCCACGATCACGGCGATTTCGCCCGCGTTCACAGCGATGGTGCAATCATGGAGGATATCGGCGCCCGACCCATAGCCGCCGGTCATGGCGTCGCCGATGAGATAGGGGTCGCTCATAGATCGCCCCCGCCGCTCAGCAGGCCGCCAAAGCTCAGATGCGCGAGGCGATCAGCCTCCGTCAGGGTATCGCCCGCGCGCCAGGTGCTGATTTGTACCGTGTGCGCGTCGAGGGAGACAAAGGTGTTGGCGTGCAGCTCGGACGTGCCATCGGCCTCCGCCAGGGCGATGTAGGTGAAGCGCCCTTCGTCATACGGTGCCTCTGCCACGAGTTCGTATTGTCCGCCAAAGGTTTGGCGCGTTTGGATCGCGATCAGCCCGGCCATCTGTTCGGCCAGCGTACCCGCCGCGAAACCGCCAAGGTGAACGGTGATGCGCCCGAAATAGCCGTTTCCGTTTTCAAATGTCACGCCATCCTCGTCGCGGGTCGTGACATCCCAGCCCGTGTCAAAGGTGCAAACTTGGAGCGAGCGTTCGATGGTTTCGCAGGCCCATGCTGGGGCACCGAAGGTGAGCGCGGTGACGGTCGCTGCTGCCAAGATGCGCGTTAGCTTCGGGCCAGCTTGGGATGTGCTGTTGGGGTGGGTCATGTGGTTAGGCCGTTTTCTTGTTTTTGACGCCGGTGCCCAGATAGGCCTCGATCACTTGCTCGTTGGCCTTGATCTCCTCGATCGTGCCTTCGGCGAGCACTTTGCCCTCCGCCATGCAGATCACGGGATTGCAGAGCCGCCCGATGAAATCCATGTCATGTTCGATGACACAGAAGGTGTAGCCGCGCTCTTGATTGAGGCGCTCGATGGCGTCGGCGATGGTCATCAGAAGCGTGCGGTTTACGCCCGCGCCAACCTCATCAAGGAAGACAATTTTTGCGTCGACCATCATCGTGCGCCCGAGCTCGAGCAGCTTTTTCTGCCCGCCCGAGAGGTTGCCCGCCTTTTCGTCCGCCAGGTGGTTGATGGTCAGAAACTCAAGAACCTCATCAGCTTTGTCGGCTAACGCGCTCTCCTGCCTACGAATTTCGCCGCGACGGAACCATGCGTTCCAGAGTGTTTCACCAGCTTGGGCGCCGGGGACCATCATCAGGTTCTCCCGCACGGTCATGGACGAAAACTCATGGGCGATCTGGAATGTGCGCAACAATCCCTTGTGAAACAGCTCATGCGGCGGCAGGCCGGTGATGTCTTCACCATCCATGGTCACGCGCCCCGATGTCTGTGCAAGATTGCCAGCGATCACATTGAAAAGAGTGGTTTTTCCGGCGCCGTTCGGGCCGATGAGCCCGGTGATGGAGCCTGGCGCGATCTTAAGCGTCGCGCCGTCGACGGCGTGGAACCCACCGAAATGCTTGTGCAGGTCGTGGACCTCGATCACAGCGATATACCCCCGTAAACGAACAGCCCGGAAAAAGCCGGGCTGTTCAGTGTCTTATCAGACGATCTTAGCGGAACGAAACAGTTACGTTTGCGCCGTTCTGAACCTCGATCTCACGGTAGGAACCTGCCGCTTCACCAGGGCCGACGAGCTCAACGGCAGAGCCACCGACATAGTCGATGTCGATGCCCGCGCGTGCGAGCACAATGCCTGCATCAAGCTGACCTGGGAAGATCTTAACACCCGGTGCGTTGGCGACATTCAGGATCTCACCCGCATACTCCGCGGGATCGGACGACCCGGCCGCTTCCATGGCGAGCATGAAAATCGCTGCCGCGTCATAGCTTTCAGGTGTGTAGGGCGAGGTTGCGTCGAATGCGTCCCCTGCTTCCATCTTCAGCGCTTCAATGCCGTCGCCGCCGGAGCCTGCGATCTGACCGAAGGAGCCGTTGAGGTCAGGGCCAACATTTGCCGGCAGGCTGTCACCGATCATGCCGCCGGGCAGACCGAACTGGTCCCACGCACCTGCGTCGAGCGATGCGCGGATGATGCCCAGACCACCCTGATCGAGGTAGCCAGCGACGACAAGCAGGTCACCGCCCGCTGCGTCGAGTTCCGCGATCTCGGCGGAGTAGTCGGCTTTGCCGTCCTCATGTGCGGATACGATCGTGACTTCGCCGCCCATAGCTGTGAAGTTCTGTTCGATCGCGTCTGCGAGGCCCTTACCGTAGTCGTTGTTGGTGTAAGTCAGCGCAATGGATTCGATCCCGCGTTCTTTCAGGATCTCTGCCATTACCTGGCCTTCACGGGCGTCAGATGGTGCCGTGCGGAAGAACAGGCCGTTGTCTTCGACCGTGGACAGGGCAGGCGAGGTGGCCGATGGTGAGATCATGACCATGCCGTTCGGGATCGCCACGTTGGCGAGGATCGCGCCGGTCACGCCGGAGCAGTCACCGCCCACGAGACCCGCAACGCCTGCTGCGATCAGCGATTCCGCGTTGGTCTGTGCCAGGCCGTTGTCGATACAGCCAGTGTCCGCGCTCATGGCCTCGACCATAGTGCCGTCGAGGATGCCGCCCGCGGCGTTGACTTCGTTCACGGCGAGCTCTGCGCCGGCGCCCATGGGGCCGGTCAGCGATTCAATCGGGCCCGTGAAGCCGAGCAGGACGCCAAGTTTAACTGTGCCGTGGCCGTCGGCCTGTGCGGCCCCGGCTACGAGTGCGCTTGCGGCAGAGGCCAAAAGCAGCTTTTTCATGTGTCTTCTCCCAAGTTGGATACATACCCGGGCGCCAAGTTAGACGCTTTGACAGAAAAGGAAAGCAACTTGCCGGGCAATGTCTTGCGAAAACGTGACGTGAAACTTGGCGGGATGGGCATATCTCCACGGGAACGGAGGATTGCGCCATGATGCGATATGTTTTGCCCTTGTTGGGGGCGCTCACGCTTTGGTCTGCGCAGGCAGTCGCTCAGATAGCAAGCTCTGCGGGGCCCGTGACGGTGAGCCCGGTCTTGCGCGGTCTGGATGAACCCTGGGGCTTCGGCTTTTTGCCCAGCGGTGAGGTGGTGATCACAGAACGCGACGGGCGCGTGCTGCTCTTGCGGCCCGGTGAGGGCGTGGAGGAGGTCAGCGGCGCCCCCGATGTCGTGAGCCGTGGGCAGGGTGGTCTGCTTGATGTGCTGGTGCCGCGGGATTTCGACCGCACACGCGAGTTGTACTTTACCTACGCAAAGCGTCAGGGGCTGGGTGGCGCAGGGACCGCGGTTGCCAAGGCGCGGTTGCGCGACGATGGCCGCGCGCTCCTGGATGTTGAGACGATCTTTGAGGCCCGTGAGGGCAGCTCCGGCGGGCGGCACTTTGGATCGCGCTTGGTGGAGGCGCGTGATGGCACGCTGTACCTCACGATCGGCGACCGGGGGGACAGGCCGTCAGCCCAAGACCTAAGCAATGAGAACGGCGCCGTGGTCCGGATTGCTCGCGACGGCAGTATTCCGCGCGGCAACCCCTTTGCGGACGGTGGCGGGCAGCCGGGCATCTGGTCCTACGGGCACCGCAACCCCCAAGGCATGGCCATGGACGCCGACGGCAACATCTGGACGGTGGAGCATGGCGCGGCAGGCGGTGACGAGATCAACTTGATCGCCCGCGGCGCCAATTACGGCTGGCCGGTCATCTCCTACGGGCGACATTACAGCGGCGCGCGGATCGGCGTGGGGACGGAGGCCGCCGGGATGGCGCAGCCGGAATTCTACTGGGACCCGTCCATCGCGCCGTCGGGCATGATGATCTATTCCGGTGCGCTATGGCCGGAGTGGGCAGGCGACATCTTTGTGGGCTCGCTGAAGTTCGACATGATTTCCCGCCTCGAACGCGGCAGCACGGTGAGGGAGGCAGAGCGGCTGGAAAGCGATGAGACGCTGCGCGTCCGCGATATCCGCGAAGCGCCAGATGGCTCAATCTGGTTTTTGAGCGTGGGGCAGGGCGCGCTTTACCGGATGACGCCGGACGGCTAGGCGGTCGGCCCGCCCTGGGCGTAGGGGCAGATATCGATAAGCGAGACCTGCACACCGCCCTCCACCGTGACACAGGCCATGCGCGGCGGCTCCCCGCTGGGTTTGAAACCTGCCCAGGTCCAGGGGGGATCAGGGGGCGGCGCTTGATAGAGCACCGAACCCAGGGTTGCGAAACCCATCCCACGGTGGGTGCCATAGATGTGGCGATGCACATGGCCCGTGCCGATGAAATCGATACCTCCTGAGGTTTCCAATAACGTAAGCAGGCTGTCGCCGTCCTCTAGCCGATCCGGATCCAGCATCGGAAGCCCAAGCGGCATGGGCGGGTGGTGCATGAACAGCAACGTGGGCGTCACGCGATGCGCTAGGCGGTTCCTAAGCCAGTCGCGACGCGCCTCGCAAAGCTCACCCGCGTCCGAGCCGGGTTTGAGCGTGTCGAGGCACACAAGCCGCGCCCCATCGAAGGCCACCTCGTACTGAACAAACCCGTCCATCACCGTGTCCGGCAATAGCAAATGGCGGGCCATCAACGCGCGGTCGTCGTGATTGCCAGGAAGCGGCAGGTAGGGGATCGAAAGCTGCGAAAGCTCCCGCGCGAGAGCGGCGTAGTTTGCCGCTGTGGGTGTTTCCACCATGTCGCCAGAGATCACGACAAAGCCCGCATCGCTGTAATGCGCGTTGATCAGGCTGATCGCGGCCTGCAGTCGGACACGTGGGTCATGGCCTTGCACCAGCCCTTCTGCGAGGTAGTGCAGGTCAGATAGCCAGATAAACCGGGCCAAGCGGCGCCCTAGCGTCCCAAACACCAGCGCATGACGGCCTTCTGCGCGTGAAGCCGGTTTTCGGCCTCGTCGAAAATCACCGATTGCGGGCCATCCATGACGGCGTCTGTGACCTCCTCATTCCTATGCGCGGGGAGGCAATGCATGAAGAGCGCATCGGGGTTGGCCTGGGCCATGAGGTCTTCGGTCACTTGGTAGGGGCCCAGCTGGTTATGGCGCCGCTCCCGCGTTTCGGGGCTGTCGTGCATGGACACCCAGGTGTCAGCGACAACGAGGTCGGCGCCCTGGACCGCCTGCATGGGGTCGCGGATCAGCTCCACCTTGGCGCCTTTGGCGCGGGCGCCTTCCACAAACTCCGCCTCGGGGTCGAGCGTTTCGGGGCCGCTCACGACCATGTCAAAGCCGAACTGCCCGGCCGCGTGAAGGAAAGAGGCGCAGACATTGTTGCCGTCGCCCATCCACGCGACTTTCTTACCCGCGATAGGTCCGCGGTGTTCCTCGAACGTCATGATGTCGGCCATGATCTGGCAGGGATGCGTGCGGTCGGTGAGGCCGTTGATCACGGGCACGGTAGCGCACTCCGCGAGTTCGAGGAGCTTATCTTCGGCGAAGGTGCGGATCATGATCAGATCCACGTAGCGCGACAGGACGCGGGCCGTGTCTGCGATGGTTTCGCCATGGCCCAGCTGCATTTCTGCGCCTGACAGCACCATCGTCTGCCCGCCCATCTGGCGCACCCCCACGTCAAAGCTAGTGCGCGTGCGGGTGGACGGTTTTTCGAAAATCAGCGCGACCATGTGGTCCTTGAGCGGGGCGTCTGCGTCCACGGTTGCCTTGGGCAAGCCACGGCGCGCGTCCTTCATCTCCTGCGCTTGGGTGAGCATGGCGCGCAGGTCGCTTGGGTCGGTTTTGTGGATGTCGAGGAAGTGGGTCATGGGCGTCGCTTTGTTGCGGTGCCGGGACCGGGGGTCAGCCCCCGGACCCCCGGAGTATTTGGGGAAAGATGAAGTTATGGGGTAATGCTTGCCGCCGCGCGGTCGAGACGCGACAGGGCGTCGTCTATATCGGCATCAGGTATGTTGAGCGCGGGCAGGAGGCGCACCGTGTTGTCTGCGGCGCCCACTGTCAGCAGCTCTTGGGCGAGGCCCGCGGCCACGACCTCCGTATTGGGGGCTTTGCAGACGAGGCCGAGCATAAGGCCCGAGCCGCGCACGTGGTCAAACACCGCCGGGTGGGTGGCCACGAGCGCTTCGAGCCCTTGGCGCAGCCGCCCGGCCTTACGGTTTACGTCGGCCAGGAACGCGGGCTCTGTTACGATCTCCATCACGCGGGCACCGACTGCGCAGGCGAGCGGGTTGCCGCCGTAAGTCGACCCGTGGGTGCCCGCGACCATGCCGCTCGCAGCGGCCTCTGTCGCGAGTACGGCGCCCAGCGGGAAGCCCCCACCGATGCCCTTGGCGACCATCATGATATCGGGCTCGATCCCCGCCCATTCATGGGCAAAAAGCTTGCCCGTGCGGCCCACGCCGCATTGCACCTCGTCCAGGATCAAAAGGATCCCGTGCGCATCGCACAGATCGCGTAGCCCCTTAAGGCAGGCGTCCGGAAGCGGGCGAATGCCGCCTTCGCCTTGTACGGGCTCGACCAGGATCGCAGCGGTTCGTTCGGTGATGGCCGCGTTGAGCGCGTCGTGATCGCCAAAGGGCAGGTGGGTGAAGCCAGGCAAGAGCGGGCCAAAGCCGTGGGTCATTTTTTCCGACCCCGCAGCGGCGATCCCGGCGGAGGAACGGCCGTGAAATGACCCCTCAAACGCGATGATATCGGTGCGCTCGGGCTGCCCCGCGGCATGGAAAAACTTGCGCGCCATTTTCACGGCAAGCTCACAGCTTTCCGTGCCGGAGTTCGTGAAAAACACCGTGTCCGCAAAGGTGTGGTCAACAAGCGCATCTGCCAGCTTTTGCTGGTTTGGAATGCCGTAAAGATTTGACGTGTGCCAAAGCTTGCCAGCTTGTTCGGTCAGCGCCTCCACCAGCTCGGGCGCGGCGTGGCCCAAGCAGTTGACGGCAATCCCCGCGCCGAGGTCCAAGAAACGTCGGCCATCTGCCTCCACCAGCCAGCTGCCGTCGCCAGAGACGAAGTTCAGCGGTGCACGGTTATAGGTCGGCAGAATGGAGGGGATCATAGTCAGTACCCTTGTGATAGAAGCCCTTGCCTGACGAGGTGCGGGCCGTGTGTCAACGATTTTGAGGAAGGATGGCGTGGGCGCAAGAGATCAGCACCCGCGGGGAGCGGGATCAGCGACGTCGGAGGGTGCGCGTTAGTGCCATGAGCGCGCAGTTAGAGGGCTGCGCGCGCTTTGTAAAGGTGATCTGTAACGGTACGGCCTATTCCACGATACGGAACGCGTTGGGATTATACATCCGCACAGCCGCGTCTGGCGCGACCATGAAATCGTCGTTGAGGCCATTAGGCTCAGGACCCATTGATTTCAGATTGGCTGCATAATTCACGGTTCGAAAACGAGCGGTGACATGTCTGATCTGTTTTTGTTGAGCGAGGCGCAGATGGCGCGCCTTGAGCCCTTCTTTCCGAAGTCCCCTGGCAAACCACGGGTGGATGATCGCCGTGTCTTGAGCGGTATTATCTTCATCAATCGCAACGGCTTGCGTTGGCGAGATGCCCCCAAGGAGTACGGTCCCCACAAGACGCTTTACAATTGATGGAAGCGGTGGAGCGACAATGGGATCTTCGCCCGCATGATGGCGGGTCTGGTCGCAGAGCAAAGTGAGCAGAAGACCGTCATGATCGATGCCACCTATCTCAAAGCGCATCGCACCGCATCCAGTCTGGGCGTGAAAAAAGGGGGCGTGGACGTCTGCTTCACTGCCCGGCAGGGTATTTGCGCAGCAAATGTCCTGAGAGGGGACGCACCAAGGGCGGTATGAACACAAAGCTGCACGCGATCTGTGACCGCCAGGGCCGCCCACTCGATCTGTTTGTGACCGCTGGTCAGGTCAGCGACTAGACGGGTGCGGCAGCCCTGCTCAGCAGCCTTCCTAACGCAAAGTGGCTCCTTGGAGATCGAGGGTATGACGCAGATTGGTGCAGAGATGCGTTGAAAGACAAGGGGATAACCCCCTGCATCCTTGGGCAGCGGCAGCAAAAGCTCCCCATCAATTACGACAAACGCCGTAACCGCATCGAGATCAAGTTCGGCAGGCTCAAGGATTGGCGGCGCGTCGCGACCAGATACGATAGATGCCCAACGGTCTTCCTATGAGCAATCACACTCGCCGCACTCGTCATTGATTGGCCATGTGCCCAGAGCCTAGAACGGGCCTGATATGGTGACGCCATATTGCGAGGGGAAACTGACACGCGTTGTCTCGTGTCAGCGAATGCATGCGCCGCTTCGATTGATTTCGACAAAACGCTACGCCTTGAGCCGGTAGCCCGTTTTGAACCCCAACCAAACGAATGTGATAAGACAGATCGACGCCACACCCAAAACGCTGAACGCGAGAGCCGCGCTGCTGTCAGAGACCCCAAGCACCGACCAGCGGATACCGTCGATGGCGTAAAAGAACGGGTTAGCGCGGGTGATCGTTTCCAGCGGGCCGGGCAGGGCGGTCACAGAGTAAAACGTGCCCGACAAGAACGCGAGTGGGGTCACGACGAAATTGGTGAGCGCCGACATCTGGTCGAACTTCTGCGCCTGCATGGCCGCGAGCAGACCAAGCGCGCCCATAAAGGCCGAGCCCAGAATGATAAAGCCAAGAAGCGCGAGAGGGTGCGCGATACCTTGGCCAAAAAGGAGCCAGACGGCACTCATCAAGACAAGGGCGATCATGGCGCCGCGGACAATGCCGCCGGTGAGGTACCCCACGGTCAGTTCCCAGGCGCTGAGTGGTGGCATTAGCGTGTCGACGATATTGCCCATGACTTTTGCGGACATGAGCGAGGAAGAGGTGTTGGCAAATGCGTTTTGGATAACGCTCATGGCCATAAGCCCGGGGGCGAGGAAGACGACGAAGTCAAACCCCATGACCTCGCCGCGGCGGTCGCCAAAGGCCACATCAAAGATCAAAAGAAAGAGGCCCGCGGTGACAAGCGGCGCGAGCACAGTCTGGGTTGGGATCGCAAGAAAGCGGCGGCATTCACGTTCACACAGCGTCGCCAGACCGATCCAATTGACGCGACCGAAGCGGCGCGTGCCGATGGCCGGGGGGCTGTCGTTCAATTTACCCGACATTTTGCTGACTTCCTTTCGGGGGGCTGGTTGTTCTCCCCTCGTTGCACGCCTATGCTAAGACGCTCACGGCGAGATGGGCCGCTCGGACCGCGAGGTCAAGCACCCGACCGTAAGACCGCCGCAGATTTGGGGAAGCCGATGTCCTGGACCGACGAACGCGTGGAAATCTTGAAAAAGATGTGGGCTGAGGGTCAGTCTGCGTCTGTCATCGCCAAGGAGCTCGGCGGTGTGACGCGCAATGCCGTAATCGGCAAAGTGCATCGCTTGGGGCTATCCAACCGGTCCGGTGGAGCGTCGCCCGCAAAACCCGCGCCGGAGAAAAAAGCGAAAGTCGCGCCAAAGCCCGCGCCGGCCCCAGAACCGGAGGCCAAGCCCGAGCCGCGGACCGAGAGTGCGGCTCCCGAACGCGCCCTGTCTGCCGCAGCGCGCAAGATCATTCCCGCTGGGCAGCCATTGCCGCCACAACCGTCGGCCAACGAGATCAGCCCAGAGGCGCTCGCGAAGGTGAATGAGGTTGAAAAGACGGCTAAGAAAATCTCGCTGATGGAGCTGACAGAGCGGACCTGCAAATGGCCCGTGGGCGATCCCGCAACGGACAATTTCTGGTTCTGCGGGCTGCCCGTTCAGCAGGGCAAGCCATATTGCGAGGCCCATGTGGGCGTGGCGTTCCAGCCCATGTCTAGTCGTCGCGACCGTCGCCGCTAGGGCGCCGATTTCTTTCAAAGAAATCGGCCCGAAATCTTTGAAAGATTTCGGGTGCTGAGCGGAAGCTACTTCTCATACCACCAGACGTCGGGCTGAAAGCCGATCCAATCGCCATACATCGGCAGGCGCTCGGGGTACCGCAGTTCCTTTGCATGGGCCACGCGACCGGTGGAGAAGTGCTGGATTGGGATCACATAGCGGCCCGCCATCAGGATCCGGTCGAGCGCTTTCACTGCGGCGCGGAAGTCATCCTGGCTGGCTGCATTCAAGAACGTGTCGATCATGGCTTCAGCGGCGGGCACGTCCATTCCCATCAGGTTGCGCGTTCCCGGCTCCGTCACGCCCGCGCCGCCCCAGTAGAGGAACTGCTCGTTGCCCGGCGACAGAGACACGCCACGGCGATAGTAGGCCATATCGAAATCATAATTCGTGACGCGGTCTTTGTGCTGCGCGGCGTCGACCTTGTCGACCTGCACGGTGATGCCCAAACGTTTGAGGTGTTCGACATAGATATCGATCATCTTTTCGTTTTCCGTCGCACCGACTTTGAGCAGCACAGTGACATCAAACGGGGCGCCATCTGCGTTGCGTAGCGTCCCGTCTTGGATGGTCCAGCCCGCTTCTTCCAGAAGACCCGCGGCGCGCGCCAGGTTGCGGCGGTTGCGTTCGGTGCCGTCTGAGACGGGGAGCGTGTAGCCCTCGAGCGCGCCGGGGAGGAGGTCAGCGGCATAGGGTTCAAGCAGAGCGCGCACGCGGCCTTCTGCCGGGCCGGTGGACATGCCCAGAACCGAGCCGCCGAAATAGCTGACAATGCGGTCTTGGCGGCCGCCGGTCATGGTGTCGTTGATAAACTCGAAGTTAAACGCCTCGATCATGGCCTGGCGCACGCGCCAATCGGCAAAGACGGGGGAACGGGTGTTCATCACGAAGCCCGTCATGCCGCTGGGCCGTTCATTGGGAATTTCGGAAAGGACGATGTCGCCGCGCTGTACGGCGGGAAAGTTGAACTCGGATGCCCATTTTTCGGCGTTGAAGGTGCGATAGGTAGTGAGTTCCCCGGCTTTGAACGCCTCAAACATCACGGCGCCATCGGCGTAAAATTCCATCCGGATTTCATCGAGGTTCGCTGTGCCGCGACGAAAGTTCAGATCATTGCCCCAGTAGTCTGGGTTCCGCTGGAGGCTGACAAAGCGGCCAGCCTCCCAATCGGCAATGACATAGGGGGCGGAGGCGATGGGCGGCTCGAGCCCGGAGTCGGTGAAATCGCGGCCCTCCCACTGGGCCTTTTTCAGGATTGGGCGCAGACCTGTGATCAGCGCGAGTTCGCGATCCTCGACATTAAAGGTAAACCGGATTGAACGAGGCCCGGTCTGCTGCATCGCGTCAATTTTGGCCCAGAGCCCGGCGTAGCGGGGGTGGCCCACGGTCCCCAGGGTCTCGTAAGACCACATCACATCCTCGACGGTCACAGGGCTCCCGTCAGAGAATCGCGCTTCTTCCCTCAAGGTGAACTCAACCCAGGAGCGATCCTCTGGCGTCTCTATCGATTCGGCGAGAAGGCCATAAAGCGTGAACGGCTCGTCCCAGGATCGGCCCATGAGGCTTTCATAGGCGAGAAACCTGAGCTGCCAGGGCACTGATCCTTTGCGGATATGGGGGTTGAGACTGTCAAAGCTGCCACCCTCGCCCTGGATGATGCGCCCGCCCTTGGGGGCGTCGGGGTTGGCGTAGGGCAGGGACACAAAATCAGGTGGGAGTGCGGGGTCGCCATACATAGCTATGCCATGGGAAAGCGTGCTGTGGCCGTCTGCGCCCGCGAATCCCGCCGCCAGCGTTAGGGCGCACGCAGTCGAAAACCGGTGCAGATATCCGAAAAACTCTTGTTTCATCTCGTCGACAATCCCTGCTCTGCCTTGTTTTATTGCCCTGAACGTTACGGGGCATCCAAAGCGATTTCAAACTTTTAGCTTTAAGTCTGACGGTAAACCGCCTATACCAGCGTCACTGCTCGATAGGTTTCTTGCCTGTATGAAACCTGCCTCAATGACTGAACGCCGGCCTTGTGCCGGCGTTTTTTTTGGCCCGAGGAACGATGGGCGCCTCGCGCGTTCTCCCCTAGATATCTGTTGGCATTTCCGGCACTTTGCAGGTGCAGCAATCGCGACACGTAGGACCCAGACATGACCCAAACCGCAAAGACCGCCATCATCACGGGATCAAATTCGGGCATCGGTTTGGGCATGGCCAAACGGCTCGCCCGGGAGGGCATGGACGTCGTGCTGAACTCCTTCACCGACCGCGACGAAGACCACGCGCTGGCTAAGGAGATCTCGGACGAAACGGGCACGAACGCACGCTACATCAAAGCGGACCTATCGAACGGGGAGGAGGCGCGCGCGTTGGTCGAACAGGCTGGCCGCTGTGACGTGCTGATCAATAACGCGGGCATCCAGCATGTGGCGCCGATTGATGAGTTTCCGGTGGGCAAGTGGGACGCGATCATGGCCATCATGTTGAGCTCGGCATTTCACACGACGGCCGCCGCGCTGCCGATGATGCGTGCGGCCGGTTGGGGGCGTGTAATCAATGTGGCCTCGGCCCACGGGTTGACCGCGTCGCCCTATAAGTCGGCTTATGTCGCGGCAAAGCACGGGGTTGTGGGGCTGACAAAGGTCACAGCGCTTGAAACCGCAGAGGAGCCGATCACAGCCAACGCCATTTGCCCCGGCTATGTGATGACCCCGCTCGTGGAAAGCCAGATCCCCGACACGATGGACAAGTACAACATGGACCGGGAGACCGTGATCCGGGAGGTGATGCTGCAACGACAACCGTCCAAGGAATTTGCCACCACCGACCAGTTGGGCGGTGTGGCGGCGTTCCTGTGTTCGGATGACGCAGCCCAGATCACGGGCACGACACTGTCTGTGGATGGCGGCTGGACGGCGCTTTAGGCGCGGCGGGAATGCGTATCAATCTCGCACTTCAAGGGGGCGGCGCCCATGGGTCATTCACCTGGGGTGTGCTCGACCGTTTGCTCGAGGAACCTGAGCTCGACATCGCAGCGATCACCGGCACGTCTGCGGGGGCGCTCAACGGGGCGGCGCTGAAGGCAGGGATGATCAAAGGGGGCAGGGAGGCTGCGCGTGACAACCTCGCCTGGCTTTGGGAGCAGATTGGGGCGGTTGATGACGACAATCTTGCGCCGTGGCTCGATCTCTTTTCCGCGGGGGCGCTGAGCAAAAGCATCGAGTATTCGTTGCCCTATATCGTGGCCGACACGACGAGCCGGATGATGTCCCCCTACTGCTTTGGCAGCATCTATCGGAACCCGCTCACGCGGATCGTCGACCAGTTCGCTTATGACGCGATTTGCGACACGTCGGGACCGGAGCTGTTCGTCTGCGCCACCAATGTGCGCAGCGGCAAGATCCGTGTGTTTTCAGGGGCGGAGCTGTCGACAGATACGATCCTCGCCTCCGCCTGTCTGCCGACGCTGTTCCAAGCGGTGGAAATCGACGACCCAAAGACCGGTAAGCGGGAGGCGTATTGGGATGGGGGGTATACCGGCAATCCGGCGCTCTTCCCGCTTTTTGCGCCGCAACTGCCGGACGATGTGGTGATCGTGAACATCAACCCGATCGAACGGGACGCGCTGCCGCAGACGCCCCAGGACATCCAAAACCGGATCAATGAGATCAGCTTTAACTCCTCGCTCTTGCGGGAGCTGCGCGCGATATCCTTTGTTGACCGGCTCATTCGCGAGGGGCGGATGCCCAGTGACGCGATGCGGTCGATCAAGGTGCATATGATTGCTGACGACGCGCTGATGAACGAGCTGTCGGTGGCCACGAAAATCGTGCCCACGCCGATTGTTCTCAGCAAACTGAAAGCCGCAGGTCGGGCGGCGGCAGAGGCGTTTTTGTCCGGGGACGCGCAGCATGTCGGGCAGCGGTCGAGCGTCGATTTGCACCAGATGTTTGGCTAGGTCTTAGCGCGGTCCGTCGCGGCGTCGGCGCCGCGCGCGGGGGGTATCCTCCCCCTCTTCTTTGCCGTTCGGGTACACAAGCCCGGCAGAGATCACGAGCTTTGCCGCGTCTTCGACGGTCATATCAAGCTCGACGATGTCATCGCGGGGGAAGAACAGGAGGAAGCCCGAGGTTGGGTTCGGCGTGGTCGGCACAAAGACCGACACCAGGTCGCTTTATGCCGGGTTGTTTTTGGCAATCTCGCCCTTTGCATCGGTCGAGATAAAGCCGATGGCCCAGATCCCGCGGCGCGGGTATTCGATCATGCAGGCTTTGTCGAACGACGTGTCTTCCTGATTAAATACGGTCTCGGCGATCTGTTTCACGCCGCCATAAATCGACCGGATAACGGGGATGCCCTCAACCACGCCCTCGGCCCAGCGGAGGAGCGAGCGCCCAATGAACCCCTTTGCGATCCAGCCAACGAGCACCGTGAAGACGAGAAAGATGATCACGCCCACGCCTCGGATCGAGGTGGGCGTGATAGACGGGTCCATGCGCGCGCCTTCGATCCCCAAAACTTCCCGCACCCAAGGGCCCAGGAGTTGGCGCAGCAGGACGTCGGGCGTCCAGCCTTGCGGGATAAGCGGGAGCACAAACCCATCGATCCAGCCCACCACGGCCCAAATCAGCCAAATGGTCAGCCCGATGGGCGCGATCACAACGAGCCCGGTGAGGAAATTTGCGCGCAGGCCAGCAAACCGCGAGGCGCGGCGCTTTTTGCGGGGGTCTTCAAAAGGTGTGGACATGGGTGCGGTCAGTTATGTCTGTGCCCGCGACTTAAAGGCTCGCGGCGCGCTTCACAATGGAGCGTCGCGCATTTGGGTGAGCGCGCGGGCAATTCGAGCGGCAAGGCGCGCATTATTCAGCACAAGGGCGATATTGGCGGTGAGTGATGCGCCCTCCGTCAGCTCAAAGAGGCGCGACAAAAGAAACGGGGTCACGTCCTTGCCTGCGATGCCCGCTGCATCCGCCTCCGCCAGGGCCTGGGCGATGAGCGGCGCGAGCACGTCGCGCGCAATTTCTGCCTCCGCCGGGATTGGGTTGGCGACAAGCTGCCCGCCTGGCAGCCCCAGCGCCGCGCGCATAGCGTGGGCGGCGGCGATCTGGTCCGGGCTATCAGCCCGCAGCGGGGCAGGGAGGCCGGAGTCCTGCGACCAGAACGCCGGGAAGGCGTCTTGGCCATAGGCGATGACTGGGACGCCGTTCGTTTCGAGCACTTCTAGCGTTTTGGGCAGGTCAAGGATCGCCTTGGCCCCAGCCGCGACGACGGTCACGGGGGTGTGCGCAAGCTCCGTCAGGTCGGCGCTGATGTCAAAGCTCCGCTCCGCGCCGCGGTGCACGCCGCCGATGCCGCCGGTGGCAAAGACCGAAATCCCTGCCATACGCGCTGCAATCATCGTCGCCGCCACCGTCGTGGCGCCCGTGCGCCCATTGGCTAGGGCAAAGGCCAGATCGGCGCGCGACAGTTTCATGACGTCAGTGGCCTGGGCCAGGTCCTCAAGCTCCGCATCGGTGAGGCCCACGTGAAGGCGCCCATCAAGGATCGCGAGTGTTGCAGGCGTAGCCCCGCTTTCGCGCACCGCAGCCTCTACCGCGCGCGCGGTCTCGGCGTTTTGGGGGTAGGGCATGCCGTGGGTGATAATGGTGCTTTCAAGCGCGACAAGCGGCGCGCCGCTGTCGCGGGCGGCGGCGACCTCGGGGGCAAATTGGATATCTGGCGTCAACTGGGCGTCTCTCCCGATACATAGGTGGCGGCGGCGTCGATGGCGCGGGCCAGCGCCGCCTCGCGGTCTGCGCCATTGTGTTCAGCGGCGATGTGGCCCGCCATAAAGGTGTCGCCCGCGCCCGTCACGCGGCTCACCATGACGGCAGGCGGGGTTTGGCTGATCACGCCCTGCGCGTCGCACAGCGCCGCCGCGCGTCCGCCATCGGTGACAAGCGCCCGGTGCGCGCCGCGGGTATGGAGCGCCTCTGCCGCTTCCCCAGCTTCTGCAAAGCGGGTCTTGAGAAGCAGCCCAGCCTCCTCACAGTTCACATAAAGCGTGGCACGGGCACCGTTAAGGAACGGCACGAGCCGCTCCGCCTTACCGGGGGAGGCCGGGGCCACCCGCAAGTCTGCCGCCGAAAAGAGCGGGGAGCCTGCGATCTCTGCCAGGAGCGCCGCAGTGAGATTGCCGTCGAGCGCGACGAGACCAGCATAGGGCGCCTGCGCCGACCCAAGCCGGCCATCTTCGAGCGGGCGTAGGATTTTGGCGCCGGCTGCTTCCAGCGAATGAGCGTCCGCAATGGCTGCGATAAGGCCATTTGCACCCTCCACCGCCATATAACGGTCCGTGGGCAGGTCCTCAGACAGATGGGCGTAGTCTGTGATAAGCCCCATCCGCGTGAGCGCAGCGATGAGCTCCGCCCCTTCCTCATCGCGGCCGATCGACGACAGGAGCGCGCTTTCGAGGCCAAAACCCCGCAACGTCATGGCGATGTTGAGCGCCACGCCACCCGGAAGGCGCGTGATGCGGCCAGGGACGTCCGAGCCCACCCGCATGGAAGACGCCGATCGCCCGATAATGTCCCAAAGCACCGCGCCGATGCACAAAATGTCAGGTCGTTTGCCCATGCCCCGCTTGTGCGCCGCCCGGCCCAAAGCCGCAAGAGCCACACCCGCCATCCCGCGGGAAAAGACTTTTTCAAAAAGTCTTGGCAAAACTCTTTGAAAGAGTTTTTACGCCCCTTGCGGGCGGCGTGCGTCAGGGGTATGCCGCGCGCACTTCACAGGCGGGGATTGGGCCTTGCGGGGAGACATCCCGTTCAGGTCCGCCGGTTGGGCAAATGCCCGAAGCCCCGCTCAGGATTGAAACCGGAAAGGATAACGGCATGGCTCTTCCTGAGTTCACCATGCGTCAGCTGCTGGAAGCTGGCGTTCACTTTGGTCACCAAACACAGCGCTGGAACCCGCGTATGGGCGAGTTCATCTATGGCGCCCGCAATGGCATCCACATCATGGACCTCACGCAGACGGTCCCGATGCTCGACGCAGCGCTCAACGCTGTGCGCGACACCGTCGCCAAAGGCGGTCGCGTGCTCTTCGTCGGCACCAAGCGCCAGGCGCAGCAGCCCATCGCAGAAGCGGCTGAGAAATGCGCGCAATACTACATGAACCACCGCTGGCTGGGCGGCACGCTCACCAACTGGAAGACCGTGTCCCAGTCGATTAACCGCCTGCGCGCGATTGACGAGCAGATGGAAGGCGGGGCCGAGGGCCTGACCAAGAAAGAACGCCTGGGCATGGAACGCGAGCAGGCGAAACTGCAAGCCTCCCTCGGTGGGATCCGCGAGATGGGCGGCGTGCCGGACCTTCTGTTCGTCATCGACGTCAACAAAGAAGACCTGGCCATCGCCGAAGCCAAAAAGCTGGGTATCCCGGTTGTGGCCATCGTGGACACGAACTGCTCCCCCGACGGCGTGGACTACATCATCCCAGGCAATGACGACGCGGCACGCGCGATTGCACTTTATTGCGACCTCGCCGCCCGTGCAGCACTTGACGGCATGACCGCGCAAATGGGTGCCGCAGGCATCGACCTGGGCGAGATGGAAGAAGCGCTCGTCGAGGAGGCTGTTGAAGCCCCCGCCGAGGACGCCCCCGCCGAGGCGTAAGACGTTACATATCTGACACCCGCCGCGGATACGCCCGCGGCGGCATGATCGCGAGCAAGAGGATAGGCAGATGGCAATCACCGCTGCATTGGTAAAAGAACTACGTGAGAAATCTGGCGCAGGCATGATGGACGCCAAGAAGGCGCTCACAGAAACAGATGGCGATATGGAAGCCGCCATGGACTGGCTGCGCACCAAGGGCCTAGCGAAGGCCGCTAAGAAGTCGGGCCGCACGGCAGCCGAGGGCCTGGTGGCCGTGGCCGTCAATGGCGGAACGGGCGTTGCGGTTGAGGTTAACTCCGAGACCGACTTCGTCGCGAAAAACGCGGATTTCCAGGGCATGGTTGCCAAGATCGCGGCGACAGCCCTGGTGGCAGCCGACACCGACGCGCTGGCTGCAACTGTCGTCGACGGCAAACCCGTGAGCGAGATGATCACGGACGCCGTGGCGACCATCGGTGAAAACATGGGGCTGCGCCGCATGGCCAAGATCGAAGGCGCAAACGTTGTGAGCTACGTGCACAACTCCGCCGCCACCGACATGGGCAAAATCGGCGTGCTGGTCGCTTATACTGGCGACGACGCAGACTTCGCCCGCGGCGTTGGCATGCACATCGCAGCCATCAACCCCGCGTCGCTGAGCGAAGATGACATCGACCCAGCAGTGGTTGAAAAGGAAAAAGCGATCCAGATGGACATCGCCCGCGAAAGCGGCAAGCCCGAGGCAGTTATCGAAAAGATGATCGGCGGGCGGATGAAAAAGTGGCTCTCTGAAATCACGCTTCTCAACCAGCCTTACGTGAAAAGCGAAGACGGCAAAACGACCGTGGGCGACGCAGCTGCGGCCGTAGGCGTCGAGATCACCGGCTTCGTGCGCCTCGAAGTGGGCGAGGGGATCGAGAAGAAAGAAGAGAACTTTGCAGAGGAAGTGGCGAAAGCCGCCCAGGGCTAACTGCCCGCTTCATCAGCTTAGACACGAAAACGGCGCCGTCAGAGTATTGACGGCGCCGTTCCTTTTGCGCCCCCGCGTCGGGGATGAAACGAGGCGCATGAGCGACAGGGTCGGGATACCCTGTTAGCCCGAAAGAGGTGGGAGCGCTTTCCACGTAATCGCGTAGCGCCACTCCCCTGTTCCCGGCGTTTAAGCCTCCACTCATGGAACACGAACACCATCGCGCAGAACGCGGGCGTCAGGTAGTCTGGTAAACCTTACCTTAGGTAAGTTTTTTGAGCGGCTGCTCAAACTTCCAGAACAAACATCTGATTCTGGAACGCGGCTTTGAGCACGGCTTGGGCGGTGGTGTCGACATCGAGCGCCTCGCGCGCAAGGCGCAGATGTTTGTCCACGGTCGCAACTGTCAGCCCCATGAGCATCGCGATGTCTTGGGTGGTTTTCCCATCGCCGACCCATTCCAGCACCTCACGCTGGCGCCGTGTCAGGCTGCGCGCGCCGGTGGAATAGGGCAGGGTGATGATCTTTAGATGCGCGACGTTGTTCATGAGAACGATATCGGCGCCGTGTTCGGCCCAGACGTCATCCGCCTGTGCCTGGGTCATGCCCCGTTGCGCGGTGAGTGCAATTGCCCCTTTCGACCGCGCAGACACGGCCTTAAAACTCACCGTATAGCCCGCAACGACATCCATTTTCTTGTTGAATTCCAGAACGCTACGCTCTGAAGCTGTCAGCGCACCTGAGCTTTCCATCTGCCGGATCACATCCCAGCTTGCAGCGCCATCGTTGTTGCGGGCCCAGTTGACCATGGGCGCGTGGAAGTAGAGCCCTTGTTCAATGAACGCGGAGATATACGCAGATTGATGGTTGGTCAGGATCACCAAGTCCTGAGGGTTTCCCAGCGAGCTCGCGGTCATATACCGCGTGAAACCGTAAAGGATCCGGTCAAACCCATATTCGGCCATCTTTTCCGTGTGCATATCCCACAGGTCTTCCACAGTCGGGGCGGATGTGACCTCTGCCAGGTAGTCCTTGAGCGTCATGGCGCGAGATGCTCCGCCATGGCGCGGACGGCCAGCGTGTAGGACGTGGCACCAAAGCCCATGATGACACCGATTGCTATGTCAGACAGGTAGCTTTGATGGCGAAAAGCCTCGCGTTTATACGTGTTTGAGAGATGCACCTCAACCATCGGAAGCTCGGACACAAGCACAGCGTCGCGGATCGCGATAGAGCTGTGCGTGTAGGCCGCCGCATTGAGGATTAGGCCCTCGTGCCGCCCGCGTGCCGACTGGATCGCGTCCACAAGCGCACCTTCGTCGTTGGACTGCATAAAGCTGAGGTCGCAGTCAAACTTAGCGGCCTCTGCACGACACGACGCCTCAATATCCGCAAGCGTGGCAGCGCCGTAGATTTCGGGCTGCCGCGTGCCAAGGGTGTTTAGATTTGGACCGTTTACAACGAGAAGCGATGCCATCGGGATTTTACCGGTTGTTGCGAGTGGAGTGAACCTCACGGTAAAGCTGTGGCGCCGCAGGGATCAAGCAAAAACAAGACGTTGGGACGCTCGGTCACGGGCGTACAAAATTACCATAATACTGATTATGCGGGTTTGAGTGATCCTCCGCCGATTTGGTTTTGCAGGTATATCGTATCCGCCCCTACATCTTGTTGTCTAGCCCCTTTGGACAACAAGTTGCGATTTCATAAGGGACAACAAACTTTAGCTTTTCCCGCCAAACCTCAGAGAAGGAATGGTTTTTCGCGCGAAGGCGAAGGAAATGGACGCCAGCACGGCCCATTGATACCACGCGGGCGCACCCTCTAGGTTCTCAAAGCCAGCCTCCACAAAATCGTTGAACCCCACGAACGCGGCAATGAGCGGCAAGGACAGGATCACCGTCCAGTATTCATCAAGCCAGCTTGTGGCCGCGTTCTGCGCCGCCCGCCCTTCCCAGGCCGCATCGCTGTCGGCGCGCTTTGTGGCAATCACGGCTTCCGCCTCAAGCTTCGCCACTTTGAGCTTCTGGCGTGCCTCATAGACTTTGCCGCCGAACCCAAGCGCGCCCATCAAAAGTTTGATCATCGGTCCATCCTTTCCAGCCGGATTGTCCGGTCCCAAAGCTTTTCGATTTCGCCCGTGTTGTCGCGTGCGATCCGGGTGGTTCCCTCTAGCAGAAGCGCGATATCGTTGAGGCGTGTATCGAGCGCGTGAAAGTCAGCATCGGTCGCCGCTACATCGCCCTGCAAGTCCGTGTAGATGGCCCCCAGGGAGCCAATAAGCACCGCGCCCATAGCCGCCATCACCCAGGTGCGCCAATCAGGCCCAGGCGGCGGTCCAGGAGGCGGCAAAGCGGTCATTTGGTGAGCTTGATGGCCAGATAGACCATCCCAGCCCCAGCGAGCGCGTAGGTGAGCCGTGTGGCGCTATCCAGCGCCTCCCCGGTCTCTTTTACACCCTTGGCCCCAGTGAAGCCCAGAGCGGCCCCGCCAAGCGCCAGAGCGCCCCGCCCGACCCATACCCAAGGCATCAGGCGTACACCCCGCGCGCCTGCAATAGCGCACGCTCCACATCCTCCGGCGAAACGTGCGCTCTGTTGCCCGCGACCGCCTTGTAGAAGCTTTCACCGCGCACCACAGGCATACGGTGCCCCTGCATCGCGTTGGGCACCGGAAAAGCCGCCCACTCGCGAGCCAAGCGCGTCATCGCTTCCTCAAGGCTCATACGCCCCGTCAGCCACGGCCCCATGCCTCGCTTTTGCTCAATAAGCACATCGGCGATGCGATCCTGATTTGAGCGCGAGAACATGTCATCCCGATCAAGACCGGCGCGGCGGTAGTACGCTCGCAGAGTGTCCTCCATGATCTGATACGCCCCGACAGCCTCACTGTTTTGGAGCGGATCAATGGAGCGCTGCCAATCAAGAACCTCGCCAATCGTCATTTGCGTCAGCCTTCGCGGTGGATAGTTCGAGCGATCGACAAGGTACACTATTGCGTCATAGTTGTTCGCGCTTTCATACCGACGAATGAGGGCGCGCACACCTTCCCAGGGATCACTTCCGCCCGCTGGGATAGCGCGCGCGCCCAGGGAGGAACCGAAAACCGACCCCACGACGCCAGGGAGGCCACCTGTGGATGTCTGACGCCCGCCCCCTTGGCCGAATGCGTTCAAAAGCCCGCTGAATAGTCGCATTGTTGTCTCCGCCCCACTTGGCGCGGCCATCGCCGCGCGTTCCTCAACAAAGGCGACCTGGGCCGCCTCCGCAGTCTTTTGCTCAGTCTGACGCCAATAGGCGTAGGCACCCGCGCCCGCGATCAACAGAACACCAAGGCGACGGGCAACGGCCACCGCTTAGGTCGCGGCAGGCGGCACAGCCGGGCCGTCGCCGCCATCTCCGCCGTCGTCAGATGGCTCGGGCTCGGGCGCGGGCGGCTCATAGGGCATTTCGACCCGCTGCCCCATCGTGACAGGGCCGTAGCCGATGACGTTTTCAACGCCAGGCCGAACGCCGAATTTGCGCGCGTAGGTCTCGGGCGTCATGCCCTCAAAAATCGCGCTCACAACGCCATTTGTTGCTTGAAACAAAACGTTCATAGGTTCCTCCTTTAGAAGCACTCGACGGCCATCATCGAATAGGTGTGGGCAGTCATTGACCGGACGATCAATTCCGCCGCGCTATCCACGGTTTCCTCGGGCTTGCCCTCGCTGATCGTCCAGAACGGGGTAGCACCGGGGGCGTGACAAATGCCGACACTCATGCCGCCGACACCGCCGACGCCCACGGACGGGTTGAAGCCGCGAAACCGGACCCACTGACGGCCCTGGCGCGCGGGGATTGTGTACTCGGTGACGTCGTCGGTCACGAACTCATGCGCGACAAGCGTTTGACCGGACGCGCGTTGGACCACCTGCGGCACGTCAAATTCGACGCGCAGCGGGTCGAAGCTCTTGACGAATTGCGTGTTTTCAGAGCCGACGATATTGACAGGGAGTGTGCCAGACGCGGCAAACCGCCGGTCCATAACCTCACCCTGCCCGATGACGATTTCCGCCTCTACGGCATCGTTTCCGACTGGCGCAATCCGCAGCTTTTGGAACGGTTTGTCCAGACGCGCAGAGATACCAGCCCGGACGACAAGATGCGTCCCGCTTTCTTCCTTAACGACAAGATCACCGCTGGACGCGATGCAACCCAGGAAGTCACCCGTGGCGTTGAAAGGGATTTCACGGCCCGGCTGAAAGGTCTGTTGATACGTGATCAAGCCCATAGCTTGGCCCTCCCTGTCACAAGCGCGACGCCACCAGCCACCACAAGGGCAACGATACCAAAGCGCAAAATTCGTTCTTCACCGGAAACTTGCAAGGTGCCCGCCGCCTCATAGGCCTGAGCCACCTGCGCCGTCGCGGCCTCTTGGGCCAAGATGGCAGCCATGACCGCGTCACCGGCGATTTCATTGCCGCGCTCGGTAATCGCGACGGCACTCCGAAACGCTTCCTCAGAAGCATCACCGGCCACCTGCAAGGCCCCGTGATCCGTCAAGATCACCTCACCGCCACCGCTATTCACAGAAAGCCCACCGGCTTCCGTGATCATGCGTTCGTCAGAGGTTTCGTTGATCGTGGTCGAGCTGGACCGGGACGACGAAAACAGGCCCATTTAACGCCTCCGCCGCAAAACGAGATATGCCAGGACGCCAATCACCGCCAAAGGCAACAGACTGTCCGTCCAGGCGCGCCCGGCGGCATTGTCTCGACCCGCATAGGTGAAGTCGCCGGTGGTGGCGAAGCCATCCGAGCCCGCTTCTGCGGACGCGGACGACGCCAGGGAGAGACCGCCTAGGTCAGCCATCAGCGATCCATCAGCACAAAGGCAAGGCCAAGCCCGCCAATGATCAAGATAGGCAACATGGAGCTTGACCCCGTTGCCGTCGTTGTGACCTCGCGGCCCCGTCGATCCGCAGTGTAGCTCGCAAGGGTTGGCTCGATTGCGCCGATCAGGTCAGCGGTCATCGCGCTAAGCTGCTCTAAACCGCCCGCCCCACCGTCAACCGGCCCCGTCACAATCGTCGGCTGGTCCGTGGTAGGCGTGCCGAAAAGATAGGGAACGTTCGAGAAAACGCTACCCAACATCGACCCGGCATCGCCGCCGATGGACGGCAGAGTAAACCCGGACCGCGCAGGCGATACGGGCGCGGAGACGGTTTTTGTCGGGGCCGTGTTGCCCCGCGCAGCCCGCATAATCGCGTCGTCATAGACGGGCTCACCAAAGGAAAACGGCACGCTCGCGGCCGGGTTGGTGGAGGGAAGTCCGAAAGAGAACATGGCCCCGCCTCCCTATGCCGCAAGCCCTGGCTCAACCGTTTCCAAATAGTATTGGAAATTGGCCGCGCCGAGCGCTTCGATTTTGGCGACAAACGAATTGACCGCGAGCCCCGCCACATCTTCGAAAATGTTGTGGGGAGTGAAGTCGATGAAGGTCTGGCCAGCCGGAACAACACGGCCATCGCGACCAAGAGACTGCGCCCGCGTCTTTACGGTGCTTTCAGAAATCGCGTTGCCATCGCTTTCAACCGTGATTTGGTCGAAGTTCGACGTGAGGAAGCGGAGCCCGGTCAAAACCGCCGCACCGCGCGGGATATCCGTGATTTGGAAGCGCCCAGCACCGGCGAAATCGTCGTTGAAACGGCGGATCACAAGGTGTGATCCAAAGACACGGTTCGCGGACGTTTCCGCATGAACGGCAATAGATGTCACCGGGAACTCCGTGTCTTTCACAAAGACCTCAAGTTGCATCGAGCTGATACCGCCGGTCCCGTAACACCCTACCTCCTGGGTGATCCGGTCCCGCAACCAGAACAGGTCGAGGGGCAAAACGCAGACGCCGTCTACCTCATTCAGGCCAAACATGATGTTGCGCTGATAAAGGTCAGACATGGCGATTTCGATTTCGGTGCGCCCGTTGATTTTGACCCGCAGATCACCGAAAGCGGCGATGTAGGCCCCGAACGTTGAGAGACCCACCGTGCGCGTGATCGTCAGAGCGAACGAATGATAGGTCCGGCCCAGGGGGACGTCGAGCGTGGCCCACTGGCCGGGCGCAACACCCGTGAAATTGCTCAGAACTTGGATTTTGCGGTTGGCCATGGGTTAGCCTCCAAGCCCCGCGCGGGCCTCCGCAGCGAGCGGCAGATTGGCCCGCGATGCGTAGTAGAGGAGCAGACCGCCAGCGACCACGCCAAGGCCACCAACCATGGCCCCCATCAAGATATCCTTCGTCTTCATCGTCTTCTCCTAGACTTGCATGCCAGCGGGTTCGGTGCCCACGGTCTGGCGGTTTGGTTTGCGCATAGCGCGCAGGATCAGCGCGACCGTCAGCCCTGCCGCCACTCCGACAGCGACTTGTGAGATGAAGTTCTTCGGCATGAAAAAGGCCCCGCGTTTGAGTTCACGGGGCCCCAGATGGCATCAAATTTTCGGTTCTCAAAACCTACGGTACGGTACGTTACCTTACGTAGGAAATTTGGCCTGTTTTGCGCCCTTGGCGGAATTTGACCACGCCCGCGCGCTCAATCCCGTTGTTTTGTTCGAAAAAGTTTAGCTTTGGGAGCATCCCGATTTCTTGGGGGGTGGCATCCACCAACTCGGATGCGGTGCGGGCGTCGGCCCTATCTTGTTGCCGAAACACGACGCGGCGGGTCGCGTTGGTCCTAAAATCGCGATGCACATTGGTCACCCGCTGTGTCGCGGTAAACACCTCAATCCCATAGTGGCGACCGATGGTGCAGACCTCCGCAAACCCTTGGCACTTTTGGACGCCGCCCAGGGACGGAAAGGCTAGATGCACCTCGTCTACGACCAACGTCAGAAAGCCCCCCTTTTTGGTCTGCCGGTAGCTTTCGCGCAGGGACAACAGATACTTGCATATTGCCGAAAGGCTCGCACTTTCGTTCCCGGCCCGTGGCCGATATTGGACGCGAAAGCCAGTCCAGTTCGCTTCTATGGCGCGTTGCAACCCTATTAGGGTCTCCGTCTCTTTCACGCTGGGTAGGCCATGCTTGCCGGTTGCATAATCGGCCATTGGGTCGAAAATCACCAATTGCTTGCGCGCCGCGATCTCCGCCTTAATCCAGGCGCTTTTGCCCGAGCCCCTGCCCCCGTAGACCGCGCATAGCTGCGCATCATCCGCCATTGCCAAGTTCCCACTCTTGGCCAAAGTCAGGTGCGACGGTAGCGCCTGGCACTTGCGGCCCGGCGGTGTCAGCTGCGACGTGCGGCTGCGTCTGCGCCGCCGCCTTGGCCTTCTCCGCGTTGTAGATCATCCACCCGAGCCACACCTTGGCCCCAACGAATGGAATGATTGCCATCCACGGCCCCCACCGTTCGTTTGAGGGCAGGAAGTCGCCGAGGTGTTTGTGGAGCACGTCGTGCACCGCGTCAGACGCTTTGCGTGCGGTCTCTTCCTCCGATTCCTGTACCGCCACCGGCGCGTAGGCTGGTCCTAGGAAGACCATCGGCCCGTTGAAAAGGTTCTTGAACCCCGCTTCATAAAAGAGCTGTTGCGAGCCCTTGAATGCGGCGGCTTCTTTAGCCGGATCAACAGGCGGCGCAGGCGGTTCGCCAGCTGCATCGAGCACCACCGGCGCTTCCGGGTCATCCCCGTCGGACACGTCAACCTGCGCTATCCCGATACGGCCAAGGGCATCCGGGCGATCCGCGTCAGACGAAGGGCCAAGGTTTACGGTCGGGTCCGTTTGGGGCTGGTCCTGGTTCGGGATTTGGGTCGATTGTGTTGTCTTTTTCCGGGTCATTTTCGTTGTCCTTTGCTGGGAAAAGGTAGGCGCGTTGCATTGCGATGGATTTCTTTCCTCCCCATCGGTGATGATCATTGCATGGGTCGCCTTCATCATCGGACCACGCGCAGCTGTAATACGCCGTTCCGCTTTTCATGATCTTGACCTTAACGGGCTTCCCGCAGTTGCGGCACGGGCAGGTGTCGACGACAGTTAGGCGGGGGATGATGCCGTCCAGAATGCGAGACATGGGGTTCTCCTTTGGTGACGGGTTTAGGGTTCGTCCTCGTACATGCGGACGGCTTCAAGCTCTTCCTGAAGGTGTTTGATCATCCACGCTTGCCACTGAAGCGCCCGGCGAAGCTCAGAGATTTCGCGCGTAAGGTCGCGGTGATTTAGGGATACATCGACGGCGATCTGTTCTGAAAGTGCAGCCAATTTCCGAATGCACCTGCGCGACAGAAACCCCCAAAAAACGGGGGCATGATCCGCGTAACTTTCGACTTGTGCGACGATTTTTCGAGCGAGCCATGGCAAACGCCCAGGTGCGTTTTTTGGGTCATGTTCATCCATGATTTGCCTTCCTTTCGTTCGGTTGTTCTGCTAAGGTTCTCATGTCGTCGGCGATGCCATGTTGACGGATTTGCGCGCCCCGCCCTGCCCTGTCACGGGTTCAGGGCGGGGCAATCTTCCAGCCCCGTTCATCCCCCGTTCCCGCCCCGTTCATTCAATCAGAGGCGCAAAATGGTCAGTGACAATCTGATCCAAGAGCTCGCATTCGACCGTTATGCAAGCATAGCTCTCGCGAAACTCGACAGATTGCATTTGGTTAGGCACGTCCCAGCGGATCGTGACCAAACCGGCTTCCTTGAACGCCGCGAAACGTAGATTGTTTTTCGTTCGATATTTGAGCCGCTTCGCCTCTTGACGTACATCGTTCTCGGTTACTGCGGTTCCGTCTGGCTTTGTCCATTTCATGCGTTTCTCCTTTGTTGCTAAAGTCCCAGCTGTAGTTGGCCAGCTGCGGCCGTCTTGTGTTTCCCCAGCTGGATCCTGGCCCCAGCTGGCCCACAGCCAGGTTGAGCTGGCTCGACAAGCCCCCCCTGCCCCCGGCGATCGATGCAGCTGGCAATGTCAATCAACCACATTGCCAGCTTCGCCGGAGTGGCTTCCCTTTCGCGCTGATTTAGCGACGTGAGGAGCTTCTGAGGTTGTGTGAGCACAGCCGGCGCAGCTGGTATGTCAGCCGGATCGATGCCAACCACGTAGAGCCACGTGGGCTTTTGCGCGCGGTGCCCAAAGTCGCATTGGTTCAGCAAGAGAGTGTAGCCGCCGTGCTTGTCAGCACCTTCCACCGGGCGCGGCATGCCTTGGTCTCGCCACAGCGTTGACCCTTCGGGATGCTCCACCACGCCGCCGTTGCGGCGCACGACCTTGACGGCATGTCGACCTAAATCAAGCTCACCCTCAAGCGGCTTTGCGAAGTGCTTCATGCGTCCCCAGCCGCGACAAGGGGGATGAGCAATCACCGGGTCAGACCCGTCGAATAGCAATGCGTCGCGGTCGATGTCCCACACATCGCATCCCAGACGCCGATACAGGCTATCCCGTCTGGCATACAGGACCGAAATTTCCCGCCCCCCCATCATTTCATCGCCGCCGCGCAAGCGGCGTCACTCTGTGCAGCCCGCGCCGCCGCCAGCCGTCGCGCCTCCAGGTAGCCGTGAAGATCGACCTCACGCGAGAAGATGCGCAGTTCTTCTGTGTCGGTCAATTCGGGCTCAGGAGGGGTGCGATTTTTGGGTTTGTAGCGCTCCGTTTCGCCAGGCGCTTTATGGTTTTCGCGGCGACTAGCCGCGTCCTCATTCCCTCTGGTAAAGAGGGATACAGGGTGTGGTGGGCTTTTTTCGCCCACGCTAGGGGGGCGTTTTTCGCCCACACATGTGGGCGTTTTTCGCCCACGGTACTTCGGGTCAGGGTGGGCGCTTTTCGCCCACTCTAGCTGGCCCGCCACGCGGTCGATAACGTCCGGTGAAATGGCAAACTCGTAAGCGTTAGCGTAGCGGCCACCCACGGGCGTAATCGACCCCTTTTTGACCACCCGCAGGATGCCATTTGCGCGCAATCTGGCGATGGCATTCTTAACCGTGTTGTAGCCTGCGCAGTCGTCGTCTGCGATCATCGCATGGGAAACGCGGCGCTCTGTGGTGCCCGTCTTCCAGCACATATGATGCAGGTGCAGATAGCGAAGGATCGACACGTCACCGCGCTTGCATCCACGGTAATAGGCGATCTCCACCAAGGCTTTCATGTAGAGCCGCCCGTAGGGCCTAGGCGTGCTCATTGGGCTTCTCCGCATTCTCTGAAACCCGCAAATACGCTTGCCGCGCACCCTGTTTCGAGATGCCTATGAGACGCCCGATTTCATTGAAGCTCTTGTTGTCGTCGTCCCGATAGCGCTTGATCCACTCAAGCTCCAAGGGGCCCAGATTTTTGCCTGATTTTGCCATGTTTCGTGTCCCGTTCTTGCGCATTGCGGAAGACAACAAACCACGCTACATCTTGAGAGACTGCCAGACAGTCCCGCCGCCCTACCCCCGATTTGGTTTTGCGATAAGATCAGGGTAGGGCGGCACCAAACCACAGAAAAAACACAGCTTTTCCAGTGACTTAATACTGATTATGAGTATTATGGACGCAATGCAGCTGCGTGTAATGTCTGCTTTGCCCGAGGCGTAACTGCCCTTTCCTGCTGGGCGTAACCAGGGCGTGGTCCCTGTGTTTCTTGACATATCTGTTTGTGCATGACCCTGTAGGCACAGAATTTATCGCAAAATTAGGATTTCCCGCATGAGGATATTGTCAGTCCTGTTGGTGTTATGGGCCGCGGCGCCGGCCAGTGCGGCGACGATTGGGTCGCTCGACGGGTACCGTATGTTTGGGTCTGAGATCACTGGATCAAACTATGATGCGTTGCGCGCGGGCCTAGAGCTTGAGGGCCACAGCTTTGCAGCGGAAACGCGGAGCTTAAACACCGCGGGATATCTTGATGGCGTGGACGCCGTGTTCCACTCTCGGGCCGGTGCATCCGTGTCACGGACTTACCCGGAAGCCGGAGAAGTGGACGCGTTGCGCCAATGGGTCACGGATGGCGGTGTGTTTGTGATGTTCGGCGGCAATTTCCAATTCGCCTCCGATTTGAACCGCTGGGTCGGCGCGTTTGGCTTTAACTACGTATCGCGCAACGTGTCCGGCGGCACATGGGCATCGGACCCCCACCCGCTCTTGACTGGGATCGTTCCGGGTGCGGATTTGAATTTTCGGTTCAGTTCCTGGGTGAACCACAACGCGGCACATGTGGACCCCAATGGCGGTGACGTCGACCCGGAGGTCTTTGCGACGATTTCTGGCGATGGCGCGACGCAAAATGCTATCCTGGGGGCGCAGTATGGCGACGGCTATATCTTAGTCTTTGGGGACGAAAACCCGGTGTTCGATGGGTTCACAAATCCCGATGCTCTGACGCTGATCGACAATGTGCTGAGCTAGGATGCAGCGCCTGTTCCCCTGCCCGCCGGAGTAGTCCTGCTGCTTTCAGCGCTCGGTGCGCTTGGGCTGAACCGCAGCAGGTATTTAGCTCAGCCGAGAGCGTAGCCTGCACCGCGGACCGTCCGCACGGGGTCTTTGCCGCCGTGTTTGCACAGCGCCTTACGCAGGCGTCCGACGTGGACGTCAACGGTGCGTGTGTCGACATAGATGTCGCGGCCCCACACGCGATCGAGCAGCTGTTCGCGGCTCCACACGCGGCCGGGTTTTTCCATGAATGTCGTCAAAAGCCGGAACTCCGTGGGGCCGAGCTTGATATCCTTGCCCTTGCGCGACACGCGGTGGTGTTCGGTATCGAGCGTGATGTCCTCGTATTCCAGCCGCTCGCCTACGGCGCCCGGGCGTGACCGGCGGAGTTGCGATTTCACGCGGGCCATCAGTTCGAGCACGCTGTAGGGCTTTGTCACGTAGTCGTCGGCGCCGGTTTCGAGCCCGCGGACCTTGTCGACCTCCTCCGAGCGCGCTGACAGCATGATGATCGGCAGAGACCGCGTGTCTTTGCGCATCTTGAGTTGGCGACAGACCTCAATCCCGGACACGGACGGCAGCATCCAATCGAGCACCACGACATCTGGCGTGTCCTCGTCCACGAGCAGCAGCGCCTCTTCCCCGTTTTCGGCTTGGATGACGCGGAAGCCCTCACTTTCGAGGTTGTAGCTGAGCACCGCGCGCTGCGCAGGCTCATCCTCCACCAGCAGGACGGATGGCTGGGTCATTGCCCTGCCCGCTCAATCCCCGGCGCGGTGTCGCCCTTGGGGCGGCTTTCTTCCGGGTGTTCGCCAGTGACGAGGTAGGTCACTTCTTCTGCGATGTTGGTGGTGTGGTCGCCCATCCGTTCAATGTTTTTGGCGATGAAATGCAGATGCATGCAGGAGCTGATATTGCGCGGGTCTTCCATCATATGGGTGAGAAATTCTCGGAAGAGCGCGTTGTACATCTGATCAACGCCCTCGTCGCGTTCGCGCACATCATTGGCGAGCTCCGCATCGCGTTGGATGAACGCGTCGAGCACGTCGCGCAACATCGTTTCCACCTCGCGCGCCATCCGGCGCAGCGAACTGTCGGAGCCGTTAATGGGCCCGGTGTCGGACAAGACTGAGGTCCGCTTAGCGATGTTTTTGGCATAATCCGCAATGCGTTCGAGATTGCCTGATACCTTCATCACGGCGAGCACGATGCGCAGGTCTGACGAGACCGGCTGGCGCATGGCGATGATCCGCGCGGCTTGTTCGTTGATCTGATCCTCCAGATCATCGATGGCGGCGTCTGCGGCCCGCACTTGTTCAGCCAGTTCTGTGTCGCGCGTGGAAAGCGCGCGTGCAGATTCCAGGATGGAGGTTTCAACAAGCCCGCCCATGCGCATGACAGCGGCTTGCAGCGACTCGAGGTCCCTGTCGAAGGCAGATGCGATGTGTTGTTCGTTCATGGCCCTAGCCGATCCGACCTGTGATGTAGGATTCCGTGCGGGGATCCTCTGGTTTGGTGAAAATCTGGCCCGTATCGCCGTATTCGACGAGGTTACCCAGGTGGAAAAACGCTGTTTTCTGGCTCACACGCGCAGCCTGCTGCATGGAGTGGGTGACGATGACGACCGAGTAGTTTTTGCGCAGCTCGTCGATGAGCTCCTCCACCTGCCCTGTCGCGATGGGATCGAGGGCGGAGCACGGTTCGTCCATCAGCAGGACCTCGGGCTCGGTGGCCACGGCGCGCGCAATGCAAAGACGCTGTTGCTGACCGCCGGACAACCCGGTGCCCGGCGCCTGGAGGCGGTCTTTGACCTCATCCCAGATCGCGCCGCGGCGGAGTGATTTCTCGACGATCTCGTCGAGCTCTGCCTTGTTTTTGGCCAGACCGTGGATGCGGGGCCCGTAGGCCACGTTGTCATAGATCGACTTTGGGAACGGGTTCGGCTTTTGAAACACCATTCCCACCTTGGCGCGCAGCTGCACGGGGTCGACGCGTTTGTCGTTGATATCCTCTCCATCGAGCCGGATATCTCCAGTGACGCGGCACACATCAATGGTGTCGTTCATCCGGTTGATACAGCGCAAGAAAGTGGACTTGCCGCAGCCCGACGGACCGATGAAGGCCGTGACGGTTTTGTCCTTGATCTCCACGTTGACGTCTTTGATCGCGTGGTTGTCGCCGTAGTAGACGTCGACGCCCTTAGCGGAGATTTTTGTTGTTTTGTTGTCCACGTCGA
This sequence comes from Pseudomonadota bacterium, assembly GCA_039815465.1. Classification (GTDB taxonomy): domain Bacteria; phylum Pseudomonadota; class Alphaproteobacteria; order Rhodobacterales; family Rhodobacteraceae; genus Shimia_B. The sequence continues at coordinate 39,408 of JBCBZG010000015.1, forward strand.
ACTCCGTCAATGTGTCGTAATCATACATGGGGAGCTGTCCTTTTTACCAGCGCCGCTCAAGCGGGCCCTTACCAGCGGCGCTCGAAGCGGCGACGCAGGATAATCGCGATGATGTTCATGGTGAGCAGGAAAAGCAGCAGGATGATGATCCCGCCCCAAGCCTTTTCGGTGAAGACTGCGTCTGATCGAGTGACCCAGTTGTAAATCTGTGCCGGCAGGGCGGAGTTTGGCCCCTCGAGCCCTGCGAGGAAAGTGTCCGGGTAGCGCGCCACAAAGCCCACCATGCCGATCAGCAGCAGCGGCGCTGTCTCGCCGAGCGCTTGGGCGAGCCCGATGATCGTGCCCGTCAGGATCCCAGGCGCGGCGAGCGGCAGCACGTGGTGAAACACCGTCTGCATCTTAGACGCCCCGACCCCCAATGCGGCCTCCCGGATCGACGGGGGCACGGATTTGAGCGACGCACGGGTGGAGATGATGATGGTGGGCAATGTCATAAGCGTCAGCACCAGCCCGCCTACGAGAGGCGCAGATTGTGGCAGATGCATGAACTGGATGAACACCGCGAGGCCCAAGATGCCGAACACAATCGACGGCACTGCCGCGAGGTTTGAGATGTTCACCTCGATCAGGTCCGTGAAGCGGTTCTTTGGCGCAAACTCCTCCAAGTAGATCGAGGCCGCGACGCCGATGGGCAGCGCGAGAACGAGCACAACGACCATCATAAAGAACGAGCCGAGCACCGACGCCCCGATCCCTGCCCCGCCTGGGTTGTCCACGCCCGTATCGACGCCGGTGATGAAGTTCCAATCAAACACCGTAGCCATGAGCCCCGCGTCAAACATGGCTTTGGCGACGTCGATATCCTCCGGCTGGATAAAGCGGTTTTCGGGCGTGATGTTTTCAATGGCGAGCGTGCCTTTGAAATACCGGTCGATGCGGGAGGCGGCGGGCACCTCAAAGCGGACGACCTGCCCGATTTGGTCGGGGTTCTCGCGGTAAAAGCTGCGCAGGTTGTTGCCGACCTTGCCGACCAAGCGCTCAAGCGCGCCTGAGCTTAGGTCAGCGTCCACACCTGCGGCGGACAGCTCTCCGGACAGGGCGGTGACAAAGAGCCCCTCATATTCCCGCGTTTTGAAAAGCGTGGCCTCGGCAGCGTCGAATTGTTCTTGTGTGACGGTGACGTCGATCTGAACCACCGTGCGTTGAAACGCCGGGAGCCCGTTCGACAGGATCGCCCAGAGCAGCACGATAAGGGATGCGATCCCGATGCAAATGGCCACGATGCCATAGGCTTTGAACCGCGCCTCGGCGGCGTTGCGCTTTTTGGTGCGCGCGTCTGGAACCAGGAGCGAGCTCTGCGCCTTGGCAGAAGGCTCTGGCGCGCCGGAGAAGGTCGCGTCGGTCATTCGTACTGCTCCCGATATTTGCGCACGATAAAGAGCGCGAAGACATTGAGCCCAAGCGTGATGACAAAGAGCGTCATACCAAGCGCGAAGGCGACGAGCGCCTCGGGCGAGGCAAAGTCGCTGTCACCTGTGAGCTGGGACACGATTTTTGCGGTCACGGTCGTCATGGCTTCGAATGGGTTAAGCGACATCCGTGCCGCGGCCCCTGCCCCGAGGACGACGATCATTGTCTCCCCAATGGCGCGGGAGGCGGCGAGCAGGATCGCGCCGACGATGCCCGGTAGGGCTGCGGGTAGCACGACCTGGCGGATCGTTTCCGAATGGGTCGCACCCAGGCCCAACGAGCCGTCACGCATCGCCTGCGGCACGGCGTTGATGATGTCATCTGACAGCGAGGACACGAAGGGGATCAGCATGATGCCCATCACAAGCCCAGCAGTCATGACGGCTGTGCCGCCCGACATCCACGACACGCCCAGATAGCCGCCATCGCCGAAAAAGCTAACGAGGAATGGCCCCACCGTGAGCAGCGCGAAGAGGCCGTAGACGATGGTTGGGATGCCTGCGAGCACTTCGAGCATGGGTTTGGCGACCGACCGGACGGCTGGCGGCGCGTATTCCGACAAATAGATCGCCGACAAGAGACCTATGGGCACCGCCACGGCGAGTGCAACGAGGGAGATATAGAGCGTCCCCCACAGCAGCGGCAGCATGCCGAGCGACGACGACCCGCCGCGCCCTGAAAAGCTCGGCGCCCATTCGAGCAGCAAGAAGAACTCCGACGCGGGGTAAAGGCCGAAAAACTCGATAGTGTTAAAGATCAGGGACAACACAATGCCGATTGTCGTCAGGATCGCGATGGACGCCGCGCCGATCAGCAGCCACAGCACTGCGCTTTCAACCCGGTTGCGGGCGCGGAAATCGCGATCCGTTTGGCGCCAGGCAAAACCAAACCCGGCGAGCGCCAAGCCGACGACGACAACGGTCATCAACAAGTCCCAGGTGCCGTCCATAGCGCGGTAGCGCTGTGCGGAGCGCAGCACGGACTGGTTCACGTCCGACCCAAGGGCCACGCCAACCTCGCCCAGGCGGGCGCGCACGTCGGTGAAGTCGGTGCGCATGCTCGCGGCGGTGTCAGGCGACATCACACCGGCGGCCACCGCGGCGTCCAGCCCGTCCGCCACCCGGCGCACATCGCTCATGACAAGGCCAAGGGTCGATCCCTCGCTCACAGCGGCGGGCGCGATGTCTGCGCGGATGGAGGCACCGATGATGATGGGTTGCAGGATCAACCAGGCGACCATCACAAAGAACGCGGGCACAATCACCAAAAGCATGGCGTTGTAGCCGAAGTAATTGGGCAAGGAATGCAAGTTCCGGCTGTCGCCATCAGCCGAGGCCAAGGCGCGCGCGCGGATAACAAAGAACCCGAGCACCGACATCGCGATCAGGAAAGTGAGAAGCCACGCGACAGACATCGGCTGGTCCTTTTGACGTTAAGGTCCCCGCTGCGGGGAGAGCGCAGCGAGGGGTGGCCAGGGGCAACGCGCCCCTGGCCGGAACCACATTACATGGCTTCTTCTGCGTTGATCATGGACTGCGTCATGGACAGTTCTGGATCGGATACGAGGCCGTAGGCCGCCAGCGGGCCAGCAGGACCTGCGATTTCGTCAGCCATAAAGAACTGTGCGTATTCCTTGAGGCCCGGGATCACACCGATATGCGCCGCTTTGATGTAGAAGTAGAGCGGGCGGGACACAGGGTATTCGCCGGTTGCGATCGTCTCCGTAGACGGAGCGATGCCGGACATGGTCGCCACTTTCAGCTTGTCGGTGTTGTTCTCGTAAAACGCGAGACCGAACACGCCGATGCCGTTGGCGTTGGCGTCGATGCGCGCGAGCGTTTCGGTGTAGTCACCGTCGATGTCCACGGACTTACCGTCGGTCCGCACCTCAAGGCACGCGTCCTCTGCGTCATCTTCGGACATGCCGCCTGCGATCATGGCTTCCATGGCGCCGGTGGCTTCACAGCCTGCTGCGATCACCTTTTCTTCGAACACTTCGCGGGTGCCGTGCTTGGTGCCCGGGATAAAGGCCAGGATGTCCGCGGAGGGCAGGTCAGCGTTGAAGTCGGACCACTGCGTGTGTGGGTTGTCGACGAGTGCACCGTCCACCATCACCTTTGGCGCGAGAGCGTTAAAGATGTCGGATGGCGTGAAGGCTGTGTAGGCCGGGCCGTCGATCTGCGAGGCGAAGACGATCCCGTCGTAGCCGATGCGCACTTCGATGATGTCGGTCACGCCCGCTTCGGCGCAAGCGGCGATCTCACGGTCGCGGATTTTGCGGGACGCGTTGGCGATGTCGATGGTGTTGGTGCCCACGCCTTCGCAGAAGCGCTTGAGGCCGGAGGACGACCCGCCGGATTCAACAACAGGGGTTGGGAAGTCGGTGTTCTCACCAAAGGCCTCGGCGACGATGGACGCGTAGGGAAGCACCGTGGAGGAGCCTGCAACCTGGACGTTGTCGCGTGCCTGGGCGGCACCCGCCACTGCGGCGATGGCAATGGCCGAAGCCGTCATTTTTGTGAAAGACATGTCTTGTTCCTTGATCGTGTCTACCTGTTAGGCGCTCCGGGTGAGCTCAGCACTCTGGTTACTGAGTGGTCCCCCCGAACCAATCCTTGGCGCGCTGGTAGAGCCGCTATGCATCCCTTTTGTAAAGTTTTTGTAACGGTTTTGTGACAGAGCTTAGGGGCGGTCAGGAAAGCCGGACCCCCTTTCCCTAACCCTTTTCAATTATTGGCAAAATAACCGAAAAGGTTGATCCAACGCCGAGCTCGGAACTGATCCGAAAACGACCCCTATGGCGGCCGACGATGTGCTTTACGATGGCCAATCCGAGCCCAGTGCCGCCCTGAGCGCGGGATCGGTGGGAATCAACCCGGTAGAATCGCTCTGTTAGGCGCGGCACGTGATGCGCTTCGATGCCGTCACCATCGTCTATGATGTCGATGGTCACGGCTGGACCACGAAATGTGGGCTCGCGGCTGGTGCGCGTGGCGCGCACGTCCACACGGCTCGCGCCGTATTTGATTGCGTTTTCGACCAGGTTGCGGAACACCTGCACCAACTGGTCCGGGTCGCCCGCAACCCAGACGCGGTCAGTGAGCCCTTCAAAGTTCAGCTCAACCTGCCTTTGGGCGCTGGCGCTGTTCATCAGCTCTTGGGTTTCTTGCAGCACTGCTACCACATCGACGGGCGTATCGGGGCGCACGCGCGCCTCCCCCTCGACCCGGCTCAGCGACAGCAGGTCCTCGACCAAGCGGTTCATACGCTCCGCCTCCGCGCCCATCATGGCCAGAAAGCTTTCCATCGCCGCGGGATCATTGCGGGCTGGCCCGCGGAGCGTTTCGATGAACCCGATGAGCGACGTCAGCGGCGTGCGGAGCTCATGGCTCACATTGGCGACAAAGTCCCGGCGCATCTGCCCGACGCCTTCGGCGCCCGACACATCCTCGAATACTACGAGCGTCGCGGCGTGGTGTTGGCCCCCAAGGGGCGCGATGTTGAGCCGGTAGCGCACCGCCAGATCACCCGCGTAGGACATGTGAAATGCCTCTCGCTGGGCACGGTCGCGGATGCTGCTTTCGATGGCGTCGATGGGCCCCGGCTGCCTCAAGATCGTCGTGTAATGCGCCCCACGCCCGTCATGGGCCATGAGGTCGCGCGCGAGCTGGTTCATCGACAAAATGCGCTTGCCCGCCCCGATAATCAAAGCGGGTAAGCGCAGCGCCTCGATGACGGCGTTATAGGTGTCGATTCTATCCACGCTTTACCCTTAGGCGGTTTGTGGTATAGTGAAAGCGGAGCGCAGAATTAAATTGCGTCCACTCACTGGTCCGCAAATCCGGTGACCCCTCCAAAAAGGGGGGCGCACTCTGCCCCTCAGAAACGGGTATCACAATGTTACCGTTTACCGATACCGCACGTCCGTTAGGGACGAATTCCGAACCCGACATCATCTGGGTCGGCAGCCGCGAGAGCTGTTATAAGCATGGCGGTGCGTTTCTTGACGAAAGCCAGGTCTGCGTGGTGAGCTTTGAGGACATGACGGCGAGCCTCATCGACCGCGTACGCCCGGCCCATATCTACAGCTGCCTGTTCGCGTCCGACTTTGATGGCACCGAGCTTGCGATTAGGCTTCAGAGCAGCGGGTTTCACGGGCACTACACTGCCATTGCGGAAGATGTCCCCGATCCGGAGGTGATCCTGCGCGATGTGCGCATGGCCGCGCCGACGCTGCATTTCGATCTGATTGTGACGACGGCGATCCCAGCGCGGCTCAACTAGCGGCCGCAATCGCGGACCGCAGGGTTTGTGTTAGGGCCTCAAGCGGCTCAACGCCCACAGACAGTCGAAAGAAGCCTTCGGAGATGCCGAGCGCTTCCCGCTCGGCCGCGGGTAAGGCGCGGTGGCTTGATGTGGCCGGGTGCGAAATGGTCGTAGTGATGTCGCCCAGGGTGGGTGCAAGCGGCATATCGAGCGCCTCACTCAACCGGTTCGCCGCCTCGCGACCGCCGGCGATCTCAAAGGACAGCATGTGCCCGCCGCAATCGCCCAGCAGATTGTGGGCTCGGGCATAGTCTGGATGATCGTTTTGCGTAGGATAGAACACCCGCGTCACGCCGGGTGTGTCAGCCAGCGCCTTTGCCAGCCCTTTGGCGTTGGCGCAAACGCGCTCGAAGCGCAGGGGAAACGAAAGCAGCCCGCGTTCCGCCAGCCAGCAGTCAAACGGGGCAGCGGTAGTGCCCAGGGTGGCTCCTAACACCTCCAACCGCTCTGTCAGAGCCGGGTCGCGGCTCCCCACCCAGCCCAGCATGGCGTCTGAGTGCCCCGCGAGGATCTTGGTCACGGAGTGCAGGACGATATGAGCGCCGTGAACGAGCGGGCGATAGCCCAATGGCGTGGTGAAAGTGTTGTCCACGATGAGCGTGATGTCATGCGCCTCCGCGAGCTCGGCAAGCGCGGTCATATCGGCAATGCGGAGCGTGGGGTTTGCCACAACCTCCACCAAGATCGCTTTGGTGTCGGGCCGGATGGCCGCGCGCGCCGTGTCTGCGTCGGTCGGGTCGAAAAAACCGGTCTCGATGCCGAGGCGGGGAAGCTCCTCCGTCATCAGGCGCAAGGAGCGACCGTAGAGCTGGGTGGAGCCTATGGCGTGATCCCCGGCCTTGAGCACCGACAAAAGCGCGAGCGACACGGCGGCCATCCCGCTGCCTGTCATCACACCGCCGCTGACGCCCTCCAACCGGTCGATCATCGCGCCGACGGAGACGGCATTTGGGTGCCCTTCGCGCGAGTAGGTGAAGCCGGGTGCGCCGTTATAAATGTCGTCCAGCGCATCAGGTGTAGCTGATCCATAGACAACGGATTGATAGAGCGGTGTGACGAGAGGCGTGCCGCCAAAGGCACCCGGGCCTGGGCGCTTCACTGTGCCACCAGCCCGGCGCGGAAACGCCGCATGTTCAGTTGATAGCCTTCTGCCGACAGCGTCAGACCTTTGATCGCGGCCTCGTCAAGTTGCCGCACGATCTTTCCCGGTGCGCCCATCACGAGGCTGCCGTCGGGAATGACTTTGCCCTCGGTAACGAGCGCGCAAGCACCGATGAGGCAGTTTTTCCCGATCTTGGCGCCGTTGAGCACCGTGGCCCCCATGCCGATCAGGCTGTTGTCCCCAATCTCGCAGCCATGAAGCATCGCCTTGTGCCCAATCGTGCAGTTCGCGCCGATGGTCAGCGGGAAGCCCATATCCGTGTGGAGCACGCTGTTTTCTTGGATGTTCGTCCCCTGCCCTATGGTGATCGGCTCATTGTCCCCGCGCAGTGCGGCGCCGAACCAGATCCCAACGCCAGCGCCAATGATGACATTGCCCATCACGTGGGCCCCAGGCGCGATCCAGTAGTCGCCATCCTCTGGAAAAGTCGGGCTGACCCCGTCGAGCGTATAGGTCGTCATGCTTGGTCCTCGAATTCGCGTTGCAGGCTGCGCGCGTGGTCTTGCAGGTCAGGTTGCTGCACCCGGGCCATGCGCGTGGCCTCGATAATGGTCTTGAGCCGCGCCTCTGTCGCGTCCAAATCGTCGTTGACGAGGACATAATCGTATTCGGACCAACGGCTGATCTCGTCCCAGCTTTTGCGCATGCGCTTGGCGATGACGGTCTCATCATCTTGGCCACGTCCTTCGAGCCTGCGACGCAGCTCTGCGATCGAGGGTGGTAGGATGAACACGCTCAGCACGTTTGGTCCCAGGACGGAGTTCTTGATTTGCTGCGCGCCCTGCCAGTCGATGTCGAACAGGACGTCCCGCCCAGCCTCCACCGCGTCTTGAACGGGACCCAGGGGGGAGCCGTAGAAATTGCCGAACACATGGGCATGTTCGAGCATCTGCCGTTCTGCGACCATACGTTTGAACTCAGGTTCCGAGGTGAAGTGATAGTCTTGACCGTCAACCTCCCCCGGGCGCGGGGGGCGTGTCGTAGCAGACACCGAAAAGCTCAACGTTGGGTCCCAGCTGCGCAAACGTCGCGCGAGCGTGCTTTTCCCCGCGCCAGAGGGCGAGGACAGGATGATCAGAAGTCCGCGACGCGCCATGGCTCACTCCACATTCTGGATCTGTTCGCGCATCTGATCGATGGCGACTTTGAGGTCGAGCCCAAGCGCTGTCAGCGCGCTATCAGTAGACTTCGAACACAGCGTATTCGCTTCGCGGTTAAATTCCTGCATCAGAAAATCGAATTTGCGCCCTACCGGCCCGTCTGCGGCGATAAGGTCGCGGGCCGCGGTTACATGGGCGCGGAGCCGGTCGATCTCTTCGGTGACGTCGGATTTGATGGCGAGCAGCGCGAGTTCTTGGGCCAGGCGCGCCTCGTCAAGCTCAACCTCTTTCAGGACCCGTGCGAGCCCGGCCCGGAACGCCTCCTCCTGCGCCTGTGCCCTGTCGGGGAGGAGCGCTGCCGCGTCCTCGACCAGTGCGGCGACGGACGCGAGTTGCGCTAGGATGACCGATTGCAATGCCGCACCTTCGGCCGCGCGCATCTCAACAAAGGACGTGACCAGCGGGGCGATATCGGCCTTGACGGCCGCGGCGAGCTCCGGCCCACCATCGTCCTGACCGGCGGCGTCGTGCAGCGCTCTGAGCCCTAGGATGTCCACCGCCGTCGCAGGCGCGAGTGGGAGCGTGGCGTCTTGCGCAGCGGCCTCAATCTCTTTGATTTGGGCCATTACGGTCGCGAGCGCCGCTTGGCTCAGTGCCCCGCCTTGCCCCGCAACCCGCGTCACGCGGAGCGATGCCTGCGTGTTGCCGCGCGTTACCGCGCCTGTCACCGCGGCGCGCAGCGCAGGCTCCAGCCCTTCGATCCAGTCGGGAACCCGCACGCGCAGGTCGAGCCCTTTTCCGTTGACGCTGCGCAGCTCCCAGACCCAGGAAAACTCCCCCATGCTGCCCGATTGGGTGGCGTAAGCCGTCATTGACTGCGTCATAGCTGTGCCTCTTTCCCAGCGATCTGACAGCGCGATACAAAAGCCGGCCCGCCACCTCAAGCCCTGCCTCGCGCTGGGGCCGCCTGCGCGGTGTTTACCTTTTTAGCCAAATCTTGTGCCAATTTGCCCCGAACCCAGGCAAAACAGTGGTGTGGGGCACGCAGGTGGTGTTGAGTAGGAGAGGACAGGTTCATGGCGGACGACAACGCACGGATCACGAAGGTGGATTTCTCAAAAACCCAACGGTTTGACGGCATCGCGGCGCTGGAAGCCTATTGGCAAGGTGTGCGCGGCAACCGGCTTGTGCCGCTGCGGTCTGACATTGACCCGCGCGGGATTGAAAGCGCGCTCGACTTTTCGTTCATTGTGGAGCGGGTGACCGCAGGTGTGATCCGCTTTCGGCTGGCAGGTTCGCAGCTCAATGAATTGATGGGGATGGATGTGCGTGGGATGCCGATCACGTCATTTTTCGGCACAAACTCCCGCGCGGAAGTGCTTGAGGCGATCGAGGCGGTCTTTAGCGGCCCTGAAGTGCTAGAGATGAGCCTGGAAAGCGCTGCGGGCCCTGGAAAGCCTGCACTGCTCGGCCAAATGATCCTTTTGCCGCTCAAGAGCGATTTGGGCGAAGTGAGCCGCGCGGTGGGCTGTTTCCCGACGCGGGGCGCCATGGGCCGCGCGCCGCGCCGGTTCGAGATCGCGGGCGCAGTGCAGCGTCGGCCGCTTGACGATGGGCCAAAGCCCGTGATCACGCGCCGCCCTGCCCCGATCCCCACCCCAGTGGCGGGTTTTGCGGAGCCGAAGACCCCGTTTGAGGGGCCAAAACGCAGCGCCTCAGAGCGGCCATACCTAAAGCTTGTCCGCGACGACGACTAAACGAGAAAACCCCGGCGCATGGCCGGGGTTTTTTGTTTGCCGCCAAACAGGTGCCGGTTCTAACCAGCCACCGCCTGCCGCGATTGTGCGGTTTGCCCCAGCTCTTCGGCCACTAGGAACGCGAGTTCCAGCGCTTGGGAGGCATTGAGGCGCGGATCGCAGGCCGTGTGGTAGCGGCTTGAGAGGTCCTCATCGGTCACGGCCCGCACGCCGCCGGTGCATTCGGTGACGTCTTTGCCGGTCATTTCGAAATGCACACCACCGGGGACGGTGCCCTCGGCGCGGTGGATGGCAAAGAACTCCTGCACCTCGCGCAGCACGCTCTCGAACGGCCGCGTTTTGTAGCCAGACGCGCTTTTGATCGTGTTGCCGTGCATCGGGTCACAAGACCAAACGACATTGGCCCCTTCGGCCTGAACGGTGCGGATCAGACGCGGCAGATTTTCCCCAACCTTGCCCGCGCCAAAGCGCGCAATCAGGGTCAACCGGCCTGCCTCGTTTTCGGGGTTCAGCTTTTCCATAAGGACTTTGAGATCGTCTTCCGTCGTGGTCGGGCCGCATTTCAGACCGATCGGGTTTTGAACACCCCGGCAGAATTCGACATGGGCGCCATCGGGCTGGCGGGTCCGGTCACCGATCCAGATCATGTGGCCGGAGCCCGCGATCCATTTCCCGGTGGTCGAATCCACCCGCGTCAGCGCCTCTTCATACTCCAGCAGGAGCGCCTCGTGAGAGGTGTAGAAATCGACGGTTGTGATGTCCTCGTTATGCTCGGTCGAAATCCCTGCGGCCTGCATAAAGTCGAGCGCGTCAGAAATATGGCCCGCCATGGCGCGGTACTTTTCCGCCTCGTCGCGGTCGGTGAAGCCCAGCGTCCAGCCGTGAACGGCATGAATATCCGCAAACCCACCCTTGGAGAACGCCCGCAGCAGGTTCAGCGTCGCGGAGGCTTGCGTGTAGGCCTGCAGCATCTTCTGCGGGTTCGGGATCCGTGCCTCAGCCGTAAAGGGCAGATCGTTGATGATGTCACCCCGGTAGCTTGGCAGCTCCTGCCCATCCTTGAGCTCAGTCGGGGCAGAACGCGGCTTGGCAAACTGGCCCGCCATACGGCCCACTTTCACCACCGGAACCTTTGCGCCGTAGGTCAGCACGATGGCCATCTGCAGCATCACCTTGAACGTGTCGCGGATCAGATCGGCAGAGAACTCCCCAAAGCTTTCGGCGCAATCGCCACCCTGGAGCAAGAAGGCCTCGCCGCGTGACACAGCGCCAAGCTGCGCCTTGAGCGAGCGCGCCTCGCCCGCAAAAACGAGCGGTGGATACTGCGACAGCTGACCTTCGACCGCCGACAAGGCGGCGGCGTCGATATAGTCGGGCATCTGAACCCGTGGCTTGTTGCGCCAATTCGTCTTTTGCCAGTCACTCATCGCATGCGTCCCATTCACTGCGCTCGTTAGCGTTATCGGACCTCTCCTATAGCTTGGAGCCACCCAACAGGAAACAGGGGAAATCAGCGTGCAGGCATAAACATATGCTTAATCGCCTTGACGGGAGGCCCCGGACTTCGCAAGGGTCGTTGCACACGTAACCGCCAGGGTGCCTTATGCCCAGCCAAGTGACCAAATTTCCGACCCGCGGGGACAGCGCTGAGCAACCCCGTAAGTTCGTGTTTGTGCTGCTCCATAACTTTACGATGCTGTGCTTTTCCTGCGCGCAGGAAAGCTTGCGGATCGCAAATCGGATGGCTGGCAAGCAGCTCTATTCGTGGGAGCTGATCGGCGAAGGCGGCGATAGCGTGAAGTGTTCCGCCGGGACGGAGTTTAAGCTCGACGCCGATCTCGGCGACGTGTCCCGCGATGACGTGGTGCTCGTGTGCGGCGGATTGGATGTGCAGGCTGCCACGTCAAAGCGGGTGCTCAATTGGCTCCGCCGGGAAGCACGACGCGGGCCGCTGATCGGGGGGCTCTGCACGGCTGGGTACGCGCTGGCAAAGGCCGGGCTGCTCGACGGGAAGCGCGCCACGATCCACTGGGAGAACCAGGACAGCTTTGCCGAAGAGTTTGACGAGGTTGAGCTGACAAAGTCGGTTTTTGTGATCGATGGGAACCGGCTGACGACCGCGGGGGGGACCGCCTCCATCGACTTGATGCTCAAGATCATCGCTGACGACCACGGGGAGGAGCTCGCCAATGCGGTGGCTGATCAGTTGATCTACAGCTCCATCCGCACCGACCAAGACACGCAGCGCCTGTCGATCCCCACGCGTATTGGCGTGCGGCATCCAAAGCTCAGCCGCGTGATCCAGCAGATGGAACTGAATATCGAGGAGCCGATCAGCCCATCGATCCTTGCAAAAGACGTTGGCATGTCGACGCGGCAGTTGGAGCGGTTGTTCCGCCGTTACCTCAACCGGTCGCCAAAGCGCTACTACATGGAATTGCGCCTGCAAAAGGCGCGTAATCTGCTGATGCAGACCGATATGAGCGTGATCAACGTGGCGCTCGCCTGCGGGTTTGCGTCACCATCGCATTTTTCGAAATGCTACCGCGCGCATTACAACACCACCCCTTACCGCGAACGCGGCGCTCAGGCGGCGCGCCTCAGCGTCTAAAGCGCGATCACGATTGCTGCGAAAAAGAGCGCCGACGCGGTGAGCACGAAGGCGTGCCAGATCGCGACGTTGTAGCGCATATGCTCCATATGGTTGATGACCGCGCCACCGGTGTATAGCGCGCCGCCCGCGACCATGAGCCAAACTGTCTGCGCCGGGACAGCTTGAATGAGCGGGCCAAGCAAGACGACGCTGGCCCAGCCAAGCGCGGCGTAAAGCGCGGTGGAGCCCCAGCCAGGTTGCAGCCAATCGGTAAGCTTGCCCACTGCGCCCGCAAGTGCAGCCGTCCAGATGCAGGCCAGAACGATGTAGCCGAATACGTTGCCCAAGATCACCACGAGCGGCGTATAGGTCCCCGCGATCTTGAGGTAGATGGACGCATGGTCGATCCGTTGCAGCCAGGGACGCGCGGCCTGCCAGGGCGTCATGTGATAGATCGCTGATACTGTGAAGGTGAGCGTCGCAAAGGCGCCGTAGACCGCGACCGACGCAATCGTAAGCGCCGTGCTATCTTGAGCCGCCCAAAGGATCAGGGCCGTCGTTGCCGCAATAGAGGCAGCGATGCCAAGGATGTGGACGGTGCCGTCCGCCACACGCTCGGGAAAGGAATACATGTAAGCCATGGTCCGAGGCTAACAGGGATTTCCCGAATGTCTTGTTAACTTATCAAAACGCTGCGTTAACGAATTGGTTACGCGGCCCGCGCCTTGCGCCGCCGATGCCAGCGATAGATGATCGGCGCGAGAATGTAGTCATAGGTAAAGCTCGCGGCCTGTCTGATCCCCGGCAGCGCCACCACACGCGCCAGCCAGCGGTAGCGCGGCATCTCTTGCCAGAGCACGAGAAACGCGGGGATACCGCTCAACAGGGTGCCCTCATGTTCCACGTAGAGCCGCTGCGCGGCGGTGTCGGCATCGATCCCCCAGGCTGCGCGGTCTGGGCCATTGAGGTCGTCAAAGCGGATCGGCAACCCCTCCTTCCGCGCGTAGGCGGCGTAGTGGTTGATCTCGAACGAGCAAACGGGGCATTCAGCGTTGTAGAGCACTTTGGTCATACTGGTCAGATAGGCGCGCATAGGCACCGCGCCAGGGCAACGGTCAGCGTGTCGCACGGGGTAAGGAGCAGGATGGATGCGTGAGTTTTTCGAACGGACACTCACCCGCACACGGTGGAGCTGGCACGGCATCCGCGACAGCTGGGTCAACGAGCATTCGTTCCGTTACTGGGTCTATGCCAACGTGATGTCCGGCGTCTTGGCGATCTGGCTGTTAGAAGGGGCGGAGGTGGCTTTGATCCTCGCGCTGGGCGTGCTGGTGCTCGCGGCCGAGGCGTTCAATACCGCCATGGAACGGGCCGTCGACTTGGTCACGCAGGAGCATCACGAGCTCGCCGGGCGCGCCAAGGATGCCGCGTCTGGGGCAGTGATGTTGACGGCCATTGCTGTGGGCGTCGCCTGGATCGCAGTTCTGATCTTTTAGCGCGGCCCGCTACTTTGGGCTGACATCTGCCCCGTCGGCGGAGGCGCGGATGCTGGGCACGAGCGCCTTCACTAGGTCCTTCATATCGAGCTGCCCGATGGGCGCGCCGTCCTCGGTCACGCGGTAGATCTTGTTCGTGTCACCATCCGACTTGGCGATGAGGCTTTCAAGATTGCTATTCGCCTCAATGTCGCCGTCGAAACGGTCCGCGGAAAGCGCGGAGGTGATGGACCCGATCCGCAGAACGCGCGCGCGATTAATGTCGCTCACGAAATCCTCGATATAGGGGTCAGACGGGTGAAGCAGGATGTGCTGCGGGTCACCCTGCTGCACAACAGCGCCGTCTTTGAGGATCACGAGGTGATCGGCGAGCTTGAGCGCCTCGTCGAGGTCATGGGTGATAAAGACAATGGTTTTGTTCAGCTCCCGCTGAAGCTCCAACAGCAGGTCCTGCATATCGGTGCGGATAAGCGGGTCGAGCGCTGAGAACGCCTCGTCCATCAGCATGATGTCTGTATTGGCAGTGAGCGCGCGCGCGATGCCCACGCGCTGCTGCATTCCGCCCGACAGTTGCGACGGATAGCGGTCGCCATAGCCGCCCAGCCCCACACGGTCGAGCCATTTGGCCGCCTCCCGCGCCTGTATATCCTCCGGCTCCCCTTGGACCGACAGCGGCATGGCCGCGTTCTGGGCCACGGTCCGATGTGGCAGCAGGGCGAACTTTTGAAACACCATCGACATCGTCTTTTGCCGCAGCTCGCGCAGCGCGGCGGGGTTTAGCCCCAGCACGTCGCGCCCATCGACAAGCACCTCGCCCGCGCTGGGCTCAATAAGGCGGTTCAAGTGGCGGATCAGCGTCGATTTGCCGGAGCCTGAGAGCCCCATGATCACGGTGATCTCCCCCTCCTGCATGTCGACATTGATGTCGCTGAGGCCAAGCACATGCCCATGCCGTTCAAGAAGATCGGGCTTGCTCAGCCCCTCTTTCACCGCCGCCACAAGCTCTCGGTCGCGGGGGCCGAAGATCTTGTAGAGGTGTTTGATCGCAATTTTTGGGTCGCTCATGGCTTATTGCGCCTTGCTTTGCTTATCGACGCGCCCAAGCGCGGCCTTTGAGACGCGGTCGAGGATCACCGCGAGCAGCACAATGCCAAGCCCCGCAACGATCCCCACGCCAAGTTCCAGATTGCGAATGCCGCGCAGCACCAAAACACCGAGGCCAGGCGCAGACACAAGCGACGCGATGACGACCATGGCCAAGCTCATCATGATGGTCTGATTGATCCCGGCCATGATGTTGGGCAGCGCCAGGGGCAGTTGCACGCGGGTGAGCTTTTGCTGGTTCGTCATCCCAAACGCATCCGCGGCTTCGATCACGTCCTGATCCACCAGGCGGATGCCCAGGTTCGTCAGACGGACCACAGGCACAATCGCGTAAAGGATGATCGCGATCCCGTAGAGCTTTGGTTCCGTGACCGAAAACAGAAAGATCAGCGGGATGAGATAAACAAATGTGGGCATCGTCTGAAGCAAATCAAGGATCGGCACAATCGCGTTTTGCGTGCGGTCTGACTTTGACATCCAAATGCCGATGGGCACTCCGATCAACACCGATATCGTCGTGCAGACAAAGACGATGCTGAGCGTTTGCATCGCGGGTTCGTAGTGATCAACGAACGCAAAGAGCAAAAAGACAAAGGTGACGAAACCTGTAACCGCCTTTGATTTGCTCACAAACCACGTGGCGAGCATTAAAAGCGGGATCATAATCCACCAGGGCGCGGACTGAACGCTCCAGAGCGCGCCTTCGAGCGACCAGCTGAGCGGCTGGGTGGTGGGGTCCAGCACGGCCTTGAGCGTGGGGCGTGCTGTGAGAAACCCCTGTTCGATGGCCTCGGTCAGGTCACGGGTTTGACCGACCTTCGCGCAAGCCTCGTGCAGCACGTCAAGCGATGGGAACGGAAGCGCGGGTCCGCTGGCGGCAGCGTCGCTTCCTTGCGTTTGCGCCAAAAGCTGCGCCATGGACATGGGCGCCGCTTCTTTGTCCGCGTCGCACCAGTCGCGCAGGCCGAGCGCATTGAAAAGCCAGTCATATGCGGCCATGAAATCCCACCCCCTAAAGCAAAGCGCGCCGAGCCGAGGCTCGGCGCGCTTGCGATGTTATTGCAGCAATGCCGACAGCTTGCCACGTGCTTCGTCGTTGAGCCAATCGCCCCAGACATCCTGATAGTTCGTCAGGAAGTACACGGCCGCCTCTTCGTAGGAGGCGCCTTGCGCGTCCTGCCACGCCAGAACTTCGTTCATCTGCGCGTTGGTGAACTGCACATTCGACATCAGCTCCGCGATTTCGGGCGCTTCATCGGCAAAGGTGGTCGTCGCAACGGTCAGGACAATCGCAGTCGGGTAGGAGGACATGGCGGGCGTCGCGCAGTCATCTTTGACGTTGCAGTTGTGGGCTTCCTCGTTGAAGTCACCCATGTCGACCTGCGCCATGGGATAGGACCCTAGCACAGATGTCGGCGCCCAGTAGTAGCCGAACCACGGCGCTTCATCCTCGTAGGCGGCGGCGATGGCCGTGGCCAGCGTCTCACCCGAGCCGTGCTGGAACCGCTCGATGCCGGAGTCGAGCAGGCCTGAGGCGATCAGGTTGGAATTGTTCGTAAAGTTGCAGCCCCAGCCATCGGGGCAATCATGGAAGCGGCCGCCCACGAGTTCCGGGTTGGCCTTGATCCCTTCGATGGTCGTCAGCTCGGGGTGTTTGTCGGCGAGGTATTGTGGGATCCACCAGCCTTCAACGCCGCCATCGACGAGCACATTGGCGAGCTCGACCACTTTTCCCTCTTCTTTGAGGTCAAAATACGCGGGCGTGTAGGCGGCCCACAGTTCCGTCACGATGTCGGGTTCGCCGGTTTCTGCAAGCGAGGCGACGGCCGGTGTCGTTGATGTGGGCACCAGCGTGACCGAGCAGCCGTAGCCCTGTTCCATCAAGAATTTCGACACATAGGTCACGACAGCGGACGACGCCCAGTCCATCTCACTGATGGAGACGTCGTCGCAATCGGCATGGGCGGCACCCGCAAAGCCAAAGGAGGCCGCAAGCGCCACTGCGGACAATTTCAGGTTCATCTTCTCTCTCTCCCTGTAGAGGTTTATTCTTTCGTTAGGCTACGCAGGTGCCCCGGAGGTTCAATGCCTGAATTTCGCCGCGGATTTTACTTCAATGGACATAGCGGATGTGCAACATCGGCCCATGTCCCTGCGCCCGGCCCCTGTCACCGATATCAGCCTGATCGTCACGCCCTTCTTTAACCTTGCGGCCACGATGGGGTTCCTCGACCCGTTTCGAGCCGCCAACTATCTAGAAGGCGCAACGCTGTTTCGGTGGTCGCTTATTTCCGAGACCGGCGGACAGGTTCAGGCGAGCAATGGTGCTGAGATTTCCACGCAGCCCTTTGGGCAGGCCGCTGGCGCGGCGGCGGAACTGCTCGTGATATCCTCAAGTTGGCAGCCAGAGGTCCATGTATCCGCCCAGCTGCGGGCGGTGCTGCGCAAAGCGGCAAAGCGGCAAGCGACGCTCATCGGGCTCGACACCGGGGCGTTCGTGTTGGCGCAAGCCGGGTTGCTCGACGGGCACCGCGCGACGGTGCACTACGAGCATATCGATGCCTTCCAAGAGCTCTACCCGATAACAGAAGTCAGCGAGGCGCTCTGGGTTGATGACCGGCGCCGGGTGACGTGCTGCGGTGGCGCGGCGGCGCTTGATGTGGCGCTGCACCTGATCCAGCGCTCCCATGGCAGCGCGCTTGCGAATGCGGCAGCGCGCTACATCTTTGCCCCACCCCACCGCGGGCCCGGCGCGTCTCAATACCCGCAGACCGCCGAACCGCTCGGCAATTCCGTGCCGGAGGCTGTGCGCACTGCTATTCGCGTGATGGAGGCGAACCTTGAAACCCCTTTGACTATTGCAGAGATCTGCCGCGCCGCGGGCCTGTCCCACCGACAGCTCAACCGGCTCTTTGCCCAATGCGTCCGCAAAACACCGAGCCTCTACTACCGCGATATTCGTTTGGACCGCGCGCGCGGACTTGTGACGCAGACCAATATGTCCATGTCCGAGATCGCCTATGCCGCGGGGTTTTCCAGCCAGGTTCACTTTAGCCGCGCCTACAAGGACCGCTTTGGGATGCCTCCGACGCGCGACCGCGTGCAGGGACGCATCCCGTTCGAGTTCCGCGCCTGGCCCATGCACCGCGCGCCCAAGGACACGGCGAATTAGGGTGAACGGGCGGCCAACCATGTAAAGTCTTTGCTGCTGTTCCCTGGGACGCTGCGCAAACTCGCACCTGATTCTGGCGCAAGGAGGAGCAGACCACATGACGCAGTATCCCGATCAGCGGGCCTTTGACGCGATCAAGTCAGGCTTCCACCCGGACCCATCCCGTGCCTTGTCGCTGCGCAAGGAGGCCTATGTTGGCGCAGACTGGTTCCAGGTCGACCGCGCTGACGTCCTGGCCAAAAGTTGGCAATGGGTGTGCCACGTCGAAAAGCTGCGCCAGCCGGGCGCCTACGTTGCCACGCAAATCGCAGGCCAACCCATCGCCGTTGTGCGCGACAAGGAGGGGGTGCTGCGCGCATTTTACAACGTCTGCAAGCACCGCGCGCACGAACTGCTGAGCGGTGAAGGCCGCAAGATGCGTATCATGTGCCCCTATCACGCCTGGGTCTACAAGCTCGACGGGCAGCTGGTTCGCGCGCCAGAAACCGAGCATCTGGAGGATTTTGAACCCGGCGATATCTGCCTCGACGCCGTCCAGGTGGAAGAGTTTGCGGGCTTCGTTTTCGTTAATCTCGATCCCGACGCCGCCCCGCTCGCACAGCAATCGGGAAATCTGGAGACAGAGATCCGGCACTGGGCGCCAGATATTGACCGGCTCACCTTCGGTAAAAGGCTGACCTACGACATCAAGTCGAACTGGAAGAACGTCGTCGACAACTTTCTAGAATGCTACCACTGCCCCACCGCCCACAAGGATTTCTGCGATCTGGTGGACATGGACACCTACAAGGTCACGACCTACGGCATCTACTCCAGCCACATGGCAGACGCCGGGCAAGGCGCAAACTCAGCCTATGATGTGTCGAACGCAACCGTCCGCACCCATGCCGTCTGGTGGCTGTGGCCCACCACCTGCCTGATGCGTTATCCTGGACGCTCGTCCATGATCGTGCTCAACATCATCCCTATGGGACCCAACCGCACGCTCGAAACCTACGATTTCTTTCTGGAAACGCCGGAGCCCGACTCGATGGAGCTCGACGCGATGCGGTACCTCGACGAGGTGCTCCAGGTCGAAGACATTGGGCTGGTCGAAAGCGTCCAACGCGGAATGGAAACGCCCGCTTTTTCGCAAGGGCGGATCGTGTCCGACCCGTCCGGGTCCGGCAAAAGCGAACACGCCGTCCACCATTTCCACGGGCTCGTGCTCGACGCTTACGCAAAAGCGGCCCCATGATTCAAAGCCACCGCAAATCCATGCATTTTCAACCGCCTCCGTGCGCACTCTAAAGTCATCAGGGTTGCATTTAAGGAGGAACAGCATGAAAAAACCAAACATCGTCGTCATCATGGCAGACCAGCTTGCCCCGCATTTTACCGGAGCGTACGGGCACAGGGTCGCAAAGACGCCCAACATCGATGCGCTCGCGAAACGCGGCACACGGTTTGATGCCGCTTACTGCAATTCCCCGCTCTGCGCGCCGTCACGGTTTTCCATGATGTCAGGCCAGTACGTCAGCCGCATCGGCGCCTATGACAACGCGTCGGAGTTTCGGGCCAGCACGCCCACCTTCGCGCATTACTTGAAGTCCTTGGGCTATCGCACTTGTTTATCAGGTAAAATGCACTTTGTCGGCCCCGACCAGATGCACGGGTTCGAGGACCGCGTGACAACCGACATTTACCCGTCCGACTTTGCGTGGACCCCGGACTGGGCGAACCACGCAGAGCGCATCGACAAGTGGTATCACAATATGTCGACGGTCAAAGAAAGCGGGCCAGCCGTCGCCACGTTTCAAACCGACTACGACGATGAGGTGGAATTCGCCGCACGCCGCTGGCTCATCGACCGCGGCCGAGACCGCGCAGCGGGCGATCCGTCACCCTTTTGCCTGGTCGCGAGTTTCATCCATCCCCACGATCCCTATGTGGCCAAGCCCGAATTCTGGGACCTTTACACCGATGAGGAGATGGACCTGCCGGAGCCCTTTGAGATCGGCGAACATGATCCCTTTGGCCGCCGGGTCATGGACGGCATAGAAGCCTCCACCGTGCCATTGACGGAGGCCGAGATGCGCCGCGCCCGGCGTGCCTATCTCGCCAATGTGAGCTATTTCGACAGTAAGGTCGGCGCGCTCGTTAAGACGCTGGACGACATGGGGGAGCTCGACAACACCCTCATCGTCGTCACAGCCGATCACGGCGACATGCTGGGCGAACGCGGCCTGTGGTACAAAATGACGTTCTTCGAGCATTCGGTACGGGTCCCAATGATCCTCGCGGGGCCTGGCGTGGCCGTAGGCGAGGTGTCAAACGCCTGCTCCCTCGTCGATCTTTTGCCCACCTTCATCGACGTGGCGGGCGGGGACGAGAGCATGTTTGGCGAGCCTGTGGATGGGCGGTCGCTCATGCCACTCGCACGGGGAGAGGCCGCGTCAGAGGATGAGGCCATCGCCGAGTATTGCGCGGAAATGACACCCTGGCCCGTTTACATGATCCGGCGGGGAACGCTAAAATACATCCATTGCGAGGTCGACCCGCCGCAGCTTTACGACCTCGCACGTGACCCAAGCGAACGGGTAAACCGCGCTAGCGATCCAGACTATGCAGAGGCGGCGCGCGCCTTTGCAGCGGAGGTCACGCAACGCTGGGACAGCGCCACGCTCCGCGCCGATATCATGCGCACGCAACGGTCCCGCTTTGCGCTGAATGCCGCGATGCAGGCGGGCGCGAGCGAGGACTGGGATTACAACCCTCCGCGCCATGCGTCGCAGGAATATGTGCGCAACCACATGGACTGGACGGTGGCCGCCGCGCGCTACCGCTTTCCCCCGACGGAGGCCCCGGAATGAGCATGCAAGCGGGCAAGGTCGCGCTTGTCACTGGCGGGCGCGGCGGGATCGGGCGGGCCATTGCCGCACGCCTGTTCCGCGAAGGCGCTACTGTTTACTCAGCCGACCTGGGCGAAAATGGGTCACTGTCAGACCCGGTGGACGACGGCAGCCTGTTCATCCCACTCGATGTCACGTCCGAGGCCAGCGTGACCGCCGGCATGGCCCGGGTTGAGGCCGTCGAAGGACGGCTCGACATCCTCGTGAACGCCGCCGGGATCGAAATCGAAAAGACCATCGAAGACACGAGCTTGGCGGAATGGGAACGGTCCTTTGCCGTTAACGTCACGGGCACGTTCCTGACGTCGAAATACGCCCTGCCCCTGATGCGCGCTGCCGTTGCCTCGCGCGGCCAGTCTGCGTCGCTCATTAACTTCGGCTCCTACGATGGCTTTATCGCCGACCCCGGACTGGCTGCCTATTGCGCGACCAAAGGCGCGGTCCACGCGCTCACCCGCGCCATGGCTTGCGACCACGGGCCCGAAGGCATCCGCGTGAATGCAATCTGTCCAGGCTATGTCGACACCCCGATGCTGCAGAGCTTTTTCACCGGCGACGGCTCCGGCGGGGAAGGCAAAACGATCGACCAACTGCAACAAGCCGTGCGCGACGTGCACCCCATGCGCAGCTACGGCACCCCCGAAGACATCGCAAACCTCGTGAACTGGCTCGCCAGTGACGAGGCACGCTACGCCGCGGGCCAGCTCTGGGTGCTCGACGGCGGGCTCAGCGCACAAGTGCAACAAATGAAGCTATGACCGCGGGGGCGCGAAATCTTTCAAAGATTTCGGTCCGATTTCTTCACAAGAAATCGGCGCCCGCTGAGAGGAGCCACGCATGCCAAAACCTGTGATTATCACATGCGCGCCCACCGGTGGCATCCACACGCCCACCATGTCGCCGCATCTGCCCATCACCCCGGCCGAGATCGCGCGCGCAAGCATTGAAGCGGCGGAGGCTGGGGCCTCCATCATCCATCTTCATGCTCGCGACCCCGAAACGGGCAAGCCCGACGCGCGGCCCGAGACATTTCTTCAATTCCTGCCCACGATCAAGCAATCCTCCGACGCCGTCATCAACGTGTCCACCGGCGCAGGGCTCGGCATGAGCATGGAGGAGCGGCTGCGCGCCGCCACCACCACGAGCCCCGAGATGGCGAGCCTCAATATGGGGTCGATGAATTTTGGCATCTTCCCGCTCCTCGAAAAGCACAGTGAGTGGCAGCACGATTGGGAGCCTGAGTTCCTGGGCATGACGCGCGACTTCATCTTTCCCAACACCTTTGCCACCATCGAGTACGCCCTGCGCGAGCTGGGTGAGGCGCATCAAACGAAGTTCGAGTTCGAATGCTATGATCTGGGCCACCTCTACAATGTGAAGTGGTTTGTCGATCAGGGCCTGATCAAGCCGCCATTCTTTATCCAGATGGTATTCGGGATCTTGGGCGGCATGGGGGCGGAGCTTGACCACCTCATGCACCTGCATCGGACCGCAGACCGCTTGTTCGGAGCTGAGAATTACGAATGGTCCGTGCTCGCCGCGGGACGTCATCAGATGTCTTTTGCCACGCAGTCGGCCATGCTTGGCGGCAACCTGCGCGTGGGGCTCGAAGACAGCCTCTATATCGGCAAGGGCGAACTCGCGACGTCGAACGCGCAGCAGGTCGAACGTATTCGCGGCATCATCGAAGATCTCGGGTTAAACGTCGCGACGCCCGACGAGGCGCGCGAACGTCTCGCGCTTAAGGGCGGCGACCGGGTCGCGTTTTAGGGGGACAGAGACATGCAGACAAAGATGCTCATCAACGGTGAATTGGTCAGCGGATCCGGTGACGTGGTGCCGGTGATCAACCCTGCCACGGGCCAGGAGATTGCGCGCGTCGCGGAAGCCGGTCTCGACCAGGTCGAAGCCGCAGTTCGGACGTCGGAGGAGGCGTTCGAGAGCTTTCGCCAGACGCCCCCAGCGGAACGGGCGGCGCTTCTCCTTCAGATTGCAGACGTGATCGAGGCGCACCAGGATGAGTTAGCGGAGCTGGAAAGCCTTGATGTGGGCAAACCATGGCCGTCGGCGCGCGATGACGAGTTTCCGCTCACCATCGACACCTTCCGGTTCTTTGCGGGCGCGGCACGCACGATGACGGGGTCCGCAGCGGGGGAGTATGTGGCGGGCCATACCTCTATGATCCGCCGCGACGCGGTGGGGCCCGTCGCCGCGATTGCGCCTTGGAACTACCCGCTGATGATGGCCGCGTGGAAGCTTGCCGCGCCCATCGCCGCAGGATGCACAGTGGTCTTAAAGCCGTCGGAGCTTACGCCGCTGTCCACGCTGCGGCTTGCAGAACTCCTACAGGACATCCTGCCCAAAGGGGTGCTCAACGTCATCCACGGGCGGGGTCCCAGCATTGGCGATGCGCTCATCAACAGCCCCCAGATGGAGGCGATCACCGTCACGGGCTCCCCCGCCACGGGAATGGCCGCGATGCGCGCGGCGAGCCAGCAGATCCGCCATGTGCATCTGGAGCTTGGCGGCAAGGCGCCCGTCATCGTCTTTGACGACGCTGACCTCGACGCCGTTGCTGAGACGATCCGATACGGAAGCTATTTCAACGCGGGCCAAGACTGCGCGCAGCCTTGCCGTGTGCTGGTGCAAGACGGCGTCTACGACACGCTCGTGGCAGCGGTTGAGGCCCAAGTGAAGGAGATCAAGCTCGGCGCGCCCAAAGCGACTGGCACCGAGATGGGGCCCATCATTTCCGACACACAGCGCGCGCGCGTTGCGGCGTTCGTCGACCGGGCGCGCCCCGGCTGCGAGATCGTCACCGGCGGCGCCGCGGGCGGCGGCGCAGGCTTCTTTTACGAACCCACCGTCATCGCGAACGTCGATAATGCAGCCGAAATCGCCACGGAGGAGGTGTTTGGCCCCGTTGTGACGCTTTCCCGCTTCTCTGATACTGACGAGGCCCTGAGGGTCGCTAATGCGGGCCGCTATGGCCTCGCATCTTCCGTCTGGACGCAGAATGTGGGGCGCGCGATGGATGTGACGGCGCGGCTTCGCTACGGGTTCACCTGGGTCAACACGCACGGCGTCGGCACGCCGGAAATGCCTTGGGCGGCTATGAAAGGCTCGGGCACGGGCTGCGATATGAGCGTCTACGCGCTCGACGCCTACACGTCTGTGCGGCATGTCATGGTGGCACACTGATGCGCCTTACGGGCAAGCGCGCCTTTGTGACGGGCGGTCGCCAGGGCATTGGGCGCGCGATTGTCGACCGATTTCTCGACGAAGGGGCACAGGTCATCACCTGCGGGCGAGGCCCCGCGCCGGAGGCCCTGCCCTGCCCTTGGATCACACTTGATGTCGCCGACCCAGCGGCGGTGGAGGCTGCGGCAGCAAAGGTCGGGCCGCTCGATATTCTCGTTAACAACGCGGGCGTTCAGGTGGAAAAAACCGTTGCCGACAGCAGCGACGCGGATTGGGACCAGGTGATCGGCGTAAACTGTCGGGGCGTGTTCAACTGTTGTCGGGCGTTTCTGCCTCAGATGCGCTCAGGCGGCGTGATCGTGAACCTCGGCTCCATTTCGGGCAAGGTCGCGGACCCGTCCATGGCGCTTTACAACGCGTCAAAGTCCTTTGTGCACGGGCTGACGCGGTCTATCGCCGTCGACCACGGGCCGGACATTCGCTGCAATGCGATCTGCCCGGGATGGGTGGAAACAGGGATGCTCGACGCTGGTTTCGAATTGGCGCGCGACCCAAGCGCGGCAAAGGCGGACGCGCTGGCGCGCCACCCGGTGCGCCGCTTTGGGCGCCCAGACGATATCGCAGCCATGGCCGTTTGGTTGGCCTCGGACGAGGCAGGTTTCGCCACGGGTCAGCTTTTTACCGTGGATGGTGGGATGACGGCCGCCTCCCCGCTCAATCCGGGGGTGTTCTGATGGGTGAGGTGTCCCATGCAGCGGTGCTGGGTGCAGGTGTCATAGGCGCCAGCTGGGCGGCGTTGTTCCTCGCGTCCGGTCGGTCTGTGACGGTCTACGATCCCGCACCAGAGGCCGAGGCGCAGACGCGCGCGGCTATCGAGGCCGCATGGCCCGCGCTGGTCGAGCTTGGGCTGACCACCCGCGCGACGCCGGAGGCGCTGCACTTTGCATCCACCGCGGCAGATGCCGTCACAGATGCCGAATTCGTGCAGGAAAACGTTCCCGAGCGTGAACCGATCAAGCACGCCATCTATGCGGAGATTGAGCCGGCGCTGAGCCCTGGCGCCATCGTCTCGAGCTCTACCTCTGGTATGACACTTGAGGCGCTTCAAGCTGGGTGGCAGGACCCTGCACCGCTCATCCTTGGGCACCCGTTTAATCCGCCCCACCTGATCCCCCTTGTCGAACTCACCGCGAATGCTGCGACGGGCGCGGACGTGCTCGACCGGACGGAGGCGTTTTACCGCGATGTCGGCAAGGTCACGATTCGCATCAAAAAGGGGATGCCGGGCCACGTCGCGAACCGTCTTCAGGCGGCTGTGTGGCGCGAGGCCGTCCATATGGCGGTGGAAGGCGTGGCCAGCGTCGAGGACATCGATA
Organism: Pseudomonadota bacterium; assembly: GCA_039815465.1. Classification (GTDB taxonomy): domain Bacteria; phylum Pseudomonadota; class Alphaproteobacteria; order Rhodobacterales; family Rhodobacteraceae; genus Shimia_B. The sequence goes on from JBCBZG010000015.1 coordinate 65,056, forward strand.
CAGCCATGTGGGCGGGGCCTGGTCTCCGCTGGGCGGCTATGGGGCCGACGATGCTCTTTAACCTGGGTGCAGGCGATGGCGGGCTTCAGTCCTTTTGCGACCATTTTCGGGACACGTTCAACAGCTGGTGGGCTGGCCTCGGTCAGCCGGAACTCACCGATGACGTCATTGCCACCCTTGTCGCGGGCGTTGCGCAGGAGGCTCACGGGCGCAGCCCGGCGGAGTTGTCGCGCGAGCGTGACGCGTTGATTGTGGCGATGCAGCGGGCGCTCAGCGATGTGCGATCCTCGACCGGCAATCCCGACACTTAATGACCTGTCTGCGCCTGGGCGCTGCCTGAGCCCTCCCCAAAGGGCCCAAGAAAAGAGCAGCGCGACCGATGACCGATTAAGAATTGTGCATTTGACCGCACAACTATGCGCGCGCAAACAATCGACTGGCTATCGCGACACAGACGCCCGTAACTCGCGAGGCTCGCTCTGAGCACGAAACGCCTCGCGGGGATTATCCTGGTAGATTGCACCCCACGAGACGCCAACATCACTGCTGTAGGGGGCAGCTAGTACCGACTTTACTAAAAATAAAGTCGCGCGTGGCTCTTTTGTCCTTTGCGGCCCCAACTGGGACCAAAAAAACATGGTAAAACCCGTTGCTGCTAGCGCCCTCGCCCTTGCGAGCGCCCTTGCGTCCACCGCTGCGTTCGCCTGCGATGATCCGGTGAAGGTGGGCGTGCTCCACTCGTTGTCGGGGACGATGGCGATCTCGGAAACGACATTGAAAGACACGATGCTGCTTCTGATCGAAGAGCAGAACGCCAAGGGCGGCGTGCTTGGCTGTGAGATTGAGGCCGTCGTCGTCGACCCCGCGTCCGACTGGCCGCTCTTTGCGGAAAAAGCGCGCGAGCTGCTGACTGTGCACGAGGTCGACGTGATCTTTGGCAACTGGACATCCGTGAGCCGGAAGTCGGTGCTGCCCGTCATCGAGGAACTCAACGGCCTGCTGTTCTATCCGGTGCAGTATGAGGGCGAAGAGTCGTCGAAAAACGTCTTCTACACCGGTGCGGCCCCCAACCAGCAGGCAATCCCAGCGACCGACTATTTCCTGGAAGAGCTCGGTGTTGAAAAATTCGCTCTGCTCGGGACGGACTACGTTTACCCGCGCACGACGAACAACATCCTGGAATCCTACCTGCAATCCGCAGGCATCCCAGCAGAAGACATCTTTGTGAACTACACGCCGTTTGGTCATTCTGACTGGGCGACGATCGTGGCGGACGTCGTGGCGCTCGGCGCGGATGGCAAACAGGTCGGTGTGATCTCCACCATCAACGGTGACGCCAACATCGGCTTCTACAAAGAGCTCGCCGCCGCCGGTATCTCCGCCGATGACATCCCAGTGGTTGCATTCTCCGTGGGTGAGGAAGAGCTCTCCGGCCTCGACACGTCGAACCTTGTCGGTCACCTGGCCGCCTGGAACTACTTCCAATCCGCGGAATCAGAGGCAAACGACGCCTGGGTTGCCGCGTGGAAGGCAAAGATGGGCGATGCGCGCGTCACCAACGACCCGATGGAAGCGCACTACATTGGCTTTAACATGTGGGTGAACGCGGCAACCGAAGCCGGGACCACCGATGTCGACGCCGTGCGGACCGCAATGTATGGCCAAGAGTTCCCGAACCTGACAGGCGGGACAGCGGTGATGCTGCCGAACCACCACCTGGCAAAGCCAGTGCTGATTGGTGAAATCACCGCCGACGGCCAGTTCGACATCATCAGCCAAACCACAGAAGTGCCCGGCGATGCGTGGACCGACTATCTGCCTGAATCGGCGGTTCTTAAGTCCGACTGGGAAACGCTCGGCTGCGGGATGTACAACACCGCGACGGAGACCTGCGTTCAGCTGACCTCCAACTACTAAACCAACCCGGGCGCGCGAGGCTTGTTGTTTCGCGCGCCCTCTCTTTCTCTAACGGTCGGTCCGCTCATGCTCCGCTCCCTTCTCCTGGTCCTCGCACTGTGCATGACGCTGCCCAAGGCAGCCGTTGCTGGCCCGCTCCAGGATATCCTGCAGACCCATGCCGACGAGGTACTTAAGCCTGGCCGCAGAAGCGTGGGCGTGGTGCTCGATGATCTCGTAGGTAGTGGCCTGCCCGAGGCACTGACATTCCTAGAGGCGTGGCGCGACAGGGAGATTGTGCAGCGCGACGCGGATGGGCTCTTTTTCCGCACCATCGACGACACCTTGATAGACCTAGACACCGGCGAGACCATCGGTCCTGACGCTGACACGACAGCATCCCGCCCCAACGGCGGCGTCCGGCGTGCCATCGGGGACGCGCTCGTCCAGTTCCAACTGTCTGATCCCGACATTGAAAAGCGCCAAGCGGCCGTCGACGCCATCGCGCGCAGTATGGACCCAAGCCAACTCGCGCCGCTCGAAGGCTCAATCACGGGCGAAACGGACGCGGCACTTAAGACCCGAAAAACCAGACTGGCGGGCATGCTCGCCGCACGCTTTGCCGACACGCCGGAAGCACGCATTGCCGCGATCCAGGCTCTGAGCGGAGATCTGTCGGTTGATGTGCGCGCCGTGCTCAACCAGATCCTGACCACCCGCGCTGGTGTGGATACGGAACGTCCAGCAGAGCTCAACATCGCTGCAGTGCTGACGCCCGGCACCGACATGACGGAGGATGAGGCCTACGCGCAGCTTGTCGATGCGGGCCTGGCCCCTGCCCCGATCAGCGCGGCTGCGCTGCGTGAGGCGCTGGTTGCAAATATTGACGGCGGGCAAGTGGCCGGCTTCCCAGTGGAAACCTTGGACAGCGACGCCGCACGCGCGGCCGCCTATGCCGCGCTTGCCGCAAACGGTCGCGTGGCACCCTTGGTGACTGACGCGGACCGTGCCGCTGCACTCGCGGACCACGTTTTCTACACAGCTTATACCGAACCGAATGCTGACATCACCGACGCCGCAGAGGCTGCGTTGAAGAGCATCGAAACCCGGGTGGGCCTCTCCCAAGCAGCGGATCTCGGGCTCGACGCATTGTCGCTGGCTTCCATCTATTTCCTGGCGGCCATCGGGCTCGCCATCACGTTCGGCGTCATGGGGGTCATCAATATGGCCCATGGAGAGTTCATCATGATGGGTGCCTATACCGGCTACGTCGTGCAGCTCTTTGTGCCGAATTACACGCTGTCCATCATGATCGCGCTGCCCCTGGCCTTTGCAGTCACCTTTGGCGCAGGCGTCGCGATGGAGCGGTCGGTGATCCGGTGGCTCTACCACCGGCCTTTGGAGACGTTGCTTGCCACATTCGGGATCTCGATCGCGCTGCAACAGCTGGCCAAAAACATCTTTGGCACCCAGGCCCGCCCCCTGACATCGCCCGGCTGGCTCGACGGCGCGCTCGTGTTCAACGATGTCATCGCCATCAGCTACATCCGCATCGCGATCTTTGTGATGGCGTTGATGTTCTTGGCGCTCATCCTTTTCGTGCTCAAACGGACGCGCTTGGGGCTCGAAGTGCGAGCGGTGACGCAAAACCCTGGGATGGCAGCCTCCATGGGGATCAACCCGGACCGCATCAACATGCTGACCTTTGGCTTGGGTTCTGGCATCGCGGGGATCGCGGGCGTGGCCATCGGGCTCTACGCCAAAGTGACGTCCGAGATGGGCGCCGACTACATCGTGCAGAGCTTCATGACCGTGGTGGTGGGCGGCGTCGGCAATGTCTGGGGCACGCTCGCGGGAGCATCGCTCATCGGGTTCTTGCAGAAGGGGATCGAGTGGTTGAACCCATCGAATACCTTGGCGGCACAGACCTATATGATCCTCTTTATCATCCTCTTCATTCAATTCCGGCCCAAGGGCATCGTCGCCCTCAAAGGCCGCGCCGCCGCGGACTAAACCATGATGACACACACAGACCTGTCCTTTAAGGCGCCGATTTCTTTCAAAGAAATCGGTCCGAAATCTTTGAAAGATTTCGGCGCCCAATGGGGGAGCGTCCTATGAAATACAGCTTTGTTGCCCAAAACCCATCGGTTCTATGGTTTCTGCTGGCACTTGCCGTGTTCACGCTCGGAGTGACGATCTTATCGGAGGCCACAGGCGCTGCCCTGATCTCCACGAGCTTTGTGAAGACCCTCGGCAAGACGCTTTGCCTATGTCTTGTTGCGATAGCGATGGATGTGGTCTGGGGCTATTGCGGCATCCTGAGCCTCGGCCATTTCGCGTTCTTTGGTCTGGGAGGTTATGCCATCGGCATGTGGCTCATGTATGCCCGCACCGAGGCCATCGTGGTCGAAAGCCTCGCTGGACAGCCGATCCCCCCCACCCCGCAGGAAGTGTCCGACGCAATCGGCAATCAGATCTTTGGCGTTGTGGGTTCGTCCGAATTTCCACTGATTTGGAGCTTTGCCGATAACCTCTATCTCCAACTCCTTATGGTGGTGCTCGTGCCTGGCCTGCTCGCGCTTGTCTTTGGCTGGCTGGCGTTCCGCTCCCGCGTGACCGGTGTCTACCTTTCGATCCTGACCCAAGCGATGACGCTCGCGCTGTCGCTCTACCTCTTTCAGAATGACAGCGGGTTGCGGGGCAATAACGGGCTCTCAGGCTTGCAGAATATCCCTGGGTTTGAGGCGACCCCGCAATCGGTGGTCTCCATCGTTTTCTTCTGGGCCTCGGCGCTTGCGCTCGCAGCGGGATACGTCTTTTTCGCCTGGGTGGTGTCGGGAAAGATGGGCAGCGTTGTCAAAGGCATCCGCGACAACGAGGCGCGCGTGCGCTTTCTGGGCTACCATGTTGAAAGCTATAAGCTCTTTATCTTCACTATCACGGCGGTCGTGTCAGCCATTGCCGGCGCGCTCTACTACCCGCAAGCGGGGATCATCAACCCGGGTGAGATCGCGCCCATCGCCTCCATCTATCTCGCCGTGTGGGTCGCCATCGGCGGGCGCGGGCGGCTATACGGCGCCGTCATCGGTGCGGCTTTCGTGTCGCTGTTGTCGAGCTGGTTCACTGGCGGCGGGGCGCCGGACATCCCGCTTGGGGTCTACACGATCCAATGGACAGATTGGTGGTTGGTGCTTCTGGGCCTGTCCTTTGTTGCTGTCACGCTCTTTTTCCCAAAGGGCATCGGTGGGCTCTTTGACTATCTGGTGAGGAAACCCGAATGAGCGCGCTTCTAGAGGTATCTGGCGTGTCCGTTACGTTTGACGGGTTCCGCGCCATCAACAACCTGTCGATCCAGTTTATGGAGCCTGAGCTGCGCGCCATCATCGGCCCAAATGGCGCAGGAAAGACCACCTTTATGGATATCGTCACGGGGAAAACAAAACCCGACGAAGGCCATGTGATTTGGGGTGAGCGGAGCGTGTCGCTGCTTGGCATGTCAGAAAGCCAGATCGCCATGGCGGGCGTGGGCCGTAAGTTCCAAAAGCCCACTGTGTTCGAGGCGCAGAGCGTGCGCGCAAACCTTGCCATGGCGCTCAAGAATCCGCGCAGTCCGTTTGCGGTGCTCACGCACAAGAAAACCCAGAAGAATGCCGCCCGGATCGAGACGATTGCGGAACAGATTGGTTTGACCGACAGCCTCACCCGCGTTGCGGGGGAGCTCAGCCATGGGCAAAAGCAATGGTTGGAAATTGGGATGCTTCTTGCTCAAGAGCCGCGGCTGTTGCTGGTCGATGAACCAGCCGCCGGAATGACGACGGAGGAACGGGAAAAGACGACAGATATCCTGCGGGAAGCGGCAAAGACCCGGGCGGTCGTGGTGGTGGAGCATGATATGGAATTTGTCCGGCGCCTTGATTGCAAGGTCACGGTGTTGCACGAGGGTTCGGTCCTGGCCGAAGGCAGCCTGGACCATGTGACCTCGAACCAACGTGTTATCGACGTCTATCTGGGGCGCGGCCATGCTTGAGGTGAATGCGCTCAGCCTGAAATACGGGCAAAGTCAGATCCTATACGACATCACAATGTCAGCCAAAGTGGGGGCGATCACGGCGGTGATGGGCAATAACGGCGTTGGTAAGACAAGCCTTCTCAAAGCCATCGCTGGGCGCCATCCGTTTTTTGCGGGCTCGGTGTCTGTTGCGGGCACAGCGCTCACCCGCCCTGCGGCGCATCACGCGGCCAAGGCTGGCATCGCCTACGTGCCGCAAGGGCGCGAGGTCTTTCCGATGATGAGCGTGCTTGAAAACCTTGAAACTGGATTCGCTTGCCTTCCAAAGAGCGAGCACACGATCCCAGAGGCGATCTTTGACCTCTTTCCGGTGCTGCGCGACATGCGCGGGCGCCGCGGCGGGGACCTATCGGGGGGGCAGCAGCAACAGCTCGCTATCGCGCGCGCGCTCATCACGCGGCCCAAGGTGCTGCTGTTGGATGAACCGACGGAGGGCATCCAGCCCAATATCATCCAACAGATCGGCGACGCGCTCGAAACGCTCCGGGCGGCGGGGGACATGGCCATCGTGCTGGTGGAGCAGAACGCGGATTTTGCGTTCCGCTTAGGCGATGATTTCTACGTGCTGACCCGCGGTGAGGTCACCTATACCGCCACGCGGGGCGCGTTTGGCAAGGAGCAGCTGCTGGAGCATTTGGCCCCGTAACGCGGGCCTACAAGATCATGAAGTCGTCGATGTAGAAGGTTGTACCATCGCTCAACTCGATTTGCTCAATTTTGTACTTCCCGTTGGAGGCAAAGTGGTGCTGCACGCGCACGCTGTCCATCGCGGTTTCGATGAGCAATGTCCCGGCCCAGCTAGACCCGCCTTCGGCAACGCGCGACAGGGTGAGGTCATCGATGTCGTCGATGTCTTTGAACACGATCACATCGTCAGAGCCGAGATCTGTCGTCCCATCATAGTCGATGATCGTGTCGTCTCCATCGCCTGAACCCATCACGTAGCGGTCGCCACCCGCGCCACCGCGGAGAACGTCATCGCCTTGCGATCCGATCAACACATCATCGCCCGCAAGTCCCGTCAGGTGATCAATGGCCGTGCGCCCCACGATTAGATCGGTCTCAGCGGTCCCTGTCGACAGATGCGCGAGGTTGAACGTATCGCCATTGCTCAGCACCAGTTCCTCAACCGCGTGGCGACCGTTCGTGGCAAAGTGATTGCGTATCAGCACATTGTCGAGCGCACCAAACTGGAACAGGAGGTTACCTTCCCAAATGCTGTTGCCCACCGACCCGCGGAAGATGGAGATATCATCAAGGGAGTCGACATCCACCAGCACCAGTTGGTCCACTGAGGTCAGGTCTGCTGTGCCGTCAAAGTCGATGATCGTATCGCCCTGCCCGTCGCTGGTGACGACGTAGCAGTCCGCGCCGATACCGCCGCGCAGAGTATCAAACCCGTTGCCACCGACGAGGACATCGTCGCCCGCTTGGCCAAAAAGCGCATCGTTGCCGTCACCGCCAAAGAGCGCGTCGTCGCCGTCGCCGCCGCGGAGAAAATCATTGGTGGATCGACCCACAATCAGGTCATCAGTGGTCTGCCCGGTAAATCCGGGTTGGATCACATACTCCGCCCCCGTGCTCAGGCGCAGCGTTTCCACAAAGTGACGTCCGTGCGAGGCGAATTGGTTCGCAACTTCGATCTCGTCGTCGTCGCCGGTTTCGATATAGAGCGTGCCCTCCCAAGTGGCGCCGGGCAGGGCGTCGCGCCACACGTCGAGGTCCTTGATATCTGCGATGTGATCAAGCTGGACGACATCGTTGTCACCCCCGTCGTCTTCGATCCGGTCGAGCCCGTGGTCCGCGTCAAAGACATAGGTGTCCGAACCTTCGCCCCCTTCTAGGTCATCGTCGCCTGCGCCTCCATCGAGCGTGTCGTCCTCGGGCGTGCCCACCAATGTTTCATCGGTGTCATCTCCGGTCACGGTCACGGCCCCTGCGCCAGTGAAGGTAATCGGGTTCGTCGTGACGACGGTCACCTCAGTATCGCCGTGGAGCCGTTGCCCCCACATCACCGTCACCGACCCGTCGGGCATCGCCGCCGCCTGGAGGTGGAAGTAGCTGGAATACGGGGTTGCCAGGGCAACTGCCCCGCTGTCGACTGCTCCGCCCGTTGTGCCGTTATGCGTGGAGTATAGGACCTGTTGTTCCCAGCCGGGGAAGGTCGGCGTTTCTTGAACCCAGATGACAGTGACATTGCCATCAGGCAGCGCAACAAGCTCCGCCCGGTAGCCGAGGGGGTTGCGGTTAATGTCTTGGACGACGATCTCATCGGTGCGCGGCGTTCCATCCGCCTCGAAGATGCGCAAGATCAGGGCCTCATCGGGGCTGAACCGCGCGTCGGGATGCCCATCTACCTCATAGAGGACCGCGAACGCGCCGTCGCTTAGCACGGTCACGGCCGGATGATCAGCCGGTTCGTCATAGGTCGTCGGGCTCACGCGGATGTCTGTCGTGGCGGTCCCAGTGCGGGGCTGAATGGTGGCAAAGACGCCATGGGTTTGCCCGGCCTCTGGCGTGTCGGAGGCCCAAACCGTGACCCACCCGTCGCCAAGCGCGGTGCTGTCGAGGCTGACACCCTCAAATGTTCCCCCTGCAGGGAGTTCCCCCGATTTAAATGGGGGTGAAACGACGACTGACACCGCCGTATCAATGACGCTGGTTCCGTTAAAGCTGCGGTCGGCAAAGGTGACCACAAACCGTCCGTCCGGCAACGCTTCGACGGCCATGTCGGTGTTGGACGTAAGGGCGCTCGTGCTTCCTACGTCGATCCGGTTGCCGGAGGGCGTCGCACCGTCAAACACCTGAGCATACACAAAGTCAGTGCCGAGCGCGCCTTCGCGCCAGACCACCACCGTTTTGCCATCCGATAGCGCTGTTCCCCGCACGGAGATGATGTCGGCGTCGACCTCATCAATCGTGACGGTTGTGGCCTGCGCGCGCGTTTCGGTGTTTGCATCCCAGAACTCTAGTTTGAGTTCCGTGAGATCCGCGGAGCCGATCGAGAATTCATCCTGGCTGAGATAGGCAAGCATGGCCTGCCCGCTCGATGTCAGGGACAGAGTTGGGAAATACTCGAAAGCCATGGCGCAGGCTCCTTAAGACGGATGCAGTTCAAACTTGGAGCGACGACAGAGCGGGCCGCAACCTCACACGTGTTCCGGCGTGGCGCCGCACAGCGTGGTCGGCGCCCGCGGTGTTTCAGAGCCGCGGGCGCCAAGTGATTTAGACGATCACAAAGTCGTCGATGTTGTGCAACGTCCCATCGCTGAGCTCGATCTGTTCCACTTTGTATCTGCCGTTGGACGCAAAGTGGTGCTGCACGCGCACGCTGTCGGTGGCAGTCTCGATCAGGAGTGAGCCCTGCCAGGTCGCGCCGCTCTCGGCCACGCGGGACATGGTCAAGTCATTGATATCGCTGATATCGTTGAACACGATCACATCGACGGACGCGAGGTCCGTGACGCCATCATATTCCGTGATCAGATCATCCCCGTCGCCCGCATTCAGCACGTAGCGGTCGGCCCCGTCGCCGCCGCGCAGGTGGTCATCGCCAAGCTCACCGATCAGTGTGTCGTTGCCCGCATGGCCAAAGATCACGTCATCGTTGCCACCGGCGACCATGTAGTCATTGCCGCCGTTGCCCTTGAGGTAGTCCACCACCGAGCGGCCCACGAGCAGGTCATTTTCGGCACCGCCGAAGGTCTCCTTGGTCATTTTGAAGGTATCGCCACCGGACAAGATGAGCTCTTCAACCACGTAGCGCCCGTTGGAGGCGAAGTGATTGAGCACGATCACGCCGTCATTGGCCCCCATGGAGAAGTGCATATGCCCTTCCCAGGTGCTGCCCGTCGGGGTCAAGCGCCCGATGTCGAGATCGTCAAGGGAGGCCACGTCATTGAGGAACAACTGGTCCACCGATGTCAGGTCCGCGACACCATCGTATTCGATGATGGTGTCGACACCGTCGCCGTTGAAAATGTGGTAGCTGTCTGCCCCGTCTGAGCCGACGAGTTGGTCATTGCCTGCCTCGCCCAAGAGGATGTCATCGCCTGCGTGCCCGCGGACGACGTCATTATTGGCGCCAGCGGCCAGGAAGTCATTGCCGCCGTTGCCTTTGAGGAAGTCGACGATCGAGCGGCCCACGAGGATATCATGGTCCCCTGCCCCGGTGGTCCCGGTGTGCAGCGCGTATTCGTCCCCGTTTGACAGCCGCAGTGTTTCCACCAGGTGACGTCCATGGGAGGCGAATTGGTTGCGGACCTCGACCTCCTCATTGGATGCGGATTCGATGTAGAGCGTCCCTTCCCAGGTGGAGCCGGACTGCGCCCCGCGCGAGATTTCGAGATCTTCGATGCTGCCCACATGGGTGAACTCGATAACGTCGTTGGTGCCGCCTTCTTCTTCGATGCGGTCCATGCCGTAGCCTGGGCCAAAGATATAGGTGTCCGACCCCTCAAGCCCGCGCAGGATATCGTCGCCCGCATCGCCGGTGACCCGGTTGTCGAGCGCGTTACCAACCAAGGTTTCGCCGCTGGTTGTGCCTGTGATGTCGGTCGGCAGCAGAACATCCGCGATAGACACTATTTCTGAGGTGTCTTCCGTGACGAGGAATTCAAACTCCTCAATGTTGCGGATGCGCCCGACGGAGTTCCCCTCACCGTTGAAGAAAATGTCGATCCAGTTGTCTTCGGCCATCTCCAGCGTGAAGAATTCCCTAAAGAAATCCAGCGAGATGCCGTCGACCTGAGTAAAGAAGCCTTCAGACACTTCCACGTCAAGGAACAGGTTCGACACGTCCAGACGGTCTTCATCACCGTCGCCGCCGTCAATTTGGAAATAGCTGGGCGCGAAATAGAAGGTGAACCAGTTGTCCTCGTCATTCCCGGTGACGTTCACCACGCCGTTGTAGATGTGCAGGTCCACATCCTCAAAGTTCGCGATGGATGCATCGATGATCGTCTTGAGGTTCTCGGGATCAAACGACGCGCTGTCGCCTTCGGCCGTCACAAATGGGGAGTTGGTATTGAACGGATCGTCTGGGTCGGCCGCGACTTGAAAGATACCTTTGGCCAAATCGATGTTGTAGTCCGCGTAGAGCGACGTATAGGACCGCACGTCCAGCTGATCAAAGGAGTCGTCTTCGCCCCCGTTGAGCGAGATATCCTCCGCGGACCTTTCCGGATCATACAGGATTTCGAGGAAGTCATAGGCATCGACCTCAAGCTCGTCGCGCCCATCACCCAGATTAACAACGACCGGCGCGCCGGACCCGGTCACGTCGCCCAGGTTAATGTCCCAGTCTTGCCCGCTCGTCCCAAGCATCGTGACTGTGTTGAGTTCGAGGTCGTCTTCTGTATCGATGTCGCCTTGGCCCACGAGCGTAAAGAGCTCGGTGCCATCGGCGCCAGTCACTGTCAGGCTCGTTAACCCAAGTTCTGGCACGGCGGACAGGTCGAGCGGCGTGTCACCTTGTGTTTGCAGGAGGTTGCGAGCGAAGTTCAGGAAATCGCCCAAGCTATCGAAGTCAAACGTGCCGTTTGCGGCAAACTCCAGCCCGCCCAGGGTGAGCGAGACCGAGTCTGCATCGAAGCCTAGGCCGAAATACTCGTCGCCCGAGGACGAAAGGGAAATCGCGGAGATGTCCAAGCCGCCGAGAAGGGTCAAGATGTCGCCGAACTCTTCATCCGTGAGCAGGTCAAAATCGGCAGATCCCAGAGCACCAAGACCTTCAAGCAGGTCATAGATTCCTTGGAAATCGCTGGGCAGAGACCCGGTAAAGCTGAGCGATTGGTTGCCGCTGACAAGCGAAAAGCTCGTGCCCGAGGACAGAATTTGCAGGATCGTCGTACCGTCCATGACGAAGTCAAAGCTGCTGAAGGACCCCGTGCCCAGGCTGTTCGACAGCGCCTCAAAGAACGCGTCGAGCGATGACAGCCCGCTCAGCGATAGCCCGTTGAGCGACGCGCCGTTGAGGCTGTCACCCCAAACAATCTGCGTGTCTGTCACCAAGGTCGGTGTGGAGTCGAACGCCGCGCCGAGCGCCGTTTCGTCATTCAGGAACGCGTCGAGTTCGTCTTCAAAATCCAGGCTTGGTGGGTTTTCGATATCCACGTCGAAAAGCTCTGCCACCCGGTCGCGGAATGAGTCGCTGTCGTCATAAGAAATCAAAAGAGTAGAAATGGTTGCGTCGAGCATTACGGCCTCCCTCGCGCGATACACGTTAACTTTGCCATTGATATCATGCGTTAACGCTTGGATTGTCAACGCGTCTGTGGTCGCACGCGGCGGCTCAGCAGAAAAGGACCCAGTGTTGTTGTCACGACTTAAGACTGCCCCCGCCCTGGTTGGATGGGTGGCCGCCATAGTGCCCAGTGTCGGATTGCCGACGCAGGCAAGCGCACACGAGCTCCGCACGGAGTTTGAGTTAGGCGGCGGGTCAGCGCTTTATGTCTTTGACGCCCTCACACAAACCTTGGAGAGCCGCTTTTCGTCAAGCTCTAGCAATAGCTTCTTTGGGTCCGCTGTAGAGCTTGTCCGAGACGAGTTTTTGGCCGACGACATTTCCGCTCCCGCGTTTCCGAGTTTGGGTGTGAGATTTAGTTTTACGGAAGCCGCCGATGCGTCGTGGGGATGGGGCGCAGACCTGGCGTTCCACCTTGGGCGCGTCGAGTATTTTGAACCCGTTGGGCCCGCGCCGTTCTTGCAACGCTTTGGCCTTGCGGTGGACTTTATTTCAGCCACACCGCGCGTTTTTGCGCAGGGCCCGCAAACCGTAGCGGGAAACTGGACAATCAACGGCGAGCTTGGCGCGGGCATAGGTCTGACCCATGCGCAGATCTCCCTAGACACGCCGGTCTTCACGGTCCGCTTCGACGACACTTTTGCGACCCCGTTTGTCTTTGCAGAACTGAACTTTGGCCACCGCGCACGCCCGTCAAATCGCGCGGTTGTTGGGCTTCAACGTGGGGAAAACGGGCTAACGGCTTTTGATGTCAGGTTTTTGGTGGAATACTAGGTGTCGGCAGCGACGCTTGCCGCGCGCAAGATGAACATTTCAGCACGGCGGGAAAAATTGGCGCAGTCGGGCCTGCTGGCTCTGGTAAAGACCGGGGTTGTTTGCCTATATCAGGCTGTGAATAGAGGAGTACATTATGAAAAAGTCACTTTTAACTGCTGTCACGCTCGTCATGCTGTCGACCGGCGCTCATGCGAATTTCACCGCAAGCGATCTGGAACGCATCGAGTCGCTGGTAAACTCGCAACGCTGGGCCGCCTTGAACGCCTACATTCTTGAAAACCCACAGCTTCTTCAGGGCGACAACGCACTGGTGACGGAGCTTGTTGTGTTTCGGCGTACGTTCCGCGAAGGCTTCTTTGACCGACTTTCCAACCCACCGACCCCCCCGTCGCTCAACGTGATTTCGACGCTGACGGAACAGTACTAAAACGGGTTGCGCCGTCTGCTTACCTTAGCTGAGTCGAGATATGCGGCATGAGGTCCTGTATCTCATAGAACCACGGTTCTCTGGCGGTACGTCTTCGGCCGTAGCACGTGAGCTCAGGACGGTTCGGCACAGGCAGCCGCGTGTCGTTGGTCTGAAAACAAAGATGTTCGGCGACAAGGATGTGTCGCCGAAGCTTCGAGACGTGTTTGATGAGTTTAGTATTCCGTTCACATGGTGCGGGCCAACGTTGAGCGCTGACACGGTCGTTTTCCACAACCCCTCCTGCCTCAAGTTCCAAGACACCCTCGGCGCGTCAATTTTGGCTCAGACGCTGATCGTTGTGACCCATGAGAACTTTTATCGTCCCTCAGGCGCCCCAGCGTTCGACATCGACGCAACCCTGGGCGTGGTTGCCGACGCGACGCTTGCGCGGCGAAAAGTTCTGGCGCCGATCTCCCCATATAACCGAGCCGGTGTCATGCACTGGGTCAACACGACGCCCGCGTGTGAGTGGGAGGTGTTGGACCAAGACTGGTTCAATATCTGCGATTTTGAGCTCACGCCCCCGACAGCCGCCCCGCGCGACCGCCGCGGGCGCCTGTCGCGCCCCGGCAATGAAAAGTTCCCGCTGCTGGCAGCGCTAGACCAGAGCTTTCCACCGATGGCTGAAACCAATCTGATCCTCGGTGCGGACAGCCTGATGCCCTTTGCGGCACAATATCCTCATTGGGATTTACGCCCCTTCGGCTCTATGGCCGTCGACGCGTTCTTCGATAAGATCGACTTTATGGTCTACCACACCTCAGCCTCGTGGCGCGAAAGCTTTGGACGCGTGATTGCAGAAGCGATTGCGGCGGGCAAAGTCGTCATTACGGACGCGGAAACGGGCGCCAACTTTGGCGCGGGGTCCACAGTCGCCGCCGGCCCGTCGGAGGTATCCTCCGCCATCGCTGCGCTCACCGCGGAGCCGGCAAAATACCGAAAGATAGTCGAAACAGGTCAAAAGAACCTCGCGCGACATGCTTCGGACCGGTTCCGCGCCTTTTTTGACAGCGTCGTCCCTGGATGACGCGGGAGAAACCATGACACTGCTCATCGAACCCGGCGGCCAAAGCACCAGGCATCTAGAGGGTGCTCTCCATTTCGTGGATCAACTGGCGCGATCCGGCGTGCCCGCGCTTTTGCCCGCGGCCGCGCTGCCCCCGGATGCGCCGCGGCTCCTGCGGTATGAGAGCACGAAGTGGCTGAGGGACGATGACGGCCCGGCACCAGGACGTGTTGTCGTGATGAACGCCAATGAGGTGTCCGCCCCGGCATTGGCGCGTCTGCAACTGCTTTACGCCAAGCACACACCGGAGCTTTTGGGACTGGGACGGTTTGCAACCCCGCAAGAGCAGATCATCACCCAGTCCAAGCTCGCCTATGCCGCGGGCCGTGAACCGACACTTTTCGACCTAGCCGCATACCAGCCATCCCCGCTGATGGACCGTAGCCCGTTTATCCTTCTGGATGATCCATCTGCCTTACCCGCGCCCCGACCGCAAAAACCGCGGCTGACGTTGTGCCTTTTGGATGAGGCTTTAGAAGCCCCGCAGTTTGCGGCGCTCTTAGGTCTTTTGGTGCATGACCCAAGACTGACCAGCACGCTGGTTGTGTCATCGGCCAACTACGATACGGTCGTGCGTCTGACCGGGCGACGGGTTCGGGTTCTCACCTTTGGTGAAACGCAGCCGCACTTGCTGGCGCGGATGACCGATATTCTGTCTGTCCATGGCGAAAAACCCGGCAACGGGCGCCTGGCCGCTACGGCCCTTGCGACGCTAATGAGCGGCGGCGTGCTCATCGATGCGACTGAGGCGGGGAGCTATGCGCAAGCGGATGCGCCTGTTGTGCGGGCGCCGTCTGACTTGGCGGGCTTCATTACGGTGCTACGCGAAAGCGTGCTGGCGACGCTCGATACCGTGCAAGCGGCTGTTGCCGAGAGCCCTTGGTTGGCTGCGAACCGTTTGGCGCCGTTGCTTTCTGACATGCTGTCTGGTGCTGTTCCTGCGCAGCCCGCTGTCCAAACGAGCACTTCCGAACCGCGCCAGGTTCTGTTCGTGCCCACCAATGGCGTGGGCCTCGGCCACGCGCAACGTAGCTCGCTCATCGCCGCGGAGATGCCAGGGACACGCCCCGTGGCCTTTGCCGCCTTTCCCAGCTGCGTTGCGATGCTCCGGCAAAAGGGCTTTGCGACCTTGCCGCTTGTCGCAAAAAGCGCCCAGCACAAGGCCAGCTACGCCAATGACCTGCTTAACTACGCGCGGCTGAGCCACGCGGTGGCGCCAGGGTCCGGGCTCGTGTTCGACGGTGCTTACATTTTTGATTCCATCCTGCGGCTCATTCGCGAAAAGGATCTGCGCGCGACCTGGATCCGCAGGGGGCTCTGGCAACCGGGTCAGATTGACCGCATGCCGTTGGAGCGCGAAAACGATTTTACAAATGTCATCGTCCCTGACGAGGCGTTCCCAGAGCTCAACACGGCCTACACCCATGGCGACACGATCCACCGGGTGGCCCCGATTGTTCAGCTTGACCCTATGACACCCGCAGAGCGGGGCCGCGCGCGCAAAGCGCTCATCAAGCGCTTCCAACCAGATGCGAGAAAGATCCTTGTGACAATGTTGGGCGGCGGGGTCGCCGCGGACCGTGCCACACAGATCCAATCGCTCTGCGCGCTTTGCCAGGAACATCCTGATTGGCTGCACCTTATCGTGGTGTGGCCACAGGGGCTGATTTCTTCCAATCTGGCGGGCTGGACGAATTCAAAGGTCGTGCGCACGCAGTCAGCGGTACGGCTCGCGCAGATCAGCGATCTCGTGGTGTCTGCCACGGGCTACAATTCGTTCCACGAGCTGATGTATCACAAAGTGCCGTCGATCCTGATGCCGCAGATGGCCGGTTACATGGACGACCAAGCCCGGCGGGCGGAGGCCGCCGGCACTCGTGAGCTCGCCGTGGTGGTGGACGAAGGCACCGACCTTTTGCGGCTCCGCAAGGAGGTCACGCGCCTTATGCAGGATGGCGCAACAGATGACATGCGCGCGGCCTTTGACGCTGTCACGTTGCCCGATGTCGGCAACAGCGCTGCCGCGGCGTTGATCGAGGGGAGCCAGGCATGACCGACTGGAACCAAGTCATCTCGCGTCTATCGACGTCTGAGACTCATGACGTCGATGACATCCTAGGCGGCGCCTCACCAGCCAGCGCCGCAGAGCCACCCCAACGCGCCGCGGGTCCGGCCCCCATGCCGATCGCCGCGCTTTGGGCCAACAACCTGAGCGAGGAGGAGGTCTATCTCGGCGTCATCGTCGACGCCCCGCTCGAACGGCCCGCGGCGATTGCAGGACAGCTGGCCGCTATGGCTGTGGAACGGTCGATCCACCCCATCATTTTCTCACGCATCGGCTACTGCGGGTTGGAACGGTTCGGCTTCCGCGTCGAAGACACATCCTATGCTGGCAGCGTGTCGAGCGTCGAGCTCGAACAGCAGCTTTGCAACTTTTGGAACATCTCTGTCACGGTGAGCACCGCGCAGCTATCGGCGCTCCGCTAGGCGCGGGTTAGGTCAGCGACGTCACCCAAAGGATTGTCGCATCCTCCTGACTGATGGACACCACGTTGTGCCCCATCGTGGCGTCGTAATAGGCGCTGTCGCCCCGGCGCATTTCTACTGGCTCGTAGAATTCGGTGTAGAGCTGGATGACGCCGGTTAGGACGTATAGAAACTCCTCCCCGTCGTGGCGCACCCAGCCCTCGAATTCCTCAATGGACCGGGCGCGGACGCGCGCGCGGTAGGGCAGCATCATCTTTTTGGTCAGCGCGCCCGCGAGGATTTCGTGTTCATAGGTCGCGGTGGGGTGCGGCGTGCCCTCATTGGCGGCTGTCACCACCATGCGGCCATTCACCTGCTCCCGCGAGGGGGCGGTAAACAGCTGCGGGACGGAGATATCGAGCCCCACGGCCAGCTTTTTGAGCGCCTCATAGGTCGGCGACATCTGACCGTTTTCGATTTTGGATAGGGTGGAGCGCGCGAGCCCGGCTTGCTGCGCCGCCTGCTCCAACGTCCAGGACCGGGCCTTGCGCAGGTCGCGCACACGTTGGCCCAGATCGACGGGCAGCGCGCGCTCCTCCTCGCCGTTCTCGCGGGCGATGCGGATGATGCTGGTAGGATCGTTAAGTTCTTCGTCGGACATGGGGTTTCATAGTCCCTGCCCCGGCCCCTTGCAACTCGGGCGCCGCACGCCTAGCCAATCCCCATGCAGCCCTGCCCGGCCCCCTTTAACCTAAGCGCCTACGTCCTGGCCCGCGCCGCTGACGCGCCAGATAAGATCGCCCTGTCTATCCTGGGCCCCGCCCGTGCAGAACGGTGGAGCTACGGCAAGCTTGAGCGCGCCGTGCGGGCAGTGGGTGCCGGCCTGCAAGAGGCCGGTTTGCGCGAAGGCGACAGGCTGCTTTTGCGGCTCGGTAACACGGTCAGCTTCCCGCTCGCCTATCTTGGCGCCATCGCGGTGGGGATTGTTCCTATCCCGGCCTCTGCCCAGCTTACCACGGCGGAGCTCGATGCAATGATCGGCACGGTCGCGCCCACGGCGCAGGTGGCCGCCCCGGGCGTGGCGCTACCAAGCGCGCAACTGCTTACACTGACAGAAGACACGCTAACCCGCTGGGCCAAACGACCCGCACCGCTTGCGGACTACGCCCTGGGCGACCCGGAGCGGTTGGCGTATATCCTTTTCACTTCTGGCACATCTTCGGGCCAGCCTCGCGCGGTGGCCCATGCCCATAGAGCCATCTGGGCGCGGCAGATGATGTTTGACGATTGGTACGGCCTGGGTCCCGACGACCGCTTGCTGCATGCTGGCGCGCTGAATTGGAGCTTTACGCTCGGCACCGGGCTGCTCGACCCCTGGACCGTTGGCGCGACGGCTTTGGTCCCGGCAGAGGGGACCGCGATCGAGGCGCTCCCGCTTCTGCTAGCGCGCCACGATGCGACACTCTTTGCGGCGGCCCCAGGCGTTTTGCGGCGGTTGCTCAAGGACGCAAGCGCACTGTCGCTACCGAAACTGCGGCACACGCTCACAGCGGGAGAGCATCTGCACGCGACGCTGCGCGAGAGCTGGGAGGCCGCCACGGGACGCGGTCTGTACGAGGCTTTCGGAATGACGGAATGCTCCACGTTCTTGTCGGCCCGACCCGGTGCGCCCGCTGCCCTACGACCGCAGACCGGGCGGCAGATGCGGGTGACCGAGGATGGCACCATCGCCGTGCATCGCGACGAGCCTGGCCTCATGCTGGGCTACTTGGATCACGGCAAGCCTAGCTTGCCGCTCACGGACGACTGGTACCTTACGAGCGACCGCGCCACGCAAAACGCCGATGGGACAATCACGTATCTCGGCCGCAGCGGCGATCTGTTGAACGCTGGCGGCTACCGCATCAGCCCGCTGGAGCTTGAGGCCGCGCTGTGCGCATGCACTGGCGTGAGTGAGGCAGCAGTAACAGAGCTCGCGTCCCCAAGCGGCGCACGATACCTTGCGGCCTGCTACACCGGCACCGGCGACCCCGAGGCGCTTGCGCTCAACACTCAGATCGCGGCGCGCCTTGCGCCCTATAAACACCCGCGCCGCTACCTGCGCGTTGACACGCTCCCCCGTGGAGCCAATGGCAAACTTTTGCGCCGCGCGCTCCCTGCCCTTTTTGAGGAAAGCTGACCGCCCATGATAAAGCTCGACATTCTGTCTGACCCGATCTGCCCGTGGTGCTATATCGGAAAAACCCAGCTTGACCGCGCGCTGACCCAGGTGCCCGATCACCCGTTTTCCATCGAATGGCATCCGTTTCAGTTGAACCCCGACATGCCGCGCGTCGGGATGGACCGGGCCGCCTATCTGGAGCGGAAATTCGGTGGCAAGGAAAAGGCGGTGCAAGTCTATGGTCAGATCCAGCGTCATGCAGATGACATCGGGCTGACGGCCAATCTGGGCGATATCAAGCGCACGCCAAACACCATCGATGCCCACCGGCTGATCCATTGGGCCGGGATCGAACAGCGCCAAGGCCTGGTGGTTGACGCGCTCTTTCAAGCGTATTTTGTCGACGGGCGCGACATTGGCGACGCCGAAGTGCTGGCCGATATTGCCGACAGCGCCGGGCTCGACGCGGCGGTGATCGCAAAGCTTCTGTCCACGGATGAGGATGTCAAACTGATCCAAGACCGCGACACCCATAGCAGGGAGATGGGCGTGAATTCCGTCCCCACTTTTATTGTCTCGCAGCGCCACGCTGTGCCTGGTGCGCAGCCACCCGATCTTTGGCTCAAGGTGATCGAGGATATCAAAGCCCAGGCCGCCCAGCAGTGACGCGTCGCCGCGCCTGGTCGCAAAGAGCCACGCGACAATTGACCCAGCCGGTTGGGAGGCGCACGGGCTTCGCATGGCCCCGGTAACGCCCTCTCCCCAACCGCCTGCACGCGCGTCGCTGCGGTTTGTTGCGCTTATGGCGTATCTGATTGCGGGCGTGGCGCTGGCCATCGACCTTATGCTCGCCTCCCTCGTTGACATTGGGGCGGAGCTCAGCCCCGCGAACCCCGAACGCGCAACGCTGGTGATGGGGTCGTTTTTCTTGGCGCTGGGGGTGGGTACGTTTCTTGTGGGTCCGCTCCTGGATAGTCTTGGGCGCAGGCCGGTCATCTTGTGGGGCGTTGCGCTTTACATCGTGGGCGCGATCCTATCTTGGCTCGCGCCGTCGCTGACGCTGATGCTGCTGGGTCGCGCGCTCATGGGCCTTGGCGCCGCGGCGCCGCGGGTGGGGGTTCAGGCCGTGATCCGCGACCGGTTCGAAGGGCGCCAGATGGCCGCCACCATATCGCTTGTGATGATGATCTTTACGTTGATCCCTGGCGTTGCGCCCGTGCTCGGCGCGTGGGTGGCAGAGGCGTTTGGCTGGCGCGCGGTCTTCTTTGTTTTTGTGATCTTTGGCGTTGTGGGGTTTGCGTGGTTTCACCTGCAACAGCCCGAAACGCTCCGCGCGCGCAAACCGCTATCGCTGGCCGCGTGGCGCGCGCAGGTGGTGGAGGCGTCCGGCCACGCGGTGTTTCGACAGGCGATGTTTATCCAGCTTTTTGTTTTTGCCTCCCTCTACGGGTTTCTGACCGCGGGCCCCGCGATTTTTACCCAAACCTACGAGATTGAGGATCTCTACCCCTACATCTTTTGCATCGTGTCCCTGACCGGGGCCGCGGCGGCCTTTGCCAATGCGCAACTCGTGGAAAAGCTGGGGATGGTGCGGCTGATCCGAACGTCGCTTGTGTTCTATTCCATCGCCGTGGTCGTCGGCCTTGCGGGTCTGCTGGCGGGAGGGGGGCTTTGGGCGTTTCTTTTGCCGATGTTTGCTGGCTTTTTTGTCTTGGGCTTTGTGATTGGCAACAGCCAGGCGCTGGGGATGCAGCCGCTCGGGCATATCGCAGGGACGGCGTCTGCGACGCTTGTGGCGGCGGCGACGCTGGGCGCCGGGGCGCTGACGATCCCCATCCCGGTCTTCTTTCACACCTCCGCCACGGCGATGCTTGTGGCGCAGCTGATCTTTACGGCGGCGGCGTTGTGGTCCGCATTCCAGCTGGAACCTGACTGACGAAACGCAGCGTTCATCGCCCGCGGCTGCCAATTTCCTTGCCGTGACGTTAGGGTAAGGCTAAAGGAAAGTAGCAGTCATCGGTAAGGTAAGACTATGTTCAAACGCGTCGCGCTCGCACTCGCTTTCGGTGTGCTTTCTACGTCCATGGCCCAGGCCGCCACCGTCACCATCACCATCGGTGCGCCAGGCGAACAGGCTGTGAGCAGCACGTTCAACGCGACGGGCCTCGTTGTGGAGGATTTTGACAGTGCGCCCCAAGGCGGTTTGAGCAACTACGCTGGCGCCATCGGCACATACTCCTCCGGCACGGTGTCAAATGCCAACCGCTTCGGCGGGGCCGACGAAAGCGCCTTTATCACCACGGGCAGCCCAACCACGCTGTCGCTGACCAACAGCGCGACCTATTTCGGCTTTTGGTGGTCGGCAGGCAACGCAGGCAACACGCTGTCCTTCTTTTCCGGCGCGACGGAGATTTTTGCCTTTGACACCAACGACGTGGTGGACTTCCTAAACAACAATGCGTCCAACGCCTCGGCCTATTACGGGAACCCGAACCCCGGCTTTGCGGGGCAAAACGGGGGGGAGGCCTACGCCTATATCAACTTCTTCTCCGACACATCTTTTGACGCGATCCAGTTCACGGGTGGCGGGTTTGAATCGGATAACCACACTGTGGCCACAAGCTATTCCAACACCCCAGGCGTGGACATTTCGCCCGTGCCGGTCCCGGCGAGCTTGCCGCTTCTGGGTGGGGCCATGATTGGCATGGTGGCGTGGTCGCGCCGTCGGCGCCGCGCAGCCGCCTAACCCTTGGCCGCGGCGCGCGGCTTGATCGCGCCCGCTTTCTCCGCCAGGTCGCGTGCAATCGCGAAAGCGCCTTTGATCTTATCGGCGTCCTTTTTCCAATCACGGCGCACAACGATCTTGTTGTCTTTGACCTTTGCCAGGCCGCGCTGATCCTGGATGAATTCCACGAGCCCCTGGGGCGACGCGAACTTGTCGTTGTGGAACTGCACAGTCGCGCCCTTTGGTCCACCGTCGAGCTTTGCGATCCCGGCCCGTTTGCACATGGCCTTGATCCGCACCACGAGCAAAAGGGTGTTCACCTCCCGCGGGAGCGGGCCGAAGCGGTCAATGAGCTCGGCGGCGAAGCCTTCTAGCTCCACCTTCGTCGACAGCGCCGACAAGCGCCTGTAAAGACCCAGGCGCACATCGAGATCGGGCACGTAGGTGTCTGGGATCAGCACAGGCACGCCGAGATTGATCTGCGGCGCCCACTGGTCGCTATCGTCGGTGATCCCCTCCGCCTCGCCAGATCGGATCTTGGCGATCGCCTCCTCCAGCATCTGTTGATACAACTCGTAGCCCACGTCGCGCATCTGGCCGGATTGTTCGTCGCCCAAAAGGTTGCCCGCGCCGCGAATGTCCAAGTCTTGGCTCGCGAGCGTGAAACCAGCGCCGAGACTGTCGAGCGACCCCAAAACGCGCAGCCGTTTTTCGGCAGCCGGGGTCAGCTTTACGCGTGGTCGCGTCGTCAAATAGGCGTAGGCGCGGGTCTTTGACCGCCCCACGCGCCCGCGGATTTGATAGAGTTGGCTCAGCCCAAACATATCCGCGCGGTGCACGATCATCGTGTTGGCTGTGGGGATGTCGAGCCCGCTTTCCACGATGGTCGTTGCCAGAAGCACATCGTACTTGCCGTCATAAAACGCGTTCATCCGATCATCGAGATCGCCTGCCGCGAGCTGGCCATGGGCCACGACATAGCTGACCTCTGGTACCTCGCGCTTCAGCCAATCCTCAATCTCCGGCAGGTCGGAGATGCGGGGCACCACGAAAAAGCTTTGCCCACCGCGGTAGCGTTCGCGCAGCAGGGCCTCACGCAGCGTGACGGTGTCGAACTCGCTGACATAGGTGCGGATGGCTAACCGGTCGACCGGTGGTGTGCCGATAATCGACAGATCGCGCACGCCGCTGAGGCTCAGCTGAAGCGTGCGCGGGATGGGCGTGGCAGTAAGCGTAAGCACATGAATGTTGGAACGCATCTGCTTGAGCCGCTCCTTGTGCCCCACGCCAAAGCGCTGCTCCTCATCGATGACGAGGAGGCCTAGGTTCTGAAACCGCACAGATTTTGCGAGCACCGCATGGGTGCCGACCACGATATCCACGGTCCCATTCGCGAGCCCCTCCCGCGTCTTCGCGGCCTCTTTCGCGCTCACAAAACGCGACAGCGTGCGGACGTTCAGGGGGAAACCACGGAAGCGTTCCGCAAAGCCCTGCGCATGTTGACGCGCAAGCAGCGTCGTGGGCGCGATCACCGCGACTTGCACGCCTGACATTGCCGCGACAAAGGCCGCGCGCATGGCGACCTCTGTTTTGCCAAAGCCCACATCGCCGCACACCAGACGGTCCATGGGCTGACCTGCTGTGAGGTCCTCCATCGTCGCCTCGATGGCCGCGAGCTGATCATCGGTTTCGGTGTAGGGGAAGCGCGCGCAGAACGCGTCCCACATTTCCGGCGGCGGCTCCAGGAACGGCGCCTTGCGCAGCGCGCGCTCTGCAGCGACGCGGATCAGCCGTTCGGCCATCTCGCGAATGCGCTCTTTGAGCTTAGCCTTCTTCGCCTGCCAAGCGCCGCCGCCCAGCCGGTCAAGGAGACCGTCCTCATGGCCGAACTTGCTCAGGAGTTCGATATTCTCGACCGGCAGGTACAGTTTTGAGCTTTCGGCGTATTCGAGCAGCAAGCACTCGTGGGCCGCCCCGGCAGCCGTCACGATTTCAAGACCCAAGTAGCGACCCACGCCGTGGTCGACGTGAACCACCAAGTCACCCGGTGACAGGCTTTGCGTTTCGGTCAGGAAGTTCTCGGCGCGCCGTTTGCGCTTTGTCTGACGGATCAGGCGGTCGCCAAGCACATCTTGTTCGGAGATGACAGTGAGCTCCGGTGTCTCAAAGCCGGATTCGAGCGCCCAAACGGCGAGGTAGACGCCGCGCCCCTTGATCCCGCCC
Organism: Pseudomonadota bacterium; assembly: GCA_039815465.1. Lineage (GTDB taxonomy): Bacteria > Pseudomonadota > Alphaproteobacteria > Rhodobacterales > Rhodobacteraceae > Shimia_B. The sequence continues at coordinate 89,155 of JBCBZG010000015.1, forward strand.
GCGTTCTGGATCGGGATCGCCTCCACGATCCCTTCGTCTTCGATCAACCCCTGGAGACGTTCGCGCGCACCGTCTGAATAGCTCGCGATGACGACAGGACCGTCCTCACCCTTTGCGCGAATGTGAGCGGACAGAGCGCTGAAAAGGCTGAGTGATTCAGACTGGCGCTCAGGCGCGAAATTTCGGCCTGCGCGCCCGCCGGCATCGAGCGCACCGGGCCCTGTGGGTTGGGGCAACGGCACGAACTGAAGCCTGCGCCGGTCGGCAAGCGCTGCGTCCCAGGTCGCGTCATTGAGGTAAAGCCCCTCTGGTGGCGCGGGCTTGTAAACGCTGTCGAGCCGACCCTTGGCCTGCATCGCTTCCTTGCGCGCGTCATACTGGTCGGCAATCCCATCCCAGCGCGCGACACGCGCCGCGTCGATCTGGTCGTCCAGGGTGACAGGCATGCCGGGCACGTAGTCAAACAGCGTCTCGAGCTGGTCGTGATAGAACGGCAGCCAGTGCTCAAAGCCCTGATGTTTGCGCCCGGCACTCACGGCCTCGTAGAGCGGGTCATCCGTGCCCGCGGCCCCAAACTCCAACCGGTAATTCTGACGGAACCGTGTGATCGCCGCCTCATCCAAAATGACCTCTGATACCGGGGCCAGATCGACGCTATCGAGCGTCTCTGTGGTGCGCTGCGACACCGGATCGAACCGCCGTGCGCTTTCCAACACATCGCCAAAGAGGTCGAGCCGCACAGGCCCGCCCTGCCCCGGCGGGTAGATGTCGATCAGCCCGCCGCGGATTGCGTAGTCGCCCGGCTCCATCACCGTTGGCGATTGAGTGAACCCCATGCGCACCAGAAACGCACGCAACGCGGCCTCGTCCACGCGCCCGCCCACAGTGGCCGAGAACGCTGCATCCGCAAGCACCGCCCGCGCAGGCACACGCTGCGTGGCGGCGTTGAGCGTCGTCAAAAGCACGAACTGCTTGGGCATATCACCAAGCAACCCGGCGAGCGTGGCCATGCGCATCGCGCTGACATCAGCGTTGGGCGACACACGGTCGTAGGGCAGGCAGTCCCAGCCGGGAAAGGTGATGATCGGCAGCGATGGATCAAAGAACGCCAGCGCGGCGCGCATCGCCTCCATCCGTTTGTCGTCGCGCGCGACATGGACGGCCGCGCCGGACTTTGCGACCTCGCGCAGAACGAGCTGGGCGTCAAACCCTTCCGGCGCGCCGGAGACTATGATCTTTGATTGGCTAGTCATTAGACGCGCTGACCTACGCCGCGGGGCGGCTATGTCAACCGTTTGGGGCCGCTAGATCGCCCCAAGCTCCAGGTTTTGGTACATTCCAAACATCGCCGTGACAAAGACCGCGATCACCCCGATGACCTGGGTCCAAAACCGCTGCTTCATCAGCACCCGCTGCAAGTCCTCGCCCGCGATCTGGTGCGCGGCGATCCGGCTCGCCGTCGCAAAGGCACGGGCGGCCACCAAGCTGAGCGGTAGCGCGATCAGGACCAAAGCCTGTGCAAACTCCAGCCAGTAGCCGAACGCCAAAATGCCCAAGGCGGTAAGCGCAAAAAACGCAAAGCCCACGATCCAGATGCCAGAGACCTGACCGATATGCAGCATGCGCCGCACCTTAACCTCTACCACTGTTTCCAGATCGGCTTGGGCCTGCCCCCCGTGCTTTTTGGCGCGCTGGATCATGTCCACCGGCACCCCAAGCACCCAATAGGACGCAGACGACCACACTACCGCGAGCCCAATCCAGAACCACAGATTGGAGAATGACCGCAAATCAATGACTTCGGTAAGGGTGGTGAGAATGTCCACGGGGCCTGCTCATTCGTCTTTGCGCGACTCTAGGCTGCGCGCGCCCGGGGGGGAAGCCTTTCGCCGCGCCCATGGCGGAAATACTTGAGAATGCCGCGCGCTCGTGTCACCTAAATGTCTGTAAAGACTACAGGACACCTATGACCCACGCGCCATTTCCCGCTGCGCGCCCACGGCGCCTCCGTTCCACCCCTGCGCTTCGTGCGCTTGTGTCCGAAAACCTGCTGTCGCCCGCCGATTTCATCTGGCCCGTTTTTGTCATGGATGGCGTCAATGCAGAAGAACCCGTGCCGTCCATGCCCGGCGTCGTCCGGCGCACGGTAGACCGCGTGGCGCTGGCCGCGCGGGAGGCCCATGCGCTTGGCGTGCCCGCCATCTGCATTTTTCCTTACACCGATCCGTCGCTGAAAACCGAAGACTGCGCCGAGGCCTGGAACCCAGATAATCTGTCGAACCGCGCCATCCGCGCGATCAAAGACGCGTGCCCGGATATCGCCGTGATGACCGATATCGCGCTCGACCCCTACAACATCAACGGCCACGATGGGTATGTCGAAGACGGCGAAATCGTGAACGACCGCACGGTCGAGGCGCTGGTGAAGATGGCGCTGGCCCAAGCGGACGCCGGTGCCGACATCCTTGGCCCTTCGGACATGATGGACAACCGCATCGGCGCCATGCGCCAAGCGTTAGAAGCCGAGGGCCATCAGAATGTCACGATTTTGAGCTATGCCGCGAAATACGCCAGCGCGTTTTATGGGCCATTCCGCGACGCGGTGGGTGCCTCTGGCGCGCTCAAAGGCGACAAGCGCACCTACCAGATGGACCCGGCCAATGGCGATGAGGCGATGCGCATGATCGCGCGTGACCTCGGCGAAGGCGCAGACATGGTCATGGTCAAACCTGGGATCGCGTATCTCGACATCTGCTACCGTGTGAAGTCTGAGTTCGGCGTGCCCACCTTCGCCTATCAAGTGTCGGGCGAGTACGCGATGCTCAAAGCCGCCGCCGCCCAAGGTTGGATCGACGGTGAGGCCACAATGATGGAAAGCCTCATGGCCTTTAAACGCGCGGGTTGTGATGGGGTTTTGACTTATTTCGCGCTCGATGCCGCGCGGGTTCTGGCCGACAGCTGAGACGCTTAGTGACAAGGGCTGCGAAGCGCCCTATTGTACCCGCAGATCGGGACAACCCGGCACAGCAGCGATCAGGCATCAAAATGACCCTCACGAGACGGACCTTTTCCCTTGGGCTATTGGCCGGGGGCACCACACTGGCAGGGTGTGGTAACGGCATCGGCAGCAACAATGACGCGACGATTGACGCCCGCGTCGATGAAACGCTCCAGTTCATGTACGAGACTTACCCCGACACACTGACGCTCGGGAACAAGGCGACAGGGCTGCTCGTGATGCCGCTTATCACTGAGGTCGGGCTTGGCTTTGGCGGGTCCTACGGGCGTGGGGCACTGCGTGTGAACGGCGTGACGGTGGATTACTATTCGGCCGCGTCAGCCTCTGCCGGGTTCCAAATCGGCGCGCAGCAATTCGCCCATGTGCTGTTCTTTATGACCGAGGACGCGCTGCTCGACTTCCGCCGCGGCTCTGGCTGGGCGGCTGGGGCCGACATCGAATATGCCTTGCAAGATCGGGGCCGCAATGCGCGCGCAGCGACGACGACAACCAACGCGCCGGTCATTGCCGCGCTCTTTGGTCAGGCGGGGTTCCGCCTTGGCGCAACGCTTGAAGGCACTAAGTACACGCGCATCATTCCATAAGCGACAAACCACCGCTTTCCATTCCCGCCCGCGCCGACTAAAGCGCGGGCGAACGCATTTGAGGAGCCCGTTATGGAGCTGCGCAACATCGCCATCATCGCCCACGTGGACCACGGGAAAACCACCCTCGTGGATGAGTTGCTCAAGCAATCGGGCGCCTTCCGCGAAAACCAAGCGGTGGCCGAACGGGCCATGGATTCCAACGACCTGGAACGCGAGCGCGGGATCACCATTCTTGCCAAGGCGACATCGGTGGAATGGAAGAACACGCGCATCAACATCGTGGACACGCCCGGCCACGCCGATTTCGGCGGCGAGGTTGAGCGCATCCTGAGCATGGTCGATGGCGTCGTCCTGCTCGTGGATGCCGCCGAAGGGCCCATGCCGCAAACCAAGTTCGTGACGTCAAAGGCGCTTGCGCTCGGCCTGCGGCCCATCGTGGTGCTGAACAAGGTCGACAAGCCTGACGCTGAACCCGACCGCGCACTGGACGAATGTTTCGACCTTTTCGTCGGGCTCGACGCCCAAGACGAACAGCTCGATTTTCCGGTCCTTTACGCCTCCGGCCGCGCTGGTTGGGCCGATACGGAGCTTGATGGCCCCCGCAAAGACCTTTCCGCGCTCTTTGACCTCGTGCTCGATCATGTTCCAGCCCCAGCGCAGCAGGCGAAAATTGCCGAACCGTTCCGCATGCTCGCTACAACGCTGGGCGCGGATCCGTTCATCGGGCGCATTCTCACCGGCCGTGTCGAAAGCGGCACGCTGAAATCGGGCGAAACTGTCAAAGCGCTCTCCCGCAAGGGCGAACGCGTGGAACAGTTCCGCGTGACTAAAATCTTGGCCTTCCGCGGCTTATCTCAACAACCCATCGACGTCGCCGAAGCGGGTGACATCGTGACCCTTGCGGGCATGAGCAAAGCCACCGTCGCCGACACGCTCTGCGCGCCTGCCGTTGACATCCCGCTGCCTGCACAACCTATCGATCCGCCCACGATCTCCGTAACTTTCGGGATCAACGACAGCCCGCTCGCGGGCCGCGACGGCAAAAAGGTGCAAAGCCGCGTCATCCGGGAGCGCCTGATGCGCGAGGCCGAGGTGAACGTCGCCATCCGCGTCACCGACACACCGGGCGGCGAAGCGTTTGAAGTGGCAGGCCGTGGCGAACTCCAGATGGGCGTGCTCATTGAAAACATGCGCCGCGAGGGGTTCGAGCTCTCTGTGTCCCGGCCTCAGGTTCTGTTCCGCGATGTCGACGGCGTGCGTAGCGAGCCGGTGGAAGAGGTGACAATCGACGTCGACGACGAATACTCCGGTGCTGTCATTGAAAAGATCACGGGCGCGCGCAAAGGCGAACTGGTGGAAATGCGTCCGGCAGGAGCCGGAAAGACGCGCATCATCGCCTATGTACCATCGCGCGGCTTGATCGGCTATCACGGCGAATTCCTGACCGACACGCGCGGGACCGGTGTCCTAAACCGTGTTTTCCACGTCTGGGCCCCCCATAAAGGCCCGATCCCGGGCCGCCGGGCTGGCGTCTTGATCTCTATGGAGACCGGCGTCAGCGTCGCCTACGCGCTCTGGAACCTAGAAGACCGCGGACGCTTCTTCATCGGCGCGCAAGAGGACGTCTATCAGGGCATGGTCCTGGGCGAACACAACCGCGAAAATGACCTTGAAGTGAACCCGCTCAAAGGCAAAAAGCTGACGAACGTGCGCGCCTCAGGGACAGACGAAAACGTGCGTCTGACGACACCGGTGCGCATGAGCCTGGAAGAGGCCATCGCCTATGTCGACGATGACGAACTGGTAGAAGTGACGCCAAACGCGATCCGCCTGCGCAAACGCTTCCTGGACCCGCACGAACGCAAACGCCAAGCCCGCGCGGCCTCCTAAAAGAGTGAGCCGCTAACGCGGCGCGCCTTTCATGGCGCCCCGCGGCCAAGCCACAAGAGCGCCCCCGGTGCCGCTTAGCAGGGAGCGCCACGAGGAAGACGTTGGGTAAACCCTATCTTCCTTTGGCCCACAAAAAA
>JBCBZG010000042.1:0-22566 GCA_039815465.1 Pseudomonadota bacterium
CGATCCTGGCTTTCCTCGACCTTGGGTTGGCGGTCAGCGGCGACGACGGGCCCGTTGGGGACCTGCGGGCCGCGCCCGACCTCCCCCCCGGGAGGGCGCACCCTCCCGAGGTCGGCCGCGGCCCTTCGCTCTCCGCCGGGTTGGTGTTGGCGCAGTTGAGGGGCCTGGTCGAAGACTCGGCGGTGGGTCAGGAGGGCGTGGACGAGCTGCAGCAGGTGGCTGCGTTGCTTGAGGCCCAAGGCTACGGACCCGACCGCATCGTCATCGACCCCTCCGTCGTCCGCGGCCTCGGCTACTACACCGGGCCTGTCTACGAGGCAGAGCTCACCTTCGACGTCCAGAACGAGAAGGGGCAAACGGTGCAATTCGGCTCCGTCGCGGGCGGGGGACGCTATGATGATCTGGTGAAGCGCTTCACGGGGCAGGCGGTGCCGGCCACGGGTGTCTCCATCGGTGTCGACCGGCTGCTTGCGGCGCTGCGCGCTAAGGGGCGCACGGGGGCGGAGGCTGAGGGGCCGATTGTTGTCACTGTGATGGATCGGGACCGGATGGCGGATTACCAGGCCATGGTGTCTGAACTCCGCAGCGCGGGGATCCGGGCGGAGGTCTATCTGGGCAACCCCAAGAACTTCGGGAACCAGATGAAATACGCGGACCGGCGTGGATCGCCCATCGCGGTCATCCAGGGCAGTGATGAGAAAGATCGCGGCGTGGTACAGCTCAAGGACCTGATCGCAGGGGCGGAGGTGTCTAAAGACGCCACGCTTGAGGAATGGAAGGCGCGGCCCACGCAGATCGAGGTGCCGCTCACCGACCTTGTGGCCGAGGTGCAGAAGATGCGCGAGGCGCAACGTGCCGACGACTGAGGCCACGCGCCGGACCTCTGACGCGCTACTCGCCCGCTTCGAGGGGCAGGGCGCGCAGCGGATCGAGGCGGATGTGCTGCAACCGGCCGAAGTGCTGCTCGACCTTTATGGCGAGGATATCCGCGCGCGTGCTTACGTGACCCAGGACCCGCTGCGCGGCGAGCTCATGCTGCGCCCGGATTTCACGGTGCCCGTTGTGCAGATGCACATGGAGGCGGGCCACGACACCGCGCGCTACACCTATGCGGGCTCTGTGTTTCGGCGGCAGGAGGCGGATGCCTCCCGCCCCAGCGAGTACCCGCAGGTGGGCTATGAGGTGTTCAACGGCACGACGCCGCCGGAACGGGCGGAGGCGGAGCTCTTTGCCGCCTTCCACGGCGCGCTCGCGGGCCTTGGGCTGACGGCGGTGCTTGGGGATATGGCGATCCTGCGGGCGGCTGTGGCGGCGCTCCAGACGACGGCGCACCGACGTGCGGCGCTCATGCGGCACCTGTGGCGGCCCGCACGGTTTCGCGCGCTGCTCGACCGGTATAGCGCGCCGACACCTGGGCCGCAGGCGCCGGTGTCGGGCCCTGAGATCGGGCTGCGCAGCGGCGCAGAGGTGGCCGAGCGTCGTGCGCGCATGGCCGTGGATGCAGAGGCTGCGGCCATAGACCCCGAGCTCCGCCACGCTCTAGAGCGGTTGATGGAAATTGCGGGCCCGCTGCCGGAGGCGGTCGCGGAGCTGACGACGGCCGCCGAGGACATGCCCGGCACCGCCGCGCCGGTCGCCCAGCTCAGGCGCCGTGTTGCGGCGTTGGAGGAGGCGGGGATTGCGACCGAGGCGCTTCAATTTGAGGTCGTTTATGGCCGCACCTCGCTGGAATATTACGACGGCTTTGTCTTCGGCTTTTCCGCCCCCGACCTGCCGCGCGTGGCGTCGGGCGGGCGTTATGACGCGCTCACGCGCATTCTGGGGCAGGGGCGCAATGTGCCCGCGGTGGGTGGCGTCATCCGCCCCGACCTCGTCGCAGCGCTGGAGGGTGGGGCATGATCAAGCTTGGTGTGCCGTCCAAGGGGCGGCTTATGGCCGATACCTTCGCCTGGTTTGCAAAGCGCGGAATCACGCTCGAAAAATCTGGCTCTGACCGGGAATATGTGGGGCGTGTCAGTGGCATCGATGGGGTGGAGATGGTTATGCTCTCCGCCGGGGAAATCCCGCGGGAGCTGGCGGCGGGGCGCATTCACCTTGGCGTAACGGGCTCCGACCTGATCCATGAGCGGCTCGCGCAGTGGGACCGGCAGGTGGCGGTCGTGGCGCCCATGGGCTTTGGCCAGGCGGACCTGATCATTGCTGTGCCTGCGTTTTGGACGGACTGCACGACGCTCCATGATCTTGACGCGGTGGCGGCGTCGTTCCGCGCGCGCCATGGGTTCCGGCTGCGGATCGCGACGAAGTACCACCGGCTCGTGCGGGGGTTCTTGGCCGAGCATGGCGTGGCGGACTACCAGCTTGTCGACAGCCAAGGGGCGACCGAGGGCACGGTCAAGAATGAAACGGCGGAGGCGATTGCTGACATCACCTCCACCGGGGCGACGCTGCATGCCAACCACCTGCGCATCCTTGAGGATGGGTTGATCCACAAGAGCCAGGCGACGCTCTGGGCCTCGCGTATCGCGCCGCTGACGGAGCCCGAGCGCGCGACGCTGGCAGGGCTTACGGCGCGGCTGCAGGCGGGGTAGCTGTGTTGCGGCGCGCGGCGATGCGATCGTTGGCGCGCCAGAGGCTCCAGGCCAGCGGGATGGCGGTAAGGCCGCCGACTGCGTAGGCCCAGGGCTGTGTCCCGAAGCTTTCGAAGAGCTGCGTGTAGCCGTGGATGGCCGCAAAGGTGACGGTGGCGTTGAAGAGGCCCCGGCGCGCGGTCCAGGCGGCCCAGCTCGCGATGGCGGCGAGGGCGATGGCCCACACAACCGCATAGAGCCCGGGCGACAGGGTCAGCGCGGTGTCGCGGAATGCGGCGTGCGCGGCGGACCAGGTGTCGTAGCTGTCAAAGTCGCCGTCGCGGTAGCGGCCCACGCCCCAGATATGTTCGCCCACCACATCGCCCCAGAGGCTGCCCACGAGGGCGCAGAGGTTGGCGACAACAAAGGCCATGAGCGCGAAAATGTCAGCGTGGCGGGCGTGGCGTGGTGTCCGGCCTTTGACCAGGGCGAGGCATAGCGCAATGGCGGCGCTCATTTGCAGGATCGAAAGCGTGCTTTCGGGGGAGTAGAACGCATAGGTGGCGTGCCAGTAAAACGTCCCCGTCTCCAGCGCTTGCGCGAAGGGCACGATGGCCAGCGCGGTGACAAGCCGGACGTCCAGCCACCACCCCGCGGCGACAAGGAGTGCTGTGGCGTAGAGCCAAAAGGCGCTGAGCGGCAGCCCGCTGAGCGCTGCGGCGTCGATGATGTGGCCCGCCCCCAAAAGGTGCGCGGCCAGGCCCATAAGGCCGATTGCTCTGGTCACAAAGCTTGGCGGTTTGGCCCGCCAGGCCGCCGCCGCCGCAATCCCCGCTCCCACGGTCGCAAGGACGGGGCCCGCGATGGCGTCGTGGGATGTCACCAGTTCGAGCGCACCGCCGCCGATCAGCAGGCCCGCCCCAATGAGCGTGGCCGCGCCCGAGATCATGGAGGGGAAGCGGCGACCCACCAAGGTGCCCATGCCAAGGGCTGCAAGGCCCAGGAGCGCAACAGCCCGCGCGTCGGCCAGCCAAAAGATCAGCCCACCCGTTGCCGCCATGATGCCCGCGATCAGGATGGCGTTCGCCGCGAGGCTGACCATCTTGGCCCGCCCGCGCTGCTCGATCTCCCGCGCTTGATGGGGGGAAATGACCCCGTGGGCCACGAGAGCTTGGGTATCGGCTAGGACATGCATTGCGGGCCCCTTTCGGCTGCCCGCTCAAGCTATGTCCGATTTTTGGATTTTAGAGTGTGGAAAACCTGACCCCCGGTTTGCGCGCCTGACAGGCAGCGCGTCAGGAGCTTTCGCTGGTCCAGGTGATCTTGTCGAAGAGGTTGATGCTGTGGTCGCCCGGGCTGAAGATTGCGAGCCCGAGGAAGAGGACGGTGACAAAGCCTAGGACGATGCGGATATCTAGCATGGGTGCGGTTCCCTTTGGTTTCTTGAAGCGCAAGACCTAGACCGCAGTGCGCCGTCAGCAAGGCGCTGAGATCGGGCCATGGACGACAGCCATCCTTGGCTGCTGCTTAGACGCTGGCTGTTGAGCGTCTGAGCAGCTTGGGCTCTGCCCCGATACCTTTCGCGATCAAGCGACCGACTGTCGTCGCGATCGTTGCTGGGTCGCTGTTTTTTCCGCCGATGATGCTGACCACATGGGGCAGGTAGTCCTCGGGTTCGGTGAGGATGGCCGGAGCATGATCGACGCCGGAAATCACAATCCCAACAAGCCCATCTTCTTCGACTAAGAAGATATCTGTCGCCTCCGTGTCGTCTAGGGCGTCGTACCGCGCCAGCGCGAGAAGGACTTCATTCCAAGTTCCCCGGATATTGCCAAGCTCCACGCCTTCGCCATCGGGCCAGACCACATCGTCTGGGACGCCGTGACGCAATCGGTCCACGAGGGCATGAGCCCGGCTTTTCGCCTCGGGATCGTAGCCTTCTACGAGAAAACTCATCATTCGTTGTCTGCCTCGGCCGTTCGTTCGACGACCTTGATTTTGATTCCAACATACCCCGTTTGATGGGCACGTCAAAAACGCCGTCATCATCTTCGAGCCAGTAGCAGCCCTCGCGTCCGCCATACATTTCGTCCCCGGACGGGGCGACGTCGGTTGTGAACTCATAGCCGTTCAATCCGCTGGGCAATGGGCCGCGAAATGCTTTGACTTTCGGTTTCCAATTTCCCTTTATCGCGCGCTTCGCTTTCCCCCAAAGCTCACCGCTCGCGCGGACTTTGGTGGCTTCTTGGGGATCGGCTGGCGTGAAAAGGCGATGGAACATAAAACAATATCTGAATGGGCTAGGCCCGATGCTGCAAGAGCAAACCTAGCCTTAGAGCACCCCGATCTCGGAGAGCTTTGATTCAAGCTCTGGCGGGAGCGCGTTGTCGCGTTGCGCGGCGGCTGAGAGGTCGGGTGGCGCGTCCTCTACTGCCAGGTAGCGCCAGCCTTGGAACGGGCGGCGGGGGGCGGGGGTTGTGCGCGTGATTGTGGGGTCGAGCACGATGGCGCAGCGGCGGGTGCCGTCGTGGCCGGTGACTTCGTCCAAGCGCAAGATACGCTGGCGACATTGGATGACGCCCTTGATCACCCAGTAGAGCGATCCGCCGTTCAGAATATCGTCTGCGCGTTTGGGCCACATGCGCGTGACGTGGCGATGCTCCTCCCCCCGTGCCAGCCGGGCCGCTTGCCAGGTTTCGAGGTCGCAGATGCTGTCGGCTCCGACGCAGAGTTTCACGAGATTGACCTGTGTCATGCCCCACCAGATGTTGTGTCTTGGTCACATCTATCTATATATTGCGATTCCCGGCGCGACGAAAGCTATATCTAGATGTGGTGGCGGGGTAAGACGGCTCATACCACCTGCACACCAATATACTAGATTTAGGGTCCGCTATGTCGAGCTTTACAGCACCTATCGCAGAGCAAATCTGGGACATGAAATACCGCCTGAAGGAGGCCGATGGCACGCCCCTGGACGCGACGGTGCAGGAGACGTGGCAGCGGATTGCCGCAGACCTGGCGCGGGTGGAAGATGACCCGGCGCGCTACCAGGCGGAATTCTATGCGGCGCTTGAGGATTTCAAATTCCTCCCCGCCGGTCGGATCACAGCGGGGGCGGGCACGGGCCGCAAGGTCACGATGTTCAACTGCTTTGTCATGGGCACGATCCCGGACTCCATGGGCGGGATTTTCGATGCGCTCAAAGAGGCCGCGCTGACGATGCAGCAGGGGGGCGGGATCGGCTACGATTTCTCCACCATCCGGCCCAAGGGCGCGGCGGTTAGTGGGGTCGCAGCGGATGCCTCTGGCCCCTTGAGCTTCATGGATGTGTGGGATGCGATGTGCCGCACGATCATGTCGGCAGGCTCGCGCCGTGGGGCGATGATGGCGGTGCTGCGCTGTGACCACCCGGATGTGGAGGCGTTCATCGAGGCCAAGAGCGACGCGGCGCGGCTGCGGATGTTCAACGTCTCCGTCCTCGTCACCGATCCCTTTATGGAGGCGGTGAAGGCCGATAGCGACTGGGATCTGGTGTTTGACGGCGTGGTCTACCGCACGGTGAAGGCGCGGGCGCTCTGGGATAAGATCATGCAGTCGACCTTCGACTATGCGGAGCCGGGCGTGATCTTCATCGACCGGATCAACCGGGCCAACAATCTGAACTATTGCGAGACGATCGCAGCCACGAACCCCTGCGGCGAGCAGCCGTTGCCGCCTTATGGCGCGTGTTTGCTCGGGTCGGTGAACCTGGCAAAGCTGGTCTGGTATCCCTTCGAGGACGACAAAGCGCATCTGTGTATGACCTCGCTCGATGAGCTGGTGACGACTGCGGTACGGATGATGGATAATGTGGTCGATGCGTCCCGCTTCCCCCTGCCGGAGCAGGAGGCGGAGGCCCGCGCGAAGCGGCGGATTGGCCTCGGCGTTACCGGGCTGGCGGACGCGCTGCTGATGGTCGGCGCGCGCTATGGCTCTGAGGAGGCGGCGCGTCTGACCGACCAATGGTTGCACCGGATCGCGCGCGCCGCGTACCTGGCGTCGGCGCAGTTGGCCGCCGAAAAGGGGGCCTTCCCGTTGTTCGATAAGGACGCGTTTTTGGCGTCTGAGACGATGCAGGGGATGGATGAGGACGTGCGCGCCGCGGTGGCCGAGCATGGCATTCGCAATGCGCTGGTGACGTCGATTGCGCCCACGGGGACGATCTCGCTCTACGCTGGGAACGTGTCGAGTGGGATCGAGCCGGTCTTTGCCTATGCCTACACGCGCAAGGTGCTCCAGCCAGATGGGTCGAAGACGGAGGAAGAGGTCGTCGATTATGCGGTGCAGATGTGGCGCGATTTGCGGGGCGATGCGCCATTGCCAGACTACTTCGTGAACGCCCAGACATTGCCGCCGCTTGATCATGTGCGGATGCAGGCCGCGGCGCAACGCTGGGTGGATTCGAGTATCTCGAAGACGATCAACTGCCCGGCTGATATTTCGTTTGAGGATTTCAAGGACGTCTACATGGCGGCCTGGGATCAAGGCTGTAAGGGGTGCACGACCTACCGCCCGAATGCGGTGACGGGGTCCGTTTTGGCGGTGAGTGAGGAGGCTGCAGAAGTGCAAGTCAGTCCTCAGCCATTTGGTGATGCACTTGCTGCGCGTATGGAGGAGTGCGACATGACAGTCGCGGAACTGGTCACCAAGTCTGGCGTGTCTCGCGATACCATCAATAAGCTTCGGGCGCGCGATGGTGCTTCTACCAGCGCTGAGAATGCGATGGCGATAGCACAAGCCTTTGGGATGAGTGTGGAAGAGTTTTCATCGATTTTTCCCGGCGGCAACGCCGGATCGCTCCCGACCGCCCCCCCGGGCGGGGGCGATACCCCCGCCCGCGGCCGGGAGCCATCCTCCCCGCAAGGTGCGGAAGTTGTCCACCTAGCGGAACCGCTGGACCGGCCAGCCTCGCTCGAAGGGCATACCTATAAGCTCAAGTGGCCCGACAGTGAGCACGCGCTTTACATCACGATTAACGACATCATGCAGGGGGCTCAGCGGCGACCGTTTGAGATTTTCGTGAACTCCAAAAACATGGAGCATTTCGCCTGGACGGTGGCGTTGACGCGCATGATCTCTGCCGTGTTTCGGCGGGGCGGGGACGTGTCATTCGTTGTCGAAGAGCTCAAGGCCGTCTTCGATCCGCGCGGTGGGGCCTGGATGGGCGGGAAATACGTGCCCTCGATCCTTGCGGCCATTGGCGGTGTGATCGAGCAGCACCTGATCTCCATCGGGTTTATCGCGGGGGAGGGGATGGGCTTGAAATCCGACCCCCAGGCGGAGGTGGTGGCCATGGGCGCGCCTAAGGGTCCGGCGTGTTCGTCTTGCGGGTCTTACGAGATGCGCATGGTGGAGGGCTGCATGACCTGCGCGAACTGTGGGTTCTCGAAATGCGGGTGAGTGGGTCAGGGGTCGTTGGCCCCGAGTGCGCCACGCGGTCAGTCACGTTCGCCGGGGCATTGCCGTAGAGCGCAAGCATCCGTTGCCTGGGGCTACGCCCCGGTCCCGGGACGCCGGGCGCAAACGTTATCGTAGCGGATTTAGCGCAGGTATCGATCGCTAGTAGGACTCGATTAGGCGCGCCAGACGGAGCGGCGTTCGAAGGCTCGGATGCTGTGTTCGAGGGTGCCGAACTGGTTGGTGAGAAAGCGGGCGAGGCGGTCGGTGACGGGGCTTCTCCCCTCCGCCAGGGACAGCATACCCAGATCGCGTTCGGGGTGGGAGATGCGGATGGGCAGGGCTGTGAGCTCCTTGGTGTGGCGGCGCATATAGAGCACGGAGTGGGGCAGGATCGCGAGCGCGTCGGAGCCCACCATCACGTTGATCATCGAGGTGAGCGAGCCGCCTGAAAAGCTCACGCGCATGTCGGTGATGCCGATTTCGGCCAGCACTTGCCGCAGGTCGCGGAAGAGCGGGCTATCGGGCGGGGGCGCGATCCAGGGGAATGGCGCGATATCGTCGAGCTTGAGCGCGGCTTTGCGCGCCAGCGGGTGGCCTGCGCGGCTCGCGATCACGTTGCGCCCGGGCAGAAGCGGTTGGAAGTTGAGCCCGGGGGGCACCGCCGCGCGGTTCACTGGGCAGATGGCGAGGTCGATTTGGCCTTGCTCCACCTGCCGGGTGAGACCCGTGAGGTAGCCGTAGGATTGATCGACGCGGATGTCGGGGAAGCTGCTTTGAAAGCTCGCCACCATGGGCGAGATCACACCGTCCATGAAAACGGGCGTGCCCCCCATGCGCAGGGTCCCCGATTGGCCGCTTTTGTGGGTGGTGACGGCGCGCGTCGCGGCCTCGCTCGCTTGCGCGATGGCGCGGCCTGTTTGGGCGAGCGTTTGGCCAAGTTCTGTGGGGCGGAGGGGACGGCGACCCTTTTCAAAGAGCTCGGTGCCGAGGCGGGTTTCAAGCTCTGACAGGGTGCGCGACAGGCTGGGTTGCGATTTGCCCAGTTGCCGCGCGGCGCGGGACAGGCTGCCCGTGTCGACGATAGTCCATAGCATTTGGAGGTGGCGCGGGTCGATTTGCATACCACAACGTTATATTAGGTGCTCGTTTTTCGAACAACATGAGATTTTCCGCCGTTAGCCTGGGCTGAGGGAGGACTGGTCTTGCTGCAACGGCACGACATTGCGCGCGATGGTGCGGCGCGGTTTGGCGCGGGGCTGCGCCACCACGTGGCGGAGGCTGTGGCGGAACTCGGCGCGCGGCGGGCGCTTGTGTTGTCCACGCCGCGGCAATCGGATCTCGCGCTCGATGTGGCGACGGTGCTTGGGCCGCTGGCGGCGGGGGTGTTTTCGCGCGCGGTGATGCACACCCCGGTGGAGGTGACGCAAGATGCGCTCGACCACGCGCGGGAGCTTCGGGCGGATTGCGTGGTGGCCATCGGGGGCGGCTCCACCATCGGGCTGGGCAAGGCGCTGGCCTACCATGCGGGGTTTGCGCAGGTGGCGATCCCCACGACCTATGCGGGCAGTGAAGCAACGCCGATCTTGGGCCAGACAGAAAGCGGCGAAAAGACGACGCTGAGCGATCCGCGCGTGTTGCCGGGGCGGGTGCTTTATGATCCGGAGCTGATCGTCGCTTTGCCGGTAGAGATCAGCGTGACCTCCGGCCTCAATGCCATGGCCCACGCGGCGGAGGCGCTTTATGCGCCCGACCGTACCGCGGCGACCGATGCGGCGGCGTTGGCTGCGTTTCAGGCGTTTGCGCAGGGTTTGCCGCAGGTGGTGCAAGACCCCGCGGACCTCCACGCACGGGGCGCCACGCAACGCGGAGCCTGGGGGGCGGGGCGTGTGCTGGGGCAGGTTGGCATGGCGCTGCATCATAAGCTCTGTCACGTGCTGGGCGGGTCGTTTGGGCTGCCCCATGCGCAGACGCACGCGGTCATCCTACCTCACGCGATTGCCTATAACGCGCAGAGTGCTGCGGTCGCGCTGCGTCCCCTGGCCCATGCGTTAGGCGGCGATGCGCCGGGCGCGGCGCTTTATGACTTTGCGCGGTCGCTCGGCGCGCCGACTGCGCTCCGTGACGTCGGGTTGCGGGAGGCTGACCTGCCGCGGGCGGCGGCATTGGCCACGGCGCGCCCCTATCCGAACCCGCACCCGATCACCGAGGCTGGCCTCCTGACCCTGCTGCGCGCGGCATGGGCGGGGGAGGCTCCCGCGTTTTGACCCAGAATTAAGGAGACCCCATGGTCGATATCACCACCGACGTTCTCATCATTGGCACCGGCCCTGCGGGGTCGTCAGCGGCGGCGCTTTTGTCGACATACGGCGTCGAAAACATGGTCATCAACCGCTACCGCTGGCTGGCCAATACCCCCCGCGCCCACATCACCAACCAGCGCACCATGGAGGTGTTGCGCGACCTGGGCCGCGACGTGGAGGCGGAGGCGTATCTGTTCGCCACCGAGCAGGACCTTATGGGCGAAAACGTCTTCTGCGAGAGCCTGGCGGGGGAAGAGATCGGGCGCATGAACTCCTGGGGCACGCATCCGTTGTCCAAGGCGGAGCATGTGATGTCCTCGCCCACGTTCATGAACGACCTGCCGCAGACCTTCATGGAGCCGCTTTTGTTCAAAACGGCGTGCAGCCGGGGCACGCAGGCGCGGATGAGTACGGAGTATCTGAGCCATGTGCAGGACGCCGATGGGGTGACGACGACCTGCCGGGACCGGCTCACGGGGCAGGATGTGACGATCCGGTCGAAATACCTGCTCGGCGCGGACGGGGGCAATTCGCTCGTGGCGCAGCATGAGGCGCTGCCGATTGCGGGCAAGATGGGCGTCGGCGGGTCGATGAACATCCTCTTCCGCGCGGATCTGAGCAAATACGTCGCGCACCGGCCCTCGGTTCTTTACTGGGTGATGCAGCCCGGTGCGGATGTGGGCGGGATTGGCATGGGGCTCGTGCGGATGATCCGGCCCTGGGATGAGTGGCTGATCGTCTGGGGCTATGACATCAACGAGCCCGCGCCGGAGGTGGACGAGGCGATGGCGACCCAAGTGGCGCGGCAGCTCGTCGGCGACCCGGAGCTTGAGATCGAGCTCCTCAGCGCGAACACTTGGACCGTGAATGACGCCTATGCGGAGCGGATGTCGTCGGGCCGGGTGTTCATCATGGGCGATGCGGCGCACCGGCACCCGCCGTCGAACGGGCTGGGGTCGAACACGTCGATCCAGGATAGCTTTAACCTCTGCTGGAAGCTTGCGGCGGTGCTCAAGGGCCAGGCGGGGGCGGCGCTCCTTGACAGCTATGACGCAGAGCGCGCGCCGGTGGCCAAGCAGATCGTCACGCGCGCCAACCAGTCCATTGGGGAATTTGGGCCGATCTTTGAGGCGCTCGGGATGACGGGTGGCAGCGATATCGACACGATCAAGGCCAATATGGACGCCCGCTGCGGCACAGGGCCGGAGGCGGAAGCGCAACGCGCCGCGCTCAACGCCGCGATTGCGTTCAAGAAGTACGAGTTCGACGCCCATGGGGTGGAGATGAACCAGCGCTACCGTTCCGGCGCTATCGTTACGGATCGCCAGATGGAGCCGGATTTCGCGCTTGATGCAGAGCTACACTACCAGCCCACCACCTGGCCCGGCGCGCGGTTGCCGCATTCCTGGGTGTTTGACGCCCAAGGTGGGAAGCACTCGACGCTCGATCTGGCGGGGCAGGGGCGGTTCACGCTTCTGACCGGGCTCGGGGGGGAGACGTGGTGCGCGGCGGCTGGGGCCGTGGGCGCGGCCCTGGGCGTGGAGATCGCCTGCCATGTCATCGGCCCGCGACAGGCCTTCGCCGATCACACCGGGGATTGGGCCAGATCGCGGGAGGTGGGCGATAGCGGCTGCATCCTCGTGCGGCCCGACCAGCATGTCTGCTGGCGTCAGGACGCGGTGGCGGGCGACCCAGAGGCGGAGCTGACCCGCGTGATGTCGGCCATTTTGGCGCGGGCGTGACCGGTCAAAGGGGGTCTTGGGCCATGAGGGATTCGACATGGGGTTTGGTGCGTTGCAGCGCGTCCTCCACCGTGGGGCGCACGGCCTCGAACCGCATGGTGGGCACAGGGACGGAGATTGCGTGGATGGCGCCGCGATGATCCTTGAACGCGAAACCGATGGCCGAAATGCCGCTGCTGTGGTGGTCCAGGTCGTAGGCCAGCCCGGTTTTGCGGATAAGCTCCACATTCGCCAGGAACCGCGGCAGGTCGCCGTCGATGCCGCGCCGGTCCCATTCGTCGCGGATCAGTTGCGCTGCGCGCGGTGGCGGCAGGAGCGACAGCGCGGCCTTACCGTTGGCCGTCGTGGTCAGCGGAAACACCTCCCCCACCGAGGACACGGTGCGCAGGCGGTGGGTGCCGGGCACCTGATCCAGAAAGCTCATCCCGATGCCGCGCAGGACCGACAGGTCGGTCGTTTCGCCAGTGGCCTGGGCGAGCTCCATCAGGTGCAGGCGGCAGGTTTCGACAATGTCGTAGCGGGTGCCCTCGGCCAGGGCCGCAATCTCTGGCCCGAGGCGAAACCCGCGGCCCTTTTTGTCGGCGGCGACGAGCCGTTCGGCCTGAAGCGCGCCAATGATTCTTTGTACCGTAGAGCGGGGCAAATCGATGGCGTTGGCGATCTGGCCCAGGCTCAGGCCCGACTGGTCCGCCTTCAAGGCGCGCAGAACCGCCGCCGCGCGGGCGATGACCTGGATGCCGCTGCGCCCATTTTCTTTCGCGATGTCAGACATTTGCGTGCGGCCTCCCCCAGCATTGTAGCCGCCGAGCGCGGCCTGTCTGAGAAACGGTACTTTGCATCGCATTGCGATGCAATCGAATTGCATTGCGGTTTTTTGTTGACCGGTGGGGGAGCCCCATGGCCCACTGGGATCAAACATAGACACCTGGGAGGAGGGTCAGATGGTTGAGATCCGTGGGATTGAGTTCCAAGCGAATGACGATAACGACATGGGGCTGGAGTTCGTAAACCTCAGCCACCGCTATGGCTTCCAATGCCCGAACTGGCCCTATTTCCGCGACGTGCAGATCGAGCGGATGCACTACATGGCCAAGTCCGGCGTGCTGAGCCAGACACTGACGACGACAATGCACGTCACGACCCATATCGACGCGCCTGCGCACGTTGTTCAGGGCACACCGTTCATCGATGAGGTGCCGCTGCCGCATTTCTTTGGCTCAGGGATCGTGGTGAACATCCCCAAGAAGAAGTGGGAGCCGATCACGGGCGAGGATCTGGAGAAAGCCTGCGGTCACGCGATCCGCAAAAATGACGTACTGATCATCAACACCGGGTGGCACAAGAATTACGAGGATGGTGATTACTTCCCCTATTGCCCGGGGCTCGTGCCCTCCGCCGCTGACTGGATGGTGGAAAAGGGGATCAAGGTTGTGGGCCATGACACCCAGGCCAATGACCACCCGCTGGCCACGGCCATTGGCCCGCACCGCAACGGCCCACTGCTTCCGCATCTGGCGGAGGAATTTAAGGAATGGTCCGGCGGTATCCCGTGGGATGAGGCGCATCCGGAGTGGGAGCCTGTGCATAACAAGCTCTTTTCCAACGGTATTCTCGGGATCGAGAATGTGGGCGGTGATCTGGACCGCGTGACCGGCAAGCGCGTGACCTTTGCGTTCTTCCCCTGGAATTGGGACCGCGGCGACGGCTGCATCATCCGTCTCGTGGCGATGATGGACAAAAAGCAGGGGTATCGCATCGAGGCGGGTGAGGATTTCTGATGCACGTCACCCGGTTCGAAGACGCCAAGAGCTATGAGGCCCCAAACCATTGGGGCAACCATGGGCTTCACCTTCAGGGGTTTGCCGATGGCGGCCCCGAAAACCAGTGGGTGGGGTATTCCCAGTTTCTCCCCGGGGGCGGCGCAGGCCCGGACGCGACACCGTTTGAAAAGGTCTACGTCGTCCTTGAGGGGGAGATGACTGTGACGATTGACGGCAGCGACACGGTGCTGGGTCCCATGGACAGTTGCACGATCCCGCCAGGGACCGTGCGCAAGATCGAGAACCGGTCGAACCACACCTGCAAGATGCTCGTGGTGATGCCCTATGCGGGGGGGAAGCGGCCATGAGCCTCGCCGATCCGCTCAAGATGTTTGATGTGACGGGCAAGGTCGCGCTGATCACGGGCGCCTCCGGTGCCTTTGGCATGGTCGCCGCGCGGGTGCTGGCGGGGGCGGGCTGCAAGCTTGTGCTCGTGGCTGGCAACGCGGAGGCGTTGGACGGTATCGCCGAGGAATGCCGCGACGGCGGGGCGGAAGTTGAGACCATCAACGCGCGTCCCGCGGACGAGGCCGCCTGCGCGGCCATGATGGAGCACGCGGTGGCGGCGTTCGGGTCGCTCGATATCCTCGTGGTGGCCTCGGGCATGAACAAGGTCGCCAAGATCACGGAGATGGAGCCTGCGACGTTCGAGGGCGTCATGGACGCCAACGTCACGCAGTCCTGGCTGCTGGCGCGGGCGGCGACATCCGTGATGACGGCGCAAGGGACGGGCGGAAAGATCGTGCTCGTGTCCTCTGCCCGTGGGCTGCTGGGGCATCCGGCGGGTTACACGGCCTATTGTGCCTCCAAGGCTGCGGTGGACGGCATCACCAAGGCGCTGGGTTGCGAGCTTGGGCCCACCGGGATCACGGTGAACGCGATCGCCCCCACAGTGTTCCGCTCCCCGCTGACGGCGTGGATGTTTGAGGATGACGCCAAGGGCGTGCGCGACGGGTTCCTGGCGCGTGTACCCAAGGGCAGACTGGGGGAGCCGGAGGATTTGGCCGGGCCGCTCCTTTTCCTCGCGTCGGCGGCGTCGGATTTCTACACCGGGCATATCCTTTACGCCGATGGCGGGTACACCGCGGGATGAGCCGGATCGCGGTCATAGGGGCGGGCCTCATGGGCCACGGCATCGCGCTGACCATGGCGCGGGCGGGGCATGAGGTGAGTGTGTCCGACCCCGAGGCTGCCAGCCGTGACAGCGCCCCAGATCGCATTGCCGCGAGCCTGCGGGTTTTGGGAGCCCAGGAGCCTGAGATCGGCGACGTTCTGGTGCGGGTGACGCTCTGTGCGACGCTCGCGGAGGCGGCGACGGGCGCAGACGTGGTGTTTGAGGCCGCGCCGGAGAAGCTGCCGCTTAAACAAGCGATTTTCGCGGAGCTGGAGGCGGTGGCACCGGCAGGGGCTGTGCTCGCCTCCAACACCTCTGTCATTCAGATTTCCAAGATCACCGCGGGGCTCAACACGCGGCACAGGGCGCTGGGCACCCATTGGTGGAACCCGCCCCACATGATCCCGCTGGTGGAGGTGGTGAAGACCGAATGGACCGATCCCGCCGTGGCGGAAGCGATGTTTGCGCTGCTGGCAGGCGCCGGGAAGACGCCGGTGATGGTGGAAAAGGACGTCCCAGGCTTCATCGGGAACCGCCTGCAACATGCGCTGTGGCGCGAGGCGGTGAGCCTGGTGGAGCGCGGCATCTGCGATGCCGAGGCCGTCGATACGGTCGTGAAGGCGAGCTTTGGGCGCAGGCTGGCCGTGCTTGGGCCGCTGGAAAATGCGGATCTCGTGGGCACGGACCTGACGCTCGATATCCATGAAAACGTGCTCTTTGACATCGAGAGCCGCCCGGGGCCGTCGCCTTATTTGCGCGCGCTCAACGAGGCCGGGCATCTGGGAATGAAGTCCGGCCAAGGGTTCCGGGACTGGACCCCAGAAGACGCTCAAACGGTGCGCGCCCGCGTGGGCACGCATCTGACGCGGCTGGAGACCATTCTAGACGACTAAAAAACCGCGCCCAACGAGGCGCATCCAAGGGAGGAAACCATGAAACGAAAGCAACTCGCGACCCCCTCGCGTCGGGGATTTCTGGCAGGGACCGCTGCGGCTGTGGCGGCCCCGGCGCTCCTGAGCGGCACGCGCGCCTATGCGCGGACCAAAACGCTGCGCTTGGGCTTTGTCAGCCCCAAGACGGGCCCGCTCGCAGGTTTTGCGGAGGCCGATGACCACATCCTCGAAGGGATCCGGCAGACCTTTGCCGGGGGTCTGCAAAACAATGGCTCAAGCTGGGAGGTGGAGATCATCACCCGCGATAGCCAGTCGAACCCGAACCGTGCCGCAGAAGTCGCCGCCGACCTGATCCTGGGTGAAGAGGTCGACATCATGCTCGCAGCCGCGACGCCCGACACCACGAACCCCGTGGCCGACCAGGCGGAGATCAACGAGGTACCCTGCATCACCACCGATGCGCCCTGGCAGCCCTATTTCTTTGGCCGCAACGGCAACCCGGCGGAAGGGTTCCAGAGCACCTATCACTTCTTCTGGGGGCTTGAGGATGTCATCGGCGTGTTCCTCGATATCTGGGGTAAGAGCGGCGTCGCGAAGTCTGTTGGCGGGCTGTTCCCCAATGACGCGGATGGGAACGCCTGGGGTGATCCGAACCTGGGGCTGCCGCCCGCGCTCGCTGCGGCGGGCTATGACCTGGTGGACCCGGGCCGCTACCAGCCGCTCAGCGACGATTTCTCCAACCAGATTGCAGCGTTCCGGGATGCGAATTGCGAGATCGTGACCGGCGTGATGATCCCGCCCGATTTCGGCACCTTCTGGGCCCAGTCGGCGCAGCAGGGCTTTGCGCCTAAGGTCGTGTCGGTCGGCAAGGCGTTGCTCTTTCCCAACGTGATCGACAGTTATGGCGACCGGGCTGATGGGCTGACGTCGGAAGTCTGGTGGTCGCCGAACCACCCGTTCTCGTCGTCATTGACGGGAGCGTCGGCGCGCGAACTGGCCGAAGGGTACACGGCAGCGACTGGGCGCCCCTGGACGCAGCCCATCGGGTTCAAGCACGCGCTCTTTGAAGTCGCGGCGAGCGTCATCGGGCGTGCCGAAGATCTGGAGGATCCCGAGGCCATTACGGCGGCCATCGCGGCCACCAACATGGACACGATCGTGGGCAAGGTCGACTGGTCGAGCGGCCCCGTCAAAAACGTGTCCAAGACACCGCTGGTCGGCGGCCAATGGCAGAAGGAGGGCGATACGTTCGACCTCAAGATCGTGGCCAATTCTGACCAGCCGAACATCCCGATCACGGGCGATCTGAAACTGATCTAGGCAATCAGGCCGCGCCGGATGTCCCGGCGCGGCCCAGTCTGCGGGGGCCTTATGGCTGCGATCTTAGAACTCCAGGGCCTGAGCAAACGCTTTGGCGCCATCACCGTGTCCGACGACATGACTTATGCCGTCGAAGCGGGGGAGGCGCTGGGCGTCATTGGTCCCAATGGTGCGGGCAAGACGACGATGTTTAACCTGATCACCGGGACGTTGCCCCCTGATGCGGGTGCGATCCGGTTCGAAGGGCAGGACGTCACGCGCGCTTCTGCGGCGAAGCGCTGCCGGTCGGGCATCGCGCGCTCGTTCCAGGTGCCGCAGCCCTTTGCGGGGATGACGGTGTTTGAGAACGCGATGGTGGCGGCCACGCAATCGGCGGGCCTGTCGGGCTATGGGGCGGAGGCCCATTGCATCGACATTCTGGAGCGCACCGCGCTGCTTGATAAGGCGAACCTTTTGGCGGGGAGCCTCACGCTCCTCGACCGCAAGCGGTTGGAGTTGACGCGCGCGCTTTGCACCAAGCCGAAGCTCTTGCTGCTCGATGAGATCGCGGGGGGGCTCACCGATAGCGAGTGTGTGTCGCTGATTGAGACGATCCAGGACATCCGCGCCTCGGGCGTGTCGATCATCTGGATCGAACATGTCGTGCACGCGCTGCTCGCCGTCGTTGACCGGCTCATCGTCATCGATTTCGGCAAAAAGATCGCCGAGGGGGAGCCAAAGGCCATCATGGCCAGCCCCGAGGTGCAGGAGATTTACCTAGGGATTGCCGCCGATGAGTGACGCGATCCTGACACTCGACACGCTCGACGCCCATTACGGCGACTTCCAAGCGCTTTACGGCGTGGAGATGTCCCTGGCCGAAGGCGAGGTGCTGTCGATCATAGGTGCCAATGGCGCGGGGAAGACGACGCTTTTGCGGTCCGTCGCGGGGCTGATGTCCAACGCGGCGGGGCAGGTGCGCTACCGCGGCCAAGCTATCGGGGCCCTACGCGCTGATCAGGTGGCAGCGCTGGGCATTGCGCTCGTGCCCGAGGGGCGGCAGCTCTTCCCGTCACTGTCGGTGGAGGAAAACCTGCTCATCGGCGGGCGGCTCAAGCGCGCTGGGCCCTGGTCGCTGAATGCGGTGTTCGAGCTTTTCCCTGTGCTCAAGGAACGCCGCGCGATGCCGTCGACGGCGCTGTCTGGCGGACAACAGCAGATGGTGGCCATTGGCCGCGCGCTGATGTCGAACCCGGATCTGATCCTCTTTGACGAGATTTCGCTGGGGCTCGCGCCCGTCATCATCAAGTCGATCTACGAGGCGCTCCCCGGGATTGTGGGGGAGGGGATGTCGGCCGTGATCGTGGAACAAGATATCTCCAAAGCGCTCTCTGTCTCCGACCGAGTGTATTGCCTGCAAGAGGGCCGCGTGACGCTGGAAAGCGCGTCGGCGACCGTTTCGCGGGAGGCGATCAGCCATGCCTATTTCGGGGTGTCATAGATGGATTGGGTGAATGCAATCGTGCAGGGCACGCTGCTCGGGGGGCTCTACGCGCTCTTTGCGGCGGGGCTGTCGCTGATCTTTGGCGTCATGCGGCTGGTGAACATTGCCCACGGGGATCTGATCGTGCTCGCGGCCTATCTGGGGCTGACGGTGGTCATAACGACCGGAGTGCATCCGCTGCTTGCCATGGCGCTGGTGATCCCGGCCATGGCGCTCATTGGATACGCGCTGCAGCGGGGCATTTTGAACCACACGCTGGGCGACGACATCCTGCCGCCGCTGCTGGTGACATTTGGGCTGTCCGTGATCCTGCAGAACCTGTTTTTGGAAGGTTATTCGGCGGACCCGCAAAAGATGAATGCGGGCGGGCTGGAGACCGCGTCGGTGGCGGTTGGCGGGCTGTCGCTGGGCCTTTTGCCGCTTTTGACCTTTGGCATCGCGATT
Source organism: Pseudomonadota bacterium (assembly GCA_039815465.1). Classification (GTDB taxonomy): domain Bacteria; phylum Pseudomonadota; class Alphaproteobacteria; order Rhodobacterales; family Rhodobacteraceae; genus Shimia_B. The sequence continues at coordinate 19,126 of JBCBZG010000042.1, forward strand.
GCGGTGATCGCGGGGCTGCAATTCATATTCTATCGCACAGGGCTCGGGCGGGCGTTTCGGGCGGTGTCGGACAATCAAGATATCGCGCAGCTCATGGGGCTCAACAAACGGCACATCTTTGGGCTGGCCATGGCGCTTGCGCTGGCGGTGACGGCGATTGCGGGGATCCTTCTCGGCATCCGCACGAGCTTTGACCCGACGGCGGGTGGCGCGCGGCTGATTTATGGGTTCGAGGCGGTCATCATCGGGGGGCTTGGGAACTTGTGGGGCACGCTTGTGGGCGGGATCATCCTGGGGGTCGCACAGACCGTGGGGGCCAAGATCGATCCGGGCTACCAGCTCCTTGCCGGGCATATCGCGTTTCTCATCGTTCTGGCGGTGCGCCCGAACGGTCTGTTCCCGAGGGTAAGCGGATGAGCGCGAAATCCTATTCCGTTTCGCGCAGCTCGCGCGCCTCGCAGGTGGCGGCGGCGTTGGGGGTGCTGGTGCTCATTGGCCTGATCGCTGCACCGTGGTGGGCGGGACGGGCGGACATGCGCCTGATGAGCGAGATTTTCCTCTACCTCGCGCTAGCGAGCCTTTGGAACCTGATGGCGGGCTATGCGGGGCTTGTGTCCGTGGGGCAGCAGGCGTTCGTGGGGTTCGGGGGCTATATGCTCTTTGCGCTGACGATCTTTGGCGGGCTCCACCCGCTGGTGGCCATCGCGGGCGCGGGGCTGCTAGGGGCTGTGGTGTCAGTGCCGGTGGCGGCGCTGATCTTTCGCCTTCGCGGGGCGTACTTCGCCATCGGCACCTGGGTCATTGCGGAGGTGTTCCGGCTTAGTTTCGCGCAAGTGTCAGCGCTGGGCGGCGGGTCAGGGTCGTCGCTGCCTGTGGGCATCGTGCGCTCGCTCGCCGATGGGCGCAGCGCGCGGGAGGCGCTGTCCTACTGGCTCGCGCTCGGTGCGGCGGTGCTGGTGATCGCCTCCGTCTACCTGTTCCTCCGCTCTCGGAGGGGGCTGGCGTTGACGGCCATCCGCGACAATGAGCTCGCGGCGTCCTCGCTCGGGATCGATATCTGGCGCACGAAATTCGTTGTCTATGTCGTGACCGCGACGCTCACGGCTATGATCGGCGCGCTAATTTTCCTGCAAAAGCTGCGGATTTCGCCGGATGCCGCGTTCTCGGTCAACGACTGGACGGCGTTCGTCATTTTTATCGTGGTCATCGGCGGGATCGGCACGTTGGAAGGCCCGATCATCGGCACCATCGTGTTTTTTCTGCTGCGAGAAACACTCGCGGATCTCGGCACCACCTATCTGATCGTGCTGGGCGTCGTGGCCATCGTCGTGATGCTGCGCGCGCCCAAGGGCATCTGGGGCTTTGTCCGAGAACGCTTTGACATCAACCTCTTCCCCCTGGGCTACCGCGTGACGCCCTCCAAAAAAAAGACGGACCCTTAGGCCATGGCCAAAAAGCAAAAGACGATCGTGACCTGTGCCATCACCGGGGCGATCCATACGCCAACGATGAGCGATGCGCTGCCCTATACCTATGACGACATCGCGGCCCAGGCCGTCGAGGCGGCGGAGGCGGGCGCGTCGATCCTGCATCTCCATGCCCGGAACCCGGAGACGGGCGCGCCGTCGGTGGACCCGGACGATTTCCGGCCCTTTTTGGGGCGGATCAAGCAAGCCACGGATGCGGTGCTCAACATCTCCACCGGTGGGTCGTTGACGCTGCCGATCAGCGACCGGATCAAGCCCGCGCAGACCTTCAGTGCGGAGATGTGTTCGATGAACATGGGGTCCATGAACTTCTCCTTCCATCCATTGGCGAAGCGCTACGACACGTGGAAATTCGACTGGGAGAAGGAGTATGTGGAGGGGTCAGAGGGCAACATTTTCCGCAACACGTTCCGTGATATTCGGGAGGCTGCGACGACGCTGGCGCCCGAGGACATCAAGTTCGAGCATGAGTGTTATGACGTCGGGCATCTCTACAACCTGAAATTCTGCATGGATATCGGGCTCTTTAAAGCGCCGGTGTTCATTCAGTTTGTAATGGGCATCTTGGGTGGGATTGGTGCGGATATCGATAACTTGGTCTTTATGAAAAAGACCGCTGACAAGCTTTTTGGCGATAGCTACCGCTGGTCAGTGCTCGCGGCGGGGGCGGCACAGATTCCGATGGCCACAACTGCCGCGCAAATGGGCGGGCATGTGCGCGTGGGGCTCGAAGACAGCTTGTTCATCAAGCGCGGTGAGCTCGCGACCTCGAACGCGCAGCAAGTCACAAAGCTGCGCCGCGTGATTGAGGAGCTGGGTGCAGAGGTCGCCACCCCGGATGAGGCGCGAGAGATCCTCGACCTCAAGGGCGGCGACAGAGTGCGGATTTAATCCCCGCCTATGTCCGTCTGCGGCGCAATGCGAGGATGCCAAGCCCGGACAGCAGCAACGTGACACCGGCAGGCAGGGGCACAGCGGCGGCTGTTGAATATTCGATCACATAGGGGCGCGACGCGAATGCGGGGATATCGTTCCAGTAGGAGGCGCCGCTGCCGCTAAGCCGGGCGACCTCGAGATAGTTCTCAACGGTGCCGCCAGTGGGTTCTCCCGGGAACCAGTCCACAAATGCGCCACCGACAGCGGTAGCCCCAAAGGAAAACTGCGTCCCGGCCTCTGGGCCGCTCGTCCATTCCCAGACGTTGACGGAAGCCGCGTCGCTGCCAGCGGTAAAGAAAGCCGTGTCAACTGCTGGAAGGTTGGCAATGACGAACGCATTCTCGTCCGCCGAAGTGATTGTTACGAGATGCCCTTGCAGCCCCATAAAGGTGCTGGCCTGCGCGTTGGCGTTGGCCGTGTTCCAATCAGTGGCCGTTGTCACAAATTCATACCAATGGCCGTTGCCGCCTGATGCCGTGGTCCACTGTATGGGGGCGGCGTGCGCGGCGGATGTCGCCAGGCACCCAGCGAGGGCAAGAAGTAGCTTTTTCATTTAGAGCTCCTTTGAGCGTAACAGGACTGCAATAGCCGTCGGTACAACTGATTGGGGAGGATACGAGGTAAAACCAGGTGCCAACGACACGGCCTGCCCGGAGCCGGAGCGCACGGAATCGCGCCAAGCATCACCGTATGGACGCGCGCACTTTGGCTCAATTCTTGGTTGTATACGTGCTCAGAATTCAAATTTGTGTTGCGGGTTTGCACGTTAAGCACACGGATCGGCTGTCCTGTATGCGGCTATGTGGGTTGACTCGGCCCTGAGCGCAGAGCATACGCCGCGCTCATTGGTGTTGGTGGCCCCCGCAAGGGGATGCCCTGTCGGCTTGGCAAAATCCAGGCAGAGGACAACGCCCTTCGAAACCTGAACGAAGGAGATCAGTGGTATGACGAAAAGAACCGCTGCCAAGTACAAAATTGACCGCCGGATGGGCGAAAACATCTGGGGTCGTCCGAAATC
>JBCBZG010000001.1:0-319286 GCA_039815465.1 Pseudomonadota bacterium
CAACCGCCTCCGATGACACCACCGCCTATGATTGCCGCAACCTGTCCCATGTCCTTATTTCCTTTGGCTAAAACACCTTGGGGGGGATGAGGGGGGCAACGCCCCCCAGGGGTGGGTGGGCGGGCACCGCCCACACGCCACACTACCCGCGCGGAGCGCGCTTCACGAGGCCGAGCTTTTCGCGCACCCGCTCGGGCCCAATCACCGTCGCGCCCATGCGCTCGATGATCTCACGCGCCCGCGCCACCAAGGCCTCATTCGTCGCCAGCACACCGCGGTCGAGCATCAGGTTGTCTTCCAGCCCCACACGCACATTCCCCCCCGCCAACACGGAGGCCGCCACGTAGGGCATCTGATGACGGCCCAACCCAAAGGCCGAAAATGTCCACTCCGGCGGCACGTTGTTGACCATCGCCATAAAGGTATTGAGATCATCGGGTGCCCCCCAGGGGACCCCCATGCACAGCTGCACGAGCGCAGGGGCCTCCAGCACACCGTCGGCCACGAGCTGTTTGGCGTACCACAGGTGGCCCGTATCAAACGCCTCGATCTCAGGCTTCACGCCGAGCTCGGTCATCATGCGACCCATGGATTGCAACATCCCGGGCGTGTTCGTCATGACGTAATCTGCTTCGGCAAAGTTCATCGTCCCGCAATCGAGCGTGCAAATCTCCGGCAAACATTCAGCCACGTGCGCCACGCGCTCTTCTGCGCCCACCATGTCGGTGCCCGCCACCGGCGGCAGTGGCGCGTCCACGCCGCCAAAGACAATGTCGCCCCCCATCCCCGCGGTGAGGTTGAGCACGACATCGACATCAGCCTCGCGGATGCGGTCGGTGACCTCGCGATACAACGCCAACCTGCGGGACGGTGTGCCGGTCTCAGGATCGCGCACATGGCAATGCGCCACCGCAGCCCCAGCTCTCGCCGCCGCAATGGCGCTGTCGGCGATCTCCTTGGGCGAGCGCGGCACATGGGGGGACCGGTCTTGCGTCCCGCCAGAGCCCGTGACAGCGCAGGTGATAAACACCTCCCGGTTCATTGCTAGTGGCATCGTATCCTCCCGCCGTTGTCCCCGCCCCTTGGCATGGCGATACGCGCATGTCGCGCCGGATACGGCCACTCATATCGCGGTTACGACCTCACTGCGCACCGGCCCGTCGCCGCCCGCTGGCGCGGGACGGCGGCCGCGGTAAAATCAGTACGGCATCGGGTGGGCTTGATGCGCCGCGGTGATGGCCTCCAGCACGTCATCGCTCAGCTCCACTTCAAGCCCGGCAATGATGTGGTCGAGCTGCTCCGTCGTCGTCGCGCCAAAAATGATGGAGCCCATAAACGGGCGCGCGGCGCAGAACGCCAGCGCCATGTGGGTCGGATCGAGCCCGTGATCGCGCGCAATGGCGAGATAGGCGTCAGTCGCCTCCACCACGCGAGGTGACGCGCGCCCACCCATGCCTGGCCCGATGGACATGCGGGAGCCTTCCGGCACTGCCCCGCCCGCGTATTTGCCGGTGAGGTAACCGCAAGCGAGCGGGGAGAACGCCAGAAGCCCTACGTCTTCGGCCACGCTCATCTCCGCCATGTCGGTGTCGTAGAGACGGCACAGCAGCGAGTATTCGTTTTGCACCGACGCCACGCGCGGTAGCCCGTGTTCTTCGGACAGGCGCAGCCATTGCGCTGTGCCCCAGGCGCTTTCGTTGGACAAGCCAAAGGCGCGGATGGTGCCGCGGTCGACCTCCTTTTGCAGCGCTTCCAAACAGTCTAGCATATCCGCGCGCACATCGTCGCCGCGCATCCCGCTTGGGTCATAGGTCCAGTTCTTGCGGAACATGTAGGAGCCGCGATTGGGCCAGTGGAACTGGTAAAGGTCGATGTAGTCCGTCTGGAGCCGCTTCAGCGAGCCCTCAATGGTCTCGGCGATCGTTTTTGACGAGATCGGCGCGCCGTCGCGCACATATCCCATCCCATCCCCTCGCCGGAATGCTTGGTGGCGAGCACATAGTCGCCCCGCCGACCGGGATTGGCCGCGTGCCAGGTCCCGATGATCTCCTCCGTGCGGCCGATGGTTTCTTTGCTTACCGGGTTCACCGGATACATCTCCGCGGTGTCGACAAAGTTGATCCCCGCCGCGAGCGCCGCATCCATCTGCGCGTGTCCGCCCGCCTCGGACGTCTGCGTGCCCCAGGTCATCGTGCCCAGGCAGTAGTCGGTGATTTGAATGCCGGTGCGGCCAAGTTCGCGTGTCTTCATGGGGAGGTCTCCTTTAGACGGAGAGATGGCGCCAGGGCCGGGCGATGTAAATGCCCCGCCCGCGCATCCGTTTTTTGGCCCCCGACCGGCGCCTAAAATCTGGTCAGTGCTAGGCCGCCTTTAGCCTGCGTCGTTGCAGCCCCACCATGCCGACCAGCCCTGCAAGCAAAAGCGCGCCCCCTGCTGGTAGAGGAACTGCGGCAATGGATTGGTCGAGTGTGATTTCTGTCAGGACAAAGTTGCCGTTTATTGGCTTTAGCCCTGGCCCAGCAGTAGGCAGGCTGGCATTGGGCAACGCTTCGAGCCGAATACCTGTGATGTTTGCAAAAAAGCCCGTGTAGGTGACCGAATAGGTTGCCGTCGCAGGCGTGGCGCCGCCCGCTAGGATCGAGCCATCGCCCTGTGTGGTCAACGTCTGTGTCCCGGCAGAAGACACCGCCGTGGCCCCGGTTAAGACTGTCCAGTTTGCGGTGACATCACCGCCAGAGGTCAGGCCATCTGCAAACAGGCTGCGGTCATCGGAGGTGACGGACAGGCGGAAATTGCCAAGCAGATGCTCGGGATTGGTAAACGGCGCAAAATCGTGATGGAGCTGAAAATTCAGAGTGTCAGCTGTGAAGTCGGCTGCGGTTTCCCAAACAGCGGTTTGGGCGTTCGTGTCGCCGCTGCCTGCCTCTTGGATACCCCAGCCATCATTGCCAGTCGTGGTGCCGTTCGATGCCCCCGCGACACTGAACCCGGCCTGGGAGAACGTCGCAGTGGCATTGGTAAGCGTGACAGTTGCAGCCAGGCTGGTCGACGCAACCGACATCGAAAGGACGGTCGCCGTCATCAAGTTTCTAATGTGCATTTTGTCCCTTTTCATAAGGCAGGTGAGCCCATGAACCAGGGGCGGGTTAGAGAGATAGATCTGCGTCTTTTACACCGCTAACAACGGCTTAGCGCGCATTTCAGACTTTGGAAAGGTTTCATTTGGCCCAGGTCTGGATTGGTCAGCTCTTCTTGAGTGCATTTTTCTCGACCGTAATTCATCTTTTTTTGCCTTTGTTTCGCATTTTTCTCTGGGTTTTTCCCCGGGTCCTTCCTTTCTGGTGGACCGTTAAGATCCTTGACAGATGGTCCGGCAAAGCTAGAACATATGGCGAACAAACAGGTCCAAAATGCCCGCCACCGCTGCACATCTTTTGACGCGAGAGCGCCCTCGGGAGGGTGAGGCGCCGCCGTTTCTGGGCGACCTTCGGCTGGCGACGTCGCGGGTGCATGAGCTGTGCGGGCCCGCGCGGCGGAGTTTGGCGCTGATGATCGCAGCAGCGATGGAGGGGCCAATTTTCTGGATCTCCCCCGCCTGGAATGTGGACCGGCTGAACCCGGATGGCTTTTCGCATCTCGTGAACCCCGGGCGCATCACCTTTGTGGAGCCTGAGCGTGCGCCAGATCTGCTATGGTGTTGTGAGGAGGTGCTGCGCACAGGCGCGGTGCCGCTCATGGTGGGCGACCTGCCCGCCCCCCCTGCCCTGACGCCTGTGCGGCGGCTGCATCTGGCCGCGGAAACCGGCGCCGCGCGGGGGATCGCGCCGCTCGGGCTGATCCTGACCCCCGGGGATGGGGGTGCCGCGGGGGTGGAAAGCCGCTGGTCGCTCGCCCCTGCCCTGCCCGGTGACGGCGCCGCCCATTGGACGCTCACGCGGATGCGCGCGCGGGCTCTACCGCCCAAACACTGGGATGTGTCGCGGAAAAAAGAGCTCAGCCCGCGCGTCGCTGTGGCCTAGGTCACGCAAACGCGACCACACCGGGCGAAGAGGCGTGCTAGGGCGTCATTATGCGCAGCTTCCTCACCGCCCTGCTTTTCCTCGCGCTGCCCGCGCTGGCCGACCCCGTGCCCTACACGCTCGACGCCGAACGATCCTCCGTCGCGTTCAGCTTTGAGCTCCTCGGCGGCACGACGCGGGGCACCATGCCCGTCGAGGCCGCGCAGATCGCGCTTGATTTCGACACGCTGAGCAACAGCCGCACCGATGTCACGCTGGACGCCGCAGGCGCTGCGACAGGCTTTGGCCCGGCCACGGCCGCCATGCGCGGGTCGCGGGTGCTCGACACCGAAGCCTTCCCCACCATCACCTTCACCGCCACCGACATCTCCGGCACGTTTTCGCAAGGTCGTGTCACAGGGCTCGTCACCATCAAGGGCGTCACCCGCCCCGTCACCATGGACGCACAGGTCCTGCGACAAGCGGGCACGGCGGTGGGCGATCTGTCCCGGCTCACCGTGCGCCTGACGGGACAAGTCGACCGGCACGACTTTGGCGTTGACGGCTACCGTGACCTTGTGGGGCCGATCATCACGCTCGACATCACGACGCGCCTCAACTTGCAATAAAGGTCACTTTCGCGGCCCTGCCGCCCGCGCCCACTTGCGAGCCTAAGGCGCGGGGACATAGTGCGGCGCATGTCGCTCTTTATCTCCTTCGCTGCGCTGTTTTTATCTGTCGTGCTCCTGCAACTCTCCTCCGGCGGGGTGGGCACGATTGACGCGCTCACGGGGCTTTCGCTGGGCTTTAGCGGGACGCAGATCGGTCTGCTCGGTTCTGCGCATTTCTTGGGCTTTTTCATCGGCTGCTGGTGGGCCCCGCGCCTGATCGGAGCGGTGGGGTATTCGCGCAGCTTTGCGGCCTTTACGGCGCTGGGGGCGATCGGGCTCCTGGGCCATGTGCTGATCCAGGAGCCGCTTGTCTGGACGGCGCTGCGGGTGGCGTCAGGCATCTGCATCGCGGGGTGTTACACGGTGATCGAGGCCTGGCTGCAAGCTAAGGTCACGAACGAGACGCGCGGGCGGTCCATGGGCGCCTATCGCTTTGTCGACTTAGGCGGGCAGCTCGCCGCGCAGCTGATGATCGGCGCCTTGGCGGGGGCGGAGCTTTATGTGGCCTACACATTGCTCGCGATGTTTTGCTGCGCGTCGCTTTTACCGCTGACGCTGACGCGGGCGAGCCCGCCTGCGCTAGACGGCGCGCCACGGCTGCAGCCGATCCTGGCCTTTCGCCGCTCGCCCCTTGCCGTGGGGGGCGTGATCGTGGCGGGGCTCACGGCCTCCGCCTACCGGATGGTGGGGCCGATTTATGGGGCGGAGATTGGGCTGACGGCCGATCAGGTGGGTCTGTTCCTCGCGGCGCTCATCGTGGGCGGCGCAGTGGCACAGTATCCGGCGGGGTGGCTCGCGGACCGCTACGACCGACGCAAGGTGCTTATCGTCTTCTCGCTGGCCTCCGTTGCAGGCTGCGCGATCAGCGCGACAGCCACAGGCCCGGGCCTGGCCATCGCGGCCTCCGCGCTCTTTGGGTTCCTGACCTTCCCGGTCTTCTCCATCTCCTCTGCCCATGCTCACGATTTTGCCGAAAACCACGAACGCGCGGAGCTTTCGGCGGCACTGATTTTCTATTTCGCCATGGGCGCGATCCTAAGCCCCATCGCCGTTTCACGCCTCATCGACGCGTTTGGGCCGGCGTCGTTTTTCTACTTCATCGCCGTCGGGCACATCGCGCTCGTGATCTATGCGGTGGTGCGGATGCTTGTTCGCCCAACGAGGACGCGCACAAGCTATGTCTACGCGCCGCGCACGTCGTTCCTTATTGGCAAACTGACCGGGGCGGAGCGCGAGGCGAAGGCGAAGGACCCAAACGATGCGGACGCGACCTAAGGCGCCGCGAATACGTTTGTCATTGTCTCACCATGTCTGCTAACAATTAAGGCGACAACTTTTGTGTGAGGTACCATCATATGCGACGCCATTTGTACGCCGTCGTGATCGCGATCGTAGCCGTCCTAGGAGGGCCCGCGCAGGCGAACACATATACCTATAAATACACCGGGCAGGACTTGCAATGCAACGTGCCGGGCACCTGTTGGGGTCCGGATGTCATTGGGGGCATCACCATCACAATTGTGATAGACGAGACGCTTGTGCCCGGCGGGTTACGCGATATCGAAGTCCGAGTTCGCTCAAAAACCCTCACATTCGCCGGTGCAGGTGGTGTAGGTCTTGGCGTACAGTCGATGGTGTTTACGACAGGCTTTGGCAGGTCGTTTGAAATGTTTGGCGACAACCATTTCCTTCTTTTTACCGCCCTCACGGATGCGAGCGGCAACTTCATAGTGGACTTGAATGAAGAAGGCCGGCCCCAAGAATTTCCATATCTCAGCTTTGCAGATTCTACGATTGTAGATAGCTCAGTATACGGAGACGTAGTTTTCGACCAAGATGGTGGAGATTACAGCAACACCACGCCTGGCACTTGGACGCTGGACTCTGTCGCGTCCCCTGTCCCCGTTCCGGCGTCCCTGCCTCTGCTGCTGGCAGGTCTCGGTGGGCTGATCGTGTTGCGTCGCCGCCAAAGCTCCGTCTAACGCACAGCCGCTCTGGAACGTCGTGAAAAACCGCCGTACTAGATGGCGCAGCGACGGACCGGAGCAGACATGGCACGCATCCTTATCACTTCCGCGATCCCCTATATCAACGGGATCAAGCATCTGGGCAATCTGGTGGGCTCGCAGCTACCCTCCGACCTCTTTGCCCGCTACATGCGTGCGCGGGGCCATGAGGTGCTGTTTTTGTGCTCCACCGACGAACATGGCACGCCGGCGGAGCTTGCAGCCGCCAAAGCGGGCAAGCCGGTGGCGGAATTCTGTGCGGAAATGCATGCGATCCAGGCCGATATCGGCGCGCGTTTTGGGCTGAGCTTTGACCATTTCGGGCGCTCCTCCTCCGATGAGAACAAGGCGCTCACGCAGCATTTTGCGGGTGTTCTGGCCGACAATGACCTGATCCGCGAGGTGGAAGAAGAGCAGGTCTATTCCCACGCCGACGGCCGCTACCTGCCTGACAGGTACATCGAGGGCACCTGCCCGAATTGCGGCTACGACAAAGCCCGCGGCGATCAGTGCGAGAACTGCACAAAGCAGCTCGACCCCACCGACCTGATTGCGCCGCGCTCCGCAATTTCGGGCTCCACCGACCTCGAAGTGCGCAAGACCAAGCACCTCTACCTGCGCCAATCCGAAATGCGCGGGGAGCTATCGGAGTGGATCGATAGCAAATCAGACTGGCCCGTGCTGACGACGTCAATTGCCAAAAAGTGGCTCAATGACGGGGACGGGCTTCAGGACCGCGGCATCACACGGGACCTCGACTGGGGCGTGCCAGTCAAGCGCGGCACCGCGGACTGGCCGGGGATGGAAGGCAAAGTCTTCTACGTCTGGTTCGACGCCCCCATCGAATACATCGCGTGCAGCCAAGAATGGGTGAACGCGGGCAAGGGCGACGACTGGGCGCGCTGGTGGCGGACGGACAAAGGCGCGGGCGACGTGACCTATTACCAGTTCATGGGCAAGGACAACGTGCCCTTCCACACGCTCAGCTTCCCCTCGACGATCCTGGGCAGCCGGGAACCGTGGAAGCTCGTCGATTACATCAAGTCGTTCAACTACCTGAATTACGAGGGCGGGCAGTTTTCGACGTCCCAAGGGCGCGGTGTGTTCCAAGATCAGGCGCTCGACATCTTGCCCGCGGACTACTGGCGCTGGTGGCTGTTATCGAACGCGCCGGAGACGTCTGACACGGAATTCACCTGGGAGCGGTTCCAAGAGGGGGTGAACAAGGACCTCGCCGATGTGCTGGGGAACTTCGTGAGCCGGGTGACGAAATTCTGCCGCTCCAAATTCTCGGAGGCGTTGCCGGACGGCGGTGTGCCGACGGAGCGGGAGGCGAAACTGATCGCGGACCTCACGGCGCGCGTGCGCGGCTATGAGGCGGCGATGGACGCCATCGAGGTGCGCAAAGCGGCAGGCGAGCTGCGGGCGGCCTGGGTGCTCGGCAACGAGTACCTGCAAGACGTGGCCCCCTGGTCGACCTTTAAGACGGACCCCGATCAGGCGGCGATGCAGATCCGCCTCGCGCTGAACCTCATCCGTGTCTACGCAGTGCTGTCGGCGCCGTTTATCCCTACGGCCGCGGCCTCCATGCTGTCGGGCATGAATACACTCGACATGGAGTGGCCGGAAGACGTGGAAGCCGCGCTTTCCGCGCTGCCCGCAGGGCACGAATTTACCGTTCCCGACGTGCTTTTCGCAAAGATCACCGATGATCAGCGCGCGGAGTGGGCGGAGCGGTTTTCGGGCATGCGGGATTAACCCGTCACGCTAAACGGCGCCCTTTGTCTTGAGGCCATCGATGTCCGCTTGGCTGAACCCCAGTTCCGCCAGGATGGTGTCGGTGTGGGCGCCTAGCCCGGGCACATCGCCGAGCGCCTCTGCCCCCTGCCCCGGCGGCGCCAGTGCGGGCATCGGTCCGACGGGTGTCTGTGTCTGCCCCCACTTACCGCGCGCGGCGAGCTGCGGGTGGTCCCACAGCGCGGCCATGTCATTGAGCGCCGCGTAGCCGATCTTAGCGGTTTCGAGCCGCTCCATCATCTCCGCCCCTGTGAGGCTGCGTAAGATGCGTTCGATCTCCGGCAGGACGACCGCGCGCCGCGCGCTCCGCTCTGTAATCGACGACAACACAACATCATCCGCCATGTCGGGGCGTTCGAGCACGACACGCGCGAAGCTGTCCCATTCGCGCGCGTTTTGCACGCCAAGCAGGATCACGGCCCCATCGGCGGCCTCAAACGGACCATAGGGGAGGATATAGGCATGGGAGGCCGCGGTGCGGGGCGGTGGCGGCGCGCCGTCCATGGCGTAGTAGAGCGGATGGCCGGTCCATTCTGCGAGCGCCTCGAGCATGGAGATGTCGATATGGCTGCCTTGGCCCGTCACGCCGCGTTGGATGAGTGCGGCGAGCACGCCGGAATACGCGTACATCGCCGCGGCAATATCGGCGATGGCGATCCCAGCCTTTGCCGGTGTCTCCGGCGTGCCGGTGATGGACAAAAACCCTGCCTCCGCCTCGATCAGCAGGTCATAGGCTTTCCGCGTGGCATAAGGCCCATCCGCCCCGTAGCCAGAGATATCGGCGAGGATCACGCGCGGATGGCGGGCGTGAAGCGCCTCCCACCCGAGCCCGAGGCGCGCGGCGGCCCCGGGGGCGAGGTTTTGCACAACCACATCGGCATGCGCAACGAGCCGGTCCAGCACCTCAGGCGCGGCTTTGACATCGAGCGTCAGGCTTTCCTTTCCCCGGTTCACCCAGACGAAATGCGACGACATCCCCCGCGCCCGCGTGTCGTATCCGCGCGCGAAATCGCCGACGCCGGGGCGTTCCACCTTGATCACCCGCGCGCCGAGATCGGCCAGTTGGCGGGTGCAAAACGGCGCCGCGATTGCGTGTTCCAGCGACACAACAGTGAGCCCTGCGAGCGGTTTCATACTGCGACATCCCCTTCCAACAGGCACCCGCTTAGGACAGCGTAGGCGCCGGGGAAGTCAAGGATCGTTGCCCTGCGCGGCGCGCTTTTGACGTCTTTGCCTGCGCCGCCGCCGCTCCTGCCGTTGCTTTTTGGTGGGCCCGAGCTTTGCGTGATCGATGAAAAGCGGGATCTGTGCAAGGAAAAACACCACGATCACCGCAGGCATGGCGAGGGTTTCGAAATAGACCCAGAATATTTCGGACTGGGTGCGCCAGACGAGCTCATTGGCGGCAGCCGATAACGCAAAAAGCACCGTCACCCGCCGCGTCAGGATCATCCAGCCGCGCTGTTCGAGCGGAACAACCGACTCCATAATCAAGCGCAGCCAGGACTGCCCGCGGAGCAGTCCAACGCCCAAGAAGAGCGCGAGCAAGCCATAGATCACCGTGGGCTTCATCTGAAACAGCCGCGGGTCGTTCATCCAAACCCCAAGCGCTGCAAAGATGATCAGAAAAACCGAAAGCACTATCTGGATCCGTGCGATGCGGCCCGTCAGCGCCCAAAGCAGCCCTGTGGCCACAAGGAAGATCGGGACAAAGCCCGCAGTGACGGCAACGAGCCCACCATAGGTCGTCCTGCCAAGCTCGACGCTGGCGTCGCGGTAGATAAAGTAGGCGATCAGAAACGCCGCGATGGGACCGTATTCCAGCCCCGCCTTTAGCGCCGGGTTCAAGGCGGGTTTCGGTTGCGTCTTTTCAGCCATATCGCCCCCTGTCCCCACGCCGCGCCATCTTGGGCGCGTCCTACCTAAAAGCTCTTAAGGATGTGGTACCCGCGGCCGGACTCGAACCGGCACGGCATTCCTGCCTAGGGATTTTAAGTCCCCTGTGTCTACCATTCCACCACGCGGGCCACGCACCACGCGTTAAAGGTCCTCGCCGGGAGGCTCAACCAAAAGCGCACGTTCGCTGAGCCAAGGATTGAGCCGCACGGCCCGGCGCAGCGGCTCCTGCGCGTCATCGCTACGACCCATGTTAATCAGCGTGAGCGCTTTGCCCGTTAGGACACCGGTGTGGCGCGGCGCGCGCTTTTCAGCTTCGTCAAGGAGCGTGAGCGCATCGGCGTATTCATATTGCAGGTAATGCGCAAAGGCGCGCTGGTTGTAGCCCTCGGCGTAGTGGGGGCAGTAGGCGATGAGCGCATCGAGCTCTGCCTCCGCGCGGCCAAAGTCACCGAAGCGGATGGCTGACATCCCCGCATCCAGATGGGCCTGCGCGCGGGCGTCTGGCGCCATGGTCCAAAGTTCCCAAAGCCGGACGGTATAGTCGTTGACCCCGCGCCCGCCGGGGAGCTGTTGGATATCGCGGTAAAGCGCGGTCTCGGCCGCGGCGATGTCTTTGGCTGCGGGACATGTCTCTGCCGCGGCGGTCGTCGCGACGGGGACCGTCAGGGCAAGGGCGAAAGGGATCAATCTGCGCATGGCAACGAAGGTGACGCGCGCGGGCTGTCCGTCAAGCCCCTCTCGCGCTCGAAGCGAGGCGCGCGGTTAGCTCCGCGCCGACGTACGACGCAGCAAGGCCAGCCCGCCAAGACCCGCAAGCACGAGCGGAAGCGACGCAGGCAGGGGTACAGGCGCTGCGCCCACGTTCACATCAAACGTCGTGTTCCCATTGGTGGAAGAATACTGACCGGCCGCGAGGCCAAGGGACGCAAATGTCTCACCCGTCCAGGTCGTGGTGGAGCTCAGCGCCGTGCCAGAGACATATCCCACAGGCAAAATGATCTCGTTAATGTTGAACGCCAGCGCATGGGCGTCACCGGTGTTGCTCGAGGAGTCGGTTCGAACACCGGTGCCAAAGCTCGAGAAGCTGGTCGCCCCTACGTTGTACCAAAAGGTCCCTGCACCCGTGACAATGGACCCGCGGCTCGGGTCAACGAGGCCCGCTGGTCCGTGTCCACTTTGCCCAAGGAACGAGTAGCCTGTCGTGTCCACCGATCCGCCGACGGTCAAAACCACGTTGCCGCCTTTTTCCACGAATGTCGCGGTGTACGTCGCTGCGGAAGCAGTGGTGACATATGACACTAAGAGCGCAGCTGCGACGATCATGGACCTGATCATGGGGAGCACGCCTTTAGGCGTGAGACCTCTTGTGCGTTGTTGGTTCGCAAAGGCTCGCCGAGCGAGTCCATTACGTAGCGGTGAAAATTCATGGTCTTTGCTCAAGAATCGAACGCGCTGCGAAGGCATCGAAACGCAACTCCGCGCGTCCCCACCCGGACTGCTATGCAACCGGCACCACCCCCCAGACCTTTTCTGACTCACCCAAAGGCGCGGACACGCATCCGCTATCCCCCCTTGACCGCGGCAGGTCGGACGCCTTTCTAGGACAGATGTTTCCAATCCGTGACCACAACCCGTCTACGCAGGTGCCTTTTGTCACCTACGCGCTCATTGTCGTGAATGCGGCGGTGTTCTTGAGCTATTTGCCGCTCTTTGGGGACGAGGACGCGCTCTACCAGATCTACCTCGAATGGGGGCTGGTCCCGGCCTTGTTTAGCAGTGGCGAGGGCTGGGGTGGACTTTTCACGTCCATGTTTTTGCACGGCGGGTGGATGCATATTCTTGGGAATATGCTGTTTCTCTGGATCTTCGGCGACAATATGGAGGAGGCGTTTGGCCACACAGGTTTCCTTGCCTTCTATCTCGCTAGCGGGGTCGCGGCGGGGCTGGCGCAGGTCGGGATGGACCCCGCGTCGACGGTGCCCATGGTGGGGGCGTCAGGCGCGATAGCGGGGGTGATGGGCGGGTACCTTCTGCTCTTTCCGCGGGCGCGGATCGACATCTTGCTCATCCTCGTGATCTTGATCCGCATCATCCCGATCCCGGCCTATGTGATGCTCGGCGTCTGGTTCGCGTTCCAGCTCATCGCGGGGATCGCTACCGATGCGGCAGGCAGCGGCGTGGCCTACTGGGCCCATGCGGGGGGATTTGTGGCCGGAATGATCCTAGCTGCTCCGCTCTGGCTTAGGCTGGGCGGGCGGCGCTTTTGGCGCAGCACGGGCGGCCACCCACCGCATGCCGCGGCGCAATACCGCTTTATGGAACCCGGCGTCCCAAGCGTGCCGCGCCGCACCCGCAAGCCCCTGCGCCCGTCCCCCTGGGATAAGCGTCGCTAGGGCTTGCTTGGCACCCTCCCCCGGATCAGTTCCCGATCAGGTCAGGCACAAAGGTCACAATCGACGGGAACGACGCCAGCAGCGCGAGCCCTGCCACTTGGATCATCACAAAGGGGATGATCCCGCGGTAGATGTGACCGGTGGTAACCTCCTTGGGTGCCACGCCGCGCAAGTAGAACAGCGCAAAGCCAAAGGGCGGCGTCAAGAAGGACGTCTGCAAGTTCACCGCGATCATGATCGTCACCCATTTGGGATCTAGGCTCCCGCCATAGATCACAGGCCCGACGATGGGGATCACGATGTATATGATTTCGAGGAAGTCGAGCACGAAGCCAAGGATGAACATGATGATCATCACGACGAGGAAGACCACATACTCTGCCGGTATCTCGAAGAAGAGGAATGTGACCGGTTCTTCGAAACTGCGCAGATACTGCTGGATGTAATGCTCCCCGCCAAAGCTGATGACGACAAGGTTCAAGAGCTGCGAGGCGATGAGGATGGTGAAAACCATGCTCGTTACCTTCGCGGTCTCGCGAACCACCGGGCTCAGAACCCCGCCGCGGAATAGGATGAAGCAGGCATAAAGCAGGCCAAACATGGCATAGAGGTATGCCGCTTGCGCGACGATGTACCCGATGCGGTCCTCAACCAGCACATTCTGTTGCCCAAGCCGAAGGTCAAAGTTCACACCCACAAGGAGCATCACCACCAGCGCAAAGGACGCGCCTAGGATCACCTTGGGCGACTGGTCGTCGTCGCGCAGCTTCCGATAAGCGGCAAGCATGATGGCACCGGCCGCACCCAACGCTGCAGCAGGCGTCGGGTTTGTAATCCCGCCAAGGATCGACCCAAGCACCGCGACAATCAGCACCAGTGGCGGGAATACCACGCGGATCAACTCATTCTCCGCCAGCCTCAGCACCGCTTCCTTACAGCCATAGGCTGCGAGCAGAAGCGGTATTGCAAGCAGCACCAACCGCGGCCCCGCCGTCATGTCGGCCGGCAACAGGACGGCATCCACAAGGAACGCCAGCGCGACCCCGCCAAGTCCGATGGCAATAGGTTTGAAGTCCTTACTCGGCGCCACGCCCCGTGCCGTCGTGAGAACGAGCGCAAGAAGGATAAAGCCCGTCGCCAACCCACCACCGATGGGGGCTGCATTTGCAATCTTGTCCGCGCGCGCTTGGGTCAGTTCCTCTGGCGTCAGTTCCCGGCTGTCCTGAATGCCGCCGGATGCGTCAATGGCAGCCTGTTCCGAAATGGCTGTGTCCCATGCGTCCTGCCCGTGAAGATCAATCATCGCTGCCTTACATGCGGGCGACACGTTTGTGCGCAGGCTCGCGCCCTCACCGAGCGCTGTGCGCGACGACACCGTGATGTCTTGCGTGCCGATCACACCCACCTGCCCCATGAGCATCGCACCGCCAATGAGCGCGATAGGAGCGGCAAGGAACCACGACAGTGCCTCGTTACGCGTCACGACCTCGCCGCTGCCTTCGCCCATCTCGACCGCAGGTGCCTTCGATGGGTTCAGCAGCGCATAAAAGAACGCGTAGCTGGCGTAGAGGCCTGCAAGCATGATGCCCGGAACCAGTGCCGCCTGAAACAGAGTGCCGACCGAAACAACCGCGGGCTCACCCAGATAGGTCAGCGCGTCGGTGCACCCCAGAGATTGCGCCCGTTCCTCTTGCGCGCGGGAATAGAGATCCCCCGCCAGCGTCCCGAGCAGAACGATCACGATGGAGGGCGGGATGATCTGCCCCAGCGTGCCTGAGGCTGCGATGACGCCGGTGGACAGCTCCGGCGAGTAGCCATTGCGCAGCATGGTGGGCAAGGACAGGAGGCCCATGGTCACAACAGTCGCGCCCACGATGCCTGTGGAGGCCGCGAGGAACGCGCCCACAACAACCACCGATACGGCCAGACCACCCGGAAGCGGGCCGAACACCTTGGCCATCGTCGTCAGCAGGTCATTAGCGATCTTGGACCGCTCCAGCGTGATGCCCATCAGAACGAACATGAGGACGGCAAGTAGCGTCTCGATGGACTGGCCCGCCAGCACCCGCTCGTTGATGCGATTGACGAGGAAGGAAATGTTGCGATCCATCGCGGTCTCCCAACCGGAGACGAACACGGGCTCCGCGATGCGCGGCAGTTCGGGGTATCGGAAGATACTGATCGTCTCCCGCGGGATGCCCGCGTTGACGAGGTCGAAATATTCCGTGGTCGTCTTGTCGATGGCCGCGTGGATCAAAAGCCCCGCACTGTCGAGCACAGCGATGATGCCGAAGGAGATGACCGCAGAGCCCGCGATGGCGAATGCCACCGGGAACCCAGACAAGATACTGCCAAAGAGGCAGAGAAACACGATGATGAGGCCAACCTCGACGCCGTCTAGTCCAAACATATCTGCGATCCCTTAGTGGATTTCTGCTGCAAGCTCGGCCTCTTCATCGCCGAGCTTGTCTTTGTCGAGGTATTTGCCTTCGGACGCTTCGCCCTCCTTCCACTCCAGGTAGGAGCGGTAGAAGAACGCCACCGCCTGAAGGAAGATCATGGCCGTGAGCACCACGAGCAGGACCTTGAAGAGGAAGTAGGCGTTGAAGCCTTGCGGGCTGAAACCGATGGTCTCCACGTTCCAGCGGAACGCGCGGCTTTTGCCGTCCACAAGCCGCTGGAACGTATCAGAGGCAGAGACTTTGGGCGTCACCAGGTGGCGCCACATGAAGAACCACGAATACATCCAGATAAGTACTGCCGCAGGCATCATCAGAATGAGACAGCCCACCATATCGATGACCCGCTTTGTGCGGTAGCTGACGGCGGAGTAGATCAGGTCGACCCGCACATGCCCGCCTTGCACAAAAGTGTAGGTGCAGCACAGGCACACGATCATGGCGTTATAGAGCTTAAGCTCTTCCGCGAACCAGCTAATGTCCTTCGAGAATGGGATGCCAAAGCCAAAGCTGATCTGCGCCTCAAGGAAGATCCGCTGGATGACGACGATGATCACCTGTTGCAGCACCATGAGCAGCCCGGCCCAAGCGGCGATGCGTCCCACGGTGTTGGCAAACGTCTCCAACCCGCGCACGACGCCCCAAAGCACGCTGTTGCGCCACAGGCCAATGGCAGTGACCGTCAGAAAAACCACGAGCACGGCAAAGAAAAACTCCACCGAGCCGCCGTAGTAGATAAAGCGCATCACCGCTTTCGGGTCGCCCCAGTTCAGCCAGGACATCGGATGCGTAAGCGCATAAAACAGGTTGTAGAACCCAAGGGCCAGGTTGGTGACAAACCAGCTAAGAGCCTCCATGGGCGTCCCTTTCCAAAATCACCGCTCGGGCAAAAAGAGTTTTTCAAAAACTCTTGGCAAATTCCTTTGAAAGGAATTTCCCGTGCCCGTGGCGGCTATTGAGCACTTGCGAAAGCGGCGGTGCGGCTTGCGAAAGGGCTCGCGCGGGTGGCGCAGCAAAAGGCCCCGGGCGGCACTGCGCCCGGGGCCTCGTGATGTTTAGCTGTTGGCCAGAACGCGGTTGCGCTGCGCAACAAACTCACCGTCGGACTTGAGGATCCAGTCAGAGGATTTCGCAAGCGATGCGTCGAACGAGTTGCGGATGCGGGCGTAAAGCTCGTCACCCATGTTCTCGTCGAGCACCTCTTTGGAGGCCGCGCCGAACGCATCCCAGACATCGTCGGAGAATTGCAGCGTCTGGACGCCTTGCGCCTGCAGACGTGCGAGTGCGGCACCGTTATTGGCCAGGGTTTGGCTCAACTGGTAGTGCGTCGTCGCCTTCGCGGCGTTGTCGATGATCGCCTGGTGCTTAGGCTCAAGGCTTTCCCACACGTCGAGGTTCATGCCGCATGCGAGGCCCGAGCCTGGCTCGTGGAAGCCCGCGGTGTAGTAGACTTTCGCCACTTCTTGGAAGCCCGCGCGTTCGTCCGCGAAGGGACCCACCCACTCGAGCCCGTCGAGCGCGCCCGAGGACAGCGCCTGGTAGAGTTCGCCGCCGGGGATGTTCTGCACGGACACGCCAAGCTTGCCGAGCACCTGACCACCAAGGCCCGGCATACGGAAGCGAAGACCGGCGAGGTCATCTGCGGAGTTGATTTCCTTGCGGAACCAGCCACCGGACTGGGACCCAGAGTTACCAGCCTGGAACGACTTGAGACCAAAGATCTGGCCCAGCTCATCGTGCAGCTCCTGGCCGCCATCGTGGTAGTACCAGTTGGTCAGTTCTTGCGCGGTGGCGCCGAACGGCACAGCCGTAAAGAACGCGTAGCCGGGGTGCTGGCCGATGAAGTAGTAGTCCGCGGAGTGGTAGAGGTCCGCCTGGCCCGAGGACACAGCGTCAAAGACTTCGAATGCGCCCACGAGTTCACCTGGGGCTTTCTTGTCGATCAAGAGCTCCCCGCCGGACATCGCGTCCACTGCTTCGTTGAAGTAGGTGGCTGCGTCATCGAGCACCGCGAAGCCGCGGGGCCAGGACGTCACCATAGTCAGGGTCCGGGCGTGGCCGCCAGCGATGGCCGGTGCCGCAAGCGCGGCCGTTGCGCCACCCAGAGCAGATGTTTTTAGAAATGAACGACGATCCATAGATTTCCTCCCATAACGCCGCACGACTCATCGCGCAGCGTGATCGTTTTCGGTGGCGCGACATTAGACACCTGCCCCAGCGTCACAATACCCACGACTACGTAGCGCCCCTGCCCCGCACCCGCGCCGGGGTCGCACTGGGGTCGCACTGGGGTCGCACAGGATTGAACCGTGCGTGCGCATCAGGCACAGTTCCACCCCATGAAGCCGCTGCAAAGCCTCCTGGCGCTGTCCTATGCGCAAAAGCTCGTCTTTCTGGCGGCGGTGCCGCTTGTGCTGTCGGTGTCGATCATCGGGATCATCGTGACCGACCAGTCCCGCCAACTCGCCGAGCGCGAGATTGCGGCACTAGAGGACGAGTTGATCAAAGCCAAAAAAGCAGAGCTTCAGAACTACGTCACGCTCGCGCGTAATTCGTTCTTTTGGACCTACGGCAACAAGGCCCCCGATGACGCCGCCGCCAAGACCCGCGTCACGCAGATCCTGTCAGCGATGATCTACGGCGATGACGGGTTCTACTTTGTTTATGACTACGATGGCACCATGGTCGTAAGCCCCCGTCAGACTGAGCTTATCGGCGAAAACCTAACCGGCCGCACGGACAGCACCGGCACCCCCATCACCGATGTCTTGATCGCGACCGGGCGCAGCGGGTCTGGCTATCATTCCTTCCTGTGGCCCAAACCCTCAACCGGCGAAGAGGCGGAGATGCTCGCTTATGTCACCTCGCTTGGCTCTTGGCAGTGGGTGCTTGGCACCGGCGTTTTCATCGATGACGTGCTCGCAACGGTGGCTGCGTCGCGTGCGGATATGGAAGCGCGGATTGACCGCACGTTCCTCCAGATCGGGGTCACGGCCCTGCTTGCGCTGCTCTTGGTGTTTGCCTCGGGCGTCTTGATCACCATCCGCGAACGCAAAAAGGCGGATGTGAAGCTCAAGGACCTGACGCAGCGGATCATCGACACTCAGGAGGAAGAGCGCAGCCGCGTGGCCCGCGAGCTCCATGATGGGATCAGCCAGATCCTCGTGTCAGTGCGCTACACGTTGGAAGCCGCCCGGCGGCGGCTGGCCAATGGGGACATGCGCGCCCAGGGCAATATCGACACCGGCATCGACGCGCTTGGCGGTGCGATCCAGGAGGTGCGGCGCATCTCCCGCGACTTGCGGCCCGGTGTGCTCGACGATCTCGGGCTCGGCCCGGCTCTCAAGGCCTTGGTGGAGGATTTCGGCCAGCGCAACGGGATTGAGACCCAGTTTCGCACGGTCGTCTTTCGCAACCGGCTCGACGAGGAATCAAAGATCGCGCTTTACCGCGTTGCGCAGGAGGCGCTGACGAATATCGAACGCCATGCCGGGGCCACCCGCGTCACGCTGGAGCTTGAGGGCAACCGCAAGGGCGCACAGATGAAAATCACCGACGATGGGTGTGGCCTGAATGAGGTGCGCGGCACCGATCCGCGCGGCGGGCTGGGGCTGCGCAACATGCAAGAGCGGGTTGAAAAGCTCGACGGGACGCTCCGCATTCTGTCGTCGCGCAAAGGGACGGTCATTGAAGCCCGCGTGCCGCTGAGCCATATGCTGCCGCCACCGTCGACGACAGAAAAGGGGGCGGCATGAGCACGCGTGTCTTGATTGTAGACGACCACCCCATGGTGGCCGAGGGGATCCAAGCGATACTCGACGGCTATGATGATTTGGAGATCGTAGGCGTTTTGGGCAGCGGCCGCGCGGCGGTGGACCAGGCCGCCACGCTGGCCCCCGACGTGGTGCTTATGGACCTCAACATGCCCGACCTGTCCGGGCTCGCGGCAACCGAAATCCTGCTAGAAGACAACCCGCAGATGCGCGTGCTGATCCTGAGCATGCATGACAGCCCCGAATACATCTCCACCGCGTTAGGGCACGGGGCTGTGGGCTACGTACTGAAAGATGTGCCGACCGATGAGATCAAGACCGCCATCGACACGGTCATGGATGGCAAGACCTATCTTTGCACAGGGGCCGAAAGCGCCCTGGCCCCGCGGTCGGGCGACGGGCGCGAGGCGCTGACGAACCGCGAGCAAACGATCCTGTTGGAACTCGCCCAGGGCCTGTCGAATAAGGAGGTCGCGCGGGTGCTCGATATCTCCGTCCGCACGGTGGAGACCCACCGCAAGAACATCAAACGCAAGCTCGGCATCAGCTCCACCGCGGGGTTGACGCGCTATGCTTTGGAACACGGGGTGCTACAGGGCACTGGTCGGTAAGTTCGAGCCGCTAGTTGTAGACGCGCATCGCGCTCGCCACAGGCACAAGCCGTGTGCCAGACGAGGTCCGGTAGCCCCCGCCCGCCATGCGCTGGATCGTGACACAAGTTTCGCCCATCTGCGGGCCCTCGTCGAAAAAGATGCACATCGTCTCGCCAAAGCTGGCCCAACTGCCTTGCCAGATGCCGATGGCGCTTTGCACCTCCACGGTGCCGTCTTCAAACACATGCGCCACGGCGGCGAACGGCGCATCGACGACGGACAGCGCTTTGCCGCGCACGTCCTTTACGAAGTCGTCGGCATTGAGATCATGCGCTTGGCTCGGGCCGAGGCAGGCCGCCGTCACGATCAACGCGCCCAGCAGCGGTGCCGTTATCTGGCTGTTGAGCCGCATCTGTGTCCATTCTCTCAGCATCTTATCACCCTTAATGACCAATGGGTCATTTATAGTTCAACCTGAATGACCGGCAAGTCATTTATAACCGAACTCTCCCAGATGGGCCCTGTTCCGCGTCCGCCACGCGCGCGCAGGAGGCGACCCGATTTGTCGCTGCCGACCCACCTCCAGAAAGAAAGTTGCGAAATGCGCCGCGCGAGAGACATTTTCTCCAAAACCCAGTTGACCGCCTTCGCGCCCCGTGTCACACCCTCCGCGAAGAAGGAGACAGTGATGACGATCCTCGTCGTACTTGTAGGAACATGGCGCATGGGCCGGTAACGGTAGACCATATTGATCCCATGCGCCCCCGACCCAAAATCGGGGGCTTTTTTGTGGCCAGATGCCAAAGTGGAGAGACCGATGGCACAGCAGATGACCGGAGCGAAAATGGTGGTGCAAGCCCTGAAGGATCAGGGTGTGGAGGTGGTCTTTGGCTACCCAGGTGGCGCCGTGCTCCCAATTTATGACGAGGTCTTCCAGCAAAACGACATCCGCCACGTGCTCGTGCGGCATGAACAGGGTGCCGTGCACGCAGCGGAAGGGTATGCGCGGTCCACCGGCAAGCCTGGCGTTGTGCTGGTGACGTCTGGCCCCGGGGCGACGAATGCCGTGACTGGCCTAACGGACGCGCTGATGGATTCGATCCCGCTCGTGGTTTTGACGGGTCAGGTGCCGACCTTCATGATCGGATCCGACGCGTTCCAAGAGGCCGACACCGTGGGCATCACCCGCCCCTGCACCAAACATAACTGGCTGGTTAAGGAGACCGATACGCTGCCCAAGGTCCTGCACGAGGCGTTCCACGTCGCGACCTCAGGCCGTCCGGGCCCGGTTCTGATCGATATCCCGAAGGACATCCAATTCGCCTCCGGCACCTATACGCCGCCGTCCAAGGTGCAGTCGCATTACCACCCGCAGGTGAAGGGCGACATCGAAGGCATCACCGATCTGGTAGCCGCCATCGAGCGCGCTGAGCGCCCAGTGTTCTACACCGGTGGTGGCGTCATCAATTCCGGCCCCGCCGCCTCGCAGCTCTTGCGCGAACTGGTTGAGGCGACAGGCTTTCCCATCACCTCCACCCTGATGGGCCTGGGCTGCTATCCGGCCTCGGGCGACAAATGGCTGGGGATGCTGGGGATGCACGGCCTCTACGAGGCGAACCTGGCGATGCATGACTGCGATCTGATGATCAATATCGGCGCCCGTTTCGATGACCGCATCACGGGCCGAATCGACGCGTTCAGCCCGAAGTCGAAGAAAGCCCATATCGACATCGACCCGTCCTCGATCAACAAAGTGATCAAGGTAGACATCCCAATCCTGGGCGATGTGGGCCATGTGCTCGAAGACGTGCTGAAGGTCTGGAAGTCGCGCGGCCGCAAGACGAACAAGGAAAAGCTCGCCAAGTGGTGGCAAAAGATCGAGATGTGGCGCGAAGTCCGTTGTCTGGATTACTCGAACTCCAAAAAGACCATCAAACCGCAATACGCGCTGGAACGGCTGGAAGCCCTGACCAAACACCGCAAGGACCGCTTTGTCTGCACAGAGGTGGGCCAGCACCAGATGTGGGCCGCGCAATACATCGGGTTCGAGGAACCCAACCAGTGGATGACCTCTGGCGGGCTGGGCACGATGGGCTATGGCTTCCCCGCCTCCATCGGTGTGCAACTGGCACACCCCGATGCGCTCGTGATCAATGTCGCAGGCGAAGCATCGTGGCTGATGAACATGCAAGAGATGGGCACCGCCGTGCAGTACCGCCTGCCTGTCAAACAGTTCATCCTGAACAACGAACGTCTGGGCATGGTGCGTCAGTGGCAGGACCTGCTCCACGGCGGGCGGTTCTCCCATTCCTGGTCCGAGGCCCTGCCCGATTTCGTGAAGCTGGCCGAAGCGTTTGGGGCCAAGGGGATCCTCTGTTCCGACCCCGCCGACCTCGACGACGCAATCATGGAGATGCTGGAATACGACGGCCCAGTGATCTTTGACTGTCTCGTAGAAAAGCACGAAAACTGCTTCCCCATGATCCCGTCGGGCAAAGCCCACAATGAAATGCTGCTCGGCGAGGCTTCGACCGAAGGCGCAATCGATGCGAAGGGGAGCGTGTTGGTCTAGGCGCCGAAATCTTCAAAAGATTTCGGACCGATTTCTTTTGAAGAAATCGGCGCCCCCTCAAACCACCGGAAGACAAGTCCATGGCACCACTCAAAATCAAAAAAGGCGCGACGAGCCATTCGGCCTATAACCTTCGGCCCAATTTCTCGGACGTCAAGGAACGCCACACCCTCGCGGTGATTGTCGAAAACGAACCGGGTGTGCTCGCGCGCGTCATCGGGCTCTTTTCGGGGCGCGGCTATAACATTGAAAGCCTGACCGTGGCCGAAGTCGATCACACCGGCCACCTGTCGCGCATCACGGTCGTCACCATCGGCACGCCGCAGATTATCACGCAGATCATCGCGCAGCTCGGGCGGATCGTGAGCGTCCACGAGGTCCATGACCTCACGACCGAAGGGCCCGCGGTGGAGCGGGAACTGGCGCTGCTCAAGGTCTCCGGCCAGGGCGAAAAGCGGGTCGAAGCGATGCGCATCGCGGAAATCTTCCGCGCCTCCGTCGTGGATTCCACCCTCGCGAGCTTTGTCTTCGAAGTCACCGGCACGCCGGAAAAGATCGACGCGCTGGCCGAACTCATGCGCCCCTTGGGCCTGGTAGAGATGGCGCGCACCGGCGTCGTTGCACTTGCGCGCGGGGCGACCTGAGCCCCGCACCTGTCGCTCCCTGACATGCTGCGGTCGCGGATATTGGCGCGCGGCGCGTCCCTGCCCCCTACCCTCCTGTGCAGCAGATGTGACGGAGGTTCCCATGGCACGCGATCTCGACCCCGATGCGCTCGACGCAGTGCGGCGCCCGATTGAACAGGCGAACGGGCTGCCCAACGCCCATTACACCGACCCGAACGTATTCGCGACCGAGGCGCAGGCGGTGCTGCACGCACAATGGGCGGGGCTCGCGGTGGGCGCGGATGTGCCGGAAAAGGGTGACGCCAAGCCCATCGAGTTTTTGGGCATCCCGCTGCTCCTGCTCCGCGACAAGGATGGCGACGTCCGCGTCTTCCAAAATATCTGCCGCCACCGCGGTATGATCCTCGTGCGGGAGACCACGCGCATCCGCGGCGCAATCCGGTGCCCCTATCATTCGTGGTGCTATTCGACCAAGGGCGCGCTCGTGTCGACGCCTCATGTGGGCGGGCCGGGGCACAATACCCATGAGGGGATTGATCCATCGACCCTGGGTCTCATCGAGGTCCGCAGCCATATCTGGCGCGACGTGGTCTTTGTGAACATTTCAGGTGACGCGGCGCCGTTCGAGGAGGTGCATGCTGACCTCATCGCGCGGTGGTCCGAGTTCGATCAGCCCCACCACCATGGCGGCGACGAAAGTAGGTTCACCTTGGACGTTGCTACCAACTGGAAGCTTGCGGTGGAAAATTACTGCGAAAGCTACCACTTACCCTGGGTGCATCCGGGCCTGAACTCCTATTCCCGACTTGAGGATCACTACAATATCGAGGCGCGCGGGCAGTATTCGGGTCAAGGCACGCTGGTCTATCGCCAGTTCGAAGACGCGGGCGCGCCGGCTTTCCCGGACTTCGCGGGGCTGTCGGACAAATGGGACACCGGCGCGGAATATATCGCCGTGTACCCCAATGTCCTGCTCGGCGCGCAGCGCGACCACGCCTTTGCCATCGTGCTTGAACCCGTGGCCCACAACCGCACGCAGGAACACATTCACCTCTATTACGCCTCTGAGGATACAAAAGCCGACAATCGGCAAAAGAACGCCGCGATGTGGAAAGAGGTGTTTGAGGAAGACATCTTTGTTGTCGAGGGAATGCAGCGCGGGCGGGCCGCTACACAATTCGACGGCGGTCGGTTTTCGCCGGTGATGGATGGCCCGACCCATTGTTTTCACGACTGGGTGGCCTCCAAGCTTCAAGACGCCCAGTGAACGACGCGCTCCACCGAGCGCTGCTTGACGCTCACGCCGCAAGCGACGTAGCGGCCATGGTCGCGCGTTATACCTCCGCCGCGGATGCCAGCACCGACGAGGATGAGGAGATGTTTTTTCTCACCCACGCTTATGTCTTCGCGTTGGAGATGGGCGATCCAAGCGCCGAGGACCTTCGCGCCCGGCTCAAGGCGGCAGGACGGGTCGACTAGAGCGCACCGCGTCCCGGACTTGATCCGGGACCTCCACCCCCTGCCCGCCAGCGACATTTTCTAGGCCTCAAATGTCTGTTTCCGGTGGTCACTTGCGAGCGTCCACGGGCAATGTCTGCTCCGACAGACGGGAGGACAGCATGACGCATCATCGGGTCATCATCATCGGCGGCGGCGTTGTGGGCTGCTCGGTCGCCTATCACCTGACCAAGCTTGGGTGGTCTGACGTCCTGCTTCTGGAACGCTCAGAGCTGACCAGCGGCTCTACATGGCACGCGGCGGGGGGTTTTCACACGCTCAACGGCGACACGAATATGGCCGCGCTCCAGGGCTATACGATCCGCCTCTATCGGGAGCTCGAAGAGCTCACAGGCATGTCCTGCGGGCTCCATCATGTGGGCGGTGTGACGCTCGCCGACACGCCAGAGCGCTTCGACGTGCTCAAGGCCGAGCGCGCCAAGCACCGCTATATAGGGCTTGAGACAGAGATCGTGGGACCAGAAGAGATCGCGCGGATCGCGCCTGTCACCAATGTCGATGGCATCCTCGGCGGGCTTTACGATCCGCTCGATGGGCATCTCGACCCTTCGGGCACCACCCACGCCTACGCCGAGGCCGCGCGCATGGGCGGGGCGCAGATCCGTACCCATGTAAAGGTCACGGAGACGAACCCGACCGCCGAAGGCTGGGAGGTCGTGACCGACCAAGGCACACTCCACTGCGAGCATTTGGTAAACGCCGCGGGCCTATGGGCGCGGGAGGTGGGGCATATGGCGGGGATCAAGCTGCCGCTCCACCCCATGGAGCATCAGTATATCGTCACCGACGACATTGCCGAAATCTATGAGCGCGACACCGAGCATCCCCATGTCATGGACCCCGCGGGGGAAAGCTACCTGCGGCAGGAAGGGCGCGGGCTCTGCATCGGGTTCTATGAGCAGGCGGCAAAACCCTGGGCGGTGGACGGCACGCCCTGGAATTTCGGCCATGAGCTGCTGCCCGATGACTTTGATAAGATCGAGACGTCAATCGAGTTCGCGTACCGCCGCTTCCCCACCCTCGCCCGCGCTGGCGTGAAATCGGTGATCCACGGGCCCTTCACCTTTGCCCCCGACGGCAACCCGCTCGTGGGTCCCGTGCCAGGCCTGCGCAACTACTGGTCGGCTTGCGGTGTCATGGCGGGCTTCTCGCAGGGTGGCGGTGTGGGGCTCAGTCTCGCGCAGTGGATAATCGAGGGGGAGGCGGAGCGGGACGTGACCGCCATGGACGTCGCCCGATTCCCGCGCTGGCTGTCGCCGGGCTTCACCCTGCCCAAGGTGGTGGAGAACTATCAGCGGCGCTTCTCGATCTCCTACCCCAACGAGGAACTGCCCGCAGGGCGCCCCCTGCGGCAAACCCCGATGTATGAAACATTCGATGCCATAGGCGCGGTCTGGGGCCAGCAGTTCGGGCTGGAAGTCCCGAACTACTTCGCTGCCGGCGGCGAGCCACGCTATGAAGAGCCGAGCTTCCGCCGCTCCAACGCCTTCGCCGCCACCGCGCGAGAGGTCGCCGCGGTGCGGGAGCGTGTGGGCATCAACGAGACGCACAATTTCGGCAAATACCGCGTCACAGGCCCAAGCGCGCGAGCCTGGCTGGAACGTGTGATGGCGGGTCGCATCCCAAAGCCCGGGCGGCTGTCGCTCACGCCGATGCTGTCCCAAAAGGGGAAGCTGATCGGGGATTTCACGATCTCCTGCCTTGGCGCAAACGAATACCAGCTCACCGCGAGCTACGGTGCGCAGGACATTCATATGCGCTGGTTCGAACAGAACGCGATGGACGGATGTCATGTCAACAATGTGTCGGACACCCTGAACGGCTTCCAAATCGCAGGCCCCATGGCGCGCGACGTGCTGGCCAAGGTCACGCGCGCCGATGTGACGGGCATCCGCTTCCTCGATGTGCGCCAGCTCACCACCGGCATGATCGACTGCATCGTGCAGCGCGTCAGTTACACCGGCGATCTGGGGTATGAGATATACTGCCACCCGATGGAACAGCGCCACCTCTGGGCGACGCTATGGGAAGCTGGGCACGAGTTCGGCATGGCCCCGTTTGGCATGCGCGCGATGATGTCGCTCAGGCTCGACAAATTCTTCGGCTCCTGGATGTCGGAGTTTTCGCCTGACTACACGCCCGCGGAAACCGGCATGGACCGCTTCGTCGACTGGTCGCGCGACTTCATCGGCAAGGCCGCCGCCCATGCGGACACGCCCACCCGCAGGCTTTGTGCGTTTGAAGTCGACGCCGCAGATGCCGACGTCGTGGCCTATGAGCCGATCTTTGACGGGGACATGGTCGTCGGGTTTTGCACCTCTGGCGGATATTCCCACCACGCAGGCAAGAGCATTGCGCAAGGGTTTGTGCCGCTCGCATTGGCTGCCCCCGGCCAGAGCCTGGAGATCGAGATCCTCGGAGAGCGCCGCCGCGCGACGCTGATCGACACCCCGCTCTTTGACGCGGACGGGGCGCGAATGCGCGGCTAGGGGCGCAAAAAAGTTGGCCCCACGCACTGTGAGGTGCGTGGGGCCATTGGTCACCCAGAACATTACACACATCACTCGTTACGCGGGATCGCAATTCGAACCCAAAAGTCCCGCGGCACTGACACACTCGCGCCATGCCTTGAGACGTAGGGATAGGCCCTAAGCCCTAAACCTACCTAAACAGCGGCCGCACCTCCGCCGTTTGTGGGCCCCGTGAGGCCATTTGTTGCGCAGCTTTTGAGGCGCTTTGCGCCAAAACTTCTGGAAAAACCGCATCGATTTCGTCGCGCCCACCGGCGTTGTCGCTGTCAGCGGGGTGAAAACAATCGACCCAGGCGCCGTTGACGCAGATCACCTCCGGACGGTGAAAGAGGATGTGCATGTAGGCCACAGCCACCGGTTCTACCCGGTGCACATCGCGGCGCTGCGCAAGATGGCCCGCGGGCGCCAGAATGTCATCGGCGCCAAAGAACAGCGCAGCCCCCCGCCCCTCGATCAGGATGCGGTGCTGGGGCGAGACACGCAGCGTCCGCTCCGGCAGGCCGCCGCCTAGGGCACCGGGCGCGATCTCTATCGGGTGCAGCTCTGGCTGAAACGCAAGCTCATTGCCCGCGATCACCTTGCGCCCGATCCATTGCACCGGTTGCAGCCCGTTGCCCCGCGTCAGGACCTGATCGCCGACGCGCAGGCGGCTCGCTGGCTGGTCGCCTTGCGCGGTGCGGATAAGCGTTTCTGGCGCGGACTGGCCAACAAAGGCCACCTGGTTGGGTAGAAGCGGCGCCGCGCCAAACTGGGTTTGAAGCGCGATCATAGCGGAAGCCGTGGGGAGAGGCGTGGCGTGGTCATGGCGGGGTCCATTGCATGTGGTCCCGGCCAATTTGCGTAAAACTTTTGTGCAAACTTGGACGCTGCGCGACGATTCTCAGGGTAAAACTGTGGCGCGGGCATGGCGCGCTAGCCGCGGAACCCGGTGGCCACGACAAATTTTTCCGAGGAATCAGAGCGTGAGGCTGGCGGTTTCACATTGGCCACTTTCGTGAACTTCTGCTTGAGCAGCTTCTGCAAATCCCCCTCTGCCCCGCCAGCGAGCACCTTTGCGACAAAGGTGCCGCCCGGGTCGAGCACGTCAAAGGAGAAATAGGCCGCTGCCTCGCACAGGGCCATGATGCGCAGGTGGTCGGTCTGTTTGTGGCCGGACGACGCCGCAGCCATGTCCGACATCACAACATCGGCCGAGGACCCAAGCCAATCTTTGACCTTTTGGTCCGCATCCTCGTCGAGGAAATCGAGCACGTGGATCGTGGCCCCAGGCACGGGCTCCACCTCTTGCAAGTCGATGCCCAGAACCGTGCCCACGGGTTTGTCGGGCAGGTCCGATAGCGCATTCACGCGCCGCACGGCCACCTGGCACCAACCGCCGGGCGCGCAGCCAAGGTCGACCACACGGGCCCCGGGCACCAGAAACCCAAACTTGTCGTCGAGCTCCAGGATTTTGAACGCCGCGCGCCCCCGGTATCCTTCGGACTTGGCGCGTTTGACATACGGGTCGTTGAGCTGACGTTGAAGCCAACGGGTCGAGCTTGCCCGCCGCCCGCGCGCGGTGCGCACTTTGACTTTCAGCTCGCGCTGCCCGCGCCCGGACGTGCCCTTGCCTGATCCTGATTTCGTCATGCGTTCCCCAGCTCAATCGAAATTGAGCACCCCGTCCTCGCTCATTTGCGCGTATAGCAGCCCCTCGCGCAAACCGCGATCCGCAACCGACAGCGTATCTGTAGGCCAAAGCCGCAGCAGCGCCTGCAGGATTGCCGCCCCCGACATAATGAGCGCGTGGCGATCCCGACCAATGCGGGGATCGTCACGCCGCCCAGCAGGTCCAAGCGACAGGTAATCCCGGATCACCTTGTCGATCTCGTCAGAGCTCATGCGCAACCCGTCAACCTTGGTCCGGTCGTAACGGCGCAGATTGAGGTGGCTCGCGGCTACGGTCGTCACGGTCCCGCTTGTGCCGATGATCTGGAACCCCGCGCGCTCGGTCGCCACAGCAGCGGGCGCGAACTCTGCCAGGTTCTCCTCAAAAAACCAGCTCATGAGCGCAAACCGCGCGGCGTCGTCTGTGACATCGTCGAACTGCTCACGCAGGGTGGCGACGCCCAGGGGGACTGAAATCCAATCCACCACGCGCGCGCCCTCGTGGGGCCCCTCAAAACCGGAATGCAGCCCCATGATCGCATGCTTGCGCCGCCCGGGCGGTACATCGGTGAGGTCGATCCACACGAGCTCCGTTGAGCCGCCGCCGATATCGACCACCAAAAGCTGGGTTGTGGCTTTAGACACCAGCGGCGCGCAGGAGATCACGGCATAGCGCGCCTCGTCCTTGGGCTCGATAATCTCAAGCGCGAGGCCGGTTTCGCGCCGTGCAAAGCGCACGAACTCACTGGCGTTCTTGGCGCGCCGGCACGCCTCCGTCGCGACAAGGCGCATCCGGTCAACGCCATGCTGCTTGAGCTTTTGCTTACAAATGCGCAGAGCTTGGACGGTTTTAGACATCGATGCGCGCGACAGCCGCCCAGACGCCTCCAACCCGTGGCCGAGCTGAACGGTCTTGGAAAAGCTATCGACCACAGCAAAGCCATGGCCATCGGGCCGCGCAATTAGCATGCGGCAGCTATTGGTCCCCAGATCGAGCGCAGCATAAAGCGGCGCCCCTGGAGAGGGGGTGCGCGACGCAGACCGTTCGACCGTTTCCGGGATCGCGCCCGCATCGCCAGAGCGCTGTGGCGCCATAACTTGCGCCTTTCATATCGAGTTACTCTAAAGCTAATGACCAATCGGCACTGGCGCAATGCTTTGCGAAAAATCCTGGCAGTCGCTCGTTGCGCGCTAATTGTCGAAATTGTGCCATGGAATAGGCGCGCGCACCGTTAGAAGACCTCAAGTTAAAGGAAGACCCCCATGCCCGACGTCACCATCGTTTATTGGCGCGATATCCCCGCTCAAGTCATCGTGGGCAAAGGGCGCCGTGGGTCCAAAGTGCAGCTGCCAGAGCGGTTCGAGCAGGCCATTGACGCCGCCGCCATGAAGCTTGGCGCATCCGACACCGATGCCTATCTTGCCGAATGGCGCAAAGCCGCGCCCTATGCTGTTGAGGGCGACCCCAATGACGTGGCCAAAGCCGAGGCTGAGCGGCTCGACACCGAATATGACGGAAAGCGCCTGCGGGCTCTGATCCAAAACGAAGGCAAAGCTTAACGCGACGCGGAGACCCCAAAGATGGCGCTACTCAATTTCAGATCCCGCGAAACGGGCCCTGCCCCGGTCAAACCGGAGGTTGAGGCGTTCCTGAATGGGTTCTCCATCGAGGTGATGCCACGCACCGCCGAAAAGATCGACGATTTCCGATCGCTTTTGCCCGCGGGCACGCGCGTCTACATCGCCCATATCGACGGCACCCCTATCGAGGACATGGTCGCGACGGCCAAACGGCTCGCGGCCCAGGGCTTCCCCGTCATGCCGCACTTCCCCGCACGTATCATCAAGGACGCGGCCACGCTGCGGAACTGGATCGCGATGTATGAGGGCGAGGCCGGTGTGGACCAAGCGCTGCTCCTCGCGGGCGGCGTGACCACGCCCCATGGCGACTTTGACAGCTCCATGCAGCTTCTTGAATCTGGTGCCTTTCGCGACTTCAAGCGGCTCCACGTCGCGGGTCACCCCGAGGGCAACAAAGACATCGACCCATCTGGCGGCAGCGCTAATGTCGAAGCGGCGCTGCGCTGGAAGCAGGCATTCTCGGAGACGTCCGACGCAGAGATGGCCATTGCCACGCAGTTCTGTTTTGAGGCCGCGCCGGTTATCGCATGGGCCGACAGCCTGCGCGCCGCAGGCATCACGATCCCCATCCACATTGGCGTCGCCGGTCCCGCAAAACTGCAAACGTTAATTAAGTTTTCGATTGCTTGCGGCGTCGGTGCCTCCTTGCGGGTCCTGCAGCGCCGGGCCAAAGACGTCACCAAGCTGCTGCTGCCGTTTGAGCCCACAGAATTCGTGGGCGAACTCGCCGCCCACAGGGCCGCGCATCCCGATTTCAACATCACGGATGTGCACGTCTTCCCCCTCGGCGGGATCAAAACGTCGGCGACTTGGACCAAAGACCACGGCGGCGCCTCTGGCGTGCCTGCCGCCCAATAAGGAACAGATATGACCCGCACCGTCATCGAGTCGAAGACCAAGACCGCAATCATTGGCTTCGACCAGCCCTTCTGTGTCATCGGCGAACGCATCAACCCCACGGGGCGCAAGATCCTCAACGAGGAGCTGGAGCGTGGTGACTTTTCCCGCGTGCAGGCAGATGCCGTGGCCCAGGTGGCGGCGGGGGCCAATGTGCTCGACGTGAATTCCGGCGCGGTCTTTTCCAACAAGATGGCCGAGGACCCGCGCTACGCAGACAACAACTTTGTCGAGCCCGACCTGATGCGCCAGCTCGTGGAAAAGGTGCAGGAGGTCACGGACTGCCCGCTGTGCATCGACAGCTCTGTGCCCGGCGCCTTGGAGAACGGGCTGGCAGCTGCAGAAGGCCGCCCGCTGCTGAACTCCGTCACAGGCGAAGAAGAGCGGCTTGAGCTCGTGCTGCCGTTGGTCAAGAAGTACAACGTGCCGGTGGTCGCAATTTCGAACGACGACACAGGCATCTCCGAGGACCCCGATGTCCGCTTTGCGGTGGCAAAGAAGATCGTGGAACGTGCCGCCGATTTCGGCATCCCCGCCCATGACATCGTCGTCGACCCGCTCGTGATGCCCATCGGCGCCATGGGTACGGCAGGGCTCCAAGTCTTTACCCTGGTCCGGCGGCTGCGCGATGAGCTCGGCGTAAACACAACCTGCGGGGCCTCCAACATTTCCTTCGGCCTGCCGAACCGCCACGGGATCAACAACGCGTTTCTGCCGATGGCGATGACGGCGGGAATGACGAGCGCCATTATGAACCCCGTTGCGCTGCCCGTGGGGCCCAAAAAGCTCGCAGAAAAGCGGGCCGAGGTTGAGGCCGCCGGTGTGATGCTGCCGGAGGGCATGGATGATGAAGCTTTTGCCCAGCTCTTTGGCATAGGCTCCACCAAGCCGCGCCCTGGTAAGGAGATGGAGGCCATTCGCGCCGCGAACTTCCTAACCAACAACGACGAGGGCGGCGCGAACTGGATACAGTTCAACAAGGCGCCCGGTGCAGCTCAAGGCGGGCGCGGCGGACGCCGCAGACGGCGCGGCTAGACTAAGGCTGCATTTACGGTCTGTTAAGCTTGTCTAAGATACGGTGAGCCATGACGTATCGTGGCGATCCCGGCTGGCACAACCGCGCCTTTTTGGAGGCCATCTTTGACTCGCGCACGGCGCATACAGGGGGCGTGGTCAAACGCAGCGTCAAAGATGTGGAACGCGAGATTGGCGAGCACGTCTTGGTTTCTGAAGTCCGCAAGCGCGGGTTTCAGATGCACCGAATGGCACATCATTACGTGATCACCTGCAACGATCACCCCATAGCAAAGCTGGTGTGAGAAGCATTTTCTTCGGAAAATGCTTCTCCCTGCCAGAATTTTCCAAAGAAAATTCTGGCTCTACCGATAAAGCAGCGAGACCCCATTCGCAAAAAGGTGAAGCTTTTCAGGCGCCGCCGTTAGTCGTGGCGTCGTACCGCGCAAATCGCGGTGGATGCCGGGCAGCTTCGCGATGATTGGGTCGACGCCTGCAGCCTCTGGCTTAAAGTAGAGCAAGGTGACCTCACCCAACGCCTCGGTGATCTCGACTTGGCCTTGATAGGCGAAGTTCTCGCTTTCCGTCGCCACCATATCTTCGGGCCGGATACCGACATTGACCTGTAGCCCCATATCCCCGTCTTGCGTGGGAATGGCCGCCTCGATCACACCGCCGCCTTTGTGGATCTTGACCTTGGTCATGGCGCCGGTGCCCACAACCTCGCCCGACAATAGGTTCATCTGCGGCGAGCCAATAAACTGCGCCACAAACTCGTTCTCCGGCCGCTCGTAGAGCTCTAGAGGCGATCCGACCTGTGCAATACCCTTGTTGGCCAGCACCACGATGCGCGACGCGAGCGTCATCGCCTCCACCTGGTCGTGGGTCACGTAGATCATCGTGGAGTCCGGCATCTGTTCCTTGAGCTGCGCGATCTCGATCCGGGTCGCCACGCGAAGCGCAGCGTCAAGGTTCGAAAGCGGCTCGTCAAACAGGTAGACTTTGGGGTCGCGCACTATCGACCGCCCGATGGCCACCCGCTGACGCTGACCACCCGACAACGCCTTTGGCAGGCGGTCGAGATACTCGGTCAGTTGCAGCTTTTCAGCGGCATAGGCGATCGCCTTATCAATCTCCGCTGGGGTCTTTTTCGCCAGTTTCAGCGCAAAGGCCATGTTATCGCGCACGGTCATATGTGGGTAAAGCGCGTAGGACTGGAACACCATCGCGATCCCACGCTCAGACGGGGGCACGTCGTTCACGAGTTGCCCATCGATCTCCAGCGTTCCGCTCGTGATCTTTTCGAGCCCCGCGATCATTCGCAGCAACGTCGACTTCCCGCAGCCGGACGGGCCGACAAACACGATCAGCTCCCCCGTCTGAATGTCGAGATTGATGTTGTTGAGCACGTTGACCGTGCCGCCATAGGTCTTTTCCACGTCGCGAAGAATTAGATCGGCCATCTCGCGTCCCTCCCCTTATGTCGTTTTTCGTGCGATTGCGGCCTGCCAAGGGCCGAGATGTAGTCGTCCGTCCGGCCCCGGTGAAATGGAGCCGAGTTCTGCACCAATATTGACCCAGCTCCCCTTTGGTGCGTCGAGCGTGGCAGGGTCGTCGGACATGTTAAAGGCGCAGAACACCTCCTCCCCGTCCTGGCGACGCGTGAACGACAGGACGGAACCTGACGCCACCATCGGGTCTTGGGTGCCCTTTCTTAGCGCCGGATGCGCGCGGCGGAAGGCCAGCGCCCGGCGGTAGTGATGGATCAGCGCGGTCGGGTCATCCTCTTGCGCGGCGACGGCTTGGCTCAGATGCTCACCGGGCACCGGCAGCCATGGCATCTGCGCCTCGGTGAACCCGCCATGGGCGTTGTCGCGGTCCCAAACCATGGGCGTCCGGCACCCATCGCGGCCCTTAAACTCCGGCCAGAACTCGATCCCGTACGGGTCCTGGAGCGCGTCAAACGGCAAATCCGCCTCAGGCAGACCGAGCTCCTCGCCCTGATAGAGGCACAGCGACCCGCGCAGGCACACCATCAGCGTATGAAACAGCCGCTGCGCGGCAGGCGAGAGGTCCCAGCGGGACGCATGGCGCATGACGTCGTGGTTCGAATAGGCCCAGCAGGCCCAGCCATCGGGCGCTGCTGCATCAAACCGCGCAAACGTGTCCGCGATAAAGGCAGGCCCAGGGCGCTTGCCGCTCAAGAGCTCGAACGCGTAGCACATATGCACCCGCTCATCGCCGCGCGTGTATTCGCCCAGGATTTCGAGCCCGTGCTGCGCATCGCCCACCTCACCCACGCAGGTGGTTTCCGGGTATTCATCCAAAAGCGCACGGAACCGTTCCAAAAACGCCAGATTCTCCGGCTGGTTCTTGGAGTAGAGATGCTCCTGGTGGTTATACGGATTCACCGACGGCGCGATGGTCGAGTTCCGCTTTTCTGGCGGCAACGCGGGGTTATCGCGCAGCTCCTTATCGGCGAAGTAAAAGTTGATCGTGTCGAGCCGGAAGCCATCGACGCCCCGGTTCAGCCAAAACCGCGTGGCATCGAGCAGCGCATCCTGCACATCTGGGTTGTGGAAGTTCAGGTCCGGCTGGGACACGAGGAAATTGTGCAGATAATATTGCTCCCGCCGGGCATCCCACTGCCATGCTGAGCCGCCAAAGATCGACAGCCAATTGTTGGGCGGCGTCCCGTCGGGCTTCGGATCGGACCAGACATACCAATCCGCCTTGGCGTTATCCCGGCTCTGGCGGCTTTCCTCGAACCAGGCGTGCACGTCGGAGGTATGCGACAGCACCAGGTCGATCATCACCTTGATGTTCCAGCGATGCGCGGTCTCCACCAGCACGTCAAAATCCGCAAGCGTGCCGAACATCGGGTCCACGTCGCAGTAGTCACTGACGTCGTAGCCGAAATCCTTCATCGGCGAGGTAAAGAACGGTGAAATCCAGATCGCGTCCACACCGAGAGAGGCGATATAGGGCAGCCGCTGCACGATACCCAAAAGGTCGCCGATGCCGTCCCCGTTCGAGTCCTGATAGCTGCGCGGATAGATCTGATAGATCACCGCACCGCGCCACCAATCGGGGTCTGTCACGACTTTGCCTGCCATTTCTGAGGCTTGCTGGTTCATCTTACGTCATTCGTCCTGAGTTGGAGGAGGCGCGGCCCCAGGGCTTCCGCCCCGGGGCAATGCCACGCTTATTTGACGGAGCCTGCGAGCAGACCGCGCACGAGGTATCTTTGCAGGGCAAAGAACACGATGAGCGGGACCGCAATACTCACGAAGGCTGCGGTGGCGAGGATTTCCCAGTTACCGCCGCGTGTGCCGAGCAGTTCGACGATGGCATTCGTCATCACGGTCGTCTGACCCGAGCTGTCGATCAGGAACACCCGCGCCACGAGCAGGTCATTCCATGTCCACAGGAACTGGAAGATTGCGAAGGACGCCAGTGCGGGGAAGGAGAGCGGCAGGATGATCTTCATAAAGATCTGGAAATCCGTCGCCCCGTCCACACGCGCATTCTCGATAATGTCGCGCGGCAGACCGGCCATGTAGTTCCTAAGGAGATAGATCGCGAGCGGCAGGCCAAACCCCATATGAGCGAGCCACACCCCCAGGTAGCCTTTGTCGATGCCTACGGCGATGTGGAGCTTCAGCAGCGGGATAAGAGCCAGCTGTAGCGGCACCACGAGCAGCGCCACGACGAGCGCCACGAGCAGCGCACGGCCCGGAAACTCCATCCATGCCAGCGCATAGGCTGCAAAGGCCGCCACGAGGATCGGGATGATCGTTGCCGGGATCGTCACAGTGAGCGTGTTGAAAAACGCCCCCGCCATGCTCTCATTCGCGCCCGAAAACAGCATGTAGCTGTAGTTGTCGGTCGTGAACTCCGGCGGGCTGATGGCCGTGGTGAACACACGCGGCAGCCGCGCGCCCTCGAAGCTTTCCACACCCGTCAGGCGGAAGTCACCGTTGGACTCCAGCGTGACGGTGCGATCACGGCTGAGCTCGGCGGTGTCACCGGGTGCAAACCCTTCTGGATCGCGGGAGGACCAGCCCCAGGCCGTGATCTCCGCCCCTTCGCTGTCAAAAATGTTGCCCTCGACCACGAACAAATCGCCTTCAGGCACCTCATTGCCAGCCAAGCGGATGGCAGGGTTCTGCGCCTCTTGCGTGGCCATCGACGACCACCAGCCCGAGCTGTTGATCTGATCCGCCGTCCGGAAGGAGCTGACGAGCAGCCCCACCGTTGGGAAGAGCCACAGGAACACCAGAGCAAGGACAGAGATGTTGACCGCCCAGCCGAGCGAACTTTTCTGGCCCGCGATGCCGTCGTCATCGGCGGATTTGGAGAAGAGGTTCGACAAAAAGCCGCCCGAGCGGGTGTCTTCAGCAACAGCCATTAGCGCATCTCCCTACGGACTTGGATGACGTTCCAGACAAGGATCGGGGTCACCATGAGCATGATAATGATGGCCGACGCGGACCCCACGCCCCAGTCATTGGCGCGGAACAGCTTGTCGAACATGTAGTTGGCGAGGACCTGTGTCTCCCACTGCCCATTGGTCATGGCGAACACGATATCGAAGACCTTGAGCGTGGCGATGGTGATCGTGGTCCAGACCACAACGATGGTGGGCATGATCTGCGGCACCTTGATCTTGAAAAAGATCGCAAAAGGGCCCGCGCCGTCAACGATGGCGGCCTCCACGGTTTCCTCAGGGATCCCGCGCAGTGCCGCGGACAAGATCACCATGGCGAACCCGGTTTGGATCCAGATCAGGATGATCATGAGGAAAAAGTTGTTCCAGAACGGCATGGTGATCCAGGTGATCGGCTCTGCGCCACCCATGGCCATATAGATCGCGTTCAGGACGCCGATCTGCTCGGTGCCCACGGGGCGCGCTTCATAGACCAGTTTCCAGATCACGGACGCGCCGACAAAGGAGATCGCCATGGGCATAAAGATCAGCGATTTGGCGACATTGCCCCAGGCGAGCCGGTCGGTCAGCTGCGCCACGGCAAGGCCGAACGCGGTGGACGCCGCAGGCACCACGAGGAGCCAGAGGAAGTTGTTGCGCACCGCTTCCCAGAACTTCGGCTCTTCCACCATGCGGGCGTAGTTCGCGCCGCCGATAAATTCGCTACCGTTGGAGTTATAGAGCGACAGGCGGAACGTCTCGAACACTGGGTATGCCAGGTAGAGGCCAAGCGCCGCGAAGGCGG
Organism: Pseudomonadota bacterium; assembly: GCA_039815465.1. Classification (GTDB taxonomy): domain Bacteria; phylum Pseudomonadota; class Alphaproteobacteria; order Rhodobacterales; family Rhodobacteraceae; genus Shimia_B. The sequence goes on from JBCBZG010000001.1 coordinate 37,270, forward strand.
GGAACAAGAACAACCAAGGCCGGATCATATTGGCGCGGTTGATGTTGCGCCCGGCATTTGGGCCCTTGGCGGGGAACAGGATTTTATCCAGCACCCAGTTTGATCCGTAGAAATAAAGACCACAGGCTGCCACAGCGGTGACAATCGTGACCAAGCCAAGCAATGCGGGATGCATGGCGTCCTCCCTAAGCTAAGGTCGGAGGCCCCTCATGGGTCGGGGGCCTTCCGTAGGGTGCGCATTGCGCACCTTTAGCTGTCAGAGGGGGGAGGCGCGCGGCAGCACGCCTCGGCCCCAAGCTTACTTAATGGCGTCCCAGGAGGCCTGGATCTCAGCCGTGACGTCTGCTGCGGATTTGCCGCCTGCATAGTCCACCATGCCGGTCCAGAACGTGCCCGCACCGATGGCGCCTGGCATCAGGTCGGAGCCGTCAAAGCGGAACGTCGTGGCGCCGAGCAGGATTTCACCCAGGCCGCGCTGCGTCTCGTTAAGATACGCGTCGAGGTTCACAGCGTTGTGCGGTGTCAGGAAGCCCGTCTGAGCCATCATCACCTCGTGGGCGAGCGGCAGCTTGAGGAAGTCCATCAGCGCGTTGGTGGCATCGGACGGGTCCGTGATTGCCATCAGCGTACCGCCGCCGAGCACTGGGTTGCCCAGGCCAGCTTCGTCCGAGGAGGGGAAGTAGAAGAAGTCGGTGTCGACACCGAATTCCACACCCTCTGGGAAGAAGGCAGGCACGAACGACGCTTGCTTGTGCATGTAGCACTGCGGCGGCGAGGTGAAGAGACCCTTGGGCGAGTCGCGGAAGTCCGTGGTGGCCACAGCCCCTGCCCCACCGGCGACTTTTGCGTCGTCACGGGCAAAGAAGCCGAACTCCTCAATCGCGTTGATGACGCGCGGATCGTTGAACGGGATCTCGTTGGCGACCCACTGGTCATAGACCGATGGCTCGACCGTGCGCAGCATCATGTCCTCGACCCAGTCGGTTGCTGGCCAGCCCGTTGCGGCGCCGGAACCAAGACCAATGCACCATGGTGTTTCACCATCGGCCACAATCTGATCGGTCAGCGCTTTGAGGTCTTCGAGGGACTCAGGCACTTCGTAGCCCGCGTCTTCGAAGTTTTCAGGCGAATACCACACCAGCGACTTCACGTTCACGTTGTAGAAAAAGCCGTACATCTGGTCGTTGCCGTCGGCGTCGGCGTAGGTGCCCAGATCGACCCAGGACTGGCCGGCGGCGTAGTTGTCACGCACCCAGTCATCGGACCCAGCTGGAAGCGGGGAAAGCTGGCCCTTGGACGCCATAACAGACGCCAGACCCGGCTGCGGAAAGACGGCGATGTTGGGCGCGGAGCCCGCTTCGGCGTCGATCACGATCTGCTGCTCGAAGCTGTCGGAACCGGTGTAGACCGCCTCAGCGCCCGTGGCGTCCATGAAATACGCCAGCGCGTTGCGGAAATAGTCGTCCTCTGGGTTCAGCCACGGACCTGCGATGGTGACGGTCTGACCGCTCAGGTCAGGCGCGCCTGCGGCCCATGCGTTGTAGCTGTCCCAGCTGAAAGGACCTTCGCCCGGCGCGAAGGTCAGGTGGCCACCCGCGTGCGCCATGCCTGCCGTCAGAGCAATAGCCGCGGTACCTGCGTGGAGCAGATGCTTCATAAGTGTTTCCTCCCGATCGCGCCCACATGCGGGCGCAGTGTTGATCCCCAAAACGCAATTCTTTGAAAGCGCTTTGGACGCGGCGAACGTCGCGCACCCTGAATAATCTGTCAATGATCTTTCGCCGCCTCGCGTAAAATCATTTGTTTTGGTCCAGAAACCGTCAAGTCTGCCCGCCCAAGGCTTTGACGGTTGCAACTTTATCGGATTAGGATCAAACAAATTTGAAACCGGTTTGGAAGCTATCAGCCCATGAACTTAAAAGAGCTGTCCCAGCATCTTGGCCTGTCTCAGACGACGGTTAGCCGTGCGCTGAACGGCTACCCAGAGGTAAGCGAGGCGACCCGCCAACGTGTGACGGTGGCCGCGGATTTACACAATTACCGACCCAACACCCGCGCCAAGGGGCTCGCTACCGGGCGGGCCATGGCTGTGGGCCATGTGATTCCCACCTCCACCCGCCACGAAATGGTTAACCCGATCTTTGGGGACTTTATTTCGGGCGCCGGCGAAACCTATGCGGCAAACGGCTACGACATGGTGCTGTCCATGGTCGAAGACCGCGACCAGCCCCGCGTCTATCGGGAGCTGAAGGCAAAGGGCACGATCGACGGGCTAATCATGCACGGGCCAGCCGTGGACGATGACCGCATCAAGATCCTTCGGGATCTTGGTTTGCCGTTCCTGGTCCATGGCCGCTCCTCAAAAATCGTGGGGGACTACTCCTGGCTCGACGTCAATAATGCGTCTGCGTTCCGGGCGGCGACGAACCTGCTCCTTGACCTGGGGCACCGGCGGATCGCGTTCCTCAACGGGCTGGAGATGATGGATTTCGCCACCCGCCGTCGCCGCGGCTACGAGGGCGCGCTAGCCGCCCGCGGGATCGCGTCTGACAGCGCGCTCATGCGGTCTGAGGAGATGACGGAAAGTTATGGCTACGACACCGCCCGCGCGATGCTCACCGCGCGTGGGGATGTGCCGTCGGCGTTCCTTGTCTCCTCCATGATTGTCGCGATGGGCGTCCGCCGCGCGGTGGAGGAGCTTGGGCTGACGCTCGGGCGCGATATCTCGCTGATCACCCATGACGACGATCTCAGCTACCTGCGCAATGGGGGTGAAGTGCCGCTCTTTACCGCGACGCGGTCGTCGGTGCGCGATGCCGGGCGGCTCGCGGCGCGGATGCTGCTCGACCAGATCAAAGACCCCGGGGCGCCCATGCCCACCAAACTGCTGGAAGCCCCCCTGATCATCGGGCGCTCCACCGGCCCGCATCCGCGCGCCAACGCCTAAGAGTTCAAAGGACCCACAATGACGAAACTCACCCGCGCGGATTTCCCCGATGGCTTCCGCTTTGGCGCCGCGACCGCGGCCTACCAGATCGAAGGCCACAAATTCGGCGGCGCAGGACCCTGCCACTGGGACACCTGGGCCGCCGTCCCCGGCAATGTCGTGCGCGCCGAGGACGGCGCCACCGCCTGCGACCACTACCACCGCTACGAAGAAGACCTCGATATCCTCAAAGCAGGCGGGTTCGACGCCTACCGCTTTTCCGCGTCCTGGTCGCGCGTGATGCCCGACGGGCGCGGAGCGGTGAATGCCGAGGGGCTCGATTTCTACGACCGCCTCACCGACGCCATCCTCGAACGTGGGCTGGAGCCGCACCTGACGCTCTACCACTGGGAACTCCCTGCTGCGCTGGGTGACCTAGGCGGATGGCGCAACCCCGACATCGCGAACTGGTTCGCCGACTACACCGAGGTCATCGCAGGCCGCATCGGCGACCGCATGAGCTCCATCGCGACCCTGAACGAGCCCTGGTGCGTCGCTTGGCTCGGCCATTTCATTGGCCGCCACGCGCCCGGCATCGCTGACATCCGCGCCGCCGCGCGCGCCATGCACCACGTGATGAAGGCTCATGGCACAAGTATGACCCGCCTACGCGAAATGGGGCTGGGCAACCTGGGCATCGTGCTCAACATGGAACATGCGGCGCCTGCGACAGACAGCGCCGCCGATATTGCAGCCGCTGGTCGCCACGACGCCATCTACAACCGTTGGTTCATTGAGGCGATCACCAAAGGCAACTACCCCGAGGAAGCGCTCGAAGGTCTCGCGCCCCACATGCCCGAGGGCTGGAAGGACGACATGGCCGAGATTTCCCAACCCATGGATTGGCTTGGAATCAACTACTACAGCCGCGTGCTGTTCACCGACGCACCCGATGAGCCATGGCCCAGCTTCACCGCCTCCCGCGGGGACCTGCCCAAAACCCAGATGGACTGGGAAATCTACCCCGAGGGTCTCACCGGCTTCCTGACCCGGATGAAGGACCGCTATGTCGGCGACATGCCCATCATGGTCACGGAAAACGGGATGGCCTGGGCGGACGAAGTCGAAAACGGCGCCGTCTACGACCCCGAACGGCAGAGCTTTGTCACAGACCACCTCAACGCCGCGCGCGACGCGATTGCCCAGGGCGTGAACCTCACCGGGTTCTTCTACTGGTCGCTCCTCGACAACTACGAATGGGCCTTTGGCTATGAGAAACGCTTTGGCCTGATCCACGTCGATTTCGAAACGCTCGAACGCACGCCGAAATCCTCCTACCACATGCTCAAATCCTGGCTCACGGAAAGCTGACATGCCCTACCCCGCTGACACCCTGAACCTCGTCGCTGACATCGGCGGCACCAACACCCGTGTGGCACTGGCCGATGGCCGCCACGTGCTGCCCGACACGATTCGCCGCTACCCGAATGCGGAGTATCCCGGGCTGGAAACGGTCCTGAAATCCTACGTGGCCGACAACGACGACGTTGACGCCGCCGCCACCTGCGTGGCCATCGCAGGCCCCGTGCGCGACGGCGTGGGCACGCTAACCAACCTCAACTGGACCATCGACAAAGACATGCTGCGCCGCGCTACCCGGGCGGAGACCGTGGCCGTGCTCAACGACCTGCAAGCGCCGGGCCACGCGCTGGGCTACATCGATGACGCCAATCTGGGCACCATCATCGCAGGGCCAGAGGCCAGCCCAAACGCCGCGCGGCTCGTCGTGAATGTGGGCACAGGCTTTAACGCGGCGCCCGTGTTTGAAACCGCAGCCGGGCGTCTCGTACCGCCATCTGAATGCGGCCATGCCAACCTGCCAATCCGCACAGAAGAAGACCTGCGCCTGTGCCAATTCGTTGAAAACGCACACGGTTTCCCGGCGGTAGAGGATCTCTTGTCCGGTCGCGGCCTCGAACGCGCCTACGCATTCCTGTCGTCGGAGGACGGCGCGCCCGCAGAAAAAGGCGCGCGCGACATCATGGACAGCCTTGCCGCAGGCGATGACCCGGTGGCCGAACGCGCCGCGCGGCTCTTTGTCCGCATCTTGGGGACGGTGACGGGCAACCTGGCGCTGATTTATTTGCCCTTTGGGGGCATCTATCTCGTGGGCGGGGTCGTGCGAGCCATGAAGCCCTACCTGACACGCTTTGGGTTCGAGGCGGCGCTCCGTGACAAAGGACGCTTTGCGGGCTTCATGGGCAATTTCGGCGTCCAGATCGTCGAGGACGACTTTGCCGCGCTCACCGGCTGCGCAAGCCATCTCGTGGCGCTTGGCGGCGAATAAAGCGGGCCAAGCGTAACCGAATATTAAGTCAAACGCCGGTACGCCCGAAGGGTCATTCACACCCTAGGAGCGTCCGACGTCATGGCCCAACCCGGCACAAAACTGATCATCGAGCGTCTGCCAAAGACGCCCGATTATGCCGCGTTGCTGCCAATACTGGAGCGAGTGTCGGACGGCCCCTGCACCGTGACGCTGGACGGCAGCCGGATCGCGGACCTACCCGCGCCGGGGCTTGAGGCTTTGCTCGTGCTGGCCGCAACGCAGCGCGCGCGCGGCGACGGGTTTTCCATGGAAAACCTGTCGGAGCCCGCTCAGGCGGACCTCGCGCTCTACGGGGTGACACCGGAGCATCTGAAAGGACCATAACACATGGCAATCAACATCTTAGCAGTAGATGACAGCCGCACCATGCGCTCAATGATCGAGGCCACATTGAGCGAGGCGGGAATGACCACCCACCTCGCCGAGGATGGGGTCAAAGGGCTCGAAGTGCTCGAAGGGATCGAACCAGACGCGATCATCACCGATATTAATATGCCCAATATGGACGGCTTTGGGTTCATCGACGGCGTGCGGGCGCAGGCGAAACACAAAAAGACGCCCATCCTCGTGCTCACCACCGAATCCGCGCCTGAGCTTAAGGCCCGCGCCCGTGTGGCTGGGGCCACAGGGTGGGTCGTAAAACCGTTTGACCCCGACAAGCTCGTGCGCGCCCTGCGCATGATCGCGGGCTAACGCGCGTCATGGCCGGGGCCAGCTCGGATATTATGGCCGACATCCGGGCCGGGTTCTTCCAGGAATGCGAGGAACTGCTAGAGGCGTTGACAGACGCCATCGATGGCATGCGCGGCGCAGACGGCGACGTGACAGCCCACACAAACGCAGCCTTCCGCGCGGTTCATTCGATCAAGGGCGGCGCCGCGGCCTTTGGATTGAGCGACCTCACCGACTTTGCCCACGGGTTGGAAACCCGCCTATCCCCCTTGCGCGAGGCGCAACCAAACGCCGCCGATATCGCAACGCTCGAACGTGCCGCGGACAGGCTGGCCTTGCTTGTGGGCCTGGCAACCGCTGGCGTCGAGCGGAACGAGGATGAACGGCTCTCCGACGCGGCTCTCCTTGATGGCGAGACACGGTTAGACACGCTCGAGGATCAACCAGCCCCCGGGCCAGGGCAGCTCTCGGTCCCCGCTCAGGACGGCACGCGCGCGGCGCTCGCGGCGCTGGCCAGCCACGCCCTAATCAACGTTTCGCCAGAGATGGCCAGCCTCCCAACGCTGGAGGATCTGCTGAAAGGCACGTCTACTCTACGCTTTGACGTCAGCTACGCCTCCGAACTCTCCCCGAGGGAATTAGCAGACCGCGTCGCCGACGCCGACCCAGGTGGCTTGCTCGCCTTTCCGCTAGAGCCTTTGAAACCGACGGAGGCCGCGACGCCAGCGCAATCAGACACGGCTACGGCACAGCCTGCGCCCGCCTCCCCCACGATCCGCGTGGGGCTGGAACGCATCGACAAGCTGATCAATCTTGTGGGCGAACTGGTCATCAACCAGGCCATGCTCACCCGCTCCGCCCAAGATGTGGGCGCGGAGCCGAACTCCGACCACATGGTCGGCCTCGAAGAGCTCATGCGCCTGACCCGCGATATCCAGGACAGCGTGATGCAAATCCGCGCGCAGCCGGTCAAACCGCTCTTCCAGCGGATGGCGCGCATCTGCCGGGAGGCCGCCGACCAAGCGGCCAAGCCTGTGGAACTGATCACCGAGGGCCAGGAGACAGAAATCGACAAGACCGTCATCGAACGGCTGTCTGACCCTCTAACCCACATGATCCGCAATGCCGTCGACCACGCCATCGAAGAGCCCCAGGCGCGCCGCGCCGCCGGTAAACCGGAGGTCGGCCGGATCACCCTGCGCGCCTCCCACCGCTCTGGCCAGGTGATCCTCGAGGTCATGGATGACGGCGCAGGCATCGACCGGGCCAAGGTGCGCGCCCGGGCGCTCGAACGCGGGCTTATCGATCCGAACGCGGAGCTGTCGGACGCCGATATCGACCAACTTTTGTTCCGGCCTGGCTTCTCGACCTCTGACGGGGTGTCCGCCTTGTCTGGGCGCGGCGTGGGCATGGACGTGGTCCGCGATGCGATCCAGGGGCTCGGCGGGCGTATCGCCATCGACAGCACGCCGGGCAAAGGGACGCGGTTCGAAATCGCGCTACCGCTCACGTTGGCGGTGCTCGACGCAATGACCGTGCGCGTGGCGGGACAGACCCTGGTGCTGCCGCTTTCGACCATCCACGAAACTCTGACGATTCAGGCTGAAAATTGCGTCGATATCGGCAAAACCCGCGTCCTGCGTTACGTGGGCCGCGCGATCGCCCTCGTCGATGTGGGGGAGCAGTTAGGCTATCACGACCGGCGCGACGATCTCGACGGGCGCATCGCCGTCATCACCGAATCTGAAAGCGCGCCGCCCGTGGCGCTCGTCATCGACGATATCCTCGAACAACGGCAGGTGGTGATCAAAGGGCTCCAAAAGGGGTTTGAGACCGCACCCTGCGTATCTGCGGCGACGATCCTGGGGGACGGGCGCATCGCGCTCATCATCGACCCGTTTGATGACAGCCTCACCGGGCGGGAACCGGCCCCGGGCCTCGGGTCTCGGCCAGCCCTCCCCCTCGCCAGCTAACAGCGCGCCAGACCCAGCAAAGGACGCCTCATATGGATGACAGACCCCTAGATGCCCGCCTGGCCGCACCGGCCCAACCAACTGGCACCGACGCGCAGATCGACGACGCGGTGGAGCTGTTGTCGTTCAGTCTTGCGGGCCAGGACTTTGCAGTCGACATCATGCTGGTGCGCGAAATCCGCAACTGGTCGGAACCGACACCGCTGCCACTGACCCCGCCCTATGTACTGGGCGTGATCAACCTGCGCGGCACGGTTTTGCCGATCCTTGATCTGTCCCAGCGCCTGTCAGTGGCGGATGGGCCCGCCACCGCCCAACCGGTTTATGTGGTGCTCAATGCCGGCGACCGGCTCTTTGGTGTGACGGTCGATGCGGTGTCTGACATTCTCACCGTGCCTCGCGCCGCGCTGCAAGAACCGCCCGACATGGGCGAACGCGTGGACACGTTCGTGTCCCACCTCATCGTGGAGGAGGACCGGATGATCCGCGTTCTGCGGGCCGAGGACCTCGCCCCCAAATCGGGCGCGCAATCCGACAGCAAACACCGGCCCAGCGCTGCATAATGCCCACCGGCGCCCCAGATGGCCGCCAGGAGCTGAGCGAGGAGACGTTCCGCGCGATCTCCCAGATTGCCCATGACGTTGCGGGCCTGCACTTACCTGCGGCCAAGCGGGCCATGGTGGCCTCGCGCATCTCGCGCAGGCTCACGCGCCTCGCACTGCCGAGCTTTGACGACTACCTGGCGCTGATCCAGCAGCCCGATGCGCCTGAAAGGGCCCGTATGGTGGCCTCGCTCACCACCAATGTGTCAAATTTCTTCCGCGAGGCGCACCACTTCGAGCTTTTGCGTGATCGCGTTCTGCCCCCGCTCCTTGATGCCGCGCGGCGCGGGCAACGGGTGCGGGTCTGGTCGGCGGGCTGCGCCAATGGGCAGGAGGCGTATTCGATCGCACTCACCATTCTAGCGCTCGACCGCAATGCGCCGAACTTTGATATCCGCATTCTGGGCACCGATATTGACCCGTCGGTCGTGCGCACCGCGCAGTTGGGATCCTACCACACCTCGATGGTGGAACAGATCCCCAGCGACCTGCTCGGGGCGCATTTTCGCTACGACCCCTCCTCCAAAAGCTTCAGCGCCCGGTCAGAGCTGCGCAGCCTCGCGCTATTTCGCGAACTCAACCTGCACGGCCCCTGGCCCATGCCGGGGCGCTTTGACGTCATCTTTTGCCGCAACGTGGTGATCTATTTTGACGAAGCCGGGCAAGAAAGCCTTTGGCCCCGTTTTCAGGATAAGCTGATGGATGGCGGCTACCTGTTTGTCGGCCACTCTGAGCGCATTCAGGAGGACGTCGCGCCCCGGCTCAAGCACTGCGCACACACGGTCTACGAGCTGTCGGATCGCGCGGCCTAGCCGCCGCCAGACACTCGCCTAGAGCAATTCCACCCCAGACAACCGCAGCGCATTCCGGCGCAGCTGCAGCATGTCATCGATCTCCCGATCTGCCTCGTGGCTCTGGAGCGTCTTTTGCAGCACGCGCCCTGTTGCGGGCCACGCTTTCAGGCGGCGCGCGTGGCGGCCGCCTGTGGATTGCGCGAGGCACGGGATGCCTTCCGCATCGAGATAGGCCATCACAAACGCGGTGTTGTCTTCGCCCGCATGCCCTAAACCGTCGATCATTTGCGCGCCGCCGAACACCTTGGCGCGCAACCGTTTTCGGCAACCGCCATGGGCCAAGATCCCGTTGATCAAAAGCTCCATCAGGTTCACTTCATAGCCGTGATCGCTCAACGCGGGCCGTGACGACGTGGGCAAGAGCACGTGGTTGATCCCCCCCACGCAGGTCTTTTCATCCCAGATCACAGTGGACACACAGGAGCCCAGGATCGTTCCGACGCAAAGGGCGGGATCGGTGGCGATCTTAACTTCGCCCTGGCTGACATGTTCGGCCTTCGTAAAGGGCCAGGACTGTTCAGCGCCCATTCAAAACTCTTCCCATCCATCGTGGCCCGCCTCATCGGCACCTGTCTCAACGGTGGTCTCGACAGGGCTGTCGGGACCATTGGCGACCTGCAAAACCTTCAGGGGGAGCTCCGTCGGCGCCTCCGTCTCCTCGCCTGGCGCGTCCACGTCACACTCCGGCTCTGGAACAAGCGCAATCGCCACGGAGTCCTCACCGGGCGCGTCGAGAGCGAACTGCGCCATGGCCTCGCTCATCTGCGCGGCCTCTCGGGTCAGGGCGTGGCTCGCTGCGGTGGTTTCTTCGAACATGGCCGCGTTCTGCTGCGTAACGCGGTCGAGGTTGGTTACCGCCGAATTGATCTCCGCGATGCTTTGCGACTGCTCACCCGCAGATTGCGCGATCTGGGACACGTGCTTGGACACATCCCCGATGGTGTCGACAATAAGCTGGAGCGCCTGCCCCGCCTCACCCACAAGACCCACGCCCTGATCCACATGCCGCGTGCTCTTGGAAATCAGCGACCCGATCTCCCGTGCGGCGTCTGCCGACCGTTGGGCGAGCGCCCGCACCTCTGACGCGACGACGGCAAAGCCACGCCCAGCATCGCCCGCCCGCGCCGCCTCGACGCCCGCGTTGAGCGCCAACAGGTTGGTTTGGAACGCAATATCGTCGATCACACTGATGATATGCGAAATCTGGTGGGAGCTATCGGCAATCTGCCCCATGGCCTGCACGGCTTTTTCCACCACCTCGCCCGACTTATCGGCATGCTCGCGCGCCGTGTTTACGACACCATCGGCCTGATCCGCCTCTGTCGCGGCGCGCTTGAGGTTTGTGGTGAGCAGGTCAAGCGCCGCTGCCGTTTCCTCCAACGTCGCGGCCTGATGTTCGGTACGGCGGCTCAGGTCATCGGCGGCGCTTGTGATATCGCTGGCCTCCGACTGGACGGACGCGGCGTTTGTCGACACGGTCCGGATCGCAATGCGCAGCGTCTCCAACGCGTGGTTGAAATCCGCGCGGAGTTGCTCGTAGAGTGCTGGAAACTCCGTGTCGATTTGCGTGGTCAGATTGCCTTGCGACAGCTCCGACAGCGCGCTGGTAAGCGCGGCGACAACGGTGGACTGTTCCTCCATCAGCTCGGATTTGGCGGCCTCAGCTGCGGCGAGCTTTTGGTGGTCGCGGGTGATGTCTTGGCCCATGAGCAGCAATCGTGTCGGCACGCCGGAGCGGTCCACAACAGTTGTCATGCCGCCCTCCAGGATGCGCCCGGTTCCGATGGTCACGAAACGCGACTGGCCCGGGAGGTCAAATTCTGCCTCGTCTTCTGCATCCGCCTCCTCTGCCTGCTCTGAGGGTTCGAGGAACTCATCGAGCGCCCGCCCTTTCACCTCCTCGAACGACCGCTCCACGAGGGCGAGGAACGCGGGGTTAGCGGTGACGAGCTGCCCGTCCATGTCAAATTCTGCCATCACCTGGCGCGTGTTGATCGCCTCCAGCATCGCCTCGCGCATGCGCTCTTCGGTGACGTCGATCCATTCGACCACGTAGCCAATCATCGTGCCGGATTGATCCACCGCCGCGCTAAAGATCAGTACAAAATCCACACCGCCGATGGAGACTTCCACCCGGTAGGGTAAGCACGCCTTGTTGCGCAGAATGCCGCGAATGCGCTCTGGGTCGTCCTGAAACTCGTCAATGGACCGCCCAACGCTGTCTTGCGGGTCGAGATCCGCGATCCGCTCTTGCACTGAGGACAGTTTGCTCGACATCAGCTTGGCGAAGGCGCCGTTTGCGTAGGTTATGCGCATATCCAGGTCGATGAGCGTCTGCGCGGCCGACGCGCCCTCGAACGCTGAGCCCTTAAACGATGTCTCCCGCGCGAGCTCGTCATTGAGCACCATCGCGTCCCGGAAATCTGACAGCGCGCGCGCCATGGTCCCGATCTCATCGCGCCGCCGCGTCTCTGGGATGGGGCGGTGGGTCTTGCCCGTGCGGATCGCCGTCATCGTCTCCGCCAGCCGCTTAAGCGGGTGGGAGATGGAGCGCGCCATCGAAAACGCCACCAACGCGGCAAAGACCAAGATGATCACGCCTTCGCGCATGATCGCTTGCGTCATCGCGCGCGCAGGCGCCGCAATATCGGCGCTTTCTTGCACCACGAGCAGCGCCCAGGACCGCCCCAGAAACGACACCGGCGCGAAGTGTATGACTGTCGGCCCGACATCCAGGTCAAGCTCCGTCTTCCCGCTCAACCCGCCAAGGGCGCGGCGCACAGGTGCAATATTCCAATCGCTTTGCTCTGTCCCACCGCCAAACAGCGCTTGTCGGTCGGAGTCCACGAGGACGGCATACCCCGTCTCCCCCAGATTGGATCGCTCAAACAGGATGTCTTCTAAGAGCGAGATACGCTCGCGAAACGCGATGACGCCCACGACATTGCCCTGGGCGTTGATCAGCGGACGTGCGGTAAAACTGGCCAACGCGCCCCCATCGGGCGCGTAGCTTTCAAATTCCGAATGAACGGGATTCTGCCCCTTTTGCTCCAGCGCGTCGAGAAAGACACCTGCGAGCCCCGTTTCAGCCAGCGCGCCCTCGGTGACATTCGCTGCGAATTCCGGCCCTTTGGTGGCGGAATAGATCACCGTCCCGTCGGGATCGATCAAAAACGCGTCTTGGAACCCGGCCCGCACAAGCAGGCGCGCGAAATAGGCGTGGTATCTGTCATGGGCCGCGCCATAGACGGGATCAATCCGCGGCATCGCGCGCGGCGCTTCTGGATTGGCCCGCTCGGACGGGTAGACCTGGCGCAGCGCCTCTGCGCGCGCGGCATCGTCCATATCCGCGCCGATCCGGGTCCACCCTTTGCGGAACGCCCGAAATCCAGCCACCACAAAAGGGTTCTGCCCTTGGGAGATCGCTTCGCTTTCACTGTCCAGAAACCAGCGCGACACCTCGCCCTGACGCGCTTTCAACACCGCCTCAAGCCGCTTATCGGCCGCCACATGGAGCGCTGCTTTCCCGTGATTGGTGGCCACGTAAAAGGTCAAGCACAGCGCCACGACCATGATCCCCATCATCATGACCATCAGCTTCGTGCGAATGCTGAACTCGTAGAACTTGCCCATTGCGGCCCCCTTGAAGTCTGGGGCACTCTCACCGCCAAGCTCTAACATTCGTTTAATCGCGGCAGGGGGTGGTCCCGGCGCGAGCTGCGTTTTGATTAGGATTTTCCACAAGCGGCATCCGCCGCGCCAAAGGACCAAAACCCGTGACACAGCGCCTGCCCCGCCTCGACAACAGCACGGCGCGCCGCCTGTTTTTGCACGCCCACGGGCTACTTGTGCGTCCCAGCGGCCCAGCGACGCGCGCGGATATCGCTCGCGCCGTCGACGCGCTGGGATTTGTGCAGGTCGACAGCATCAACACCGTGGCGCGGGCCCATGATCACATCCTTTGGGCGCGCCTACCGCGGCTAAAACAGGACCAACTCCTTACGCTGTGCGCCCCGCGCGACCGGGCGCTTTTTGAGGGCTGGACCCACGACGCAGCCCTCATCCCCAGCCGCTTCTTCCCGATCTGGCGCCACAAACACGCTGCCGATCACGCAGCGCTGCTGAGCCGCTGGAAATCCTGGGGCCGCGACGGGTTCGAGGCGGAGCTTGACGCCGTGCGCGCGCGTCTGACCCGCGACGGCGCACTCAGTGCCGGGGACCTCACCGACGGCGCCGCGCAGCATTCGGGCGGCTGGTGGGACTGGAAGCCCACAAAAACCGCGCTCGAATACCTGTGGCGCAGCGGGGAGCTCGGCATTTGCCACCGCCGCGGGTTCAAAAAGTACTACGACCTGATCGAACGGATCATCCCGCCCGAATACCTCAACGCCCGCGTCGAACGCGACGAAGCGCTCGATTGGTGCGCACGCGCCGCGCTTGACCGTTTGGGCTTTGGCACCGCGTCAGAACTGTCGGCCTTTTGGGACATCTTTAAGAAATCCGAACTGGCGGCTTGGGCCGCACAGACCCCCAACGGTCTAGCGGAGGTGGAGATCACAGGTGCCGACGGCTCAGTGTCCAAAACGCTCATCCACGCAGATTGGGAGACGCGCGTGGCACACCTCCCCGGCCCCTCCCAGCGCGTGCGCATCCTCAGCCCGTTTGACCCCGCGCTCCGCGACCGGACGCGGGCCGCGCGGCTCTTTGGATTTGACTACAGGATCGAGGTCTTCGTGCCCGAGGCGAAACGCACCTATGGCTACTACGTCTTTCCGGTGATGGAGGGCACGCGCCTCATCGGGCGCATCGACGCCAAGGCAGACCGCGCCGCGGGTGTGCTGCGGGTGCTGGGGTACTGGCCGGAGCCGCGCGCCCCGCTCGGCACAGGCCGCGCCGGGCGGCTGGCCGACGCGCTCACAAAGCTCGCGCAGTTCAGCGGCACGCCAAACATCGCTTGCGCCGCTCACCCCAACACCGCCATCCTGCGCGAAAACCCCGCCTTCATGGCCGCGATCTAACCACTATTGAACTTCGCGCCAAAATCGGGCCACTGAGCGCATGGCCCCGCACCCCCCCTTTGTGATCGGCGACCACCAGATCGCCCCCGGCACCCGCGCCACTATCGCGTTGCCGGTCAGTGTCTTTGCCAACCACACCCCCGCTGATCTGTCCGTCCAGGTCATCCACGGCAAACGCCCGGGGCCCGTAATCTTTGTCAGCGCGGGCATCCACGGGGACGAGGTCATCGGGGTGGAGATCTGTCGCCGCCTCCTGCGCGCGCCCGGCCTCGGGACCCTCCGCGGCACATTGCTCGTGGTGCCCGTGGTCAACAGCTTTGGCTTTCTCAACCATTCCCGCTACTTGCCCGACCGCCGCGACCTCAACCGGTCCTTCCCGGGTCACTCCGCAGGCTCGCTCGCAGGGCGGCTCGCGCGCTTGTTCTTAAAGGAGGTCGTGATGCGCTGCGACCTCGGGATCGACATCCACTCTGCCGCGATCCACCGCACCAACCTACCGCAAATCCGGGTCTCCCCCGGCAATGCGCGGACGCGGAGGCTGGCGCAGGTGTTTGGCGCGCCCGTCGTGCTGACATCCCCCCTGCGGGAGGGGTCGCTGCGCGGCGAAGCAAAGGAGCGTGGCGTCGACGTCCTGCTTTACGAGGCCGGCGAGGGGCTGCGCTTTGACGAAACGAGCATCCGCGCGGGGGTGGCCGGGCTCTTGCGCGTGCTCCACCACGAAGGGATGATTTCGCGCCGTGGCGTGCCGCGCGCCTCGGCCACACCCATCATGGTCCGCGACAGCACCTGGCTGCGCGCCCCTGCGGGCGGCATCGTGCGCATGTACCGCTCCGAAGGAGACGTGGTGAGCGCCAGCGACGTACTCGCCGTTGTCTCCGACCCCTTCGGCGCGGAGGAAGTCGAGCTGCGCGCGCCAGACCCCGGCATCATCGTGGGCCGCGCCGTCATGCCCGTCGTGAACGAAGGCGACGCGCTCTTTCACCTCGGCGCCGTTTCCCCCCAAGAAGACGCCGAAGCCGCGCTCGACGATCACGCGGAGGATGTCGCAGAGCCGCTTTTTGACGAGGACGAGATTATCTAGCGCTCACGCCTTCCACGACGCGGCGATCTCACGCAACCCTTGGGACAGGACGAGCACATCGGCCGTAACCCCCAAAAATGTCGCCCCAACCTTCGCCGCGCGGGCCTGAATCGTGGGCGAGGTGCTGAACACACCCGCGAATTTATCCGATGCCGCAATGCGCGCGAGCGTGTCGATCACCAACGCCTCTGCGGCAGGGTCATCGATGGCCAGGCCCATATCCGCGGACAGATCCGCAGGCCCGACAAAGACGCCGTCGACGCCCTCCACCCCCAGAATGTCGTCGAGCGCGGCCACCGCGGCCTGGCTTTCCACCTGCACGATCACGCAGATCTGGTCGTTGGCTGTGGCCACGTAATCCGGCACGGTGTTGTAGAGCGTCGCCCGCGCCAGGGCTGAGCCAACGCCGCGGATGCCCTGAGGCGGATAGCGGGTTGCGCGCACGATCGCTTCCGCCTGGGTGGCGCTTTCAACCATCGGAACCAACAGGGTTTGCGCCCCGATATCAAGCACTTGCTTGATCTTGGCCGCGTCGTCATCGGGCAGACGGACCACCGCAGGCACATCGCCGAGCGCGCGCAGCTGGGCCACGGTTGATTGCAGGTCGTTGGGTGAATGTTCCCCGTCGATGAGCAACCAGTCGAGTCCCGACTGCGCCGCAATCTCCGCCGCGGTGGCATCCACCATGGCGAGCCACGCGCCGACGCAGCGCGCCCCCGATTTCAGTTTCGCCTTAAGCTCATTGCGCGGTGCGGCCATGGCGCCCCCTCCACCCCGGTTTGATGTCTTATTGCACAAAGACACGGGCTTAACCCGGTATCAACGGCCCCTGTGTAGCCAGACCGCGTTTTTCATGCACAGGGATTGCCATATGACACCCACCCAAGCCCGGCACGTGAGCCATAGCTTTGGCCGCGTCTTTCCATTCCACAAACGACTGACAGACGCCTTCTATAGCACGCTCTTCGAACTCGCGCCTGACACCCGCGCGCTGTTTCCCGATGACCTGAGCGTGCAAAAGCAAAAGCTCGCCAGCACGCTGCAAACCGTTGTGCAAAACCTGGGCAAGCTTGACACCATCATGGCACCGGTGCGGGCCTTGGGTGTGCGTCACGCGGGCTACGGCGCCGCGCCTGCGCATTACGAGGCCGTGGGCCTCGCGCTCATCACAGCGCTCAAACAGGTCACACCCGGCGGGCTGTCGGAGGCGGAAGAACGCGCCTGGGTCGCGGCCTATAACGTGCTCGCCACAGCCATGATCGACGCCGCTGACGCGCATCGCACGCAGCGGGCCAGCGCCTAGGCGACTTTGGGCGGGTCCTCTTTGACAGCCTCCGGACGCTTTGGTTCTGTGCCAAACAGCGGGCGCAGCCCCGTGATCAGCCGCGCGCCCTTTTGGTAGGACAGGTAGGACCAAAACCAATTCAGCATCACGATGAGCGGGCGCCGCACCCCGATCAGGAAATAGACATGGGCGAGCCCCCAGAGCCACCAGGCAAAGGCGCCCGACAGCCGGATCCGGCCAAAGTCGATGACCGCCCGGTGGCGCCCAATCGTGGCCAGGTTGCCCGCATGACGATACTTGAACGGGCGCTTTGACGGGCTTTTGCCCGCACTGGCCCGCGCAAGGCGCTTGCCCACGTATTTCCCCGCCTGCTTGGCCGCGGGCGCGATCCCTGGGACGGTGCCGTCTTTCCACGGCACGGACGCCGCGTCGCCCACGACATAGATTTCGGGGTGCCCCGGCACGCTCAGGTCCGGCTCTACCGGTACGCGGCCCACGCGGTCTGTCTCCACCTTTAGCCAGCGCCCGATATCGCGCACCGCCACGCCCGCGCCCCAAATCTTTGTGGCCGACGGGATATACCCGTCAGAGGTATCGACGCCCGCCTCGGTGATATCTGTGACGCGGGTGTCGGTCTTCACCTCCACGCCCAGGTCGCGTAGGCTTTCCTTGGCTTGATCTGACAGGCTCTCCGGCATGGTGGGCAGCACCCGCGGGCCCGCCTCCACCAGGATCACGCGGGTTGCGTTGGGGTCGATGCGGCGGAAATCGGCCACGAGCGACCGGCGCGCGAGCTCGGAAATCGCGCCCGCCATCTCGACCCCCGTGGGGCCCGCGCCGACGATGACAAAGGTCAAAAGCCTGCTCTTTTCGTCCGGGTTATCTGCCACTTCGGCTTGTTCAAAGGCCAAAAGCACGCGCTTGCGGATCTCTGTCGCGTCGATGATGCGTTTGAGGCCCGGCGCGTGGGGCTCCCATGTGTCATTGCCGAAATAGTTGTGGTGCGCGCCCGTCGCCACCACGAGGTAATCGTAGTCAAAGCTCGCCGTATCCCCCACCACGCGCCGGTTTTCGACGTCGATATCTTGGACCTCGGTCAGCGCCACGACGGTGTTGAGCTGGTCACGCATGATGCCGCGGATGGGCCAGGCCACATCCGCAGGCGACAGATCCGCCGTCGCCACTTGATAAAGGAGCGGCTGAAAGAGGTGGTAGTTGCGCTTATCGACCAGCGTCACGTCGGCATCCGCGTCGCGCAGCTGCCGCGCCACCGCGAGCCCGCCAAACCCAGCGCCGAGGATAACGATACGGGGGCGCGGGCGCGTGGCAATTGTGACTACCATGGCGGGTGTTCCTCTTAGTTGCGCGCCACGATGTATGGCGCTGGCGCAGCGATCACAGCAATTGTCACATCTTTTTGCTTGCCCACAGCGCCAAATCCCTTAATTGGTCATGTCACATTACCAATTCTAAAGGATCGGCGCCATGGGCTTGAACAGCTGTCACAACTTCCAGGACTTCCGCAGCCTCGCAAAGCGGCGGCTTCCGGCGCCGATCTTTCACTATATCGACGGCGCCGCCGATGATGAGCTGACCTACAAACGCAACACCACAGCCTTTGACGACGTGGACCTGATCCCGAGCGTGCTCAATGGCGTCCAAGACGTGGATATGAGCGTGGAGGTCATGGGCCAAAAGCTCGACATGCCGATCTATTGCGCGCCCACCGCGCTCCAGCGGCTGTTTCACCACGAGGGCGAGAAAGGCGTTGCCAAAGCTGCCACCAAATACGGTACCATGTTCGGCGTGTCGTCGCTGGCCACCACCACCGTGGAGGAGATCGCCAAGATCGCGCCAGGCCCCAAGATGTTCCAATTCTACTTTCACAAGGATCGCGGGCTCAACGACGCGCTACTTGAACGCGCGCGAGAGGCGGATTTCAACGTGATGGCGCTCACGGTCGACACGATCACCGGCGGCAACCGGGAACGCGACCTGCGCACGGGCTTTACCTCCCCCCCCAAACTCACGCCGTCGTCGGTGTTTTCCTTTGCCACGCACCCGATGTGGGCGTGGAATTTCTTCACGAAGGAGAAGTTCGACATGCCGCACCTGTCGGGCCACGTGTCCGCCGGCACGAACCTGGCCGTGAGCGTGGGCGAATACTTTTCCACGATGCTCGACCAGAACATGAACTGGAAGGACGCCGAAGAGCTTTGCAAAAAGTGGGACGGCCAGTTCGCGCTCAAAGGCATTATGAGCGTGGAGGACGCAAAGCGCGCCGTCGATATCGGCTGCACGGGGATCATGGTGTCAAACCACGGCGGGCGCCAGCTCGACGGCTCCCGCGCGCCGTTCGACCAGCTGGCCGAAATCTGTGACGCGGTCGGCGACAAGATCGACGTGGTCTGCGAGGGCGGCATCCAGCGCGGCACGCATGTGCTCAAGGCGCTGAGCGTCGGCGCCAAAGCCTGCTCTGGCGGGCGGCTCTACCTCTACGCGCTGGCCGCCGCCGGTGGCGCTGGCGTGGAACGGGCCCTAGGCAACCTGCGCACAGAGATCGAGCGTGATATGAAGCTCATGGGCATCACGAACCTTGACCAGCTCAGCCGAGACAACCTGCGGTTCCGGAACTAGCAGCAATTGGCAGGCCCGGTGGCACCACCGGGTCGCGCCCGACCGCCCCCCGGAGGGCGCACTGCGACGTTAGCAAGCTGCGCGAACATCGGACGTTCTAAAAGCAAGATACGCAACACTACCTCTGAAAACGCCCTCCAGGTCGGGCGCGTCGCTCTTTCGCCTAGTAGTCCCGCTGCCAGAAAATCCCGAGCCCCGTTTCCCCCTCAGAACTCGCCGACCCGCGGAGGCTCGTCGTGTCCGTCAGGTCAAAGTTCAGCGTCACCGTCGTCGACCCGTTGGAGTTCACCTCCACCTCGGAATACACCCCATCGCTGATCGTTTGCCCCACGGCCAACGACGTCTCCCCCGTCTCATTGTCGGTGCGCAAATCCACATCATCGACACCGAGCGATTCCCGAGCGTTCTCGAGGATCCCGGCCCCGCCAGCCCCGCTCAGCGTCCGCAGCGACGCTAGGAGCCGCGCGACCTGAAAGCCCGACAGCGTCTCAATCCCGCGGCCAAAGAGCACGCGTGCCAGCACCTCGTCCTCCGGCAATTCGGGGGTGGAGCTCAGCGAAAGCTCGGGCGCATCGACGGGCCCACTGAGCGCAATGCGTGCGGTCACGTCCTCCACCACCGTTTCGGCCACGATAAGCATCTGCGGCACCAGTGACCCCAGCAGCGTGATCCGCCCATCGGTCAGCTCCAGCCGCCGACCGAGGAAATCCATCCGCCCGCGCGTCAGCGCAAGCTCTCCCACGGCCACGGGCACCGCAGCGCTGCCCACAATCGTCAGCGACCCGTCAAAGCCCGCATCGATCCCACGCCCGCGCAAAAACACCGGCGACACCGCCGTGATCTGCAGATCAAGCGGGATATCGATGCCCGGCCCTGCCGCCGCTTGCGCCGCCGCAAATGCGTCAAGCGGCAGACCCGCGCGCGCCAGCGTCCGCCGCAGCGCGGGGTCGGCCCCGACATGGACCATCGCCGGAATATCTGGCCCGCCGCCAAGCCCCGTATCCGGGATCCGCACCTCGTTGTCGTCGAGCAGGATCGTGCCAGACACGGCCACCCGGTCCGCCCCGCGCCCCTCGATCCGCAGATCAAGGCTCGTGGAGTTGGTGAAAACGCCCTCATAGGCCACCGGCAGCCGCGTCGCGCGCAATGTGGCGTCGATCGGGAACGGGGCGGTGAGCCCCGCATCGGCGCTCAGATTGATCGGCACGCCCTCCAAGAAGGCCTGCACATCGGCCGTCGCCCGCCCGCCAGCCAGACGCGCGTCGAGCGTGATAGGGCTGAGCGTGATGCCAATGTCCGGGTCAAAAAAGCGGGCATTCTGGCTCGACACCCGGCCCGACAGCGCGGCCAGACTTGGCTGGCCGTTGACCGACAGGTCAAAGCTCACATCGCCGCCGATGGACCGCCCCTCCAGGAACCGCTCCGCCAGCGCCAGGGGCGCCGTGCCGCGGGCCGTCATGGCGACAGTGCCGTCGTTCGGGAACACCTCACCGTTCAGGTCCGCCGTGGCGCCGGTGTCGGTGCGCAAGGTGGCCGTGATGTTCGGGCTGCCTTGCAGGTCCTCCACCGCCGCCGTCAGCGCGGCGCCACCGCTCAATCCCGGCGCGAACTGCCCCAGGGAGTCGAGCGTGATATCGAGGTCGAGCGCATCACCAGGCGCCGCCAGCGCCCCGCCCACCGTCGCGCGCAGGCCCTCAGCCTCCAGCGTGGCGTTCACGATCTGCGCGCTGGTGGGCTGTTGTAGCACTGCCGCCAACGTCACAGGCCCGCTCAATACATCGGTGAACAGAGCGACCTCCCGCAGGTTCACCGCTAGATCGACAACGCCCGTCTCCTCCGACACATCGCCGCTAAGCGTGGCCGTAAGCTCCGGGTTGTCAAACGCGAACCGCTCCACCCGCGTGCCAGTCTCGTCGCGGGCAATGGCGGTCGAAAGCGTGCTTTTGGGCTGCAAAAGTGGCGTAAGATCTGGGATATCGACGGAAAGCCCCTCCGTCACCGCATCAAGCGACAGGGAGAACGTGCCGCCCGGAACAACGGTCTGCGCGCTGAGCGTGATGTCACCGCGCCCCGCCAAAGGCCGGTCCGCCAGCGTCGAAAACGGCGCCAGATCGCTGAGCGTGGCGTCCGCGCGCAGCACCACCTGCGCCGCACCGTCCAGGAACGCGAGCGTGGCATCACCGGTGAGCGCGACGGGGCCAGCCTCCGCCTCTAGCGCGTCGACGCGCAGCGACCCGTCCGCGTCCGCAGACAGATCGAGCGACAGGTTCAGCGCCTCCCCCAGTGCAGGGGCCAGCCCCGGCTGGCTCGCCATTTCGAAGCCCGCGACATCGGCCTGCAACGCGCCGGTAAAGGGCGTCTCGCCGCCCGGCTGGATCACCCCCGTCCCGCGCAAGCTGAGCCCCGCCACTGTGACATCGCCGGTATCGACCCCCGCCACATCCGCTGTCAGCGCCCACGCATCAGACCGCGCCGCATCAAACTGCGCGGCCAGCGTTGCCCCATCCACCCGCGTGGTGGACCCAGGCAGCTGCACCGGACCGCGCAAATCACCCGTAACGTCGAAAAAGGCAGGGGCGCCCCCCGCATCGAGCCGCGCTTGGCCGCGCAGGTCGAGCGCCTCCGTCCCGGCCTCAAACTGGTCAAGGATCAGCACCCCATCGCCCTGACGTGTGCCGCGCGCACGCAGCGCCGTCTCAGCGCCAAAGAACGCTGCCGTCTCCGCGTCCAGAAGCGGGCGCAGGTCCCCCGACAGGTCGGCGGTAAAGGCAATCTCCTGCGTGGCCGGATCGGTTTCGACCCCGTCCGCGCTCGGTGCGCCTGCGAGCGTTACCGTGCCGCCAAACCGTTCCTGCCCATCCGTCGCCAGCGACAACGTCGCCTCGAACGCGTCGAGCGGCCCGGCCCCCGCCAGCGTCAGCCCCACCGAGGGCAAGCCCGGCAGATCAAGCGCCCGTGCGAGCACCCCACCCTCCGGTTCTGACACCGCGAGATCGAGGCTCAGCACTGCGCCTTCGGGCTCATAGCCAAACGCAACCTGCGCCTCGCCCGGCTGCGCATCCGTGCGGCGTGCGTCCACCGACAGCTCCAAGGCCCCGCTCACCAGCCGGGCCGACAGCTCCGCCGTGGCGGTCACGTCTTCGCCCAAAAGCGGCGCGCCCAGGAAAATCTCTTCCGCCACGACGCGCTCGATCTCGATCGCCACCGGCAGATCGGGCACGGTGAACCCGCTCGCCTCCGCACTCGGGACCTCCACGCTGTCCTCAGCCACCGGCGCGCGCATCACTGCGATCCGGCCCGCGCGCAGTTCGACGACCTCGAGCCGTCCGCCCAACAGCGCGCTCCGGTTCCAATCGAGCGAGACATCCTCAAGCTCCAGCCAAAGCCCGTCGGCGTCCGAAATCCGCAACGCCTCCAAACTGGCCTGGCGCGACAGCGCCCCTGCGAAACCGTCGATTTCCACCACACGGCCATCGCCCGACAGCTGCGATTCCAGCAGCGCCTCCAGCGAGGCATTTTGCGCCGCCCCCATGCCGGGGACCAACATAACGACCAAAAACGCGATGATAGCTCTCAAAACGATTGCCCCAATCCGATGTAAATCCCGTAACGCGTGTCGCCGTCCGTGGATCCCCCCACCGGCACCCCGATATCGAGCCTAAGCGGCCCGAGCCCGGTATTGTAGCGCAGCCCAAAGCCCGCGCCGCCATGGCTGCCTACGTCGTTGAACCCGGCATCCTCGGACACCGCCCCGACATCGGCAAAGCCCACGAGGCTGAGCGCGTCACTGATGTCACGGCGCAGCTCAAAGCTCGCCGCCGCAAAGCCGCGCCCGCCGCTCGACACACCGCCCGCGTCAGCGCCAAGCGACTGGTAGCCCTGGCCGCGCACCGTGCCACCGCCGCCGGAGTAGAACAGGAACTGCGGCGGCGTCTCCGCCCGCTCTGCCCCCACGACGGCCCCGAACTGCAAGCGCCCGGCGAGCACCGTTTCGCTACCAAAGGACCGGTAGCCGCGGAAATCCGCCTCCGCCCGCAGACCGGTCTCACTGCCCGCCACACCGATGAATGGGCGCAGCTCAAGCGCCGCATAGCTGCCCCGCGTCGGGTTGGAGGCCGGCCGCCGCTTGTCGCGGATCCCTTCTACCGACACGATCACATGGCGAAAGTCCCGCTGGCCGAACGTGCCTTCGGCCTGCGCCACACGTACACCGAGCGCTGCCGACACCTCTAGCTCGCGGTTCACGGCGCGTGTCCGCTTGCCCGTAAGCTCAAATAGGCTCTCATCGAAATCGTCCTGACGCAGCCGCTCGATCCCGGTAAACAGCTCAAGCGTATCATCGGCGCGGCGGAACCCGGGGATCGTCAAACTGGCGGTCGCAGCACTGTCGACGCCGCCCCCGGACCCGCCGATATCCTCGATATCGATGTCAAAGCGCAGCCGTTCGGCCCCGCCAAAGATATTGCGATGCAGCCAGAACGCTTCGAGCGAGAGACCTTTGTTTGTCTCAACCTCAGCGCCAAAGCCCAGACGCCGGGGCTTGGCCGCCGTCAGGTCCACAAGGATATCGAGCGTGTCGCCCGGCCCAGGCACCTCAGCCTCTGACATGACGACGGATGAAAACGTCCCCGTCCCCACAAGGCGCGAGCGCATCAGCGCGACGGTGTCGGGCGCAAAGGGCGCCCCGCGCGGAATGCCCGCGATCTGGCGCACACGCTCCTCGCTCACCGCGCCGTCGCCGGACACGACAAGCGACCCGAAGCTTAGCGCCGGACCGGGATCCATATTAACCGACACATCCAGCACATCGCGCCGGTGGTCGGCCACAATGCGTTGATCCACGACCTCTGCCTTGGCGTAGGAGGCCGCGCGCCAGTCATCGACCGATTGCGCGACACTGCTTTGGATCACACTCGTGCGGGCCACGGCGCCTGGGACAAACCCGGTCTCTCGCGCCACGGGGTCCACACCCACAACACTGGGGCGCGGCGGCGCGGGGGGCGAAATCTCCGCCGTGCCAAAATTATACTGCGGACCAAGCGCGACTGTGACCGCGACCGGGCGCACCGTTTGGCTGTCCCCAATCGTGCTCAGCGCCGCGGCTTCCCGTCCGGCCAGGGTAATCGACACGGTGGCGCCAAAATATCCGCGGTCATAGAGCGCCGCGAGCACCCGGCGGTAGTCGCCCCGCGCCGTGGCAATCACATCGCCCGCGGTGGCATCCTCACCAAGTGCGAGCACCCGTGCCTCCGCACTCAGCGCCTCCTCAAGGGCCTCATCGCCGGGCGCCACGGTCAGTGTGGCTGCCGCGCTTTGGCTTGTCACCAAGACCGCTACAAAAATGATTGCCCATTTTTTGATCACTTGGGTGCGCATGCTCATCCCCCGGCCGTCTCAAAATCTGCTCCCTCTGGCTCAGATCATGGCCCTTGCCTATGTGCAACTGGGATGCGGCTATGCACTGGCGGATTATTGCGGGCACAGCTTGTTAGCGCTATCAGCGCGACAACAGAGGGAGCGTGGATTCGAATGGCGACAGACGGTGATTGGTGGCGTGGGTCCGTAACCTACCAGATTTACCCCCGCTCCTTCATGGATGCAGATGGCGACGGCATCGGCGACATCCCAGGGATCATCGACCGGCTCGACCACGTCGCCTCGCTCGGCGTGGATGCGATCTGGCTCTCGCCCGTTTTCACGTCTCCGATGCGGGATATGGGCTACGACGTCTCCGAC
Organism: Pseudomonadota bacterium; assembly: GCA_039815465.1. Taxonomy (GTDB): domain Bacteria; phylum Pseudomonadota; class Alphaproteobacteria; order Rhodobacterales; family Rhodobacteraceae; genus Shimia_B. The sequence continues at coordinate 62,443 of JBCBZG010000001.1, forward strand.
TACCTCGACATCGACCCAACCTTTGGGACGTTGTCGGATTTTGATCGGATGGTGACGAAAGCCCACGGGCTTGGGCTGAAAGTGATCATCGACCAGGTGATCTCCCACGCCTCTGAAGATCACGCCCACTTCGCCGAAAGCCGCCAGTCCCGCACCAATGACAAGGCCGACTGGTTCGTCTGGGCCGATGCAAAGCTTGACGGGAGCCCGCCCAATAACTGGCTGTCGATCTTTGGCGGCCCGGCCTGGACCTGGGACACCCGCCGCCGCCAGTACTACATGCACAACTTCCTCAGCTCGCAGCCGGACTGGAATTTCCACAACCCGGAGGTGCAGGAGTATCTCCTATCCACCATGCGGTTCTGGCTGGACCGCGGCGTGGACGGCTTCCGGCTCGATACGGTGAACTACTACTTCCACGACGCGCTCCTGCGCGACAACCCGGCGAACTATTTCGACTGGGGCCCCACCGCTGCGCGACCCGTGGATATGCAGTATTGCCTGTTTCAGAAGTCGCAGCCCGAAAACCTAGGCTTCCTCGAACGCATCCGCGCACTGCTCGATGAATACGACGCCCGCGCCACCGTGGGGGAGGTCGGCGATACCCACAAATCGATCGAGCTGATGGGCGAATACACGACCGGCGATCGGCTCCACATGGCCTACTCGTTCGAGCTACTCGGCCCTGACTACACCCCCGACCACTTCCGCGACCGCATTAAGAACTTCTTTGCCGGCGCGCCCGAGGGCTGGCCCTGCTGGGCGTTCTCCAACCACGATGTGCCCCGCCACGCGGGCCGCTTTTTGCCCAATGGTGTCTCCCAAGACGCCATCGCCAAACAATCCGCTGCCCTGCTGTTGACGCTGCAAGGCTCCGTCTGCCTCTATCAGGGGGAGGAGCTGGGGCTGGTTGACACCGAGCTAGACTTCCACGAACTCACGGACGTCCAGGGCATCGCCTATTGGCCCGAACCGGTGGGCCGCGACAACAACCGCACACCCATGCCGTGGGACGCGAGCGCCCCCAACGCGGGGTTTTCCCAGGCGAACAGCACCTGGCTGCCCGTCAAGGAGCCTGCCCGCGCCCGCGCTGTGTCGGCCCAAGACCCCGACCCGGACAGCGTGCTCGCGATGTACCGCAAACTGCTCATGCTTCGGTCCGATCATGCGGCCCTGCGCACGGGGGACCAAACGTTTATCGACAGCGATGCCCCTATTCTCGCCTACACCCGCGGCGACGGGATGCTCTGCGTCTTTAACCTCTCGCCCAAACCCGCGACCTTTCCCCTGCCCACGCCCGTCACCCCCGCACTGGCAGAAGAGGCCACGGTCAAGGGCAAAACGCTCTCCCTCGGCCCCAACGGGTTCCTTATTGCCCATATAACCGGCTAAGGTGCCCAGGGTTGTAAGGGAAAGAGCAGACAATAGATCAAAGTTAACCCCCCAAACCCAAGGAGTGGGAGGATAGAATGCTAAGCCGAACGCTGCCACCGCATCTCAGCGACGCAGATGTGAACCGTCTGCTGATCGCGCGCCACGACGACCCCTTTGCGGTCCTGGGCGCCCATAAACACGGTCGCAAAAGCCATTTCGTCGCGATCCTGCCCGAGGCCACGACGCTCACGGCGAAATTCGGGCGCAAAACCGTCGAAATCCCCCGCTTTGACGGGCCGATCTTTGCAGGCCCGGTGCCCACATCGAAGTTCGCGCCGGTCCTCACGGCCACCTACGAGGACCGCGAGGACACATTCCGCGACCCCTACTCCTTCGGTCCCGTCCTCGGGGACACCGACATCCACCTCATTGGCGAGGGCACCCATCGCAAGCTCTGGCACGCGCTCGGCGCCCATGTGATGACGCATGAGGACACCCAAGGCACCCACTTCGCCGTCTGGGCCCCGAACGCCGCGCGCGTCAGCGTCATCGGCAGCTTCAACAACTGGGATGGCCGCGTCCACACCATGCGCCGCATGGGCGGCTCGGGCGTCTGGGAGATCTTCGTGCCGGGCGTCGCGCCCGGCGCGCTCTACAAATTCGAAATCGCCACCCCTGATGGCCGCGTGCTGATGAAATCCGACCCCATGGGCTTCGGATCCCAGCACCCGCCGAAAACGGCATCCGTCGTGCGCGACATCACCGGCTATGACTGGCCCGACACCCCCGACCGCGCCGCAGCCAACAGCCGCGAAGCGCCGATGTCGATTTACGAGGTTCACCTGCCCTCATGGCGGCGCAAGCCCGATGGGAGCTCGCTAAGCTACAAGGAACTCGCCACCGACCTCGTCGCCTACGCCACCGAGATGGGCTTTACCCATCTCGAATTTCTGCCCATCAGCGAATACCCATTCGACGGCTCCTGGGGCTACCAGCCCGTGGGCCTTTACGCCCCCACCATCCGCATGGGCGAACCCGACGATTTCCGCGACCTCGTTGCAGCGGCCCACGCCGCAGGGCTGGGCGTGATCCTCGACTGGGTGCCCGGCCACTTCCCCACCGACCCCCACGGGCTTTGGGAATTCGACGGCACGCATCTTTACGAGCACTCCGACCCGCGCGAGGGGTTCCACCAGGACTGGAACACCGCGATCTTCAACTATGGCCGCACGGAAGTGCGCAATTACCTCACCGCCAACGCGCTCTACTGGCTGGAAGAATACAAGGTCGACGGACTGCGCGTGGATGCTGTGGCCTCCATGCTCTACCGTGACTATTCCCGTGACCACGACCAGTGGATCCCGAACAAGGACGGCGGGCGCGAGAATTACGAGGCCATCGACTTCCTCAAAGAAATGAATACCCTGGCCTATGCCACAGCCCCCGGCACCTTCACCGCGGCCGAGGAATCCACCGCCTTCCCCGGTGTCTCCACCCCCGTGGATGCGGGCGGCCTAGGCTTCGGGTTCAAATGGAACATGGGCTGGATGAACGACACGCTCCGGTACATGGAAAAGGACCCCATCCACCGCAGCCACGACCACCACCTGATGACCTTCCCCATCGACTGGTCTTTCACCGAAAACTTCATCCTGCCCATCAGCCATGATGAGGTCGTCCACGGCAAAGGGTCGATGATCGACAAAATGCCGGGCAACGAATGGGAAAAGTTCGCGAACCTGCGGGCTTACTATGGCTACATGTGGGGCCACCCGGGCAAAAAGCTGCTCTTCATGGGCTGCGAGTTTGGCCAGTGGGAGGAATGGAACCACGACGCGAGCCTCGATTGGGACGCGCTCAAGGGCCCACTTCAGCGCGGCACGCAGCAGCTGGTCCGCGACCTCAACCACCTCTACCGCACGACACCCGCGCTTTATTCGCAGGACTGCGAGGCGGCAGGGTTTGAGTGGCTGGAAAATGACCCCGCCCAATCCATCACGGCCTTCGCCCGCTACGGCAGCGACGGCAGTGCCTGCATCGTGGCCTGCAACTTCACCCCCGTCGAACGCCCCGGCGTGCGCCTACCCGTGCCCGCACCGGGCCGCTGGGTCGAGGCGCTCAACACCGACGCCGAAATCTATGGCGGCGGCAATCGCGGCAACCTCGGCGGGGTATGGTCACAAGACCTACCCCATGGCGGCAAGGCGCACTCCATCGACGTGACATTGCCGCCGCTTTCAACACTCATATTCAAGCTGGATTAAGCCGCCTTAGGGAGGAAACAAGAATGCCCAGACCAACACGACTAAGCCAACGCACCATGGCCTTTGTGCTCGCCGGGGGGCGCGGATCGCGCCTCAAGGAGCTCACCGACAACCGCGTGAAACCAGCCGTCCAGTTCGGCGGCAAAACGCGGATCATCGACTTCGCGCTATCCAACGCGCTCAATTCCGGCATCCGCCGCATGGCGCTGGCGACGCAGTACAAATCGCACTCGCTCATCCGCCACTGCCACCGCGGCTGGAACTTCTTCCGCGCCGAACGGAACGAATTCCTCGACATCATGCCCGCCTCCCAGCGCACGAGCGAGGATATGTGGTACCGCGGCACAGCCGACGCCGTAACCCAGAACATCGACATCGTCGACAGCTACGGCATTGATTACATTGTTATTCTCGCAGGCGACCACATCTACAAAATGGACTACGAGCTGATGCTCGAAGACCACGTAAACGCAGGCGCCGACGTCACCGTGGGCTGCCTGACCGTGCCACGCATGGATGCCTCCGCCTTTGGCGTGATGGCCGTGGACGAGCAATCCAACATCACGAGCTTCCTCGAAAAGCCCGCCGACCCACCCGGCACGCCCGAGGACCCCAGCAAGGCGCTCGCGTCCATGGGCATCTATGTCTTCAACTGGAAACACCTCCGCGAACTTCTGATCGAAGACGCCGCAGATCCGAACTCCAGCCACGACTTCGGCAACGACCTGATCCCCAAAATCGTGGCCTCGGGCAAAGCGCTCGCCCACCGCTTCGACAAATCCTGCGTCCGCCATCCGGAGGCGGAGGCCTACTGGCGCGATGTCGGCACGCTCGACGCGTTTTGGGAGGCCAATATCGACCTCACCAACTTCACGCCCGCGCTCGACCTCTGGGATCAGGACTGGCCCATCTGGACCCATTCCGAAGGGGTGCCGCCAGCGAAGTTCATCCATGACGAAAAGGACCGCCGCGGTATGGCGATCTCCTCCATGGTCTCGGGTGGGTGCATTATCTCGGGGACCGAGGTGCGCAATTCGCTGCTCTTTACCAAGGTGAAAACGAACTCCTACGCCGTGCTCGACCACTCCGTGGTGCTGCCCGACGTGGTTGTCCACCGCTCCGCACGGCTGACGAAATGCGTCGTGGACCGGGGCGTGGAGATCCCTGAGGGCCTCGTCGTGGGCGAGGATCCGGTGGCCGACGCCAAGCATTTCCGCGTGACCGATAAGGGCACGACGCTCATCACCCAAAAGATGATCGACGCCTGGTCCGCAGCGCAGTAACGAGCGACCATGAAAGTCCTTTCCGTTGCTTCCGAATGTGCCCCTTTGGTGAAAACCGGCGGGCTCGCTGATGTGGTGGGCGCCCTGCCCGCCGCGCTTCTCGCCCATGGGGTCACCTCCCGCGTGTTGCTGCCGGGATACCCCGCCGTGATGGAGCGGGTGTCGGGGGCTGAGACGGTCTATGAGCGCACGGAGCTTTACGGCGCCGCGGCGCGGTTGCTGGCAGCGACGGTGGCGGGGATCGACCTGCTGGTGCTCGACGCACCGCACCTATTCAAGCGGGAGGGGTCGATCTACCTCGGCCCGGACGGCGCGGATTGGCCCGACAACCCCGAGCGCTTTGCCGCGCTCAGCCGCGTGGCCTGCGACATCGCGAATGGGGCTATGGAGGACTGGCAGCCGGACGTCGTCCATGCCCATGACTGGCAGGCGGGTTTTGCCCCCTACTACATCGCGCGCTCCCCCGCGGCGGGGCGGGTTGGCACGGTGATGACGATCCACAACATCGCCTTCCAAGGCCTCGCACCGGCGGAAAAGGCTGCCAAGCTTGGGGTTCAGATCGAAGATTTCCACGCCGGCGGGGTGGAGTATTGGGGCCAGGTGTCGGCGCTAAAAGCGGGGATCGGTTTCGCCGCGAAACCAGCGACCGTTTCGTTAACCTATGCGCAAGAGCTGTTAACGCCCCATTTTGGCATGGGGCTAGAGGGCGTTCTACATTCCCGCCGGGCGGATTTCACAGGCATTCTCAATGGGATAGACACGAACGTCTGGAACCCTGCAACGGACCCGGAGATCGCCGCCTACAAAACGCCCCAGGGAAAAGCGAAAAACACGTTAGCGCTGCGGGCGGAGTTCGGGCTGCCGGACAGCGACGGCCCGCTTTGCGTCCTCATTTCCCGAATGACGGAGCAAAAGGGGCTCGACCTGCTGCTTGAGGCGCTGCCAACGCTGACGGATGCGGGCGGGCAGCTCGCGCTACTGGGCTCGGGCGATCCGGCGCTGGAAGCGGCGTTCAAAGCCGCCGCGGACGCCGACCCGAATGTGTCGGTCAAGATCGGTTACGACGAAGCGCTGTCGCATCGCATGGTGGCGGGCGGCGACGCGATCCTGGTGCCGTCGCGGTTTGAGCCATGTGGCCTCACACAGATGATGGGGCTGGCCTATGGCACGCCGCCGGTTGTGGCCCTGACCGGGGGCCTTGCGGATACGGTGATTCCGGCAACGCCTGCGACCTTGGCCAAGGGCGTGGCGACGGGCATTCAGTTTTACCCGATCACGGCGGAGGCGCTGTCGGGCGCGCTGCTCACACTCACCAAGCTCTTTGCCGATAAGCCCACCTGGAAAAAGATGCAGCGCAACGCCATGGCCCACCCTGTGGGCTGGGACAGCTCCGCCGCCGCATACGCCGCGCTCTATCGTGAGATCGCGGACGCCGCATGAGAACGCTCCAACTCTCTGCCGGGCGGCCCTATCCCCTGGGCGCGACCTTTGATGGTGAGGGCGTCAATTTCGCCGTGTTTTCGCAGCACGCGGAACGGGTGACGCTGTGCCTCTTTGACGATGACGGCAATGAGGCGCTGTTGGTGGACCTCGCCGAACGCGACGGCCATGTCTGGCACGGCTATTTCACGGGGATGCGCCCCGGTCAGCAATATGGCTACCGCGTGCACGGACCCTATGCGCCCCACGAGGGGCATCGGTTCAACCCGCATAAGCTGCTCGTGGACCCATACGCCAAAAAGCTGACCGGGCATTTGACCTGGCATGACAGTCTTTATGGCTATGAGATCGGTCATGCAGACAAGGACCTGAGTTTCGACACGCGCGACAGCGGCCCCTATATGCCGCGCTCGGTCGTGGCCGACCCGGCATTCACCTGGGGCGAACGCACGCGGCGCATCGATCACCCGTGGAACGAGACGGTGATTTACGAGGCCCATGTGAAGGGGCTGACGCAGGGGCGCGATGATGTCCCGCACCGGGGCAAGTTCCTCGGGATGGCGTCAGATCCGATCTTGGAGCATCTGAACAATCTCGGTGTGACGGCTATCGAACTCCTCCCGGTACAAGCCTTTGTCGATGATCGGTTTTTGGTCGATCAAGGGCTGCGGAATTACTGGGGCTACATGACGCTGGGGTTCTTTGCGCCCGACCCGCGCTACATGAGCCATGGCGATATCGCCGAATTCCAGCAGATGGTCGCGCGGTTCCACCGTGCCGATATCGAGGTGATCCTGGATGTAGTCTACAACCACACTGCCGAAGGCGACCAGAACGGCCCCACCCTGTCCTTCCGGGGCTTCGACAATGCGAGCTATTACCGGCTGTCGAACGGACGCTACTACATCAATGATACGGGCACCGGCAACGCGCTGAACTTCGACCACCCGTTCACGATCCGCCTGGTGATGGACAGCCTGCGCTATTGGGTCGAGGTCATGCGCGTCGACGGCTTCCGGTTCGATCTGGCCTCCACGCTTGCCCGCACACGCGGGGTTTTCGACCGCGACGGGCCGTTTATGCGCGCGATCCGGCAGGACCCGGTTCTGAACCGCGTGAAGCTGATCGCGGAGCCGTGGGACGTGGGCATGGGCGGCTATCAGCTGGGCGCCTACCCGGCCCCCTTTGCGGAGTGGAACGACAAGTACCGCGACCAGATCCGCCGCTTTTGGCGGGGCGACAATGGCACGGTGCAAAAGCTCGCCACGCGGGTGGCGGGGTCGAGCTTTCGCTTTGACCATGACGGGCGGCCGTCGACGTCGTCGATCAACTACCTGACCTCCCATGACGGGTTCACGCTGACCGATGTGGTGAGCTACAACACCCGCCACAACGAGGCCAATGGCGAGGATGGCAAGGACGGCCACGGGGAGAACTTCTCCGACAATTGCGGGGTTGAGGGGCCGAGCGAGGACCCCAGCATCGTCGCAAAGCGGGCGCAGCGGCGGCGCAATATGATGGCCACCTTGATGCTGAGCCAGGGCACGCCGATGATCCTAGGCGGTGATGAGCTGGGCAACAGCCAGTCCGGCAACAACAACGCCTATTGTCAGGACAATGAGACCGGATGGGTGAATTGGGACGATGTGGACGAGGATTTCTTGCAGTTTTGCAGGGATGTGATCCTGTTCCGCCGCGCCACACCGATTTTGCGCCAGACGCGGTTCCTCCACGCGCGGCCCCGGCTCGTGGACGGGGTGCCGGACCTCTTTTGGCGCCGCGCCGATGGGGAGCCGATGTCGCCCGACGATTGGGGCCAGGCGGAGCTGAAGTTTGTGGGCGCAGAGATGCGCATGGCCCGCGGCACACCGGGCTATGAGCCGCGACTGGGCGCGATCTACATCATATTCAACAATGGCGGCGAAATTCGCGCGACGTTGCCGGCCTCCCCCGCGGGGCAGTTTTGGGCGCGGGCCTTTGACACGGCGGGCGGCATCCCGGCAGAGGACCGTCCGCGCGTCACAACCTCGATCGCTGCCGAAAGCGTCGTGGCGTTCACACTCAGAGATATTGCAGCCAAAAGCTGACGGGAGAGACCGATGAAGACTGTTCAGACGACCCCCATTGACGGACAAAAGCCTGGCACCAGCGGGCTCAGGAAAAAGACCCGCGTGTTCATGGCGCCGGGCTATCTGGAAAACTACGTCCAATCGATTTTCGACGGGATCGGCGGTGTTGCGGGCAAAACGCTCGTGGTGGGCGGCGATGGGCGCTACTTTAACGATCAGGCGATCCAGGTGATCTTGCGGATGGCCAGCGCCAATGGCGCGGAGCGCTGCATTGTGGGCGAGAATGGTATCTTATCGACGCCCGCGGCCTCCCACCTGATCCGCAAGCGGGGCACGGATGGCGGGTTGATCCTGTCGGCGTCGCACAACCCGGGCGGGCCGGATGCGGATTTCGGGTTGAAGTACAATGGCCCCAATGGCGGCCCCGCGACAGAGGGTGTGACCGACAAGATCTATGCGCGCACGACGGAGCTCGCGGAGTATCATGTGCTTGAGGCGCGCGACCTCGATCTCGGGCGGCGCGGCGCGGTGGAGCTGGGCGGCATGGCGGTGGAAATCGTCGATCCGGTGACGGATTATGCGGATTTGATGGAAAGCCTTTTCGATTTCAACGCTATCGGCGGGATGTTTGCGAACGGGTTTCGGATGCGCTTTGACGCGATGCACGCGGTCACCGGCCCCTATGCGCGCGAAATCCTGGAGAACCGGCTCGACGCGCCCCTTGGCACGGTTGTGAACGGCACGCCGTCGCCGGACTTTGGCGGTGGGCACCCGGACCCGAACCCGATCTGGGCGAAAGAGCTGATGGAGGCGATGTATGGCAGCGGCGCGCCCGACTTTGGCGCGGCCTCCGACGGGGATGGGGACCGGAATATGATCGTCGGGCGCGGATGCTACGTGTCGCCGTCGGACTCTCTCGCGGTCCTTGCAGACCTCGCGCATCTGGCGCCGGGCTATGCGAGTGGCCTCGCGGGCGTCGCGCGGTCTATGCCCACCTCTGCCGCCGCCGACCGCGTGGCCGAGGCGAAGGGGATTGAGGCGTTTGAGACGCCGACGGGGTGGAAATTCTTTGGCAACCTGCTCGACGCCGGACGCGCCACGATCTGTGGGGAGGAAAGCGCGGGCACTGGCTCCAACCACGTGCGGGAGAAAGACGGGCTATGGGCGGTCCTCCTCTGGCTCAACATCCTCGCGAAAACGGGCAAATCCGTGTCCGACCTCCTCGCCGACCACTGGGCGCGCTACGGGCGCGACTACTACTCCCGCCACGACTACGAAGCGGTGGAGACCGCGGCGGCAGAGGCGCTGATGCAGGGCCTTCGCGACCAACTCCCCACACTCGCGGGCACGCAGGCCGGTGGGCTGACGGTCGCAGGGGCGGATGAGTTTGCCTATGACGATCCGGTGGACGGATCGCGATCGACGGGTCAAGGCATCCGGCTTTATTTCGAGGGCGGCGCGCGCGCGGTGTTCCGGTTGTCTGGCACCGGGACCGAAGGGGCGACACTGCGCGTCTATTTGGAGCGGCTGGAGACAGACCCGGCCAAGCACCAGATGGACCCGCAGGACGCGCTTGCGCCGGTGATTGCGGCGGCGGATGCGATTGCGGGGATCAAAGAGCGCACGGGGCGCTCGGCACCCGACGTGATTACCTAAGCGTGCTCGACGGGCCGCGGTGCGTCGATCCGATGGTTGTGCGGCGCGGTTTATGGTTGGCGATTGGGACGATGCTGAAGCGGAGCACACCGGTGGCAGTCTCGACGTGCCGGGGGGCGGCCCGTCGAGGACGCGGCGGGCTTCGCCCTTGATTCCGCGTCTTTTCTTAGAACCTAGCGCGCAGAGTGATGATCTGCGCGGCGCGGAGAGGCAGCTTCAACTCGTAGGCTGGTTCTAACTCTTCCTCTGTCGCCCCAAAGATCGAACACACTCGCAGCGACATTGGCGCCTGCGGGAAGCGGAGCACGGCTTCAGTATCTCTCCGCCGCGCTTCGAACAGGCGGAACTCAACCTCGCCGTCCACCGGCCTCACCGTCTCGCAGATCACGCCGTCCGACACCTCAATCAGCGGCGGTAGCTCCGGCCCCTGCGCCACGCGCAACGGGGCGTTCAGATCATAGGCCGCGTGGTCGAGCTCTGCCCGGTCCACCTCTGGCATGGCGAGAAACGCGTAGGTGAAGACGTGTTTGCCTTGATCGGCCACAGGGTCCGGTGAGGTTGCCGACTTGATCAGCGACAAGCGCATCACATGCCCGTGGATGTCGTGGCCATATTTGCAATCGTTGAGAAACGCCGCGGCGCGGGCGCCATCGCTGAGCATCGCCCATTTCTGAGCGGGCACCTCGAACCGGGCGGCGTCAAAGTCCGACGCGCGGGAGGTTGATCGGCGGATGGCCCCCCATTGGATGTCGTAAAGCGCTGTATCCGTGACGACATTGACCGGGAACGCGACCTTGAGGAGGATGTGACTGACGTGCCAGTCGATCTCGGTCACGAAGTCGACGCGGCGGGACCCGGCGGTGAGGCGGATCGTCTGCACGATCTCGCAGCCGCGCCACAGATGCGTCACGCGCACCGCCGCGCGCACGGGGCCGTTTTCAACGACCTCGACCTGGCGGGCGTTTGTCACCTCCTCCGGGTTGTCTTCGAAATAGGGGTCGATGTCCCAGGCATCCCAGCAGACCGGGCGGTCCTCGAACGCGATGAGACGGTTGCCGTGCTCGCCCGGGGCGAGCGCCTGCCAGCCGGACGCGAGGTCCGTGATTTCAGCGACGTGGCCATTGGGCAGGATGCGCACGCGGATAAGCCCGTTGTCGAGCCAGGCGTGGGTGGAGCCCACGGAGGCGCGCGCGGCGTGGGGCGGGGTTTGCGCGGTGGCGATGGCGCGGGTGGAGTAGCCCGGCAGATCGCCAAACCAGCAGAGCGCGCCGCCCTCCACCCGTTGGGCGGCCTCGGGCGCGTCGTGTGCGGGCACCTCAGCCACGCGCGCGCCGCGGGTTGGGCAGGTGTTGAGGGCCACGGCCTGCCCTGTCGCAGGCAGCACGGCGCGAAGGGTGGTTTCGATATCCGCGCGGCAGTCTGACAGGGCGGCTTTTGCGTCGTCAAAGACCTCCGTAATCGAGGTGCCCGTGAGGATGTCATGGAACTGGTGGAGGCAGAGCGTGCGCCATTCCTGCGTTAGATCAATGGGGTGACCCAGCATGGCGGCGAGCGCCTCGGCCTCGTGGAGCGCCCATTCGGCCTTGCGGTTGGCGCGTTTGATCCACCCTTGGGAGGTGTAGACGCCGCGGTGTCCTTCCATGTAGTGCTCACCGGTCCAGAGCTGGTCGGCGGGCACCTGGGGCGCGAGCCCTTCGAGCGATGCTTTGACGGTGGACATGCGGAACTGCGGCATGCCGGGCATGTGGCTATAGGCGTCGGCCTTGGCCAAAAGTTCCTCCGTTGGGCCGCCGCCGCCGTCGCCGTAGCCGTAGCAGATGGGCAAGTGGTCTGTGGCCGCACCGAGCGCGTTGGTGACGGTGCCGCGGACCTCGGACGCGCTGAGGTCGCTTTTGTAGTTCGTGGGGAACGGCAAATACTGGACCGCGCGGGGCGTGGTGAGGATATGGGCTAGAACGCGGGTGCCATCGATGCCCTCCCAGTGGTGGGACGACCAGGGCACGCGGTTGATCTGGTTCCAGTTCAGCTTGTTAGTGACGAAGTATTTGAGGCCCGCGAGCTTCATCAGTTGCGGGATCTGGCCAGGAAATCCGAACGTGTCTGGCAGCCAAAGCACGTCGGTTTCCACCTCACCAAACTGGTCGCGGAAATAGTCGCGGCCGAGGATGAGCTGGCGGATGAGCGCCTCTGCCCCTGGGATGTTGAGGTCGGGTTCGACCCACATGCCGCCCATGACCTCCCACCGACCTTCGGCGACGCGGGACTTGATGCCCGCGAAGATCTCCGGAAAATCTTGGCGCGTCATCTCGTAGAGCGCGGGTTGGGAATGGGAGAAGCGGTAGCCCGGATGCTGGTCCATGAGGCGCAGCACGTTGGAATAGGTGCGCTGGTTCTTGAGCCGGATTTGATCGATGGTCCACAGATACGCCACATCCATATGGGCGTGCCCGACCCCGTGGAGCGTGGCGTCAAGCGGCGCCCCGGCTTCGAGCAGGCCGCCGCGGAGCGTCACCAGGGCGCCGGGCACGGAGGCGTAGAACAAGTGGCCCAGCGGATCGCGGGTGTCGAGCACGCCAAAGGCTGCGTCGAGCACGGCGATGAGGTTCGGGTTATCGGTGAGCGTTGCCGTTTCGTGCACCGCGCGCGCGAGGCGGATGAAGTCGGTGGTGTCCGGACACCGCTCCACCAGGGCAGGTTCGCCCATGTAGAGCTGCGCGCGGCTGTTTGGGTCGGGCGGCCAGCCTGCGAGGCCCGTCCAGCCGTGGAGCGTGAGGTCGTGGGGCCCGGGGCCCAGGTCCGCGGGCAGCGGGATCACATGGTGGTAGCGGTCGGCGGAACCGAGCGGCTCGCCGTTTAGGTAAACCATAGCCTCCGGATGGTTAAAGATGTCGCCGAGCACCCCCAGCGGCAGGTGAAGCGCCAGGCACCGTGAATCCCAGGCCTCCGCCACGGTAAAGGTCGTCTTGAATAGAAAATTCGTATCCGCCCCGCCCCAGTAGCTGTGATGGGGGATCGTCGGCCAGTCGTTGGGGTCGGCGTCGAGCGGCGGATGGATGACAGGCTTGCCCAGATCGCAGAACCGAAAGGGCGCGAGCGGCGCGCGGCGGCGGTGCACCATGGGCGCGATCAGGTCGAGCCGCGCGGCGATCTTTTCCCGCGTGAGGCGCAGCCTGTGCAGCGCGCGTTGCCTGCGGTCGCGGTCTAGGTCAGGAGCGTGGAGGTCATCCATGGGCCGCGAGATCGAACCCCTGGATGGTGCCACGCATGACGGCGGCGGCTTTTTCGGCCTCGTCGCGCTTTTCGTCGGGGTCCCAGCCCTCGCTACCCCAGGATCTTTGCAGATCAGGCCAGGGGATCGAATCGATCAAGAGCTGGGTGTAGGGATGTTGTGGGGCGCCGATGACCTCCTTCGGTGGTCCCGCCTCCACCACGTGACCCTTAAAGAGCACCATGACGTAGTCTGACACGTGGTAGGCGGTGGCCAGGTCGTGGGTGATGTAGAGGATCGAGATCCCGTATTTGTCTTTGAGGTCGTAGATATTCGACAAGATCGTGGCGCGCAGGCTGGCATCGACCATCGAGACAGGCTCGTCAGCGATGAGCAGCTTGGGAGAGAGCATCAGCGCACGCGCCACGATCAGACGCTGCCGTTGCCCACCGGAGAGTTGGTGGGGGTAGCGTGTCAGCACAAGGTCAGGGTCGAGGCCTACAGCCGCGCAGGCGTCTTCCATCGCGTGTTGGGTGTGGGCCTCGGATTTGGCGAGGCCGAACTGTTTGAACGGGAACTTGAGCGCGTGGTTGACCCGGTAGAACGGATTGAAACAGGCGTAAGGGTCTTGGAACACAGCCTGCACGTTCTTGCGGAAGTCTAGGCTTTGGGCGGCGGACATGCGCTGGATATCCTGGCCTTCGAACAGGACGCGGCCCTGGGACGGTGGGTTAAAGCCCAGCATGATCGATCCCATGGTGGATTTGCCCGACCCCGATTGCCCCACAATGGAAATGATCTGCGGCGTGTCGCCTTGCAGCGTGAACGACATCGGGTGGAGCGCGGTGACGGTTCCGTAATCCTTGCGCACATTTTCGAACCTGAGCAGCGGCTCCGCCGAGCCGCGCTTGGGCGCGGGCGCGTTGCGGTCCGGGTTGAGGAAGCTTGCTCCGCCCACGAGGGGGACAGAGGAAATGAGGTCCTGGGTGTAAGGGTGCTGCGGGTCCTCGATGATTTGCTGAACCGTGCCGTGTTCGACGAGCACGCCGTCTTTCAGCACAGCGAGTTCATCCACCGATTGCGCCATCAGCCCCATGTCGTGGCCGATGAGGATTAGGCCCGATCCGATCTCCGCCTGGATGTCTTTGAGGGTTTGCATCACCTGGCGTTGGGTGACGACGTCGAGCGCGCTTGTCGGCTCATCGGCGATGATGAGGTCGGGGTTAAGGATCAGCCCCATGGCGATGCACACGCGCTGCTTCATTCCGCCAGACAGCTCATGGGGGAAGAGCTGGCCCGCGTGTTTCGGTAAGCCTACGGAAACGAGCGCATCGTCGGAGCGGCGCTGAAGCTCCGCGCGGTTCATCTTGCCCTCATGGGCGATGATCGCGTCCCACATCTGCGGCTCGACCCGCATCACCGGGTTGAGCGAGTTCATGGCGCCCTGCGGAATGTAGGCCACGGAGGACAACCGCGCGCGGCGCATCTCTTCTTCGTTCAAGGCCAGCATATCGGTGCCCGCGAGGTCGATGGAGCCCCCAGCGACGCGCCCCGGCTCAGCCAGCATCTGCATAACGGCGAGCGCGGTGGTGGTCTTGCCCGAGCCAGATTCGCCGATGAACCCCACGCGGCGGCCCTTTTCGATGGTCAGGTTTAAGCTTTTGACGGCCTGCACGACGCCCTTGGGTGTCGGGAACTCGATGGAGAGGTCTTTGAGGGTGAGGACGGGTTTGTCGGTCATGACAGTTTCCTCAGTCTTGGGTTGGATACCTCGTCGAGGCCCAGGTTCACGAGCAGGAGGCCGATGAACATCGTGGCCAGAAGCAGCGTCGGCAGGCCCCACCACCACCACAGGTTCTGGATCAGCGCGCCCGCGTTGATCGCCTCGTAGATCGTGCGACCGAGCGTGGGGATGCGCTGGGGGCCAAGGCCGAGGACTTCGAGCCCGACGGCGGTGACGATGGCGGTTGTGACATTCGCGATGAAGGAGCCAAAGAGGTAGGGAACGAGGTTTGGGAGCATCTCCCGAAACATGATGTGCATGGTTGAGGCGCCTGAGAGCTGCGCCATCTGCACGTAGCCTGACCGCTTCATCGACAGCACCTGGGCGCGAATGAGGCGCGTGGGCGACTGCCAAAGGAACCCCGCGATGAGGAGCGCCATCATCGTGAGAGTGACATCGCCAAAGGAGGATTGGAAGACGACGAGGATCAGGAGCGGCGGGATCGTGATCATGACGTCGGCGGCCACTCGGATCACGTCGTCGGTGCGGCCGCCAATGAAGCCCGCCGAGAAGCCCAGGAAGATGCCCATGGACATGCCGATGAGGGACGCGAGGAGCCCCACAAAGAGCGTGTTGGGCGCGCCAATTATCAAGAGCGCGAGCAGGTCGCGCCCGCCCCCGTCTGTGCCCAGCGGATGGGCAGCCGAACCCACCTGCCCGCGCATATTCTCAAGCCCCAGCGGCGCCTGGCGCGGCATGCCGGAGCCGACAAACACAAGTTCAGGGTCCCAGAGCACGCGGCCCAAGAGGCCAAGGACGACGATCCCGATGAGGATCCCCGCGCCCCAGAGTAGCTTTGGGTTCATCCAGGGGTTGTCGAACCGCTTCATCCGTTTGGCTTGGCGGCGTTCGGCGCGGGTCATGGGGGTGGATTGATCAGACATTGCCCCGCTCCGTGATGAGCCGGGGCGCGCCCGAGCCTGGGTGGGCGCCTGTGCGTGTTGACTGGCGCGCGCAAGCATCCGCCTGTACATGGCTTGAACCTGTGTGCGACGGTGCCATGCGCCCTCCCGGGGGGAGGGTCGGGCGCGCCCCGGCGTGCCGCCGTGGCTGTGCTTTGATCAAAGCTACCATCAGTTTGCCTCATGCCGAATGCGTGGGTCGATGAAGGGGTAAATCAGGTCCACCAGGAACACGCTGAGCGCGGTCATTAGGATGATCACGTAGCTGACGCCTTGGATCACCGGGAAGTCCTGGTTGAGGATCGCATCATAGAGCAGCTTGCCCATGCCGTTATAGGCAAAGATGCGTTCCACCAGCACCTGCCCCGCAATGAGCAAGCCGATCTTCAAAGCAAAGGCCGTGATCTGCGGCAGGATCGCGTTGCGGATCATATAACGGTAAAGGATGTAACGATCGCGTAGGCCCTTGGCCTTGGCCAGCGTCACGTAATCCTCCCCCTGGACGGTGATCATGAGGCCGCGCATCCCGAGCGCCCAGAAGCCAAAGGTCACGACAACGATGGACAGCGCGGGCAGGAACCCGTGGTAAAGGACGGACTGCACGAACTCCCACGTCCAGCCGGGCTCCACAAAGATCGAATAGGCTCCGGTGAGCGGAAACCACTGGAGCTGGGCGCTGAAGACCCACATGAGGAGGAGCCCCGACAGGATCGGCGGGATGGAGGTGAAGACCATCGCTGCAGGGATCGCGACTTTGACGAGGTTGGGCGATTTCTCCCACACCATCAGCGCGCCGAGCAGGTTGCCGATGAAAAACGTAATGATGAGCGACAGGATCATCAGACCCAGCGTCCAGGGCAGCGCATTTAAGATCAGCGTACTGACAGGCGTCGGGAAGGCCGCGGTGGAGAGGCCAAAATCAAAGACAAGCGCGCCGGTGAGATACTTGAAGTACTGCAGAAGGAGCGGCTGATCGATGCCCATCTGCGCGCGGAGCTGGGCCAGGATCTCCTCGGAATTTGCGACGGACCCCGCACCTGCGGCCATGCGGCCTAGCGCAATCTCCGCCGGGTCCACGGGCGACAGCCGCGGGATGATCCAGATGATCGTTGCGGCAATCAAGATGGTGAGCACCAGTGTCGTGAGCCGATTGATCAGGTAGTCCCTTGGGATACGGCCCATGGGTGTCCTCCCTCTGCAGTGGCCGCGGGCGAAGCTGCCGCCCGCGACGAAGGTGTAGGGTGGGGTTTTACCCCACCTTTCCTAGTTGGCAGGTTCCAGATTGTGGATGATCTGGTGTGTGTGGTTCCACCAGAAGAACGGGTGGTTGTAGTAGTTGTCCGCCGTGGGCCAGCCTGTCCAGTAGGTGTTGTTGAACGGGATGAGCTTGGCGGCCTGCACCAGCGGGATGAACGGCATTTCTGCGTCCAGATGCTGGTAAGCCTCTGCCACCATGCCCGGGATCGCGGGATCGCCGAGCGCCATGGTCGCCATATCGTCCACGATGGCCGAGTAAGCTTCGGCCGCGGGGCCGTCCCAACGCGCGGTGTTGTTGAAGCCGGGCGAGCGTTCGCCCACGGGCACCACGTCTTTGGTCGTGTAGCGGCCCATGGACGCCCATGGCTCGTTTACCGACCCGCAGGAGAGCCAGGAATAGGACATCTCAAAGGCGCCGAACGGCAGCACTTCGCCCCAAAACACGCCGTTTTCGACCGGCACGGCTTTCGCATCGATGCCCGCACGTTGGAGCTGTTCGACAACCACGTCGATGGTCCGCGTGTATTCGGTCGACGCCGAGTTCACGTGGATGTTGACGCTGAGCGTTTCGCCATCCTTTTCGTAGTAGTCACCGTTGCGCGTCCAGCCCTCGGCCTCGATCATCGCTTGACCAGCCGCCGCATCGCCGCGGGCGGGAAGCCCGTGGCCCGCATCGACCACCGCGTCGATAAAGGACGCCATGGAGCCATATTGCGCAAACATCGTGCGCGACGCTTCTGTCGTGCCCTCATAGGCCACGTTTACGATCTGGGATCGGTCGATGATCGTCGCCACGGCCTTGCGCATATTGGCGTTGTCCCATGGCGCGACCGTGGTGTTGATTTCCATCTGGCGCGCGCACGGGTCCGCGGCAGAATACGGGAAGCCGTCATGCCAGGCGATCACGTTGGGGTTTTGCGCCTGGATCGCCTCGAAGGTGCCGATCGTTACGTTCTGCGCAGCGTCGAGTTGGTTGGTCAGCATGAGCTGCGCGCGGCTTTCTTCGCCGCCACTCTCAAGGAAAATCACACGCTCTGGCGCGGGCAAATCCATGAAGCCGGATTTTGCGCCCCACCAGTCATCGTTGCGGTCCCAGATTGCGCGGTTCGATGCGGCGGAGGTAAAGGTGTAGGGCCCGGTGCCGATCGGCGGATTGAACGCAAAGGTCGCGGGATCTTCGCCCGCCCATACGTGTTCCGGCATGATCAGGAAGGAGCCGAAGATACGCACGCCAAAGTTTTCGACCGCAAAGCGCGGGTTGGCCGCGTTGAGCGTGAATTTAACGGTGAGCTCGTCCATCTTTTCGACGCTGGCGACCTGTGCACGGATGGTGGCGGCTTCGCGGGAGGAGATCTCTTCGTTGGTGAGGGCCATATTCACGGTGAACATGACGTCGTCGGCATTGAATGCTTCCCCATCGGACCATTCCACACCGTCGCGCAGCGAGATGGTGAATTCGGTGCTGTCGGCGTTCGATGTGACGCCGGTGGCGAGCCAGGGGTCAAGTTCGCCTGTGCCGTAGTTCAGGATAAAGAGCGGCTCCCACATGGCCTGATGCGCGCCGTGCATCCGCTTGGTGCCCGGGGTGAACCAATTGAAGTTCGACGGGTCCTGGATCGTGCGGTCGAGGTCAAAGATGACCGTGTTTTCGCGGGCCACGCTTTGCGCGGTGGCAAGGCTGCCCACGAGGGCAAAGGCCGATGCCGTGACGAGTAGTTTTTTCATGTACTTCCTCCCAAAAGGCGGGGCTGATTGGTGCCCCAATAGTTAGTTCAGCGCCTTAGCGCAGGTAGTCCATCACCAGGACCCTGGTGCGATCAGGCAGGTCAGACCGGGTCAGATCGACCCGTGGTGAGCAGGCAAAATCCACGTCTTCGTCGTTGAAATGGTTGAGAAAGCTCTCAATCCACAGGGTGTTGCGTGGTTTGTAGGTGAGCGTCCGGAAATGCATGGGGATGACGAGCCGCGGGCGGGTGTGGTGGATCATCTCCATCAAGTCGGGCAAGAGGATCGTCAGATAGCCGCCCGCTAGCGCAAAAAGGATGTCGGCGTCCTGGAAAAAGTCCTGCTGCGCGGGCGTCAGCGGGTTTCCGACATCGCCCATATGCGCGCATTTGAGCCCGTCGAGTTCGAAGCGGTACATCCCGTTTTGGCCGGGCACGTCGTGTTCTGGGTGGTGGTCCCATTCCGCGGCTTCGATGGCGGTGATGCCGACGCCCTCGGCTGTTGTGGCGCCGCTGTTTTGGGCCACGGCAAGGGCGTTCACGATCTGAGGCTCGCCCGCGATTAAGTCGCCGCGGCAGTGGGCGCTGTCATCGTCGGAGGAGATGATGACCAGGTCGGCGGGCTCCGTGATGGGCGGGTATCCCACGCCCTCGGGCGTGTAGGGGTCGGTGATGACCCGCGGGCCTGACTGGGGTGTCAGACCAAAGGCCGCGTGTCCGTACCAGGTGATCTGCATTCAGTTGTTTCCCACCACATGGGGCGATGTGGTCTGTGTGATGTCGTTGTTGTCGGGTCTGGGATATGTGCGCCAGGGGCCCGGATTGCCGCGGCAGGCGATGGCCTCCACCCCTTTGGCCCAGCTGTCGTCCGTAATGGCCACGCTAGGCGGGCAGTAGCGCAGCGTAAGCCCACAGCGGCGGCGGTCGCTGTCATTGGCCATGGACCCGTGCACCAGCATATCGGCGTGGAGCGATATCTGACCGGCCTTAAGCGCGTTCGTAAACGGCGCGCCGAGCGCGTCTGCCCCCGCCGTCTCCTGGTGAAAGACCGCCTTTGCCCCATCGGTAGACCGCACACGGAACGCACCGCGGTTATGCGTCCCGGGGATAAACCGCATGGCAGAGTTCGCGGCGTCCGCGTCATCGATAGCAAGCCAAACGGTGACGGTGCGCGCGGGGCTCAGTTTCCAAAAACGCGCGTCTTGGTGCCAGGGCACGGCCTTTGGATCATGGGGGCGTTTTGACAAAATGGCCGAGGCCCAGCACAGGATATCGGGGCCTATGATGTCTTGGACATGATCAAGGATCCGCGCATCCGTGGCAATGTCCCAGAGCCCTGACAGCCGTGCCTGGTAGCAGTTGATGCCGTAGGCGCCAGCCTCCCCCGCGTGAGCCATGAGACTGTCGATATAGGCACGAATCTCGGCGATTTCTGTGTCTGAAAAGACGTCAAAGGGCTGCGCGAACCCGTCCGCATTGTAGCGCGCGATGTCACTTGCCGTAAGGCGCAGCGGCGCAGGCGTCACCACCGGCGCAAAGCTGAGATCGGGGTCGAGTGTTGTGGGGGCAGCCATGTGTCGTCTCATTATTTGAGGTTAACATACTGCCCGATTTTTGAGCTTTGCAGCGGCGGGGCTTGACGTAAAATTGCCCTAGATTGATATTTTTCCGCTGCACAGCGGCAATTCTGCGCTAATCTTGCCCCATGTTGACGCAAACATATCGCCTAAGTTCTTACCTTGATCCCGGGGAACGGTTCCACTACGCGCGAAAATCGCTGGCGACGCGGTTCCCAGACCGCGCCCATGACCACGATTTCTACGAGCTCTTTTTGATCGCGCAGGGCCGCACGCAGCATTGGATCAACGGCGTGACGCAAGCGTTGGAGCCCGGTCAGCTGATGTTTGTGCGCCCCAGCGACGCCCATGCCTTTCGCGCTGACCGCAAGGACGGCTGCACGATCATCAATGTCATGTTCGAGATCGGCACCGCCGAACACCTATTGTCGCGCTACGCCGACACCATCGCGGGGCGCTTTTTCGCAGCACCGGGCGCTTTGCCAGAGCTGCACACCCTGGGTCCACGTCAGTTCGAACGTGCGCTGACCATGGCCGCTCAGCTGCAGACCGCGGATCGGAGCCTCGCCCGGATCGAGGAGTTTTTGCTGGCCTTCGTCAATCGGGTCGCGGTCCCTGCCCCGCATGTTGTGACCAGCGGCCCGGCGTGGTTTTCGGCGGCCTGTTCTGCGGCCCAGAACGTGGAGGTGTTCCGCCAAGGCGCGCCCGGGTTCATCGCCGCCGCCGGGCGCAGTCACGAGCATGTCTGCCGCACCTGCCGAGAGGTGCTGGGCGTGACGCCCACGGACTACATCAACCGCATCCGGATCGACCACGCTGCGCGGCTGCTGCGCACCGAGGACACATCGATCGAAGCCATTGCGAGCCTGTGTGGATTTGAGACCACCAGCTATTTCTACCGTCTCTTTGCGCGGGTCTACGGCGACACCCCGCGGCGCTACCGGTCGGCCCATCGGCGCGACCCGTTTGCGGCGGTGGGGTAAAGCTGAGTAAAAAACTCAGATTGACATGTCTTAGTGTTTCAGTAAGCTTTGAGGGGTGCCCGCAACGAACTCGTAGACTGCTTTGACTATGCCCCATCTCAACCACCACGTCGCAGGACCGGGACGCGCGGACGCAGCGAGCTTAGGGTGGCGCTGGCTTTGGGCAGAGGTTTGGCCCTTTGGTCTATTCGCAAGGAACTGGAACGCGTTCGACGCATGGCTAGACAGCGAGACATTTGGGGGCCTTTGGTGGTGGTAGACGCGCCCACCCAGCGCGCCGTCTCGGTCCGCGATGACACGCCGACCTACGATGCCGAGGCTCTGACCGGGACCGACGGTCTGGCGCGGATCGTGCTGGGCTCGCAGACCTACACGCTGCGGATCACACGGTCCGGCAAGTTGATTTTGACCAAATGACCTGCGCGTCTGCGCCGCATCCCAGGGTCCGCCAGGGGCACCCTATCTAGGGGGCAGAGGAAAGGGAAACTGCCATGGGAAAGCGCGCCAAACCTGTCAAAATCCCGTCCCCCTGTGTGGATGTGTGCAAGTATAAGCGCGCCGGGCATTGCATCGCCTGTTCCATGACCAAGCCCCAAAAGAAGATCTTTAAGCGTCTCAAAAAGCCGGAGCAGCAAGCCGGTTTCGTCGAGATGCTCAAGCATCAGCAGGCGCAACTGGGCCGCTATGACGCCTGGCCGCAGCTTTACGCCAAAAAGCTGGGGAAGAAGACCGCGACGCGCGCCAAGGCGGCTTAGCGGGGCGCCCGAGTGTGACGCTGCGGCATTTTCACGTCAGTCTTGTAGACCTATTCCGCCGACATATTTGCGCGCTATACGAAAGGCTAGGTTAGGAGCCAGCATATTATGAGTCGGTCTTTTGGCGTTTTGCTTGCCGTCGCGCTGTGCGCGGGAACGGTGGCACAGGTGGCAAGCGCGGCCACATTTACGGTCACCTCGTCTTTCACGACCCCCACGGACAACGCTTTGGCATCGGGTACGGTCGCCCAGAACGCAGCCAGCGGCACGTTCGCGCTGACGACCAACATTGCGTCTACGAACTGGGACAACCGCGGTGTCGAACGGTCGAGCGCCGGTGGGATCCAAGCGCGCGTGCGCAACCGGTCCACGTCACCGCAACTGTTGGACATCTTTTTCAGCGTCACCCCAGCAAGCGGCTCGGCGGTCGATTTCCTTACGGTGCGCCAGGCGGCCCTTGGCGGGAGCAATGGCAACGGGCGCAGTGACGGGACGGCGCTCGCGCGGTTCACGCTGTCTTGGGCGGGGGGCGGGCTCGCCACGGTGTTTGATTCGGCAAACCAGCTCAACACTGTGGGCCCGATTTCGAGCGGGACGGTGATCGATTACAATCTCTACGTCGAGAACTCCAACGCGCGGTGGAGCGTTCGGCTGCCCACCGGGGTCACATCGGTCACCCTGAGCGCGGAGGACACCCCGGCATCCACAAACACGCTCGCGACGGAGACTTACGCCTTTGACGTGGCGCTATCGTCGACGACCCCAGCGCCCATCCCCCTGCCCCCGGCAGTCGCGTTGATGGTCGGTGGGTTGGCTGGTCTAGCGGGATTGCGCGCTCGCCGCAAGGTCCGCGCGAACCGCGCCGCTTAGAAACGTCGCGGTGCCCCGGCCGATCGGGGGGGGGGGGGGCGCCGCGCCGCAGGGCCGCGTTAGTCCAGATGCGCCTCAAGGATCCACGCGAACTTTTCGTGGGTGATCTGACGACCCACCAGCAGGTCATGGGTGGCTTGGTCGCCATTGGCATCGGCAATCGTGGCCACGCCCGCCATGGTGCTGGCCACGACGCGTTGCGCGTCAGCCAGCAGGCGCACCATGGTTTCGGCGTCTGTGTGGCCGTCATGTTCGGCGACCTTGGACCGGCTGACCATTTCCGCGAGGCGCCCTTCGGCGTGGCCGCCCACGGCCTTAAGCCGCTCGGCGACCTCGTCCTGGGCCGTGAAGTGATCCTCGTAGATTTCCTGGAACAAAGCGTGGAGCGGACCAAAGGCCATACCTTTGACATTCCAATGGAAATTCTGGGCGAGCATGGTCGTCACGACGACCTCTGCGACCACCTGGTTGAGCCCATCGACCAGGTCGGCTTTGACGTCGGAGGAAAGTGTTTCGGCTGTCTGCAACATAGTATGCACCTCTGAGTTTAACGGATCGCTGGCGGTGGCTGGCTCCTGCTAAGTTAGAATGATTCTAAAACTCTGCAAGGGCGAATATGGCGAAATCTGCGCCTAGCTTCGCAAGAGCGCCCCGACGGCGCGCACAATGGATCGAAACGCGTGGTGGTGGCGTGGGGCCACGCGGCTGCGCAGCAAAAATTCCACGCTCGGCGTGTCCCTGTTGGCCGCGCAGGCAAGGACGCGCAGCAGCCACTGCTCGTCAAAGGTCATCTCAGGCGCGCCGGGGCTGAGGAAAACGACGCGACGGTCCATCACCTGCGACAGCACGCGGATCAGTGCCGCTGCGAGCGCGTCGCGTTCCCGGCACCGGTCGGCATGGATGAGCGCGCAGGCCTCCTGCAGGTCAAGGCGCGCCGTGGCGCGGCAGGTTTGCGCCAGAAAGCGGAGCCGGTTCAGCACGGGCAGGAGCGGTGTGAGGGAGGTGCAGGGCGGGCGCGCCTCGGGCGCCTGGGTTTGGGCCGGGAGTGGGAGCATGTGGGCCGTCATTGATGCGCTGCCTTTGTCGTACATGCTAGGCGGCGGGGCCTTGGATCGGCGCGGCACACTCTAGCCCGACAAATATAGTCAGATTTTGCAGCCCTGTGAAGGGGACGGAATGTAGCGGGCAGGCTCAGTGCGTGACCCGGCCCCTGCCCCGCGACGCGCGCGGCCTAGTTGCTTTTGATCTGCATGGAAAACGACGTCAGCGCGCCGGGCGGTGGCGGCGGAAATGGCGAGGCGCCTTGGAGCGCGCGTAGCGCAAGGATGTCCATGAGCTTGTTGCCCGAAGAGCCGCTGACGATGGCCGACCGCAGGGCCCCGTCGGGTGCGACGGAAAAGGTAATCGTCGCCGTCCGCGGCACATCATCCTCAAGATTGCGGACCACCAGGGTGTCGATCGCGGACAACAGCTCCCCCGGGTAGGCTTTGGCCGGGGTCGAGGTGTCGATGATTTCCATGATGGTTTGGTTGAATGCTTGGCCCGGGCTGCCCGGCACCCAAATGAGCGTCTCAGAGACGCGCGGTGCGACGAGTGCCAGGGTGGCGGGCGCCGACTGCTCGACCGTGGCGTCTTGCGGCGCGGCTTCTTCGACGGCTGTCGGCGCGGCAGAGGGCGCCGCAATGGCCTGGCTGACCTGGATCGAAACAGAATTTGTCTCGGGCGGCGCGGCGCTGTCGCTGGAGACCACCGGGGGCGCGGGCGCGATGGTGACGGCGCTTGAAGCCTGCCGTGCGGGCGGCGTCACCGCCACGGCTATCGCGACAGGAGCCGGTGCGACGGTGGGGGCAGCTGGCAATACGGATACTGCCGCGGGCGGCTGGGGCCCCGGTGAGAGTGCCTGCGCCGGAGCAGCCGCCGCGGCGGCACGTTCCAAATCCACCGATTGGGCGAGCTCCACGGGGGCGTCGGGAAGGTTGTCTCGAAGATCGGGCGCGGCGGCATCGGCGGTCGGGATCGGCGCGGTCTCCGGCTCCGTGGCGGTGTCTGCCGTCGCTAAGACCGTGGGCACCGGTGTTGCGGGCGTATCGTCTAGCGCCGCGAGCGCTTCGGGCGTTGCGGTCTCTGCCGCGGCGGTTTCGGTGATCGCCGTTTCGTCGGCTTCGGTGCTCGTTACGGCGTCCGCCTGTACAAGCGCGTCAACCGGCGTTGCAGGTTCGGCGTTGGGGGCGTCTGCCACTTCGGCCAACGCAGACACCGGTTGAACCGGCTCTGCCTCCGCGGCGGCGGTTTCGACGGCGTCCGTCGCGCTTAAGGGGGTGAGGTCCTCTGGGGCGGCAGGCATAGACGCCTCAAGTTCCGCCTGGGCAACATCCGTTGGTGCGGGCTCAGCCGGGGCGGCCAGCACGGCCATCTCGAACGCGTCCTCCAGCCGGGTTTCGGCCAAGGGCAGGCTGAGCGCGGCAGGTGACGGCTCCGGCGGCGCGGGTGCAGAGATGTTGAACACGGTGAGCACTGCAATATGCAGCCCCGCCGACGCCAGAAGCGCCGCAGCCATCACACCGAGCGAGGCGTAAAGCGGCATCGCCCTCATGGTGCGCCCCGCTCCGCGACGATCCAGACCTCCGCGGCGCCAGCCTCCTGAAAGCTGCGCGCCAAAGCCACGAGGCGCTGCGCGGGGAGCTCGCGGTCAGGGATCAGGCGAACCTCCGCCCCTTGAGCCAGGACATCGGCGATATTGGTCTCAGCGCCCCGCCACACCATGCGCCCGTCCGGCATCACCAAGGTCGCGTCGGGATAGGCGGCTTGCGCGGCCTCCAGATCCTCAACGAGGGATAGATCACCGTCATTGGTGGGCGCGATGGTGCCCGCGATCAGGAAAAAGATTAGCATCAAAAAGACGACGTTTATGAGCCCGATGACGGGTTCACGTTCGCGCCTAGGCGCTTGGGGTTGGCGCAAACTCACCTGGCTTACTCCAGCACCTGGACGCTGAGGCCGGGCACTTGTTGCACCTGCGTCAGGACCTGCGTCAGGCGTTGCGTTGTTACGTCCGAGGCGACGCTGATCAACAATGTCGCGCCCGTGGCGAAAGCCGCGATATCAGCAACAAGCGCGTCGAGCACCACGGGGATGCCGTTCAGCGTCATCGCCTCCGGCGCCAAGCGCAGGAAGATCTGCGCACCAGCCGTCTGCGGCGGCTGCGGTGCCGGGGCGGCGGATGCTTGCGAGGCGAGCAGCGGCACCTCCACATATTTTGTGAAGGTCGACGACAGCATAAAGAACATCAAAAGCAGAAAGATGATGTCGATGAGCGAGGTCAGCGACAGCCGCCGCCTACGCAAAATTTGCTTATTGCGCAGGGACATGGGATCGCATGGTGATGCTACGCTTGAAGGTCTCGACATTGCGCTTGCGGTAAGGGCTAAAGAGCCGCGCAATCATCTGGTCGGCAAAGGCGCGTTCATTTTCGATGCGTGTTTCCAGCCAAGTTAAGAGCAACGAGGTCGGCATCGCGACACCGAGCCCCATGGCCGTCGTCAAAAGCGCCACCCAAATGCCCCCGGCCAGCACCGAGGGGTCAACATTCGACCCCGCCCCTTGGAGCCCTTGGAAAGCGTTGATCATGCCGAGCACCGTGCCAAAGAGCCCGAGCAGCGGCGCCACCTGCGAGATACTGTCGAGCACCCTAAGGCCACGGGCCGCGGTGTCGAGCCGTGTCGCGGTTTCGGCGATCACGCGGGTGCGAAACGTCTCGCTCCGCTCCACGGCGGACCGTTCCAGAGTCTTTTGAAAAACGGCCTTAAGGTGGGAACGAGATCCAGCGGCGAGTTCGAGGGCGAACTCGACCTCCCCCCGGTCGTGAGCGTCGATGGCCAAGGTGAGCGTCCGGTGACGCCCGAGCCCCAGCACCGCGAAGACGGCGAATTTCCAAAACACCACCGTGAACGACAACACAGACATCGCAATAAGCAGGGCGACCACAGGGCCGCCCAAAGACACGAGGTCGCGCAAGACCTCCAACGCGTACTCAAACACCATTAGGGGTTACCCGAGCATCTCGATCCCGTCGACGCGGCTCGACGGGGTCAGCGCGCCCTGGCAGGCGGCAGCGTCGATGCCCGCGCCGGAACAGGCTTGCACCCCGTTCACAAGCACCCGGCCCAGCGTTTCGCAGGCCAGGTTGCTGACGTCGAACTGGCGCACGCGTGGCCGGTCGACGGGCAGCGTTTGCATGTCGAAAAGCGTCAAACGGTCGACGAGCCCGTCTGTCGTAAAGAGCACCGTTTCGAACACAGCCGTATCGAGATCGGCGGCCATGTTGTTTTCGATCACAAAGGTCAGGCGGCACCCGCTGTCCAATGTTTGGGTCGCGTTAAGCTCAAGCGACAGCGACGGCGCCGCGTCCTGGGCCGAAACCGATCCGGTCGAACACGCGACCGCCACACCCACACACAGTGCTTGCAAAGATTTGTGCATTTCCATCCCTCATTTCGCGCTTATCTGCCTGCGCTCGCGGCAGGTTAGCCATGCCTGCAGAGGAATCATAGCCGTGATCGCAGAAACAACGGCTTATGCGGCATAGGTGCCGCGGTTGGCGTGCAAAAGCCCGCGCATGTACGCGGGCTTTTGCTAAGCGTCGTGCCGATCAGAGGCCGGGATAGATCGGGAAACGCCCGCAGAGCTCGGACACCTCTGCACGCACGCGGGTTTCGACGTCGCTGTTGCCGTCCTCCCCCTGAGCGGCGAGGCCATCGACCACCTCGATGATCCAGCGGCCCACCTGGCGGAACTCAGGCTCCATAAATCCGCGGGTGGTGCCTGCGGGAGTGCCCAGGCGAATGCCGCTCGTGATCATGGGTTTTTCGTCATCGAAGGGGACGCCGTTTTTGTTGCACGTAATGTGCGCACGCCCTAGCGCCTTTTCAGTCGCGTTCCCCTTTACACCTTTGGGGCGCAGATCGACGAGGAGCAGGTGCGTGTCCGTGCCGTGCGTCACTGTTTCGAGCCCACCTTGGTGAAGCTCATCAGCGAGCGCTTGGGCGTTTTTGATCACCTGCTCTTGGTAGGCGCGAAAACCCGGTTGCAGCGCCTCGCCGAACGCCACGGCCTTGGCTGCGATGACATGCATAAGCGGGCCGCCCTGGATGCCAGGAAAGATGGCGGAGTTGAACTTTTTCCCTAAGTCCGCGTCATTGGACAAGATCATGCCGCCACGGGGGCCGCGCAGCGTCTTGTGAGTCGTGGTCGTTGCAACGTGGCAGTGCGGGAATGGGCTAGGATAGACGCCCGCTGCAATCAACCCCGCGAAATGCGCGACATCGGCGAGCACATAGGCCCCGACCTTGTCGGCGATCTCGCGGATGCGGGCAAAATCGATCTGGCGCGGGATCGCCGATCCGCCCGCGATGATAAGCTTTGGCTGATGCTCCTTCGCCAACGCCTCCATCTGGTCGTAGTCGATGTCGAGCGTGTCGCGGCGCACGCCGTACTGGATGGCGTTGAACCATTTGCCGGACTGGTTGGGCTTTGCCCCGTGGGTCAGGTGCCCGCCCGCGTCAAGGCTCATCCCTAGGATGGTGTCGCCGGGTTGGAGCAGCGCGGTGAACACGCCCTGGTTCGCTTGGGAGCCGGAGTTCGGCTGCACATTGGCGTAGGTGCAGTTGAAAAGCTGTTTGGCCCGCTCGATCGCGAGCTCCTCTGCCACATCTACGTGCTGGCAGCCGCCATAGTAGCGGCGGCCTGGGTAGCCTTCGGCGTATTTGTTGGTCAGGACGGAGCCCTGCGCCTCCATCACAGCCGCAGAGACGATGTTTTCGGAGGCAATAAGCTCGATCTCGTCGCGCTGGCGACCGAGTTCGAGACCCATGGCCGCCGCAATCTCCGGGTCCGTGGTCGCGATGTCTTGGGTGAAAAACCCGTCCAATCGTTGGGGTGCGTTCATGTCGGGATGTCCTTTAGGCCACGCGGTCGCGCGGCTCATTTCCGTTGAAAAAGTCACTGAGGTTGTCGAGCACGCGAAACCCCATCGCCTCCCGCGCTTCGCGGGTTGCACTGCCGAGATGGGGCAGCATGACGAGGTTGTCGCATTGCGCCAGTGTCGGGTTGATGCGGGGTTCGCCGTCAAAGACGTCGAGCGCGGCGCCGCCGATGGTGTCGAACATGAGCGCCTGAGTGAGCGCGGCTTCATCAATGACCTCGCCGCGGGCGGTGTTGATGAGGTAGGCGTCAGGGCGCATCAGGTCGAGCCGACGGGCGTTGATCAGGTGCCGGTTTGCGTCGCCGCCTGGGCAGTGGAGCGAGACGAAGTCGCATTGCGGCAGCAGCGCCTCCACGCTGTCGACCTGGGTTGCGTTGTATTGGGCCAGGATTTCCGGTTTCACTGCACTGCGGTTTTGCACGACGATTTTCATCCCGAAGCCAAAATGCGCGCGGCGGGCCATCTCCTGCCCGATGCGGCCAAAACCGATCAGCCCCAGTGTCTTACCGGACACTTTTGATCCAACGAGATGGGTGGGGCGCCAGCCGGTCCAGCGGCCCTCGCGCACCTCACGCTCGCCTTCGCCCGCGCGACGCGCGACCATGAGCATGAGGGTCATGGCCAAATCTGCAGTGCATTCGCTAAGCACATCGGGCGTGTTGGTGATCGTCATCCCATGCGCGGACGCCTTGGACACGTCGATGTGGCTGTAGCCCACACCGTAATTCGCAAGGATTTTGGTCTGCACGCGCGGCGCGGCGAGCGCTTCCGCGCTGAGCGCGTCTGTGACCGTGGGCAATACCGCATCAAAGCGGGTGATTGCCTCCCGAAACTCAAGCGGTGTCAGCGGCTTATCAGACCGATTTAAAGTGACGTCATAGCTTTCGATCAACGCCGCTTCCACGGCTGCGGGCCATTTGCGCGTCACAAGGACGGAGGGTTTGGCAGCCATCACGCAGCCTCCTTTTCCATGAGTGCGGCGATGGTGGCGCCAATCCGGGAGGGGCTGTCGGCCACGGTCACCCCTGCGGCGGACAGGATTTCGACCTTTTCCGACGCGCTTTCTCCGAACGCGGAGATGATAGCGCCTGCATGCCCCATGGTCCGACCCTTAGGCGCGGTGAGGCCTGCGACGTAAGCCACCACGGGCTTGCTCATGTGGTTCTGGATGTACTCGGCGGCCTCCGCCTCCTGCGGGCCACCGATCTCGCCGATCATGCAGACCACGTGGGTGTCTGGGTCAGCTTCAAAACGCTCCAGTATGTCTTTGAAAGAGCTCCCGTTTATGGGATCACCGCCGATGCCCACGGAAGTGGACACGCCGATCCCCAGCTCCTTGAGCTGGCTCGCGGCCTCATAGCCCAACGTGCCGGAGCGCCCCACGATGCCAACGTGGCCGGGCAGGTAGATGTGGCCCGGCATGATCCCGAGCAGCGCCTTACCCGGGCTGATCGTGCCCGCGCAGTTCGGCCCCGTCAGCACCATGCGCCGCTCCTTGGGGTAGCGGTACATGTAACGCTTTACGCGGATCATATCCTGCGCGGGAATGCCGTCGGTGATGCACACGCAATAGCGAATGCCCGCATCCGCGGCCTCCATGATGCTGTCAGCCGCAAAAGGCGGCGGCACGAAGACGAGGGAGGCTTCGGCCCCCGTGGCCGCCACGGCATCCTCAACCGTGTCGAAAACCGGCACGCCCTCGACCTCTGTCCCACCTTTGCCGGGGACGACGCCGCCCACGACATTGGTGCCATACTTGATCATATCGGCCGTGTGGAACCGGGCCATTTTGCCCGTGATGCCCTGGACGATGACGGGGGTGTTGCGGTCGAGAAGGATGCTCATGACACGGCCCTCATGCGTAGACCGTTTGAGATGTCAGAATTCAGCGCGCCCACGGCCCGTTCGGCGGCTTCGCTCAAGGTTGCAGCGCGGATGATGGGCAGGCCGGATTTGGCCAGGATCTTTTGCCCCTCTTCCACGTTCGTTCCGGCCAGGCGCACGATCACGGGGACCTCGACGCCCACCTCTTTCATCGCCTGCACGACGCCCTCGGCCACCCAGTCGCAGCGGTTGATCCCCGCGAATATGTTGACGAGGATCGCCTTCACACTCTGGTCCGACAGCACGAGGCGAAACGCCTTTGCCACCCGCTCCGGCGTGGCCCCACCCCCGATATCGAGGAAGTTCGCAGGCTCGCCGCCCGCCATCTTGATGGTGTCCATCGTGGCCATGGCCAGACCCGCACCGTTCACGACGCAACCGATGTTCCCGTCGAGGCCCACATAGCTCAGGCCCCGGTCCGCAGCGCGCGCCTCCCGCGCGTCCTCCTGCGACTTGTCCCGCAGCTCCGCCACCTGCGGATGGCGGAACAGAGCATTGGCATCAAACGTCATCTTGGCATCAAGCGCCACGACCCGGCTGTCACCCGTGATCACCAGCGGATTGATCTCCACCATCGTGGCATCAAGCTCTGTAAAGGCGCGGTAGCAGCCCTGCAGGGTCCGGACGAGCTGTTGCGTCAGCCCCACGTCGATCCCCAGCTTGAATGCGATCTGGCGGCACTGGAATTCCTGCAACCCAACCGCGGGTTCCACGATGGCGCGCACGATCGAGTCGG
The DNA here is from genome assembly GCA_039815465.1 of Pseudomonadota bacterium. GTDB lineage: Bacteria > Pseudomonadota > Alphaproteobacteria > Rhodobacterales > Rhodobacteraceae > Shimia_B. Next base: position 94,188 of record JBCBZG010000001.1, read on the forward strand.
GTTTTTCGGCCGAGATATCCTCGATCTCCATCCCGCCCTCTGCCGAGGCCACAATCATCACCCGCTGCGTCGAGCGGTCGAGCACGAAACCAAGGTAGATTTCCCGGTCGATGCTCACCCCCGCTTCCACGTAGACGCGGTAGATGCCCTTGCCCTCTGGCCCCGTCTGGTGCGTGACGAGCTTGCGCCCGAACATGCCCTCTGCGGCCTCTTCAATCTCGTGCTCTGTCTCGCAGACCTTCACGCCGCCCGCCTTGCCGCGTCCCCCGGCGTGAACCTGGGCTTTGACGACCCATCGGTCCCCGCCCAGTTCGCGCGCGCGGTAGCTGGCTTGCTCCGGGCTGTAGGCCAGTGCGCCGTCGGGGACGGCAACACCAAAGCCTGATAAGATCTCTTTCGCCTGATATTCGTGGATATCCATGACGATCCTCCCGTTATAGGTCTGCGGACCCTTTGTTTATTCGGCGGCGATGGCGTGATCGTAGGCGCCGTTCAGCGCTGCATCGACGGCCATCTGATCAAATTCCCCACCCAGATCGCGGATCGCCTGACCAAAGCGGGAAACAATGTCCCGGATGGTGGCTTCGTTGAGCAGATTGAGGATCCCGATCCGCACCTGAACCGGCGCGCTGAGCGTAGGCCAGATACCGAAATTCTGCGCGCGGCAGTGCTGCACCAGCTCCATCTCCCGCCCCGCCATGTTCTCGGGCAGGTTCAGAACGATGAGCGAGGTCATGTTTGACGTCACATCACAGCCCATAGCCGTGACCGCCGCCCGCAGCGCCGCCTCGTGGCGCGCATATTCGGCAGCGCGCGCAGGCAGACCCTGCTCTAACGTGATCCGCAGCGCCTCGTGAAAGGCGGAAACGGCATAGGCCGAATGCGTCCGGTGATACGTGCCCTTCTCCACATCCTGACCGTCGATGATGCCCCAATGGCGCGCCTCAAGGATCGGGTGGTGGCAGAAGGTCCGCGTGCCCGTGGCGCGCAGGTTCTCAATGTAGTGATCAGTGAAAGACACCGGCGCGTAAGTCAGCGGCAGGCAGCAGATGCCCTTTTGCGGGCAGGACGCCCAGCCGTGGACACCGGGGAAATCGTCAATGCGGAAATCTTCGACGCCCAGCGACGACACCGCATCCACCAGCCCTATGACCCCGTGCCGCTCACACGCATCCGAAAAACCGCGCAGGTCATTGATCCGGCCCGAACCCGTCTCCCAATGCGCCATGGCGGCCCATTTGGGTTTGTGTTCGGCCAACGCCGCCTCCACGATTTCGCCCGTCACGGATGCCCCATGGGGCACGTCGATGATGGTGACACTCGCCGCCTGCGGGTCGAGGGAGCTTTCCGCCAACTCCTCTGCCGTCGCCGCGCGCATCCGCACCGTCAGCCCGTCAATGCCGGAAAAGGTCCCGTTCACAAACATCACCACCTTGTCGCCCGGCATCACGCCCGAAAACATCATGTCGAGCCCGCTCCACCCTGTGCCCGCCACGCCAAAGGTGTGCGTATTCGTCGTGCCCATCACGGCGCGCAGCATGTGTTTGCACTCGACCATGCCGCGCAGAACGTCGCCATGCATGTGGTCGGCCATCCCCGCCCCCGCAAACCGCGCCAGCACGCGCGCATCCGTGTTGCCAGGCCCCGGCCCCGCCGCGATGGTTTCAGGGATCTCCAACTGTGGAAACTGCACAACGTCGCTCATTCTTTGATCTCCCAGCGTTTGCATAATTCGCCTGCTTTCCGTGCTAATCCGGCAAACTAAGCTGGCGCGGCCATCCGACAACGCCCCTTGCTCCTGCTTTTGGGTATCTATATTGGTGGGTAACTACCTACCCAAACTGGTGGAAATACGACGGTATACCGTCCCGAAACCCACCTAAAAGGGTGGTAAATTCCGAATACGGACGCAAATTCATATGGTTAACCAAACTGGCCCAATTCAGATCGCCCTCGCTGACGCGAACCCTCTGGTGCTATCCGCCCTGTCCGAGATCGTGGACCGCGATCCGCGCTTCTCCCTCGTGGCCACATCCGCCACGGCGGAGGGGCTGCTTGGCGTAATCGTACGCATTCCCGTCGCAATCGCTGTCATCGACTGGAACCTGCCTGCGCTCGGCGGCGCGAAACTGATCGAAGTGCTCCGCGATCAAAGCCCCGGGACCCGCGTCGTCATCTATGCAGAAGGGGGCGAGGCGCTCCCGCGTACCGCCATGGCCGCAGGAGCCGCCGCCTACGCCCCCCGCTCCTCCTCGCCCGAGGCGCTCATGGATGTCTGCAGCGAGGTTGCAGCGGGCAAGATGGTCTTTCCCTATCTCGACATACGCGCGCTTCAGGCCGACCCGATCCAGCAGCTCAGCCGCAAGGAACGCGCCGCGCTCGAGGCACTGTCAAAAGGCCTCACCAACCGCGAACTCGCAAAGGAGCTCGGCATCTCCACCAACACCGTCAAGTTCCACATGTCGAACCTCTACGACAAACTGTCGGTGAAGAACCGCGCCCAGGCCATCGCCTTCTACTACTCGTCGCGGGCTGGGCGGGACGACTGACGGTATACCCAAATAGACCGAACCAATCCTTGACATAATCGGTCGCGAGCCTTCCTTACCGCGCAACAATCTTGCCCAAGAAGGAAGGCACACCATGTCGTTTTATGCCATCGAACAGGCCCCGGCCCGGCTGAACCGCTCCGAGCTCGCCGTGCCCGGCTCCCAGCCGCAAATGTTTGAAAAAGCTGCCGCATCCGACGTGGATGTCATCTTTCTCGACCTCGAAGACGCCGTTGCGCCGGATGAAAAAGAGCAGGCGCGCAAGAACATCATCGCCGCCCTCAACGACATCGACTGGGGCAAGAAAACCATGTCGGTGCGAATCAACGGGCTCGACACCCACTACATGTATCGCGACGTGGTCGACGTGGTGGAACAGGCCGGTGAGCGGCTCGACCTCATCATGATCCCCAAAGTGGGCACCGCCGCCGACGTCTACGCCGTCGATATGATGGTCACTCAGATCGAGGATGCAAAAGGCTATTCCAAGCGCATCGGGTTCGAACACATCATCGAAACCGCCCTCGGCATGCAGAATGTGGGGGAGATCGCGGCCGCGTCCAAGCGCAACGAAAGCCTCCATTTCGGCGTGGCCGACTACGCCGCCTCCACCCGCGCGCGCACCACGATCATCGGTGGCGTGAACCCGGACTATTCCGTCCTCACCGACCCCGCTGCTGATGGCAGCCGGGAGACGCATTGGGGCGACATGTGGCACTACGCGCTCGCACGCATGGTCGTCGCCGCGCGCGCCAACGGGCTGCGCCCGATCGACGGCCCCTTCGGTGATTTCCAGGACGCAGACGGCTACCGCGCCGCCGCCAAACGCGCCGCCGTGCTGGGTTGCGAGGGCAAATGGGCCATCCACCCCAGCCAGATCGCGCTCGCCAACGAGGTGATGAGCCCCTCTGACGCCGAAATCGAAAAGGCCAAACGCATCCTCGCGGCCATGGCCGAAGCTGAGGCCGCAGGCAAAGGCGCCGTCAGCCTCGACGGGCGCCTGATCGACTACGCCTCCATCCGCCAGGCAGAAGTGCTGGTGGACAAGGCCAAGCAGATCGCGGGCTAAGCCGCTTTTACAGTAGGCCGCGCCATCACCGGGTCGGGGTCCGGTGATCGGCAGGCGATGCTGCGCGCTTTATGGTCATAGGTTATTGCGCCGCTCATGCGGCAGACGAACACCAACCACATCACCGGGCCGCGGGACGACCCGGTGATGGCGCGGCGGGCTTCGCCCTTGATTCCGCGCTGGGGCGCCCCCTCCCATGCATTTGAACAACAATTGAAAAACTTCCCCTAAGCCCCGCCCAATTCCCGCCTTATTTCACAAGCACCATCACCCAACGCGCCCGACAAAAGAGGCGTCGTCGGCAGGGAGCCCAGAGAAAGAGGCAAGGCTATGCAACCGACCAAAGAGGCTCCGCGAGAGCCAAAGAAAGATGAAACCCCGGTGTTCCAATTCCGCGATTGGGCCGCGCTCTAAGGCACGGTAAACTCCGCGCATGGCGTCCATCGACTCATTGCGCAACTTGGGACCCGCCAGCGTGGAACAATTCGCGCAGGCTGGCATCACGACGGCAGAAGAAATCATCGAAATGGGCGCAGACGCGGCCTATGAACGGCTCCTGCGCGCTGGGACCCGCCCGCATTTCATCAGCTATTACGTGCTCCACATGGCCGTCCAAGGCCGCCCGTGGAACGACTGCAAAGGCCCGGAAAAGGACGCCTTGCGCGCCGCGTTCGACGCCATGAAGGCGCTCGTGAAACCCACCGACGACAGCGCAGTTGAAAAGATCCTGAACGAAATCGGCACCGGCACCCGCCGGGCATGAAAAAAGGCCGCCCCGCAGGACGGCCTTCCCAAAAATCTGCTCAGGCGATTTAGCCGACCAGCTCAAGCCCGGAGAAGAAGTAAGCGATTTCCACCGCCGCCGTCTCCGGCGCGTCCGACCCGTGGACGGAGTTTTCGCCGACCGACTCAGCAAACTCAGCGCGGATCGTGCCAGGTGCCGCGTCTGCCGGGTTCGTTGCACCCATCACTTCACGGTTCTTGGCAATCGCGCCCTCGCCTTCCAGCACCTGCGCCACGATCGGAGCCGACGCCATGAATTCGCACAGCTCGTCATAGAACGGACGCTCAGCGTGGACCGCGTAGAACACGCCCGCCTGCGCTTTGGTCAGATGGATGCGCTTTTGCGCCACGATCCGCAGACCGGCCTCTTCGAACTTGGCGTTGATCGCGCCAGTCAGGTTCCGCTTGGTTGCGTCGGGTTTGATGATGGAAAACGTGCGTTCCAGGGCCATGAGATGCTCCATAGGGTCAGAATTTGCGGCGCCGTATCATGGGGCCGGGCCCATGGGAAGTGCGCAGACCCCACAGAGCGGATCAAAATAGCCCACTGCCCGGGTCGGTGGGTGGGCGCCTTTCAAGCCCGGCAGGGGCCGGGCGCAGAAACAGTGCACCCTCCGGCCTTTTCTAACGGCGGGGCGCGGGCTAAAGCGGCCCTATGCTGCGCATCAATGCCATCACCTACGCCGTCGAAGGGCGCCGCCTCTTCGAAGACGCCTCCGCCACGATCCCGGCCGGCCATAAGGTTGGTCTCGTGGGCCCGAACGGCGTGGGCAAGACCACGCTCTTTCGCCTGATCCGGGGGGAGCTCGCGCTCGAATCCGGTGACATTTCCCTGCCCAAGGGCGCCCGCATCGGCGGCGTCGCGCAGGAGGCACCAGCGACGCAAACCAGCCTCCTCGACACGGTCGTGGCCGCCGACACTGAACGTGCCGCGCTGATGGCCGAGGACACCGACGATCCCGCCCGCATCGCCGACATCCAGACCCGCCTCGCCGATATCGACGCCTGGAGCGCGGAGGCCCGCGCCGCCACCATCCTCAAAGGGCTCGGCTTTGACGAACCCGACCAGCACCGCCCCTGCGCGGACTTCTCCGGCGGTTGGCGGATGCGCGTGGCCCTCGCCGCCGTTCTTTTTTCCGCCCCTGACCTTCTGCTCCTCGACGAGCCGACCAACTATCTCGACCTCGAAGGGGCGCTTTGGCTTGAAAGCTACCTCAAGACGTATCCGCATACGGTCATCATCGTCTCCCACGACCGCAATCTGCTGAACCGAGCGGTGGGGGCGATCTTGCACCTCGATCACAAGCAGCTGACCTTTTACCAAGGGCCGTTCGACGCCTTTGCTCAGGCGCGCGCAGCGCGGCGCGCCATGCAGGCCGCAGAAGCCAAAAAGCAGGACGCCAAGCGCGCCCATCTGCAATCCTATGTCGACCGCTTTCGCTACAAGGCCGACAAAGCCAAGCAGGCCCAGGCGCGGATCAAAGCGCTGGAAAAGATGGACATCATCAGCGCGCCCGAAGCTGAGGCGCGCACGCGGTTCAGTTTCCCCGAACCAGAGGAGCTGTCGCCGCCCATCGTCAATCTCGACGGAGCCGCAGTGGGCTATGGCGGCGACCCGGTGCTGCAACGCCTGTCGCTCCGCATCGATCAGGACGACCGCATCGCGCTATTGGGCAAGAACGGTCAGGGCAAATCGACCCTGGCAAAGCTGTTGTCGGCCCGCCTGGCCGCGGAAAAGGGACGTGTCACCAAAGCCTCCAAACTGCGGATCGGTTATTTCGCGCAGCACCAGGTGGATGAGTTGGAGCTTGACCGCACCCCGCTCGACCACCTGCGCGCACTGCGCCCCGACTGGCTGCCCGGTCGCCTGCGGCCGCTTTTGGCTGGTTTCGGCCTCGGCCCTGATCAGGCGGAGACTGAGGTCCGGCGGCTATCCGGGGGCCAAAAGGCGCGCCTATCGCTTTTGCTGGCTACGCTTGATGCGCCTCACATGCTCATCCTCGACGAGCCCACAAACCACCTTGATATGGAAAGCCGGGAGGCGCTCGTGCAGGCGCTGGCCGCTTACAAAGGCGCAGTGATCCTGGTGAGCCACGATATGCACCTTCTTGGGCTTGTGGCGGACAGGCTTTGGCTCGTGTCGGACGGCACCGTCACCCCTTACGAGGATGACCTGGAGGCGTATCGCCGCTTTCTCCTCCAGGCCCCCGCACCAAAGGTCGCTAAGCCTAAGGCCAAAAAGCCCAGCCGCGATCAGATCATTGCCCTGCGCAGCGAGGTGCGCACCGCCGAGGCGCGGGTGGAAAAGATCACCGCGATGCAGGACAAACTGGCGCTCAAGCTCTCAGACCCCTTGCTCTACGAGGACGCGCAAGCCGGGGAGCTCGAGGTCTGGAACAAGAAATACGCTGAGATCATGGATGGCCTCGCGCGGGCGGAGGCGCTTTGGATGGCAGCGCAGGAAAAGCTGGAGGCGGCGGAGAATGCCTGAGCTCCTGATTGCGCTCGCGCCCGTCCTGTTCGGCGCAGCACTCGCGCAACTTGGGCCGGGTCCGAGCCTCCTGATCGTGGCCCAAACCGCGCTCACCCATGGGCTGCGCCCCGCGCTGAGCGCAGTGCTGGGCGTCACGCTGGGTTATGCGATCTGGGCCAGCGTTTTTGCGGCTGGGGTCGGGGTCCTTTTGGCCGCAAACCCCGGGCTCCTGATCGTGCTAAAGGCCGCGGGCGGTGCGGTGCTCCTTTTGTTGTCTTGGCAAGGCTTGCGACGCGTCAAGCAGGGCTTCGCTCCTGGGTCGCCGCCGCCTCCCCACCCGTTCCGCGCCGCGCTCTGGGTGAACCTGACCAACCCAAAGGCCGCGCTGATTTGGGCGGCAACATCGGTCTACCTGACATCCCTTGGCGGACCGGCGGTCGTCGCGGGTTCGGTCGCTATCACCTGCTCCGCCGCCGTGGTCTACGGCACCTATGCCGTGCTCTTTGCCCAAAGCGGCGCACGGCGGCTCTATGACCGGGCCGCAAACGCGGTCTCGCTGGGCTTTTCTGCGCTTTTGGGCGTGTTCGGTGCGGCGCTGCTTTTTCAAGCGGCCCGCGACGCTATGGGGAGACGGTGAATGGACCCAGCAATCTTCATCACGGCCTTTGCCACGCTCTTCGTGATCATCGACCCCATCGGGCTCGCCCCTCTCTTTGTCGCGCTGACGCAAGGAATGAGCGCGCAGGAGCGTCGCGCCATCGCTGTGCGGGCCTGCATCGTGGGCTTTGGCATCCTCGCCGCCTTCGGTCTCGTTGGTGAGGCGCTTCTTGGCTTCGTGGGTATCTCTATGCCCGCGTTCCGTATCGCGGGGGGGGCGCTGTTGTTTTTGACAGCGCTCGACATGCTCTTTGAGCGGCGGCAGGAACGTCGCGACGATCAGGCCGTGGACCGGCCTGACCCGTCTGTGTTTCCGCTGGCTGTGCCGCTGATCGCGGGGCCGGGTGCGATTGCTACGATGATCCTCCTGACCGGCGAGGCGGAGGGCGACATGCTCCGCTACGGGGCCGTTTTTGCGGTTATGGCTGCGGTGGTGTTGATCTCGCTGATCTTCTTTCTGGCAGGTGGAGTGATTGAGCGGCTGCTGGGGCGGACGGGGATCAACATTGTCACGCGGCTCCTTGGGATGTTGCTGGCGGCGTTGTCTGTTCAATTTATCCTGACCGGGCTTACCGAGTCAGGCTTTGCAAGCGGCGTTCTGTGACCCCATATCGTGGGCATGACTGGCGATAATATTGCGACCCTGCTCTTTCTACTGCTGTTGCTCACGGTGATTGGCGGCGGCTTTTTCATGGCCAACCGGCCATCGCTGGGCCAAACGGCGCGGCAGTTGGGGACCTGGGCGCTCGTGTTTCTGGGGCTCATTGTGGCCTATGGGCTGTGGGACGATGTGCAGGGCGAGTTTACGCCCGCCGCGCAGGCCGTTGTGACGGAAGAGACGATTTCGGTGCCGCGCAGCGCGGATGGTCATTTCTATCTCACGCTCGACGTGAATGGGGCCCCAGTCGAGTTCGTGGTCGATACCGGCGCCACCGATATTGTCCTGAGCGAGGCTGACGCCCGCCGCGCCGGCATCGCGGTGGAGGATTTGGCCTTTCTCGGGCGTGCCATGACCGCCAATGGCCCAGTGGAGATCGCGCGCGTGAACCTCCAGTCGGTCCAGCTGGGAGAGTTCACCGACCGAAACGTGCGCGCCAGCGTCAACGGAGGCGATCTCGGGATTTCGCTGCTCGGAATGAGCTACCTTAGTCGGTTTGAGACGCTACAAATCCAGAACAATCGCCTAACCTTATCCCGGTAGCATTGAGACGACCGCCCGGTGGCATTACCGGGCAAAGTGGTCAAAACGCCAGCAAGGACGCCTTAAACGCTCCCCGCCTCAACAAAGAAATTGTTGGCTGTACAGGCGCTTGCCGCGTCTGACGCGAGGAACAGCACCATCTCCGCCACTTCCTGCGGCTCGATGGGGTCCGGCGTGCATTGGTTGCCAAGGTGCCGTTCGAGCGCCTCTTGCGTCACCCAAAGCTCCTTTTGCCGCTCGGTCATGATCCAGCCGGGGACCACCGTGTTGACGCGAATGCGATGCGGCCCAAGGTCGGTCGCAAAGCTGCGTGTCATGCCGTGCACGCCCGCCTTTGACGTGGTGTAGACCGGCATCCCGCCCCCTTTTTCCCACCAGGAGTTCGAGCCCATATTGATGATCGACCCACCCTGCCCCGCCGCGATCATCGCAGGTGCGCAGGCCTGGGTGGCAAAGAACATGTGACGCAGATTGGTGGCGATCCGCTCGTCATAATACTCCGCTGTCACAGTCTCCCAGCCATGGCGGTCATCGCGGGCGGCATTGTTGACGAGCACTTTGGGCGCACCGAGCGTGGCGATGAGGTTGGCAAACGCTTGTTTGAGAGCCGCTATGTCACGCAGATCTGCGATCTCAAAAATCGCGCCGGTTTCGGCGGCCATGGCGGCGGAACCGTCGGGATCAAGGTCCACGAACCCCACCCGCGCGCCCTGGGCGGCAAAGCCCCGGACGAGCTCCGCCCCGATTCCCTGGGCCCCGCCCGTCAGCAACACAGTTTGGCCCACAAGGCTGGGGTAGGTGGCTCTGGGTGTGTAGGTCATGGGCGTGCTCCGTCAGGGTGGTTGGTCAGAGCTAACCGCACCGTCGCCGATGGCAAGCCCTTAGGAGCCCAGCATCCACACGCCGTCTGGCCAAAACGCGTGATAGGCAAAGGCGAACATGACGTCGTGAGGCAGGTTTTCGCCCGTCGCGGCGTCAAAAACGCGCACGGTGCCCACATCGCGGGCGTCTGCGATAGTGCGCGCGTCAAGGGCGCTCGCCTGCCCCGCGACCCAAGTGATGCGCACGCCGTGCTCCGTCACCTCGCCCAGTTCGGAAAGCCGCGTCATGGGCCAGGCCCTGTCGCCCACGCGCACGACGCGCAAGAGCGGGTGAATGCCGTGGGGTGGATTTTCGCCGCTATAAAGGAAAGGACGGTTTGAGGTGTCGTAATTCACGTAAGGGTTCGCGCCATAGGGTCGCCGGTGCCCGGTGGGCTCGTTCATCACCGCGCCGTCCGGGTTGCGGGCCGTAAACTCCGCCCAGCTTTCCATCCAAGTGGGCAGTTTTGTTAGGGACACCCCCGTCATCTCCCCCACGATGCCCTGGCCCACGGCCTGTTGCCACCAGCTTTGGGTTTCGCGGTCAAACATCACCATGTCGGAGTTGCGCAACTTGCCAGAGACACCGAAAGTTAGCACTTGATCTCCCACGCGGCGGTCAAACGTGATGCCAGAGTTGCAGAGCGGGCAGAACGTGACCGCCACCGGCACCCCACCCACGACATCGTTCACGATCTCGTGCCAGGTCAAGTAGCGGATCGGGTAAGCCCGCGGCACTTCTCCGTCCATCTCCAAGGTTATGACAGGCTCACGCGGACCAATGCGCGTTTCCTCGGCAGCCGCGATAAAGTTCGGCCCGTCAATGGCCGGAATGCCGTCTTTTGGGGGACCGCCGGACATGATTTCGGCCCAGCTGTCGATGTTGTTCTGGGCAAAGTCGGTCTCGCCCCACTCCACCGACCAAAACTGCGGGATCGCATCTGGCGCGGCCTGTGCGCCCGCCAGCATTGGCGCAAAACCCAACGCGGCGACCGCGAGCATTCGAACAGTGTGACGCATGGCAACCTCCCAAGATGTACCACCGTTGGTGGCATCCTAAAAGCTCTGCGCCTAGCCCCCCACACGCTGATGTGAGGGACTGGCAATCCCACGACGCAACCCGCGATGGAAAATCCTTTCGAAGGATTTTGCCAAGACTTTTTGAAAAAGTCTTGGCTCGCTGAGGATTACTCGGTCACGCGGACGGCGGACATATGGTCAGGCTCGCCCGTGACCTGGAAGGTGGAGCTATCGCCGCGCTTGATATCGTCGAGCACGGTGAGCCCGTCCGTCACCTGCCCCACCACGGTGTATTGCCCGTTCAGGAACGCGCCTTCGGCAAACATGATAAAGAATTGGCTGTTTGCACTGTCGGGGCTTTGGCTGCGGGCCATGCCCACGACGCCGCGTTCAAACGGGGTGTCAGAAAATTCCGCATCGATATTGCCCAAATCCGAGCCGCCCGTGCCGTAGCGGCGCGCAGCGCCCGACCGGACGGCGCTTTGCCAGTCGTCGGCCACGGTGGCGTTTTCGCCGTCTCCGGTTTGCGCCATGAACCCGTCGATCACGCGGTGGAAGTAGACGCCGTCGTAAAACCCGTCTGCGGCCAGCGCCGTGATTTGGGCCACGTGGTTCGGTGCGATGTCTTCAAAGAGATCGATCGTAATCGTCCCCTGCGTATGGGTGCCCGCCACATCGATCTCGAGCCCTGCCCCAAAAGCAGGACCCGCAGCAAGGGCCGCGATCAGCGCTGCACTACGCATCGGCTGCGACCTTGACGCTGATCATGCGGTCCGGGCTCGCAGGCGGCTCGCCCCTGGTGATGGCATCGACATGCTCCATCCCTTCGATCACTTGCCCGTAGACAGTGTACTGCCCGTTCAGGAAGTCGTTGTCCTTGAAATTAATGAAGAACTGGGAGTTTGCGCTGTCGGGGTTCTGGCTCCGCGCCGCACCGATGGAACCACGGGCGTGGGGGATGCGGGAAAATTCAGCGGGGAGGTTTGGCTTGTCGGAGCCGCCGGTGCCTGCCATGCGGATGTTGAAATCCTTTTCCATATTGCCGTTCGCGACGTCGCCCGTCTGCGCCATAAAGCCGTCGATCACGCGGTGGAAGGCCACGTTGTCATAGGCGCCTTCGCGCACGAGCTCTTTCATCCGCTCCACGTGCTTGGGGGCCACGTCGGGCATCAGCGCGATGGTGACGGTCCCACCTTTGAGTTCCATCAGGATTGTGTTCTCTGGGTCTTTGATTTCGGCCATTTGGGCTCTCCTCAAGTCATGTTGGCGCGGACCCTAGGGCGCGCACCCGGGAAGGGAAAGAGCCGTTGACGTTTTCGTGGGGTTCGGGCCAATGAGACCCAACACAGAGAGGGACGGATATGGGCTGGAAAACACTCGACGACATGGAGCTTGCGGGGAAAGTCGTGCTGACGCGCGTGGATATCAACGTGCCCATGGATGCAGGCCGCGTGACCGACGCTACCCGCATCGCGCGCATCGTGCCCACGGTCCGCGACATCTTGGCGGCGGGCGGAAAGCCTGTACTGCTCGCCCATTTCGGGCGCCCCAAAGGCAAACCCGTGCCGGAGATGTCGCTCGCCCAGCTTGTGCCCGCCTTGACGGAGCATCTGGGCACTGAGGTCACATTCGTCGAACGCCCCAGTCGGGAGCTCATCGATGCCCAGCCGGAGGGCACTGTGATCTTGGTCGAAAACACGCGGTTTACCCCAATGGAAGAGGCCAACGACCCCGCCATGGCGCAGTTCCTGGCCTCCCTGGGCGATATCTATTGCAACGATGCGTTTTCCGCGGCGCACCGCGCCCATGCCTCGACCGAGGGTGTGGCGCGCTATCTGCCGTCCTGCGCCGGGCGCTTGATGGCGGCCGAGCTCGGCGCGCTTGATGCGGCGCTCTCGACGCCTGTACGGCCTGTGGTGGCCGTTGTGGGCGGGGCGAAAGTGTCGACAAAGCTCGAACTGCTCGGCAACCTCGTGGCCAAAGTGGACCACCTCGTGATCGGCGGGGGCATGGCGAACACATTCCTGGCCGCACAAGGCATTCAAGTGGGCAAAAGCCTGGCCGAGCACGACATGACCGACACCGCGCGGGAGATCATGGGTAAGGCGGACGCCGCCGGTTGCAAAATCCACCTTCCCATCGACGTCGTCGTCGCACGGGACTTCAAGGCCGGCGCCCCGTCCGAAGTCGTACCCGCCGACGCCTGTCCCGAAGACGCCATGATCCTCGACGCGGGGCCCGAGACCGTTGCCGCGTTGGGGGAGGTCTTTGGGCAGGCCAAAACCCTGATCTGGAACGGCCCGCTCGGCGCGTTCGAGATCGAGCCCTTCGACGCCGCGACAAACGCCGCTGCCGAGGCCGCCGCGACGCTGACCGCTATGGGCAAGCTCACTTCCGTCGCAGGCGGCGGGGATACGGTGGCCGCGCTCAACCACGCGGGGGCTGCGGACCGGTTCACCTATATCTCCACCGCGGGCGGCGCGTTCCTGGAATGGATGGAGGGGAAAATGCTCCCGGGGGTGGCCGCGCTCGGATAACGCGTGACTGTTAGCGTTCTCAGAATTGAAACTGTCGCCGTCTGCGCCTAACCCGGACGGCAACAGCTGAGAAGGAGCGCCCCCATGCCGAACGAGAGCCAAGCCGCCAAAATCCGCGCCGGACAGGGGTTTATCGCCGCCCTAGACCAATCCGGGGGGTCAACGCCCAAGGCGCTCAAGCTCTACGGCGTGGGCGAAGATGCGTACTCTGGTGAGGATGAGATGTATGACCGCATCCACGAGATGCGCACGCGAATCGTCGATGCCCCCGCATTTACGGGCGATAAAGTCGTCGGCGCCATCCTGTTTGAAAAGACCATGGACCGGGAGATGGGGGGCAAATCCTCCGCCGCGTATCTTTGGGAAGATCAAGGCGTCGTGCCATTTCTCAAGGTGGATAAGGGCCTGGCGGAGGCTGAAAACGGCGTGCAGCTGATGAAACCCATGCCCGAGCTTGACGCGCTGTGCGCGCGGGCCGTGGGCCACGGCGTGTTTGGAACAAAAATGCGCAGCGTCATCAGCGCCGCCGACCCCGCGGGCGTTGAGGCCATTGTCGCCCAGCAGTTCGAAGTGGGTGCCCAGATCAGCGCTCACGGACTCGTCCCGATCCTGGAGCCTGAGGTCACAATCTCCATCCCTGACAAAGCTGCTGCCGAGGACCTGCTGCGTGACGCGATCCTGGCGCAGCTCGACGCGCTTCCCGACGGGGAGGAGATCATGCTCAAGCTCACGCTGCCCGAAACCGCCAACCACTACCGGGCTCTGATTGACCATCCAAAGGTGATGTCGGTCGTGGCGCTGTCCGGCGGTTACAGCCGGGATGAAGCAAACGCGCGCCTCAGCAAAAACACCGGTATGATCGCCAGCTTCTCGCGCGCCCTGACCGAAGGCCTAAGCGCCCAGCAGAGCGACGCAGAGTTTAACGACACAATCGCGGTCACGATCGACAGCATCTACCGCGCTTCCATCGCCTAACGCCCCGCGCAGCGGCCACCGCCGCGCGTGGAAGAGTTTTTCAAAAACTCTTCCCCCCGCGGAGAGATAGGGGATTCACAGGCTTTGGCGCCTATGCCATACTGCATCGACACGCGGGACAACCGCGGGCGAGGCAGGCATGGCACGACATTCCCGAAAGCTCTCCATGGGGCTCCCGATCTACCTGACGCTGTGCATAGCGCTGAGCGGGTATTTCTCTTTCGCGGCAATCCAGGGGGATTTTGGCCTCTTCAAACGCGTAGAGGTCGATGCAGAGGCGACAGCGCTGCAGCACACTTACGAGGATCTCGCGCGCGAAATTGCGACGTTGGAGAACAAGACGCGGCGCCTGTCTGACGAATTCCTCGACCTCGATTTGCTCGATGAGCAGGCGCGCGATGTGCTCGGCCTCACGCGACCAGATGAAATCGTCGTAAGATAAACCTTTTTCGCCACACATCAGCCACCGCATCACGTAATGTTGGGCTTTTGGTGCGTGTGCGATTGGGCTATCCTATAGTTCAACGCTAAACCATCTGGGAGGCACCCATGGCGGCGACAAAGGCAAAGCGCCCGGCCAAAGCAGCGAATGTGTCCAAAGACGAGCTGCTGCACCACTACCGGGAAATGCTCATGATCCGCCGGTTCGAGGAAAAGGCCGGTCAGCTTTACGGCATGGGGCTCATTGGCGGGTTCTGCCACCTATACATCGGGCAAGAAGCCGTCGTGGTAGGGCTCGAGGCCGCCGCGGAAGAAGGCGACAAGCGCGTCACCTCTTACCGCGACCACGGGCACATGCTCGCCTGCGGGATGGACCCCAAGGGGATCATGGCCGAGCTCACCGGACGCGAGGGCGGCTTTTCCAAAGGCAAGGGCGGGAGCATGCACATGTTCTCCAAAGACCGGCATTTCTACGGTGGCCATGGCATCGTCGCAGCCCAGGTGCCCATCGGCGCGGGCCTTGCTTTTGCCGATAAATACCTTGGCAATGATCGTGTCACATTTGCCTATTTCGGCGACGGGGCGGCCAACCAAGGCCAGGTCTATGAGACCTACAACATGGCCGAACTCTGGGACCTGCCGGTCATTTTTGTGATCGAAAACAACCAATACGCCATGGGCACCAGCGTCGCACGATCCACCAAATCCCCGTCCTTATGGGAACGCGGCGCCGCCTACGGCATCCCAGGGGAGGAGGTCGACGGCATGGATGTGCTCGCCGTCAAAGCTGCGGGTCAAAAGGCCGTCGCCCACTGTCGCGCAGGCAAGGGCCCCTATATTCTTGAGGTCATGACCTACCGCTATCGCGGTCATTCTATGTCGGACCCCGCCAAGTACCGCACCCGCGACGAGGTCCAAAAAATGCGCGACCAGCGTGACCCGATCGAGGCCGTGCGCTCTATGCTGCTCACCGGCAATCACGCCAGCGAGGACGAGCTCAAAAAGATCGACAAAGACATCAAAGCCATCGTGAACGAGGCCGCGGATTTCTCCAAAGAAAGCCCCGAACCGGCCCTGAGCGAGCTCTACACAGACATCTGGGCGGAGGCATAATCATGGCGACAGAAATCCTGATGCCCGCCCTGTCCCCCACGATGGAAGAGGGCACGCTCGCCAGATGGCTCGTGAAAGAGGGCGACACGGTCGAAAGCGGCATGATCCTGGCGGAGATCGAAACCGACAAAGCCACCATGGAATTTGAGGCGGTGGACGAAGGCACGATGGGCCCGATCCTCGTCGCCGAGGGCACCGAAGGGGTCAAAGTCAACGCTCCCATTGCGATCCTCCTCGACGAAGGCGAAGACGCCGCCGCTGTCCCAGCCGCCACCGCGGCCGCGGGCGAGGAGGCGGCTCCCAGCGGGAGCTCCGACGAGGCCGCCCCCCCTGCCCCGCCCCCCGCGTCAAAGGCAGTCGCGGCAAAGGCCGTCGAACCAGACGTTCCGCCCGGGACAGAGTTCAAGCAACAAACCGTCCGCGAAGCTCTGCGCGATGCCATGGCCGAGGAGATGCGTGGCGACGACACCGTCTACCTGATGGGCGAAGAGGTCGCGGAGTATCAGGGCGCCTATAAGGTGTCCCAAGGGCTCCTCGACGAATTCGGCGCAAAACGCGTCATCGACACCCCCATTACCGAACATGGCTTTGCCGGGATCGCCGTTGGCGCCGCCTTTGGCGGGTTGCGCCCGATTGTGGAGTTCATGACGTTCAACTTCGCCATGCAGGCCATGGACCAGATCGTGAACTCCGCGGCCAAGACGCTCTATATGTCCGGCGGCCAGATGGGCGCCCCCATGGTCTTCCGCGGCCCCAATGGTGCGGCAGCCCGCGTTGGGGCGCAACACAGCCAGGATTACGCGGCTTGGTACAGCTCCATTCCCGGCCTCAAGGTCGCGATGCCCTATTCGGCGATGGACGCCAAAGGCCTCCTTAAATCGGCCATCCGTGATCCGAACCCGGTGATCTTCCTCGAAAATGAGATCCTTTACGGTCAGTCCTTCGACGTTCCCGTCTTGGACGACTTCACCATTCCCTTTGGCAAGGCCCGCATCTGGCGGGAGGGGACCGATGTCACGCTCATCAGCTTTGGCATCGGCATGAAATACGCGTTGGAGGCTGCCGATAAGCTCGCCGCAGATGGGGTGAGCGCAGAGGTCATCGACCTGCGGACGCTCAGGCCCATCGATTATGACACGGTCATCGCGTCCGTCCAAAAGACGAACCGCGCGGTTACGATCGAAGAAGGGTTCCCCGTCGGCTCCATCGGGAACCATTTGAGCGCCTATATCATGACCCACGCTTTCGATTACCTCGATGCGCCGGTCCTAAACTGTACCGGCAAAGATGTGCCCATGCCCTATGCGGCGAACCTGGAACGGCACGCGCTGACCAACACCGACGAGGTGCTCGAGGCTGTGCGCCTGGTCACCTACCGGTAGGCAGGCGCATGTTTTGGAACAAAAAACCATCGGACCGGCAGGTCAATATCCAGGACCCAATGCTGGTCGCGGTGAAAGAGGAATCGAAGGAGCGCACGCTTGCGGTCCATATCGATGCTGACCAGATGGGCACTCCGGGCGAGGCGGGCGTGATGCTCGCAGATATCGCGCGCCAGATGGCAGCCACCTTTGACGCGACATATGCTGATATCACCGCCGACGAAGCGCTGCGCCAGATCGTGACCATCTTTGACGCGGAACTGAAACTGCCGACCGAAGGCAAAGCCCATTCCATGGGCACCTAAGGGGAGAGACGCCCATGGCCACCGAAATCCTGATGCCCGCCCTGTCGCCCACGATGGAAGAAGGCACGCTCGCTAAGTGGCTGGTTAGGGAGGGCGACACCGTCGCCTCCGGCGATCTGCTTGCAGAGATCGAGACTGACAAGGCCACGATGGAATTTGAGGCCGTCGATGAGGGCGTCGTAGGAAAGATCCTAATTGCAGAAGGGACCGAAGGGGTTAAGGTCAACAGCCCCATCGCCATCCTGGTAGAAGATGGGGAAGACGTGCCCACTGCGTCCGAACCTGCACCTGCGGACACGGCAGCACCGGCCCCGGTGTCCACCGCTGCACCGGCTGAACCCGCGTCTAGAGCGCCCGCAGCACCTGGCGGCGCGCGTGTCTTTGCGACGCCTTTGGCGCGTCGCATTGCCAAAGACAAAGGGATCGACCTGGCGGCGGTCAAAGGCTCCGGCCCGCATGGGCGGATCATCAAGTCAGATGTCGAAAACGCGTCTGCGGCCCCAGCGGCGACCACAGCGGCGACCCCGGCGGCAACCCCAGCGGCGGCCCCCGATGCTACGCCGACGGCGGCACCCGCGGCGTCACCTCCTGCGCCTGTGATGGCCACAGGTCCCGCGCCGGGCGCGATTGAAAAGATGTATGCCGACCGCGATTACGTGGCCAAACCGCTCGACGGGATGCGCAAGACCATTGCGGCGCGGCTCACCGAGGCCAAGCAGACAATCCCACATTTCTACCTGCGGCGCGATGTCGATATCGATGCCCTGCTGGCGCTGCGCGGCCAAATCAACGGCGGGCTGGCCGCGCGCGGGCTAAAGCTGTCGGTCAATGACTTTATCATCAAGGCCTGCGCCGTGGCGCTTCAGACCGTGCCCGCGGCGAACGCAGTCTGGGCGGGTGACAAGGTGTTGGAACTCACCCCCTCGGACGTGGCGGTTGCCGTGGCCATCGAGGGCGGCCTGTTCACACCGGTGCTCCGCGACGCCCATGTCAAATCACTCTCCGCCCTTTCGACAGAGATGAAGGACCTCGCCACGCGCGCCCGGGACCGCAAGCTTGCGCCCCATGAGTATCAGGGCGGCAGTTTCGCGATTTCGAACTTGGGGATGTTCGGCATCGATAACTTTGACGCTGTCATCAACCCACCCCATGGCGCGATCCTGGCTGTCGGGGCGGGCAAGAAACGCCCGGTCATCGGCGCGGATGGCCAGGTCACGGCGGCCACCATCATGTCGCTGACGCTGTCGGTCGACCACCGTGTCATCGACGGGGCACTGGGCGCAGAACTGCTCGGCGCGATTGTCGACAACCTCGAAAACCCGCTCGCCATGCTGGCCTAGCCACGAAGCGCGCCAGCGAAGGTGACACTTGGGCGCTCGCAGCGCTTCCACCGCTTCACACCGCCGCGCGCCGTTGCCGCCATCACAACCACAGATCGGCGTCAGACGGGGTTCAAGCGCTGCGGCAGACCGGTGATCTCGCCCTCACGAATGACATCCGGCGCGTAGGCTGTGCGCGCGAACGCCTCTGCCACCAAGGGCTCGAAGGTTTCGAGAGGTTCCATCGGGTAGTCCGGGTCAAAGCTGGATTGATCCCAGTGCTCGCAGAACGCCGCGCAGGTCTCGAACAGCGGGTGGTCGCGGTAACGGTCGCGGGCATTGCGGTCCCATCCGTAGTGGTGGCCGTAGTAGAGCGTTTGGAAAATGCCGTGATGTTCGACGGTCCAAGACACCTCCCACCTCACAAAGGGGCGGATGACCTCTGCTGACATGCGGTCGTGATTTTGCGGGGCGAGCCCGTCCCCTACATCGTGCAGCAGCGCGCCGACAACCCAGTCGAGATCTGCCCCAGCCCGCAGCGCACGGGTGCCCGATTGCAGGCCGTGTTCCAGGCGCGAGATTTTGTAGCCCTCAAGCGTCACCTCGCCCGCGCGCCGCAGCTCATCGAGCACACGGTCGGCTGTCATCGCCAGAAACGGGCGTTCGAGCCGTTCGAGCATCTCGTAATCGTCTTTCGTGCCATCCTTCATGGCCGTGAAGCTGACTGTTTCTGTCATTGCGTCCCCTCCGTCCCGTAGAGATCCACGGCCTGATCTGCGCCCGCCGCAAGCGTCGCGGCCTGCCCCGCTAGGATGCGATCATAAAGCGCGAGGTCCCCAGGATGAAAGAGCGCGCGGGGTCCGGCGATACAGTCCCAGCCCCCGGCGGGCACCTCCCCCCGGACGGGCATGGCCCAATCACGCCCCGGCGCGTGATCACGCACCGCGGGGGTCACGTAGCGGATGGCGAGCCCGATCCGGCGGTCGTCACTGCCGTTAGCGCCAGAGGCATGAAAGCAGCGCCCGTGGTGCAGCGACATCTCCCCAGGTTTGAGCGGGCCGTGGACGGCCTTGGCCTCATCAATGCCGCCGATCTGCTGCCCGCGGCTCAGAAGGTTGTCGTCTGAAAACGTATCCTCGTGGTCGACAATCCCGCCTTTGTGGCTGCCGGGGATAAAACGGATGCAGCCCGCCTGGACCGACACATCCGACAGCGCGACCCAGGCGGTGACCTCATCATCGGTTTCGCCCATGCCCCAATACGTGATGTCTTGGTGCCAGGAGACGGTTTTGGCGCTGTGCGGCTCCTTGATGAACAGCTCCACCGACCAGGCGAGCAGGTTGGGCCCAAGCACCGCTTCGACCGCGTCGATGATTGCGGGGGTGCGCGCAAGCTCCGCCAGAAGCGGGATGACGACGTGGCCGTTTACGCGGAAGAATTGGCCAAGATCATGCCCCCCGGCCCCATCCGCATGGTCCGCTTCCAACGCTTCAATCGCGGCGCGGAGCCCTGCGACCTCCTCAGCCGAAAAGACAGGCAGGCCCGCGACAAAGCCATGCTTTCGGTAGCGTGCGACATAGTCATTGGATAAATCGAGCATGGTGTCCCTCCCTAAAACTGCTGGAAGCGTAGCGGTTCGCTGCAGCGGGAAAAGACGGATATCTTGCCCACAAGCGAAAGCTGAGCTTATGCTCGATCATGGCAAAGCGCATCCCCTCCCTCAATTGGCTGCGCGTGTTCGAGGCTGCGGCGCGCACCAATAGCTTCGCGCGCGCGGCGGAGCGTTTGGCGATGTCGCCGCCTGCAGTGAGCCAACAGATCCGCGCGCTTGAGGACCACCTGGGTCGCCCGCTCTTTGAGCGCGCTGCGGCGGGGGTGACGCTGACTGAGGCGGGACGGAGCCTGCTTGTCGTAACCAGCGATGCCATCGGACGGATGGAAGCCGCGGCAGAGGCGCTGTCGGCGCCGAGCGGCCCGCCGCTGGTCATTGGCGTGTCGCAAACGCTTTATACCGGGTGGCTCGCGCCGCGGCTTGCGCGGTTTTTGGCGGCGCAGCCGGACGTGACGCTGGAATTCCGCTCTCTCCTCGGGCGTGAAACACCGCCGCGGGACGCCACGCTTTGGATCGCGTTTGGTCAGCCGCCGCCAGGGACGGAGAGCATAAAGCTCTTTGGTGAAACGCTTATCCCAGTGGCCCATGCCCGGTATGCGGAGCTGATTGAGCGGGTCGAAGATGTGCTTGATCACCCGCTCATTGAGGTGACCGATCATCGCAAGAACTGGGCGCACGTGTTGGGCCGCGACGTGCTGCCTGCCAGCGCGAAGGTCATCCAGGTTGACACAACACTGGCGGCGCTAAGCCTTGCGGGGTCTGGCTGCGGCCTTGCGCTGTCGCGGCCCCCGGCGAGCGATGACCTGGTGGCCCGATTTGATCTGGTGCCCTGCTTACCCAGCCTCGCCGTGGACGGGGTGGAACACTACCATATCGTGTCGAACGCCGGGGCCCGGCTGGGCGCTGGCGCGGTTGCCTTCCGCAACTGGATCGTCGCGGAGGCCAGCAGCGCAGCCCGCTAGGGTCGCTTGAGCGCCGCCATCTGCGCCAGGTGATCGGAAAAGGCGGCGGCGCCTACCCCCTCGTCCAAGGCGCGGGTCAGGTAGGCGGCCTGGGTCTCAGGCGCTAGCCCGCGCGTCGGCGGGTCGCGGTCGAGGTTCGTTGGAAAGGAATACCCCTCCGCCGTGGCAGCGATCACCGCAGCGATTTCCAGGGGCGCCAGCCGCCCGGAGCGCTGTGCGTCGACGAGATGCGGATAAACAAGCGTGCACATCCTATCGCGGTCGATGGTTTCCATCGCGCGGCCAAAGGCCGACGAGACCTGAAGCAGGTTCGCGAAGCGGTGGATGTCATCGCTCGTATTCGCCCCAGCCGCGTGGAAAAGCGCGGGGTTAAAGAACAGCGTGTCGCCCTTGCGGAGCGGGATTTGCACATAGCGATCCTCAAACAGCGCGCGGAAGTCATCGCGCCGCCACGCCGCGTAACCCGGGCGGTAAGCCTGGGAGAACGGGAGTAGCTTTGTCGGGCCGCTCTCAATGGGCATGTCGCAATGGGCGACTGCCCCTTGCAGGGTCAATATGGGGGAAATGTCGTGGACATGGGCGGGGTAGGATGCGCTTACATCCGCGGTTTGAAAGCCCAGATGGTAGTCCCGGTGCGCTTGCTGGGCCGCGCCGCCGGGGTGGACCAAATTGACCTGCGCCGTCATTTGCGCGTTGGGGCCGAGCCATGCCTCGCAGACTGCGGCGATGGCGGGCGGTGCGAAGTAGTCCACAAAAACCTCTGGCGCGGCTTCGCACAGTTTTTGCAAGCTGTTCCAGATGCGGTCATTGGCGCCGGAGGCGGCAAAGTGGTCTGCCCCGCCGCCGCTGGCCTGCTTTTCATGCTCAATGATGTGCTCGTAGATGGCCGTGGCGGCATCAAGGACGGACGTGTCGCGGTAGGTGTTTTTGAGCACGACCACGCCCGCGCCTTTGCTCAAAACCCGCGCCCATTCGCCCATGAGGGCGCGCCGTGTGTCCGGGGCCGCTAGCTGCTCGCTCAGCTGGGCAGCGTCGTAAATTGGTATTTTATGGGTGATTTCCGTTGCACTCGGCACGTCCTCCGGCTGCGTCTTCTGGCTGATCAGCGCCTCAAACGCGTTCAGGTCGCAGGCCTCTGGCTCGTAATAGGCGACCTCGGTGTCCACGGTGTCTTTCATGGTGTCCTCCCTTATGCCCCGTGATCCTACGCCAGTTACCGTTGCGGGGCGGGCAAAAACACATCAAAAACACATCAATGACCCACCGCTTCCCGATCAAAGAGATCGCCCGCCAGGCCGGCCTCGGGCCCGCGACGGTGGACCGTGTGCTCAACAACCGGGCCCATGTCAGCGACCAGACCCGGCGACGCGTCCTGGCCGCGATGGAGGAGCTTGAAGGCCAAGAAACCCAGCTTGCGGCCCGCGGGCGGAGGCTCTTTTTCGATATGGTGGTGGAGGCCCCCGCCCGGTTCAGCCGGGAGGTGCGGAAGGCCACGGAGGCTGTGCTGCCCGAAATCGGGATCGCCGTCTGCCGCCCGCGGTTCATTTTTCAAGACATCATGGAAGAGGCGGAGGTGGTCGACACCTTAAGGCGCATTGCCAAACGCGGCAGCCAGGGCCTGTGCCTAAAGGCCCGCGACACTGCACCGATCCGCGAAGCGGTCGAGGAGCTCGCGCGCGCAGGCATCCCGGTCGTCACGTTGGTGACCGACATTGGGAGCCCGGCGCGGCTCGACTACGTTGGGCTCGACAACGCGAGTGCGGGGCGCACGGCGGCTTACTTGATCCGCCAGACGCTGGGCCCCGCATGCGGCACTGTCTTGGCCACCCGCAGCCACGAGGATTTCTTGGGCGAACAAGAACGTGAGGCCGCCTTTGTCGCGGCCCTGAGCGCCGCCTGCCCCGCGTTGCGCGTCGTATCCGTTCAGGGCGGCGGCGGCGTTGGCTACGGAACCGCGCAAGTCCTTGAGCGTGCGTTACACAGTCAAAGCGACGTCTACGCCGTCTATTCCATGGGGGGTGGGAACCAGTCCATCCTGCGGACGCTCAAGCATCTTGGGCTCCGCCCCCGGGTGTATGTCGCCCATGACTTGGATCAGGATAATCGCGCGCTGATCGCTGGCTGCCACATCGACTACGTTTTACACCACGACCTGCGCGCAGACATCAGGAACGCATTCACGGCCTTTCTCGCGTTTCATCGCTTGGCCCCTGCCCCGACGGCTGCGGCGCGCTCAACGGTGCAGATCCTCACGCCAGAGAACCTGCCGCTGTGACGCCTAGCCTCGCCGCGTGGTGCGAATCACCTGCTCCGGCATCGCTGCGCCAAGCGGGTACTCAAGGCGATCCAGCACCCCGGTCGCGATCTGCATCCGCACAAGCCGCCCATCACCCACCACAATCAGCGCCGTCTTTCCGTCCCCTCCATCGAGGACATGAAACGGCTCCGCCGGGAGGGTGGCCGTAGCGATGGGTGCGCGGGTTTGGGCATCGAACACCTCCGCAAAGCCCTGATCTTGCTCTGCGAGATAGGTCGACACGATGATATGCTTGCCGTCAGGGGTGGCATAGGGCCAGCCCGGCACGCCTTTGAGCGGCACCGTATCCACCACGCGGCGCGACGCGGTATCAATGACGTGGAACAGGGGGCGACAGAAGTCGCCGACATAGAGCAAGTCCCGGTCCGGGGCGTGCCAGATCGCTTGGGACCCGATATCGAGCGGGATCGTCCCGATCATCCGTCCCTGTGTAGCGTCATGGATGCCGATATAGGGCACTTCCTTATGGGCGGAGTAGATCACATGCCCGTCTCGCGAAGGCGCCAAAAAGTGGCAGCGCGTTTCGCTATGAACCGTCCGCACGATTTGGAGCGTGTCCGGGTCGAGCACTAGGATGCACTGATTGCATTCCGCCGTGACCCAGATCCGCCCCAGGTGGTCTTTGGCCAGACCATGAAGACCGGTGTAAAGGTCGGTGTCGATCACGCTCTCCAACCTCATCAACGCGATGTCGAGTACGGCGATCTGATTGTTGGGGGTGTTCTCCGGGTAGCCCGCATCGCCGTAAAGCGTCACGAAGGCGCGTTTGCGGTTCTTTGACAAGATGATTTCATGCGGTTTCGCTGTCGGGGTCCCCACCACCGGCGCCGCGAGTACATCGCCGGTATCCTCATCGATAAAGGCCACGGTCTGATTGCCCTTTACGGTGGCGAGCAGCATCGCGCGAGCCTCCAACGTGGTTCCGTTCATGGGGTGAAGTGCTGAAAGCGTGGTCATATCAGCAGTCCCAATTCAAACAGCGGCAGAGATGAAACGTGCGGCCACGACCAAAAGGAACGCGCCAAAGAGCAGTTCAAGGTGCCGCTGTGACAGGCCGTGGGCCATCCGCGCACCAAGCGGCGCAAAAAGCAGGGTCAAAGGCACAATCGCCGCGAGCGCGATGAGGTTCACGTAGCCAAGCGACAGGGGCGGCAGCTCCGCCTGGTTTGCGCCGACCGCCATGTAGGTGAGCATACCGGGGACAGCGATCAGCACGCCCAGACCTGCCGATGTCGCGATCGCTTGATGGATGCTGCGACCAAAGCTGGTCATGAAGACAGTGTTCAGGTTGCCACCGCCGATCCCCATGAAGGTGGACACAAAGCCAATGCCAAACCCCGCCCCAGCGCGCCAGGGCTGCGGGGGGAGGTCGCGGCCAAAGCGCCAGCTGTCACGGTTCAGGACCATCTTGATCGCGATCGAGATCGCTACCGCGGCAAAGATCAGCCTGAGCACTTCGCCAGAAACGGCCGCCACAAAGACACCCGCAATGAGCACACCCAAAGGGACCCAAACGATCCAAGATCGCAGGAGCGCCCGGTCCGGCGCGCAGCGGGCGCTGTGGGACCTGTAGGATTGCACCGACGTCGGTACGATGATGGCCAGCGATGTTCCGACCGCTAGGTGGATGCGCACGCTGTCCGGCACGCCAAGAAGGCCAAAGAACTCCACCAAGATCGGGACGAGTACGGCCCCCCCGCCGATGCCAAACAGCCCGGCGAGTACCCCCGCGATGGAGCCCGCCAGCGCCATCCCAAGCGCCATAAGGCCGATACCGCCCACGGTTACGGTGGTGAACATCGCGGATCCTCTCTGCCTTTGGTGAGTCTTCTCTCGACCAATATGAACCAATATGAATATTGGTTCAAGGCAGCGCGGATCAGAAGAGGTGATCGACGGCCAAAGCACCTCCTCCGCCGAGGGCCAGCGCGAATGCCATCCCTAGGTAAGCCACGCCAATTGACCAGGAGTGTTGGCCCGGTGCCAGAAACGGTTCATCGCTCACCCGGATGAGCTTATAGAGGATCCCCGCATTGACGACGCAGTTTGCCAGCGCCGCGATCTGTGTCAGAAATCCCATAAAAATCAACACTCCCCCAACTGTCTGGATCAGAGCAACGGCAATGGCCACGGGGCGCGACAAGCCCCAGGTCCCACGGAATTTGTCCAGGCTGCCCCATTTATGGACCCCATGGGAAAAGGTGAGCGCCCCAAAGGTGAGACGCAGGCACAGGAGGCCAAGCCCGGGATATGCAAGCTCCATGGTAGGTCCCATTCTCTGTTCGTGCTACACTAATCTTTCCGATCACCCCACCAATGACACATTGGTTGGCCCGGTCAAAATACTATCTCCATGATCCAAGGCTGCTTCCCTTGCGAGCGGGAACGCATTCGCGCAAAGTAAACAGAGCGCTATGGAAAAAAGGCGACGAGAACTCATGTCCGACAATGGTCACAGCGCCCTGGTTCAATTGCGCGCGTTCATTGCAAACCACGGGATCGCCACCGGCGATCGACTGCCGCCGGAGCGTGAATTGGTCGACCTTCTCGGAGTGACGCGCAATGATCTGCGCAAGGCCTTGGCACTGCTGGAGGCGGACGGGGCGATCTGGCGCCATGTCGGGCGGGGCACCTTCGTGGGCGCACGACCGGACGCGGACCGCACGACGTTGCCCACCATGGCAGAGCGGGCGAGCCCGGTTGAGGTGATGAACGCTCGGATCCTAATCGAACCAGCGCTTGCGGGGTTTGCGGCCACCCATGCCTCCACCGCTGATATAAGGGAGATGCGCACGGTCGCGGACCGCTGTCGCCACGCGCGCAACTGGCGCGAATATGAAACGCAGGACAACGCGCTGCATCGGGCAATTGCGGAGGCGTCGAATAATACGGTGCTGACCGCGGTGTTCGATACGCTGAACGCGATCCGGCGGACGGTTGTGTGGGGGCGCGACCGGGGCGGCGACGGTCCACCTCCGCCGGATCACCACAGCTTTGCACAGCACGACCGCATCCTCGATGCGATCAGCAACCGCGACCCGGAGGCCGCGCGCGCGGAAATGCGCGACCACCTCCAGGCGGTTGCGCGCAAACTTATGGGATAGGTGCTAGACGACTGTCACTCTGATCGCGTCAATGCCTTCAACGGCGCCATCCATAGTGTCGCCCCGGTTAACCGGCCCAACGCCTGCTGGCGTCCCCGTCATAATGAGGTCCCCGGGCTGCAGAACAAAGAGGCGGGACAGGTAGGATATCACCTCCTCGCTCTTCCAGATCAACTGGTTGAGGTCGCCGTTTTGCTTGAGCACCCCGTTGACTTTGAGCGTGACGGCCCCGTGTGTCGGGTGCCCGATCACTGTCGCCGGGTGGATGGCCGACATAGGGGCGGAGTGTTCAAAGGATTTTCCCACCTCCCACGGCCGCCCCATTTTCTTGGCGACACCTTGTAAGTCGCGCCGCGTCATATCAAGGCCAACGGCGTAGCCATAAACGTGATCGAGCACGTTGGGCACAGCGATATCTGCCCCGCCTTTGCCTATGGCGATCACGTGTTCCATTTCGTAGTGGACGTTGTCAGACTGCGGCGGGTACGGAAAATCCGCACCAGGCTGCAAGATCGTGTCGGGCGATTTTTGGAAAAAGAACGGCGGCTCCTTGTCGGGGTCGTGCCCCATCTCCACCGAGTGGGCGGCGTAGTTGCGACCCACGCAATAAATGCGATGCACTGGAAAAAGACCGTCACTGCCCGCCACAGGCAGCGTCACAAGCTTGGGTGCGTCGACGACGAGGGGTAGGTTCAAGTCTGTCATTGGCGTGTCCTTTTCGTGTGGGTGGGATGCCTTGCGCGCCGGCGCACAGGGGCCGCGCTTGAGAATGACCTACTTCGGGGGCCCCCATTGGTCAACCAATTTTATAATTGGTTGTCGCATTGGTCTGCGGCGGTTGCCCCCCCGGAAACATATCGACGATCCGCGCCCCGCCAAAGGACCTGTCCATCACGACATGAACGGTCCCCTGTTTCTCGGTATGTATGGTTAAAGTTATAGCATCTTTCATGGGCTCCAAAATCGAAGTCAGCAGCCCGTGGAACCCGCCAGACTCCTCGTTTTGGGTTTCGAAAGAGGACTGTTGGGCGATCAATTCCGCATAGGTCGCGCCCGCGGCCGTTCGGACTGCCGACGCGGTTTCATAGCTCAGACCTTGGACGTTTTGCAGTAGGTCATTAAATTCTGTGTCGCGGGCTGAAGCGCTGCACTAAAATGCGTTAGGACAGAATCTCGGACCCCATCCGACGGGACGCCCGGCAAACCGTGTCGGCTACGGTGGCGTCAGCCAGTCTGCCCTTGGGAACGCCGGGCGGAAATAGGCGATCATGCGGCCCTCCTCCGGGGCTTCAGCGCCGCTTTCCCACGGCGCCACACCATGGAGCGTGAGGCGGTGGATGATGTAGGCCTGCCCGGGTTGCGCGTGAACGATGCGGCGCGTGCAGGTCTCGAAACAGTGCTTGCGTGCGGATTGGTAGATCTCGGTGAGGTCTGTTTGCGCCCAGGCGCCAATGTCGGTTTGGGCGAGTGCGTCGCGAAAGGCGGCGCGCATGATTTCGTGGCTTCCTTCCCAAACGACCATGGGGCTCGCGCCCGCTGCACAGGCGTTGAGTGGGATGCCAAGGACAAACGCGTGGGGCTCCTGCATCATGCGCCGCCGCGCGGGGCCAACGGGGAGCAGCCCGTCGACATGGGCCGCGTCGCGGGTGCGGCGGAATCGGTGTGCGGCATCGCTTTCGCCGGGGTCCTGGCGCGGGTAGCCCGGGTAGACAATCGACAGCTGTCCTGCATCCCAGGTGGGTGTGCTGCCGAAAACCTCACCCGCAATCCGCACCACGCGACCCCGGAGCTGCGGCCCGCCGGGAAGGGCACCACGCACGTCGTTCGGCAGACTGTTGACGCCCGCAAACCATGTGCCGCCGTGGCGAAGCCAGGCTTTGCGAGCATCGGGGTCTGCCGCGATCTGTGCCGCATGGGGCGCGACATAGGTGACCCAGGGCAACAGCTCCGCATCGTCGACACACAGCCACCCGGTGTCCGCAAGCTGGGATAGATCGGCTGCTTGTTCCGTCATGCCGCGGCCTTTGCGGCCTCCGTCTCCACCGCGGTGCGCGCGGCGCGCAGCAGGTCGAGCCCAGCGCCCGCCCGCGTCGCGCCCTCTGACAGGATGCGCCGCCAGTGGCGCGCGCCAGGCTGGCCCGCATAGAGCCCGAGCATGTGTCGCGTCACCTGGTGGAGCGTTCCGCCTGCGTCGACATGGGCCGCGATGTAGGGCTCCATCGCCTCGACCACTTCGCCGCGTGTCCGTTGCGGTCCTGAGACCCCGAATACACGGTCATCCGCCTGCGCCAGGATATCATAAGGTCGGTGGTAGGCCGCGCGCCCGATCATCACGCCGTCCACGCCCAGCGCCAAAGCGTCTTGCGCGGCGTCCAGAGTTTCGATGCCGCCGTTCAAGGCCAGCGACAGCTCGGGGAAACGCTCAACCATGCGCGCGACGAGCGGGTAGTCGAGCGGCGGCACCTCACGGTTTTCCTTGGGGCTGAGCCCCTTGAGCCAGGCTTTGCGCGCATGCACGGTCACTTGCGTCACGCCTGCGTCGCGCATGTGTGCGAGGAACGCGGGCAGCACGTCCTCGGGTGTCTGGTCATCGACGCCGATCCGGCATTTGACGGTTACGGGTACTTGAACGGCCGCGGCCATCGCCGTTACGCAGCGCGCGACCAGCTCTGGGTCCTTCATCAGGACGGCGCCGAAAGCGCCAGATTGGACGCGATCAGAGGGGCAGCCGACATTGAGGTTGATTTCTGCATACCCGCGCTCTGCGCCCATGGCCGCAGCCTCCGCCAATTCCGCGGGGTCGGAGCCGCCAAGTTGCAGCGCGACTGGCTGCTCGCGCGCGTCGAAGTCGAGCAAATGGGCCGCGCCACCCCGTACGAGCGCCGCGGAGGTCACCATCTCTGTATAGAGCATGGTGCGCGCCGACAGCAGCCTGTGAAGCACGCGGCAGTGCCGGTCCGTCCAGGCCATCATCGGCGCCACGCTCAGGCGTGGTTGGGATTGGGTGGGTGCGCTCATCGCGCATCCCCTAGCGCAGTCGGCGCGGTCGCTCAAACACCTTCTACGATGGTGATATTGGCGATGCCTGCATCAACGCGGTGGGCGCGGGCGGCCTGATAGGCATCTGAGCGGTAGCAGGCGAGCGCGGTGGCCATATCCGGAAATTCGATGACCACGTTGCGTGCGTGGTCTGCGCCTTCAAGCGCTTCATAGGCGCCACCGCGCGCGAGCACCTTCGCCCCGTATTCTTCAAAGGGCGCGGCTGTCCCGGCGGCGTATTTCGCGTATTCAGTGGGGTCCGTCACCGTCACATGGGCGATCCAATAGGCTTTGGGCATAGCGCGTCCTTTCTCAACGAGCCTAACCCTCTCACAGATCGCCCTGCCAGGGAATGCCCGGTCCGACCAGCTAGTTTACCCCTTGCGCCGCGGCACCGCGCGCCAGGACGGGGCCCAGCGTGTCTGCGATCCAGGGCGACGGGGTCATCATGCCACGCGCGATATCCTGAAGCTGCGTGCCAAGTTCCGAAGCCTCGAGCGCCACTTGCACGCGGGAGGCCGTGGCCCCGCCATTCAACGCAAGTGTCCCCGCCTCAGAGCCGAGCCACGCGCGGGCTTGACCATCAAGATTGACAAGCACCGTGCCAGGCGCCGCCCCACCATGGGCGTCGTTGCGGTCCAGGTCCAGCCGCCCGCCAAGGGGCGGCGCCATAGCCGCTCCGGCCAGCGACAGGGTAACAGGCGCGCCGTCTGGCAGCCGCGCAAGGTCACCGGGCGCCACAGACATTGCCAGGGTAAAGCGCCGCGCGCCGGACTTGGCCAGCTCGAACACTTTCGTGTCGGCGCGCGCGACATATCCCGGCCCCGGGCTCCTAAGCCGCGCAACAAGACCCGTGACCGGGGCCACCACCCGGGGATCTGCAAGGATGCGGCCGAGATGGCGTTCCTCGCGTTGCAGCGCGTCAATCTGCACAGTCAATGCGCGGGCCTCCGCCAAGCGGCGGTCGCGACGATCGAGCGTCATCGTCTCCACCCCCGCTCGCGCGGTCATGAGCGTCTCTTGCAGTGTGTTTTGCGCAATCAACGTCTCCACCGCCTCAGCAGCCAGCGCCGGGATTGCGGCTGCGTCAGCGACGCTCCGGCGTTCCACCAGGATGGCGAGCTTTTGATCCAGGAGAGACGCGCGCGCCTCCTCTCTCACCACGGCGTCCTCTGCGCCCTGCAGCGCCGCTGTCCAAGCCGCGTGACGCAGACGGCAATCACTGGCCGTGAGTTCAAGGGCGGTGCGAAACTCCTCCACCCACTCCGCATCGGCATCAACGCCATAGGCGCCAGCTAAGGCCGCTTCCGCGCGCTTTGCGATCAAGACACCCATCGTGTCATCAAAGGCGGTCGGGGCGTCATGCGACAGACAGTGCCGCTCAAGCTGTTTGATGGCGAGCTCGCGCATAACCACCCGGCGCCGATCCTCCATCGCGGGGATGTCGAGCGTGGCCAGCGTCTGGCCGGAGCGGACCACGTCCCCCTGGGACACAACAATGGTTTCCAACACGCTATGTTCTGGCAGCGCCACGCCAATGGGCGTCGCCACGGGCCGCAGGACCCCTTGGAACTGACGCGCGTCCTCGATTGGACGTGACAGGCTGGCCCAGCCCACGACCATGACGAGCGCAAAGCACGCCAGCGGTCCTGCCAAGACCCACACAAGGCTCGAAAACCGTGGCCGCGTGCGCACGTGGCGGCCTAGTACACGTATCTGACGCCGCTTACCCATGATTGACCTTCGCGTTGGACTTGCGTGGGTCATAGGTTGCGACCTTGACGGTGATGACGCGGCGCCCATCAACGAGCTCCTGATCAATCTCTTGCGCGAGGCGCACAACCTTGGCCAAGGGACCAAGGCGCCCGGCATCGCCAGCCTCCGCTGCATCGCGATGCGCGAGCTGCATTTGGCCGGAGCTGACCAGCGTACTTTCATCGATGAGCTTGAGCAGCGCGTAGCCTTCAAAATGCTTGAAGTCGAAACACGCCCGTTCAAGCGACATCGGCCGCACGTCTTGGCAAGAGAAGGCCAACAGTTCGGCTGCAACAGTACACAGCTTTGCGCGGTTTGCTTCATCGCCCGACCGCTTGAAGTGCGACTTCACCCAGGTCGTGAGCGTGTCTTCGCTTTCCAATCGGCGTGCCGTGACAAAGCGCAACCAACCGGACGACATGCGCCCCCTGATCTCGTCAGCAGGCGCGAAATCAACCACGCGCCCCTCGCGCAGCATCAAGAGCTTTGTGCAGCTTTCAAGGATCGCACGGTTGTCGGTGATGATCACAAAGGACCGGCCCGCATTCGCCTCCATCTTTATGCGATCCACGAGGGCGGCGAGCAGCTTTTCTGACGCGAAATCCTCGGGTCGATCGAGCAAGTAAAGCGACGGAGCCATCAAAAAGGCCCGCGCCAGCGAAAGCGCCTTTTGGTCAGCGCTCGACAGGAGCGTTGCGTCCGGCGCCCGCGAAATCCGTTCGACCGCGTCGCTGCTAAACACCAGGTTCTCCAGACAGCGCAGGCCCCGGTCCGCGATATGGCCGCCCTGAAAGCAGGTGAGGTTGTCGAGACCGCTTGCAGGCAAAATCTTGGGCGTAGGTGGCACGAGCGCGAGCGGGATGAGCCCTTCTCGGTTCGAGCGCGCCCACAGGTCCTCTTCATTCAGCGAGACGCGGCCAACTGTTCGAAGCCCTGCGAGGTCAAAGGGATTGATAATCGCGTTGAGCAGCATGGATTTCCCGGATGCCGCCTCACCGACGACACCGATGATCTCGCCCCGCGCGACGTCAAAGGACACGTCGCTGAGGAGGCGGGTGCCATCCGCGGCCTCCACCGACAAGGACTGAACTTTGAGACCCGAAAACTCCGACCCGGCGGCGTGGGCATCCTCATCCTCTTCGATCTGCTCGACTTGGGCGGCTGGCACGCCAGCGGCCCAATCCGGTTGGGCGATGTAGCGCAGGTGGAGCGTGATCGTGCTGGTCGCCCAAAAGGAGATGATCGCAACGGCGGCCACAGCGGGCAGCGCCACGACCTCCTGCGCGACAAGCCAAGATGCGATGGCAAACCCCATAAGAAGCGCGAGCCAAGAGAAACTTTGGGCGATGGGGGCGGCCATCGCGTGTTCCTGCACGGGCGCCGTGGCGAGGCGCAGCCCCTCCTCGTCGCGCCCGGCAAGCACCGCTGCGGCCTCACTCGGGCGGAACTCCCACAGCTTTTCGTAGGTGCCGAAGCGCCGCACGGCAAGCAGCGTGAGGTAGAACCCACCCGTACAGACCGGTATCGCTAGCCCCAGGACGGGGTGCAGCACGGTCAAAACTACAAACGCCAGGGCCGCCACGGCCGCTTGCGCCATCGCCGTCGAACGCTGCCGCGCCGCGCGAAAGCCCGCGAGTGCACGCGCATGACAGTAGTCCAGGATCAACGCCCCGATGACCGGCACAACCGAAATCGACAGCAAGAGCGGCAGCGCGAACGTATTCCCGTTTACGGCCACAAGCGACTGGTAGAACACGCTGAGAACCGCGATAGCGAGCAGGCACGCCCCGGTCCCTATCGCAAACAGGAACGACGCGTATCGTGCCCAGTTCGGTGTGCCACGGTCCGCCATCACGCCAGGGGTTTCATCTGGATGCGGGGGCTCTGGCACGGCCGTGGCCGATCCGTCGAATATGTCCGCCTTCAGCTCTGCTTCCGGTTTCATCGAGCCCTCCTAACGCCACAACTCACCGCTGTGCTTAGGCGCTGGGGGTTAATAAGACCTTTGCCGAAAAGCTGTTTTCGCTTCGCCAAATTTTAACCGGCAGCGCGCTAAGCCGGACGCAGTTCGTAGGCAAGTGGGGTCGTTCGATGACGAGAAAACAGACAACATCTCGGGGCAGTGCAAGGCTCGCGGTCGGGCTTTTCGCCTGTGCGGCAGCGTTGATTGCTACGGCCGCCTGGGCCATCGGGAGCGCCGCACGCGATGTCTTTTTAGCGCAAGAACCCGAAGTGATCCCCGTGATCGCGGGCGGGGAGCTGGACCGCCTGCCCGCCTTGCTGCGCGGCAACCGCCTGGCAGAAACCACATCGAGCGTCCGGGGGGAGGTGAAAGCCGTCGTGCCCCCACGAATGTGCGAGATGCCCGACGACTACTTTGATTCGATCGACCACGGCGAAGGGCAAACCGCAGGCTATACCCGCCACAATGAGTATGTGCGCCCGTTCAAGGCGCGCCGCGGGTTTCTCAATGAACGCGAACTGCGCGCCGCCGAGGTCGCTTGGAGCTACTTTGACCGCTTCACGCAAGAGGACACCGGCCTCGCAAACTCAGTCGGGAACTACCCGTCGACAACGCTTTGGGACACGGCCTCCTACATGGCGGGGGCGGTCGCGGCCTATGAGCTGTGTATCATTGAAAAGCCCGAGTTCGACCGGCGAATCACACAGCTTTTGACCACAATCAAGAACCTGGACCTGTTCCGCCGCGAGCTGCCCAACAAGGTGTACCACACCCAAACTGGCGCCAAGGTCGACTATACAAACAAACCCGGTGAGATCGGCTTTTCCGCGCTCGATATCGGGCGGTTCCTCGTGTGGATGCGGATCATCAAAAACCGTTACCCCTATCTGGGCAACACCATCGATGCGGTCCTGCTGAAATGGGATTTCTCCAACGTCGTCGACAGCGAGGGCGTCATGTGGGGGGCCTATGTGGACAGCGACACCGGCGAAACCGTCTACGCTCAGGAGGGCCGCCTTGGCTATGAAGAATACGCGGCCAAAGGCTTTGCACTATGGGGGTTTGAGCCGACGCTGGCCCACCGGGCAGAGCCGTTCCTCACGGCGTCGATCTTTGGCGTGCAGGTACCCTATGATGGGCGCGATCCGCGGATCTTCCATTCTCAGAACTACGTGGTCACTGAATCCTACCTGCAAGACGGGCTGGAGCTCGGCTGGGACCTGCCCCACGACGACAGCTCCCCCGATTGGTTGCACTCTGATGGGTGGCGGGCAGAGTTTGCGGACCGGATTTACCAGGTGCAGGAAAACCGCTGGCGCCGCACGGGCTTTATGACCGCCCGGTCAGAGCACAACGTAAAGGGCCCGCCCTACTTTACCTACGACACCATCTTTTCTGACGGCTACCCTTGGAACACGGTGACCCCGCGCGGCGATTTTGTCCCCGATCACGCGGCTGTCGCATCCAAAGCGGCGCTCGGGCTCTGGGCGCTCTGGGATACGGAGTACACTGACGTGCTCTATGAGGCGATCATCGAACTCTATAACCCGGAAATGGGAATGTACGAGGGGCTCTACGAGCGCGGCCAAGGGCGGGTGGAGGTCTTTACCGCCAATAACAACGGCATCATCCTCACCGCGCTTCTGCACAAGGTCCAAGGCAAAATCCTGACGCCCTACACCGGCGCGACCGAGGTCTGGTACACGGCCTTCCGCGAAAAAGACACGCGCTTTCGCCGCAACTACCCAGATCCACCCACGCAAGACGACTGGCTTCCCGCCCTTCGGCACTCCGTCCAAACAGAGGCAGATTACTAATGAAACAGCTTCTTCTTACCACCGCCATGACCGTGGCCGCGGCCACGATCCCGATGGGCGCAGCCGTCACCGCGCAAACCACGACCGAGGCACGGCCCGCAGGCGCGCAAGCCTTCACGCCTGACAACGCGATCCTGAACACAGCGATCCTGTTTTCAGTGGGCGCCCGCGAAGCACAGCAAGCGCTGCGCAATGCCTTTGGCTGGCCAACCTATCAAGAGGGCCAAGTGCAAGGCGCCTATTTCCGCTTCGACCCGGACGGGTATGCCAGGTTCTCCCCGTCCCCGCGGCTCGATCTCGATGTGTTCGAGGTGATCTGCCGCCCGCGCACCTATAGCTGCATCGCGCGCAAGGGCCCGATGTCGCTTGTTCTTAGCTCTGATGGGCGCGTGCAGATGAGCCTGGAACAGGTTCAGGCCACCGACACGTTTGCAATCAATGACGGCTTTTCAGAGCTTCAGATCCCGCCCCGCGTGAAAGGGGTCCTGGATGGCCAGATGGAGACGCTCTTGTCAGGGGGCGGTAGTCTCGTGGTGCGTCGAAACGGCGACGTGATCGACGATATCTCGCTTCAAAGCTTTTCTTCGGTGGTGGCCTATCTGCGTTGGGTCGCCGCGCGCCAGGATTACAACGCCCTGCCCCGTGATTGGCCGGTTCCCAACGGGCGCGCACCGCTTCAAACCGCGCAGGATGTGCCGTCCGTGTGGCCCGATACTGCGGACCGCGTTCAGCCCGTGCCTGTCACTCAGCAAGCCGCGGCTGCACCAGCAGCCAATGACACTGAGCTTGCCGCGATGAAGGCGGAGCTCGCTCTGCTGCGGGACCTGTTGCTGCGCCAACAATCCGCGGGCACAGCGCCCATGGCCCCTGCAGCGGCACCGGCTGCGCAAGTGACGGCCCCATTGGTCGCACCGACGATGCCAATGGCCCAGCCGCAAGCAGTCCCCGCGGCGGCCCAGGCAATGACCGCGGCAGGGGAGCAGACGATCCTCAACCAGCTAGAAGCGCTGCGGCGCGACATCGGCGCGGGACGCGACCCCATGATGGAGCCGCAGCCGACGACTAACTACATCGCCAAAGCCCCCGCAGCCAATCCAAAGCCCTATGCGCAGGACCACAACATGGCCGAAACCGCCTACGCAGCTGCGCCATCGCCCAACCCGATGGACACGGCCCCAAGCCCGGTTCAACACCTTCACTACCTGACGACGGCCATGGGTTTTGATGCGCGTACAGCACTCCTCATCCTTCAGATGAGCGAGGAAGGCGGCGCAGGCGCCACACCGCTCGTGACGCTCACGCAGCCAAGCCCCTCAGAAGGCGTGCTCGCCCAACTCTCCAACACAGTGCCAATGGCGACACCTACGGCAGAGACGATGATGGCCGATGCCGACGCGCCAGAACCCCTTCCCGCGATGACAAAGGAAGAGGAGGAGTTTCAGCTCCTCGGCACGTACTTTCGATCTTTGAGCGAATAGCGCGCCACGAGATAACGCACAGCCTAAACAGCGTCCGTACAGAAACCATTCCGGACGCTACTTGCTCCATGCGAAAGAGGGATGGGTCCGACATTTCGATGCAGTTTATAGGCGAGGATCATACCTGGCACGGCAAATATATGAGTTCAGTGGCGGAGAGGAAGGGATTCGAACCCTCGAGACGGTTCCCCGCCTACACACTTTCCAGGCGTGCGCCTTCGACCACTCGGCCACCTCTCCGCTGGCGGCTGTAGCGTGATCAGGTGGGGGAGTTCAAGTCGTAAGGTTCGACTTTCATCCCTCTTGTGGGTCTGGTGCGCTTTCTGCCTCCTCGTCATCGCCGCTGTCGCGGTCCATGTCGTGGACCGGCGCCTTGGTGAGCGCTTCTGGATTGCGCAGCCAGACGTCGCGTTGGGCGAATGGGATCTCGATATCTTCCTCGGTAAATCGGGCGGCGATGGCGTGGTTCATGTCTGATTTCACGCTCAGCATCCAGCTGACGTCGCGCAGGATGGCGCGGATTTCGAAGTCGAGGCTGTCGGCGCCGAAGCCCATAAACACGATCGCAGGCGGCGGGTTGAGCATGACCATGGGATTGGCCTCCGCGATCTCGCGCAGGATCGTTTCCACCCGGCGGGTGTCGGTGCCGTAGGCCACGCCCACGGGCACGATGACCCGACCGACGGTGTTGCCGCGCGTGTAGTTCGTAACGGTCCCCGACACGAGATCGGCGTTGGGCACGATGACGTCTGTGCGGTCGAACGTTTCGATCCGGGTGGAGCGTACAGATATGTCGCGCACGTAGCCCATGTTGCCGCCAACCTCGATCCAGTCCCCTTCTGAGATCGGGCGTTCAATCAAGAGAATGATGCCTGACACAAAATTCGACACGATATTCTGCAGGCCAAAGCCGATGCCCACCGACAAAGCACCTGCCACAATCGCGAGCGAGCTGAGGTTGATGCCCGCGGAGGATATCGACACAAGCGCGGCCAGGAAGATGCCGATATAGCCTACGCCGCTGACCACGGCGGTCCGCCCGCCAAGGTCGAGGGCGGTTTTTGGTAGAACTGACGTGCGCAGCGCGGACTGCACAAAGCGCGTCAGGGTGAACCCCAGCACGAACACCACGATCAGGATCAGGACAGAGCTGGGCGACAGACGCGTCTCCCCCACGGTGATGCCCGCTTGCAGCGTCACCCACACCTCCCGCAGGTCGGTGACCGTGGCCCCCCAGATGAGCGCCATCACAGGGATCGACGCGATCATCAGTGCGATGGCAATGAGCACTGGGATCAGGCTGTCATCGGCGCTCTCACGGCGCGCAGCGAGCATATAGAGGTCGCGGAATAGGTCCACGAGCAGGGCGACCGTCATCACAAGCGCCAGCGTGATGAGCGAGGGCGTCACAAGCTCCTCAGCGGCGTTTAGATAGCCCGCCAGTGCGATGAGAGGCGCGGCAATCCCGATGAGCTTGGCCAAGCGAGCGAGCAGCCCCACGAGCCTGTCGAGCGCTGTGGGACGCGGGCCGTCCTCGGTCTCTTGCGCGGTGTGCCGGGATAGGATGCGCCCGAGGCTAAAGAGGAATGCGCTGACGACGATGAGCGTGGGCAGCTCGAGCGCGACGCGCGCGGCCTCCCCATAACGGTCGATGCGGCCGAGTTCTTGTAGGAAAGTTAGGACGGCGAGTGAAAGCCCCGTGCCCACCACAAACCAGCGCTCGCGGCTGTCGCTGACATGGGGTGTGTTGATCGGCGAGTAGGTCCCTTCGATCCCGGGGAACAGCCGCCCGGCGAGCCAACGCGCCACGAAAATGGTGAACCCGAACTCGGGGATATAGGCGACGATTTCCGCGCCGTAGCTTTCGAAGAGACCGGTGAGCAGCAGCGCACGGCTGAGCGCAAAGAGGCCCACCGTGGGTACGACAATCTGCCCGAGGGAGATCAGGAAGCCAGACACGCGCAGGCCGGTCCCGCTCCCCTCCCCCTCGATCCGGCGGCCAAGCTGAACCAGCCAGGTCCGTGCGCGCAGGGTCAGGACCATGGCAACGACCAGAAGCAGAATGATTGCAGGTAGGTTGGCGCGCAGTGCGTCGCGGAACGTGCCGTCCTCTATGGCGATAGAGATTGAACTGTTGAGGCCCTGAAAGCTGCTCGTGACTGCGCCGAAAGCGGCCCCCCAGATCGAGGTGTCAACGAGTGTTGGACCGCGGCGAAAGAGCTCCTCAGCGCGGCGGTCCCGCAGCAGTTCGTCGATTTCGCGGATCACACCATCGGCGCGCTGGAACGCCGCCGCAGCCGCCAGCCCTGGCGCCTGAAGCTCGGTCAGCTGGCGGTTGAGTTGCGCGCGTTGCGCTGCAATCTGCTCCGCCTCTGTTTCGCCCTCCGCAGGTGCTGGGCCAAGCGCTGCCAGTTGTTCGCGCAGCGTGGCCAGACGCGATGTGTTGGTGCCCTGGGCGCTTAGAAAGGCCCCGCGGAAATCATCGACCTCCTCGCGGAGAGACTCCAGGAACGACGATGAGGCGCGCCCAAATTCCAGGGCAGCCTCCGCACGGGTGGCGACACCTTCCCAGGCGTCGTAATCGGGTGCGGTCTGCGCCCAGGCCGGAAAGGCGAGGAAAACCGCTACGATCCAAGCAAAAATCGTCCGCATGATCTACGCCTCCTCAAACACCTCCGGGATGTCTGCGGGCGCTTTGTCCAGCCAGGCCGGCACGGGAAGCCCCTTTGCGCGCAGGAACTCCGGGTTATAGAGTTTGGACGCATAGCGCGTGCCGTAGTCGCACAGGATCGTTACAACTGTGGATCCCGGGCCTAATTCGCGCGCCATCGCCATCGCGCCTGCAATATTGACCCCCGTCGAGCCGCCCATGCACAGCCCCTCTTCTTCCAAGAGGTCGAACACGAGCGGGATTGCTTGCTGGTCAGAGATCCGGAACGACATATCCGGCGTGAACCCGTCCAAATTCGCTGTGATGCGCCCCTGCCCGATCCCTTCGGAGATGCTGGAGCCCTCGGATTTCAGCTCCCCTTCGGTGTAGTAGCTATGCAGCGCGGCACCGTCCGGGTCGGCGAGCCCTACTTTCACGCCCTTGGGCTGGAGGTAAGCGCCCATCCCCGCGACGGTCCCACCGGAGCCCGCTGCGCAGATGAACCCGTCGATCTTGCCGCCGGTCTGTTCCCAGATTTCGGGACCTGTGGTCTCAATATGCGCTTGCCTGTTCGCGACGTTGTCGAACTGGTTCGCCCAGACCGCGCCACCGGGCAGCGTCTCGTTGAGCTTATTGGCTAAGCGTTCGGAGTAACGCACATAGTTGTTGGGGTTGCGATAGGGCGCCGCCGGCACCTGCACGAGCTCCGCGCCTGCCAGTCGCAGCATCTCCTTTTTCTCTTCGCTCTGGGTCTCGGGGATGACGATGACGCATTTGAACCCCATGGCCGCCCCGACGAGCGCGAGCCCGATGCCGGTATTGCCCGCTGTGCCCTCCACAATCGTGCCGCCGGGCTTGAGCGCGCCCCGCGCGATAGCGTCGCGAATGATAAAGAGCGCCGCGCGATCCTTGACCGATTGCCCGGGGTTCAGGAACTCCGCCTTGCCGAGGATCGTGGCTCCGGTTTCTTCGCTGGCGCGCTTGAGCTTGATGAGGGGCGTGTTGCCGATGGCATCGGGTAGGTCGTCATAGACGCGCATGGGGGGTCCTCCGTTTCAGTTTGCCTACGCCCAGCGCTACGCGACCTCAACCCCGTAGCCGATCACGGTGCCGCGCGAGCCAGTGTCCGATGATCATCAGCGGCCCGGTGTTGAGCCCACCTGTGTCGAGCAGCGCTTCGAACTGGGCGTAGTCGATCCCGCTCGACCTGATATCCTCACCCTCCGTGGCGAGGCCGCCGAGCCCGCCGATCCCGTCAGGCAGATCCACGATCCCAACATAGAGGTACAGGTATTCCGTCAGTATCCCTGGGCAGGGATAGCAGCGCGCCACCTCGTGCAGGCTGTGCACCTCAAGCCCGCCTTCCTCCCGCGCTTCGCGATGGGCGGCGGCCTCCGGGCTTTCGCCGGC
Source organism: Pseudomonadota bacterium (assembly GCA_039815465.1). Classification (GTDB taxonomy): domain Bacteria; phylum Pseudomonadota; class Alphaproteobacteria; order Rhodobacterales; family Rhodobacteraceae; genus Shimia_B. Next base: position 134,979 of record JBCBZG010000001.1, read on the forward strand.
ATCGATGCGCCCGGCGACGACCTCGATCAAAAAGCGGTTCGGGTCGCCGCGGAAGTAGGGCCCCATGCGGAATTGTTCGATCACGTGGACACGGTCGCGCACCGGGTCATAGGGCAGCACGACAACCGCGTCTGCGGCCACGAGCCCCGCCCGGTTCAAGGGCGCGCTGAGCGTGCCATCAAAGCGCGGGATGCGCAAATCATCCTCACGGAGGGAGAAAAACTTGCTGTAGGGTCGGCGTTCCTGGACCACCTCCACCTCGGCTGAGGGCCAAGGGGCCAGCGCTGCGGGCGGGCGGCTCTCGCTCGCTAGAAGTGCTGCGTGGGCGCGCGTGCGGATCATTGGCATGCGCGCGGCGAGTTCTGTTGCCGTGATCTCCCCAAAGTAGCTCATCGCCTCCTGCGCGGCTCGGCGCGTCAACGGGCCGTCGCGGCTTTGCCAATCGGTCAGAGACCAGGGCGCCCCAGGCGCCGGGACGTCTTCGCCCGGCCAATAGACACGCGCGGCCACGGGGCCCTCGGCGGTCTCGACCTCCACCGTACGCAGGGCATAGCCATACCCGCCCTCGTAGAAGTCGAGCCGCGCAACAGCGTCTGAGGCCTCGATCAGGAGCCCGTCAGCCACGGCGCCCGCCGCGCGCCCGATGCGCGGATAGGGGGTATCGCCCGCGCAAAACACCGCGTGGTCGTGCAAACGTGCAGGCCGCGCAGGAACAGTCTGCCCGCTAACAATCGCCAGATGCGCAGCGTCACGCAGCGTGCCGTAGAGGAAAATCGGGGTCACCGCTACGTCACCTGCGCCACGAGCTCTACAATCAGCGCCGCCAAAATCGACCCAATGGCGGCAGGTATCAGCACATCCGCAATCGCGATCTGGCTGGCATAAGTCGCCATGATATCCGCCACCGCAACCACAGCGTCCACAGGGCCACTATATTGCTGACGAAACGCGCGGGAGATCATCTCCTCCACCGAATGGGCAAAGAGCGCCACGCCCATCAGCACCACAGCGGTCGTGACCGCATTGCCCAAAGCGGCGCCATAGCCCCGCCCGGCCAGGCGCCCGCACACGCGCCACCCGATGGCGAGCCCCATGGCCGCATTCATCAGCGAAAAATACGGCAGGACGCGGTCGGCAGAATAGATTGGGATGATCTTGAGCGACACGTAGTAGGCGAGCCCCGCAAAAAGGATGGCCGCGGTCGCTTTGGCCGCATTGGGCATTAGGCTGGCCGTGCCACAGTGATCTGGGTGACATCGATGGACCCCGCCGCAAAACCCGACGCGCAGGAGGTCAGGTAAAAGTTCCACATCCTGCGAAACCTGTCGTCAAAGCCCATGGCGGTGACCTTGTCCCACTTGTCGTTGAAGGTCTCGTGCCAGCGTCGGCAGGTCTGTGCGTAGCTGTCGCCGAACTCGATGGATTTTACGACGCTCATGCCCGCACGCTCCACCTGCTGGCGCAGGACGCTTGGGGACGGCAACATACCACCTGGGAAGATATACTTTTGGATGAAGTCCACACTGTTGCGATAGATCTCGAACCGGTGGTCTTCGACCGTGATGATTTGGAGCGTCGCCTGCTTACCCGGCTTCAAGCGGTCATGGACCGTGCTGAAATAGGCTGGCCAGTACTTTTCGCCCACCGCCTCGAACATCTCGATGGAGGCGATGCCGTCATAAGTGCCGGTCTCGTCGCGGTAATCTTGCAGCTTGAGCTCCACCCGGTCGCTTAGGCCAGCCTTTTCGATCCGCTCACGCGCGTATTTCAGCTGCTCCAGGGAGATCGTGAGCCCAGTGACCTTAAGCCCCCGTTCCGCTGCCGCGTATTCCGCGAACCCGCCCCAGCCGCAGCCGATTTCAAGCACATGGTCCCCGGGCTGCGCGCCCATCTGATCGACCATGCTTTTGTACTTTGCGGTCTGCGCGGCCTCCAAGCTTTCTTGCCCGGTGGTAAAAATGGCCGAGGAATACGTCATCGTATCATCGAGCCAAAGCCCGTAGAAATCGTTGCCCAAGTCATAATGAGCGGCGATATTTTTCTTAGCCTGGGCTTTTGTGTTGCGGTTCAGCCAGTGGCGGAACATCTCATAAAGTTGGACGATCCGTTGCCCCGCAAACCCGTCGAACAAAGCGTCATTGTCGGCGTGGATGAAATCCATGAACGCCTGTAGGTCTGGCGTGGACCACTGGCCTTCCAGATAGGCATCGCAAAAGCCAAGCTGCCCTTCGCGGATCAGCCGGGCAAAGACCTCCTGATCATGGATGACGACTTCTGCCACCGGGCCCGGGCGACCGGTATCGGCGCGAAAAACGCGACCGTCTGGCAGGCGCGCATCCAAGCGTCCGTTTTCGGCCACGCGGGCCATCTCAAAGACCTGTTTGAAGTAACGCGGCAGGTTGTTTTCACCGCGGGTGTCCGTTCGGATCATACTCTTTCTCTTCCCCCTCGTGGGCACGGGCCTGACAGCCCAATGTCCGCTGCGTGTTACGTTAGCCATCAAACGCTTGTCGTCACAAGAGTTTCCTAGAAGCCGCGCGCCTCATAGGCTGCAAGCGCGCGTTTACGTCCCACATCAGCGGCCACAATGGGCGCCGGATAGGCGTCCGTGGGGTCCATGGCCCAGCTTTCGGGGATCGCGTCAAAGTAACTGAGCGCGGTATCACTGGGCAGCGTGCGTCCTTCTGCGATCCAGCGGTCGGTGTATTCGCGGCGCGGATCGAACTTTTCACGCTGCGTGACCGGGTTAAAGACACGGAAATAAGGCGTGGCATCGGGGCCGGAGCCCGCCGACCACTGCCAGCCCATGGCGTTCGACGCTGGATCCCAGTCGATCAGGCAGTCATCAAACCACCGCATCCCGATCTTCCAATGGGTCAAAAGGTGTTTGCAGAGGTAGGACGCGACGATCATCCGTCCCCGGTTGTGCATGCGGCCTGTCACATACATCTCCCGCATGGCGGCATCGACGAATGTGATCCCCGTGCTCCCGCGTTTCCAGGCTGTGACCTCTGCCGTTTCGTCTTCGTTCCAGGGAAAGGCGTCCCATTCCGGCCGCCAATTGCCCGAGGTGATGTGGGGCGTGTGATGGAGTAGGTGATAGGCAAACTCGCGCCACACGAGCTCCTTCAAAAACGTCTCTGCCCCCGATTTGCCAGCCTCCATCGCGCGCAAGCCCGCATGCCAGCACGTCAGGGGGGAGATTTCGCCGAGGCTTAAGTTTTCTGAAAGGTTGGAGGTCCCATCGGCAAAGACCTGATCCCGCGCGGTGTCATAGCGGTCAATCAGCGTCTCGCAGAAATAGTCCAGCCGCTCGCGCGCAGCGTCTTCGCCTAAGCGCACGTAGGGCCGCACGATAGCCGCGCCCCGCCGCATCCCCGCGCCGAGCGCCCAATCGTCCACACTGTCGCTGGCGATACCTTGTTCGTCGAACCACGCGGTTGGTTGGAATGCGGAGGCCGGGGGCCCGGCAATGGGGGTGGGCAGCTCAGTGCCGCGCACCGCTTTCCACATGGGCGTATAGACTTTGTAGAACCCGCCGGTCTTTGTCTGCACCGTCCAAGGCTCAAACATCAGATGGCCAAGGTGGCTTTGCGCGGTGAGCCCGGCGTCTTTCGCCCAGGCCTTAACCTCGCGGTCGCGTGCCTGGCTGTCTGGGTCGTAGGCGCGGCTCCAATGCAGGGTCTGTGCGCCGGTCTCCGTGACAAGCTGGTCTAAAACATCGCGCGCCCTGCCCCGCCGCAGAACCAAGCGCGTGCCCATCGCTGCGAGCCGCTCTGCAAGATGCGCAACCCCGAGGCCAAGCCGCCAGGCGGGCGCGGTCGCCAACCCCTCCACACACTCATCGTGGATAAAGACCGCGATGACAGGGCCCCCGGCCTCCGCCGCCGCTGCCAAGGCGCGATTGTCCCCCAGCCGGAGATCGCGCCGAAACCACATGATCATCGGTGCTGCCATGCCTGATCCCCCCAATGCGGGCGCCCAGGCCCAGTGTCAGAGTTCGTGATCTAGGGCCGCAATCAGGCGGTCAACCTCCGCCTCGGAGGTGTAGTGCGTAAACGACAGCCTCAGCACCCCATGGGCCGGGTCGATGCCCAACGCCTGGAGCGGACGCACGGCGTAAAAGTCGCCGCCGCCAGCCATGATCCCGTGCCGCACCAACCGGCGCGCGACAGGCTCTGCGGGTTCCGACAGCTCCAACGCAATCGTTGGCGCACGCTGCGCTGCCATCCGCGGGCCAAGCATGCGCAGATCCGTACGATGGTTAAGGTAGTCGAGCAGCGGCGCCATCAGCCGCTCCTCCCGCGCGCGCATGAGATCGTGGATGATCTCTGCCCGCCCGGTCCCATCGCGCCCGGCCTTGAAGTGATGCTTGTAGAGCGCATCGATGTAGTCCGCGATGCCCGCACAGGCAGCAACTTGCGCGTGATCTGGCCCCGCGGGGGTGAAGCGGCTCACCATGCTGCCCGCGTTGAAATAGTGGCCTTGATTGGGCAGCGCGGTCCCGATCTCGTTGCGCATGACCATGATGCCCTGGTGCGGGCCATAGGTTTTATACGTCGAAAAGAGGTAGATATCGGCGCCCAGCTTTTTGACGTTTGGCAGCCCGTGGGGCGCGTAGCTGACCCCGTCAACGCAGGTGAGCGCCCCGGCCCGTCGCGCCAGCCGACAGATCGTGGCGACGTCGTTGATCTCCCCCACGACGTTGGAACAATGGGGGAAACACAAGAGCTGCGCCCCATCGAGCAGCGGCTTGAGATCCGCGAGATCGAGATGCCCGTCGGCATCCATGCGCCACTCGCGCACCTCGATCCCCTCATCCGCCAAGCGCCGCCAGGGACCTGAATTGGCCTCGTGGTCTTGGTTGGTGACGATGATCGCGTCGCCGGGGCGCAGCCACTGCCGAAAGGCTTGCGCCAGAACGTAGGTGTTTTGTGTGGTCGAGGGGCCAAAGCTGACCTCCTCCGTCTGGACGCCTAAGGCACGGGCCAGCCGCTCGCGGGCCTCGTCCATCTCCAGCCCCCCCAGCACGGAGGCTGAGTAAGGCCCATAGGGCTGCACTTTCCGTTCCTTATAGAACCGGCTCAGCCGCCATATGACATAGCGGCACGCATAGCTTCCGCCAGCGTTCTCAAAGAAAGCCTGGTCGCGTAGCGACGGTTCAGAGAATGCTGGAAACTGAGCGCGGACAAACTCTGCATCCAATTGCATACTGCCAGGATAGGTATCTGAAAAACAACTACAAGACGAGAGCTTATAAATGCGGCACGGCTAAATTGCCGCAGCGTGACGACGCACGCCTATTGCGTCGCGGCGTCCGGTTCGAACGTTGCGAGGGCCGCAAGAAGCCGGTCTTGCCAAGCCGCCATTTCATCAGCGCTCATCGCATCACGTGAGACGTAGAGCACATTGTTTTGCCGTGGGTAATATTCGTTGTCCCGCAGCACGGCAGTAAAGCCCAGCTCCTCGAACATCGCGTTGACCTGCGGATACGCCATCTGGCCCTCGAAAAGCTCGGCATGTTCGACCTCCACAAAGATCGCTTGGCAGGACGGCAGGTGGGTTTTACCCCCCGCAAGCATCCGGTCCACGATCCCTTCGAGGTCGATCCAAAGCGCGGTCTTGGCCTGCGCCGGGGCGGCAAGCACGCCCTCCCCCACGGCGCGGGCGATCAGGTCGTCAAAGCTCAACCCCTCCACGGTGCGGGTCATGGTGCGGCCGTGATCCTTGTTGCGCAGCAGCGAGTTGGAGGTTTTCGTGTGCCCCCGCGCCCGGTCCACCTGGTCATCGGCTAAGATCAGATCGACAGGTCCTGTGACGTCGTTGACGGCAAGGTTCCAGTAAACGACGCCGCGCGCCTCGACCTGCTCTTTGAACTTTGCGTGGTTGAACGGGTTCGCCTCCACCGCCAGCGCGCGTCGCCCACGTTTGGCCCGCATGAACCGCCGCGCGGTAGACGCACGATGCGCCCCAAGCTCGATCAGTGTGTCGATGCCGTGGTCTTCCAAAAACGCGTTGAAAAGCCCGACCAACACGCCGTTGGAATGCTGATTGAACGGGCGTCCATGGGTCACGGACCCGTCTGTCAGGGCCTGCGTCAACGCGTCAGAAATCATGTCAAAGGACCTCGGCACTCACTGCTTGGCACTTAGCTACGAACTCCAGACCGGCGGCGCAACCGGGGGGGGGCAGCTAGGCGTTTACGTCCACAACCACGCGCCCGCGCACCTGACCCTTCAAAATGTCGGCCCCGAGCCCGGGAAGATCGCTGAGCGCCGCTGGCTGGATCATACCCTCGAGCACGTCCATCGGCAAAGTCTGCGCGAGGTCCGCCCAGGCGCGTTGGCGCGCCTCGTAGGGCTGCATGACGCTGTCGATGCCCAAAAGGTTTACACCGCGCAACAGGAACGGGATCACCGTCGCAGGAAGTCCCGCGCCGCCCGCAAGCCCCACGGCTGCGACCGAGGCGCCGTATTTCATCTGTCCGAGCACACGCGCCAGCATCGCGCCGCCCACGGCGTCCACGCAGCCGCCCCAAAGCTCGGTTTCGAGGGGGCGTTTGACGGTCTCGTTGATCTCCTCCCGGGCCACGATCTGCGTGGCGCCAAGGCTTTTGAGGTAGTCCCCCGTCTCCGGCCGTCCGGTGACCCCGGCCACATCGTAGCCCTTGGCCGCCAGAATTGCCGTGGCAACAGAGCCCACGCCACCCGCGGCACCGGTCACGAGCACCGGCCCGTCCTTGATCCCGTGATCTTCGAGCGCTTGAACCGCTAGCATCGCTGTAAAGCCAGCCGTCCCCACCGCCATAGCCTGGCGCGTCGTCATCCCGTCGGGCAACGGCACAAGCCAGTCGGCCTTGACCCGCGCCTTTTGCGCGTAGCCGCCCCAATGGACCTCGCCCACGCGCCAACCAGTGAGCACGACCTTGTCGCCAGGTTTGTAACACGGGTGCTCAGAACTCTCGACCGTGCCCGCGAAATCGATGCCCGGCACGTGGGGGTAGGTGCGGACAAGCCCGCCGCCCGGCCCAATGCACAGCCCGTCTTTGTAGTTCACCGTGGAATAGTCGACAGCCACCACCACATCGCCCGCGGGCAAATCGTCGAGCCCGATTTCCTCGACAGCTGCGGCCGTCTTTCCGGTCTCGTCATCTTTGCGCACTACCAGGGCGTTTAACATGGTGTCTTCCTTTCGCTATCCCGCGCGGCACGGCCTGTCTTGCGGCGGCGCCTCTCCCCGTCCGTAGGCCACGTTATTGCACCTCGCGCAACGGTATTCCTTGAGCGTGCGCGTCGTGTCAGGGTCCACACGCTGCCAGTCGCAGCGGGTCTTTTGCCGTTCGACCCCCACGCGCCCCAAGCGGTTCATTGCACCGCCCCGCCGCGACCAGATGATCACGACGGCCAAAATGACGATCCCTAGTAGAACGGCCATGGGCCCCTCCCGCTATATCCAGAACCTGTCCCGGACCTCTGCGGTAAAGGTGCCATCTTGTGTGAGAACTTCAAGCTGCGTTCCGGCGTCCCAGTGGGTCATGCGCACCATGCCAATGGCCACGTTGGTGTCAAAATCTGGCGACCACACGGCTGACGTCACCTGGCCCACGGTCTTGCCGCCCGCTGCAAGGGTCCACACCCGGTCGCATGGCGGCAGGTCGCCCGTGATCTCCAACGGGCGCAGCTGCTTGACCGGGCCCTCCTTCGCCACGCGCAAAAGCGCATCGCGCCCGACGCAGCCAATCGCCGTCTGGACCGAACAGAACCGCCCAAGCCCCGCCTCGTGCGGCGTGTTGTCGATGGTCATGTCATTGCCATAGCTCAAAAGCCCGCCCTCGACGCGCTCGATCAAGTTCGGACAGCCTGCGCGCACCTCCAGATCCTCGCCTGCCTTAAAAAGCGCCTCCCACAGCGGCATGCCGAGCTCCCAGCGGTCCATATAGACCTCAAAGCCCCCTTGTTTGGAGTAGCCAGACCGCGCCACGACAAACTCATGCCCTTCAAAGTCAAAGAGCCCGTAGCGGAAAAAGCGCAGATCCCGCACGCCGTCGCCAAAAACGCGGGCGGCCAGTTCATCCGCCTTGGGCCCCTGGATAGCCAGAGGCGACACATCCGGTTCCGTCACAATTACATCGAGCCGGAACCCGTAGGCGATCCCCTTGACCCAAAGCAACAGATCGCTGTCGGCGATAGAGATCCAGTAGCGATCCTCCGCCAATTTCACAGCCACCGGATCGTTGAGCATCCCGCCGGTCTCGTCGACCATGGGCACGTAGTAGCACTGACCCGGCAGCATCCCGCGCAGGTCCCGTGGCGTGAGCATCTGCATGAGCCGCCCCGCATCGGGCCCGCGTAGCTCCACCTGCCGCTCGACCGACACGTCCCAAACCTGCACATGAGTCTTTAGATGCCGGTAGTCCGCTTCCACCGATTCAAAGACGGTCGGTAACTGCATGCGATTATAGACGGTAAAGGCCTGCGCCCCCGCAGCCTCCACCCCGTCAGAAAACGGCGTGCGCCGCGTCCGGCGCGACGGTGCAAACATGGCCATGAGCGTTCCTCCCGTTGAAGCTATGGCAGCAAATGGTTGAGCGCGTACACCACGCAGGCCAAAGCGGCGCAGGACAAAATGCGACCCACATTTGCGACATCGCCCCAAAGTGACGCTACGTCGCATCCGCCCAATTCCGCGCCACTCCGCGCCCAAGACACGCACAGCCCCGACCAGACGCCTATTCGTCTTGCGTGGCAGCCTGCCCAGCCCTAGCTTCCTGCCCAAACTTGTGAGGGAGACCACCGATGAAAATCACCAAATACTTGGGCAGCGCCGCACTGATCGCGCTCGCCTCCGCCGCCACCGCGGAAGACCCCGAACTGCTGGTCTTTGACTGGTCCGGCTTCGAAGAAGAAGGCTTCTATGTCGCCTACCAAGAAAAGCACGGCGTGGCGCCCTCCTACGCCTTCTTCGGCGAGGAAGAAGAAGCGTTCCAAAAACTGCGTTCCGGCTTCCGGGCCGATGTCTCGCACCCCTGCTCGCAATCGGTGCAGAAATGGCGCGACGCGGGCCTGATCGAACCCTGGGATATCTCCAAAATCCCCAGCTACGCAAAGGTGGAGGCGTCCTACAAAGAAAACCCGATCTTTGCCGATGACACGGGCGTCTACTTTATCCCCGCCGACGCTGGCGCGACGGCCATTGCCTACAACACCGAAATGGTGCCCGCCGAGGACGTGAAGACGCTGCAAGTCTTCACCGACCCCAAATACGCAGGCCGCATCTCGCTGCCCGACAATGTCGATGACAGCTACGCGCTGGCCTATCTGGCCACCGGCGTGACGGACTGGACGACCGCAACGCAAGCGGATTTCGAGGCCGCCTCTGCCTGGCTGCGCCAAGCCCATATGAACAACCGCGCCTATTGGGCCGATGGCGCAGAGCTTGCACAGCTCATGGGCACCGGCGAGGTGCTGGTGTCGTGGTCCTGGAATGAGACGCCAGTGACCATGTCCGGCGAAGGCCTGCCCATCGGCTTCGAACGCGAGCCTGTCGAAGGGTCCTCCGTCTGGTTTTGCGGCTACGTCAACCTCGTCGATGGCCCCGGATCGGAAGATAAGGCCCACGATTTCATGGAAGCTTGGCTGCAGCCGGTTGTGACGGACTACATCGTCAACGAATGGGGCTACGGCCATGCCAATGCGGAAAACATGGCCGCCATCGACGCCGCCACGCTCGAAGACGTAGGCCTCGGCCCCGTGGACGTCCCGCTCCTGGCACAAGCGCCCATGGACAACGCCCTGCGCGAACAAATGATCGCGGAGTTCGAGAAGATCAAAGCAGGCTTCTAACCTGGGTATACACCGGGTCGGCGGGCGGGCGCCTTTGCGAAAGCAAACAGTCCCGCCCCGCCGTCCCAACATGCCCTGATCACGTTTTGCAAAGTGTCAAACCCGCTCGCAAAACTGTCGCACGGGGGGTATCCTTGTAGCCTATGCTGCAGTCCCGCCGCCACCTCCTCAAAACCGCTCTTGCGGCAAGCGCATCCATGGCTGCGCCTGCCCCGCTCTTTGCGACGCGGATCACCGCCCCTACCGCCGTATCCATTACCCGTTGGCGCGGCGATCCCTTTGCGCGCGGTAGCTACTCCTACCTCGCCAAAGGTGCCCAAAGCGCACAACGCGCCGACCTCGCCCGGGCCATAGGTCCGCTCTTCTTCGCCGGTGAAGCGACGAGTTCGGACCACCCTGCCACAGTCCACGGGGCGCTCTTGTCCGGATTGCGGGCGGCACGCGAGCTCCGCGCATCGGGTTATGCGCGCGTCGCGGTCATCGGCGCGGGCATAGCGGGGCTCGCCGCCGCAGCCGACCTTACCCGCGCCGGGCGCGCCATTACGGTGATCGAGGCCCGCCCACGCATCGGCGGGCGCATCGACACCACCATGCTCGGCGGGGCCGCCATCGACCGCGGCGCCTCCTGGATTCACGGCACCGCTGGCAACCCGCTTACGGCCCTCGCCCGCCGACAGGGCGCTGAACTGCGCGTCACGGATTGGGACGCCTACCCCTATTTTGACCGTAACGGAGCACCTTACGCAGCCCGCCGTCTCCCCCGCGCCGCGCGGCAGGTCGAAATCAGCCATAGCTTTGGCGCGGATCCCGGTAATCTCAGTCGCCGCGCCTACACCGAGGGGGCGGCCTTCGCAGGCGACGACGCCACATTCACCGCGGGCTACGCGAGCCTCCTTCCCGCCTTTGCAGGCGACTACGACATCCGCACCAACCGCCCCGTCCGCCGCATCGACTGGTCCCCCACCGGGGGCGTGACGCTGACGCTCAAAGGCGGCACCGCGGCCTTTGACGCGGCCCTCATCACCGTCCCGCTGGGCGTGTTGAAATCAAGCGACATCAGCTTCGCCCCTGCCCTGTCAAAGGACAAGGAAACCGCGATCGCAGACCTCGGCATGGGCCATCTGTCCAAGGTCTTCTTACGCTTCGAGACACCTTTCTGGGACCCGTCGCTCCACGGCTTCGGCTATCTGGGCGATGACCCAACCCGCTTCTTGTCCTGGATCAACATCGCTCAAACCAATGACGCACCCATCCTGATGGCCTTTCATGGCGGCCGCGCAGCCGACGCCCTGGAACGCCACAGCGACGCTGATATCACGGCCGCGGCGATGGACGTGCTCCGTTCGATCTGGGCATAAGCCATCCAAGCGGAAGGAGTGTTCCGCTTTGCAGCCCTGGCGCGAGCTTGACGCAGCTGTCGACCCGGGACTACACACGTGTGTAAGCCCCAATGGGCGGGTTGTTTGGTGGGGACGCTATGAAGAACATAATTTTGACCGCGGCACTCGTTTGCGTGACGACGACCGCGGCGGGCGCTGCCACTCTCTTTTCCGAAGACTTTGAAAGCTACACCGGGTTCAACAACGGCGGACAGTTCCAGTCAGGGTTGTCAGTATCTTATGGAGGCAACCTTTCGGGTTGAAGCAAATCCGGCGGCAACGCGGTCCACGCAGTCGACGTGGCCAATACATTTGGCGGACCAAATCCATCCAACTACGCCTTTATGTCGTTTGAGGATGTGATCACGCTCAATTCGTCAATCAGCGGCTCCAATACAAGCGGGCAGATCTACGCGATCACCTTTGACCTGAGCGCTGCTGTTTACCAAGCCCCAAGCCAAGCGACATCCGCCTTCGATCAAGTAAGGGTCGATGTCCTAAGGTCTAATAACAGCGTGCTCGCCTCCTTTGACGCGGCACCCGGGGCCTGGACTGGCAACATGGACTTCACAACCGAAAGCTTCACCTACACCGGCGACGGGACGGGCGACATCCGCCTGCGCTTAGGCCCAAGTGTGGCCGGCAGCGGGCGGTTCAACGGTGCCTTCGATAACGTCGTCCTGTCCAATCCAGCGCCCGTGCCCCTTCCTGCCGGTCTTCCGCTTCTCGCGGCTGCGCTCGTTGGCCTTGGACTGACAGCGCGCCGCAAGTCGGCCTAGGCGCGCGGCCAAAGCTGCGGAAAAAACTCGCCTGCGATCCGGTCGCCTTCTCGGTAGCCAGCCGCAGAAAACTGTGCGCGCTCGTCTTTGGCCCAATCCCCGCGATAGCGGATGACGCCGTCCGGCGCTGTCATGCGCAGCGTAAACCGGCGCACTGTCTCCGTCGGCACCACGTCGCTCAATCCGCCGTGAAGCGTGCGCATGTCGAAGAAAATGCAATCCCCAAGCTCCAGATCCCATTGCAGCAAATCATATGCACCAGGGTCCGCATTCACATCTGGCGGCGGGTGATAGGTCTGCCCGGCCACCTCCTGCGGCTCAAAGCTCGGATGACCATCCTTGAACCGCACCCGCATGAACAGCTTGTCCCACAGATGCGAGCCCCGCACGAACGCGATCCCATTGTCCTTTGTGACAGGCTCAAGCGGGAGCCAGAGCACGCACATCGTCCCCTCGAAATCGAAATATGCAAGGTCCTGATGAAATGGCGGACGCGACCGCGACCCGGCCTCGCGCAGGAACCAATTATCCATCACGAGGTTCACCGACGGCGCACCCAGCAACCCGGCCCCAAGCTCCCCCACCGGCGACTCGCGCACAAACGCCTCGAACTCCGGAATCTTCGACCACGCCCAGTAGTCTTCGAGGTAGGCAGGGGCATCGGGGTCCGCAGTGTGGTTCGCCAAATTCCCTGTGGGTTGCGCAAGATCAGCGTCAATCCCTGCACTCAACGTGTCGATCCAGTGCTGTGAAAAACACCCCTTTAGCCGGACGGCCCCGTCCCGCTTGAACGCTGCCACATCGCTTGGCGCCAATTGAATACCCATTGCATGTCCCCCTTACGCCCACTGTGCCCAAATCGCCGCGGGCTGCAACGACGCAGGGCTGGTGGGCGGGCGCCTTTCAAGCGTCAGCGCAGAAACAGTCCCGTCCACAGCCCGCAAACTGAACCAATCGGCGCTGCGATGCGTTAAACCCTCATAACGACCCGGAGCCACCATGACCCTCATCGCCGCCCTCAACAGCATCGCCGCCGTCCTAACCATCGCGTTCGGCGCCTTTGGCTTTCTGGCCCCCCGCTACACGCTCGGCGCGCTCGACCTTGCCACCACGGGCTCAACCATGGGCCTGAGCGAGATGCGCGCCTCCGTTGGTGGTCTTTTCGTCGTCATGGGGGCCTACGCGCTCGTCACCCAGCAGAAAGAAGCGTTCTTTTTCATCGGCATAGCCTTTGCAGGCGCAGCGCTCGGCCGCGTGGTGAGCCTTGCCTTCGACAGCCCTCCCGTGAGCAAAGTTCTGGTCTTCGGCGGCATTGAATTGGTTCTCGCGCTTCTGCTCATTGCCCTGAATCGACCGGCTGCCTAGGCGCGCTGTCGTCGTCAACGAGCCAAGCAACGGACCAAAATTGGTCCAAAATGTCGCACCCCACGTAATAGGTTAAAGCCCCAATCGGAGCCCCCCATGGACCTTCTCAATATCATCATCGCGCTGTCCTCCATCGCCTTTGGCGCGATGGGTTGGCTCGCCCCGCGTTACACGATGCAGGTCGTCGATCTCGCCGATGGCGGGTCGACCATGGGCATGTCGGAGGTCCGCGCAGTCTCCGGCGGCAGTTTCGTCGTTACGGGACTTGCGGCCCTTTTGATCGCGACGCCGGCGGCCTTTCTGATGGCCGGGCTCGTTTGGGCCGGCGGCGCCATGGGCCGCGCGGCGAGCCTTATCCTCGACGGCCAAACCCCTAAGAAATGGACCTTTTTCCTGGTTGAGGTCGCCGTGGCCGGAGCGGCAATTGCCAATAATTGGCAGGTTTTGACCGCCTAGCGGCGCGGCCCTTACCAAAAATTCTCCCGCCCAAGGCATCGGTCCCTTTGCAAGCCGCGCCAGGCCCCATATATAGAGGCTGTCGGCAACGACTATGGACATAAACGCGCTCGTAATAAGCGGATCGGACCCGGGGGCGGTACCCGGCGGCTCCACCAAAACCCCTTTCGTTTGAAGGGCTTCGGGGCCGAAATAGGATCGACGGACGTCTAAAGGGGTTAGCTTTGTCTCGGCGGGGTGCCACCGTACCGGCCCGAACAGTACAATTGCAAACGACAATCGTGCTCCGGTTGCTCTGGCTGCGTAAGCAGTCCGGGTTGAACCGAACTTAAGCCCTAGCGCCTAGCCGCGTTAGGCGGGGTTCGTAGGCACCTGGCAACAGAAGCCTACACGTTTTCCCATGTCGTCAGGTTGTTAGATGCCGTGTGCAGCGCTAGCGTGCGCGTATGGACAGTATCAAAACCCTGCCGCGCGCCGCTCAGATTTATCTCAGCGTCTCAGCCCTCCTCGTCGCTGTATATATCGAGCGACAGTTTGGGGCCGACAAAATCTTCTGGGATCTCGCCGTGTACCAAGGTGCAGCCGAAGCCGTAGCACGGGGCGAAGATCCATACGCAAACCCCGTCAATGGGTTGCGGTTTGTTTATGCACCGGCGTTTGCTGATCTCTTAAGCGTCTTTTCCACACAAATCATACTGATCTTCTTGTCGGCTTACGCCATTTGCGTTGCCGGATTTGTCGTTGCTGCCCCACCACTTCTGGCTTGGTCGCTGATTGGCGTTTTTGGGCTTTTCGCCTTTCAGCCACAACATCTTGGAATTTCAGTCGCAACGGGCAATGTCACAATTTTCGTCCATCTGATTGTGATCCTCCTTTGGGTCAAACAGCATCATCGCGCACTTCTCGTAACAATCGTTCTAGCATCCTTAGTCAAACCTAGTTTCGCCGCCTATTTCGGGCTCTGGTTCTGCGCCGGTGCTCCGATGCTTGGACGAGCGATGGTCTATGCCGCACTTGGGCTCTTGAGTGTCATTGCGGCATGGTGGGCCCAGGCCGTGCTGGACCCTGTGCGGTTCGATGCGTTTCTCGGGTCTCTAAGCGCACAGGTTTGGTCAGGGTCTGGGCTGCCAGACAATGGTTTCGGTACGCTATTTTGGGGAAACCTAGTGGGCCTATCGCAAACAAGCTCGCTACTCGCGCATGTTGCGCTTTGGGCGGTTGTAGCAATCAGCTTTCGTGCGATCGTCAAAAAAACTGCCCCAGACCAACGTTTTAAAGTGGCGGTCCTCGCTGGCGCCGCAATTATTTGTTGCTACGGGAACATGCGGCTTAAGACCTACGATCTTGCCGCTATGGGTATCCTTGTGGCCTGGTTGGGGCTGGAGCTTTGTCGCAGGACACACTCTGGTCGCTGGGTGTGGGCATTTGCGGGCCTCATGCTGCTGATTTCCGTGGTGGCCACCGATATCCTTGACGCAGGCCCCGTTTTACGGCGAAGCCGTTGGGCGATTGAAGCTCTGACACTCATTCTGCTTCCATTTTTATTTGTCAAAGCATCAGTGCGAACGGCAGGGGCTTCAAGGGTGGTGTCCCGCACGTGATCAAACCTCCCAACGCCATCCTCGAAACCGCGCTCTATGTCGACGACCTGGAAGCCGCGCATGGGTTTTACGCGGACATCATCGGGTTGGAGCAGGTGCTTTATGTTCCGGGGCGTCACCGGTTTTATGGCTGCGGGCCGGGGATGCTGCTTTTGTTTGTGGCGGAGGCGACGCAGGTGGCGTCGGGCCCCTTACCCGTCCCGACCCATGGCGCGATGGGCCCCGGACACATGTGTTTTCGGGTGCCGCGCGTGGCGTTGGATGGGTGGGTCGACCACTTGGGTCGCCATGGAGTTTCGGTGGAGGCGGATTTCGAGTGGCCCACGGGCGCACGATCGATCTATTGCCGCGATCCGGCGGGCAATTCCATTGAGTTTGCGGAGCCCAAGCTGTGGAACCGCCCGGACTGAGCTGTCTTTTCCTTGTCACAGAACACCGCTAGGGCGCGGGAATGTCTGCGCCGTCCCCTGCCCCTAACCCTGCCCCTGTCCCTTTCTCAGACCTCATCCGCACCTTTGGCCGCATCGGCTGCCTGAGCTTTGGCGGCCCCGCCGCACAAATCGCACTGATGGAGGAGGAGCTTGTCACCCGGCGCCGCTGGTTGGACCATGACGGGTTTCTCCGCGCGCTCTCGTTTTGCATGCTGCTGCCAGGGCCAGAGGCGATGCAGCTTGCCACCTATGCGGGCTGGCGGCTGCGCGGGGCGTGGGGCGGGGTCATCGCGGGCGCTCTTTTTGTGCTGCCCGGGGCCCTGGTGATCTTTGCGCTGGCGGCGCTTTACATCAGCTATGGCGCGCAACCTCTTGTCCAGGCGGCGTTCCTCGGCATTCAGGCCACTGTGATTGTGATTGTCATTGGGGCGCTGAGAAAGCTTGCGGCCAAAGCGCTCAATGGGCGGGAGGGCAGCGTGATCGCGCTTTCGGCCTTTGCAGCGATTTTCGCCTTGGGCGTTCCGTTTCCGGTGATCATCCTGGCAGCGGCCGCCTATGGCGCACTGACCGCGGGGGCTGGGGCGGCGCCCCCCCATACCGCCGTGACGCGCCCGCAGCCCGCGCTTTTTTTGGGGACGGCCGCGCTTTGGGGTCTACCGATTGCGGCACTTTGGGTCGCTGGGGCTGGCTTTCTGCTCACGCTCGCGCTGTTTTTCTCGCAACTCGCGATTGTCACCTTTGGCGGCGCTTATGCGGTCCTCGCCTATATGACGCAGACTGTGGTGCAGGAGCTCGGCTGGATCAGCACGGATGCGATGATCGACGCGCTTGGTCTGGCAGAGACGACGCCGGGCCCGCTGATTTTGGTCACGCAGTTCGTGGGCATCCTGGCGGGCCACGCGATTGGAGGCTGGCCGCTTGCGATTGTGGCGGGGCTCCTCACGCTTTGGGTGACGTTTCTGCCCTGTTTTCTCTGGATTTTCGCGGGGGCGCCGTATCTGGAGCGGCTCACATCCGCCCCGCGTATTGCGGCCGCGTTGCGGGCTGTGACGGCGGCGGTGGTGGGTGTGATCGCGAACTTGTCGATCTGGTTTGCGCTGCACGTTGTGTTTGACACCGTCGCAGAGACGCATTTTGCCTGGGCCGCGATCCCCGTGCCGGAGCTGTCGAGCCTGCGGTTGGAGGCGGTGGCGTTGACCCTGTTGGCGGCGGCGCTGATCTTATGGCGTGGGGTGGCGCTGCCGCTTTGTTTGGCGATTTGTGCAGGTGCGGCGCTGCTCGTCGCTGTGGTGGTATGACACGCCTTTCGAATCCCGGCGATATGCCTATGCTAACCCCATGGCGCATCACGCGATCTAGATGCACATAGGGATGCCATGGGGGATGCCACGGAGAGTTACCATGGGCGATAGCATTGAATATGGGGCGTTGATGCACAGCGCCATGCGCGGGCTGATCCGCCAGGTTCTGAGCGACATCCAGTCGGCTGGGGCGCTGCCCGGCGCGCATCATTTCTTTATCACGTTCGACACGATGCACCCGGATGTGGAGATCGCCGATTGGCTGTCAGACCGCTATCCGGGCGAGATGACAGTTGTCATGCAACACTGGTATTCGGGTCTGGAAGTGACCGATGACGGCTTTGCCGTGACGCTGAATTTCGGCGACAGCCCGGAGCCGCTCTATATCCCCTTTGACGCTATCAAGACCTTTGTTGACCCATCGGTGGAGTTTGGTCTTCGCTTTGAAGGCGCTGAGGAGGAGGCGGAGACACCGCCAGAGCCGCGCCCCCTATCGAGTGTGCCTGCCGATGCGCCGCTGCCGGGCCCGGAGCCGCAGGAGCCCAAAAAGGGCGATGTCGTCAGCTTGGACAGCTTTCGAAAGCCCTAAGGCGCGGGTTCTGCGGCCATAGCGACATCTCGGCATTTGCCCCGGACGGTATGCACAGGTATCCACGGCGCAGCGACCAAGAGGACTGCCCCCGTGACCGACATGACCGACACCCGCACTGAAACCGACAGCTTTGGCCCGCTTGAGGTTCCCAACGACAAATACTGGGGCGCGCAGACCCAGCGGAGCCTCAAGAACTTCCCGATCGGCTGGGAAAAGCAGCCCGTGGCAATCGTGCGCGCCTTGGGCGTCATTAAGGAGGCTTGCGCGCGTGCCAACACCGCAGCGGGAAAGCTCGACGGGATCGGGGACGCGATGCAGCAGGCCGCCCATGAAGTGGTCGAGGGTAAGCTTGACGATCACTTCCCGCTTGTCGTGTGGCAAACGGGATCGGGCACGCAGTCAAACATGAACGCCAACGAGGTCATTTCGAACCGCGCGATTGAAATCCTGGGCGGTGTGATTGGGTCAAAGAGCCCGGTGCACCCGAACGATCACTGCAACATGGGTCAGTCGTCGAACGACACCTTCCCCACGGCCATGCACATCGCGACTGCCATGACGGCGCGCGACGTGACGCTGCCGGGTCTGCGGAGCCTGCACGCGGCGCTGGAGGCGAAGACGGCGGAGTTCGAGGGGATCATCAAGATCGGGCGCACCCACACGATGGACGCCACGCCGCTGACGCTCGCGCAGGAGTTCAGCGGCTACACCCACCAGGTCGCCATGGCCATCGCACGGGTCGAAGGCGCGCTGCCGCGGATCTACGAGCTCGCGCAGGGCGGTACGGCCGTGGGCACGGGTCTCAACACGCCCAAGGGCTGGGGCGCAGAGGTCGCCGCGAACATGGCTGACATCACCGGCCTCCCCTTTGTCACCGCGCCGAACAAGTTCGAGGCGCTCGCCGCCCATGACGCCATGGTGGAGATGTCGGGCGCGCTCAAAACCGTCGCCGCGAGCCTCTTCAAAATCGCCAACGACATCCGCCTCTTGGGCTCCGGCCCGCGTTGCGGCTTGGGTGAGCTGATGCTGCCGGAGAACGAGCCCGGGTCATCGATCATGCCGGGCAAGGTGAACCCGACCCAGTGCGAGGCGCTGACGCAGGTCTGTGCCCATGTGTTCGGCAATGACGCCGCTGTGGGCTTTGCCGGGTCTCAGGGGCATTTCGAGCTCAATGTCTACAAGCCCATGATGGCCTATAACGTGCTCCAATCCATGCAGCTTCTGGGTGACGCGGCGCAAGCATTCACCGATAACTGCGTCGTGGGGATCAAGGCCAACGAGGACCGGATCGCCAAGATCATGCGCGAGTCGCTGATGCTCGTCACCGCACTTGCGCCCGAGATCGGCTATGACAACGCCACGACCGTCGCCAAAACGGCCCATAAGAACGGCACCACCCTGAAAGAGGAAGCCGTGGGGCTGGGGTTCGTCACGGCCGAACGCTTTGACGAGGTCGTGCGCCCCGAGCAGATGATCGGGCCTAAGTGAGAGCCCGGCCCCATATAATGCTTCATAGTGGGGTCGCGCAGGAGGCCGTGTCGCTTTGGCAGCGCGCCTTCCCAGACCTGACCGAAGCCCCACCGCGCCCGCCGGCGATGCTGTGGCATTTGTCGGTGGGGGGGCTGGCGTTTACGCTTTTTGACAGCCCCACCCCACACGCGTTCGCGCCGACGCCGAGTTGGTCCTTTATGATCGATGTCGACGATGCCGCGCGTGTGGACAGCGCCCATGATGTGTTGGCGGATGGTGGGCAAACGTTGATGCCACCCGACAGCTACGACTTTGCAAAGCGGTTTACCTGGGTCGAAGACCGCTTTGGCATCTCCTGGCAGCTGAGGTTTGGGGCGGCGGCATGACGGTCGTGAACCTCAACAAAGCGCGCAAAGCGCGGGCAAAGCGTGATAAGACCGCGCGCGCTGCTGAAAACGCCGTCAAGCATGGCCGCACAAAGGCCCAGCGCGCGCAAGAGGCCGCCGAATCGGCCCGCAAGGCTGCGCAGGTCGACGCCCACCGCTTGGACAAGGACACCTAACCTCTTTCTTTCCCCTGGCTCGACACAACAAAGCCCGATTTACCGAACATCAATCGGCTCAGGCTAATAGGTGTTTCCATGAAGTTGAGTACAGACATCCCCCGCGCCGAAAGGCAAGAAAAGCGCCGCCAACGCCGCGCGCTCAAAGCAGCCCGTCGCCATATGGCCGACCCCAACGCACGGCTTCCTCGCCTGCTTGAGGCGTATTCGAAGTTCCAAGCCCAAGGCTCCATCCGGTGGGCACTGCCGGACTCCTGACATCCATGGGCGAGCGACCGAAAAAGCGGTCGCTCACCTTACGCGGCCACCGGACGAGTGTGTCGTTGGAAGATGACTTTTGGTCAGAGTTCCGCGCGATTGCTGCCGAACAGGCCATGCCCATCAACGTGCTTGCCGCCGACATAGATGCCGTGCGCGGGACCGAGATTGGGCTGGCATCTGCCATCCGCATCTTTGTGCTGCGTGATCTTAAGGCGAAGTTGGCTGGGCGCGGGCAGGCCGACGTACCCACGAACTAGGTAGAGCGTTTTGAGCTATAGCGCCGTTCCGAGGGGTGGCGTTCGCGCCGCCCCGTGGGGGCGGAACGGCGCGGCCTGACGTTGCCGTCAGGCGAGTGTTTTGCGGCTAAGTATTAAGAAGTTAGCGACTCATCGCTTCGACAGTCTCACCCAGATTCCATCCTTCGCCCGCAGCGTCAGATGCGCCGCAGGCACAGGCTCGCGCCCCTCAATGACCTCAAACTGGTACGCCTGCACCGCGCGTGCGAGCAGGAGCGGCCCCTCGACCATCGCAAAGCCCGCGCCGGGGCAGACCCGAGGCCCCGCGCTGAAGGGGATGAACGCATCCCGTAGGCAGGTTTTGCCGTTCTCTGTGGCCCAGCGTCCGGGGTCAAATCCATCGGGATCGTCCCAGAGGCGGGAGTGGCGGTGGAGATGCCAGGCGCTCAGCACCACTTGGCTGCCCTTTGGCACGCGCCTATCGCGCATCTCGTTCGGGCAGGCGGCCTGACGCACCATCATCGGCACCGGCGGATAAAGGCGCAGCGCCTCGCGGAACACATCGCGCGTCACACGGAGCTGGCTGACCTCTGACAGGCCCTTGCCTGTGAGCGTCTGGGCCTCAGCCGCCACCTGTTCCTGCCAGTCGGGGTGCATCGCCAGGAGGTAAAGCGCCCAGGCGAGCACGGAGGCGGAGGTTTCGTGCCCGGCGAGGAAAAAGACCGCGACCTGGTCCACCATCTCGCCGGCCGTAAAGCGGTGGCCAGTTTCGGGGTCCTCCATGGTCATGATCTTGGTTGCGAGGTCGTCGGGCGCGGTCCCTGCCTCGATCTCGGCCATGCGGGCGGATGTCAGTTCCTCGATCAAGGCCCGGATCGCGCGGGCGCTTTGGATCGTGCGGCGCTGGAACGGGCGCGGCATCCAGCGGGGGAGCGGGACGAAGGCCGCGAAATTCACGACGGGCTGGGTGCGTTGGTAGACCTTGAAAGCCGAAAAGACGCGGCTGGCGGTTGCGTCCTCGATGGGGATGGAAAAGAGCGTCCGAAAGATGACGTCGGCGGCGGCGAAACTCGCGGCCTCCTCAATCTCCACCTCACCCTCGTGGAGCCGCCCGACGAGCGCGTCGGTAGCGGCCCACATGGCGGGATAGGTGTCTTTCAATCGCCCGCCCTCGAACGCGGGGTCGATGATGCGGCGCTGCCGTTCCCAGTCCGGCCCGTTGGACAGGAAAACGCTGTCGCCGAGGAGCGGGCGGAGCCCCTCGCTCACCCGCGTGGATTTGGGGAAATTCGTCGTGCTTTCCTTGAGGATCCGTTTCACCAGCTCCGGCTGGTTGACGAGGAAGCTGCGAAAGAACGGTGTGCGAAACTCCGCCATCCAGGCGCGGTAGAGCCGTTCGGGCTGGGCGCTCAGGATATCCTCGCGAAAGAGGCGCAGGTAGCGGCGCAGCGACACCTCCCCCTCCCGCGCTTTGGGTTTTGGCGGCTGCGTCATGCGGCGAGGCTGGTGAATTTGGAGGCCGCGCGGGTGATGCGGCTCTTTGACGGTTTGCGGTCGCGGTAGCGGTGGCCGAGCGTCTGAGGGCCTGCGGTGATCTGGAAGTAATCATAGTCCTTCGGCTGATCGAAAGCGCAGAGGTACTGGAAATGAAGCCGGAAGTAGCGGCGTTTGAGTTTGCGCCACGTCTCGGGCTTGAGCGATTGCGTGAAGGCGGCGGAGAAGACGAGCGGCCAGCGTTGGTTTGGCGGCGCGACGCCTGTGACGGCCACGGGATCGCAGAGCGCGAAGGCGCAGCCGTCGCCCGGGGCGCTGACATCGACCCAACTCAGTTCTTCGCGCGCGCTGAGGTAGCGCAGGTCGGCGCGGAGGCGGTGCGCCTCGGGCAGGAAGGAGACCATTGGGACAACATGGCCCAGGGTCAGGAAGGACAGCGCCGGGCCATCCGTGGGCACGCGGCCCGCGCGGATGAGGTCGGCGAGGATCGAGACGCCCAGATGCGCGCCGGAGGAGTGGCCGACGACGAGTACCTCGTCGGTGTCAGTTGTTAGGGCTTCGGCGATCATGTCGCCGAACTGGGCCATGCGGTCCTCAAGCTCTGGCGGGTTTGCGCCCTTGTGCTGCGCGGAATAGGCGTAGTCGTGCATGAGGTAGTAGGCGAAGAGCTTATTGTCCCAGCGGCGGAACCACATGAGCACGGCGGGAAAGATGGGGAGGGCGGCGAGCCAGGCCCAGGGGTGGAGCGTGGCGAGCGCTTTGCCGGAGAAATAGGCGAGCGCCACGGCGGTGTTGAACTGCACGATGAGGAAGACGATGGGGTAGAGCGCGGCCACCACCGGCCCGCGTCGGAGCCACATGAGGCGGCGCAGTGCGCCTGAGGCGATGTAGGTCCAGGCGGTTCGGATGAGCTGGAGGTAGGTGCCGGGGATGCCCGTTTCCATAGAGGTGCGGACGATGTCGGACCAGACGAGGACCTCCACATCGGCTTGAGTCTCGGTCCCGTCGATGGTCGCTTCCGCCACCCAGCCGTAGTTGTCGCCCTGCCGTGGGCGCAGTGCGATCTCGTACCCGCTAATCGCGGCCTGCGCCGCCCCTTCCTTGCGGTAGAGCTCGCGGTAGCGGCGCGGGTGGAATGGGTCGTACCCGGGCAGGTAAAACACCCGGCGACGTGTGACAGTGTGGTGGTCCATGCTGCGCCCTACCCTAGTGGTGGCGGGTATCGGGGCAAGAGGGGAAAGGTTGGGTTAAAGTCGCCGCGTCTGCCGCGCGCCGCGCCATCGGCGGGCCGCGGTTCGTCGATCTGACAGGTGTTCTGTGCATTTTATGGTGGCCACCTTGGCTACCACGCTCACGCGATGCGCGGGCTTCGACCTATCGACGGGCCGTGGGGGCGGCCCGCCGATGGCGCGGCGCGCTTCGCGCTTGATTCCGCGCGGGGTACTTAGCCGATGGCGCCCAAGGCCGGGAAACGTTCGAGGAGCCACCAGGAGAAATCTGTGAACTGACCGGTGACCATCATCAGGCCCACAGTCCAAAGCAGCACCCCCATGATCCGCTCGATCCGTTCCATATGGCGCTTCATCCAGGCCATGAGGCCCGTCATCGACGGAAAGAACGCGGCGACGAGCAGGAAAGGCAGACCAAGGCCAAGCGCGTAAAAGGCCAGCATTGCAGTGCCCCGCGCGGCGTCCGCCTCCGACGCCGCTATCGACAGGATCGCGCCCAGGATCGGGCCTAGGCAAGGCGTCCAGCCGAACGCGAAGGCGAGGCCGAGGATGTAGGCGCCGAACGCGCTGCCGCCCCGGTCGCCTGCGTCCACCCGCATCTCCCGATCCAGAAATCCAATGCGAAAAACGCCGATGAAATGCGCGCCAAAGATCATCACAACGATCCCAGCGCCCACGACGAACCAGTCCTGCCCTTGCAAGAAAAACCGCCCCAAGGCGGAGGCCGTGAAGCCCAAGAGCAAAAAAACCGTCGAGAGCCCCAGCACGAAAAAGGAGGCTGACAAAAGCGCCCGCCGCCGCGCCGCGCGCGTTTCCGACATCTCACCCACGGACACGCCCGACATATAGGCGAGGTATGGCGGCACAATCGGCAGCACACAGGGGCTGGCAAAGCTGATGAGCCCACCAAAGAGCGCGATGGCCAAAGCCGGCAGCAGCGCCGCGTCAAAGAGGTCGAACCCGAACATGCCCCTACCTAGGGCCGCAAGCGGTCGCTTGTCACGGGCCCAGTGCCGCACAGCCTGTCACATCTATGTGGACCTTTGTAACAGCGGCCCCTATGTGCCCGCGCATGAGTGATCATTACGACGCAGAGCTCGACGCGATCGGGCTCCTTTGCCCGCTGCCGGTGCTGAAGGCACGCAAGCGGCTCCAGCCGCTCGCCTCCGGTCAGGTGCTGCGCGTTGTGGCCGACGATCCGGCAGCCGTTATCGACATGCCGCATTTTTGCGGGGAGGCAGGCCACACGCTAGTGAGCCAGCGTCAGGACGGGGCCGTCCTGACGTTTTTCATTCGTAAAGCCTAGCGGCCGAGCGACCACCAGCCCTTGCGCTTGGGCTTTGCGGGCTCCTCGGGCGCGGGCTCACTGGCGGGTTCTGGTGCGAGATCCGCTTGGGCTGACTTGACCTCTGGCGCAGGCTCAGGTGCCGGTTCCTCGGGGGCAGCTTCCTCTGGGGCAGCTTCCACTGGGGCGGCGGCCTCAACCGGGGGCTCCTCGGGCGTCGCAGGCTCTTCGACGGGCTTTGCCTTCGCGCGGCTGCGGGTGGAACGCCGCTTGGGCTTTTTAGGCTCCTCTGCTGGCGCCTCTTCGGCCGTGGTCGGAGCTTCCGAGGGGCTTGAGGCCTCTGCCTCTACGACGTTTGCCGTTGTCTCGGGCTCGGGTGATGGCTCGGGAGACGTCTCGGGCGACGCTGCGACAGTATCCTCAGCCGCGGCGCTGTCCGTGTCAGACTTTCGCGTCCGCGAGCGGGTGCGGCGGCGCTTGGGCTTGTCTTCCTTCACCTCATCGCTAGCAGCCGCAGCTTCTGAGGTTTGGTCGGACGCGTCAGCGCTTTCGGCTCCGGCGGCTTGGTCAGCTTGGGCGTCAGACTGGGTGTCAGCCCGGGCCTCAGACTGAGCGTCGCTCTGCTGTTCGCCTTGCTGTTCCCCCTGGGCATCCCCGCCCCCGCCACCGCGACGGCGACGCCGCCGACGGCGCTTTTTCTTGGGCTGCCCTTCGTCGTCAGAGCGCGGCTCCTCCGCAGTTTCAGTGGGCTCGGGGGTGGCCACGGCCTCCTCCTCGGCCTCATCGACATCGTCCATGAGCGCAGCGCCGCCTGTCACGACCGGGGCCTCTGCCACCACGCGCGTGGCGGTCTTGAACTTCTCAACCGTGAAGTCCGGGCTGATCATGTGGGGGTCAGCTTCGATGCGCACGGACAGACCATGACGCGCCTCGATCTGAGCGATGTATTCGCGTTTCTGGTTGATCAGGAAGTTCGCGATCTTGACCGGGGCGGTCACGAGGACCTCACGCGATTTGCGGCGCGTGCCCTCCTCTTCGACCTGGCGCAGAATGGTGAGCGCCATGGAATCCTCGGACCGGATCAGGCCCGTGCCGTGGCACGATGGGCACGGCTGCGTGGAGGCTTCCAGCATCCCGGGCCGCAGGCGTTGGCGCGACATTTCCATGAGCCCAAAGCCCGAGATGCGGCCCACCTGGATGCGCGCGCGGTCGGTTTTGAGCTTTTCCTTCATCATCTTTTCGACCTTGGCGTTGTTGCGCCGGTCTTCCATATCGATGAAGTCGATGACGATGAGCCCTGCGAGGTCGCGGAGGCGGAGCTGGCGCGCGACCTCTTCGGCGGCTTCTCGATTCGTTTTGGTCGCGGTTTCCTCGATCGAGCCCTCTGTAGTGGCCTTGCCGGAGTTCACGTCGATGGCGACGAGAGCCTCTGTGATCCCGATGACGATGTAGCCGCCGGAGCGTAGCTGCACGGTGGGGTTGAACATCCCGTCAAGGAAGCTTTCCACTTGGAAACGCGCAAAGAGCGGCAGACCCTCGGTGTAGTGTTTCACGTTCTTAGCGTGGGACGGCATGATCATTTTCATGAAGTCCTTGGCCACGCGGTAGCCTGCGTCGCCCTCGACGATGACCTCGTCGATTTCCTTGCCGTAAAGATCGCGGATCGACCGTTTGATCAGGTCGCCTTCCTCGTAGATTTTGGCGGGCGCGGTCGATTTCAGCGTGAGCTCGCGGATCTGTTCCCACAGCCGCTGGAGGTATTCGTAGTCGCGTTTGATTTCCGTTTTCGTGCGTTTGGCCCCAGCCGTGCGCACGATGAGGCCTGCGCCCTCAGGCACCTCGATGGAATTTGCGATCTCTTTGAGCTTTTTGCGGTCGGTGGCGTTCGTGATCTTGCGGCTGATGCCACCGCCGCGGGCGGTGTTGGGCATGAGCACGCAGTACCGGCCTGCGAGCGACAGATACGTCGTGAGCGCAGCACCTTTGTTGCCGCGTTCCTCTTTGACCACTTGCACCAGGAGGATCTGGCGAACTTTTACGACCTCTTGGATCTTGTAGCGGCGCGCGCGGGGTTTGCGGACGGGGCGGACCTCCTCCTCGTCGTCTTCTTGGGCGACGGATTCGATCCCAGTGTCGGCGTCATCATCTGCGCTGTCGTCGTCGGCAGGCGTGTCTTCAGCGGGCGCATCCTCAGCGGCAGCGGCGGGCGCATCGTCAGCATCGGTCGCTTCACCGGAAGCTTCGCTGTCCGCTTCGCTAGCTGCGGCAGCCTCCGCTTCTGCGGGCGTGGCATCAGCCTCTGCCGCAGCTTCGGTGGCGCTGTCGTCGGTTGCGGCCTCCGCAGGTGCATCGGCGCTCTCGGCGTCGTCTGCGGCGGGGGTGTCTACTGGGGTTTCGCCCACCAGCTCCATTGGGGATGCGGCTTCGTCATCGGGGATGTCGATCGTCTCCATCCCGGAGATTTCGCTCGCCTCCTCGCTGGTGACGGCGTCCTCGGATTTGGCAGAGGCCGCTTTTGACCGGCGCCGTCGCCCGCGCGATGGCTTTTGCTGTTCGTCGCTTTCTTCTTTCTTGCGCTGCGCTTCGGCATAGGC
The DNA here is from genome assembly GCA_039815465.1 of Pseudomonadota bacterium. Lineage (GTDB taxonomy): Bacteria > Pseudomonadota > Alphaproteobacteria > Rhodobacterales > Rhodobacteraceae > Shimia_B. The sequence continues at coordinate 161,856 of JBCBZG010000001.1, forward strand.
GCGTTCCTCGGCCAGGAGCGCTTCGCGGTCCGCGACGGGGATCTGGTAGTAATCCGGGTGGATTTCGCTGAACGCGAGGAACCCGTGGCGGTTGCCGCCGTAATCCACAAACGCGGCTTGGAGCGATGGCTCCACCCGTGTGACCTTTGCGAGGTAGATGTTTCCGGCTAGCTGGCGCTTGTTTTGGCTTTCAAAGTCGAATTCCTCGACCTTGTTTCCGTCGACCACCACAACGCGGGTTTCTTCCGCGTGGGTGGCATCGATGAGCATTTTCTTTCCCATGGTGCCTTTTTGCATTCACGCGCGCCGGGTGGACCGGGAGGTGCCAGAGATCGAGGATCACAGGCGATGGCCAACTGGCCGCGGAAATGTCTGGTGAGAGCGTAGTGAACGCGCTGACGCACCATCTGGGCCGAAGCCTCTGGACGGTGGGACCCTGAGCCTCGCCCGCGGGCGAGTATGGTGTCAGCGCGACACATCGCGTTTTATCTCCGACGCCGCGCAATCTGTGCCGCGGCGCCCGTTCATGCCCGGGACACGAAGCCCCGGAATTCTAGGGATCACAAAAGATCCGCATTCTTTTCAGTCCGCTAACGCACGCGATCGACTGTCGACCTGCGATTTACGACGCGGAGAAACCTAAGGCGGGCGCAAACATATCTCGCCCGCTTATGTCAGCATAAGGGGCGAAGGTGGCGCTTTACAATGGGCAAAATGCAGTTTGGTCCGACGCTGGCGCCAGAAGCCCGGCCTGTGCAACCGCGTCTGCGAGCGTTTGCGCGACCGTCTGCCCAAGTTCTGGAAGTGGTTTGTCAGGGGGGCGGATATCGGGGATCTGAAAGGTGCGGCAGCCCGCAGCTGTGGCCGCATGCACCCCTGGATCGCTGTCTTCGAACGCCACGCATTGCGCAGCCGCGCGACCGAGCAGCGCTGCGCCCTGTTCATAGGGCAGCGGATCCGGCTTTGCGCGCGCGACCTCATCACCCGGCACGATACCTTGGAAAAGCTCTAAAAGGCCCGCGGCGGCCAGGTTGTGTTCCGCATGAACGCGGGAGGACGACGTCACAACGGCCATTGCATAGCCCTGCGCGTGCAAGGCGTGGATCGTGGCCGTCACCGTGGGCTTTGCAGGCACGCCACGCGCGATGCGGGTTTCAAAGGCGCCCACCCAGCGGGTTTGGAGCGTCTTTGGGTCGATCTGCGGAAAGTGTCTGGCAAGCCGCGTCTCGGTGGTTGCGTTGCTACCGCCGACGAGGTGCTGATAGACGCGCTGCGCCTCTGTGTCTGCGACGTCGTAATCCGCTAGAACCTCCTGAAAGGCCGCGAGCCCGATCTGTTCGGTGTCGAGCAGCAGGCCATCCATGTCGAACAGCAGCCCGGGACGATCACCCAAGGTAGTCGGCCCTTTGGAGCCCGTATTTCGCCATCTTTTCGTTCAGTGTCCGGCGGGGGAGGCAGAGCTCTTCCATCACCGACGCGATGGAGCCTTTGTGGCGCCGCATGGTGTTGTCGATGAGCATCCGCTCGAACGCCTCGACGTATTCTTTCAGCGGCTTGCCCTCGGTCGTCATCACGGGCCGCTCTTCTTCGGTGTCGGACATCAGGAGCGAGGCGATGGTGCCGGACCCGCGGCGGTTTTGCAGCACGGCGCGTTCGGAAACGTTGATGAGTTGGCGCACATTGCCGGGCCAAGGAGCCTGCAACAGTTGCGCGGCCTCTTGCGCCGTCACCTCGGGGGCGTCGCAGCCGTATTCCTCTGCAAATGTTTCGGCGAGGCGGGTGAAGAGCATCAGGATGTCCTCCCCCCGCTGGCGGAGCGGTGGGACGGTGATGCGCAGCGCGGCGAGGCGGTAGAACAGATCCTTGCGCAGCACGTCCTCGCAGCTTTTGCCCTGCTCTTGCAGGTTGGAGATCGCCACGATGCGCGTTTCCGCAGGGGTCCCCTGCGCGTCGATGGCCGCGAGCAGCCGGGTCTGCAAAGCGGGACTGAGAGTCTCGATATCCTCGAGGACAAGCGTGCCGCCGCGGGCGGCCTCCATGTAGGGTTTATCGGCCCCCTCCCCCACCGGGCCAAAGAGCATTGCCTCGAGCGCTTCCTCGTGATGGGCGGCGCAGGAACAGAGTATGAAGGGTTTCGTTGCCCGCGCGCCCACGGCATGGAGCGCGTGGGCCACGAGCGTCTTGCCGGTGCCCGTTTCCCCATCGATCAAAACGTGGCCATCGGCCTGCCCGAGGTCGAGGATGTCTTCCTTGAGCCGTTCCATCACTGGGCTCGCGCCAATGAGCTTTTTCATCAGCGCGCCGCCATCCGAAAGCTCCTTGCGGAGCGCGCGGTTGTCGAGCGTCATACGCCGGCGCTGCGATGCCTTTTTGGCGAGCTCGGTCATCTTGTCGGGGTTGAACGGCTTTTCGAGGAAGTCATAGGCCCCCACGCGCATCGCCTGCACCGCCATAGGCACGTCGCCGTGGCCCGTGATCATAATCACAGGGAGCGCGCTGTCGACGCCCATGAGACGTTTGAGGAACTGCATCCCGTCCATGCCGGGCATCCGAATGTCGCTGACGACGACGCCTGGGTAATCTGGGCCCAGCTTCTTCAACGCCTCCTCAGCGTTTGGATAGGTCTCCGTCTCGAACCCGCTCAGCGCCAGCCATTGGCTGATCGACTGGCGCATGTCCTTTTCGTCATCGACAATCGCGATCTTCATGGCTTGCCCCATCCTATTCTGCTGCCTCTGTCACCTGCCCGACCTGCGGGGCCTGCCCTTCACGTAGGATCGGCAGCCGCAGCTCAAAGACCGCCCCGCCGGATTGTGAATTCCGGGCTGTCAGGCGGCCCCCAAAGTCGTTGACGATGGAGGATGAAATCGCAAGTCCCAGCCCCACGCCGTCGCCGGGGGCCTTGGTTGTGTAGAAGGGCTCAAAGAGGCTTTCGAGGTCTTCGATCCCGGGGCCGTTATCGCGGATGGTCACGAGCACGTCATCGCCCGCTGCCACCAGGATTTCGACCGCGGGAACCTCGACCTCGCGCGTGGCGTCCATGGCGTTTCTAAGAATGTTGATGATCACCTGTTCCAGCCGCACCTGGTCGCCGCGGATATAGACCGGATCGGTCGGCACGGTCTTGGTGATGCGCACATTGTGGCGGCGCAGCTGAGGTTCCATCATCTCGATCGCGGCGCCGAGCGAGCTTTTGATTTCAATGGGTTGCTGGTTGTCACCGCCGACCCGCGCATAGGCTTTGAGCTGTTTGGTGATAGCCCCCATGCGCGTGATCAGATCGTCGATGCGCTGAAAGCTGGCGAGGGCCTCCTCCGGGCGTTTGCGTTGCAGCAAAAGCCGCGCCCCTGCGAGATAGGTTTTCATCGCCGCGAGCGGTTGGTTGAGCTCGTGACTGACGGCGGCCGACATCTCCCCCATGGCGGCCAATTTGGACGACTGCGCGAGCGTCTGTTCGGCCACCTCGACGGTCTTTTCCAGGCGCTCACGTTCGGCGATTTCTCGCTGCAAGCGTTGGTTCAAAAGGCGAAGTTCCGCCGCATCGCGCTGGAATATCCGGAGCCGCAACATCGTGCGACGGGTCAGCAGGTAAAAGCCCGCCGCCAAAAGGATCGCGAATCCCATGATTTCAATCGCGAGCACGGCGTTCACGCGCTCGCGCACGCTGGCGTAGGTCGTGAAGGAGGTCAGGCGCCAACCTTCGAACGGCACAGGCAGCGTTTGCCGCAAAACCCCGCGCCCTTGCACAAACGCATCCGCGGGGAGCGCGGTCCAGTCGGCAGTGGCCCGCAACGCGCGTTCCACGGCCGATGGCACGTCGCGCACGCGCAGCGCCTCATCCTCCGTCAGTCCGCGCCAACTGCTTTCTGTCGCAAGGACGATCTTGCCGTCGCGGTCCGTGACGATGACGGCGTCGGAAATCCCCGCCCAGGAGCGTTCGAACCGGCGCAGGTCGACCTCCAGCAGGATGACCCCGAGCGTATCGGGGCCGATGTTGATCCGCCGCGAGTAGGTGAAGTCGAGCAAAGCCCCGTCGCGCGCGAAGGTGCGAAAGATGGTGTCGGGCGTCTCTAACGCTTGGGTAAAGGACGGGTAGGCCCCCAGATCCTCCCCCAGGCGGGTCCGGTCGGAGGCCGCCACGACCCGCCCCTCACTGTCCAAAAGCAGAAGCGCGCGCAGGTCCGTTTCCTCGGCAAAGGACAAAAGCCGCTGAGAGGTCAGTTGGAAATCGGCGGAGTTCAGCGCGCCGATCAGCGTGGGGTCACGTGACAGAAACTGCGGCACGATGGAGGCGCGCTGAAGCTCGCTCGTCAGGTTGCCGGAATAGAGCGCGAGGCGCAGCTGCGCACGCTGCTGCGTGGTCTCCGTGAACCGCGCAGTGAGCCATTGATTGGTGACATAGACCGTCCCAACAGAGAGCGCGAAAAAGAGCGCCAGCGCCACCCGCGAGAGGGGCGATAGGGAACGTCTGTCCTCGCGACCAGCCATGGGTGCAGCCTATGCGGCGACAAGCGCCTCGGCAAGCGAGGTAAAGAGCGGCGCGCCGTCCGTGAGGCCAAGCGCGGCATCCGCGGCGCGCTCGGGGTGGGGCATCATGCCCAGCACCCGGCGGTTCGCGCTGAGGATACCTGCGATATCATCGAGCGCCCCGTTGGGGGTGTCAGTATAGCGGAACGCGATGCGGTCGCCATCCTGCAACGCCGCGAGCCCGTCTGGGTCGATGCGGAAGTTGCCCTCATGATGGGCGATGGGCACGTCAATCTCTGCCCCAGCATTGTAGAGCGCGGTGAAGTCGCTGGCGGATGTTTCCACCCTGAGCGTCGCGGTTTTGCAGATGAACTCGGTGGAGGCATTCTGCACAAGCGCCCCGGGCAACACGCCCGTCTCGGTCAGCACCTGAAACCCGTTGCAGACGCCCAGCGCATACCCGCCGCGGTCCACATGGGCGACCAATTCGCGGGAGATCGGCGAACGCGCGGCGATGGCCCCGCAGCGCAGATAATCGCCAAAGGAAAAGCCGCCCGGCACCGCCACAAGGTCCGTCCCCGCGGGCAGCACGCTGTCCTTATGCCAGACCATGGTGACGTCCGCGCCCGCGGCCTCCAGCGCCACTTTCATGTCGCGATCGCAGTTGGAGCCCGGGAAAACGAGGACCGCGGCCTTCACCCGCCCATCTCCACCCGGTAGCTTTCGATAACGGTGTTGGCGAGCAGCTTCTCGCACATCTCCGTCACTTGCGCCTCGGTGGTGCCGTCCGCCAGATCAAGCTCAATCACCTTGCCCTGGCGCACGCCCTCGACGCCCTGAAAACCCATGGAGCCAAGCGCCGATTTAATCGCCTCTCCCTGCGGATCCAGAACCCCGGTCTTTAAACTGACGGTTACAGTCGCGCGCATTGTCCCACCTTCATCTTTGCAAATCCTATCGGATGTCTCGGATCATCGCTTTGGCAACGTAGAAAACGCCTACGCCAAAAATCACAGTAGCTGCTCCTCCAGCTAGGCCATTGGCCCACGCAGGAAGCACTTTCTCCAGAACCAGCAGAGTGAGTGTGCAGCCGAGCACCAAAACCAACGACTTCCACCACTTCATCTTTCCAAAAATACTCAGATCCCGGCGTCAGTTCACGAGCGTCGGTTTGGTTATGGGCATGGCGTTCGACGGCATCACGCCGAGCCGCCGGGCGACCTCGGTATAGGCGTCTGTAAGGCTGCCTAGGTCGCGGCGGAACACGTCTTTGTCGAGCTTTTCGCCGGTTTTCATGTCCCACAGGCGGCAGCTGTCGGGGCTGATTTCGTCGGCGATGATCAAGCGGTGGAAATCGCCATCCCAGACGCGCCCGATTTCGATCTTAAAGTCAGCCACGCGGATGCCCACGCCGTACATCACACCCGTGAGGAAGTCATTCACCCGCAGCGCCAGCGCCACCATGTCGTCGAGGTCCTGCTGGGAGGCCCAGCCAAAGGCGATGATGTGCTCTTCGGCCACGAGCGGGTCGCCCAGGTCGTCGTCTTTGTAGCAGAACTCAATGATTGGTCGGGGCAGCGGCTGACCTTCTTCCAGGCCCAAGCGCTTTGCCAGCGTGCCTGCCGCAAAGTTGCGCACGATGACTTCGAGCGGGATTATCTCGCAGGAGCGGATCAGCTGTTCGCGCATGTTGATGCGTTTGAGGAAATGGGTGGGTACGCCCACGGCGTTGAGGCCTGTCATAAAGAACTCGCTCAAGCGGTTGTTGAGCACGCCTTTACCCTCGATCACCGCTTTTTTCTCAGCGTTGAAGGCGGTCGCGTCGTCCTTGAAGTACTGAACGAGCGTTCCCGGTTCCGGGCCTTCATAGAGTATCTTGGCCTTGCCTTCGTAGACCTTCTTGCGCCGCGCCATGATGGAGTCCCCGTTTCGATGGCCCCTCATAGGGAATTCACGCCAGCGCGGCAACGCCTCTTGCGGGTTTAGGGAAAAGGCCAAATATAGACGGGTAACGAGTGGCAAAAGGAGACCCACCCATGTCCGCATTCGACGATCGCGCCGACGCGTTTGAAAATAAATTCGCCCATGACGCGCAGATGCAGTTCAAGGCCGAGGCGCGTCGCAACAAGCTGCTTGGGCTGTGGGCGGCGGGGCTCATGGGCAAGTCCGAAGAGGAGACGCTGAGCTACGCGATGGAGGTCGTGAAGGCGGATTTCGAGGAAGCCGGTGACGAGGATGTCTATCGCAAGCTCGCGGGCGATTTGGGCGGTAAAGCGGACGAGACGACAATCCGCGCCAAGATGGCCGAACTCATGGCCGAGGCCAAAGCGCAGCTGATGTCGGAGCTTTAGGGCCAGGACCCAAGCTCAGTTCATAATCTTCATGTTCTTTATGAATTGGATTTGAGCGCACCCGTGCGCCTATATGCCGGGGCTCGCATTTGCGGGCCCTTTTTCGTTTGGAGAACCCCATGAACGACCGCGCCAAGAAACTCACCGATTTGATGGAAACCCAGGGCTGGGTGCTTGCCGATGGCGCGACGGGCACGAACCTGTTCAACATGGGGCTTGAATCCGGTGATGCGCCTGAGCTTTGGAACGAGACGGAGCGCGGCAAGATCGAGACGCTTTATAAGGGCGCGGTCGATGCGGGGTCTGACCTCTTTCTGACGAACTCGTTTGGCGCAAACGCCTCGCGCCTCAAGCTCCACGGGGCGGAGGACCGCGCCCATGAGTTGTCGCGCATCGCTGCCGAAATCGGCCGCGACATCGCGGATGCGTCGGGCCGGGATGTAATTGTTGCGGGCTCCGTCGGGCCAACGGGTGAGATCATGGCGCCCATGGGGTCGCTGACCCATGAAGGCGCGGTGGAGATGTTTCATGAGACCGCCGAGGGTCTGAAAGCGGGCGGCGCGGATGTGCTGTGGCTCGAAACGATTTCGGCGGCTGAGGAATTCAAAGCCGCCGCCGAAGGTTTCGCGCTGGCCGATATGCCGTGGTGCGGCACGATGAGCTTTGACACGGCGGGCCGCACGATGATGGGGATCACGGCGCCGGAATTCGCGCGTTTGGTCGAACGGCTGCCCAATCCGCCGATTGCATTTGGTGCCAACTGCGGCGTGGGTGCGTCGGACCTGCTGCGCACAGTGCTAGGCTTTACCCAAGCGGCCAAGCGGCCAATCATTGCCAAGGGCAATGCAGGCATCCCGAAATACCACGACGGCCACATCCACTATGATGGCACGCCGGAGCTTATGGCCGAATACGCCGTGCTCGCGCGCAATAGCGGGGCGACCATCATCGGCGGCTGCTGCGGCACCACGCCGGAGCACCTGGCAAGCATGCGCGCGGCGCTGGAGACCCAGCCCAAAGGTGAAGCGCCATCTCTTGACGTCATCGCGGACACCCTTGGCGGGTTTTCGAGCGACGATGATGGGTCGAGCGGCAAGAAGGGCCCCGAGCGGACCCGCCGCGGTCGCCGCCGGGTGGCGTAAGGCGTCTTGCCTTAATCCTGAAACATCAAACGTTCATGCAGATAGCGCCACCCCGCGGGGTGGCGTTCGCGCCGCCCGTCAAACCAAAGGTTTGCCTTTGGCAAAACGGGGGCAGAACGGCGCGGCGCAACGGTGCCCGTTGCGCGGGTACCTTGTTCGAAGCGGTGTTGCTCAGGTTTAAGGTCTGAGGTTTTAGGCACCGCCAAACAAATCAAGCTGATCCCCCGCCCGGGGCGGCACGCGAAAGCGGTCGCAGCGGAGCGGGGGGAGCTCCTTATCCAGTCCGTAGCGCTTTGTGGCGATCCGGTAGCGTTGGGCGATCATTTGGGCATAGAGCCCCTCCCCCCGCATGCGTTTGTGCCAGGCTGGGTCGTAATCCTTGCCCCCATGAGCCTCGCGGACGCGGGCCATAACCTTGGCGGCTTGGTTAGGGACGGCGTCTTCTAGCCAGGTGCGAAAGAGGCCGGCAACCTCAAACGGCAGGCGCAGCATGACCCAGCTTGCGGCAGTCGCCCCAGCCTGCGCCCCCGCCTCCAAAATTGTTTCAAGCTCGTGATCGGTGAGGCCCGGGATCATGGGAGAGGCGCAGACGCGCACCGGTATGCCCGCCGCGCTGAGACGTTCGATGGACGCTAGGCGCCGCTTTGGCCCGGGCACACGCGGTTCCATCTTGCGGGCGAGCGTGGGGTCGAGCGTGGTGACAGATATCCCCACCGACACCAGACGCTCCGCAGCCAATTCGGCCAGTATGTCGATATCGCGCTCAATCATGGCGCCTTTGGTTGTAATCATGACCGGGTGCTTGAAGTCTCGTAGCACTTCTAAACATGTCCGCATCACCCCCTCGCGCAGCTCCACGGGTTGGTAAGGGTCGGTGTTGGTGCCAATGGCCAGCGGTGCGGGCACGTAGCTTTTGGCCGAAAGCTCCCGCGCTAAAAGCTCCGGCGCGCCGCGTTTGACGCTCAATTTGGTTTCGAAATCAAGCCCTGGGGACAGGTCGAGAAATGCATGGCTTGGCCGCGCAAAGCAGTAGACGCAGCCGTGTTCGCAGCCGCGATAGGGGTTGATGGAGCGATCAAAGCTGAGATCGGGCGAGCTGTTGCGCGTGATGATTTTGCGCGCCCGCTCGCCGCGCAGTTCTGTGCGCAAGATGGGCCCCTCCTGCAGGTCCCACCCATCCGTCTCTGCGATGACATCGCGCGGCGTAAAGCGCCCGGCGCCGTTTGAGGACGCGCCACGCCCCCGCGCCGCGTAGAGCGGTGTCTGATCATCCTGAGTCGCCATGGTCGAAGACTAGAACATAACGCGAACACGCAAAAGCGCTCATGTTGATATGCTGCATTTGCACGCGTCGCGCGCGACGCAGCCATTGTCGGAAATGTATCAGCCTTGCTAGGACGAGATGCGCATAAGCGACAGGAACGCATAGACAATTGCAGGATTGGCCCATGTCTGACGAAGAAGACGATATCATCCTCTCCGAACTCGATGACGAAGAACTCGTCGCGCAGATGTTCGACGACCTCTATGACGGTCTCAAGGAAGAGATCGAGGAAGGGGTCACTATCCTGCTGGATCGCGGCTGGACCCCCTACCGGATCCTGACTGAGGCCCTCGTGGGCGGGATGACAATCGTGGGCAATGACTTCCGCGATGGCATCCTGTTCGTGCCGGAGGTGCTTTTGGCGGCGAACGCGATGAAGGGTGGGATGGCGATCCTGAAGCCGCTTCTGGTCGAAACCGGCGCGCCGCGTGTGGGCAAGATGGTTATCGGCACGGTGAAGGGCGACATTCATGACATCGGCAAAAACCTGGTTTCCATGATGATGGAAGGGGCGGGCTTTGAGGTTGTGGACTTGGGTATCAACAACGCGGTCGACAGCTATATCGATGCCGCACAGCGTGAGGAGGCCGACATTGTTGGCATGTCCGCGCTGCTGACCACCACCATGCCCTATATGAAGGTCGTGATCGACACGATGGTCGAACAGGGCATCCGCGATGACTACATCGTGCTCGTGGGTGGCGCGCCGCTGAACGAAGAATTCGGCAAGGCCATCGGTGCCGACGCGTATTGCCGCGACGCGGCCGTGGCGGTGGAGACGGCCAAGGAGTTCGTCGCACGCAAGCACAACCAGATGGCCGCCGGCTGAGCTAAGCCGTGCCTCCGGCGGAGGTATTAAGGGCCAAAGGAAGTTGGGGAGGGCCCGAGCGATGCCCCTGGATCGACTGATTCTGATCGTTGTGTGCGTGCTGGGCGCCTGTGCGGTGACGTTTTGGCTGGCCGGGTTAGCGATCGCGACGCTGCAGATCCCTTTCGCTGGGTTGGTGTGGCTGCCTGTGGTGCTCGTTGGCTATGTCGTGTGGCGCGTGGTGATGGAGCGGGTCATGTCCGCCGAGGATGACCATTACGACGGGATGGACCATTAGATGCTGATTGCAACGACGGAGAGTGTCGCGGGCCGCGAAATCGTGGAGACGCTGGGTCTTGTCCGTGGGGCGACGGTGCGCGCTAAGCATTTGGGGACCGACATCGTCGCCTCGCTTAAGTCGTTCGTGGGTGGGGAGATCACGGGGTATTCGTCGCTGATGGCGGGCGCGCGGGAGCAGGCGATCGACCGGATGATCGCGGATGCGCGCGGCATGGGTGCCGACGCCATCGTTTGCGTCCGGCTGGAGACCGCCACCATCGCGGACGGCACCGCAGAAATTGTGGCCTATGGCACCGCTGTCCGGCTTCGCTGACACCCGGGAGCCGGTGCTTGTGCTGGCGTGCGGGGCGTTGGCGCGCGAAATTCTTGCGCTCATCGAGCTCAATCGCTGGGACCACATGGAGCTGACCTGCTTGCCCGCGAAGCTGCATCTTTATCCTGAGAAGATCACGGAGGCGGTGGCAGAGGCGGTCGAAAAGCACCGCGCCACCCATTCCCGCATCTTTGTGGCCTATGCCGATTGCGGAACGGGCGGGCTCTTGGAGGCAAAGTGCGCGGAGCTGGGCGTGGAGATGATCGCCGGTCCGCACTGTTACAGCTTTTTCGAAGGAAATGACGCCTTTTCCGCCAAGTTGGAGGAGGAGATGACGACGTTTTACCTCACCGACTTTCTGGTGAAGCAATTCGATGCCTTCGTGTGGAAACCCATGGGGTTAGACCGCCATCCGGAGCTTTTGCCGATGTATTTCGCGCATTACGAAAAGCTCGTCTACCAGGCCCAAACTGAGGATCCCGCGCTCACAGTTTTGGCGCAGGAGGCCGCAGACCGGTTGGGGCTGAGCTTTGAGCGTCGCTATACCGGCTACGGCGACTTGGCCACCGCGCTTGCCCGCGCGTAGCGATCCCGCTAGGGACCGGGCTATGCGTATTCTTTTGACAAATGATGACGGGATCAACGCGCCGGGGCTTGAGGTGCTTGAGTCCATCGCGCGCGAGCTCACGGGTGCGGCGGACATCTGGGTCGTGGCCCCTGCCTTTGAACAGTCGGGCGTTGGCCACTGCATCAGCTACACCAAGCCGTTGATGATGGCCGAGATGGGGGAACGCCGTTTCGCCGTGGAAGGCGCCCCAGCCGATTGCGTGATTTCTGGCATCTACGAGGTGTTGGGCGGCGCGCCTGACCTCGTGCTGTCCGGCGTCAATCGCGGCAATAACTCCGCCGAAAACACGCTCTATTCCGGTACGATCGGGGCGGCCATCGAGGGCGCGTTGCAGGGTGTGCCGTCCATCGCGCTGTCTCAGTACTACGGGCCCGCCAATGCCCGCGCGGATGATCCATTCGAAGGCGCGCGCGTCCACGGCGCAAGCGTCGTGCGCAAGATACTGGACGCGGGCTTTGACGCCGACGCGCCCTACCCGCTGTTCTATAACGTCAACTTTCCACCTGTGATGGCCGCCGATGTGGCGGGCACGCGGGTGGTGCCGCAAGGTGTGCGCCCGGGCGTGCACTTTTCGACGGAACCGTTCAGCTCCCCCTCGGGGCGCAGCTATGTTTGGATCAAGGGCGGCAATCAGCATGTTGAGGTCGCGGCGCACAGCGATGCAGGGGCGAATATGGCGGGCTATATTTCCGTCACGCCGATGCGTGCGGACCTCACGGCCCATGACGCGCTGGCCCGTGTGACCGAGGTTTTTGGCTAAGATGGACGCCGCCGCTGAACGCAAAATGCAGTTTTTGTATCAGCTGCGCAGCAAGGGCGTCACCGACGCTGCCGTTCTGGGGGCCATGGAAAAGATCGACCGCGGTGCGTTCGTCAAGGGGCTCTTTGCGGAGCGGGCTTACGAGGACACGCCGTTGCCGATTTCGAGCGGCCAGACCATTAGCCAGCCGTCGGTCGTGGGGATCATGACCCAGGCGCTCAAGGTCAGCCCGCGCGACAAGGTGCTCGAGGTGGGGACAGGGTCGGGCTACCAGGCGGCGATCCTGTCGGTGCTGGCGCGCCGCGTGTACACCACCGATCGTCACCGCCGTTTGGTGCAGGAGGCGCGCGCAGTGTTTGAGGCGCTCGATCTCCCTAATATCATCGCGATCACGGCCGATGGCTCCCACGGGTTGCCGGAACAGGCGCCGTTTGACCGCATCCTCGTGACCGCCGCGGCAGAGGACCCGCCCGGGCCGCTCTTGGCGCAGCTCAAGATCGGGGGTATCATGGTGGTGCCGGTGGGGCAGTCCGACACGGTACAAAGCTTGATCCGTGTCACCCGGCACGAAGGCGGCTTTGACTATGATGAACTGCGCCCGGTCCGGTTTGTGCCCCTCCTCGAAGGGTTGGGCGACGGGTAAAGGCCGGCACAGATCGGCGATAATGTACATGAGGTGGCGGGCATGATGGTCCGGAGCAGTGTTGCGATCCTAACAGTTCTGGCCCTTGCGGCCTGCGATGAGCGCTTTGATCTGGACGTACGGTCCGGGCTTGGCGGGTTTGACACCTCCGCCGCTGCGCGGGCAGCCACGGCGCCGCGCCCGGAACCCGATGAGCGCGGGGTGATCTCCTACCCCGGCTATCAGGTCATGGTGGCGAACGATGGCGACACGGTCGCCGCTATGGCCGCGCGGATCGACGTTGATGCCGAAAGACTGGCGGGCTTTAACGGGCTGGAGCCGACCACGAGCTTGCGCGGGGGGGAGATCATCGCCCTGCCCGACCGGATCGAGGCCGCCCCCGCCATCGACATTGCGGCCCTTGCGACAGGCGCCATCGACCGCGCGCCCGAGGATCCAGCGCGCGCAGAAGCGCCCGCCGCAGCCCCTACCGAGGCCGCGACACCGGAGGTCGCTGCCACTCCCATCAAGGAGGCGCCTGAGCCTATCCGCCACAAAGTCCAACGCGGGGAGACCGCGTTCACCATCGCGCGGCTTTATGGTGTGCCAGTGAGCAGTCTGGCGGAATGGAATGGGCTCGGCCCCGACTTTTTGTTGCGGGAAGGGCAGTTTTTGCTGATCCCTGTGCTGGAGGACGGGCCGATCCGGGTCATGCGCCCTGGGATCGGGTCGACGACGCCCACACCGCCAAGCTCTGCCACGCCGGTGCCCGAGGTCGATGAGACACCGGCGCGCCAAGCCACGGCGCCCGCCCCGGCGGAGCCCGTGGTCGCCGAACCCGCCGACACGGCAGAGTTCCTGACGCCCGTCGCGGGCACCGTCATCCGCAGCTACGCCAAGGGCCGCAACGAGGGCGTGGATTTCGGCGCCCCCGCCGGCACAGCGGTCAAAGCCGCAGCGGATGGCGTCGTCGCCGCCGTCACACGAAACACGAGCGGCGTGCCGATCATCGTGGTGCGCCATGAGGGGTCGCTACTGACCGTATACACCCAAGTGGCGGGCCTGCGCGTTGAAAAGGGTGACAGCGTCAGTCGGGGCGACACCATCGCCGTCGTGCGCGAAGGCGACCCGAGCTACTTGCATTTCGAGGTCCGCAATGGGCTCGAAAGCGTGGATCCGGCGATTTACTTGAACCTTTAATGCACCCTTTGCTTCGGAGCATTGCGTTGCTCTGAAAGCATGCAACTTAGCCACAAGGCTCATGCCCGACGGCACCGTCGGGCCGCGCCGGTCCGCCCCCACGGGGCGGCGCGAACGCCACCCCGCGGACCGGCGCTATAGCTTACATGGTTAGCCAAAGGGGTGGCCATTTAGGCCTAAACCCTAACACCCCGGCGCCCCGCCAGATCGCAAAAGAACTGCCACGCCACGCGGCCGGATCGGCTGCCTCGTGTGGCTTGCCATTCGACGGCCTCCGACCGCAACTTGTCGGCGGCGATGTCCAGCCCATGGGCGGCGCAGTAGCCTTCGATCATGGCAAGGTATTCATCTTGCCCACAGGCGTGGAACCCAAGCCAGAGCCCGAAGCGATCGCTGAGCGATACTTTCTCCTCCACGGCCTCGGACGGGTTGATGGCGCTCGACCGTTCGTTTTCGATCATGTCGCGCGGCATCAAGTGGCGGCGGTTCGAGGTGGCATAGAGCACAACGTTGTCGGGCCGCCCCGCGATCCCGCCATCGAGCACGGCCTTGAGGCTCTTGTAATGGGCGTCGTCATGAGAAAACGACACGTCATCGCAAAAGAGCAGAAACCGCGCGGGCGCGTCGCGCAAGAGGTCGAGCAGCCGCCCGATGGAGGGCAAATCCTCCCGCTGCAACTCAATGAGCTTGAGCGCGTGCCCCTCGCCCACCACCGCGCCATGCACCGCTTTGACGAGCGACGACTTTCCCATGCCCCGCGCGCCCCAGAGGAGCGCGTTGTTCGCCGGGAACCCCGCCGCAAACTGGCGTGTGTTGGTCAGCAGCGTGTCCCGCGCGCGGTCGATCCCGACGAGCAGGTCGAGTGGCACCCGGTTCACCTGCGCCACAGGTTCCAACCTGTCGGGGTCTGCGTGCCAGAGATAGGCGTCAGCCGACCAGTCGGGTGCGGTTGCGGGCGGGGGCGACATCCGCTCCAGCGCCTCCGCGATGCGGCCAAGCGCGTCGTCATTCACTTTGCGTCATCCTCGTCAGCGAACGCGCCCTCACCGTGGATGTCCTCATCCCAGAGGCCCTGCGCCTTTAACTCCGCCTCGCGCTTGCGCTCGATGCGGCGCACGAGCTGGATCGACACCTCGTAAAGCCCGTAAACGGCAACAAAGAGGATCACCTGGGTGATGATATCAGGAGGGGTGACGATGCCTGCGAGGACGAGGATCGCGACGACGGCGTATTTGCGCACGGCGGCAAGCCCGCGCGAGCTGACCAGCCCCGCCTTGCCCAGAAGCGTGAGCAACACAGGGAGCTGAAAACACAGCCCAAAGGCCATGATGAACGTGATTGTCAGTGACAGGTATTCGGCCACAGAGCCCTGAAAGCTGATACCCGCCGTGCCGCCATCTGCGGCTTCGCCCACAGCCTCGCCCGTGTCCGGGGCGATCTGTTGGAAATTCAGGAAGAAATCGAAGGCGAGCGGGATGACGATGTAGAACGCGAACGCCGCGCCCAAAAAGAACATGAACGGCGATGCCACAAGAAACGGCAAGAACGCATTCTTTTCCGACTTGTAGAGCCCCGGCGCCACGAAGCGCCACAGTTGGTAGGAGATCACCGGGAACGCCAACGCAAACCCACCCATGAGCGAGATGCGGATGGCCACAAAAAACCCTTCCTGGAGGCGGATCAGGATCAGCCCGCAATCCTGGCCGCGCTCGGCCAGCGCCTGGCAAATCGGCGTCGTGAGGTAGTTAAAGATCGGGTTCCAGACCGCAAAGCAGATGAAGATGCCCACGACGAATGCGAGCGCGGCGCGGATAAGGCGCGTGCGCAGTTCGGCGAGATGCTCGATCAGCGGGGCGGAGCTGTCTTCGATTTCGTCGGTGTCTTGGCTCGTCATGTTGCCTCGCCGTCTGGCTTGGAGTCTGTGGGCTTGGGCTTGGGCTTGGAAGGCTCGGCTGTCGCGGGCTCGGGCGCGGCGGGCTCCGACGGCGCGGCCTCCGCTGCGGCCTCAGCGGCGCGCTTGGCCTCTTGTTTGGCTTTGGTGGCTTCGTGGATCTTGCGGGCGGCCTCTGCGCGCTCTTGCGCAAGCTTCGCCGTCTCGGGTCCCATGGCCTTGGCCTGTTTGCCAGGCTCCCACTTGTCGAACGTGTCGGCTGCGTCTTTCAACGCGTCCATGCCAAAGTTGCGGGGGTTCGACATGCCCTTGAGGTCTTTGGCGATATCGCTTGCCCCGGACGCATCCGCAGCCTCGTTCATCGCATTGGAGAACTCTCGCGCCATGCGGCGCACCTTGGCAGTCATTTTCCCAAGGGCCTGAAACATCACGGGCAGGTCCTTTGGACCTACCACGATCAGCGCCACAACCCCCACGAGGATCAGCTCACTCCAGCCCATGGGCCGTGCTCCCGCGGCGGTTTACGCCTTGTCTTTGTCTTTTTCGTCTTCAGGCGTGATGTCGCGCGCGGCCTCAGCCTCGGCTTTCTCAAGCTCCTCGGTGCCCTCCTGGACGCCTTTTTTGAAGCTCGTGATGCCCTTGCCGACCTCGCCCATGAGCGAGCTGATTTTGCCACGGCCAAAGAGCACCAGCACAACGACGGCAATCAGAAGCCAGCCAACGGGCGGGATATTGGTCACAAACATCGGGGTCATGTTAAATCCTCCTACGCGCCCCAGCGTTTGGGGGGCGGTGTCATCTCAGGCGGTGTCTGTACGCCCATACACGGTCTCATAAAAGCATTCGCGGCGCGATTTTGAGGGTGCGCTGCGCTTTTCATGCCATTATCCTGTCAGTTGCCAGGTTTTTGTCAGGAGGGTGGACAGATTTCCCGTAGCGACAGGCTCATATCGCTCATTCAGGTCCTCAAAGACGGGCGCCTGCACCGGGCCGAGGACATCGCCGAACGGCTCGGTGTGTCCTTGCGCACGGTTTACCGGGATATGACGACGCTCGCGGCCTCTGGCATCCCGGTGGAGGGGACGCGCGGCATCGGATACCGCGTGACGGCGGCGATAACCCTGCCGCCGCTCAACCTGACGAAAGTGGAGCTTGAAGCGCTTCACCTTGGGCTGGCCGCTGTGGGGCAAGGGGCCGATGATGAACTCAGCGAGGCCGCGCAGTCGCTGTCGGCCAAGATCGACGCCGGGCTGCCGGAGGATCGCAGCGGTGCGCCCACCGGATTTGGCTTTGCCATCTACCCGTTTGCCGATGCCGCCTATGGGTTCCGCCACATGCCCGCGATCCGGGGCGCGATCCGATCACGCCAAAAGCTCGACATCGCGGTGGGTGGGGCTGAGCACAGCCGCACTGTTCGCCCGCTTCAGCTCGATTACTGGGGCCGCGTCTGGATGCTCACAGCGTGGTGCGAGCGGAGCTCAGACTTTCAAACCTTCCGCGTGGATCAGATCGATACGCTGCGTGTCTTGCCCGCGATTTTTACGGAGGAGGTGGGGAAGCGGTTAGAGGATTATCACGAGCGTCAGCGCTAAATCGCAACTAGAGAGCGGAGCCTTGATCCAACGATCCGCCAGGTGGGAACCACCGGGCAGCCCCCGACCGCCCCCACGGGCGGGGGCTTCACCCCCACCCTCGGTCGGGGGCCGCCCTCATCACTCAACGTCCTCGTTTGGACGAGCGCGCAGTCTAACCCTGCGCGAATATCCGGCAGTGCTTTCGCGGCACGGTCAGGTAGAACGGCGTGCCAGTCTGTGGGGTAAAGACCCCCGGCACGGTCGCCGTCATCAGCCCCTGCCCGGGCACGTCGAAATCGACGGCGGAATAGAGCCCCATGAACCGCGCACGCGCCACGGTCGCGCGGACCGGCTGGCCGTCCATATCGGTTTTCCGCGGGCCATCGCCGGCACGGTTGAAGTCGATACGCAGGTGCTGCGGACGGATCACGATATCGACGCGGGTGCCATCGGGGTGGCCCGGCGCAAGAAACGCACCAAAGGCCGTTTGCACCAGCGCGCCCTCGCAGATGCTTGATATCACATTGATATCACTAAAGAAGCGCGCGACCTCCAGATCGGCAGGCGCATTAAAGATGTTGTAGGGTGCGCCGCGTTGCACGATGCGCCCATGGCGCATCAGCACGACCTCATCGGCCATGCGCATCGCCTCTGCTGGGTCATGGGTGACGAGCAGCACGGCGGCACCTTCATCGCGCAGGATCGCCAGCGTCTCATCGCGCACGCTGTCGCGCAGGCGCTCGTCGAGGCCGGAAAACGGCTCGTCCATCAGGATCACCCGCGGGCGCGGCGCGAGCGCGCGGACAAGCGCCACGCGCTGTTGTTCACCGCCTGAGAGCTCATGGGGATAGTGATTGATAAAGCGCCCCATGCCCACGCGGTCCAGCAGCGTCTCCACCCGCTTGCGGGCTTGGCGTTTGTCGCGGATGCCGTAGGCGACGTTGTCGCCCACCCGCAAATGGGGAAAGAGCGCGAAGTCCTGGAACATGAGTCCCACACCCCGCTGCTCGGGCGGGACCCCTTTGAGGGAGACGCCGTCGATACGCACGTCGCCTGCGTCCTCCGTCTCCACCCCCGCGACGATGCGCAGGGTCGTCGACTTTCCGCAGCCCGAATGCCCAAGGAGGCAGGTCACCTGCCCTTCGGCCACGCTCACGGACACATCATCGACGGCCCGGCGCGCGCCGTAGCTCTTTTTCAGGCCACTGATGTCCAGTCGCTGCACCGACGATCCCTTTGCCACAGGTCCTTCGCACGCGGAGCAGGTCCGCGTGCCGCGCCCTTATCCGATAGATTCACATGGGAATTCTATAGGAGAAGCGTCCGCCGGGGATCAAATCGAGAAATTCGTGCCACCGCCGTCGAGCAGGATGTTCTGGCCCACGATGAAACCGGCCTGCTGAGAGCACAGGAACGCGCAGGCGGCGCCGAATTCCTCGCTGGTGCCGTAACGGCGGGCGGGGATCGTGGCCTGCCGCTGGACGCGAGCCTCGTCCAGCGTGATCCCTTGGGCCGCAACAACGCCCGCATCGAGCGCATCCGCGCGGTCGGTTGCGTGGATACCGGGGAGGAGGTTGTTAATCGTCACGCCCTTGTCCGCCACCTGGCGCGCCGTGCCTGCCACGTAGCCCGTGAGCCCTGTACGCGCCGCGTTTGAGAGCCCGAGTTGCGGGATGGGTGCCTTGACCGATTGGCTGGTGATGTTGACGACGCGGCCCCAACCGCGGTCCATCATGCCTGGCAACGTGGCGGTCATCAGCGCGATGGGCGTCAGCATATTGGCGTCGAGCGCTTTGATGAAATCGTCACGGTCCCAGTCGTGCCACATCCCCGGGGGCGGGCCGCCTGCATTCGTAACCAGGATGTCGATGGGCCCCGCGGCCTCTAGCACCTTTGCCTGACCTTCGGCGGTGGTGATATCGGCGGCCACCGCCGTCACCTTGGCACCAGCGGCGCGCAGTTCTGCGGCCGTAGCTTCGAGGGCGTCGACACCGCGGGAGTTGATGACGAGCTCCACACCCTCAGCGGCAAGCGCTTGGGCGCAGCCCTTTCCGAGCCCCTTTGACGACGCGCAAACCAATGCGCGCTTTCCAGCAATTCCTAAATCCATGTCGGGCCTCCCATCTGCTTGCCTCGCCCCTACCACCGGCGACCGCGCGCAGCAATCACGGCCACAAACCGCGAAAGCTTCACGCTTCTTCCATCCCTGGGGCATATTTGCCGGGCGAGGTGATCATGGCGGTTTGTACCTGCCGACAAATGCGCATACGGTGAAATGATGGCTGCCCCCACGCAAAAAATGATTCAAACGACGCACAGTTTGCTCGTCTACCGGGCGGCGGAGTTTTCGGTGCTGTCGGGGGTGAATTTTGGCGATGCGCTGAGCTTTGCGAGCGAGCTTGTGCTCGATGACATCTACGAGCTTGATAAGACGAGCGAGCCGGTAAAGCTTGTGCTCGACGCGACGCGCGATGCGCTGACCGTTGCCGCAGATAGCGCCATCGGCGCCGAGGGGGCGTCAGTCGTGGTCGACAGCGCTGTCACCTTTATGACGCTTGATGGGATGACCATCGAATGCCTGATCATGGTGGAGCTCGACGGGCTCGACGCGGCTGAAATCTACCTGCTGCCGCTCGCCCATCTGGCCATCCGTACGGAATACACGCTCGTGGGCGTCAACACGGCTGAGGGCCGCAAACGCTTTGCGGAGGCCGCTTGCGTCGCCTTTTCGCGCGGCACCCACATCACGATGGCCACGGGGGAGCAGGTCAAGATCGAGGACCTCAAGATCGGCGACCGCGTATTGACCCGCGACGACGGCCCGCAAGAGATCCGCTGGATCGGGCACAACACCCGCCGGGCCGTGGGGGAATTTGCCCCGGTCAAGATCAGGAAAGGCGCGCTCAACAACGAGAATGATTTGATCGTGTCGCCAGACCACAGGCTCTTTATCTATCAGCGCGATGACGCCATCGGCGCGGGCCGGTCCGAGGTGCTAGTTAAGGTCCGCCACCTGGTGAACGGGAACACGATCGTGCGTCTCGAAGGCGGGTTTGTCGACTATTTCCAACTGCTCTTTGATGGCCATCAGATGATCTACGCCGAGGGGATTGCCGCAGAATCGCTGCTGGTTGACCCGCGCACGCGTGCGGCGCTGCCCGAAGCGCTCGACCAGACGTTGGCGACCGCGCTCACGGACCATGAGCACCGCCCGCATTTCGACTATGAGATCAGCGAGACATTGCTGAGCCAGGACGCCGCAGAGAGGCTGAAGCTCGCGAGCTCGCGCTAGGGGCTGTCATACTCGTATCGCGCGGATCGGGCGGTCCCCCTTCCGCGGATAGACCTACACGGACAGCGCGCCGATGCGCCGCCTCACCCATGACGATCCGACGGACCGCACGGCGACCGTTGCTCCGCCCGGCAAACGGCGCTACCTGCCCCCCATGCTCGACAATCGCCCCACGCTTCCGCCCGAAATCGCCCGCCGCCGGACATTCGCGATCATCTCGCACCCGGACGCAGGCAAAACGACGCTGACGGAAAAGTTCCTGCTGTATGGCGGGGCGATCCAGCAGGCCGGGCAAGTGCGCGCCAAGGGGGAGGCGCGACGGACACGGTCAGATTTCATGAAGATGGAGCAGGATCGCGGGATTTCCGTGTCGGCATCGGCGATGGCGTTTGACTACAAGGGCGCCGATGGGAGCGACTACCGGTTCAACCTCGTGGATACGCCCGGTCACTCCGACTTTTCGGAGGACACGTACCGCACGCTGACAGCAGTCGACGCGGCTGTGATGGTCATCGACGGGGCCAAGGGCGTGGAGAGCCAGACGCAGAAGCTCTTTGAGGTCTGCCGCTTGCGCGATCTGCCGATCCTGACCTTTTGCAACAAGATGGACCGCGAAAGCCGCGATACGTTCGAGATCATCGACGAGATTCAGGAGAACCTGGCCATTGATGTGACTCCGGCGGCGTGGCCCATCGGGCGCGGGCGTGACTTTATCGGCTGCTATGACCTGCTGCGCGACCGGCTGGAGCTCATGGATCGCGCGGACCGCAACAAGGTCGCCGAAAGCGTGGCCATCGAGGGGCTCGATGACCCCAAGCTTGCCGAACACGTGCCTGCCGAACTGCTCGACACCTTCCTGGAGGAGGTGGAGATGGCGCGCGAGCTTCTGCCGCCGCTCGACCCGCAAGCGCTGCTCGAAGGGACGTTGACGCCGATCTGGTTCGGCTCTGCCATCAACTCCTTCGGGGTGCGGGAGCTTATGGACGGGATCGGGCGCTACGGGCCGGAACCCCAGCCGCAAAGCGCAGAGCCCCGCCAGATCGCGCCGGAGGAGAAAAAGGTCTCAGGCTTTGTGTTTAAGGTGCAGGCGAATATGGACCCAAAGCACCGCGACCGCGTGGCATTTGTGCGGATGGCATCCGGCCATTTCCAGCGCGGGATGAAGTTGACCCATGTGCGCACGAAAAAGCCCATGGCCGTGTCGAACCCTGTGCTCTTTCTCGCCTCTGACCGCGAATTGGCGGAGGAGGCCTGGGCGGGCGACATCATTGGCATTCCCAACCACGGGCAGTTGCGCATTGGCGACACGCTGACCGAGGGCGAGGCGCTGAAAGTGACGGGCATCCCGTCCTTTGCGCCCGAATTGCTGCAAGGCGTGCGGTCCGGCGATCCGATGAAGACAAAGCACCTAGAAAAGGCGCTGATGCAATTCGCCGAAGAAGGCGCGGCCAAGGTCTTCAAACCCATGATCGGGTCGGGGTTTGTTGTGGGTGTCGTCGGCGCGTTGCAGTTCGAGGTGCTCGCCAGCCGGATCGAGCTGGAATACGGCCTGCCGGTGCGGTTCGAGGCCTCGCAGTTCACCTCTGCGCGGTGGGTGCACGGGCCAAAGGACAAGGTCGAGGGGTTCGCGCAGTCCAACAAGCAGCATATGGCCACCGACAATGACGGGGACACTGTGTTCTTGACGCGTCTGCAATGGGATATCGACCGCGTGGAGCGCGACTTCCCCGAGCTCACCCTTTCCTCAACGAAAGAGATGATGGTATAGAGGCGCCCGAGGCAACGCTGAAAGGTTTGCACAGAATGAACCGCACCGCGACATCCACCCTGGCGCTCTCCCTTGCGACGCTGGGCACAAGCTCCGTGGCGGAGCTCACCACCGCCCCCGACGCGTGGGAGCTTTTGTCCCAGATCGAGATCACAGAAACGATCACTGACACGAGCTACCGCGCCGATAAGGTATTCCCAGAGGCGCTGACCGACGCGGCCGCTGGGTTTACCATCATTGGCTACGCCGTGCCCTATGCGATGCCCGGCCAAGCGGTCGACACGCTCATGGTCGTGGCCGACATGGGCGACTGCCCGTTCTGCGGCGCCTCTGATCACGCGGGCAGCCTAGAGGTCCGGCTGGCGACACCCATAACCGGGCTCGAAGACGGTGCACGGATCGCGCTGACCGGCGATCTGGAGCTGATCACCGATCCCGAAACCTGGCAATCCGCGATTTTGCGCAATGCACGTGTGGTCACCGGCTGAGCGCTGGCGGTCGCGTTTGACGCAAGGCACAAAAACCATTAAGTCCCGCCCATGCGCGCAATACGGCGTGCATCCGCAGGGCGCTTTGGTTTCGCGCCCACCACAGCCGCAACGCGGCATAACGGACGCGACATGACAAAATTCACTGACTTGAGCTTGGACCCCAAGGTCCTTAAAGCCATCGCCGACGCAGGTTACGAAGAGCCCACGCCGATCCAGGCTGGCGCCATCCCCCCCGCGCTCGAAGGGCGCGACGTACTGGGCATCGCACAGACCGGCACGGGCAAAACGGCGAGCTTTACGCTGCCGATGATCACGCTGCTGGGCCGCGGACGCGCCCGGGCCCGGATGCCCCGGTCGCTCGTGCTCGCCCCCACCCGCGAGCTTGCCGCGCAAGTGGCGGAGAATTTTGACGCCTACACAAAGTACCACAAGCTGTCCAAAGCGCTGCTCATCGGCGGCGTGAGCTTCAAGGAACAAGACGCGCTCATCGACAAAGGCGTTGACGTCCTGATCGCGACCCCAGGCCGCCTGCTTGACCATTTTGAGCGGGGCAAGCTGCTGCTCACGGGCGTTCAGATCATGGTCGTGGACGAGGCTGACCGGATGCTCGACATGGGGTTCATCCCCGATATCGAACGCATCTTTTCGCTGACGCCGTTTACGCGCCAAACCCTCTTTTTCTCCGCCACAATGGCGCCGGAGATTGAGCGGATCACGAATACCTTCCTGTCGAACCCGGCAAAGATCGAAGTGGCGCGCGCCGCCACGACGAACGAGAACATCACGCAGGGCGTGGTGATGTTCAAAGCCTCACGCCGCGACCGCGAGGGCAGCGAGAAGCGCAAGCTCTTGCGCGCCATCATCGACCGCGAGGGCGAGGGCCTGAAAAACGCGATCATCTTTTGCAACCGCAAGACGGATGTGGATATCACCGCGAAATCGCTCAAGAAATACGGCTATGACGCCGCTGCGATCCATGGGGACCTGGACCAATCGCACCGCATGCGCACCCTGGATGGCTTCCGCGATGGGTCGCTGAAGTTCCTCGTGGCCTCTGACGTGGCCGCGCGCGGGCTCGACATCCCAGCGGTGAGCCATGTTTTGAACTTCGACGTGCCGTCCCACGCAGAAGACTATGTGCACCGCATCGGGCGCACGGGGCGTGCGGGCCTCACCGGCACCGCGATCATGCTGTGCGTGCCGCGCGACGAAAAGAACCTTGAGGATATCGAACGCCTCGTCGAACACGCCATCCCGCGGATGGACAGCCCCCTCGGCGGTGCCAAATCAGCGGAGCCGGAGGCGACCGAAGACGACGCCACCAAACCCGCCCGCCGCAGCCGCGGTGGCCGGGGCCGCAAATCCGACGAGGCAAAGCCCGCAGAGAAAGCCGCTGAGCCCACGGAAGCGGACGCCGGTGCAGAACTGCCGCGTAGCTCCGACAAGCCCCGAAATGACCGCGGTGAACGTGGCGACCGCGGCGGGCGCGGGCGCGGCCGGGGACGCCGCGATGACGGGCCAACGCCCGTGGGCATGGGCGACCACATGCCCAGCTTCATCGCGATGTCGTTCGAGGAACGCATCGCCGCCCACGGCGCCAACGCTGCGGCCTGAGGGCGGGCACGCGTGCCCGTTCAAGCGCTCCTCTTTGACGTCTTCGGCACCTGCGTCGATTGGCGGACCTCCGTGGCGCGCGAGGTCGCAAAGATGCTTCCCGATGTCGACGCCACGGCCTTTGCGATGGCCTGGCGCGCGGAATACCAACCGGCGATGGAACGCATCCGCAGCGGCGCAAGGGGCTATGTCGCGCTCGATACGCTTCACCGGGAAAATATGCACCGCGTCGCGGCACGCTTTGGCGTCAGCGCCCCGGACGCGCTATCCCACGCATGGGAGCGGCTCGACCCCTGGGACGACGTGCGCCCGGGCCTCGCCCTGATCCGCAAACACGTCGTCATCGCCCCCTGTTCCAACGGCTCCATCGCGCTGATGACGCGGCTGGCCCGCTACGCCGCGCTGCCGTGGGACTGCATCTTGGGGGCCGAGATCGCGCAGGATTATAAACCACAAACCACCGTTTACTTGGCCTCCTGCGCTGCACTTGCGCTGCCGCCGCGCGCGGTGATGATGGTAGCCGCCCATAACGGCGACCTCGCTGCGGCGGCCCACGCCGGGCTCCAAACCGCGTTTGTCCCACGGCCGCGCGAATATGGTCCAAACCAAACCACCGATCTGGAGCCAACGGGCGATTGGACGATCACCGCCGAAAGCTTCACCCACCTTGCAGAGACCCTCCATGACCGCAGATGACATCATCGCCGCCCTCGACCTCCTCCCTCACCCCGAAGGTGGGTTCTACCGCGAAACCTGGCGCGATAACCGAGCGGAGGGCCGCGGCACAGGAACCGCGATCTATTTCCTGCTGCGCGACGGCGGGGCCAGCCACTGGCACACGGTCGACGCAACAGAAATCTGGCACTACTACGCGGGCGCGCCGCTGGTGCTTTCAACCGCGGCCTCGGCAGACGGCCCTGCTTTAGACACGCTGATCGGCCCGGACCTCATAGCCGGCGAACGCCCACAGGGCATTGTCCCGCATGGCCACTGGCAAGCCGCGCGCACAACGGGCGCCTTCACGCTTGTGGGCTGCACCGTGTCCCCCGGCTTCACGTTCGAAGGCTTCCACCTCGCCGAACCGGGCTTTGACATCCCACGCTGAGCCAAATGGGACGGCGGGCGGGGCGCCTTTGCCCATACGGGCAAACAGCGCCGTCCCGACGTCTCGCTACCCACCGGGGCGCGATATCGTCCCGCCCCCGACAAGCGCCATCACCCCCGTGGTGCCCGGACAACTCGTGGGCATCCCCCGCGCCACCCGCGCGGCAAGATAGGCAAAGGCTTGCGCTTCTAGCATATCGCCGTCGAGCCCCAACGCCTCCACCGGCTCGACCGGCAGCCCTGTTCCTGCGGAAATCATGGCCATCACGGTCGCATTCTTGCGCCCGCCCCCCGTCACATAAACGCGTGCGGGCGTCGCGGGGCAAAGCTCCATCCCCTGCGCCACACAGGCCGCGACGCACGCAGCAAGCGTCGCCGCAGCATCCGCATCGCTGAGGGGCCCAACATCCAAAAGCTCTGCGAACGCCCCGCGATCCAGGGACTTTGGTGGCATCTGCGCGAAATACGGATCGGCCAAAAGCCGCTCCACCACAGCGAGATCCACCGCCCCGGTTGCCGCCAGCGCCCCGTCCACGTCACAGGCTAGGCCCCGCCGCGCGCGCATCAGATCATCGAGCGGCGCGTTGGCGGGCCCCGTGTCAAAGGCCAAGAGCGCACCTGGCGCCTCCGCCGCCTCCGCCCGCGGGTCGACCCAGGTTAGGTTGCCGACACCGCCCAGGTTCAAGAACGCCACGGGCTCCACCAGCCCCGCCCAGCGCGCACAGGCCCAATGGTAAAACGGCGCGAGCGGTGCGCCCTGCCCGCCCATCTTTACGTCCGCGGTGCGGAAATCCCAAGCCACCGGCCAGCCCAGCGCATCGGCAAGCTGTGCACCATCGCCCGCCTGATACGTCCCCTGCCCGCCCGGATCATGGGCCAGCGTCTGGCCATGAAAACCCACGAGGTCCGGCGGATCAAAGCGCGCCAGTAACGCCTCATGGGCGCCCTCAACGATGGCCGCCGCATCGTCCGCCCGCCAAGAGCCCAAAGCCGCACGCAGCACGGCGCGCTCCTCCTCCGCGTAGGGGCGGTACGCGCTCGGGCCAAATTCCAGGATCGACACGCCGTCCGTCACCAGCACCGCCGCGTCGATGCCGTCAAGCGATGTCCCCGACATCGCCCCAAGCACCCGCATCGGTGCCGCTTCTGACTTTCCCTGCCGCGCCATTGTGCCTATAGCCATGCCTCGCAAACCGTGCCGACGCAAGATCAGGGGCAGACGAC
This sequence comes from Pseudomonadota bacterium, assembly GCA_039815465.1. Lineage (GTDB taxonomy): Bacteria > Pseudomonadota > Alphaproteobacteria > Rhodobacterales > Rhodobacteraceae > Shimia_B. The sequence goes on from JBCBZG010000001.1 coordinate 188,729, forward strand.
ATGACCTATCATCCCAAATCCGACTTTATGGCCGTGATGATGGAGCGCGGGTATCTCGCCGATTGCACAGACTATCAGGCCTTGGACGAGGCTCTCCTGAACGGCCCGGTGCCCGCCTATATCGGCTATGACGCCACGGCCAAATCGCTCCATGTCGGTCACCTGATGAACATCATGGTGCTGCGCTGGCTGCAAAAGACGGGCCATAAGCCCATCACGCTGATGGGCGGCGGCACGACCAAGGTGGGCGATCCGTCAGGACGCGACACAGAGCGTTCGCTGATCACGACTGATGCGATCGACGCCAATATCGCGGGGCTCAAGCAGGTCTTTGCCAAACTGTTGAGCTACGGCGACGGCCCGACCGATGCGCTGATGCTCAACAACGCGGAATGGCTCGACAGCCTGCAGTATCTCGACTTTCTGCGCGATATCGGGCGGCATTTTTCGATCAACCGAATGCTGAGCTTTGAAAGCGTCAAGAGCCGTCTGGACCGGGAGCAAAGCCTAAGCTTTCTCGAATTCAACTATATGATCCTGCAAGCCTATGACTTCATGGAGCTCAACCGCCGCTATGGCTGCATGTTACAGATGGGTGGGTCGGACCAGTGGGGCAACATCGTCAACGGCATCGACCTCACGCGACGTGTGCTCGACACCGAAATCTACGGGCTCACGACGCCGCTCTTAACGACCTCTGACGGGCGCAAAATGGGCAAAAGCGCGGGCGGTGCGGTGTGGCTCAACGCTGATATGCTGTCGGCTTACGAGTTCTGGCAGTTCTGGCGCAATACGACCGATGCCGACACGGGCAAGTTCCTGAAACTATTTACCGAGCTTCCGGTGGCCGAATGCGACCGCCTGGGCGCGCTTGAAGGCTCCGAAATCAACGAGGCAAAGATCCGGCTCGCCAATGAGGTGACAAGCCTGCTCCACGGTGCGGAGGCCGCAGCGGCGGCGGCGGCGACAGCGCGCGAAGTCTTTGAGAAGGGCGGCGTGGGAGAAGATCTGCCGACGCTCACACTTACTGCGGATGAGGTTGGCGAGGGCATCTCCGTCGTGCAACTGATCGTCAAATCCGGGCTGGCGAAGTCGGGGAAAGAGGCCAAACGCCTTATCGCGGAAAACGGTGCAAAGCTCGATGATGCGCCCCTGACCGATGCGGGTCTAATGCTCGACCAAGGGGCATTGCGTGCGCCAGTGAAGCTGAGCGCTGGCAAAAAACGCCACGCCCTGGTGCACATGGCCTGACCCGGGGCGCCGAAATCTTTCAAAGATTTCGGACCGATTTCTTTTCAAGAAATCGGCACCTAGGTGAAAACAGCGCGCCCGAGGGACACCGGGGCGCGCTGCAGTTTCTAGCCTGCGACGTTATTCTGCGGGCTGCGTCGCGTCTGCGCCGACCTTTGCCCGGCGCCCGTCGTTAAAGAGCGCTTTGGCCAGTGAAACCGCCATGAGCACCATGACCACGGTAAAGGGCAACGCGCCCACGATCATCGCGTCTTGGAGCGATGCCAGCGCGTCATTGCCCTGAAGCGCCCCCGCCACCAGAAGAGAGCCGATCACAAACATCATAATCAGACCCCAGATGATGCGGTGCATTACGCCGGTCTCCTGGCTGCCCCCTGACATGATCGTGTTCATCACGAGGATGCCCGAGTCTGCGGATGTCACGAGAAACGTCATGATCAGCACCACGCACATCAGCACAACCGCACCAAGCAGCCAGTCGGGCACGATCATCGCGAGCGACACAAAGAGCTTGTTGGTGTTGGAGGCGCCGATGATAGCCCCGTCTGCCACGCCTTGCAGCTCGTTGTGTACCGCCGTGCCGCCCAGGATCGTGAGCCATGCAAAGCACACGAGCGCCGGCGCAATCACGCAGCCCAGGATAAACTCCCGCACCGTGCGGCCCTTGGAAATCCGCGCCAGGAAGAGGCCCACAAAGGGCGAGAACGCGATCCACCACGCCCAGTAGAACGTGGTCCAGCCGGATTGCCAGCCAAAGAGCCGCCCTTGCGTGCCTGCCTCATAGCTTGCAGTGAGCACGTCCGGCGGAAGCGCGGCGGCGTCCCCGTCGAGCCCACTGACAAAGCCATCAAAGGACCCCCAAGCGTTCGTCGCACCGCCATAAAGTTCCCCCGCCAGGGGCGCTGCTGCGGCGGGCAGAGCCTCCGTAAATGCGGCCTGGCTCATGGGGCTATAGGCCTCAAAGCTCAGCGGGATGAAGTAGAGGATGTAGTCCACAAACGCCGTGCCATAGGTCGTCAGCGCAAAGGCGAAGGACCCAAAGATGATAAACGTCAACAAAAGCAAGATCGACAGCACAAGGTTCAGGTTCGACAGGTATTTGATCCCCCGCCCGACGCCGGACACCGCGGAGATGATGGACAGCCCCATGATGATTGCAAGCGCCACAAGCAGCCCCACGGTCGTCGGCAACTGGCCCCCGCTTTCGTCGATGTTCACAAGCCACCCCATGCCGGTGACGTTGTAGACCCCGTCGACAAACTGGCTGACCCCGTAGCCGATGGTCACGGCGACGCCCAGGATCGTCGCAATCACGCCCAAGACATCAACAAGATGCCCAATCCAGCCATTGGCAAACCGCCCGAGGATCGGCGTCAGCGCAGACCGGATCGTCAGCGGCATATCCCGCGTATAGGCGTAGTACGCTAGGCTCAGCCCCGTAATCACGTAGATCGCCCAGGCGTGAAACCCAAAGTGCAAGAGCGCATAGCGGAACGCGGATTGCACGGCCTCTGGGCTGTTGGGCGCGGCGTCTCGTGCGACCGTGACAGGGTTCGACCCCCACAGGCCCACAGGCTCTGCCGTTGCAAAAACCATCAGCCCAACGCCGAGCCCGGCGCCAAACATCATCGAAAACCACGAGAAGTTCGAAAACTCTGGCTTGGTGTCCGGCCCGCCCAGCTTCTTTTTCCCGGCAGGCAGCAGCACAAGCGCAAAGAGGAAGAACGCAAAGAACCCCACAGACAGGATATAAAAGGTGTTCGCCCCCTGCAGCGTGGCCCAGTTCCAGTTATCGAGCGTCTGATTTGCCGAGAGCGGAAAGAGGATCGCCCAAAGCACGAGCGCGACCATGATCCCCTTTGAGACCAGCGCGATGGGAAGACTGTAGCCTTCATAAAACCCAGAGTCCTGTTTCGGAATCTGGAGGTCGGTAAATGGGTCCTTGATGGCCATTGTGATCTCCACTGTTGGGTCGAACGTGTTTCAATTTTTTGGGTAGGTGCCGACCAATGGGCCATATTAAGGCGGGTTTTCGTGCCGCCATCGTGTTTTCAAAGGGTGAATTTTGAGACTCAAACGTCGCGTTTGGACCAGAACGTCGTTTTAGGGCGTATGCCGCTCGGCCGTCGTCAACGGGCGAGAATCGCCAAGCTCCGCTCCACGGCGCGCAGCACGTGGCGCACCGGCCCCGTATGCCGGGCCTCGTCGTGGCACACGAGCCACTGCTCATGGGTGAGCTCCGGCACCGGTTTGCCCGAATAGCCCAATGCGTCGCCGACAAACCGCGGTAAGACTGCCCGCGCCACGCCTGCCTCCAGCAAGTCGAGCACGGCGCGCGGTTGCGTCACCTCGATCCGAGCGCCCGGCTGTGCGGCCACCCAAGCCGCAGATGGCGTTGGCCCTTGCACCGCCGCCCAGGGCCCCTGCCCGTAGACTGCAAAACGCACTTCCCCCAGGCGCCGCGCGGCAAGCCCGAGCTGCTCGGGCCGCGCGTTGCGGATGCCGATCACGGCCTCCCGCCGCGCGATGTCGAGCCGGTGCTCCGCCGTGATAAAGCGCAGACGCACGGGCAAATCCTGAAAGACCTGGGCGTGACGGCACAGGTGCCACGTCACCCAAGCACCTGCGGAGACTTTGACGAGCGGTGGCCCGGTCTTCGCAGACAGGGGCGCGATCTCCGCCTCGGCGCGTTCTGCTTGAGCTTGGAACCGAACGCCTGCGTCCGTCAGCTCATAGCCGCGGGCGTGCCGGTCAAAAAGCGGCTCCCCAAGCCGCGCCTCAAGCGCAAGCATCCGCCGCGCCAGTGTAGGCGCCGACCGCCCCGTTTCGCGCGCGGCGCCCGCAAGCCCCTGCGCCCGCGCCACTGCGAGAAAGAGCCTCAAGTCATCCCAATTCATTTCATCCATGAAATGAACATTATGGTTTGTTCCATTTTCCTGCAATCGCCCCAGCCACATAACCAGAGGCGAAAAGGAGCTTTCCCATGACCCACTCCCTCGGCCTCGGCTGCTGGCCGCTTTCCGGCCCCATGTTCCTCGACGGCAAAAGCGTCGGCTATACCACCTGCGACCCAAAGGACGCCGCAGCGATCCTCGATGCGGCCTACGATCACGGTATCCGCCTCTTTGACACGGCCCAGGCCTATGGCTGCGGCTACGGGGAGCGGCTGCTGGGCGACACGCTGGCCAACCGCGACATCCAGATCGTGACCAAAATCGGTTTGGCGATTGATGAGGATACAAAAACCATCACCGGCCCGCGGCTTGACCCCGCGCAGGTGGCGCCCTCGGTGGACGAAAGCCGCGCGCGCCTGCGCCGTGATGTCATTGACGTGGTGCTCCTGCATCCCAACGACGTGCCCATCGACTCGGCCCAGGCGATCTTTGCAGAACTCGACGCGTTGGCAGACCAGGGCAAAATCGGCGCCTTCGGCTGGTCCACCGACTACCCGGATCGGGCGCAAGCCCAGACCAGTTTCCCGCGCGCGACCCATGTGGAGCATGTGATGAACGTCTTTTTCGACGCAGCAACGCTGCGCGACGCCACACGCAACGCCGCGCTCACCCATCTCATCCGCTCACCGCTCGCCATGGGGCTCCTCGCCGGGCGCTTTGACGACGGCGCGACCCTTGACCCAGACGACGTGCGCGTGGCCTCCCACGCCGGGATGGACTGGTTCGAGGGGACCGGCGCACACCCGCGCTTTGCCGCACGGCTCGCCGCGATCCGGGAGCTGCTGCAATCAGACGGGCGCAGCCTCGCCCAAGGGGCGCTGGCCTGGCTCTGGGCCCATGGCCCGTCCATCGTGCCGGTGCCGGGGGCCTCAAAGCTGTCTCAGGTCATCGACAACGCTGAAGCACGCGCCAAAGGCCCCCTGCCCGCCGAGACAGTCGCGGAAATCGCAGCACTTATTCCGACGGAGGTCTGGCCGGACAAGTCTCTGTGACCCCATGTTATAGGCCGGGTCGGTGGGTGGGCGCCTTTGCCGTCAGGCAAACAGTCCCACCCGCTGGCCCGGCTAGCCCATAAGTTGGTCAATGCGAGCGCCGGCGATGGCCCAGCCGCCATCAGCGCCGATGATGGAACCGGAGACATAGCGCCCCGCGTCAGAGCCCAGGAATAGGCACACATCTGCGACATCGTCAGGCGTCCCCATCCGCTGCATCGGCACCGATTTCACCACCGCTGCACGCATTTTTTCACCGGGCGCCAGGCGCTCCATGCCTTCGGTCCCATCAATGGGCCCTGGGATGACGGAGTTCACGCGCAGCCCTTCGGACCCCCATTCGATCGCAAGGCACTTGGTAATCATGTCCACACCAGCTTTGGCAGCACAGACATGGATCTGGAACGGCATCGCCTGCACGGCCTGTGGGGCAGAGATGTTTATGATCGCCCCCGGCCGAGCCATGTGCTTGTGCGCCGCGCGCATCACGTGGAACGTGCCGATGAGGTCGATATCGACAACCGATTTGAACCCATTGGGGGACAAGGCCACTGCGGGCGCGGGAAAGTTGCCAGCGGCCCCGGACACAAGCACGTCGATCTTGCCCGCCGCGTCCTCGAATGCGGCAAATCCTGCGGCCACGTCATCATAGTTGCGAACGTCATAGGCGTAGCCCAGCGCGCCCTCGCCCAGCTTGGCGACGGCAGCATCGACTTTTTCTTGCTTGCGGGACGCCACTGCCACGCGCGCGCCCGCAGCGGCGAAAGCCTCCGCAATGCCCAGATTGATGCCGGAGGTGCCCCCGACGACAAAAACGTTCTTGCCCGTGTAATCGAATGCGGCTGTGCCCGGCATGGCGCCCTCCCAAAGTTGACCTTCACGTCAACTATCTCGGGATGGGCCCCGTGGCCAGCACGCCGTAGCGTCAAGTTAGGGCGCTAGCCTTTGGCCTCCAGCGCCTCGATGCGCGCCTTGAGCGCCTCGTTTTCTTCCCGCGCCTTTTGCGCCATGGCGCGCACGGCATCAAACTCCTCGCGGGTGACGAGGTCGCGGTCGGCCAGGAACCGGTCAACCCAGCTGCTCATGGCGGTCTCGGCCTCCTCCCGCGCGCCTTGGGCCACGCCCATGGCGTTGGTCATCAGCTGGCTCAGGTCGTCCATCACTTTGTTGCGGGTCTGCATAGCTGTCCTCCTACTCGACCCCTTTCATATGGGGCGCTTTGGCCGCTAGCTCAACGGGTGACTCGACGGTTGACTTGCCCGCGCGGGGCGGCACAAAGCCGCCATGACCTTTGCAATCCCCTTTCCCACGATCTCGCCGGAGCTGTTTTCGGTCCAGCTCTTTGGCCTGACGCTGGCGCTGCGCTGGTACGCGCTGGCCTATATCGCGGGGATCCTGATCGCCTGGGGCATGGCCGCCCGGGCTGTGAGCACGCCGCAGCTTTGGGCGGGCCGCGCGCCTGCCACGCGTGACCAGATCAGCGATCTGATCACCTGGGTGATTGTGGGCATCCTGGTGGGGGGGCGGCTCGGCTTTGTGGTGTTCTACGAACCCGCATATTATCTGGCCAATCCGCTCGAAATTCCGGCGATCTGGCAGGGCGGCATGTCGTTTCATGGCGGGTTCTTGGGCGTCGTGGTGGCCGGGTTGCTCTATTGCCGCAGCCAAGGGATCCCGCTCCTAAAACTCGCCGATGTCATGGCCTTTACCACCCCGCCTGCGCTCGCGCTTGGGCGCACGGCGAACTTCATCAATGCGGAGCTTTGGGGCCGACCGACGGACATGCCATGGGGCGTCGTCTTTCCAGGTATCTCGGCCCAAGACTGCCCGGGCGTCGCCGGGCTCTGCGCCCGCCACCCATCGCAGCTGTATGAAGCGATTTTGGAGGGCGTGCTGCTCGGCCTGCTTCTGCTGTGGTTGGTCTACCGTCGCGGCGCGTTCAAGCGTCCGGGCCTCACGCTTGGCACATTCCTTGCTGGCTACGGCGGGTCCCGGTTTTTTGTGGAATTCTACCGCCAGGCCGACGCGCAATTCATCACCGCTGAGAACCCGCTGGGCTGGGTGGTGAGCCTTGGGCCTGCTGGCCTGTCCATGGGTCAGCTTCTATCGCTGCCGATGATCCTGATCGGCGTTGCATTCATCCTGCGTGCCCCGCGCCAAAACGCCTAAGATAGCACCGCGATCCGCTTGACGGCCCCGCTCGACTCAGGTCTCCATTGTGATCAGAGCCATGCGTCCAGTCTTTATCACCTCCCCCACTTTGAGCGGCGTGACCCACGGGTTTTTCACCCGGGCGGGCGGCGCCTCCTCTGGGGTGTTCTCGGGGTTAAATTGTGGCGCGGGATCCTCTGATCAGCGCGATATTGTCGATCTGAACCGCGCGCGTGCGGCGCAGGCTCTGGGGGCAGAGGCGGACCAGCTTATCACGCAGTACCAGGTCCATTCCGCGGATGTGGTGACGGTCCGCACGGCCCGCGACCGGGGCGAAACGGCCGACGCCATGGTCACGAATGTGCCCGGTCTCATGCTTGGGGTGCTGACCGCGGACTGCCAGCCTGTGCTGTTCGCGGATACGCACGCGCAAGTGGTGGGCGCGGCCCATGCGGGTTGGAAAGGCGCCATTGACGGCGTGATGGAGGCGACCATCGCCGCGATGGAGACGCTCGGCGCGCGGCGCGACCGAATCCACGCCACGATCGGCCCCACGATCAGCCAAGCCGCCTATGAAGTTGGCCCAGAGTTTCGCGATAGGTTTCTTGAAGAAGACGCTGATAACGCGCAGTTTTTCAGTGCGGGCGCGGGAGATAGGTTCCAATTTAACCTGCCCGCCTACGGGCTGCGCCGCCTCAGCGACGCGGGCATCGCCACTGCCACGTGGACCAAAGACTGCACCTACGCCGACAGCACCCGCTTTTATTCCTACCGCCGCTCCGTCCATCAGAAGGAGGCGGATTACGGGCGCCTGATCTCAATCATCGGATTGTGAAACATTGCCACAATTTTGAACGAATTGTTCCCAGAATTTTACCAATTCTGCCCCGTCTTGGTCGCATTCCGCGCCGACCATCGCCACACAATCAAGGTGTGGGACCTAAGATATGAGCAATAAACGCTGGCTCGCGGCTGTCGTCGCTGAGGCTAAGAAAACGTCGCGCGAGCTCGATTCGCGCCGCAAAGCGCAGCCGCAGGTCAAACCTGCCCCGCGGCCGGACGCATCCGAACCTTTCAAAGTCTTCAAACGCGCGGCGGGATAAGCCGGACTGCGCGAAAGGTCTCGCGAATGTGGCGGCACTGGCCACGTCGCAGAAACAGTCCGCGACGCGCGCGCGGGTTTGGGGCTGGTTTGCGAACAACATTGAATAAAGTTTGACGAAAAGACGGCACTTGGGGCATCACTGTGGCGTGACGCGTGGGGACGCGCACATCGATGCTCGCGTGTCGGTCGATTGCCCTGACTAGTCCCGGGGTTGTCAGATCACAGCGCTTAAGGGCCAGCCCGGTTGGGGGCTGGCCGCATCGCCCCTCCCCTAACTATTCAAAAACTTCAGTCTAGGCAGGTCGCGCCAAGCGTGCGGTCAAGATGTCGAACGGCACGCCCGGCTCATCTTTGGCGCCGCGGATCACGAGTGAGGTTTTGACCTGCACCACATTGTCGGCGCGCAGCAGTTCTTCGGTCAGAAAGGTTTGAAATGTGCTGAGGTCGGGCGCCACGCATTTGAGGATAAAGTCGACCTCGCCGTTGAGCATGTGGCATTCGCGGACAAGCGGCCACGCTGCACAGCGGGCCTCGAACGCGGATAGATCTGCCTCTGCCTGGCTGGAAAGCCCCACATGGGCAAAGACCTTTACCTCAAAGCCCAGCGCACGTCCGTCGATATCGGCGTGGAAGCCTTTGATGTAGCCTGCCTCCTCCAGCGTGCGCACGCGGCGCAAACAAGGCGGAGCCGAAATGCCCACGCGTTTTGCCAATTCGACATTGGTCATCCGGCCATCGGCCTGAAGCTCGGCCAGAATCATCCGGTCGATCTCGTCTAAACGATGCTGCGCCATGGGCTCTCCTCTTGCCGCTTTCTTAGGCGAGGCACCCGAGCTGCGCAACAATATTTCAAAGTCGGGCAATTTCTGGCAAGCACATGTCCAGCACTGCCCAGTTTCTGTGCAAAATGCGCCACGTGGTCCCCTGCCTTGGGTTATCGCGACATGGCGGCGTCGCGCTTAAGGTCTTGTCCGCATCGTAGTGATCAGCGCAAAGTTCCAGTGACCACTTTCCCTCTTGAGGCCGACCTTATGTTCCGCGCTCTGTTGCCCCTCGTCTCCACCATGTTTCTCGTGGCATGCGACGCCCCATCCTCCCCGAGCCAGGCCATTCAGGCCCCGCGCGCGAGCGCGGCGCCCCAGACCTCGCAGGTCGGCGGAACGACATTCAGGGTTTTGCGAGACGCTGGGAGCGCCACCGCACTGGTAGGCGCCACCTCAGGAAGCCCGTCGTTTACAGGCAATGACGTTATTGCAGCGGCAAGCAACGTCACTGGCTGCACGGCCGATATCATCGCTGGGGAGTGGGCCTTTCTCGGCGACCTGAAGCCGTTCCAGCTTGGGAATTTGCGGGCGCCCGTACGTCGCCCCTTTCCGGCCTGGCAGGTGGCCCTGACCTGTTAAGACCTGCGCCCGCGGCTACGCCATGTCAAGGCAGCGACGCGGGCTCTTCCCCCTTAACAGCCGCCCACCTATATGGGGACAAACGCACTGGGGATCGTCATGGCAGAGCAGAAGAAAACAAAGGTCTTAATCATTGGGTCCGGCCCGGCGGGCTATACGGCAGGCGTCTATGCCTCGCGGGCGATGCTGGAACCTGTGTTGGTGCAGGGGCTTGAGCCCGGTGGGCAGCTCACCACCACGACCGAGGTCGAAAACTGGCCCGGCGACACCGAGGTGCAAGGCCCCGATCTGATGGTAAGGATGGAGGCGCACGCCAAGGCCATGGGATGTGAGATCGTGCATGACATCATCTCCTCCGTTGACTTTTCGGCCCGGCCGTTTGTGTGCCAATCTGATAGCGGGACGGAATATGTCGCAGACGCGCTGATCCTCGCCACGGGCGCGCGCGCCAAATGGCTCGGGCTCGACAGCGAGGAGAAATTCAAAGGCTTCGGCGTCAGCGCCTGCGCGACCTGCGATGGGTTCTTTTACCGCGGGCAGGAGATCGTGGTCGTTGGCGGCGGGAACACGGCTGTGGAGGAAGCGCTCTTTCTCACCAATTTCGCCTCGAAAGTGACGCTCATCCACCGTCGTGACGAGCTGCGCGCCGAAAAGATCCTGCAGGACCGCTTGTTCAAGAACCCCAAGATCGAGCCGCTCTGGTTCCATGAGGTGACAGAGGTCTATGGCTCCGATCAGCCGCTGGGTGTGGAGGGCGTAAAAGTCAAAGATGTGCGCACAGGCGAGGTCAAAGATATTGCCTGCAAAGGGTTTTTTGTCGCCATCGGCCACGCGCCAGCCAATGAGCTCGTCAAGGACGTGTTGGAGACGCATATGGGCGGCTACGTCGTGACAGAGCCCGACAGCACCGCGACCTCGATCCCCGGGGTCTTTGCCGCGGGCGACCTCACCGACCACAAATACCGCCAAGCCGTGACCAGCGCTGGCATGGGCTGCATGGCCGCGCTGGAGGCTGAACGCTTCCTAGCGGAAAACGCCACGACGGCACAGGCACAAGCTGCGGAGTAGGCGCCGGAAAATTTCAAATTTTCCGGTCCGCATTCTTTGAAAGAATGCGGCACCCCGTTGGGGCGTCTGGGTGCTTGACATCGACCGCTGCAACGCGCACTTCGCCCACGATTTAAGACGGGGACGCAAGCGATGGCCGAGACCAAGCAGGTAAAGTGGAACGGGGGCGTTCAGCCCGAGAGCATGGACATCCTTTCCGGGGCGGGCGGCGCGATCGTGAGCCCGACCAAGGTGGGCTATATCATCATGACCTCTGACCGCGCCGGGCTTGACCGCAAGTTCGACGCTAAGGAGCGCAAGCTGAACAAGCCTGGCGTGGTGCTTTGCGGCTCGATGGAGCAACTCCGTGCGCTTGCGGTCCTCAATGAAGAGATCGAGGCGTTTTACCAGTCCCATTGGGACAAGGACATTCTGCTGGGCTGCATCTTGCCCTGGCGCGACGATGCGGAGCAGTACATCCCCGATGACGGCTCTGCCGAGCTGATGCGCGACGGGCGCAAGACATCCTGTTTCGTCATCAAGTTCGGCGTCCCGTCCGAGATGGTGTGTAAGGAGCTTTGGGAGAAGCACGGCAAGCTCGTGTTTGCCTCCTCCGCCAACCCATCGGGCAAGGGCAACCGTGGTCTCGTCGAGGGCATTGGGGAGCGGATCGCCTCCAAGGTCGATCTGATCGTGGAAGCGAATGACTATGTCGCCTCTATCCAGCCCGATGCGACGTTGGAGACCCGCTATGAGCAGGGCGTGATGGTGTCGATGGTGGACGCCGCGGGCACGCTCGTGCCGCTCCAGAACGGGAACCGCGATGTGGCGCCCGGCCCTGTGCTCATCCGCAAGGGCCTCGCATGTACAGAAATCATGGAGCTGATGAGCGAGCATTTCATCAGCTGGGACTACCGGCACGGGCACTACTACTGATACTTGCCAAAACGCGGAGAGGCCGCGGGACCCCGCGGCCTTTTCTGTTGTGCGGCCTAAGCATTAGACCGAACTACGCCGCCTGCGCGCCAACGCACCTAGGCCCGCCAAGCCCAAAACCAACGACATGCCCGCCGCAGGGAGTGGAACAGGCGCTGCATCCGCGAAGGCGACTTCGCCAGATACGGCCTCGTTGTCCGTGTTGCCGCCCCCAGCGGCGCGCCCGATGGAGAAACCCGGTGGGCCACCACCGCAGGATGAACTTGACTGCACGCACAAGAATGTTGCGCTGAAGGTGCCGCCCTGAAAAAGCAGGAAGTCACCAGTGGGGTCAGAAAAGTCGAAGATGAGCTGAGAGGAAGTCGCGCTAAGTGCGGTCGAACCAGCGAAATACGACATTGCGCTGTTGGCCATATCAATTGTCTCAAAGCCACCATTTGTGGTAATGGTTAGGCTCCAGTCCATGATGTTGCCGCCTACCAACTGTCCGACGGTACCGTCGGTTTGGATATAGCCAGCTACACTGCCTGTTCCCGGCGTCAGGTTCAGGTTGTAAGTGGTGGCCTGTACCGACGTACCGAAGATCAAAGCTAACGCTGCAATCGCGCCGATCCCTTTTAGCATGTAGTCGATCCCAATTGGCGCTTCACACGCACGGCGTGGTTGCGGATGTTTTTGGTAGAATGAGGATAGCCTGGAGTAGCATTCACCGCAATATCAGGAAAACTTGGGTGAAAAGTTACAGCTTTAAGGACTTTTTTTGCGCGATAAGCTAGAAAGGGCCTTTGTTCACGCGTGAACATATGCAATACGTTCACGCGTGAACGCAATTGGTGCCCGTATGTCCGTTTTCGACAAAGCTCACAGCGCTGAGGGGGAAGATCAGCTCTTCCGCCTCCTCCACCAGCTTGACGCCGCCCCGGGCGCGTCGCAGCGGGCGATGGCTGAGACGTTGAAAATCTCTCTTGGACGCCTGAACGCGCTTCTGAAATCGGCGGCTGCGGATGGCTACATCACCATCAGCGACCGTCCCGGCCCCGACAAGCGCCGCCGTTTTGCCTACGGGCTCACGGCCCGCGGGGCGGCCCACAAGAATTCTCTGATTGACGCCTTTCTCGCCCGGAAATTCGCCGAATACGACGCGCTCCACGAGGAGCTGACCGGCGCCACCACCGGGCTTGACCCCCAAAACCTCCTGAGCAGGACGAAACTCATGCTAAACAACCTCGCCCCGATCCCGGAACTCTACGTCTCTTACGACAGCGCCCAAAAGATGAAGATGGAGGCCGCGGAGCTGACCTCCTGGGACCTCACACCGCGCCAGATTTGCGATCTGGAGCTCTTGATGAATGGCGGTTTCAACCCGCTCAAAGGGTTCATTTCCGAGGCGGACTACAACGGCGTGCTGGACAACATGCGCCTGGCCGATGGGCAGCTTTGGCCCATGCCGATCACGCTCGATGTGTCGCAGGCCTTTGCCGATAGCGTGGAACTGGGCCAGGACATCGCACTGCGCGATCAGGAGGGTGTGATCCTGGGCACCATGACCGTCACCGACCGCTGGACGCCTGACAAAGCGCGCGAAGCGGTGGCTGTCTTTGGCGCCGATGACATCGCCCACCCCGCCGTGAATTACCTGCACAACAAAGCGGGGAGCGTGTACCTCGGCGGGCCCATCACGGGCATTCAGCAGCCGGTGCACTACGATTTCCGCGCGCGTCGCGACACGCCCAATGAGCTGCGCGCCTATTTCCGCAAGCTAGGCTGGCGCAAAATCGTGGCGTTCCAAACGCGCAACCCGCTCCACCGGGCGCATCAGGAACTGACGTTCCGCGCCGCGAAGGAGGCTGAGGCGAACCTGCTGATCCACCCCGTTGTGGGCATGACGAAGCCCGGCGATATCGACCATTTCACCCGCGTCCGCTGCTACGAGGCCGTGCTGGACCAGTACCCGGCAGCCACCACGACCATGAGCCTGCTGAACCTCGCGATGCGCATGGCGGGCCCGCGGGAGGCCGTCTGGCACGGGCTGATCCGTAAGAACCACGGCTGCACGCATTTCATCGTGGGCCGCGATCACGCTGGCCCGGGCAAGAACTCCGCCGGGGAAGATTTCTACGGCCCCTATGACGCGCAGGACCTGTTCCGCGAGCATCAGGACGAGATCGGCATCGAGATGCTCGATTTCAAACACATGGTCTATGTGCAGGAGCGCGCGCAGTACGAGCGCGCCAATGAGATCGTGGATAAGGACAAAGTGACGGTGCTCAATATCTCCGGCACTGAATTGCGGCGGCGCCTGCAAGAGGGGCTGGAGATCCCGGAGTGGTTCTCCTTCCCCGCCGTTGTCCGCGAGCTGCGCAAATCGCGCCCGCCGCGGTCGCAGCAGGGTTTCACCGTGTTTTTCACGGGTTTCTCGGGGTCCGGCAAATCGACCATCGCAAATGCGTTGATGGTGAAATTGATGGAGATGGGGGGGCGACCCACGACGCTGCTCGACGGCGATATTGTGCGCAAGAACCTCAGCTCGGAGCTGGGATTTTCAAAAGAGCACCGCGACCTGAACATTCGCCGCATTGGCTATGTCGCCTCTGAGATCACGAAAAACGGCGGCATCGCCATCTGCGCGCCCATCGCGCCCTATGCGACTACACGGGCGGCGGTGCGCGAGGATATCGAGGCTTACGGCGCCTTCTGCGAGGTGCATGTGGCGACGTCCATCGAGGTCTGCGAGCAGCGCGACCGCAAAGGGCTCTACAAGCTTGCGCGAGAGGGAAAGATCAAGGAATTCACAGGGATTTCCGACCCTTACGATGCTCCCGAGAACCCCGAGCTGCGGATCGAGACGGAAGGCACGGATGTAGATTACTGCGCCCAACAGGTGCTGCTGAAGCTCCAGGAGATGGGGCTGATCAGAGCCTAATGTAGGGTGCGTTCCCCGCCCGGTGGGAACCACCGGGCAGCCCCCGACTATTACCGGCAGGGCCGCTTCGCGGTCCCGGGAGGCGCCCCCCACGGGCGGGGGCTACACCCCCACCCGTCGGTCGGGGACTGCCCTGAGCACTTTAAAGGCCCAGTCACGCACTAAGCGCATTGGATCACTGCGCGTTCGGCACAAAGAGCGCCTCCCCCTCCAGCGTGTAGCCCGCAATCACCGCCTGGCCCGGCCCTGTCAGCCAGGCCTCGAACCGCGCAACGGCATCGGCTGCCACGTGGCTATGACGCGCCGGGTCCACGGGCAAAAGCGCGTATTGGTTAAAGAGCGCCGGGTCGCTCTGAAACAGCACCGCGTGGTCACGCTGGTTGCCAAAGGTCAGCCAGGACGCGCGGTCGCTCAACGCATAACCGCCCATGGCCACGGCTGTGTTGAGCGTGGCGCCCATCCCGGTCCCCGTTTCCCGGTACCAACGACCGGAGGCGCCGCGCGGGTCGCGCCCGGCGGCCTGCCACAACGCGAGCTCGGCGCGATGGGTGCCGCTTTCGTCACCCCGGCTGACGAAAATCGCCTCCGCATCGGCGATCTGCACCAAAGCCGCCCCAGCAGTGGCTGCACCCGCGATCCCAGCGGGATCGTCCCGCGGGCCGAGAACCACAAAGTCATTGTACATTACCTCGCGCCGGTGGGTGAAATGCCCTGCCGCCACAGCTGCACGCTCCGCCTCAGGGGCATGGGTCAGCGCCGCGTCGACGTCGCCCGCAGCGCCCAGGCCAAGCGCCCGCCCGGTGCCCACGACGATGATCTGCACCTCGTCCCCGCTGGCGGCCTCATAAGCGGGGATCAAGACCCCCGAGAGGCCAGAGTTATCAAAGGACGTCGTTACCGCCAGCCGCAGCACATCTGCCGCCGCAGGCCCACCAAGCACAGCCAAACAGACCGTAAGCCACCGCATCACATCAACTCCAAAAACTGCCGCGCCACATCGGGCGGGTCGCTAAAAAACTGCGCCGCGCCCAGGGGCGCATGCACCTGCCCGCCCGCAACCCAGATCACCGCGTCAGCCAGGCGGCGCGCCTGGGCGACACCATGGGTGCACAGCAGAATACGCGTGCCGCGCGCGGCCTCCTCTACCAGGATCTCCTCGACCCGGCTCAGGCCTGGGACATCGAGATTGGCGGTGGGTTCATCGAGAAAAAGGACCTTGGGACCCGTGATCAGCGCGCGGGCCAGCGCGAGGCGCTGCGCCTCCCCCCCCGACAGGCGCGGCGCGTGGGTGTCGAGAAGCGCGGTGAGGCCCAACCGCTCTGCGCTCTGCGCCACCCGCGCATCGGACGCCTGCCCGCGGAGCTTGAGCGGCAGCGCGAGGTTCTCGCGCACCGAGCGACGCAAAACGATGGCGCGTTGCGGGACGTAGGACTGCTCCCGCGGGGTGGCGCCTGCCCACTGGACCTGCCCGCCCCTCGGACGTTCAAGCCCATGTAGAAGCTTGAGAAAAGATGTCTTTCCGGCCCCGTTCGGGCCCATAACGGCCGTGATCGGCGCAGGGGCAAAGGCGCATGTCACGGGGCCCAGGAGCCGTGCGCGGCCACGTTCCACGACCGCCTCCGAAATCTCCACCCGGGGCGCTACCATGGCCGCACTCTTTCTGCCTTTGACAGAGCATGAAGCGCCAGGCTGACGGCTAGGGATATCACGATCAAAACCGCGCCCAGGGCCACCGCAAAGGTTAGATTGCCCTTCGACACTTCTAGCGTGACCGCGGTCGTCAACACACGGGTCAGGTGATCAATGTTGCCGCCGACGATCAGGATTGCCCCGACCTCCCCCACGGCGCGGCCAAAGGCGGCGAGCACGGCTGTCAGGAGCGACCGCCGCGCGTCCCAGATCAGCACCCAAATCCGCTGCCTGCGTGTCGCGCCCAGCGAGACGAGAAGGTCGCGATATTCCGCCCACAAGTCACGCAGCACCTGATGGGACAGCGAGGCGATGAGCGGCAGCACGATAATCACCTGCGCCAGGATCATCGCCCAAGTCGTGAACAGCAGATCAAGCACCCCCAAAGGCCCCGACCGCGACAAAAGCAGGTAAAGCACCAGCCCGACGACCACCGGCGGCAGCCCCATAAGCGCATTGAGCACCGCCACCGCCGCACGGCGCCCCCCAAAGCGCGTGACCGCGAGCCAGGCACCAAACGGAATGCCGATGGCTGCGGCCAATATCACAGCCGTCACCGAGACGCGCAGCGACCGCAGCGTGATCTCAGCCAAATCAGATATGAGCGGGGCCGTTTCCATTGCCGATGTCGAGTGCCGCGCCCGGCGCGCGAAATCAAGCGCACATATTTGACCCAACGCACCTGTGCGATCCTGTGAGCGACCCACCGTCACAAGATGCGCTTTAAAGCATTGCTTGAGAATTCATCCGCGCGCGTTACACCTCAGCCCATGGCTGATCGCACGACACAACGCTCGCCTCTTGGCGACATGCTTTCCACCCTGTTTGACCGCCGCGCCCGGCGCACGGCCAGCAGCGACGACCGGTCCATCGCGGACCTTTGCCGGGCGCTTTTGGCGTCTGAGGGGGAAGTCTCGGGCCTTACGCTCGCGCGCTGCATCGTCGACGCCTATGGGCGGCTGAGCCTGGATGACAAACTAGCCTTTTTTCACTTCCTCAACGAGGACCTGGAAATCAACCTCGCGGAGCTGACGGCCAGCATCGACACCTACCGCAAAGACGGCGGGCTTGCCGCCTATGAGGAGATGTCGCGCCGGTCCGAGCCCCCCCGGCAGGAGCTTTTGCGGCGTATCAATCAGACCCCCGGCGCCACCCGGACGCTAGTGGAAATGCGCAGCGATATCTTGCGGCTGTCGCGCGACACGCCGGAGTTGCGGCGGCTCGATCACGATTTTAAGCACCTTTTGCGGAGCTGGTTCAACCGCGGCTTCCTCGTGCTGCGCCGCATCGACTGGAACACCTCTGCCAGCCTCCTGGAAAAGATCATCTCCTACGAGGCGGTGCACGCGATCAACGATCTGGAGGACCTGCGCCGCAGGCTCTATCCGCCGGATCGACGCTGTTTTGCCTACTTCCACCCGGCCATGCCGGAAGAGCCGCTCATTTTCGTCCAAGTGGCGCTGACGCAGGCGGTCCCGAGCTCCATCCAGCATATCCTCGCCCACCCGCGCGACTACCGCAGCGCGGAGGAGGTCAAGGTGGCTGTGTTCTACTCGATCTCCAACTGCCAGCACGGGCTGTCGGGCATTTCCTTTGGGAACCTGTTGATCAAACAAGTCGTCGATGAGCTGCGCGCGGAACTGCCAGCGCTCGACCGCTTTGTGACGCTTTCACCCATCCCGAAGCTCAACACCTGGCTTGAGGGCCAACGCGACAATGACCGGGTGGAGGCTGTGCTGACAGGCGAAGGCAGCGCCGCAGAGGTCCGGTCGCTTGCCACCACTTACCTGCTCAAAGCGAAAAACCGCACCGGGCTGCCCTATGACCCGGTGGCCCGGTTCCACCTGGGCAACGGCGCCCGGGTGCTGGCCGTCCATTCCGGCGCGGACCTCAGCGCCAACGGGTTGCGGCAATCGAGCGGCGCCATGGTGAATTACGAATACAACCTCGACCAGATTGAGGCAAACCATGAGCGCTTTGTTGAACACGGCGAGGTCGCGACCGCCCCAACGCTGACTTAGCGGCGTGGGCGTCGTCGGGCGTCAGGCTCAGACCTTCCAAAAGCAAAAGATGCTCCACCCGATCGAAATCGCGAGCGGCCCCCAAAGCGGGGTGCCGAAGAATCCCAGCCAGGCAAGAAAAATGTAGCTTGTCCCCAGGCAGGTCAGGAACAATCGATCGCCGCGGGTGGTGGTCAGCCCCAGAATGCCGCGACGCTCATCCCCGCCGGGGCGTTTGATTTCGAGCACAGTCAGAACGCCCATCGCTGTGAAAAGGCCGACAAAGATCAACGCCGTCGGCAGCGTCCACGCCATCCAGCTTAGCATATCAAACTCTCCCCATCGCGAAGCCCTTCGCGATGTAGTTGCGGACAAAATAGATCACGATGGCACCGGGAATGATCGTCAGCGTCCCCGCCGCGGCCAGCAGCCCAAGCTCGTATCCCGCCGAAGACGCCGTGCGCGTCATGGTGGCGGCGATGGGCTTTGCCTCCACCGCGGTGAGCGTTTTCGCGAGCAGCATTTCGACCCAGGAGAACATGAAGCAAAAGAACGCCGCGACACCCACCCCGGCCTTGATCGTTGGGATAAAGACCGTCGTGAAAAAGCGCACGAAGGAGTAGCCATCGACATAGGCGGTCTCGTCCAGTTCCTTGGGAACGCCGCGCATAAAGCCCTCTAGGATCCACACGGCGAGCGGGATGTTGAACAGGCAATGCGCGAGCGCCACGGCCAGATGCGTGTCGAAAATCCCCACGGAGGAATAGAGCTGAAAAAATGGCAGCGCAAAGACCGCCGCAGGTGCCATCCGGTTCGTGAGGAGCCAGAAAAAGAGCTGCTTGTCGCCAAGGAACCGATACCGGCTAAAGGCATAGGCCGCAGGCAACGCGACAGAGATCGAAATGAGCGTGTTCAGCGTCACATAGATGATGGAGTTGATGTAGCCCCAGTACCACGTCGGATCGGTAAAGATCGTCACGTAGGCCTCCACCGTGAAGCTCTGGGGAAAGAGCGTGAACCCGGCCAAGATCTCGTTCGTGGTCTTAAAGCTCATGGAGACGAGCCAGTAGATCGGCAGCATCAAGAACAGGATGTAAACGATTGGAATGAGGGAGCGTTTTTGCATGATGCGCCTCAGGATTGGTCGTCTTTGGTCATGAGCGTGTAGAACAGCCAGGACACAAAGAGCGTGATTGCAAAGTAGATGAGCGACATCGCCGCGGCGGGGCCCAGGTCGAACTGACCGAGCGCGATTTTGACCAGATCGATGGACAGAAGCGTCGTTGAGTTACCTGGCCCGCCCCCAGTTAAAACAAAGACTTCCGTGTAGATGTTGAAGCTGTCCATAAAGCGCAAAAGGATCGCGATGGTCAGCACGTTTTTCATCTTCGGGAGTTGGATGTAGCGGAACACGCTCCACGGGCTTGCGCCGTCGATCTTTGCGGCCTGGTAGTAGGCATCTGGGATCGACACGAGACCCGCGTAGCACAAAAGCACCACGAGCGACGTCCAATGCCAGACATCCATGACGATGATCGTGATCCACGCCGCAACCGGGTCCTGGGTCATGTCATAATTGATGCCGAGGATGTTGTTGATGACGTAGCCTGCCATGCCGATCTTGGGCAGGGTAAAGATGTTCCACATCGCCCCGACCACGTTCCAGGGGATGAGCATGGGCAGCGCCATCAGCACCAAACACACCGGCACCCAGAACCCCGACCGCGGCATCGAGAGCGCGATGATGATGCCAAGCGGGATTTGGATAATCAGCACCATAAAGGTGAACATGAACTGGCGCCCGAGCGCTGCGTGGAACCGCTCGGACGTCAGAATTTGCTCGAACCAGGTGAGGCCCTCCCAAAAGAACTGGTTGTTCCCAAACGTCTCCTGAACGGAGTAATTCACGACCGTCATCATCGGGATGAGCGCGTTGAATGCGACGAGGATGAGGACCGGCAGGACAAAGAACCAGCCGCGTTGATTTTCGGTGCGGTTCATGTCCCGGCCTCCCCCGTTGCGAGCCAGCCATCGGCGTAGACACGCGTCTGTGGCGGCTGAAATTGCAGGTGAACGGTGTCGCCTTGAACCGGCGCGGGGCCGTTGAGGATCGCAGCGACTTTTTGATCGCCTAGCATGGCCTCGACCACGAGATGGCGACCGACATCAGACACTTTGCGCACCTTGGCCGCGAGCCCTGTTTGGCCAAGCGTTACAAATTCTGGCCTCACGCCAATCTCCATCCTGCCTTTGGTTGCTGTCACGCGCCCCTCGGTGGCGATGTGCTGGCCGCCCAGGAACGCGCCGCCGTCGCGGACCTCCGCGGGCAGCACATTCATCCCGGGCGATCCGATAAAGTGGCCCACAAAGGTGTGCGCAGGCCGCTCAAACAGCTCCACCGGGGTGCCGATCTGGACGACCTCGCCCAGCTGCATCACCACGACTTTGTCGGCGAATGTCAGCGCCTCTGTCTGGTCGTGGGTCACGTAGATCATTGTGGCCCGCACGCGCTGATGAAGCTCCTTGAGCTTGGAGCGGAGCTTCCACTTTAGATGCGGGTCGATGACGGTGAGCGGTTCGTCAAACATGATCGCATTGACGTCGTCCCGTACCAACCCGCGTCCCATCGACAGCTTTTGCTTGTTGTCGGGCGCAAGCCCCGCCGCGCGGCGGTCGAGCATGTCCGTGATTTCGAGCATCTCGGCAATCTCGGCCACGCGCGCCGCGATCTTTGCCGTATCGACCCCGCGGTTTTTCAGCGGGAACGCCAGGTTTTCGCGCACCGTCATGGTGTCGTAGATGACGGGGAACTGGAACACCTGAGCGATGTTCCGGCGATCCGGCGTCTGGGTGGTCACGTCCGTTTCGTCAAACAGGATGCGTCCTTCGGACGGGGTCAAAAGGCCAGAGATGATGTTGAGCAGCGTCGACTTTCCGCAGCCAGATGGCCCCAGCAGCGCGTAGGCGCCGCCGTCGTCCCAAGCTACGTCAATCTCTTTGAGCGCGTAGTCCGACGGGCTGGTCGGGTTCGGCATATAGGCATGCCGCAGGTTTTCGAGTGTGATCTTTGCCATGATGGATCCTTACGCCGCCCGCGAGCCGTCTGGCGCGAAATAGAGACACCCGCCCGGGTCCATGAAAAACGTGTGGTCCTGCCCCGGGTGGTAGACGTGGGTGCCATGGGCCAACGACACCCAGCTCTGCCCGCCAAAGCTGAAATGGGCGGAGCTTTCGGACCCGCTGAGTTCGGTGACCCCCACCTCTCCAGACAGCGGCACGGTAGCGTTGCTATTTTCAAAAGGCAGAATGTGGTTTGGACGGACCGCAACGGTGTAGGTGCCATCGCGCAGCCCAGATGCGCCGCCCGCGGGCCATTCCACGGGGCCCATCGCAAAGCGGTCGCCGCGCTTTTCCACCGTGGCGTGGTTGATCGGCGGGTCGGAGAATATCTGCGCGGCCGTAAGCGTCGCAGGTGCGCGGTAGATCTCTGCCGTGGGGCCAAACTGTGCCACGTGGCCGTCCATCATCAGGGCCGTCCGACCCCTGAGAAGCAGCGCCTCTTCGGGTTCCGAGGTGGCGTAGACCACGACAGCGCCGCGCCCTGCGAAGAGCTCCGGCAGCATTTCTCGCAGTTCTTCGCGCAGTTTGTAGTCTAGGTTGGCGAGCGGCTCGTCCAGGAACACCGCCTTACTGTCTTTCGCGATGGCCCGCGCCAGCGCGCAGCGTTGTTGCTGACCGCCGGAAAGTTCGTGGGGCTTGCGCTGCAGCATCGGTGCCAGCTGCAAGATCGCGGCCGCCTCCTGCACGCGGTCCTCAATCTCCGACTTGGCCATGCCTGCAACCCGAAGCGGGGAGGCGATGTTGTCGTAGACGCTCATATGCGGGTAGTTCACGAAAAACTGGTGGACGAGGCTGATGCGTCGCTTTTGCGTGTTCAGCTTGGTGACGTCCTGGCCGTCCATCTCCACCGTGCCAGACGCGATCGGATCGAGCCCGGCCATCATTTTGATCAGTGACGTCTTACCCGCACCAGTTTCCCCCAAAAGCACATTGAAATGACCGGTTTCGAGCGTCAGCGAGGTGGGCTTGATATGGGTCACCCCACGCACAATTTTCGTGATATCTTTCAGCACTAGCGCCATGGAAGTCTCTGTTTTGGAGCCGCGCCGCGCGCGTCGGATTTGGACATAGGCTGGGGCCAAGAGGAAAGCCCCAGCCGTGGTATTGGCCCGCGGGGAAGTCGCGGGCCAACAGGGATCAGTTGGCGCTCCAGCGGGCGACAAGCTCATCGTAGTTCACGGTCTTGCCTTGCGGCTTCTCGTTGTCGAGCTTGGGCTTGGCGCCGCCATTGGCGAACCACCAGTCCGCGTCCCGCTCATCATTGAGCCGTGGGCCACAGCCGCCATAGACATTGGCACCCTCATCCGCGCGCTGCATCCGCGCCATGGTGATGTCCATCTCCTCTGCCAGGCGGTCCATGGCCTCTTGTGGGGTGAACGCGCCAGAGTTGACGTCGCCGATCTGCTGCCACCAGATTTGGGCGAGCTTCGGATAGTCAGGCACGTTGACACCCGTGGGCGACCAGCGGACACGGTCCGGCGAGCGGTAGAATTCCACCAGGCCGCCGAGCTTTGGCGCGCGCTCTGTGAAGCTTTCGTGGTTCACGGAGCTGTCGCGAATGAACGTCAGACCCACATGGGCCTTTTTAACATCCACGGTCTTTGACGTCACGAACTGGGCGTAGAGCCAGGCCGCTTGCGCGCGCTCAGATGGCGTGGATTTCAGGAACGTCCAGGACCCCACGTCCTGGTAGCCCACCTTTTGCCCTTCGGTCCAATACGGGCCGTGCGGGCTCGGCGCCATCCGCCACAGCGGGTTGCCATCAGCGTCAACCGTGTTGTTGCCCTCGGACTGGGGTTTGACCATGTCCGCGGTAAAGGCGGTGTACCAAAAGATTTGCTGGGCCACGTTGCCTTGGCTGAGCGCTGGCAGCGACTGGTAAAAGTCGAACGACGCCGCACCGGGAGGCGCGTAGTTGCGCAGCCACTCGTCCCATTTGCGGATCGCGTAGACCGCTGCTGGGCCGTTGGCCGCGCCACCGCGCGTGACGCTTGCGCCCGCCGGGTTACACGAGCCCGCTTCCATACGGATGCCCCATTCATCGATGGGCACGCCGTTTGGCTCACCGACCGATCCCGCGCCTGCCATCGACAGCCACGCATCCGTCATCCGCCAGCCCAGGTCCGGCGCACGCTTGCCGTAATCCATGTGGCCATAGATGGCCGTGCCGTCGATTTCCTTGACATCGTTGGAGAAGAACTCCGCGATGTCCTCATAGGCGGACCAGTTTACAGGCACGCCCAGGTCATAGCCGTACTTTTCCTTGAACGCGGCTTGCAGGTCCTCACGGTCAAACCAGTCCTTGCGGAACCAGTAGAGGTTCGCAAACTGCTGGTCGGGCAGCTGGTAGAGGTCCCCGTCTGGGCCGGTCGTGAACTGAATACCCATGAAGTCATTGAGGTCGAGCGTCGGCGACGTCGTGTCAGCCCAGTCCCCAGCCATCATGTCCGTCAGGTTGTAAGCAAGCTGAAGACGGGAGTGCGTGCCGATCAGGTCAGAGTCGTTCACATACCCGTCGTACAGGTTCCGCTGGGTCTGCATCTGCGTCTGCACAGCCTGCACAACCTCGCCTTCGCCCAGGATCTGGTGGTTCACCTTGATGCCGGTGATGTCCTCGAACGCCTTGGTCAGAACTTCGGCCTCGTAGCCGTGGGTCGGAATGCCTTCAGACAGGACGTTGATTTCCATCCCGCTGAACGGCGCCGCGGCGTCGATGAACCATTGCATCTCCGACAGCTGTTCGTCTTTCGTCAGCGATGATGGCTGGAACTCACTATCGATCCAGCGCTTTGCCGCCGCTTCATCCGCATAAAGCGGGGTCGTACCCGCAATCACGGCAGACACCGCAACTGCGGAGAGAAGATACTTTCGCATCTTGTCCTCCCATTTTTTTGATGGGCGCTTTTTCGCCCTCCACAAGAAGTGTCAGACGGAACAGGATGCGTCAACTAAAAAATTAGTAGATGTTTTTCTTTGGAAAAACATGGCACTAAAGCCTACCAGCTGCGCTGAGCCAAGGTGTTGAGCTCGTTGATCCGTTCCAGATTCACGACGGTGGAGAGCATGATCCGCTCATGGCTCCAGTCACCAGAGGCCCCCACCGACATCGCCACAAACAAGATCAACGCCGCGAGCGTCAGCGATGCACTGGCGGCAATCAGCCGTCCCTCGCGCAGCGGCGCATTCACGTCCGCGGCGATCTCCTCGATCCGGGATTTGAGCATGCTCTTGCGCGACATCCAGGGCAACGTGCGCCCTACAAGCGACACGCCAAAGGCGCTCGGCCCGCGCTGGGACGAGCTCCCATAGGTGCGCGCAATCGTCAAAAGCCGCAGCGAATACTCTCGCGCGGCCATCCGTTCGCGCGCCAAGAACGCCCGGTCACAGGCCAGCTCCGCCAGGTTGCGTACCCGTCCAGCGATGAACCAGTAACCCGGGTTCAGGATCAAGAACGGCGACACGACAGACAGCATGATTTCGGCATCCACATCGCCCTGACGGATGTGCTGAAACTCATGGCCCAAATACATATGCAGCGCATCGACATCGTCGCAGACCTTGGCCGGCAGAACGACGATGTATTTCGATAGCCCGCGGGTCGAAAATGGCACCTGCGCGATGGGAGAGACCACGACCCGCACTTGCGCACTGTCCTTAAGCACACAGCCCGCCGCGATGGCGCGCCGAATACGCACGAGGTTCACAACGAGGTAGAGCGACCGCGATATGGCAAAGGCGCCAAACACCCCCAGCACCGCGACCGCGACCCAGCTCGACCCCCGCGCCAACTCGTCGACCATCGCCCGCGGCAGATCCACCACGGCCTGCATTTCACTCGCGGATATCCCGCCGATATTGCCTTTGAGGTACTGCGCCAACACGGCATCGACCGCGTTTATATTGGCCCCAAGCGGCGCAATTAGCGGCATTAAAGCAAGCACGGCGCACACGCTACCACAGGCTACAAGACTGAGCCGTCGTCGTGTTAAGAAGTGTCGGCGACTTCCCGTCGCTGCAAACAAAAGCTCAAAAGCGGCAAAAACCATCGCGGCCAACAGGACCAATGCGTGGACCCAGACCGCCCCCCCTACGATGTCATGAGCTGTCATCCTGGTTGATCCTCGTATCTATGATCTGTTTTATTTCTCGGATCATTTCATCGGTCAGTTCACCGTCATCCACCAACCGCGCCACAAGCGCCGTTGGTGTTCCTCCAAACAGTGAATCCGACAGGTTGCGAAGCGAACGACCTTCATAGTCGCTCTTGGCAACCGCGGGCTGGTAGACCAGCACACGGTCCTTTTGCTCTGCCGTCACATACCCCTTCTTAGCGAGGATTTTCATCATCGTTGCGACTGACGTGTAGGCACGGGTCGTCCCGTCCGAGAGCGCAGCCATTATGTCGCGCACTGTCCCCGCCTGAAGGGTCCAGAGCGCTTTCATAAGCTCAAGCTCAACGTCGGTGAGTAATTCTGTTCTGCGACGCGCCACGTGGTGTC
This sequence comes from Pseudomonadota bacterium, assembly GCA_039815465.1. Classification (GTDB taxonomy): domain Bacteria; phylum Pseudomonadota; class Alphaproteobacteria; order Rhodobacterales; family Rhodobacteraceae; genus Shimia_B. The sequence continues at coordinate 214,799 of JBCBZG010000001.1, forward strand.
CTTACGAAGTCAATCTAACGAATTAGTAGCGCAGACGAGCGTTTTGTCAAAGCTCTGTGATGCACCTCCCAATCGTTTGAAAGTTTTGCGGGTCGTTGAAGCTGCGCCTCGTATCGCGGGTTGTGAGCAACGCAAGACCGCCGTGAAGTACCAGTCCGGAGTATTTCCGCGCAGCACCTGACAGTCATGTGCTCCGTTTTCTCTTTCAGCGAAAGACCTAGTGGCGAGGCTCATCAAGGTCTCAGGTCGGCCTTCTCGGCACGGGCGCCGGGGTGCGCTAGGACGAGGCGGGCGATGCGTTGGCCCTCGGCGACGCAGGTGGCGGGGGGATGTCCGGCGAGATGGGCGCAGAGATATCCCGCGTTGAACGCGTCGCCTGCGCCCGTTGTGTCAACGACATTGGGCGCGGGCGGGGTGGGCAGTGTTTGCCGGTCTCCTGCGACGGATATGGCGACGGAGCCGCCGCCGTCTTTGACCACCACCGCGCGCCCTGCCCGTTCGAGGCGTGCGAGGATATCGCCCGCGCTGCAGGCGCCCCAGAGCGCTTGAGCGTCTTCCACCCCGGGCAGCAGAATATCCGCGAGGTCGAGGAATGCCGGGAGCGTCTCGCGCGGCTCTTGGGCGGTCGACCACAAAGCCGGGCGGACATTGGGGTCAAATGAGATCTGGGAACCCGCGCTCTGTGCGGTCTTAAGCGCATCGAGCAGCGTGATCCGCGCCTTAGGCGGGAGGATGGCGACCGTGATGCCCGACAGATGGATCAGGTCGGCGCCATTTAGAGCCCGCGCCAAGACGTCCGGGGCGTCGGCCAGGCCTCGCGCGGCGGAGGAGCTGCGCCAGTAGTGGAACGACCGCTCCGCCCCATCGAGGGCGATCATGTAAAGCCCCATACTCCGCGCGGGGTCTTCGCTGACGACGCTTGTTTCGAGCCCGTCCTGCGCCAGTTCCGCACAGAACGCCTCAGAGAGGCTGTCGCGGCCCACCCGGGTGACAAAGCCCACGCGCGCGGACGCACCCAATAGCTGGGCCATGTGCCAAGCGGTATTGAACGTGTCACCGGCAAAACCGCGTTTGTAAGTGCCGTCCGGCAAAGGCGCGAGTTCGACCATCGCCTCTCCCACGCACAGAACGCGGGGGGGTGTCATGGGCGGCCCTCGTCATAGATGGCGCCGGTGAGCCAGGCGGGCCAATCACGCTCGAAAAAGGTCTTGTTGGTTTCGTCAAAGGCGTGGTTGGGGCGCGTGCTGACGGCCATGGCGTCACCGTCATAGCGAACAAGGATTTGCTCGTCGGTGAAATCGGTCGTCTCTGCGCGGAAGCGGTACGGCTCAACCGGGCCATGACGGCCCTCGGGCACGGCCGCACCTTGGGCGTCGCAAATGGCGCGGGCGCCGCGGCTGCCGCCACCTTGGGCGATGTAGTGATCAAGCGCGGCCAGGACGGCCTCGGACGCGAGCGCCATCTGCCGCCATTGAAGCGCGCGCGCCAGCTGGTTGCCGCGTGGCGGCGCAAGGCCTTGGGACGCGATGGCGTGGTTGAGCGCCTGCGCTGCGGTCCGCGCTTCGGTGACGGATTTAGGGTCACAAAACGGCCCAGCGTGGTCGCTCATGCGGGCCTGGATCGCGGCTTGGAGCGTGGGCACGGTGTGGGGGCTGTCGGGGCGCAGCAGCTTTTCTAACCGCTGGATCGCGGCACCAACGAGGGCGGTGCCGGGTTCGGGCTCCACTTGCTCTGCGTGTGTCGCCCGCGTTGCGATATGTTCGGCAGCGCGGGTGCCAAAAACTTGGCCTGCGTTGAGGGCGGCACCGCCCGGGCGTGTGACACCGTGGGTGCCTGCGGCCTCCCCCACGGCATAAATGCCCGGGACGGAGCTTTGGCCCCACGTATCGACAGCAACGCCGCCGTTCATGTGCTGATTGTTGACCGCAAATTCGAGCGGCTCGGCGGCGATGTCGAGCTTGTAGCGGCGGTATAGTTCGATCGCGAGCGGGTTCATGTGGCGCAGGCGGTCGATGGGGGTGGCTTGGGTTGCGCCCGCCGTGCCGAGGTAGGTGGCCACGTCATTGTCGAGCCGCTCCAGGCTAAAGGCCTGATCGATCGGCTCCGGGTTGCGGTTGAAATCCATAAAGACGCGACGCCCCTTGGCGCTTTCGCGGAAAATCCCGAGATCGACGAGGCTTGATCCATGGTCGAGCATCCGCGCGGCGTGGAACGGCCACTGGTAGCCCTTACGAAAGATGTTGGAGGCCATTTCCTGGGTGGTGCGGTAGTAGTCGGCGAGGAAATGATGTTCCTTGCCGTCCGTATCCACAGAATAAATGTGTGGCATGGACTGCACATAGGTACCGGACAGGTTCCAGGGAAAGCCTTCGCGCCGCGTGCCGATCCCGAACTGGCTTTCGGTGAGGTTCACAAGCTCCACCCCCGCCTCCAACGCGAGACCGAGCGAGCCAAAGCAGCCATTGGGAAAGACGCTGTCGCGGTAAAGTTCGCCCGGCCCGCCCGCGGCGAGCACCAGCGTCGGCGTTCGGAAAAAGAGGAGCCCGTGGGGGTTCTGCGCGCTTTGGTCCCGCGTGCGGATCGCGAGGAGCCCGCGGACGCGCCCGTCCGCGTCGCGCAGGATTTCGGTCGCGGTGGTTTGGTTAAAGAACCGCACGCGCAGGCGCAGCGCCTCCTCCGCCAGGACTTTGACCATAAGGCGCGATGTGCGGGGGCCACAGCTTGTGGCGCGGCCCACCTCGTCGTGGTCGGTTTGATAGCGCAGCGTGCCGCCAAGCGGGTCCTGGGGCAGCGGCAGGCCCAGGTATTGTAGGGAGGCCATGGCGCGGGTGGATCCCACGGCCTCGATATACGCGGTGTCGGCGTCCATGGCGCCGCCCGCGCGGATGGCGCGGGCCATATCCTTGAAATTGTCGCCTTGGTCGGCGGTGTTGGCGGTGTGGAGCGTTTGCTTGTCCGAGCCCGAACAGGCGGAGGTCCCGCCCCAGGCCGATTGCGACAAGATCACGACATCGACGCCGCTGCGGTGCGCCTCCACCGCAGCGCGCAAGCCCGCGGCGCCGCTGCCCACCACGGCGGTTTGCGCGTCGATAACGGGAATACGCTGGCCCATGACGTCGATATGGCCGTCAGCGTCGGGCGCAGGGCCCAGTTTTGGCATGGCCACGTCAGTGAGGCGGTCGAGGATATCCTGGGGCACAGGGTGGGGCACGGCAACATTGCTCCAAGTTTAGGGTGCGGATGAGGCGCGCTGGGTCAGCGACACGGGGCTGAGCCATTCGGGGCGCGGGGCGGTCCCGTCTTCGATCCAGCGCAGGAGCGTTCGGGCAATCTCCGTGCCGAAGCTGGCGATGTCGCATCGTACAGACGACAGGGGCGGCCAAGCGTGGGCGCATTCTTCGATATCGTCGAAGCCCACCACGCGCAGCCCGTCTGCGCCCACAGGGCGGCCGATCTTGTGACACCCCGACAAAAGCCCGAGCGCCACGAGGTCGTTGAAGCAGACCACGCCGTCGACATCGCCCAAACGCGCCGCCATGGCCTGGCCAAAGTCGCGGGTGCTGCGGCCTGTGAAGACCCGCTCGCGCAACCCTGCCTCCGCGAGCACATCGCGGTAGCCTTGCATACGGCGCGCGGTGACGGATGCGCCGTCGAGCCCGCCGACAAATGCGATCCGCCGCGCGCCGGTGTCCAGTAGATGCTGGGTGGCGCGGCGGCTGCCCTCCTGAAAGTCGGGGGAGGCATAGGGAAAGAGCTCTGTGCGGTCTTCGACGCGGCGCAGGACCTGCATGGTGGGGATGCCCGCACGCGCGATGGCGTCAAACCCGCCGCAGCCGCTGCCATAGGCGGGCGAGATGATGATCCCCGCCACGCCATGTTCGATCATAGCGCTGATGACCTGTTCTTGCGTCTGCGTTGTCTCATTGGTGTTGGCCATGACCGCTGCAAACCCCTGGGACGACAGGGTTTCCTGCACAGAGGTGGCGAATTCAGCAAAGAACGGGTTGCGCAGATCGTTGATCACGAGCCCGACAAGTCCGGTCGTCGCAGACCGCAGCGTCGCCGCAGCGCGGTTGTAGACATAGCCAATGGCGGCCATGGAGGCGCGCACCTGGTCGCGGGTTTCTTGCCGCACGGTTGGGCTGTTTTGCAGCACGAGGCTCACCGTCGATTTCGACACGCCCGAATGGCGCGCGACGTCGATGATGGTGGGGCGGCGTTCCATAAATTAGGCCTCGATATCGACGACGAGGATGCCGTCGATGCCACCGATTGCGTTGGCAACGAGCTGCGCGCCGACCTTTTTGTGTTCGGGGTGGTCCTGATAGGCCTGGAGCGTGGCCCAATCGGCCATATCGACGGTGAAGCCATGCATGTAGCCGCGTTCGATCTGCTCGGGGCTCTCTGAGCGGCCCGCCACGATCTCGCCCACGCCAGGGACGTGAGCGCCGATCCCGCGGAGCTCGTTAAAAATGCGCGCGATGGTGTCTTCGCTCACGTCGGGTTTGAACTTTACTAGGACGATGTGACGGATCATGCGTGGTCCTCCTTGATCATGTCGGATGCCTTTTCGCCGATCATGATGGCCGCGGCGTTGGTGTTAGAGGAAATGACGCTCGGCATGATGGAATTGTCCACGATGCGTAGCCCATCGATCCCGTTCATGCGCAGTCGGATATCGACGACGGCGTCGGGGTCTGCGCCCATCCGGCAGGTGCCTGCGCAGTGGTGCGAGGTTTTTGAGTGGGTGCAGATGAAATTGTAGTAGTCCTCGTCAGTCTTGACGTCCGGGCCGGGCAAACGCTCCGCTTTGATATACGGGCTTAGGGGCGATTGGGCCATGATCTCCTGCGTGATCTTGAGGCCTTGGATCGACATGGCGCGGTCCTGGGGGTCTTGCAGGTAGTTCGGGTCGATGAGCGGCGCTTTGGCCGGGTCGCTGGACTGGAGCCGCACCGTCCCGCGGGAGCGTGGGCGCAGGTAGCAGGAGTTGAGCGTGACGCCGCCATTGGGCATCGCCTCCACCCCGTGTTCGATCCCGGTGCCGAGCCCCAAGTGGAACTGGATGTCGGGGCTCCGTGCGGAGGGGTCGGCGTACCAGAACCCGCCCGTCTCAAAGAGCGACGAGGCCACCGGGCCCTTGCGCGTGAGGAGGTACTGAAGCCCTGCGAGCGCGGCCCAGTGGGGTTTGGCATAGCGGTCGTAGCTATGGGGGCCGGAGAGTTCGGTGATACAGTAAAGGTCCAGGTGGTCTTGCAGGTTCTCGCCGACCTGGGGCTGGTCATAGACGGGTGTGATCCCCAGCGACGACAGCGCGTCCGCAGGCCCGATGCCCGACAACTGAAGCAGCCGCGGCGACCCGATAGCGCCGGAGGCGAGCAGGACCTCGCCACGGGCTTGGATCACACCATCCGCCAGTTCAACGCCCGTGGCACGCCCATGCTCCACAACGATGCGTTTGACCTGGGCGCCGGTGCGGACGGTCAGGTTCTTGCGGTGTGCGTTCGGGGCGACATAGGCCATCGCCGCAGAGGATCGCCGCGCGTTGCGCTGGGTGAGCTGGTAGTAGCAGACCCCGTCCTGCCGTTCGCCGTTGATGTCCAGGTTGCGCGGGATGCCCAAGGCGCGGGCGGCGTCGAAATAGGCCTCGCAAATCGGCAGCGGGGCGGCGGGCTGGCTGACGCCGAGGGGGCCGCCCTTGCCATGATAGGCGTTGTCGTGGGTGTCGTTATCCTCGGACTTTCGGAAATAGGACAGCACGTCGTCGTAGCCCCAGCCGGTGCAGCCCATCTGCCGCCAGTCGTCGTAATCTTGCGCGTTACCGCGGGTATAGATCTGCGCATTGATCGCAGACCCGCCGCCCATGACCTTGGCCTGAGTGTAGCGAAAGACTTTGTTCTGCATATGCTTTTGCGGCACGGTCTCCCACCCCCAGGAACCGATGCCTTTGGTCATTTTCGCAAACCCTGCGGGCAGGTGGTAGAACGGGTGGCGGTCGCTTCCGCCTGCCTCCAAAAGCAGCACTTGGCAGGCGGGGTCCTCGCTCAGGCGCGCGGCAAGCACGGACCCGGCGGAGCCCGCGCCGATGATGATGAAGTCAAAGCTGTCCATGCGGAAGTCCTTGGGTGATGTGCTGACCACTACGCAGGGCAAGCGCCGCGATTGTGAGCGCGGGGTTCACGGCAGCCGAGCTCGGCAAAAGCGACGCGTCGGTGATAAAGAGGTTCGGGTGATCATGGCTGCGCCCGTAGCTGTCGGTGACGGACGCGCGCGGGTCCGCGCCCATACGCGCAGTGCCGCATTGGTGGGACGGCGTGCGGCGGTCAAAGGCTTGGGAAAGCACGACGGGGTAGCCCGCGCGGCGCAGCAGGCCCTTGAGTTTGGCCACAAGTGCCTCGTGCGTGTCCCAGTTGGAGCGTTTCCAGTCGAGCTTGATCTGCCCGCCCTGGATCGTCACACGGCTGTCTGGATGCGGCAGGTCCTCGGACATGGCGTAGACATCGACGGAGCGTGCTGCGATCCAGTCGGCGATCAGGCGCGGCAGGCCGGTCGTGGCTTTCAGGATGGGGCCCGTGATCTTTCCTAGCATCTGGATGTTGCCCAACGGCGTCCCGCCCGGCCCGCCAGTGAGGTAGAAGTCATTCACCATCAGCGTCTTTTGGTAGACCGCGCGGTTCTTGCGCAGCGGGTGCAGCGCCAACACGGCGGAGCAGTTGTGGTTCATAAAGTTGCGCCCCACTTGGTCGGAGCTGTTGGCGAGCCCGGTTGGAAACGCCGCGCAGGCCGACCGGAGCAAGAGCGCCGCTGACTGCACCGCCCCCGCCGCCAGCGCATAGAGCCGCGCGGTGAGATGGGTTGGTCCGTCTGGCCCTGTGACGTCGAGCCCTGTGATTTGACCGTCGGCACCCGCACAGATGCGGTCAACGCGCGTGTTGGTTTGCAGCGTGACGTTCGGGTGCTCAAGCGCCCGGTCCATCGCGGTTTCCCCGTCCGCTTTGCCGCCGCCGGTATTGGGATGCCCATCCCAGGTGTGATCCCCGCCCACGAGCCAGCGGTCCAGATCAACACCCAGCGGCACATGGGAGGGGTGGAGCCCCTGCCCTTCTAACGCGGCCTTGAGGCGCGCGATATCTGGCTCGTGGGATACGGGCGGATGCGGGTAGTCGGTGGACCGTGGCGGCTCCGTCGGGTCGACGCCTTGGGCGCCGCGTACGCCAAAGACCTGCTCAGCTTGGGAATAGAACGGCTCCAACGTGTCATAGGAGATCGGCCAGCCCTGTGTGGTCCCGCCCGCGTGGCGCAGCGGCGTGAAGTCCTCGGCCCGGTAGCGGATCAGGGCGGCGCCATAGAACTTCGAATTGCCGCCGACCATGTAGTAGTTGCCTGGGCTAAAGGGCGCATCGTCGCCGCCCAGCCACATCTCGTCATCGCGGAAATGCCCGGTGCGAAAGATCGCGTCCGCGTCCCGGTCGAGCGCGGACGGCACAAGCCGCTTGCCGCGCTCTAGCACCAGGACGCGGGCTCCGGACGGGGCGAGGGAGGCTGCGAGGGTCGCACCGCCCATGCCGGATCCAATGATGATGACGTCCCACTCTGCCATGGTTCAGGGTCTGATCCGTGCCTCGGTCGCGGGGTCGAACGCCACGGCTTTTTCCATATTGACGGCAAAGTCGAACATGGCGCCTGCGGCCACGGTGGTGTCGGCCCGCATCCGCGCGATCACGTCCTTGCCGCCGAGCGTCATGGTCACAAAGGTGTCGGCGCCGGAAGGTTCCGTCACGCCCACGCGGTTGGTCAGAGTCTCGATCCGGTTGGAGTCCCGGTCGGCGGCCTCGGGGTCGGTGATGGCCTCCGGTCGCAGGCCCAGCAAGATGTCCTGTCCTGCCCAGGCGGCCAAGTTGTCTTGCGCCAAAGCAAGCGACACGTCAGCCCCTTCGGAGTCGGTGATGCGCGCGTGGGGGGCACCGCCCACCATCTCCACCCGCGCGGGCAGGACGTTCATCGCGGGCGAGCCCATAAAGGTCGCAACGAACACGTTTTCGGGGGTGTCGTAGATCTCCTTTGGAGTGCCGAGTTGCTGGACATAGCCGTCGAACATGACCGCGATACGGGTGGACAGCGTCATCGCCTCGATCTGGTCATGGGTGACGTAGACGACGGTGGTTTTCAGGTTCTGATGAAGCTTCTTGATCTCTGTGCGCATATCGACGCGCAGCTTGGCGTCGAGGTTCGACAGCGGTTCGTCAAAAAGGAACACATCGGGGTTGCGCACAAGCGCACGGCCCATAGCCACCCGCTGACGCTGCCCACCAGAAAGCTGGCCAGGCTTGCGGTCCAGAAGGTGGTCGATCTGCAAGAGCGCTGAGACCTCCGCCAGGAGTTTCTCGCGCTCGGGCTTGGGCGTTCCGTGCATTTCGAGCCCAAAGGTGATGTTTTGGCCCACCGACATATTGGGGTAGAGCGCGTAGCTTTGAAACACCATGGCGATGTTGCGCTTGGACGGGTGGACGCCGTTCATGACGCGATCTTTGATAGCGATCTCGCCTGATGTGATGCCTTCGAGCCCCGCGATCATGTTGAGCAGGGTGGACTTGCCGCAGCCGGACGGGCCCACGAGCACGAGAAACTCGCCCTCCTCCACGGCGATGTCGACCTTATGGAGGACCTCCACCGCGCCGTAGGATTTGGTCACATTGTTGATGTCGAGAAAACCCATGATGCCCTCCCTCTTTTGGTGTGTGTGCGGGCGGCGCTCGACCGCCCGCGGTTACGTTATTGTGCGAGTTCGATGGCCTCGGCCAAGAGCTCTGTCGCCTCGGTCGCGGTCATGTCGGTGTTGAAGAACTCGGTGATGACGTCCGTTGCCGCGCCTACGACCGCGGCATTGGCGGCGTGGGTCCCAGCAAAGGTGGGCACAGCGGTCCCTGCGGCGTCTGTTTCTACGAACTCAGCCGCGGTGGCCTGTGCGCACGCGTCGAGCGCGGAAAGGTCAAGGTCTGAGCGCGCGGGGATCGACCCTTTGGCTTGGTTAAAGCCCACTTGCACCGCTGGGTCCATGATTGCGCTGGCAAGCACGGCCTGCGCATCTGCGGAGCTCGCTTCTGGCTGGGCAAAGAAGGACAGTGAGTTCACGAGGTAGACAAAGCCGCCCGCGTCCGTTTTCGGCACCGGGAAGCAGGCGTAGTCTGCGCCGGGCAGCTTGCCCGCATTCGTGAACTCCCCCTTGGCCCAGTCGCCCATGATCTGCATCGCGGCTTGGCCATTGATGACCATGGCGGTGGCCAAGTTCCAATCGCGTCCTGGGAAGTTGTCATCGACCATCCCGCGGATCGCGCCCATCTGGTCGAACACGGCGACCATCGTGTCGGACGTGAGCGCGGCGTTGTCGAGATCCATCAGCGCCGAGCGGTAGAAATTGGCGCCACCCACACCTAGTACGAGCGCCTCGAACATGTAGGCCTCCTGCCAGGCCTGGCCGCCGTGAGCGATGGGTATGATGCCTGCGTCCAGGAAGCGAGGGGCGAGCGCGTTAAACTCTTCCCAGGTGGTGGGGTAGTCGGCGCCGATGGTGTCAAAGGCGGATTTGGACGCCCAGATCATGTCGGTGCGGTGCACGTTGGTGGGGGCCGCGACATAGCTGCCGTTGATCTTGTTAAAATCCTGAACCGCGTTGGGGAGCACGGCGTCCCAATCCTCGGCCATCGCGACTTTGTTGACGTCACCGAGGAGCCCTTCATTGGCCCAATCGATGATGTTTTGGCCCAGCATGAGCATCGCGGCAGGCGGATCGCCCGCGGCCATGCGCGCTTGGAGCACGGTCTTGGCCTGGTCACCCCCGCCGCCGGCGACGGGCGCGTCTTCCCAGGCGACGCCCATGGCGACGACCTTGTCGCGCACGGCAGACAGCGCCGCGGCCTCGCCGCCGGATGTCCAGAAGTGCATGACTTCGACGCTCGTGTCATCGGCCCAGGCGGCGCTGGACAAAAGGCTCACGCCTAAAGTGAGGGACAGCAGATGTTTCATGGTTTGCAGACCTTTACGTTGTGCCCGGTGGGGGTGGGCTGTGGGGTGGCGGCGGGCCGACCCGCCGCGGGGGGAGACCATGGGGTTAGCCCTTTACCGACCCGGCCATCAGGCCGCGCACAAAGAAGCGACCCGCGACGATGTAGACGAGGAGCGTGGGGAGCGCGGCGAGGATCGCACCGGCGAAGTGGACGTTGTATTCGCGCACACCTGTGGAGGAGTTCACGAGGTTGTTGAGCGCCACCGTCATCGGCGCGGCGCCACCCGACGCGAAAGAGGCGCCAAAGAGGAAGTCGTTCCAGATATTGGTAAAAAGCCAGATGACGCAGACGACCGTGATGGGCCCCGAGGATGGCAGCAGAATGCGGTAGAAAATCTGAAAGAACCCCGCCCCGTCGATTTGGGCGGCGCGCACGAGCTCTGTCGGGAAAGCCGCGTAGTAGTTGCGGTAATAGAGCGTGGCAAAGCCGATGCCGTAGACCACGTGGACGAGGACGAGGCCGGTGGTCGTCCCGCTGATTTCCAACAGGCCCAAGATGCGCGCCATGGGGATCAGCACGATCTGAAACGGGATGAAGCAGGAAAAGAGCATCAGCCCAAAGACGATCGTGTCCCCGCGAAAGCGCCATTTCGTCAGGACGTAGCCGTTGAGCGCGCCGATCATCGTGCAGATCACGACGGCGGGCACGACCATGCGGATCGAGTTCCAGAAATAGGGTCTCAGCCCCGTCGGCTCCACCCCGATTTGCGCGGTAGACCAGGCCGAGAGCCACGGCGCAATGGTCCATTCCTGGGGCAGCGCGATCATGTTGCCGCCGGTGATCTCTCCCAAGGGTTTGAGAGAGTTCACGAGCATGATGAAGAACGGCAACAGGTAGAAGAGCGCAAAGAGCAGGAGCGTAAGGTAGACAAACGTCCGACCCACTTTGCCCACAGAGGCGGCGTTGTCTTGGGATGCGACGGACATCACTTTTTCTCCCGCAGTTCGGCGTAGAGGTAAGGCACCATGATCGCGGCAATGGTCATCAGCATGATCACGGCGGAGGCCGCGCCGATGCCCATTTGGTTGCGCGTGAAGGTGTAGGAATACATGAACGTGGCTGGCACCGCCGTGGCATTACCCGGCCCGCCGCCCGTGAGTGCGATGACGAGGTCGTAGGACTTGATCGCCAGGTGGCTCAGGATCACGAAGGCGGACAGAAACGCGGGGCGCAAAAGCGGGATGATGATGCGGCGGTAGAGCTGCCAGTTCGTAGCGCCATCCATCTGCGCGGCTTTGAGGATCTCGTTATCGATCCCGCGGAGCCCGGCCAGAAACATGGCCATAACAAAGCCGGAGCTTTGCCAGACGGCGGCGATGACGATCGTGTAAATCGCCATGTTGCGGTCTTTGATCCAGCCGAACTCGAAACTCTCCCAGCCCCATAGGTGCATGGTGTTTTCGATCCCGATCCCGGGGTCGAGGAACCACTTCCACGCTGTGCCGGTCACGATGAAGCTGAGCGCCATGGGATAAAGGAAGATGGGCCGCAATAGCCCCTCCCCCCGGATTTTCTGGTCCAGAAAGATCGCGAGCATCAGGCCGATGATCGTGCAGATCACAATGTAGAGCGACGCAAAGATCGCGAGGTTCGTGATCGCAGTGTCCCATTCGCGGATGCGGAAGAGCTTGGAATAGTTCGTCCATCCCTCCCACCCATAGCTGGGCAGCATGCGGCTGTCGGTGAAGCTCAGATAGATGGTGAAGGCGATGAACCCGTAGACAAAGAGCAGCACGAGCGCGAAGGACGGCGCGAGCACGATCTTGGGCAGGATGTCCTGCAAACGGGTGCGCATATCGACGGAGCTGGCGCGGGCCATGGGTCCGGTCTCCTTGTCTCGGGTCAAGATGTGTTGGGGAAGCTGGCGCGCAGTCTGGGAAAATTGCGCGCCAGCCAACCGGCCCGGTTACTGGGCCAGTTCGACCGCAGTCACCATTTCGGCGGCAGCCGTTTCGGCGTCAAACTCACCGTTGAAATGCGCGGTGATGACGTCATACATGGCGTTCTGCACCGCTGGCGGGTTGGCGTGACCGTGGGCCATGGACCCAAAGAGCCCGCCGGAGGCCGCCGCGTCCGCGAGCTGCGCCATGCCGAGCTTGCCGCAGGCATCAAACGCCTCGTCCGAGATATCGGTGCGCGCCGGCACGGAGCCTTTGACCGTGTTGAAGGCCACCTGGAAGGACGGGCTCATCACCGACGACGCCATCGTGACCTGGGCGTCCATCGCAGCCGTATCGGTCACGTTGAACATCGCAAACTGGTCAGAGTTGAACGTCACTGTGCCCTCGGACCCTGGCACGCGGAAGCACTGGAATTCTTCGCCCGCGGTCTGACCCGCATTCACGAATTCACCCTTGGCCCAGTCGCCCATGATCTGGAACAGCGCCTCGCCGTTCACGACCATGGCCGAGGCCAAGTTCCAGTCGCGGCCGGAGAAGTTGTCGTCGACAAAGCCGCGCAGCGTTTCCATCCGCTCGAACGCTTCGACCATCTGCGCGCCGCCAAGTGCGTCGGCATCCAGATCGACGAAGGCTGCCTGATAGAACTCTGGCCCGCCCACGCCCATGGCGATGGAGTCAAACACGGTCGCTTCCTGCCAAGCCTGCCCGCCATGGGCGAGCGCAACATAGCCCGCATCCTGGGCGGCCTGCATTGCGGCTACGAATTCATCCCAGGAGCCCGGCTGCTCAAGGCCAAGCTCGGCCATGATCGCGGAATTCGCCCAAACCCAGTTGGTGGAATGAACGTTCACGGGCGCGGACACCCAGGAGCCGTCATGTTTGGAGAAGTTCTGAAGCGCAGCAGGCACCACGGCATCCCAGTTCTGATCGGCCGCCAGCGCGTTCAGATCCGCAAGCGCGCCTTCGGCGGCCCAGTCCTGGATTGCAAAGCCCAGCATTTGCACGGCAGTGGGCGGATCGCCCGCGGTGACGCGCGCGCGCAGAACTGTCATGGCGTCAGAGCCGCCGCCGCCTGCGACGGGCATGTCCGTCCAGCCGATGCCTTGGCCCTCTAGATCGCCCTTGAGAACGTTCAGCGCAGCCGCTTCCCCGCCCGAGGTCCACCAGTGCAGCACTTCAACCCCGTCCGCGTGAACGATGGAGGTCGTGCTCATAAGCGCCACAAAGGCCCCTGTTAGTTTGGTGATACGCATTTGGTTTCCTCCCTAAAACTGCGTGTCATTTATTGGTCTTGGCCTGACGGCAGGTCAGGTCGTATTCACCCACGGTGCCCGCGTGCGCCCTACGCGCATGACCACGGATTTCACCTCGAGGAATTCTTCAAAGCCGTAGCGCCCGATCTCGCGCCCTTGGCCGGACTGTTTCATGCCGCCAAAGGCGACCTCCGGGTAGCCGTCCATCCAGGTGTTGGTCCAAATGGTCCCGGCTTCTGCCCGGCGCGCGAAGGCCAGACAGGTATGGACATCGGTGCTCCACACCCCGGCGGACAGGCCGTAGACGCTGTCATTGGTAAGCGCGATCGCCTCATGGAGCGTTTTGAACGTGAGCACGGACAGGACCGGGCCGAACACCTCCTCCTGCACGATGCGCATGGAAGAGGTCAGGCGGCTGACGATGGTGGGCTGGTAGAATTGCGTGCCCACGCCATCGACGGTGAGCGGCGCGCCACCAAGCGCGACATCGGCGCCTTGGGCCTTTGCCTCCTGCACGTAGCCGTCGATTTTGGCCTGGTGGTCGGCGGTGACGATGGCGCCCACCTGCGTGTCGGGGTTGAGCGGATTGCCGAACGCCACCTGGCGCGACAGCTCTACGACTTTGGCGGTAAACGCCTCCGCGATGTCCTCGTGCACGATGATGCGGCTTGAAGAATTGCAGCACTGCCCGACGTTGAAATGAACGCCAAACGCCACCGCGTCCGCGGCATCATCGAGCTCGGCATCGGGAAAGATCACCTGCGGGTTCTTGCCGCCGAGCTCCAGCGCGACTTTCTTGAGCGTGCCGGACGCAATCTCTGAAATCCGTTTGCCCACCGCCGTGGACCCGGTGAAGGAAATCATGTCCACCGACGGGTGCGACGTCAGCGTGGCGCCCACGGGCACGCCGTAGCCCAGTACGATGTTGCAGACGCCCGCGGGCAGGCCCGCCTCCACCAAAAGCTCGGCTAGGAGCGCGGTTGTGGACGGCGTCATCTCTGAGGGTTTGACCACGCAGGTACAGCCCGCCGCCAGCGCAAAGGGGAGCTTTTGGCTCAGAATCCAGAACGGAAAATTCCAGGGCGTGATGAGGGACACAACGCCGATGGGTTCTTTCAGCACCATGGCGACCATGTCGTCACCCAGCGTGTTGTGGCTGTCGCCGTGGGAGGTGCGCGCGAGCGCGGCCGCATACCGCCACAGGTCAGCCGCGCCGCCCACCTCGCCGCGGGACTGGCTGATCGGCTTGCCGCTTTCGAGTGTCTCCAGCAGGGCAAACCGTTCTGTGTGCTGCTCGATCAGGTCGGCGACCTTGAGGAGCACAGTCGCGCGCGCCTTGCCCGAAATCCGCGACCAACGGCCATCGTCAAAGGCCGCGCGCGCGGCTTTGATGGCGGCCTCGGCCTCCGCTTTGCCGCCTTGCGCGGCGCGGCTCACCACCACCCCGTGGGAGGGGGAGACGCGCTCGGACACTGCGCCATCGGCACTATCGACCCAGGCGCCATCGATGAAATGTCGAAGCTCCACGGGCGCCTCGGGCAGCGCGATGTCGGCATGGGTTATGACGTTGAGGTCGAGCATTAGGTCCCCTTAAAGTCGGGTTTGCGTTTGTCTTGGAACGCGGCCACGCCCTCGGCGCGGTCCTCGGTGGCGGCAATCGCGGCGGAGCCTAGGGCCTCCACACTCGCGGCGCGGTCCTCGCCCACGGCGGCGTGGATCATGTTTTTGGTGATCTCTGTCGCGCGGGGGGACAGCGCGGGGGCGTCCGCGGCGAGGGTCTCGGCGGCGTCGAGGACGTCATCGGCCACGAGAGCCGCAAAGCCACACGCGACCGCGCGCTCTGCTGTGATGCGCCGACCAAAAAGCACCATTTCTTTGACCATAGGTTCCGGCATCAGGCGGGTCAGACGCTGGGTGCCGGACCAACCGGGCACCACGCCCACGCGCGCCTCTGGCAGGGCCAAGCTCGCGCGCGGGGTCATGACGCGGATGTCGCAAGCCGCCGCGAGTTCGAGCCCGCCGCCAAAGGCATGGCCGTTCAGCGCGGCGATGGTGGGTTTCGACAGGGTGGCCAGACGGTCAAAGATGCGGTGGCCATCGCGCACCCAGTGGCGCGCAAACTCCGCCGGGCTCAGCCCGCCCCAGGCGCCGATATCGGCCCCCGTGCAAAACGCCTTTGCGCCTGCGCCAGTGACGATCACGTTCCGCAGGCTCGTGTCCCGTTCGATGGTGGTGAGATGTGCGTCCAAGTCATCGAGCATGGCCACGGTGAACGCGTTCATCTTGCTCGCGTTTTCGAGGCGCAGCAGCGCCGTGGCGCCCGTTATGGTCAGCGTGACAGCACTCACTGCGCCCACTCCATCGCGCCTTTGGTCAAGAGCGATTTGGGCATTAGTGTCGCATTTTCAGCGACGCTCACCCGCCCCTCGGAGGCCGCGATGATGTCGCGTTCCACGTTGATGCCGGGCATGATTTCGGTGGCCACGAGCCCCGTGTCGCCCAGGCGCATCACACAGCGCTCGGTGATGTAGAGCACGTCCTGGCCGAGTTCCCGCGCGCGGGCGCCGGAGAATGTGACGTGTTCGACCGTCTCAACCATCTTGGTGAACTTGCCCGGTGCGACGACTGTTACGCCATCTTCGTCGAGTTCAACCTGTGCGCCAGCTTCGAACCATCCGGAAAAGACGATCTTTTTGGCCTGGCTCGTGATGTCAACAAAGCCTCCGGCCCCGGCGGTCAGGTAGGGTTTCTTACCCAGCTTGGACACGTTGACGTTGCCTGCGCGATCGACTTCCAAGAACGACAGAAAGCTCATGTCAAAGCCCGCGCCCTGGAAGTAAATGAACTGCTGCGGCGAGGGCACGAACGCGTCGGCGTTGGAGGCGCAGCCAAAGGCGAAATCGGTGAGCGGCACACCGCCCACGGCGCCCTGTTCAATGGCCCAAGTCACCGCCTCCGGCTGGCCAGCCTCCAGCAAGATACGCGGCACCATGGCGGAAATGCCAAAGCCTAGATTGGCGGTCATGCCCGTCCTCAGCTCCATCGCGGCGCGGCGCGCGATCACCTTTTCGATGCCGTAGGGCGGCAGCGTGAAGCTGTCCCAAGGCCGCTGAATTGCGCCGGAGATGGCCGGATCGTAGGGGGTTTCAGTGGTCTGTTTCTGATCGGGGTCGAGGACGACAAGGTCCACGAGGTGACCCGGCACACGCACGTCATGGGGGCTCAGCGAGCCGCGCTTGGTGACGCGTTTGACCTGGGCGATCACAAGCCCGCCGTGGTTGCGCACGCAGATCGCCTGCTCAAGCCCGCCTAGATATGCACCTTCGTGTTCATAGGTCAGGTTGCCATGCTCATCGGCGGTCGTGGCGCGCAAGATGCAGACATTGGGGACGATGTTGGGGAAGTGAAGCCAGGTGTCGCCGTCAAATTCCACGCGCTTCACAATGGGCTGGGCGGCAGCGCGCGCGTTCATCGCACAGCCGTCGCGCGTGGGGTCGGCAAAGGTATCGAGGCCGATTTTGGTAAGAACGCCGGGGCGACGCGCGGCAGCTTCCCGCGTCATGTCGAACATAATGCCTGAGGGCACGTTGTAGGCCGCGACGCGGTCTTCAACGATCATGCGCCAGATGTCGGGCATCGGCAGGCTTGAGGGGCCGGAGGGGTAGGATCCTGCGAGCACGCGGGTCAGCAACCCGTCTTGTGCCAAATGTTCCATCCCGCCCACGCCATACATGTCGCCCGCCGCAATGGGGTGGAGCGTGGTGATCGCTTTTGGGTGCCCCTGCGCCTGAAAGCGCGCCCCGATGGCGTGGAGCACTTTGTCCGGGCAGCCGAGCGCGGACGACGATGAGACGGTGATAACAGCCCCGTCAGGAATGCGCGCCGCGGCGGTGGCGGCATCGGTCAGCTTGGTCATGGCGCGCCCCCGTAGTCCACCGTTTGGCGCAGGCCCGTTTGCGCCGCTTTGCGCACGGCGTGCGCGACGGCGAGTGATTTCACCCCGTCCCACCCGGTGCCCGCAGGCGCGCCCTGCCCCCGGATCGCGGCGGCGAAGTCGGACAGACCTTGGACGTAGAGATCGTGATCCGAGAACGGCACGACCTCTCGGCCCTCTTCGGTGATGAGGGTGATTTCACCCACCGGTTGTTGGGTCATGACGCCCGTGGCGATGATGGACCCGCGATCGCCATGGAGTTCCAGCCCCGACCCCGCGAAAGGGTGGGTAAAGCTTTCATGGCTCATGACCATGGCGCCCGAGGGCATCGACCAGACGGACATGGCGCTGTCCTCCACGCCCGCACCCATGCCCGATGCGCCCATTTGCGCGACGACCTCTGCTGGGTCCTCCCCCAGGATAAAGCGGGCGACGTCGGCGTCGTGCACGGTGATGTCGGGGATCACGCCTCCACCGGCCGCCGCGTCATTGATCCGCCAGCCTTGGAGATGGGGCGGCAGGTGGACGGCGTGGAAAATACGCATCGACAGCACCCGCCCAATGCGGCCCGCGGCGACCATGTCGCGGATCGCACGGTGGGCGCCTGAACAGCGCAGGTGGTGGTTGGTGGCGAAGGCGACCCCAGCCCGCTCCGCGGCGCGGACCATGGTGACCGCATCAGAAAGTGTCATCGCCAGCGGCTTTTCGCAAAGCACATGCTTGCCCGCGGCGATGGCGGCCATGGCCTGTGGAAAGTGCTTTTCGTTGGTGGTGGAGATGTAGACCGCGCCCACAGCAGGGTCCGCCAAAATCGTGTCGAGATCGGTGTCAGACCGCGCGATCCCCTGCTCCGCCGCATAGGCTGCGCCGCGCTTGGCCGAGCTGGACAAAACGGTGCGCACATCGTGGCCCTCTTGCGCCCGGATGGCGCGGATCACGTAGTCTTTGGCGATGGTGCTGGCACCAATCAGAGCCCATTCCACGGCAGTCTCCCAGTTTGACACGCTCTCTTTATGGAACGTTCCAGTTGATACTGCTGGAACGTTCCAGTTCTGTCAATAGGGTTCGGATTTTTCGGGCCGAGCCGACTCAGGAGGGAATTTAAAACATATAATCCGTAACTTATCCCGATCCCGGAAAGAGCGAGCTCAGCTGCTGGCAGTCAAAAGCACCCACCGCACAGTCGTAGAGATTTGGGCAACCACCGCCCGCGAGCGGGACCAACGGCTGTGCTTTACTGGTGTGTACGAGCTCTTCTCTAGCTCCAGCGAACAGTGGCAGAGCGTAGCCTAAACACCAAAGCAGCCAGCAAAACTTAGGCTTACCCCCGTGCAGAGACTACGCCTGTCGGACGAGGCCCGGCAGTTTGGCCGCACCGATGCTCGCTTCCGTTTCCGGCGCCGTAGACACCTTGATACCGAGCGCCCGTTCGCGAATCGCCGTTAGGGCCGGGTTCCGGCTCGCGCCGCCTGCGGTGAACAGCTCAGTGGGGCGCGGGCCGCCATGCTGGGCGATCAGCGCGTAGCCCTGCGCCTCGATCCGCGCGATGCCTTCGAACATGCCCTGCAAAAAGGTCACGTCACTGGCAGGCCGGGGCGACAAGCGCGGGGCCAGGGTCGGGTCATTAGTGGGAAACCGCTCCCCCGCGGTGAGGAGCGGGTGATAGTCGAGCCCAGTGGGCTGTGTGACGTCCATGGCGGCGCTCAGGCGCGTCATCTCCTCCCCCGAAAAGAAATGCGCGAGCACTGCGCCGCCGGTGTTGGACGCGCCCCCCACCAGCCACGCGTCGCCCAGCCGGTGAGAATAGAGCCCCATGGCCGGCAGATCGACACGTTTGTCGCTCACCAGCTTGAGCGCGAGCGTGGACCCGATGGAGGTGACCGCCGTGCCGACCTTAAGCGGCGCCGTGGCCAGGAACGCCGCGTTGCTATCTGTGGTGCCCGCATGGACAATCGCTGTGGGCGCCAAGCCCAGCGCTTGCGCGACATTGGGATCGAGCGGCCCCCAGTGCGTCCCCGGCGCATCAACCCGGGGCAGCAACTCGGGATCGAGGAGTGCTTCAATCCAATCCGGCCAGTGCGATCCTTCGGGATCAAAGCCGGTCTTGAGCGCGTTTGTGTGGTCAGATCGCCCGCCCTGCCCTGTCAGCTTAGCAGCGATGTAGTCTGCCTGGTGCAAAAGGTGCGCAGGCGCGCGTTCGGCCGCTGCACGCAGCCTGAGCGCCCGCGCCAGGGCGGAGTTTGACCCCTGTGTGATGTGATCCGCCTCCGGGCAATGGGCGGCGATGCGGGCGGCTTCTGCGTCGAAGCCTTTGGAATTGTACATAAGTGCAGGCCCCACAGGGGCGAGCGCCGTGTCGGTGAGGACCATGGAGCCTGATGTGGCATCCACCGCCAGTGTGGCAATGTCACTCCCGGACCGACCCAAGTCGCGGAGCGCGGCGGTCTGGGCGGTGATGCAGGTTGCAACAGCGCTCCACCAGTCCCGCGCATCTACCGCTGCGGCACGCGGCGCAGGGTGCGGCGCCCGGGCGGTGGACACGACGCGCCCACCTGGGTCGAGCACAGCAGTGCGCACGCCGCTCGTGCCCACATCGATGCCCAGCGAAAGCGGCGCAAGCGCGCTCATGGGCGCGCGGCCAGGGCCTGACGGTACTTTTCGGCGTCCCAATCCAAAAGCTCCGCCTCAGCCTCCGCGCCGATAGGCTCCACCGTCCAGGCCTCGGGCACGCGCCGCAGCACGTCGCTCAGGCAGGTGAGCATGGCGCGTTGCGCATCGGTGGAGCCGTGGCGGATCAAGACGCCGCCATCGGCCAGGATCGCCGGCGGTTGTGCACCGTGATCTGCACGGGGCAGCCGTGGGCCCAGAAAGACGACGTGGTCGGGATAATAGGTGCCATCCGTTGCGCGCGCGGCAGCGAGCGGGTCCGCGGCAAGCCAGCTTTCCGCGGCCCAGTCAAACCCGTCGGGCGCCGCAGAAGTTGGGGCGGGCGCACTCTCCCGCGCGGGCATGTCGAGACGGCGCTCAACCTCCGCCAGAGTTTCGCTGACCTCATCGACGGTGGGGCCAAAACAGATGAGCCCGTGATTTTGCAAGATGACCACGCGTGTCTCGGCGCCTACGCGAGCGAGGATTTCGCGCGTCAGGGGCAGCCCGGGTTTGGCGTAGGGTACCATGACAAAGGGCAGGTCTGCGAGCTTGTCGCGCGCTGCCTCCCGCCCTTCTGGGCTGATGGCATGGGTCAGCACGGCAACGGAATGGGTGTGCGCCACGACAGGTTGATCAAGGGCTGCGTGAAACGTCGTCTCGATCGACGGGCGCAAGGTGACAGCGGGGTCGAGACCCGTGGACTTGCAACTGCCGTCGCCTGCGCCGTTCGCCTCCGCCAAAGCCGCTTTGTGATCGACGGCCACGAAAATCTGATCCCGTTCCGCGTTCGCAAGCTCCGTTCCGGAGGCTTTGATCCACATGACGCCGCCGCCTTTGATCGACGTGTTCCCGCCGGGCCCCTGAACCTGGAGCGGGTCCTGCCCCAACCGGGCAGAGAGCGCGCGGAACGCGTCGGTGAGCAGGTCGGGTCGGGTGGTCATTGCAGCGCTCCGATAAAATAGGTGGGGGCGTGAGGCGGCGCGAGCGTGGCCAGGGCCTGGGCCCAGTCGCCCGTGCTGAACGTATCGGCATAGAGCCCGCCGCCAACAAAGACACTGTCCCAGCCCGCCTGTGCGGCGCCCGCGATGTCGTGTTCCAGGCTGTCGCCCACCATCAAAAGCCGGGAGGTGCCAAGCGCCGCCGCGAGGCTGTCAAAGATCGGGCGGTGGGGTTTGCCGTAAAACGCGACCTCGCCGCCCATGTCGCGGTAGGCGAACGCCAGCGCACCGGGGGAGATGACCTGACCGCCGCGGCGTGGCGAGGCGCGGTCGGGGTTTGAGCAATAAAGCGGCAGCCCGCGCGCACGCGCGCGCTCAAGCATCGGCTGCCACGCCCCAAGCGTGCTGCCATCGGGCAATCCCATCAGCAGGATCGCCTCGCAGGCGTCAAACCCGGTGAGCGTAACGTCGAGGCCCCCGGCCCAATGCTCCGCATCGCCGGGGGCCCGCTCGATCGGGTAAAGGCGGCGGTGGGGAATGAGCCCCGCATCCAGGTCGCGCCAAAGCGCCTCCCCGCTCGTCATGACAGTGTCAAAGGGGCGCGCGAACCCCATAGCGGCGATGCGGTCCGCGTTGGGTGCCGCCCGTTTGCCGGAATTCGATAGGACCGCCACGGGACGTGCGAGCGCCTCAAGACAGCGCACGGCGCCTGGGTAGGGCGCCGTTCCATCATGGAGCACGCCCCACTGATCAAAGACCACCGCGTCATAGCCGCCTGCGATCTCTGCAATCGTGTCGATGCGTTGGGTCACGGCGCTGCCCCGTGCAGCGCTAATATTCGGCCATATCCTTTGGATCGGTGAGACTGGCTAGGAACGTCTCCGCCTCTGCCTGTGTCATGGCGGGGGCAGCCTTATCCGCCATCCCCGCGGGCATATCGCCAAAGTAGAACTGGAAGCCTGGGATGTGCTGACGGCGGTTGCGGATCGGCATCCCTTCGTAGGGGAAGACATCCGAGCGCGCGTTCGCAGCCTCGTCATGGCAGGGCAGCACGTAGTCAGCGCGCTTGTCGATTTCTTCCACCGACTTCCAACCTTGGTAGGAGTTCACGAACCGCGCAGGCACCCAGTGGCGCCATTTCTCGGCGGGGTTCGGGTCGAGGTTGCGTTCCACAAAGATCGCGTCGCCCGCGACGACGATGTCGCCCGCGCTGGTGGCCACAGTCACGCACATGTGGCCGACGGAATGCCCCGGCGAGTGGAACATGGTGATGCCGGGCAGCACCTCGCATTCATCTTCTACGGCCTCGAAAACGCAGCCTGCATAGGCCTGCTCGACGCCGATATTGGCTTCGTAGGTCCGGTAGTAGAGCGGCAGCGGGTTGTAGGCCATTTCGATTTCGGCCTTGGGCGCGATGTAGCGCGCGTTCTTAAACTCTTTCATGTTCTGCACATGGTCCCAGTGCAGATGAGTAAAGACGATGGCGTCGATTTCGTCAGGGTGAACGCCCAATTTTTGTTCAAGATGCTCATGGACCTGGAGGCACCCGCGCTTTTCGCATTTGTGGTGCCATTTCGTCGCGCGCTCCTCATCGGGGAGGCCCGTGTCGATGAGGATCTTATGCTCACCGGTGTCGACGTAGTGGCAATAGACCGGGTTCCAGTACTTTTTGCCCGCTGGCCCCTTCCAGAAAATGTAGGTGCCTAGATCAGCCTCGAGCCATCCTGTGTTGATCGGATAGATCTTCGTCTCCGCGACGCCCATGGCTGTCTCCCATCTGCCGTGATTCCATTGTGTATACAAAAATGGGAATGCGCATGCGATGCAAGGGCAAAATGGCCTAGTTGGCCTTGAGCGCCTGCATAAAGGAGGCCGTCATGTGGTTTCGCATCCCTTGGGAGGCTGTCAGCGAATCCTCAGAAAAGATGTCGTCGATCAAGGCCTGATGGCTCTTGGCCGATGCGATAAGGTCCTCGCGGCTCGCAAACTTTTTTGCCCGAAAGGGGCCGGTGCGGCGGCGAAACTCCGACGCGATTTCGGCCATGTACGGGTTGCCCGTGGCATCATAGATCGCCTGGTGAAACGCCTCATTAGCATGGAGGTACGCCGCGCGGTCGCCGGTTTCGGCCGCGGCGATGCAATCGGCCTGAGCGGTCAAGATATCCGCGCGGGTCAACAAATTCAGGCGCTGCGACACGATCCGCGCGCAAGCGGCCTCGATTTCGTGCATCGCTTCAAAGATTTGGCTGAGCTCCTCGCGCGAATACTCCGCCACGAAAACACCGCGTTTTTCGCCCTGAACCAAGACCCCTTGCGCCGTGAGCCGCGACAGTGCCTCGCGCACGGGCGTACGGGAGGCGGCAAACCGCGTCGCCAGCCCCACCTCGTCAAGCCGCTGCCCCGGCGCAAGCGCACCGACGCTGATTTCATCGAGCAGCGCATGCTCGATCCGCTGCGCAGTCGATTGCTTGGGCACTGCGGGAGATTTAGCGGCGTCCTTGGCCATAGTCTGTCCTTTAGTCTCGCCCCTTCTCTACCGCAAAATACAGGGCGATGCAAATTTGTATGTTTACAAACATTTTTGTATACAAAATACTGCACCCAACAAGGGAAGGGGAATCGATGCCGGAAATACGGCTCGAAAAGCTGGTCAAACGCTATGGCGCGGTGGAGGTGCTTCACGGCATCGACCTGCATATGAACGAGAACGAGTTCACGGTGCTGGTTGGCCCGTCGGGCTGCGGCAAATCCACGACCTTGCGCATGATCGCAGGGCTCGAGGATGTCTCTGACGGGGAAATCTATGTCGACGGGAACCCCGTCAGCCACCTTGATCCTAAGGATCGCGGGCTGGCGATGGTGTTCCAGGACTACGCGCTTTACCCGCATATGGACGTGGCGCGAAATATCTCCTTTGCGCTGCGCCTGCAAAAGCGGCCCAAAGCGGAAATCGACGCAAAGGTGCGGGAAGTGGCTGATATCGTCGGCCTGACACCCTTCCTCGGGCGTAAGCCGGGAGCACTATCGGGGGGTCAGCGGCAGCGGGTCGCCATGGCGCGCGCCTTGGCGAAAGACAGCGACATTTTCCTGTTTGATGAGCCGCTCTCGAACCTCGACGCGAAACTGCGCGGGCAGATGCGCGCGGAACTCGCCGTTATGCGCCAAAGCGTGCAGAAAAACATGATCTACGTGACCCATGACCAGATCGAGGCGATGACGCTCGCTGATCGGATCGTGGTGATGCACGGTGGCTATATCCAGCAACAGGGCACCCCTGCTGAGCTGTTTAAGAGCCCCGCAAACAAGTTCGTTGCCGGGTTCCTGGGCTCCCCGCCCATGAATTTCCTGGACGCGACGCTGACGCAAGAGGGTGACACGGTCATCGCTCAGGGCGACGGGTTCAAACTCGCACTCCCGCCGGAGCGCGCGTCGCTGATGGGGCGTACCAACGGGCGCGTGACGCTCGGCGTGCGGCCCTCTGACCTGAACTACGCGCCCGATGCCCCGGATGGGACGGCGCTCGATCTGAATGTGACGGTGTCTGAATATATCGGCGCCCAATCCGTGCTGCTGTGCGCCTGTGGCGGCGCGCAGGTGACGGTGGAGCTGAAATCCGAGACCCCCATCGCGCTCGGCGAAACGCTGCGCTTTGCGGTGCGTGCCGGGGCGATCCACGTGTTTGATCAACAAAGTGAACAGGCGCTTTAGCGCCCGTAGAGAGACGACATTTTCAACTGGGAGGAACCAAAATGTTGAAAACCCTAAAGGCCAGTGCCCTCGCGGCCATGTTGGCCACAACCGCCATGGCTGGTGGCCATTCTGACCCCTACGCGGATTTCCGCGGTGAGACGCTCATCGTGAACTTCCCCGCACACCCGCACTACAATGCGGTTATGAAGATCCTGCCGGAATTCACCAAGGAAACCGGCATCGAGGTTGAGGTGGACCAGCTTCCTTACCTGAAGATGCGCGAGCGTCAGACGCTCGAACTGGCACAGGATGAGGGCGAATATGACCTCATCGCCTACGTTGTCTTCTCCAAGGCGGACTATGTGTTTGCCGACCAGCTGGAGAACCTGGCGCGCTACTTCATGAACCCAAAGCTGGCCGATCCGGCCTATGACGCCGATGACCTGATCGACGGCTACGTCTACAACATCGGCTTTGCAGGCGGCAACAAAGGCTACCTGGAAGGTAAGACAGGCTCGCTCTTTGGCATCCCTTACGGGTCGGAGACGTCGATCCTGGGCTACCGCAAGGACATCTTTGAAAAGCACGGGCTCGACGTGCCCGAGACCTATGACGAGATGCTCGAAATCGCGTGCCAAATCCCAGAGCTGGAGCCTGGCATGGGCGGCCTGAGCTCGCGGGCGGCCTCTGGCCACCACGCATCCCACGCGTTCCTTTTGCATCTCGCGCCGCTCGGCGGGCGCATCTTTGATGACGAATGGAACCCGATCATGAACAACGCCGCAGGCGTTGAAGCGGCGGAAGCGCTCAAGCAGATCGTGGATTGCGGCCCTGAGGGCTCCGCGTCCTTCGGCTTTGGTGAGGCGCTCGGGTCCTTCCTGAACGGCGACACGGCGATGTTCCTCGACACCACGGTTGTGGCGGGTCAGATCGACGACCCAAGCCGTAGCCAAGTTGTCGGCAATGTCGACTGGGCCATGCATCCGATGGGCGTGCGCCGCGGGTCGCAGACCGGTGGCTTCGGCATCGGCATTCCAAAGAACGCGGAAAACAAAGAAGCTGCGTTCCTGCTCATGCAGTGGCTGACCTCCAAAAAGGGTGACAAGCTTGTCGCGCTGGCCGGTGGCAACCCAAGCCGCTTCTCCACCCACGAGGATGCTGACGTGAACGCCAAGTTCCCGCATATGGCGACCTTTGGTGAAGCGCTGCAGCACGCTGACCCTGACTGGCGTCCGATCATCCCAGTGTGGGGTAAAATCAACGCCGACCTGGGAACGACGCTCTCGAAGGTGCTCACCGAGGACCTCGACATCCAAGAGGCGCTCGATGGCGTCGCAGAGCGCACCCGCGCCGTGATGGAAGAGGCCGGGTACTACACCTGGAAGTAATCCTCCCTGGGGTGGGGCGCCTTGGGCTATCCCAATGCGCCCTGCCCAACCTGAGACGCGCGCCCCGGGCTTGACCCGGGGCCTCCCCTCCCAAGCCTTGGAGCGCTAGATGTCCACCGCCCGCGCCAATCGCATGACGCCCTACTTGTTTATGGCGCCGGCCGCCGTGATCATGGGCATCGCGTTGCTCTACCCGCTGGGATACATGATCTACGGCTCGTTCCTCGATTGGGACCCGAGCCAAGCGATCAACGAGGCCGAGTTTGTGGGCCTCAAGAATTATATCTCCCTCTGGAATGACCCTGCGTTCCGCGAAAGCCTGTCTGTCACGCTGATCTTTGCGTTCTCTGTCGTCACGGCGGAGATGATCCTGGGCGTGGGCCTCGCCCTGCTGCTCGACCGCAACATCCGCGGCATGTCGATCCTGCGGACGCTGTTTATCCTGCCGATGATGATCGCGCCGGTCGTGGTCGGTCTGATGTGGCGCTACATGTACCACCCCACTGTCGGCACGTTTAATCGGTTTCTGAAGGACTGGGGCTTCCAAGGCGTCGATTGGCTGGGCCAGCACGCGCTCCTATCTGTCATCATCGCCGATGTGTGGCAGTGGACGCCGTTCATTTTCATCCTGTCGCTCGCGGCACTCCAGTCCCTGCCCCGCTCCGCGCTAGAGGCTGCGCGCATCGACGGCGCCACCGCGTGGCAGCAGATCATCCACATCAAGCTACCGCTTATGATGCCGGTGCTGATCGTGACGATGCTGCTGCGCCTCATCGATGCGTTCAAAGTGCTCGAAGTGATCCTGGTGATGACCGAAGGTGGCCCGGGGCTGTCGACGGAAATCGTCGCGCTGCGCATCTCTCGCACCGCCACGGAATTCCGGGAGCTCGGGACCGCCGCGGCCATGTCGAACTACCTGCTGATCCTACTCCTGATCTTCACGCTCGCCATGTTCGCCATCACCCGTGTCCAAGAAGCCCGCGCCAAGCGGCTCGCCCGCCAGATCGAGGAGGAAGGTTGATGCAAGACCGTCCAAACCCCGCCTTCTACGCGCTGCTCGTCGCGCTGATCTTTATGGCCATCGGGCCGATCGTTCTGATGTTCGCCAATTCGTTTAAACTGGACGTGGACATCATCGGCGGCACGAGCGGGCTGCTATTTCTGCCCACGATCCAGAACTACGAGACCGCGCTCTGCGATGTCCTGTGGTATGAGCCCGACCATATCGATTTCTGCTCGCTCAAGTTCGGCGGGGCGTTCATCAACTCGCTCATCATCGCCCTGATTTCGACCGCGCTGACGTTGGTGATTGGCTGCATGGCGGCCTACGCCCTCGTGCGGTTCCGCTTCATGGGGCGCGATACGGTCTCTCTGACGACGCTTATGGTCCGGATGGTGCCGCCTGCGGTGCTGCTCGTGCCGGTCTTTGGCCTCTGGAACAACGAGTTCTGCCTCGACCGCGACGGGCTCATCGGCGGCTACATTCGGGAGACGTTCGGTGGGCGCGGGGATGTCTGCCTCGCGGGGACGCATTCTGGCATCATCTTGATCTATGTCGCGATGAACCTGCCCTTCGTCATTTGGATTTTGCAGAGCTTTATCGTGCAAGTCCCGCGGTCGCTCGAAGAAGCGGCGCGCGTGGACGGTGCGGGGCCGTTCCAGGTGTTCTTCCAGATCGTGCTCCCGCTGATCAAGCCCGGCCTGGCTGCGGCAGCGATTTTCACCTTCCGCATCGCGTGGAACGAATACCTGCTCGCCTCCGCGCTTAGTGACCGCAACACGCAGACCGTGCCGATCCTGATCGTGAACAACATGAGCGAGTTCAACGTGGAGTGGGGGGTGATCATGGCCACGGGCATGTTGCTCGCGATCCCGCCGATCATATTTACGCTCTTTGCGTCGCGCCAGATCATCACCGGCATGACCGCGGGCGCTGTAAAGGGATGAAACCACCCAGGCTCATCCCAGGGGAAGCGCCAAGGCCGGAAAGTGACACCCCGCACGTGCTGCTGCTTGCCACCTTCGCCACCAAGGAGGAGGAGCTGCGGTATTTTGAGGAGCGGTTGGATTTCCACGGTGTCACCTGGTCGGCCTTTGATATCTCTTTGATCACCGAAGGCGCGGTCCTGAGCGGGGCTGGCAAGCTGGAGGCGATGGACCGCGCGGTGGAGACGGCCATAGACGGGCTCACCCGTGCGCTGCGCGAGCCGGCCCATGCGGTCGTTGGCCTTGGCGGCGGCACGGGGGGGGAGATCATCCTGCGCGCCATGCGGGCGTTGCCGATTACGTTTCCAAAGCTGCTCGTGACCACCTTGCCCTTTGATCCGCGGGTGGCGATTGCCGACAACTCCATCGTGCTGGTGCCCACGCTCATGGACATGTGCGGGCTCAATGCCACGCTGCGCGAAGTGCTGGAAAATGCGGCCGCCATGACCGCGGGGCTCTGCGCGACGCGGCGCAAGGCGGCGGCCTGTGTTGCCAAACCGTCGGTCGCTGTCACGGCCCTTGGCGCGACGGAGGGCGCGGTGGCGCCGCTCGTCGATGATATCCGGGCGCTGGGTCACGAAGCGACGGTGTTTCACGCCAACGGCTATGGCGGCGCAGCCTTCGCCCGGTTTGCAGATCGCGGCGCGTTTCACACGATTATCGACCTCACGCCCCACGAACTGACCCGCATCATGGTCAATGGTGCCCATGTCGACATGCCGACACGCTTTAGCGCGGGCGGGATTGTGCCCCGCGTGACGCTCCCCGGGGCTTTGAACTTTGTGGGGCTTGGGCAGAAAAGCATGATGCCCCAGCCGTATCTCGACCGGCCGCATTACGAACACAGCGGGCTTTTCACCCATGCCAAGCTCACCCATGAGGAGATGCACGAGGTCGCAACCGCCCTGGCCCGGGGGCTCAACACGCTAAGCGGGCCGCAGACGCTCATTGTGCCCATGGGTGGGTTTTCGCATCAC
Source organism: Pseudomonadota bacterium (assembly GCA_039815465.1). Classification (GTDB taxonomy): domain Bacteria; phylum Pseudomonadota; class Alphaproteobacteria; order Rhodobacterales; family Rhodobacteraceae; genus Shimia_B. The sequence goes on from JBCBZG010000001.1 coordinate 243,579, forward strand.
GACCGCCCCGGCGGTGCGATCGAGGACCCCGCCCTGCGAGAGACGTTTTTGCAGGCCGTCAAGGGCACGCTCGCCAGCCATGTGATGCTCGACGTGCTACCTCAGCACCTGTTTGCCCCCGAAGTGACGGCGGCGATCAAGGCCGCCCTGCCCCAGACTTTTGCCAAGGACCCCGCCCATGTTTGACGCCGACGACCTCAACGCCAAAAAGGACGCGCTCATTGCCACGGCGCGGCGCTGCTTTGACCTGCGGCTCCAGACCAATGCGGGCGGCAACCTGTCGGTGCGGCTCGACACGGCGGATGCGATTGTGATCAAGCCGTCCGGCGTTGGGTTTGCAGAGTGCACGCGCGAGAACCTTCAGGTTGTGCATCTGGACGGCACGATTGAGCCGTCCGAGCACAAACCGTCAAAGGATCTGGGCTTTCACCTCGACCTCTACCGCATTCGCGATGACATCCGCGCGGTGGTGCATTGCCACTCGCCCTGGGCCACCGGATATGCCAGCGCGGGGATGGAGATCCCCTGCCTCACCGTGCAAACGATTGAAAAGATTGGGCGTATGCCGCTCATCCCGCTGTCTGACCAAGGCGGCCCACAAACGGAGGTGGAGATCAGCCCCGTCTTCCGCGACCCCAAAGTCGTGGCCGCCGTGCTCGCCAATCACGGGACCATCGGTGTGGGCAGCACGCTGATGAAAGCGCAGTACCTCGCCGAGATCATCGAGGAGACCGCCCATATCGCATTCGTTCGCGATACGGTCCTAGCAGCGCAAGGTGCGCGGTCTATGCCGATGCCAAGCTACGGTACCGCTGCGGAGGCCGCAGCGGCGCAGAGCTAAACTGCCCTACTCCGCCGGAACCTTCGCGTCGGCGGGCGGCGTATCGGCCTCAACCTTCGCGCCATCAAAGAGTGCGCTCGATACCGCACCGAGCGCCGCAGTGATCCGATGAACCACGATAAAGATCGCGGGGATCGCGAAGATGATCACGCCCGTGCCGATCAGCACCCCGTAACCGATGGAGACTGCCAACGGGATAAGGAACTGCGCCTGAAGCGAGGTTTCCATGATCAGCGGATAGACCCCGAGAAAGGTCGTCACAGAGGTCAGGAGGATCGGACGGAAGCGATCCTTTGTCCCCTCCACCACGGCGTCGGCCACGTCGTACCCTTTGGCCAAATACTCGTTATAGAGGTCGATCATCACGAGGCTATTGTTGATGACCACGCCTGCAAGCCCGATGATACCGAAAATGCTCAGAAGCCCGAGCGGGATACCCATCAGATAGTGCCCCGCCACCGCCCCAATGAGACCAAGCGGGATGGCGATCATAACGACGATGGGTTGGACAAAACTGCGGAAGACCAACGCGAGCAGCGCAAAAATCACGAACATCGCAATGCCGAGCGCTTGACCCAGTGCAGCCTGAGCGTCGCCCTGGGTCTCCTGCTCCCCCCCGAACCCTGCTTTGAGGCCGGGATTGGCCTCTAAGAGTGGCGGGAGCAGCTCTGCGCGGATGATCTGGTTGGCCTCGCCATTGGTGATCACGCTCTGGTCGACATCGGCCGTCACCGTCGTCACGCGGCGGCCGTTTTGGCGCTGGATTTCAGATGGTGACAGCCCCTCTTCCAGGCGCGCGACGGTGGACAAAGGAATGAGGTCACCCGATGGCGTCGCGATGCGGGTATCAAGCAGGTCAGACAGGCTGTCGCGATCCTCGCTCGGGAAGCGCACCATGACCGCCACACTGTCCTGCCCGCGCTGCACGGTCGTCGCCTCCACCCCGAAAAAGCCGTTGCGCGTCTGCGTCGCGAGGTCTTGGAGGGTTAGCCCGTAAAGCCGTGCCTCTGGCCGCAGCGCAAGCTTGTATTCCAGCCGCCCGGCAGAGCTATCGTCGAGGATCTGGAACACGCCTGGGATGTTTCCCAACCCGGCGCGGAGTTCGGCCACGATGGGTGTGATGTCTTGACCATCGGGGAGCGAGAGCTCCACCGCGATGGCGTCGCCTGCATCCACGAGCGACGACGAGATCGTGAGCACGTTCACGCCCGCAATGCGACCGACCTCCTCGCGCCAGAGCGCCTCGTATTCAGCGGTTTCCCAACTGCGCTCCGAGGCTTTGGTGATTTCAACGACAACCTGGCCCAAGGTTGGCGCCACAGGCGCGGCGTCGCCGGTTGGGCCACCGCCGCCTGCCCCGATGCCGACCACGACGTACTGCCCGATCAGCACATTCGGCGCGTCCTCGGGCAACGTCGCTTGCAGACGCTCACCCGCGCGGATGGAGGCCTGGCGCAAGTCATCTGCGACAGCTTCCGTGCGGGCAAAGGTGGTGCCATCGGTCATTTCCACATTCGCGGTGACAAACTCCCCATCGATGGAGGGGAAGAATTGGAACCGGACATAGCCGAATGACAGTAAGCCCACAGTCAGCATCATCAGCGCAACAACACCCGCGATAGGGATCAGGAAACGGCGCACGCTAAACCGCAGCGCAGCGTCGAGCGGCCCTTGGATGATCCATTTCAGCGCGCGGTCAATGACGCCACGGATCGCACCCAACACGCGAAAGACGAAGTTTGGTTTGTAATCGGGCCCAATCTCCAACGACGACAAATTGCGCGGCAGGATCAGCAGCGCCTGCAAAAGCGACAGCGACAGAACGATCATCACCACGGTGGGGATATCCCCCAGGAACGACCCAAGCGGCGCAGGCATTTGAAGGAGCGGCCAGAACGCCACGAGTGTCGTCAGCGTCGAAAAGATGACAGGCACCGCGATACGCTGCGTGCCTTTGACCGCGGCCTCCAGTGGCGACAGCCCCTGTTCCCCGTTTTTGTAGATGTTCTCCGACACCACGATGGCGTTATCGACGACGATCCCGATGGCCAGGATGAAGCCAAAGAGCGAGATCATGTTGATCGACATGCCCATCACGCTCATCACGATAAAGGTCGCCGCAAAGCTGATCCCGATGCCCGCCGCCGACCAAAACGCCAAACGTACGTCGAGGAAAAGCGCCAAGCAGATCACCACGAGCGTCAGCCCGATGATCGCATTCGTTGTCAAAAGGTCGATGCGCGACTGCAACTGCGTCGCCTCATTTTGCCAAATCGTGGCCTCGATCCCGTCCTCAAGCGACGGGCGAAAGCTCTCGCGCAGGTGGGTTTGGGCGAGGTCCACGATGTTGATGATCTGCTCATCGCCCACGCGGTAGACGTTCACCGACACCGCCGGGTCGCCGTTGAACGACGAGGAGATATCGCTGTCCTCAAACCCGTCCGTGACCACAGCGATGTCGCGCAGCAGCACCTGCGCACCGCTGTCGGAGGCGCGGATGACGATGTTTTCAAAGTCCGACTGCGTGAAATTCCGCCCAATCGTGCGGATCGGGATGGAGACGCTTTGCGTATCAATGGACCCGCCGGGAAGCTCCAGCGAGTTCAAACCCACCACCTGCGCCACATCGCTGAGCGTCAGACCATAGGCCCGCAACGTGTCGCGGTCGATTTCGATGCTGACCTCGTAGTCGCGGGTATTGGACACCTCCGCAAAGGAGATCCCGTCGATCGCGATCAGCTCGTTCTTCAGGCGCCGCGCCTCTTCTTTCAGGACGCGCTCGGTGGCGTTGCCGTGAACGGCGATCTCCAGGACGCGGGTGGAATTGTCAGAGCGGGTGACGACCGGGTCGTCCGCGTCGTCGGGAAAGACAGTGATGCCTTCGACCTCGCTTTTGACCTCATCGAGTTTGGTGTCGATGTCCTCGCCGTCGAGAAAGGTGACGGTCACGCCGCCGCGCCCTTCGGAAATGTTGGCAGAAATGTCATCGATGCCATCGATGCCGGACAGCTCGTCCTCGATAGGCCGAACGATGGAGTCCTGGATTTCCGTAGGCGAGGCCCCGTTATAGGCCACCGAGATTGAAACGCTGTCGAGCGAAAATTCCGGGAACGTCTTTTGCGCCATGCTGGTGGCCGACAACCACCCGCCCACGACAAGCATCCCCATGACGAGCCAGGCCGCCACGGGGTGCTCGGCCATCCATTTGATCGCGCTGTTCATCGCCTGCGCCCCTTACTGCAGCACGAGGCTGGTTTGTTGCAGGTCGCCGCTGACATCGCGCAGCGCCTCGCCCTCCTGCGGGGCCGCAAGCGTGGTGAGCACGAGCCGGTCGTCAGGCTCTAACCCCAAAACGCGGACAAACGATGTCTCCCCATCGACATGGACCCGCTCGGCGGGGTGGAAAACAAGCTTGTCGTCGCGCAGCAGCCAGAGCTCGCTCCCCGCACGCAGCGCGGTGGAGGGGATGGCGTATGTGTTTTCAGGCTCGATCCCGTCCACCACGACCTTGGCAAAGGCATTGATCAGCGCGGGCGGCGCGCCCGCCGCGAAATCGGTGTCGCTTTCAAGCCTGTCGCCCAGCGCCACAGTCGCCGTCAGCGTCCGTGTCTGTGGGTCAAGCGCGGGATCGATGCGCACGACCTCCCCCGACCACGTTTTCTTGGAGCCTGCAAAGTCGATGGCGATGGTCGCCGGTGCAGCCTCCCCCCGGAAAAGGCCTGGGATTAGCACCGCGTCGGTTTCACGGATGGCGATACTGACCTCCATCCGGTCATCGGTGTAAATTTGCGCGATGGGCGCGCCACCGGCCACGACATTGCCGATCTCGGCCTCTTTCGACTGTACGGCACCATCAAAGGGCGCGCGCACGATCTTGTTTTCCAACGCGATCTCGGATGACGACAGCTGCGCCCGCTGCGCTTGGAGGTTCGCCATCACCTCATTGCGCTGCCCGATCAGGTCATCGACAGCCGATTGCGCCACGGCATTGCGTTCACGCAAGCTTTGCGCGCGGTCAAGTTGCGTCAGGACAAGGTCAAGTCGCGCCTCCGTCGCTGCGATGTTGGCGCGGGATTGTTCGATCTGGGCCCGCTCCGCACTCGCGTCGATCTCGACGAGCACTTCTCCCTCGGAAAATGTGCCACGGCTGGTGATCGCGGGGTGGATCGACACGATCCGCCCGCCCGTTGGCGCGGACAACGCGACGGTGCGGAACGGCTCCACAAACCCATCGCCGCGGATGGGGAGCGGCGCGGTATGGGGCGTGAAGCCCGCCGTTTCGACCAGCGTTTCAGGGCGCGGCGCGGGCTCGGCCTCCACAACCACTTGATTTTCATCGAGATACGTCCAGCCAAAGTACCCCCCAGCAATGATCGCGGCGGCCACAGCCAACCAAAAGAATTCGCGGATCGCTACTCCAACGACTTTGAGAATTTTGCGCATGTGGGTGTCCTCTCGCGGGCATTACTGACCACTGGGTCATTTGCGGAATTTGGAGGGGATACGCGCCATTTCAAGCATTGGATTTGATTTTATGCGCACAACCGCTCACATTGCGCGCACAGATCCTGCGAGAGACCGCCCGAGATGACAAAAGAGGCAGGCAAAACGCCCGAAAGCACAAAAGTCCGCCGCAGAAAGGACGCGCGCCCCGCAGAGATCATCGCCGCGGGCATTTCCGAGTTCGAGGAATACGGGTTCCGCGGCGCGAACCTCGCCCGCATCGCCAAAAAGGCGGGGATCGCAAAGGGGACGATCTACCTTTATTTCCCGTCCAAGGAGGCTCTTTTTCTCGCTGCGATTGAAACGCATATCTCGTCGGTCATGGGCGAAAGCGAGGCGGGACTTGCAGAGGTCGAGGGCACGACGCAGGAGCTTTTGACGCAGCTGTTGCGCAACCTCTATGCCCGGTTCGTCCATGGGGAGGCCCAGGCGCTCTTTCACATCCTTTTGAGCGAGGGCGACCGGATGCCCGGCGTCATCAGCGACTACCACGCAATGACGGTCCAACGCGGCGGAACGCTTTTGAAAAACATCCTGGCGCGCGGCGTAGAACGGGGGGAGGTCACACCCGGCCCCGCGCTGGAAACGCCCCATGTGGTCATCGCGCCCGCGGTCTATTTTGCGGTCCACACCATCATGTTCAAGAACACGCAGCCGCTAGACTATGACAAGTATTTCGAGGCGCATCTCGACCTTTTGGTGCGGGGGGTTTTGGCCCGGTGATCGGGTTGTGCCGCAGCGCCGCAGTTCCGCGCGTCTCCGGGGTGGTCGCGGCGTGTGGGAGTTGGAATTTCGCCCCGCGTACATATGTGATGACGGAATGTTGATGTGTAGCAGGCCCCACCCAGAATGGATGTAACCCCCCCGCGATCGGCGACGATGCCGCGCCGTGTGTTCTTAGCCGCTGGCCTCTCGGCCCTGGTGGCGGGCTCCGCCTCGGTGCTTGCTGTTCTTGGTGGGTTTACGGCCGTGGCGTCAGATAGCTTTCGGTTTTCGCGCGGCACCGCGCTCGCCTCCGGTGAGGAGGCCCGCTTGCGCGGGGTTCTGGCCCTGGCGCTGCCCGACACGCGCATCCACGTCACAATCCTGGGCCACACCGGTGATGCCGGGGACGCCGCCGCCAACCAAGCGCTGAGCGAGGACCGCGCCGCCTATGTGGCCGCCATCGCCGAAGAGATGGGGATTGAGCCAGACCGGATCACCGCCACAGGAATAGGCGGCGGCGCGCCGCTGTCGCAGGACAGCGGCGAAACCGACCGCGCCCACCAAGCGCGGCTCGCACGGGTGGAGGTCACTCTCCAACAGCGGCGATGACCCCGCGCGCCAGCCTTTGGATTGCGGGCGGGCTCGGCGCAGCGGTCAGCGTAGCCTTTGCCAACGTCGTCCGCCTGCCCCTCCCGTTTGAGGGGTTCGCGGCCGCGGCGGCGGCAGGCCTTGCCTTTGCCACAACGCTCGCCATCGCAGCCTGGATGCCTGAACGCTGGCTCTGGACCGAGGCGGAGCGACTGCGCCGCGCGTTCCAGGACCGCCACGGGCTCAGCGGGGACGGCGCCGAAAACGCGCTTGAGGCGATCACGCGGGCCCATGGGCGCGCCAGGGCGCTGCGCCAAGCAGCCACGCCCATGCGGGAGGATGTCGCAGACCGCGTGACCGCCGTGGCAGATCGGCTCGACACCGCTGCGCGCGAAATCTTTTACACGCCAGAGCGGCGACGCGACCTGCGCGCTGTCCTCATCCGTTCTGAACTGATCGAGGATGCGGCCACCGCCCATGCAAAGCTGCGCGGGCGTGACCAAGCCGCGACCGAGGACGCCTCGCGCGCTAAGCTCTTGAGCGCCGTTGACGCGCTGGAGGCCGCGTTTGATGAAACCGACCTGCTTGCAGCGCGAGGGCTTTTGGCTGAGGTTGAAGTGGCCTCTGACGTGGCCGAAAGCGTGCTCAGACCGCGCCGCACCCATCAAGACTGATCCGCTATGGAATTGGGAGATCACCGCAGATGACACGACTGCATATTGCCTTGGCCGCCGCGCTTGCCTTTGGGGCGACAGCACTCGCCGCTGATCCGGGCGACCCCCTGGCGGAGCTTGTGACCGACCCGGTGCGCGACTGTGCGCCCGGCTGGAACAGCAATATGCCACTGATTGCCTGGGGCGCAGACGGCGTCGTGGCCTACGCAAATGGCGGGGCGCTTGAAAACGCGGGCGGGCCGCTGGGCGACGCGGGTCTGCCGCTGTCGCTGACGGTGACGGATAGCTTTGAGGCGCAGCTGCGCGACTACCTGGCATGCGACACCCCCTACCTACGCGGCACGCTCGGGATGCTCGCCGCCGCAGCGCCCGTGACGGAGTTTGACGCCCGGACCGAGCAGATCGTGTTCTTTAAACACTCCTTCTCCGCCGGGGACGGGATCGTGGCGGGCGCGGGCATCGACCGGATTTCGGACCTCGCGGGCAAGCGCGTGGCGATCCAGGCCAATGGGCCCCATGTCGATTTCGTGGGTCGTATCCTCGCCGATGGCGGCCTGTCGTTTAGCGATGTGGAAATCGTCTGGGTCGCAGACCTCACCGGCGACGGGGACACGCCATCGGCGGCCTTCGCCGACGGGCGCGCCGATGCAGCCGCGGTGATCCTCCCCGATGCGCGGTTTCTGACCTCTGGCGGGACGGTCGGAACGGGCGCCGAGGGGTCCGTGCGCGGCTCCACCATCTTGATCTCCACGCAGGAGGCCGCGTCGGTCATCGGCGACTACATCGCTGTGCGCGCTGACTACTTTGACGCCAACCGCGACGCGATCGCGCGCATGGTCAACATCCTTTTCCAGGCGGAGGAGGAGATGCGCGCCTTTATGGCCGACGCGGCCGACCCGCGCCAGCAGCAGATGGGCGCGCTCATGGCCGCGGAGTTCCTGGGCGGCTTGCCCACCGAAGAGGGTATTTTTCTCTGGCAGGACGCGATCACCGATGGCTGGGCGGGCAACGCGAAGCACTTCGGCGACCCAAATGAGGCGCGCCGCTTTGACGTGCTTTTGGAGGAGGTCAACATCGCACTGCGCGGGGCCGAACGGCTGACCGCGCCTGCCAACCTGGCCACGGCGGAGTTGGATTATTCCGCCCTGGCCGATGGCCTGCGCAACCTCGACGACCGCCAAGTCGCGGCCTTTAACCCCGAAGCGGCGGCCGCCGCGGTGCAAAAGCTGCGCCGCACGGGCCAGCTCGAAGCCAACACCAAGATCGACTTTGAGGTTTATTTCGAGCCGGACAGCACCTCCTTCCCCATTGCGCTCTATGCGCAGGATTTCGAGGAAATTTTGCGCCTCGCTTCCACCTATTCCGGCGCGATCATCACGGTTGAAGGGCACTCCGACCCGCTGCATTTCTTGCGCCGCGAACAAGCAGGCGCCGACAATGCGGAGCTTCGGGCCATCCGCACCTCCACGCAGAACCTATCCATGGACCGCGCCATCGCGGTGGTGGAAGCTTTGGGCACTTACTCCAGCGATCTGGGGCTGCGCATGAACCGCGATCAGTTCACGGTGGATGGCGTCGGGATCTCGAGCCCGCTCCATAACCCGCCCCGCACGGAGGCCGAATGGCGCGAAAACATGCGCGTCGTCTTCCGCGTCCTGACTGTACAGGCGGAGGCCACGACCTTCTCCCCCCTGCAATAGGAGCGCGGGTGATGGACCTCAACAAAGTGTTCACGCTGGGCGCGGTGGCGGTCGTGGTGTTTGCTATCGCGCAAAACCTGCCCGAAAACACCGCGCCTGCGGCCAACATGGAACCTGTGACGCCAAACTGGGCGGCGATTGCCGCCTGGCCCAGCACGGACGCCGCGGTGGTGGAGGCACAGCCCGACCCAAACATGCGCGTCACAGCGATCATACTGGATGACAGCGGCTCCATGGGGTCGGACATCGTGCCCGCCAAACGCGCGGTGATCGATGCCATGGCCGCGATGGCGCCAGACGATCGCGTGGCGGTGCTTGCACTGAATGCGGGCACGATCCTGCCGTTCACCAGCGTCTCCGACGCGCGCGCGGCCTTGCCGGGGCGCTTAGCCCCCATTGGCAGCGATGGCAGCACGCCTCTTACGCGCTCCATCGGGTCCGCGATGGCGCTATTGGAGGACGAGGCCGCGACGCTGCGCGGGTTTGGAACCTACAGGCTTATCGTGACAACCGATGGGGACGCCGATGACGGCAACGCGCTTGTCGGTGCGATTGAGACGTTGGCATCGCGCACGCCCATCCAGCTCACCACCATTGGGATTGGCATCCGCGGCGGCCACGTGCTGCGCCGCGCGGATTTGGGCAGTTTCGTGGATGTGGCCAATGTAGGCGCCTTGGCCGAGGCGCTTCAGGCGGCGGTGGCTGAAAATACGGACTTTACCGCCATCACCGATTTTGACGCGACAGGGGGCTGACCATGGGACGCCGCATTGATCTGAACTGGGACGAGTGGTCCCCCGGGCTCGACACCGACGAAATGACCATCGCCCAGGTCCTGGCGACCATGCCCGCCGCCAATGCCGACGAAGTGCCCGAGATCATCAAGAAATACGAAAACCCCGAAAGCCCAGACGCACTGCCCGGCGCCATCACGCTGGCGCGGCACGACTGCATCCACGTGCTCGTGGGGCGGGGTCTCCATGTCCAGGACGAGGCGTTTGTGATCGGCGCCACCATGGGCGCGGCCTCTGACATCACGGAGGAGATCGTTGATTTCTTTATCAAAGTCTCCACCACCGAGTACCCCAAACACTGGCGTTTTGAGGAGGCGCATATCCCCTCCTTCCGCTTGGGCGTCGGGTTCGCGATGGACAATCTCCGCGGCAAAGATTTGCACCTGATCCCCCTGGAGGAAGAGCCGTGGCAGTCCATGACCGTCCGGGCTGCACGCCGCGAGCTTCGCATCGTCAAGGAGGAGCTGCGCGCCTATTTCCGCAAAGCGGAGCTCTTGGTGCCCGGCACCCGCGCGACACGGCGGCTCGATACGTCAGCGCAGCGTCCGGATCGCCACCTGGGGCATCGGGACGAGGGCTAGAACTGGCCCAGGGCAAGCGTGGACATAACGGGAATGCACTTACGCGGCGGTTGGGGCCGAACAGCGATATAGCGCGGCAACTCGATCGTCCGGGTGCGGAACTGTAGCAGGCAAGGTCATCAGGCGCATTTGCGACCCCCCAGCGCATATCACTGATAGCGCTACCCGCCCCTTAATGTGCTGGTACTTCCTTTCCGTCGCGTTACATTCAACCCGGGCTGGGGGGCGTAAGACCTTCTGGCAGATGGACCATGACCACTCTGGGAGGAATACATGACATCCATGACACTCGCGAAAGCGACGGCACTCGTCGTTGCGTCCTTTGCTCTGGCGGGCACCGCAACCGCGCAGGACCGCACCGGCTGGCCTGAAAGCTTTACCGTCGGCACCGCGTCGCAGGGCGGCACCTACTTCGCCTACGGCTCCGGCTGGGCGAACCTCGTGGCAGAAGAGCTGGGTCTTTCCGGCGGCGGTGAGGTCACCGGCGGCCCCATGCAGAACATGGCACTCGTGCACACGGGCGAGGCCCAGTTCGGCATGACGACGATGGGCCCAGCGGCTGAATCGCTCGGTGGAACAAACCCGATTGCGCCTGGCCTCCAGATGACGAACGCCTGCGCGATGTTCCCGATGTATCAGACCCCGTTCTCTGTAACGGCGCTGAGCTCGTCGGGGATCACATCGGTGTCCGAAATCCCCGCAGGTGCGCGGATCGGGTTTGGCCCGGCGGGCTCCACCTCCGACACCTATTTCCCGCGTATGATGACCGAACTGGGCGTCGACTATGAGCGTCGCAATGGCGGCTGGTCTGACCTTGGTGGCCAGCTTCAGGACGGGCTCCTCGACGTGATCGCCTTTGCAGCCGGTGTTCCGGTGCCCGCGGTGAGCCAGCTTGAGGTTCAAACGGACGTCAACATCATCGAGTTTACCGAAGAAGAGCAGGCGCAAATCCTCGAAGCCTTCCCCGTGGCACCGTTTGCGATTGCCGCAGACACTTACACCACGCTTGAAGCGGACGCGCGCTCCGTCTCCATGTGGAACTTTGCCATCGCCAATTGCGACCTGCCTGCGAGCTTCGTGGAAGCCGTGGTGGATGTCGTGATGTCCGACAATGAGCGCATGGTGGCCATCCACCGCGCGGCTCGCTCCACCCTGCCGGAGAACTGGGACAAGAACGGCACGCTGATGTGGCACCCCGGTGCGGCGAAGTGGTTCACCGAAAATGCAGGCGCCACCATCGACGCCGGCATGATCCACGGCGGCTAAATCTGGCGAGTTCACCTATCACGGGTGACTATGATCCGCGCCTGGCCTACAGCTTGGGCGCGGATTTTTTTGGGGGGAGGTCAAGCGATGACAGACAAAAGCGCGAGCCTTGAGGATGAGAACCTGATTGCTGACGGGGTCGATGACGAACCGGTCGAAGGCAACAGGCGCCTCTTTTCTGGCAAGTCGAACTTGGCCGTTGTTGCCATCGCCATCCTCTACGCGGCTTTCCACATGGCCGCGCTCAACGGACTGTCCATTTCACGCACAACGGGGATCGACATCCCGTTTTTGCCGCAGTTTCCGCTCGAAACCTGGAATTTCCGCATCATCCATATCGCGGGCGCGCTCGTGCTCGGGTTCATGGTCTTTGGGCCCGGTCGCTTTTCGAATGACGCAAAGCCTGGCTCTCCCCTCATCAGCTACGGCGCGGCGCTTTTGATCGTGCCCGCGCTCATCTCTGGGTGGACGGTGATCGGGTTCGGGTCCACCATCGCCTCTGGCACGTTGCCGGTGATGGGCGGGCTGATCACCTGGGCCGCCTTCCCCGGCACGGAGATTTACGCGACCGAGGTCACGTGGTTTGGCATCCCGCTTTTGATCGCCACGGGCGGTGCAATTGCGCTGGGTTGGGTAGAGCGGCGCGAGCGCGGGCAATTCGCAGCCTCCGACCTTGTGCTGGCGCTCTGTGCGCTGGTCGTGGCGCTCTATCTCGTGACGATCTACGGCACCGCGGCGCGGAACTCTGTCGGGACGCCGTTTGTGCCCATCGGCGTGGCGTTCGCGGCGACGGCGGGGGCCGCGATGATTATGGAGCTCACGCGCCGCGTCGCAGGCATGGCGCTAGTGGTCATCACGGGCGTGTTCCTGATCTACGTTTTCACCGCGCACCTGCTGCCCGGGATCCTGGCGGTCCAGAACCCTTACAGCTGGCAGCGCTTTTTCGGCCATGTCTATTCCGATGCCGGGATCCTGGGGCCCACGACGGCAGTGTCGTCGACTTACATCATCCTCTTTATCATCTTTGCGGCGTTCCTACAGGCCTCCAAAGTCGGCGATTACTTCGTCAACTTCGCCTTCGCCGCCGCGGGCCGCGCGCGCGGTGGCCCGGCCAAGGTGGCGATCTTTGCCTCGGGGCTCATGGGCATGATCAACGGCACCTCGGCGGGCAACGTGGTGGCCACCGGGTCGCTCACCATCCCGCTGATGAAGAAGGTGGGGTATCACAAAAAGACCTCTGGCGCGGTGGAGGCTGCGGCATCGACCGGGGGCCAAATCATGCCGCCCATCATGGGCGCAGGCGCCTTCATCATGGCGGAGATTACGGGCATTCCCTATCAGGATATCGCCATCGCAGCGATCATCCCGGCGGTACTCTACTTCGTGTCCGTCTACTTCATGGTGGATTTCGAGGCCGCAAAGCTCGGCATGCGGGGCATGCGCGAGGATGAGCTGCCGAAATTCAATAAGATGGTGCGGCAGGTCTATCTGTTCATTCCGATCATCATCCTGATCTACGCGCTCTTCCTCGGCTATTCCGTCATTCGGGCAGGGACGCTGGCGACCGTGGCGGCGGCAGTGGTGAGCTGGCTCACCCCCCACCGGATGGGGCTGCGATCGATCCTGAAAGCGTTCGAGCTGGCGGGCATCATGTCGATCCAGATCATCGCCGTCTGCGCCTGTGCGGGCATCATCGTGGGGGTCATCAGCCTCACGGGCGTCGGCGCGCGGTTCTCTGCGGTGCTGCTTGACCTTGCGGCGACGTCGCAACTGCTGGCGCTGTTCTTTGCCATGTGCATCGCGATCCTCTTGGGCATGGGAATGCCCACGACAGCGGCCTATGCAGTAGCCGCGAGTGTCGTGGCACCCGGCCTGGTGCAGCTCGGCATTCCCCAGCTCACGGCGCATTTCTTTGTCTTTTACTTCGCGGTCTTGTCCGCGATTACGCCGCCCGTGGCGCTGGCAAGCTACGCAGCCGCCGGCATCAGCGGCGCCAACCCGATGGAGACGTCGGTGGCCTCCTTCAAGATCGGGATCGCCGCTTTCATCGTGCCGTTCATGTTCTTTTACAACGGCGCGCTCCTGATGGACGGCACCTGGTTGGAGATCGTGCGGGCCGGGATCACAGCCATCGTCGGTGTGTTCCTGCTCTCAAGCGGCGTCCAAGGCTGGTTCGTGGGCCAGCGCGCCGCGTGGTTCATTCGCGGGCTGTTGATCGTTGCAGCGCTGTTCTTGATCTCTGGCGGGCTCGTCACCGACCTGATCGGTGCCGCGGTGACAGCGGCCACCGTCTTTGTACAGCGCGTGTTCAAGCCGAACCCCGACGCGCCGATCCCGGTGCGCGGCGCCGATTAATCACGTAGCGGAGGCGTCTGCCTCCGCCTTCATCGTCCAGCGGCCGCCCTCTTGCGCCCAATACTGCGCGGCGATGCCATCCCCGGTCATGGTCTTCCACTGCACCCGGGCGCGAGCGACGGCATCGCCGTCGGCGCCATCAAAGAGGATGAAGACACGTTCTTTTCCCTCGGTCTCTGCCTTTGAAACCTCGGCCCCATCGATGCTCATCAGGCAGTTCGGGTCGTTGGCGGCGGCGCCCGTCGTCAGCAGCACAGGCTGCGCGGCGTCATGGTCCCCGCCCGCAAGCCCGTGAGGCAAAAAACCGTCATCGGGGCTAAGCCAAAGCCGTTCATCTAGGGTCTTGAGACGCTCTATGTCGGTGCCGCGCAGCGCCACGCGCCACCCCTGCTCCAAACATTTTTCCAGCAGCATGCGCGCCGTCTGATCAACGGTGGACGTCGTGAGGTGATAAAACCGTGCGGCAGACACTGGGCTTAGCTCTCGTAATTGTCCGCGATCAGGCGGTTGAGCGCGCGCACGCCCCATCCTGTCGCACCTTTCGGCGCGTAGGAGGTGTCGGACTTCACAGACGCCACGCCCGCGATATCAAGATGCGCCCAAGGCATGTCATCCAGCACGAAGCGTTGCAGGAACTGGCCTGCTGTAACCGACCCGGCGGCACGCCCACCGACATTCTTCATATCCGCGATCGCGCTTTTGAGCTGACGGTCGTAGGCGGGGGCGAGCGGCATGCGCCAAGCGCCTTCATCTTCGTCGCCCGCGGCTTTCAGGAACTTCGCACTGAGCTCGTCACTGTTGGAAAACACGCCCGCCATCTCGTGACCCAGGGCGATAATGACGGCGCCTGTAAGCGTGGCCAGGTTGATCATGCCCGTGGGCTTAAATCGTTCCTGCGTGTACCAAAGCACGTCCGCCAGGACGAGCCGCCCCTCGGCGTCGGTATTGATAATCTCGACCGTGTCACCTTTCATGGAGGTCACAACATCGCCCGGGCGCGTGGCGTCAGGGCCCGGCATGTTTTCGACAAGCCCCACCAGACCCACGACATTGGCCTTGGCCCCGCGCAGTGCGAGCGCCTTCATCACGCCCGACACGACGCCCGCGCCGCCCATGTCCATTGTCATATCTTCCATGCCGCCCGCGGGTTTCAGCGATATGCCGCCCGTGTCGAACACAACGCCCTTACCCACCAGCGCGAACGGGGCCTCATCGCCACCGCCGTTCCACTGCATCACCACGACCTTAGAAGGCGCCGACGACCCCTGCCCCACGCTGAGCAGCGTGCGCATCCCGAGCTCCTCAAGCTCCGGCTCTTCGAGCACCTCGACGTCAAGCCCAAGCGCGCGCATTTCCGCGAGTTGGTCGGCAAAGGCCGTCGTGGTCAGGTGGTTGGCGGGCGCGTTGGTCAGATCGCGGGTGAAAAACACGCCCTCAGCGACAGCCAGCGGGCCCTTGGCGACCTCTGCGGCCTCCTCGGGTTTTGCGCACATCACAGTGACACCGCTCGCGGTCTCTTCTGCCTCGCTGCGCATCTCGGTATAGGCGTAGCAGCGCAGTGCGATGCCCTCTGCCACCTCTGCCAGCCGTGCCAGGTTCCCTGCCAGCACGAGCAGCGCCCCCTTGCCTTTTGACTTCCCGATGGCTGCCCCCGCGCGGCGCGCGTCGGTGACATCGGGGCGCCGCGCGAGCTTTGCCACGATGATCCCCGTGGCCACTAGGCCGGTCGGGTAGGCCAATTCGCGCGCGTCGCCCTCTTTCATATCTGCAAACGCATCGCTTTCGGCAAAGCGTTCCAGCGCCCCTTTCGTGAGCCGGTTGAGCCTGCGCGCAGATTGGTCGAGCTTGCCGGAGCTTTGGACAAACACGGCCACTTTCCCCTCATGGGCAGCAATCGCGTCGAGGTCCGTTTCCGCGAACTCAAAGGGCAGCGTCGATGTCATGGCAGTGTCTCCGGCTGGTTTGAGCAAAGAGTAGCCACGCCATCGGCGGTTTACCAGCGCCATTGCACGATGTTCGCTTTTCCTTCGCGCGCGGATACGGTAGTTTTCCGTAAGCGAGGAAAGAGGTTAGGCAGGTGTCACGGTTCGACAGATACATGCTGTCTCAGTGCCTTTTTGTGTTCGGGTTTTTTTCGCTCGTCCTGCTGCTTGTATATTGGATCAACCAGGCCGTTTCGCTGTTTGATCAGTTGCTGGCCGATGGGCAAAGCATGCTGGTGTTTCTGGAATTCACCGCACTAACGCTGCCGAACCTGATCCGCATCCTGCTGCCGATTTCAGCATTTGCGGCCGTGCTTTATGTCACAAACCGGATGTCATCGGAAAGCGAGCTGACGGTGATGCAGGCGACGGGCTATAGCGCCAAGCGTATGGCACGCCCGGTTTTGTATTTCGGGATGATCGCAGGGGTGCTCATGGCCGTGCTCATGCACGTGCTTGTCCCCATGTCCCAGCAACAACTGGCGGAACGGCAGGCCGAGGTCGCGCAAAATGTAAGCGGTAGGCTCCTGCGGGAGGGCGTTTTTACTCATCCCGGGGCGACCTCCACGCTTTATCTGCGCGACATCAGCGAAGATGGGGAGCTCTTGGACGTCTTTTTGTCGGAATCCGATGGCACCCAAGACCAAATCTTTACCGCGGAGCGCGCGTTTCTGGTCGATGACGCGGGCGCGCCGCGGTTGGTGTTGATCCGGGGGCAGTCGCAGACGCTGAACCTCGAAACCGGCAATCTCTTTATCACCAATTTCGATGATCTCGTGATCAATATCGGCCGTTTGGTGGAACCGGTAAACAACCGCCGCCCCCGCCTGCGGGAGCTTACGACCTTCGAACTGATCAACCCGACGGAGGCGGATTTCGATCGCACAGGCCAAAGCCCCGCCGCCTACATGCAGGAGCTGCAAGACAGGCTCGCACAACCCTTTTTCCCGCTGGTGGTGTCGGTGCTCGGCTTTGCGGTGCTGATGGCGGCAGGCTTTAGCCGCTTTGGCATTTGGCGCCAGATCATCTTAGCCGTGGCACTTTTGGCGGTGCTGAAATCGCTCGAAAGCGTGGCCTCAGACGCCATTCTCGACGACCCGCGCAACTGGCCCTGGGCCTACGGAACACCGATTTTGGGCTTGGCCATGGCTTGGGTCGGTTTGGCCCGCGCGGACCGCAATCGACGGGTGCCCGCAGCGCTCGATTCCGGGGGCGCACAGGCATGACGCTGCATCTCTACTTCGGTCGACGGTTCTTTATGTCCTACCTGTCGATCTTCAGCATATTCTTGGGCCTCGCGCTGCTCTTTGACTTTACGGAAAACGTGCGGCGTTTTGGCGGGGCCGATACCAGCCTCGGCGCTGTGTTTCAGTTGACGCTTTTGTCAGCGCCAGAGGCACTTTACCGGATCTTGCCGATCATCATGGTCATCGCGACCTTGTCGATGTTTCTGGCCGTCGCGCGCAGTTCTGAGCTTGTGGTGGCACGGGCGGCGGGGCGCTCTGCGATCCGGTCGCTTTTGGCGCCGTGCCTTGTGGCGCTGCTGCTGGGTGTGCTGACGGTGGCCGTGATCAACCCCTTGGTCGCCGCGACATCCAAGGAATATGACCTCCGCTCAAACGCTCTGCGCGGCGACCGCGCGTCGATCCTGTCGATCAGCGCTCAGGGTCTCTGGCTGCGCCAAGGCACGGGCGACACGCAGACAGTTATCCGGGCGCTCAGTTCAAACCTCGACGGGACGACGCTGCGCGATGTTACCTTTGTCACCTTTACCCAAGGCGGCACGCCCACGCAGCGGATCGAGGCAGAGCGCGCCACGCTCGCCGGCACCGCCTGGCAGATCGAAAACGCAAAGGTCTGGCCGCTGAGCGGAACCGCCAACCCCGAACGCGCAGCCCGGTTTCATGAGCAACTGTCGCTGGCCACCGACCTGACGCGCGAGGGCATTCGCGACAGCTTTGGGACCCCGTCAGTGATCCCGATCTGGAGCCTACCGGCCTTTATCGCCCAACTCGAACGCGCCGGGTTCTCAGCGCGCCGCCACCTGGTGTGGTTCCACACCGAGCTCGCCACGCCGGTCTTTGGGCTAGCGATGGTGCTCATCGGTGCAAGCTTTACGATGCGCCACACCCGCGCAAGCCGCACGAGCCTTCGCGTCCTCTCGGCGATCATGGTGGCGTTTGGGCTCTATTTCTTGCGCAATTTCGCGCAGATCCTCGGTGAGAACGGGCAGATGCCCATCTGGCTCGCGGCTTGGGCGCCGCCCCTTGCGGGGATCGGCCTCGCGCTCGGGCTGCTGCTACACTTGGAGGACGGGTGATGCGCGCCTGGGTGATCAAAACAGCCGCCGCTCTGATCGCGTGCCTTTGCGCGCTCGCGGCTGCCGCGCAGGAGACGCTCGCGCCTGCCGCGACGCTCATCGCCGACAGCGTCGAGATCTTAGAAAACCGCACTCTGCTGGCCCGCGGCAGTGTTGAAATCCTGCTCGACCAAACACGCATCACCGCGCAGGAGGTCCGTTACGATGGTGAGAACGATCGCCTGACCATCACCGGCCCAATCACGCTGCGCGACGGGGCGGGCACGGTGATCTTGGCCGCCCAAGCCGAAATCTCTGACAATTTCCAGGACGCGGTATTGCGCAGCGCGCGCGCCGTGCTCGACGCCCAGTTGCAAATCGCCGCGGTGGAAATCAACCGCCGCACCGGAATCTACCTCGAAGGGCACAAGATCGCCGCGACCTCCTGCCAGGTCTGCGACAGCGGGCGCGCGCCGCTTTGGCAAATCCGTGCGCGGCGGCTTGTCCATGACGAGATCGAGCGCCAGCTGTATTTTGAGGACGCCCAATTTCGCGTCCTTGACGTGCCGATCCTCTACTTCCCGCGGTTGCGGCTGCCAGACCCCACGCTGGACCGTGCGACTGGTGTGCTGACGCCACGGCTTGAAAGCTCCACGCTGCTCGGTTGGGGGGCCAAACTGCCCTACTTCATCGTGCTGGGGGACAACCGCGATCTGTTGCTGACCCCCTACCTCACGAACAAGACCCGCACGCTTGAAACCCGCTACCGCCACCTGTGGCCCGGGGCGGAGCTAGAGACATCGCTGTACCTCTCAGACGACGCGATCCGTACCGATGGCTTTCGGTGGGGCCTGATCGCCGAGGGCACGCAAGAGCTGCCGCTGGGCTATGACCTGACCTTTGCGATCGAGGCGGCATCAGACAAATCTTACCTGTCCGACTACAGCTATTCCGACACTGACCGCCGTGAAAACAGCGTGGCCGTCAGCCGCGCAACAGCGCAGACGGTGACCCAGGCAGAACTCCTGTACATCGAAAGCCTGCGCACGGGGGAGGACACGGATGTCTTTCCCGCACTGCATTTCTACGGCGGGCACGCGGTGCGCCTCGGGCGCCACGGGCTCGCGCAGATCGACACCCACGCATACTACCGCAGGTCCTCGGACGGCAGCGATGCCGACCTCGACGGGATCGGCGACGGGCTAGATTCCGTCCGTTTGAGCGGCGGGTTTGACTGGGCCCGCAGCGCCGCCATCGGCGCCGGGATCATCGCAGAGGCCAAGGCGGAGTTTGGCGGGGACGTGTTTTTCCTCGCCGATGATGATGCGCGCGACAGTACGGAGACGCGGCTGCGCGGGGGCGCGGCCCTAGGCCTGCGCTGGCCCTTTGAGCGCCGCAACGCCAATGGCAGCCGCGACATCATCGAACCGCGCCTGCAACTGTCCCATTCCGACGCCACCGATGCCGATATCCCCAACGAGGACAGCACCCGCGTGGAAATCGACGAGGGCAACCTGTTTTCGCTCAACCGCGCGCCAGGTTCCGGCTTTTACGAGGAAGGCACGCGGGTGGAACTCGCGCTCTCCTGGACGCGCATCAACCCCGATGGCTGGGACGGATCGCTGAGCTTTGGGCGCATCGAACGCCTGTCCGGCGCGAACGCGTTTTCGACCGCCTCGGGGCTGAGCAGCGACGTGTCGAGCTGGCTTGTCTCCGGCAACCTCGACGCGGGGCCTGTGGACCTGATTGGGCGGCTGTCGCTCGACACCGATTTCCACGTCTCAAAGAGCGAATTTAGCCTAGGCTACACGAGCGACCGGCTCGCACTTTTGGGCGGCTATGCCTTTCTCGCCGCAGACGCCCAAGCCGGGCGCACTGTCCCCGCAGAAGAGATGGCGCTCGATGCCTCCTACCAGTTCAACGACCAGGTCGGGGGCAGCGGCGGGCTGCGCTACGATTTCGACGCCAACTTTGTCACCAGCGCCGAGCTCGGGCTAACCTATCTTAATCAGTGCGTGGAGTTCGGACTTTCCGTCTCGCGCAACTTCGCAGCGTCGGCTAATGTCGCCTCAAGCACGGACGTCTCAATCACCGTCCGACTGCGCGGGTTTGGAACGTCGTCTGCGAGCGGAAGACAGATAAACGCCTCGTGCAGGTAACAAAAATCGAGCAACAGGTGCCGGCATGCGCATTCTCCTGACCCTTCTCCTTACCCTTATGGCGCCGGGCGCGGTGCTGGCGCAGTCGCAGTATAGCGCCGTCATCAGCGTCGATGCCGCGGCTGTCACCCGCTACGAAATCACCCAGCGGGCACGGTTTTTGGCGTTTATCCGCGCACCGGGCGCGGGCCAAGCGCTGGCGCAAGAACAGCTGATCGAGGATCGCCTGAAAATCGCGGCGGCCCAGCGCGCAGGCATCGCCCTGACCGACGCGCAGCTTACGCAAGAAATGACCAGCTTTGCCGCCCGCGCGAACCTGACCCTGCCGCAGTTTCTAAGCACCTTGCGCAGTGCGGGCGTGGACGCCTCCACGCTGCGCGATTTCGTGCGCTCTGGCGTGCTCTGGCGGGAGGTCGTGCGCGCTCGCTTCAACCAGCGCGCCCAGATCAGCGATGCGGAAGTCGACCGCGCCTTGGCCCAGACCAACAGCGCCAGCGCAGCCCGCGTGCTTTTGAACGAGATCATCCTGCCTGCGCGCCCAAACCTCCCCGATGAGGTGCGCCGCTCGCAGCGGGAGGCAGAGCGCCTATCGCGCCTGCGCTCCATCTCCGCGTTTCAGGGCGAGGCCTCGCGCCTGTCCGTATCGGGGTCGCGGCAACGCGCCGGGCGGCTCGACTGGATCAACCTGCGCGACCTTCCAGCCGCTCTGCGACCCCTGCTTTTGTCTCTGGAACCGGGTGAAGTGACCCAGCCCCTGCGGCTCGACAACGCTATCGCGCTCTTCCAGATGCGCGCGATTGAGGAACTCGCAGCCTCCACCCCCACCCCGGCGGCCATCGATTACGCCGCGCTTTACGTGCCCGCGGGGACGAATGTAGACCGCATCGTCGAGCGTCTGGATCGCTGCGATGACCTTTACGGCGCCGCGCGGGATATGCCGCGGGACGCGCTGGAGCGTGGGTCCGTGCCCTTTGGCGACATCCCCGACGACATCGCCATCGAACTTGCCAAGCTCGACACCTCGGAGGTCTCCACCGCGCTAACCCGCGATGGGGGGCAGACACGGGTGCTGCTCATGCTCTGCGCGCGGTTGCCTGGCCTCAACGCCAGTGAGAACCGGCAAGCGGTGCGCAACCAGCTGCGCCAAGCACGGCTGGAGGGGCTCGCCGACAGCTACCTGGCGGAGCTGCGCGCGCAGGCTGTCGTGACCTTTCAATGACGCGGCCCCCGGGCCCCATAGCGCTCAGCTGTGGGGAGCCTGCGGGCATCGGCCCCGAAATCGCCCAGCGCGCGTGGGAGACGCTGCGCGCAGAGGTTCCGTTTCTCTGGGTGGGCGACCCGGCTCACCTGCCCCTCGATCTGCCCTGGGCTGCCGTTTCAACGCCAGCGGAGGCCGCGACAGTGGCGCCGGACGCCATGCCGGTCTGGCCCGTCCCCTTTGCCGGTGCTGCGCAACGCGGCACAGCCGATCCGGATAATGCCCCAGGCGTCATCGCTGCCATTGAGGAGGCCGTGCGCCTCGTCCAGGCGGGCGACGCACGAGCTGTCTGCACCGCCCCCATCCACAAAGCTGCGCTTCAGGACGGCGCGGGCTTCGCCTATCCCGGCCATACGGAATTCCTGGCCGCGCTCGCAGGCGTCGACAGCGTCGTCATGATGCTTGCCTGCGCCGAGTTGCGCGTGGTGCCCGCGACCATCCACATCCCGCTGAGCGAGGTGCCCGCCGCGTTGACCGAAAAGCTACTGCGCGACCAAGTGCGCATCACCCATGACGCGCTGCGCCGGGATTTCGGTCTTCCCACCCCACGCATTGCCATTGCCGGGCTCAACCCCCACGCGGGCGAGGACGGGAAGATGGGCCGCGAGGAGCTAGATTGGATGCGCGCCGCGGTGGCGCGTCTGGCGGCCGATGGCTACGCCGTAACGGGGCCCCACCCCGCCGACACGATGTTCCACGCCCGCGCGCGCGCGGGCTACGACGTGGCCATCTGCGCCTATCACGACCAGGCGCTCATCCCGATCAAGACGCTCGACTTCGACGGCGGTGTGAACGTTACCCTAGGTCTGCCCTTTGTGCGCACCTCGCCCGACCACGGCACCGCCTTTGACATCGCAGGCCAGGGAATCGCCCGGCCCGACAGCCTGATCGCAGCGCTTCGCCTAGCGCAAGAGATGGGGGCATAGATGGCACGCATCGACACCCTGCCTCCCCTGCGGGAGGTGATCGCCACCCACGGGCTTGCGGCCAAAAAGTCGCTGGGTCAGAACTTTCTCCTCGACCTTAACCTGACCGCCAAAATCGCGCGCCAGGCGGGCGATCTCAGCGGGTGCGACGTGCTCGAAATCGGGCCGGGGCCCGGGGGGCTCACCCGGGGGCTCCTGGCCGAAGGCGCGCGCCGCGTCGTGGCCATCGAAAAAGACACGCGCTGCCTGCCCGCGTTAGCAGAAATCGCGGAGGCCTATCCGGGCCAGCTTGAGGTGCTCAACACCGACGCGCTCACGCTCGAGGCCACACAGCACCTCAATGCGCCGATCCGCGTCGTCGCCAACCTGCCCTACAATGTGGGGACGGAGCTTTTCACCCGCTGGCTGTCACCGCCTGCTTGGCCCCCGTTTTGGCAAAGCCTGACGCTCATGTTCCAAAAGGAGGTCGCGCAAAGGATCACAGCGGCGCCGGGCTCCAAGGCCTATGGGCGGCTCGCGATCCTGGCGCAGTGGCGCGCGGATGCGCAGATCGTCATGACGCTGCCGCCGGAAGCGTTCCAACCGGCGCCCAAAGTCCATTCTGCCGTGGTGCACGTGACCGCCCTGGCGCAACCGCGCTACCCGGCAGATGCGGGCACCCTGTCAGCGCTGACGGCGCGGGCGTTTGGACAGCGACGCAAGATGCTCCGCGCCAGTCTCAAAGGCCTCGCACCCGATATCGAAGACCGGCTGCACCGCGTAGGCATCCCGCCCACGTCCCGGGCGGAGGAGATTGACTTGGAACGGTTTTGCGCCCTCGCGCGGGCGCTGAAAGCCTAGGCTTTATTCTGCTGCTGCGGGCGTTTCTGGCGCCTCTGGCGGGGCCGATTGCGCGGCAGGCTTGCGACGCGTGCGGCTGCGCTTGGGCTTAGGCGCGCTTTCTGGCGTTTCCACGAGACCGCTGTCGCCCTCAGGCTCGATCACATCGGGCTGATCTTGTTGAGCGGGGTCCGCCGTTGCTGCCGCAGGGGCCGGGGCGGGTGCGTCAGCCTCTTTCTGCTGCTGCTCGGCACGGTCACGATCCCGTTCCGCCTGGCGTTCACGGTTCTGACGCTCCTGCTCCTCGCGGCGGGCGTCTTGCTCCTTTTGCGCTTCGCTCAAAAGGCGTGTGTAATGCTCGGCATGCTGCTGAAAATTCTCAGCCGCGACACGGTCGCCAGACAGCTGCGCGTCACGGGTCAGTTGACTATACTTGTCGATAATCTGCTGCGGCGTGCCGCGCACCTTGCCCTCGGGCCCGGAGCTATCGAAAACGCGGTTGATGATGTTGCCCATCGACCGGTTGTTATTGTTACGGTTTTTAGACCGCGAACGGGATTTTGATGATCTCATTAAGTCGCTTCTTTGGCCTGCTGTTGGATCAGGTCGTGACCGCGCTGCGGATCTGGGTCACTGATTTTGCGGCAACCGCGCTGGCGAGCGGGCTCAGCCGCGCGGTGGGTGTAGGTTGCACGTTGCAGGCGTTCTCGCAACCCAGAATCTGTCCAAAGCCCCCTGACATGCTGCTTTTTCACGACAATTCGCGGATTTTGGCCAACAGGACGCGGTCGCGCCTATCCAGATCGGGAATCAGTCGCAGGTCCGTCCACCCGGCAGCCGCGGCGATGGCATACACGTCCGCGCCCTGCCCGGCCCCAAACTCCACAATCACGCGGCCGCCGGGGTTCAGATGCGCCGCCGCCCCCGCAAAGATCGCGCGATAGGCGCTCAGCCCATCACCGCCATCGGTGAGCGCCACGCGCGGTTCGTGCCGGATTTCGCGCCCGAGGCGCTTGTGATCGTCGTCCGGGATATAGGGTGGGTTCGAGATGATGAGATCAAATCGCCCCTCCACCCCCTCGAACCAAGTCGCGCGGGTGATATGAGCCCGCCGTGTCACGCCCAATCGCCGCGCGTTCTTTTCAGCCATCGCCAACGCCCCGATGGAGACATCAGTGCCCGTGCCCGTAGCCTCGGGACGTTCCGCAAGCAGCGTCAAAAGGATCGCGCCGGAGCCCACCCCAATGTCGAGCACGGTCGAAAACGGCGCCTCAAGCGCGGTGGCCACCGCAATCTCGGTCTCTGGCCGGGGGTCGAGCACATCGCTCGTGACGTAAAAGGCACGGCCATAGAACTCCCGCTCACCGATCAGGTGGGACACCGGCACATATTTGGCCCGCTTTACAACCAGGGTCGTAAGCCTGGCGACGGTGTCCGCGGGGAGCTCCCTGGTCGTGTCCTCGAGCATCAGCCTGTCGCGCGGCACACCCAGCGCATGGGCGGTCAGCCATTTGGCATCCCGCGCCCCGCCCTCGATATGCGAAAGCGCCGCGCGCGCCTGGCTCAACGCCTCGGCGAGTGTCACCCCTCCATCTCCGCGAGGGCCCGCGCTTGCGCCTCCGCTTGGAGCGCCTCGACCGTCTCCGTGAGGTCGCCACCAATAATGGCATCGAGCTTATAGAGCGTCAGGTTGATGCGGTGGTCGGTCATGCGCCCTTGGGGGAAGTTATAGGTGCGGATGCGCTCGGACCGATCGCCGGAGCCGACCTGCGATTTCCGATCCGCAGAGCGTTCCCCGTCAATGCGCTGGCGTTCAGCATCATAGAGCCGTGCTTTGAGCACCTGCATGGCAATCTCGCGGTTGCGGTGCTGGGATTTCTCGGAACTCGTGACGACGATCCCAGACGGGATATGCGTGATCCGCACGGCGGAGTCTGTGGTGTTCACGTGCTGCCCACCTGCGCCGGAGGCCCGCATCGTGTCTATGCGGATGTCCTGGGCATCGATGTGGATATCGACATCTTCTGCTTCTGGCAGCACCGCCACTGTCGCGGCGGATGTGTGGATGCGCCCGCCGCTTTCGGTCGTGGGCACCCGCTGCACGCGGTGCACGCCGCTTTCATACTTTAACTTTGCAAAGACGCCCTCGCCCGTGATGTGGGCCACGACCTCTTTGATGCCGCCAAGCTCCGTCGCTTGCTCCTCGACGATGTCGAATTTCCAGCCCTGCGCTTCGGCGTAGCGCTGGTACATCCGCAAGAGGTCACCAGCAAACAGCGACGCTTCATCCCCGCCCGTCCCAGGCCGAATTTCAATCATCGCAGGCCGCGCGTCGGCGGCGTCCTTGGGCAAAAGCGCGATGCGCAGCGCGTGCTCCAACTCCGGCAGGCGCGCGCGGAGCTTTGGCAGTTCCTCCTCTGCCAGTTCCTTCATGTCAGGATCGGCAAGCATCTCCTCCGCATCGGCGATGTCGGCTTCCACCTGCTCGTAGGCGCGGATTTGTTCGACGACCGGACGCAGGTCGGAATATTCCTTCCCCAGCTTGGCGATATCGCCCTCGCCCGTGGCCATGGCGGCCTCCAGGTATTCGAAACGCTGGGTGATCTGCTGGAGAGTGTCCTTGGGCAACATATTGCTCAGGTGCGCTAAGCTGTCGCTTTGGTCAAGAGCGGGTCGGTGTTACGCTATCATTCATGCGACACATTCTTCTTATCCTCACACTTACGGCCAGTGCAGCGGGGGCGGAGTCAAACCCCGCGCTCGATTGCTGGTGCCGCGGCTCCACCGGTGAGCGTTTTGAGATGGGGGACGTGACCTGCTTTACGATCAGCGGGCGCACCTTCACTGCGCAGTGCCAAATGAGCCTCAACGTCGCCATGTGGCGGGAACTGAGCGAAGGCTGCATCGTCAGCTAAGCCCAGTCGGCTGAGTGGCCCTTACGCGTCTGAATCGATGCGCGCTGCGTCGAGCCAGCTTTCGACGCGCTTGCGGTTCATGGCGAAGTCGCGTCGACCATACACAAGATGGCTCGACACGTGCAGGGTGTCGCCCTCCTGCCAGACGTGAACTATATCTGGAAACGCCCACACCGCCGTGCGCGTCGCGTAGACGCCGTCCCCAAAGTCCGTGACCCGCGGTTCAGCGAGGATCGCAGCCTCCAACGCGCCTTGGTCGAATTGCGCGCCCGGGCGCACAGCGTAAAAGCCGCCCTCTGACGGGTAGTCGCCAACGGGTTGCGGCGCGGGCCGCCCTACGCCTGATGTCGGACCCACAGGGGTAAACCGGACATAGGCCATGGCCAACAAGACCAGCGCAGCCAGGACGCCCACGATGATGATGAGGGTTTTCATAGCTCAGCGATATGGGACGCCGGGCAAGATCGACAACAGCTCAAAAACCAGGTTCGCCCCCACAAGCGCCGTGTTGCCCGACGGATCATAAGGCGGGGAGACTTCGACCAGGTCGCAGCCTACCACGTTGAGACCACGCAGACCGCGAATGAACTCCATCGCTTGCCACGTCGTCAACCCCCCGATTTCAGGCGTCCCAGTACCGGGCGCAAAGGCGGGGTCGAGGCTGTCGATGTCATAGGTGATGTAGGTCGGGTGATCGCCAATCGCAGCCCGGATATCGCTGGCCAGCGGCGCGAGGCTCTGCCCCCAGATGTCCGGCGCGATGGTCATATTAAAGCCCCAGCCTTGCGCCTCCGTAAAATCCTCAGCCGTGTAGCCGGTGCCGCGCAGGCCCACTTGGTAGACTTTTTCAGGGACAATCAGCCCTTCCTCATAGGCGCGGCGAAAGACGGTCCCGTGGGTTTCGCGTTCGCCAAACATCTCGTCATTCACATCGGCATGAGCGTCCACATGGACGAGCGCCACAGGCCCGTGTTTTTTAGCGATGGCGCGCAAGATCGGCAGCGTTAGCGTGTGGTCCCCGCCAAGGCCCACAGGGATCACGTCATGGGTGAGGACCTGATCGTAATACTCTGTAATGATGCGAATAGTGTCGCTCAGCGAGAAGGTGTTGATGGGAATATCGCCTAGGTCACCCATCTCCAACCCATCAAACGGCGCCGCCCCGGTTTGGATGTTGTAGGGCCGGATCATCGCGCTTTCCTGGCGCAGTTGTTTGGGCCCGAACCGGGTGCCAGAGCGCCAAGAGGTGCCGATATCGATGGGGATGCCGACGAATGCCACATCGAGCCCCTTTGCGGTCTCGCATGCGGGCAAGCGCATAAAGGTTTGCAGGCCGGAAAACCGGGCCAGGTCGTTGCCGCTGGTGGGTTGGCTGGGCATGCGCGTCTCCTCAGACGTGGTGATCGTGGCGCGCGTCGCGCGATAAGTATTTTTGGACGAAAGAAAGGGGGGGCGTGGCGCTCATGTCTGCGCCCGTGTGCGCTTGTTCCAGCAATAGAGACAGCAAAGCTCCATCGCCACTTGCGAGGCCGCGATACCGGTGCAGTTGCCCACGTCGAAAGGAGGGGAGACCTCAACCACGTCGCCGCCCACCATATTGATCCCCCGCAATGCGCGCAGCATAGCGAGCGCTTGGGCCGAGGTCAGACCGCCCGAGACGGGCGTGCCCGTTCCCGGAGCGAAAGCCGGGTCGAGACTGTCGATGTCATAGGTGAGGTATACAGGCTTATCCCCGAGAATCGCTTGGATTTTCGCGACTGCGGCCCGCCAATCATCATGAACCTCCGGCGCGCCGATGATGGGCACCCCGAGCGTGTCGTCGACCACCGTGCGAATGCCCACCTGGACGGAATGGTCAACATCGATGATCCCCGCCTTCACCGCCTTATAGAACATTGTGCCGTGGTCGATGCGGCTTTCGTCATCGTCGGGCCAGGTGTCGGTATGGGCGTCAAACTGGAGGAGCGAGATCGGGCCAAACTTCTCCGCATAGGCTTTGAGGATCGGGTAGGTGATGTAGTGGTCGCCGCCAAAGGTCAGCGTGCCGACATCGGCGGCGAGGATCGTCGCGATATGGGACTGAAGTGCTTTAGGGAAATCCTGTATCTTTGCGTAATCAAACGCCAAATCGCCGTAGTCGATCAGCGTGTAGTCGCTGAGCGGGTCGATGTCCCAACCGTACGGCGGGTCGCAGGGTTGGAGCGTAGACGCCTCCCGGATCGCCCGGGGCCCGAGCCGCGTGCCGGGCCGGTTCGTCACGGCCTGATCAAAGGGCACGCCAGTGATGGCCAGGTCCACGCCGGTCAGGTCCTTGGTGTATTTGCGCCGCATAAATGACAGCGCGCCACCGAAAGCGTTTTCGAACGCGAGCCCGCGCAGGTCGCGGCGGGTAAAGGCGTCATCGACCTCCCGATCTGCATCCGAAAGTGCCATTAGCTGATCCTCACCCCATTGCGTGTCAGGTTATCTGCGACCTCCCGGATCGCCAGCGCGAGGGTTTCCACTGTGAACGCAACCTCCGCCTCGCTGATCGTCAGCGCCGGTGACATGACGTTCAGGTGGCCGAGCGGACGCACCAGAAGACCGCGTTTTTGCGCTGCATCCGACACGAGCCGCCCGATATCGAGTTCGTCGGGTAAGAGTTCGAGCGTCTCTTTGTCAGCCACATTTTCCACGCACCCAATCAGCGCCTCGCCCCGCACGTCGCCGACCAGCGGCAGGTCGCGGAGCGTTGCGAGCCCCTCCTGAAACAGCGCGCCAATACCCAGCGCGCGGGCACAGAGCCCTTCGCGTTCGATGATTTCGATGTTCTTGAGCGCCGCGGCGCAGGCCACAGGGTGCCCAGAGTAGGTAAAGCCTGACGTGTACCAGCGTGGCTCCGCCGTCAGCGTCTCCCATATCTCTTCGCTGAACAGCATGGCGCCGATAGGCTGGTAGCCCGATGATAGCCCCTTGGCGCAGCACAGGATGTCGGGGACCACGTCGTAGCGGTCGTCGCTGGCGAACATATGGCCCAGGCGGCCAAAGGCGGTGACGACCTCGTCCGTGACGACGAGGATCCCGTGTTTGCGGCAGGTGGCGGCCATGGCTTTCAGGTAGCCCTCGGGCGGCATGATGACCCCGCCGGAGGCTTGGATCGGTTCGGCAAAGAACGCGGCGATTTTTTCCGCGCCGATCTCCGCAATCTTGGCCTCAAGCTCCGCCACGCAGCTTTCCACCGTCGCGCCGCCACGCAGCGTGTCGGGGGCGGAGATATGGTGGATCGTATCCGCCTCGTACCGAAACTCAGGCGCGCGGTCGCCGTCGCGGTTGCCGAGCGACATGCTGATATGGGTGGCGCCGTGATAGGCGTGCTCCCGCGCGATCATGTGGACGCGGTCTGTGTGACCCCGGGCGGCTTGGACGAAACAGGCCATGCGGTAGGCGCTGTCGATGGCCGTCGAGCCGCCGGTGGTGAAATGGACATGGGTGAGGCCCGTGGGCGCGAGATGCGCCAGCCGCGCCGACAGGGCCGCCCCCGGAGCGTTCGACATGTCGCCAAAGGTCGACGAAAACGCGAGCTTTTCGGCCTGCTCCGCAATCGCGTCCGCCATTTCCCGACGTCCAAGACCGATGTTGGTGCACCAGAGCCCACCGACCGCATCAAGGTACTTGTTGCCGTGGATATCCCAGATCTCGCAGCCCTTGCCGCGATCGACGACCACGGGCGGGACGTCCGCGCCCGTGAACTGCCATGGCCGCAGAGCATGAGCCATGTCCATTTGAGCGAGATCGTTCATGCCGCAGTCCTCCTGTGCGTCGGGGTGGAGCTGACAAAACGCAAGCGTTTTGCAGCGGGGTGGGCCGCGCTCAGGAGGACGGCCCGAGCGGTGCAGCCCGCTCAACCAAGCGGGCAAAGAACGACGCACCAACAGGCGCGACCGCATCGTTGAAATCATAGGCCGGGTGGTGGCAGACCGGCCCGTCCCCCTGCCCGAGGAACAGGTACGCGCCCGGGCGCGCCTCGAGCATGTAGCTGAAATCCTCCGCCCCCATTTGGCGGTCCACAGCGGGATCGACGGTGGCGGCTACGTCGCGCGCAACCTCCGTTGCAAAGGCCGCTTTGCCCGGCTCGTTGATCGTAGCCGGGTAGCCCAGCTCGTATCGCAGCGTCGCGTCCACCTCGTAGGCGGCGGCGTGGCCGTCCACGATGGTCTGAAGCCGCTTCATCACCATGGCCTGCACATCCTTGTCGAAGGTGCGCACGGTGCCATTCAGATACGCCGTGTCCGGGATGATATTGTCGGCGGTGCCGGTGTGGATCTGCGTCACAGAGACAACGAGGTCATGGATCGCCTCGTGATTGCGGCTGACGATGGTCTGGATGGCAGAGGCCATGCCGACCGCAGCGACCACCGGGTCGCGAGTGTCATGGGGCATCGCGCCGTGGCCGCCCTGCCCCTGGATGTCGATATGGAACGTGTCCACGGCGGCCATCACCGGGCCGGGTGCGCAGAACAGCCCGCCTTCTTCGAAATTCGGCGCGTTGTGGATGCCATAGACCTCGTCGATGCCGAAGCGGTCCATCATGCCCTCTTGGACCATGACCTCGCCGCCCCCGCCGCCCTCTTCAGCTGGCTGAAAAATCAGCGCCACGCGACCGGCGAAATTCCGCGTCTCTGCCAGGTATCGCGCTGCGCCCAGCAGCATCGTCGTGTGCCCGTCATGGCCGCAGGCATGCATCTTGCCGGGTACTTTTGACGTCCAATCAACCCCCGACACTTCCTCAATGGGGAGCGCATCCATATCGGCGCGCAATCCAATCGTGGGTCCATCCCCCTGCCCCTCAATGATCGCCACAACGCCCGACGTCGCGATGCCGGTATGGATGTCGGTGATCCCGAACTCCTTGAGCCGCTCCACCACGAAGCTGGCGGTCTCGTGACACTCAAACCCGAGCTCCGGGTGCTGGTGCAGATGCCTGCGCCACGTCTTCATATCCTCGGCGAACTCCGCGATGCGGTTGACGATTGGCATGGGCTCATCTCCTTTAGGCCACGGAACCAGAGGGGGCGCGCAATGGCAATGGATATTCACGAGTTGGACGGCCTCCCGCGCTTGCTGGAAATCATGCGCCAGCTGCGCGATCCCGACACCGGTTGCCCCTGGGATATCGTGCAAACGCCCACGACCATCGCACCCTATTCCATTGAGGAGGCCCACGAGGTCGCCGATGCCATCGACCGGGAGGCTTGGGACGAGCTGGAGGATGAACTCGGCGATCTGCTCTTCCAGGTCGTGTTTCAGGCGCAAATGGCGGCGGAGGCCGGGCGTTTTACCTTCGACAGCATCGCCACCCGCGCGGGCCAAAAGATGATCGACCGCCACCCGCATATCTTTGGCGATGAAAGCCGGGACAAGAGCGCCGAACAGCAGACCCGGGATTGGGAGGCGATCAAAGCCAAGGAACGGGCGTCGAAAGCGCAAAAGGGCGCGCTCGATGGCGTGGCCAAGGGGCTCCCGGCGCTCATGCGCGCGCTCAAGCTCCAGAAGCGCGCCGCGCGGGTGGGCTTTGACTGGACCGAGGTGGAGGACGTGCTGGCAAAGCTGGACGAAGAAACGCGCGAACTGGTGGAGGCGCGCGACCAAAAGACCGCAACAGAGGTAGAGGAGGAGTTCGGCGACCTGCTCTTCGTGATGGTCAATATCGGGCGGCACCTGGGCGTCGATGCCGAAATCGCGCTCCGCGGCACCAACGCCAAATTCACCCGCCGGTTTGAGGGGATCGAGGCGGAGCTCGCGCGGCAGGGCAAAACGCCAGAAACAGCAACGCTGGAAGAGATGGACGCGATCTGGAACGATTTCCGCGCGCAGGACAAGGTGAAGCCATGATCACGCAAGACCAGATCGACACCTTCCAAACCGATGGGGTGGTCCTTTTCCCCGGCCTCTTCGCTGAGCATGTCGACACGCTCCGCGCAGGCATTGACCACAACATGGCCGACCCTGGCCCCTACGCCGCTGAGAACTTGAAGGCGCACGAGGCAGGGCGCTTCTTCGACGACTACTGCAACTGGCAGCGCATCGCGGAGTTTGAAACCGTCGCCAAAGACCCCAAGATCGCACAGGCCGCCGCTGCGCTCATGGGCAGCGAGACCGTGCAGCTCTTCCACGACCATGTGCTCGTAAAAGAACCCGGCACCTCCAAACCCACGCCCTGGCATTCCGACGGGCCCTATTACTTCGTCGAGGGCCGCCAAACGGTCAGCTTTTGGTCCCCGCTCGACCCCGTCACCGATGCCTCCCTGCGCTGCGTGGCGGGGAGCCACCTCTGGCCCAAACCCGTGCTCCCTATCCGATGGCTGGCGGAGACATCGTTTTACACGAACGAGGACGACTACATGCCCGTCCCCGACCCCGATGCCGAAGGGATGCGCGTGGTAGAATGGGCGATGAAGCCGGGCGACGCCGTGGCGTTCAACTACGGCATCCTCCACGGTGCGCGCGGGAATGAAACGGCGCAGCGCCGCCGCGCGTTTTCTCTGCGCCTCGTGGGCGATGACGCGCGCTACACCGAACGCCCCGGCCCCACCTCGCCCCCCTTCCCTGGCCACGGCATGGTCCAGGGCCAAAAGCTCCGTGAGGATTGGTTCCCGGTGATCTGGCCCCGCTGACCGCGCCACCTGCCCCCTTGGACGCCCGCCCGCACTGCCCTACAACAGAGCTTCACCACCAGAAGGGAGCACATATGACCGCACCAACGCGCAGGCACGTCATTGTTGGCGACGGCATCACCGCGCTCGCCTTTCTGGACACGCGCACAGCCCGCGCGGGGGAAGACATCATCCTGATCGGGCGCAACGCTAGCGAGTTCGGGCGCGGCCAGGCCTATGCCAAGGGCGACGAAACACCCTGGCGTTATGCCTACCTGCTGAACTCGCCCGCCGATGATATCGACCCGGCCTTTGCGCACTGGCTCTCAGATCGGTGGGACTTGGTCGCGGACACGATGAGGGGCCGTGCGCCTGACTGGCTATCAGCGGCGGCGCCCTTGGTGGAACGCGGCGACGTCTACGGCGTCAATGCGCCACGCGAATTCTACGGCGACTACATGCGGGAACAAGCGCTGGCTGCTATCGCACGGCTCACGGCCGCAGGTGTCACCGTCCAGGCGGTTGACGCGGATGCGCAGCAGCTCCGCACGGGGACCGACGGCACGCTGACGCTTATGACATCGGCGGGGAGCTATGACTGCGACAGCCTCGATGTCGCGCCGGGCGGCCCGTCGACCTTGCGGATCCCGGGCGATGACGGGGCGTTTGCGGCCCCATCGGTCTTTGGCCACGAACACCGCATCGCCGACCATATCCGCGCCGGGAGGGAGATTTTCTGCATCGGCGGCAATGCGGCCATGCTCGATGTGCTCAGGCTCTGCCAAAGCCTCGTCACCGAGGATGCGCTGCGCTTTGTCGCCTGCGCCCCCGATGGGGAGGTCCCCGCGCCGCTTATCCCGCGCCTGCCCCGGCGGTTCACCAAACCAACGCTCAGCCGCGGCCATGGGACCGCCGAAAGCTTCCTCGCTGAAATCTGGCGGGAGATCGAGATGGCCAAGCGCGGCGGTGACGAAATGCGCGAGATCCGCGCAGGCTTCCGCGCGCATTTCCTCGAAAACCCGCTCGAAGGCTACGTGACCGACCCGGCAGAGGCGCGCCGCGTGCCCTCAAAGCTGCGCTTTTGGCTGCGCGGCGGAACACGGGACACGATCCTCGACATGATGCGTCTGGTGAACGCGGGCAAGACCCGCGTCATCGCCGGTGCCGTGCGCGCCGTAGAGCACGGCAGCGATGGCGCACGGGTGATCATCGAAGACCGCGCGGGCGGCGAACAAAGCTACGACACCGGCTTTGTCGTAAACTGCGCAGGCGCAGGGCCCGGGTCCCGCTACGACCCCCTGACCGAGGATCTGTTGGCGCAAGACGCGATTTCGATCTGCCCGATCTCCCGCGGGATCGCGGTCGGGGAACGCTGCCAGACCGCGATTGCCGGCGTGCGCTACCTGTCGCCGTCCACCACGGTGATCGGGACGGAATCCATGGCGATGCCGCTCTATGACGCGCATATGCTGCGCACATACGCCGCGCGGGCCCAGCAGACCTAGACAAATCCCCCGTTTCCGCCCACCTGTGTCCCATGCGGAAGATTATCATCGACACAGACCCGGGCCAGGACGACGCCGTCGCCATCCTATTGGCGCTCGCCTCGCCCGAACTTGAGGTCTTGGGGATCACAGCCGTGGCAGGCAACGTGCCGCTGGCGCTTACGGCCCGAAATGCACGCGTGGTGTGCGAGCTCGCCGGGCGGCCAGATGTGGCGGTCTATGCGGGCTGCGACCGCCCCATGGGGCGCAGCCTGGTCACGGCAGAGCATGTACATGGCCAAACCGGGCTGAACGGTACCGACCTGCCGGAGCCCACGATGCCGCTAGAAGACGCCCACGCGGTCGACTTTATCATCGACACCTGCCGCACGGTGCCGGGCGTGACGCTTTGCCCCTTGGGGCCGCTCACCAACATCGCCACAGCGCTCGACCGGGCGCCCGACATCGCAGCCAGTATCGCAGAAATCGTGCTGATGGGCGGCGCCTATTTCGAGGTGGGCAACATCACCCCCGCGGCGGAGTTCAACATCTATGTCGACCCAGAGGCTGCAAAAATCGTCTTTGGCAGCGGGATCAAGCTGACGGTGGCGCCGCTCGACCTCACGCATAAAATGCTGACCTCGGCGGACTGGATCGCCCGCATGCGCGCGCTCGGGACGCCCGTGGGGGATGCGGTGGCAGGCTGGACCGACTTTTTTGAACGCTTCGATGTGGCCAAATACGGCTCCGCCGGGGCGCCGCTCCATGACCCTTGCGTCATCGCGCATCTCATCGACCCCACGCTATTTCAGGGGCGCGAGGTCAACGTCGAAATCGAAACCGACAGCCCGCTGACGCGCGGCATGACCGTGGCCGATTGGTGGGACGTCACCGACCGCGCACCCAACGCGACCTTCCTCGGCGACGGGGACCGCACGCGTTTCTTTGAGCTACTGACGACGCGGCTTGCCGCGCTATGAACAGCCGCCTGCCGCCGCGCGCCGCGCTTCACCGTGCCGACCTCGTCGACCTTGCGCAGCTCTTGCCGCTCGTGAGCGCCTTCCACGCTGAGGAGGAGGTGCCCACGACCGAGGATCAGCGCATGAACGGGATCATGCCGATCCTGCGCGGTTCCCCCCATGGGGAGTTCTTTTTGGTCGGCCCACGCATGGCACCCGCAGGCTACGCCTTTGTCAGCTACGGCTGGTCGCTGGAATTCGGCGGGCTCGACGCGTTCTTGGACGAATTTTACCTGCGCCCCGCCGTCCGCGGCAAAGGGCTCGCCGGGGATGTGCTCCATGCGCTGTCGCTCTACCTGGCCGACCGCGGCGCGGGCTCGCTTACGCTTGAGGTCGATTACGACAACGCCCCCGCCATCAGCGCCTATGAGCGCTCAGGCTTTCAGCGGCGCGGGCGCTACGGGCTGATGTCGCGGACGCTCGCATGATTGCCTTCGACAACAGCTACGCCCGCCTGCCAGACCGGTTCTACGCCAAACTGCCTGCCACGCCCGTGCGCGCGCCTAAGCTGCGCGCCTGGAACGCCCCTCTCGCGGGCGAGCTTGGGATCGACCTGAGCGCCGCTGAGCGGCTCGATGTGTTTTCCGGCAACGCTGTGCCGCAGGGCGCCGACCCGCTCGCCGCGCTTTATGCCGGGCATCAGTTCGGCAACTGGAACCCCCAACTCGGCGATGGGCGCGCCATCCTCCTGGGGGAGGTCATCGGTAAAAGCGGCCAGCGCTGGGATATCCAGCTCAAGGGCTCAGGCCCCACCCCGTTTTCGCGCATGGGCGACGGCCGCAACTGGGTGGGTCCCGCGCTGCGCGAATATGTGGTGAGCGAGGCGGTGCATGCATTGGGCATCCCCACCACCCGCGCGCTGGCCATCACAACCACCGGCGAAACCGTGCTCCGCGAACGCCCACTGCCCGGCGCCGTCGTCACGCGTGTTGCCCGCTCCCACATCCGCGTCGGCACCTTCCAGGTCTTTACCGCACGCCGCGACGCAGCCGCGCTCGCCGCGCTCACCGACCACGTCATCGCGCGCCACTACCCCGAGGCAACCGGCCCGGCGGAGCTTTTGGCCGCCGCCGTCGCCGCCCAGGCCAAGCTGATCGCGCGGTGGATGGGGGTGGGCTTTATCCATGGCGTCATGAACACCGACAACTGCCACGTGGCAGGCGACACCATCGACTACGGCCCCTGCGCGTTCATGGATGCCTACGACCCTGGAAAAGTCTTCTCCTCGATCGACCAGGGCGGGCGCTACGCCTACGCCAATCAACCCAACATCGCCGCTTGGAACATGGCGCAATTCGCCACCGCGCTCCTGCCGCTGATGGACAACCAAGACGCCGCGATTGAGACGTTCACGGAGATCGTGAACAGCTTTGCAGGCACCTATCAAGCGGCCTGGATTGCAGAGTTCGGCGCGAAATTGGGTTTGAGCGCGCCGACTGAGGCGGACGTGCCTCTGATCACGGAATTCCTCAAGATCGCGGCAGAGCAGAACGCCGACTTCACGTTATCCTTCAGCACCCTAGCAGATGATCTTGACGCACACCCCTGCGCCACGCACCCAGAATTTCCCGACTGGCGCAGCGCCTGGCAAGACCGTGGTGCGGACCGCGCGCTGTGCGCACGCACGAACCCCATCGTCATCCCCCGCAACCACATGGTTGAGGCGGCCATCGCCTCCGCCGTCGACGACGACTGGACCCCGTTCGACTCCCTTCTGGCCGCCGTCACATCGCCCTTTACCGCGCCAAGCGACCCGCGCTTCACAACGCCCCCCACGGCTAACGAAGAGGTGCGCCAAACCTTTTGCGGCACCTAGCCGCGATTGGTCAGGATCAGGCCCAACGTCACAAGCACCAGGGCCCCGATGAGGCCAACACCCGCCTCCTCACCCAAAAGCAGCACGCCCAGAATGACGCTAAACACCGGCGATAGAAAGCTGAAGGACGCGACCGAGGTCGCCGGATAGATCTTGATCAGCCAAAACCAAAACAAGAAACCAAACGACGCCACCGCAAAAACCTGAAACCCAAGCGCCGCCCAGGAGATGACCGTCAGCTCCCGTACCAGCGGACCAGACAGAACCGCGGCGATGACAAGCAACGGGATCGACAGAAATACCTGCCAAAAAAGTTGAACTTCCGCCGGTAGCGCCTTGATATTGCTTCCCTTCACAAAAAGCAAAAGCGCCGCCCACCCCATAGACGCACCCAACGCGCACAGATCACCGAGGATCGCACCAGGAGCCTTCGACGCGCCCCCAAGGATCGCCCAAGCCATGCCCGCAAACGCCAAAGCGAGCCCGAGCAGCTTTTGCGAGGTCAGCCGCTCCCCCAGGAACAGCCGCGCCCCGAGCGCCGCCCAGACCGGCATGGCGTAAAAGATGACTGAGGCGCGCCCGACGCTCGTCAGATCGAGCGCGGTGAAGAGCAAAATGAACTCCACCGCAAAGATCAGGCCCATCAACGTGACCGTGCCCCACTGCGCCCGTGCCAGGACCAACGGGATGCCCCGCCAGCGCAGCCACAGCCACAACACACACGCCGCCCCGATCGACCGCAGCGCCGCCATAAAGATCGGCTGCCACCCATCCCCGCCCACAGCAATCACCACTTGGTTAAAGGCAAGCAGCAGCGCCATCCCGATGAGCGACAGGGTGCCAAATGTATCAAGCGACGTCTTGGGTGTCATAGGGCGTCGTTGATCGCGTTTACGGGCCAAGTCAACTCAACGCTGTAGGCACGCAATGGCCGATCCCCCCTTGAGCAGCAGCGCCGCGGGCAGTATCCAATCGCCGTCTTTGGGGGAAACCATGCCTGACACCATCATCGCGCGCTGCGAGGCCAAGGGCCTGCGCATGACCGGCCCCCGCCGCGTCATCGCCGCCGTGCTGGAAGACGCCCACGACCACCCCGACGTCGAAGAGCTCTACGCCCGCGCCTCCGCCGTCGACGCAGGCATTTCGCTCGCCACCGTCTACCGCACCGTCAAATTGTTTGAGGAGGCGGGGATCCTCGAAAAGCTCGAATTCGGCGACGGGCGCGCCCGCTACGAGGATGCTGACCGCGACCACCACGACCACCTCATCGACATCGCCACCGGCGAAGTGATCGAATTCGTGGACCCGGAGATCGAGGCGCTGCAAGTCAAAATCGCCGAACGTCTCGGTTTCGAACTGCGCGGCCACAGGCTCGAACTCTACGGGAAAAAGCGTCAAACCTAGCACGCCGCCCTCGACAGCGCGCCGCCCCACCAAACGGCGCCAAAAGTTTTCGCAAAACTTTTCCATGCGCGGCGGTGGCCCGCTGCGCGGGACATCCGCCGCCACCGCCCCGCTGCGATCCCCCTAGACGGCCCTCCGAACGGAGCGTAGGCGGGTCGGTGGGTGGGCGCCTTTCAAGCGCAGCGCAGAAACAGTCCCGCCCATCGACGCAGCAATCCAATGGACCCGGCATGGCCAATCTTCGCGGTATCGTATTGATGATCATCGCCATGGGCTGCTTCGCGGTCTCCGACGCGTTTCTCAAGGTCCTCACTCAGACGGTCCCCCGGGGGCAGATCTTGATCATCTTCGGGCTCGCGGGCGGCATACTCCTGGGGACGGTGGCCACCCTGCGCGGGGCGCGGCTCTTTGGCCCGTGGTTCCTGCGGCCGGTGTTCCTCACCCGCTTGGCGGCCGATATGTTTGCGGCCACGGCCATCGTCTCTGCGTTTGCGCTGGCCTCT
Source organism: Pseudomonadota bacterium (assembly GCA_039815465.1). GTDB lineage: Bacteria > Pseudomonadota > Alphaproteobacteria > Rhodobacterales > Rhodobacteraceae > Shimia_B. The sequence continues at coordinate 282,802 of JBCBZG010000001.1, forward strand.
TTATCCCTCGTCTCTGCGATTATGCAGGTCTCCCCCCTCGTGGCTGCGCTCACCGCCGCCTGGCTGCTGGGCGAACGCGTGGGCCCTTGGCGACTTGGCGCCATTGGCATCGGGCTCCTGGGTGTGCTGATCATATTGGAGCCTTGGGGCGAACGGATTGAGCTCGGCGCGATCTTTGCAGCGGTCGGGGCCTGCCTTTTGGCCTTGCGCGACGTGCTGACCCGGAAAATGCCCGACGACACCCCGTACGAGGCGCTCGTGACCTATGGCATCCTTGCCATGGCCCCGGGCGGGCTCATCCTGTTCCTCGCTGACCCGGCTTGGGTCCCCGTGGCACCTGGCCAGGGCGCGCTCTTTGCTGCGGGCATCCTATCGGGCATCCTGGGATACACCACCATCACCCTGGCCTCCCGCATGGCGGAGATTTCGGCCATCGCCCCGTTTCGCTATTCCCGCCTCGTCTTCGCCCTGCTCATCGGCGGCATCGCCTTTGGGGAGCGTCTACCCCCCCACGCGCTGTTCGGCGCGGCCCTCGTGATCGGCACAGGGCTTTTTGTCTTTTGGCGCGAGGCGCGGCTGCGCGGGGCGCAGAGCGACCGTGAGCGCTAACATCCCGCTTCAATCCCGCGCCCACCCCTGCTAGGAACCGCGCAAACCCGACGATCACAGGAGCCTCCCCCATGAGCAGCATCATCGACATCTACGCCCGCGAAATCCTCGACAGCCGCGGAAACCCCACGGTGGAGGTCGACGTGACGCTGGATGACGGCTCCATGGGGCGTGCAGCCGTCCCATCGGGCGCCTCCACAGGCGCCTACGAGGCCGTCGAAAAGCGCGACGGGGATAAGGCGCGCTACAAGGGCAAGGGCGTGCTCGACGCTGTGGCGTCGGTCAATGGCGAGATCGCGGAGGCGATCGTGGGCATGGATGCCACCGAACAGGTCATGATCGACACAGCCATGATCGAGCTCGACGAGACCGACAATAAGGGGCGCCTTGGCGCCAACGCGATCCTGGGTGTCAGCCTCGCCGTGGCGAAAGCCGCAGCCGACTACTGCGAGCAGCCGCTCTACCGCTATGTCGGCGGTACCTCGGCCCGCGTTTTGCCGGTGCCGATGATGAACATCCTCAACGGGGGTGAGCACGCCGATAACCCCATCGACATCCAGGAATTCATGATCATGCCCACCTCTGCGGCCAATATCCGCGAGGCTGTGCGCATGGGGTCCGAAATTTTCCACACGCTCAAAGGGGAGCTGTCCGCAGCCGGTCTGAGCACCGGCATCGGGGACGAAGGCGGCTTTGCGCCCAACATCAGCTCCTCCCGCGAAGCGCTTGATTTCATTTTGAACGCTGTGACGAAGGCTGGCTACACGCCAGGGTCTGACATCCACCTCGCGCTCGACTGCGCGGCCACCGAATACCACCGCGCGGGCAAGTATGAGCTCGCCGGTGAGGGCCTGTCGCTGAGTTCTGAGGAAAACGCCGCCTACCTCGCTGCGCTCGTGGCCGACTACCCCATCATCTCCATCGAAGATGGCATGGGCGAGGATGACTGGGACGGCTGGGTCGCCCTGACGGAGATGCTGGGCGACAAAGTGCAGCTTGTGGGCGACGACCTCTTTGTCACGAACCCAGCGCGGCTTGCTGACGGGATCGCCAAGGGCGCGGCGAACTCGCTGTTGGTCAAGGTCAACCAGATCGGCTCCCTGACAGAGACGCTCGCCGCCGTGGACCTGGCCCACCGCAACCGCATGACCTGCGTGATGTCGCACCGCTCTGGCGAGACGGAAGATGCCACGATCGCCGACCTCGCCGTGGCCACGAATTGCGGGCAGATCAAAACCGGCTCGCTGGCACGGTCAGACCGGTTGGCGAAGTACAACCAGCTGATCCGCATCGAGGAAGCGCTGGGTGAGGCGGCGACCTATGCCGGGACGTCGATCCTGAAGGGTTAAAAGCCTTGGCCACTTAGAAATGAGGGCTGTCCCCGTCCGAGGGTGGCGGCATTTGCCCCCGCCCATCAAACCAAAGGTTTGCCTTTGGCAAAACGGGGCCGACGGGGGCAGCCCGGTGGTTCCCACCGGGCGACCACAAAGCCGCAAATGACCCTTCCAGGCCAGTCTAACCCCGCACCAGACTGTAATCCGGATCATAAGGCGATGGCTCAATCACGTGCGCGCCCACCATTTCCCCACACAGATCAAGCTGCATCTCACAGCCTAGCGCAGCAAGCTCCGGCTCCACAAACGCATAGGCGAGGTTCATCCCAACCCGGTGACCCCAGTCGCCAGAGGTGATCGTGCCCACCACGCGGTCGCCTATCATGAGCGAGCCACCGCCATGGGCGGGCGCGCGCTCCGTATCTATGCGGAGCGTAACAAGGCACTTTCGAGGCCCCTCCGCGTAGCGCGCCTCCAGCGCCTCTTTACCCACAAAGTCACCCTTCTCCAGCTTCACAAACCGCCCGAGCCCCGTCTCAAACGGGTCAAACTCGGTGATGATATCCGCCTTCCAGTGCAAAAACCCTTTCTCCATCCGCATCGACTCCACCGCCCGTGCGCCAAAGAGCTTGAGGTCATACGCTTCCCCCGCTTTGCGCAGCGCCAGATACGCAGCGTATAGCGACGCGTTGGGCACGTGGATTTCATAGGCCAGCTCCCCCGAAAAGCTCACGCCCATGACCGTCGCGGGCGCGAACCCGATGTAGCACTCGCGGACGGACAGCCACGGAAACGCGTCTCGTGACCAATCCCCCCGCGCGCTGGCGCTCAGCACATCGCGCGCCTTAGGCCCTGCGAGCACGAGGATCGTCTGATCATTCGTAAGGCTGCGGATCTGCACATCTTCATCGTCGCGCAGATGCTCCATGAGCCAGTCCATATCGTGATACTCGCTGGCCGCCGCGGACCCGTACCACACCCGATCCGGGCCACGGTAAGAGGCTGGCAAGTTCGCCACTGTCGCCTCCCCCTTAACCATCCCGTGATGATTCAAAAGGTACCCCAGCCCAACCCGCCCCGCACGCTTCGTCACCGTCCCGCAAAACATTCGGTCGAGGAAGCTGTGGCGGTCCGCGCCCGTGATCTCGAACCGGTTGAAGCCATTGACCTCGCACAGACCCACATGGGTCTGCACATGGGCGACCTCAGCGGCCACCACATCAAACACTTCATCGAAGTCAAAGGTGAGCGATGGATGAAATTCTGGGCTGGGCTTAATGTAGTCCACCCGCTCCCACCCGTTCACGACCGTGAACTCCGCCCCCTCCGCGGCGAGGATTGGGGTCAACGGCGTGGTCTTTGCAGGGCGCCCCGCAGGGCGATGCTCGTGCGGGAAATGGAAGCGGAACTCGTTCTGGTAATCCTCGATGGCCTTCAGCGCCGTCAGCTCCTCCGTCGCGTGCCCGGTAAAGCGGCGCGGGTCGAGGCACCAGGTGTCATAACACGCCTCCCCATGGACGATCTGCTGGGCGAGCAGCCAGCCGTGGCCGCCGCCCTCCCCCACGCCCGCGCGCAGGCCGATGATGCAGAACGCGTTGCGCTTGCCGGGGATGGGACCCACCAGCGGCGCGCCGTCGATGGTGTAGGTGATTGGGCCGTTCACGATCCGCTTGATCCCCACCTCCATCAGCGCAGGCATCCGCTCGAACGCACCTTCGAGCACGTCCATGACGCGGTCGAGGTCGTCGGGGCAGAGGTCATTTGCGAAGTCCGGGCTGATCCCGTCCATCCCCCAGGTTTTGCAGCCCTGCTCGTAGAAGCCAACGAGCAGCCCACCCTTTTCCTGGCGGCTGTAATAGTCAGAGATCGGGCAACGCAGCAGCGGCATCCGGTGGCCCGCTTCCGCAATCGCTGGGATGTCTTCGGTGACGAAATACTGGTGCTCCATGGAGGCCACAGGGTGCTGGACCCCCATCATCGCGCCCACTTCGTTCACGCGGTAGCCGCAGGCGTTGACGACGATATCGGCGTCGATGGAGCCTTTCGTCGTCTCCACCGTCCACGTGTCATCGCTATGCTGGGTGAGCGCTGTCACTGCCGTGTGGCGGTACACCTCCGCCCCGGCCTTGCGCGCATGAAACGCGAGCGCCTGGCAGAGCTGCGCGGGGTCGATATCACCATCCTCCCCGTCCCAAAGGCCCCCGACGAGGTTCTCGGTCGAGATCAGCGGGTGGCGGCGCGCGCATTCGGCGGCATCGATCACCTCGAACTCCACGCCCATACCCCGCGCCATGGAGGAAAAGTGGCGATACCCCTGCATCTGCGCCTCGGTGTTCGCTAGCCGGATCCCGCCATCGCCGTGATGATAGCCCACCGGATACTCCGGATCGTCGCGCAGCTTTTTGTAAAGCGCGATGGAGTGGGACTTCAGCCCCACCATCGTCTGGTTCATCCCGAAATTCGTCACCTGCGCCGCCGAATGCCACGTGGTGCCCGACGTCAGCTCATCCCGCTCGATCAGCACCACGTCGCTCCACCCCTCCTGCGTGAGGTGATAGAGCGTGGAACACCCCGCGATCCCGCCGCCGATGACCGCAACTTTCGTTCTTGATTTCATGGGTCCAACTCCCCCGCGTGTTTCGCGCGACGTTGGCTGGCGTGGCCGGACGAGGCAACGGTGAAACGCCGTTCCGCGAATTTAGAAAACAAATTTTGAGAATGTCGCATCATTGCCAAAACTGTTGTTTGGGCACAGCCTTCGCCGCACCACTTCACAGACACCAGCAAGAGGAGGACGCCATGGCACGGGGGACATCGCAGCGTAGCGGACGCCGCGCGCGGCTTAATCAACGGGCCGCACCACCCGCCGTGAACCCCTGCCCTCCGGGCCAGATCGGCGGGACCTACAAACCGCTCACCGAGCGGGAGCTGGAGGAGATCTACGCGACAGCCCTCAAACTGCTCGACGTGCTCGGCATGGGCGAAGTGCCGGAGCGTCTGCGTCGCGACCTGCTTGCCGTGGGGGCCAAGGACGGGCCGCAGGATCGGGTGCTCATGCCTCCAACCCTGATTGAGACCGCGATAGATCAGGCGGCAAAGACATTCACCCTGCATGGCCGCGACGACGCGCGCTCGATCGAGGTCGGCGGGAACCGGGTGCATTTCGGCACTGGCGGCGCGGCGGTCCAGACGCTCGACCTCGACACAGGGCTCTACCGCCCCTCAACCCTCGCGGACCTGCACGACTTCACCCGGCTCCAAGACACACTGACGAATGTGAGCTGGTTCACCCGCTGCTGCGTGGCGACCGATGTGCCTGACAACCACGATCTCGACATCAACACGGCCTACGCGCTGCTCAAAAACACGACCAAACCCACGGCAACGTCCTTCACGCTCGCCGAACACATCCCCCCGATTATGGAGATGCTGGACATCGCCGCGGGCGGCGCGGGCGCGTTTTCCAAGCGCCCGTTCATGAAAACCCATATCAGCCCCGTCATCTCCCCCCTCCGGTTTGGGGAGGACGCGGTGGACGTGGTCTATGAATGCGTCCGCTACAACATCCCGATGTCGTGTATCACTGCGGCCCAGGCGGGCGCGACGGCACCCGCGACACTGGCCGGATTCCTGGCGCAGTCGCTCGCGGAAACACTCGCGAGCCTCGTGATGGTCCACGCGATCCAGCCCGGTTTTCCGATGATCTTTTCGAACTGGCCACTGGTGATTGACCTGCGCACTGGCGCGTTTTCAGGGGGCAGCGGGGAAACAGCCGTGCTCAACGCGGCCTCCGCGCAGCTGTCGAATTGGCTCGGCCTGCCCTCCGGGGTTGCGGCCTCCATGACCGACGCCAAAGCCATTGATGCGCAATACGGGATGGAAAAGGGGATCACCTCGATCTCCGCCGCGCTGGCGGGCGGGAACTTGATCTATGAGAGCTCCGGCATGACCGCCTCGCTGCTGGGCGCCAGTTTCGAAGGCTTCGTGCTCGATGACGAAATGCACTCCAACACCTACCGCGCGCTCAGGGGCATCGAAGTCAGCGACGAAAACCTGGGCTTTGACGCCATCTGCGAGGCCGTTCTGGGCGAGGGTCACTTCCTTGGCGGGCAGCACACCTATGCCGCGATGGAGCGGGACTATTTCTACCCCAAACTGGCTGACCGCAACGAACCCCGCACCTGGGCCGCGCTCGGCGCAGAAGACGCGTGGAGCCGTGCAAAAACCCGCGCGCGCGACATTCTCGCCTCCCACCGGCCCGAATACCTCACACCCGACCAGGACGCCGACATCCGCCGCCGATTTACCATCCTATAGCGATCAGCGGATCAAAGTGAGACTGTCAGCCAGCCAAGGCGCCCGGGCCGTCAGCGGGTCGATCACATGCTGCGACAAGAGCGCCTGCATCTTGGTGTCGACCACATCAATCACCGAGCGGGAGCAGTCGGGCGTGGCCAAAATCAGCAACGTCCGCGCAAAGCTTTTGCCCGGAAACGGGTGCATGGCGAGCTTGTCGTGAAACCGCAGCCCACGCGCGTAAAGGAGCGGTGTCGTGATCGTCCAGCCTGCGCCCGCGGCGACCATGGCCATCAGAGTCTGATTGCTCGAACACGAAAACTGCCGCGGCGCGAGGAGCCCCAGGCGTCTCAACTGCGCCTCGATCTGGCGCGCGATGATGAGGTTGTCGGAAAACTGCAAAAATGGCAGCGCGCTGCGCCCCTCCACCACATCGGCCACAGAGCCCTCAAAACCCGCGGGCAGCACGACGATGAATGGGTCCTTGATCAGCGGCCGGTCGGCCAAATCCCCGAGCTTTTCCGCAGGCTCGGTGGAGATCGCCAGGTCAAGCGCCCGGTTGCGCAGCTTGTCAAAGAGCGCAAGACTGGTGTCGGTCACATAGAGAAAATCACAGCTGGGCATCTGACCGGCCAAATACACCGCAAGCTCCGGCGTGATGTCGCTGTCGAAATCCTCAACCACGCCAATGCGCAAATAGCTCGCCGTCGCGATATCCCCGGCGGAGGCCTCCGCCTTAGCCTTGCGGATGGCGATCAGCGCGCCGTCGATGTTGCGCAAAAACACGCGCCCCTTTGGCGTTAGAACCATGGGCCGCCGGGCATGGTCGAACAGCTCCACCCCCAGATGGGCCTCAAGGCTCCGAAGATGGTGGGACACAGTGCTGATCGACAGCCCCGCCTCCTTGGCCGCGTCCTGCAACGCGCCGTGGCGAGCACAGATCTGAAAGATCTCGAGCCATTTCAGGCTCAGGTCCTTGGGGGCTTGTCGTTTCTGCATCCGCGGCGCGGAACCTCCTGCGTGTGTCGGGCTCTTGATCAGGGCGTAAAGCTCTGTACTCTCACCGGAAGGGATACATCCAGACGCGGTAATCATCGATAAGGACATGGGCGTGATCAATCTGCTCTTGCGTCATCTTTTTGACCACCTCCTCCATGGAAATCGCGGCATCCGGGTCGCCGCCAATGGCGCTCAGGACGTACCACATATACGCGCGCGTGAGGTCCGGCGCGGGCATGCCGAGCCCGACCTCATAATACCAGCCGACACCGGACTGTGCGCCCGGATGGCCTTTCATGGCGGACCGCAGGTACCATTCGAACGCGCGAACATAGTCCTGCTCGACGCCAAGCCCAAGCGCATACATGACACCGATAAGCTCTTCGGCGTCCGCGTTGCCGGACCGTGCCGCGGGCCAAAAGGCGTCATAAGCCTCCTGAAAACGGCCCTCTTCCATCAGGTCGCGCGCCTCTTCGATCTCAGCCGTAGCCGGGCTCGCCACGAACGCCAGCGCCATCAAAAGCTTGCGCATGTTCTCATTCTCTCCCTCGTGGGGAGCCCGGCGCTCGCCGTCGACTCCCAGCTCATCAGCGCGGATGATTTTCTCCCCTTCGACGAAGATCAAGCGCGGATTGGTCAGCTGCTCTTCTACGACAAGATCCTGAGCGGGAACATGAATATCTCCTGCGGGACGTGCCACCACCACACCATGGCCGGCGGCGATGGCCTGAGCCTGGGGATCGGCGAGGGCGGCACAGGGCTCGGCCCCGACCGTGTCGCGGGCGTGGGCGATGACCGCATCCGCAAGCGAATCCCGCGCTCCGCACCCACGCTCTGGAACCTGGGCCACACATCCGTGCGCGTGCTGTTCCATGACGGGCGGCTCTCCATCGACGACATCTACGGCAACGGCTTCAACTCCCCAGCGGAGGAATGGCTGCCCCAAGGGCTGGACAACATCATCGCCGCACAAGCCGTGCTGCCGCTCACCGCGCAGTTCGAAATGGCCGGAAACCCCAAGGAAAATGAGGTTGCAGGCGCCGTCCACGACCGCATCGACGCCGCCTGGCCCATCATCGCCAAACGCGTGCGGGTGATCCCCGAATATGGCGAGATGTTCGTTGCCGCCTTCGACCATGTCGACACCGCAGAAGACGTCACAATCGTGGAGATCGCCAACGCGCTCGGCGCCTTCATCGGGCGCGAATGGCAAAGCTATGACAGCCCCTACGACGCCTTCCTGCGCGACGGCACGCCCCTGCCAATAGCGGCCGATCGGGGCCGTCAGCTTTTCTTTGGAAAAGCTGGCTGCGCGGGGTGCCACTCCGGGCCGCTCTTTACCGATCAGGAGTTTCACGCTTTGGGCCTGCCCGCCTACGGCCCCGGCCGCACGCGCCGCTTTGACCCGATGCCCCGCGATGTGGGGCGCATGGGGGAAACCGACCGGCTCGAGGACGCCTACCGCTTCCGCACCCCATCGCTGCGCAATGTCGCGCTGACCGCGCCCTACGGCCACAACGGCGCCTACCCCACGCTGCGCGGCATGCTCGATCACCACCGCGACCCCGTCGCCGCGCGGGCGGCCTGGACCCGTGACATGGCCGCGCTGCCCGACGCGCCCTGGCTTGCCGCGATCGACTTTGTCATCCAGTCCGATACGCGGGAAATGGCCCGGCAGAAGGAAAAGCTTGACCTGAAAGGGATCGCGCTGAGCGATGCCGATCTGGATGATCTTGAGGCGTTTCTACACGCCCTCACCGGCGCCACAGCCGATGACCGCCCGCTAGGTCGGCCTGACACGGTGCCATCGGGCTTGGTCGTCGACTAGGACCCACGCACCCGGCGCAAACACCATAAGCACCTGCTTAGCAGCGAAGAACTTGCCCGACGGCAACGTCGGGCCGCGCCGTTCCGCCCCCCCGGGGCGGCGCGAGCGCCACCCCGCGGAACGGCACTCTAGCATTCCAGTTCGGACGGGTGCCCAAGACCTTTAAACCCGGATCAAAACACCCAAATCAGCCACATTCGTCCCGGTCGCCCCGGTCATCAGCAGCCCATTCCCAGCCTTGAGCGCCGCATAGGCATCATTATTCGCCAAAAGCGCGTTCACATCGACCTTGCGGCGCATGGTCTGCATCCGCTCTGTATCCATAACGCCGCCCGCCGCATCCGTGGGCCCGTCGCGCCCATCGGTGCCGCCTTGCAGGTAGACCCACGCCCCCCGCTCGCGCTCAAGATACAGCGCCACGCGCAGCGCAAGCTCCTGGTTGCGCCCGCCCTTGCCGTCGCCTTTGAGCTGGACCGTCGTCTCCCCCCCAAACAGGTGGATACCCGCATCCGTGCTCGCCGCCACGCGCCGCGCAGCGTCTTCCACATCGCCCGTGAGCGCGGGGGAATGTAAATGCACTGGCAGACCCGCATCCCGCGCCGCAGACGCCATCGCCATGACAGAGATCGCGTTTGACCCGATCAGCGTGTTCTCCGCCTCTGGCACATCTACCTGCGCGGGCTCTTCCGCCAGTACGTCATGAACCGCAGCCGGCACACGGCCCAAAAGCCCATACCGCTCCAACACCGCGCGGGCCTCGGCCCGTGTGCCCAGCGGCGCCACGGTTGGGCCCGACGCAATGGCGCGCAGGTCATCACCCACCACATCTGACAGGATCAGCGCCCGCACCCGCGCGGGCGCCGCGGCGCGCAGCATCCCGCCGCCCTTGAGCCGCGACAGCGCCTGGCGCACCAGGTTCATGTCCACAATGTCAGCACCAGACGCGAGCAAAAGCTCATTCACCGCAATCTTGTCAGACAGCGTCAGCCCGTCCGCAGGCGCGGGCAAAAGCGCGGAGCCGCCCCCGGACACAAGCACCAGCACCTCACGGTTTGCTGCCTGCAAAAGCCGCTCCACCGCGAGCCCAGCGTCGAGACCGATGGCATTGGGCACCGGGTGATCGGCGGCGAACACCTCTGCCCCGTCTACATCACGGGCGTTTTCGGGGTTGGTCACAATGATCGTGGGGCCAGGCGCAAACTGCGCACGCGCCGCAGCCGCCATGCGCATCGCCGCTTTGCCCACAGCAACGAGCGGCGTCCCATCCGCGACAGGCGCCGCCGCCAAAGCCTGCGCCACCGCTTGATAGGGGTCAGCCGCGGCAACGCCCGCGTCAAAAACGGTGCGCGCAATCGTGTGAAGGTCGGTCAAATCATGGGTCATAGCCAGGGGAACTGGTACTCCGCCAAAAGCTCGGTGAGCAAGGCCCGCGCGCGCTCCCGATGCGCTTTATGCACAGAAAATGCTGTTGCCTCATCGCCTGCGCGGATCGCGGCAAAGACCGCGCGGTGATCTTCGTTGGATTTCTGGGGCAATGGGCGCAAGCGCAGCGTCATCATCCGCGCCCGCCGCACCTGATCGGCATAAAGACCCGCCGCCTCCACCAGCCGCGAATTGCCAGAGGCCGCGACCAGCGCGTGGTGAAACTGATCGTCGGCCACAGCCCAGCGCGCCAGGTCGGGCTCGCCCAGCGCATCCTCCATCGCCTCGATGGCCTGCGCCATGGGCACAAGCTCCGCCGCGCTTAGCCCCCTGCGCGCGGCGGCTGCGGCTGCGGTGGCCTCCAGCGCGGTCAGAACCTCGTAGATCTCGGACATATCCGTCGGGCTCAGCCCCACGATGCGCGCGCCGCGGCGGGGCCGGATCTGAACCAGCCCCTGCGCCTCAAGCCGCGCCAACGCCTCCCGCACGGGCGTCCGCGACAGGCCCAGCCGCGCGGCAAGCTCCGCCTCTAGGTGGTCAGAGCCAGGCGGCAGGGTCGCCGAAAAGATCAGCTCGCGAAGCTCGTTCACGGCGCGGTTTGTTGCAGACACACTCACATCGCGATCTTACGCCCTTCCGCGTGGGAACGATAGATCGCCTCTTCAACGCAGCGCACAGCCAGATAATCGCCCGCCTCATTCTCAAGCGCCGCACCGCGCACAAGGTGGTCAACCACATGGGACTGCAGCGCGTAGACGCAATCCCCGGCAAACCCCGCGTAGTCCCGTGGCTCCAACACGCGCTCCGCCCGCGCAGCCCCAAAGCCCCGCAGCGCCAGCGACCCGTCGCCCGACAGCGTCAGCGTGCCCCGGGTCCCTTCCATGAGCCCCTCGCCAAAGGTGAGACGGGGGTTGGCAGTGGGGTGATCGAGGTGACGGTTTCCGTCAAAAAGCGCGCGTGTATCGTCGCCAAACTCAAACAGGATATGGCCCGCATCCTCCCCCGCGATTACGGGGTTCATGCGGCGCAGATCTGCATAGACCGACCGGATGGGCCCCAGCAGATAGCGGAATGTATCGACCCAGTGCACCGCCGTCTCATGGACAAGCAGCCGCGGCATCGTCTGGAAATAAGGCTGCCGCGCCAGATACGCCTCTGGCCCCTGCCCGTCCCCCGTACGCAGCCGGAACGTTACCTGATGCACATCGCCCAGGGCCCCGCTATCGATCACAGCGCGCGCGCGGCGATACCAAGGCTGAAACCGAAAGTTTTCGTGGATCACAAGCGGCACACCTACGTCTGCGGCCAAACCTGCGAGCGCCTCACCCTCCGCGATCGAGGTCGCAAAGGGCTTTTGGCAAATGACCGCACGGGGCGCCGCAGCCAGTGCTTGTCGCACGAGCGCGTTGTGGCTGGGCGGGGGGCTCGCGATGTCGATGATGTCGAACCGCTCCGCGGCGAGCGCATCGGTGAGCGACGCATAGGCCGCGCACCCCACCGCCCGCGCTCGGTCAAGATCGGGGTCCGCGACGGCGGCGAGCGTGGTCTCCGGGTGGCGCTGCCAGGCCTCGTGGTGAAAGGCCGCGAAATAGCCCGCCCCGACCGTCAGCACCCGGAGCGTCGTCACAGCGCGCGGCCCACCGCGGCGGCCACGTCTTGCGTGCCCGCCGTGCCGCCCAAATCGCGGGTCAACACGGTGCCGTCTGCGATCACACGGTCAACGGCGGCCTGCAGACGCGCGGCGTCTTCTATCGCGGCGGGCAGATCGTGGAGCTGCCCCAACCAATCCAGCATCATCGCCCCCGACAAAATCATCGCCATCGGGTTGGCAAGCCCCTGCCCGGCAATATCCGGCGCCGTCCCGTGGCAGGGCTGGAACACGGCATGATTGTCCCCAATGTCGGCACTGGGCGCGAGGCCAAGCCCGCCCATGAGGCCCGCCCCAAGGTCGCTCAGGATGTCGCCAAACATGTTCTCCGTGACCATCACGTCGAACCGCTCCGGCTGGCCCACCATCCACAGCGCCACGGCGTCAACATAACCGTAATCCGCCGCGATACCTGGGTGCTGGGCGGCGATTTCGTCAAAGATCCCGCGGAAATAGGCAAACGCGCGAAAGACATTGGCCTTATCCACACACATCACCCGCCCAGGCCCACGCCCCGCGGCCTTGCGCTGCGCCGCCAGGCGGAAGGCGAACGTGAAGAGCTTTTCGCTCACCGCCCGCGTGATGCGCATCGTCTCCCGCGCTTCGCTATGGCTCACCTCGCCCGCGCCCTTCGTGAAAAACAGCCCCTCCGTACTTTCGCGCACCAGCACGAAGTCGAGCGCCTGCGTCTCGGCCACTTTGAGCGGGCTGGGCTGGCCGGGCACGATGCGCACCGGGCGCACCCCGGCATAGAGATCAAGCTCCATCCGGATGTCGATCTGCGGCACGATCTCCGTTCCGTCGGGGTAGCGGATATGGGGCAGCCCCATAGCGCTGAGCAGGATCGCATCCGCCGCCCGCGCCCGCGCGAGCGAGGCCGCTGGCAGCGCCGCACCGGTATCGGCGTAGCATTGCGCGCCCGCAGGCAGCGTCTCAAACGCCAAATCGTACCCGCGCCCTTGCGTGAGTTGGGTCAGCAGGTCTAGCGTCGGTGTCGTGATCTCTGGGCCGATGCCGTCCCCATCAAAGACGGCAATATCGAAAGTGCGAGGCATGGATGAGCGTCCTGAGTTGACGGGCTGTTAATGTATACGTTAACAGATACATTATCCGAGAGCAATGCGGGAGACGCGAAATGTACGCGGTGGTCGTGACATTCAAAATAGACCCCAGCGCAGCGGCGGCGTTCGAACCGCTGATGCGCGCCAACGCGGCGACCTCGCTCGCCGATGAACCGCTCTGCCATCGCTTCGATGTCTGCACCGACCCCGCCCGCCCGGGGGAGGTGTTTCTCTATGAACTCTACGCAGACGCCGCAGCGTTTCAGGTGCATCTCGACAGCCCCCATTTCCAGGCCTTCGACGCTGCCACGCGCGACATGATCCTCGACAAAGACGTCCGCACCTACGCGCAGGTCGCGCCATGACCTGGCGCGTTTACGCCGTCAAATACGCCGACCGAAACGCGCGCACGCGCGCCGACAGCTTTATATTCGACGACAACCACGACCAGCCCCACGCCATGGATTACTTCATCTGGGTGCTGGAACGGGACGGGCGCCGCATCCTCGTCGATACGGGCTATGACGCGGCAGAGGCCGCCGCGCGCGACCGCCCCATCGCACGCGACCCGCGGGAGGCGCTCGCGCCGCTCGGCATCGACGCAGAGGCGGTGGATGAGGTCATCGTCACTCACCTGCACTACGATCACGCGGGTGGGCTGCACCTGTTTCCCAACGCAACACTCCACCTGCAAACGGCGGAGATGGCCTACGCCACAGGCCCCTGCATGTGCCACGACGTGCTCAACATGCCATTCACAGCCGACCATATCTGCGAGGCGGTCAAACGGCTCTACGCTGGGCGCGTGATCTTTCACGATGGGGATGGCGAGGTCGCCGACGGCGTCACTGTCCACCGCATCGGCGGGCACTCTCGCGGGCTTCAAGCCGTACGCGTCCTGACCGACGCGGGCTGGCTGTGCCTCGCCTCAGACGCCGCGCATTACTACGAAAACGCCTACGCGCGGAAACCCTTTCCCATCGTTGTCGATCTTGAGGACATGATGTCGGGCTTTGACACCATCGCCCGGCTCGCCTCCCGCCCCGGGCTCATCATTCCCGGCCACGACCCGCTCGTGCGCCGCTACTTCCCCGAAACGCACCCAGGCATCCACCGCCTGGACCAAGGACCCACCCAGGAGCCCGACAGATGAAAATCGGCGTCATCGCAGACGACTTCACCGGCGCCTCAGACATCGCGCTGACCCTGGCCGAAGGCGGCATGCCGACAGAACAATATGTAGGCATCCCCACCGGCCCCAGCACGGCGGAGGCCGCCGTCGTGTCGCTCAAATGCCGGACCATCCCCGCAAAGGAGGCCATCGCCCTGGCCAACGCCGCCTGCGACTGGCTCCTTGCGCAAGGCGCGGCCCACATAATTTACAAAGTGTGCTCCACCTTCGATTCCACCCCCGCCGGCAATATCGGCCCCGTGACAGAGGCGCTCGCCACCAAGATGGGGGCGCGCCACGTGCTCGTCTGCCCGGCCTTCCCGGAAAATGGGCGCTCGGTCTACCAAGGCACGCTTTTTGTGGGGGACGTGCCGCTCAACGAAAGCGGGATGCAGGATCACCCGCTCACCCCCATGACCGACGCCGATCTGCGCCGGGTGCTGGCAGGGCAAAGCCGCGGGAGCGTCCACCACATCCCCGCCGCGACCGTGTGGCAGGGCGCCTCCGCGCTCCGCATTGCTATTGCAGCGCTGCCGCCGGGCCAGATCATCGTGGATGCCGTGCGGGACGACGACCTTCACACCATTGCGGGCGCTGCCACGGCGCTTATGACGGGCGGATCGGGCATCGCGCTGGGTCTGCCCCGCGTGCTGGGCTTTGCGCCGCGCCCCAGCGCGTGGACCAGCGACGCAGGGCCCGCCGCGATCCTGTCGGGATCCTGTTCCCGCGCGACGCGGGCGCAGGTCGCGCGCTACACGGGCCCCAAGCGGGAGATCACAGCAGAAGACGTCCTAGACGGCACCGTGACCCCGGCCGCGCTTGCCGCCTGGGCGCGCGACCAGGCGGCACCCGCCCTCCTCTACTCCTCCGCCGACCCGGCGGTCGTCGCCGCAGCCCAACGCGCACACGGGACCGAGCGCGTCGCCACCGCAATCGAGACCTGCCACGCCGCCACCGCCCGCGCGCTCGTGGGTCAAGGCGTGACCCGGCTCATCGTCGCGGGGGGGGAGACCTCGGGCGCCGTGGTGGAGGCACTCGCCCCAAGCGGCTTTGCCATCGGCCCGCGCATTGCCGCAGGCGTGCCCGCGCTCAGGTCCCTCGACACCGGGCTTGCGCTCGCCCTGAAATCTGGGAATTTCGGCGGGCCCGACTTTTTTGCAGAAGCGTTGGATATCCTGTGACCCCCTTCACCCGATACGCGATCTACTTCACTTGCCCGCCGGGCCCACTGGCAGAGCGCGGCGCCGATTGGCTGGGCTGGGACGTGGCCACTGGCACAGCCCGCGATCAAGACGCCGACCTTGCCACGCTGACCGAGACGCCGCGCAAATATGGATTCCACGGCACGCTGAAACCGCCCATGCGCCTGGCCGAGGGCCGCACAGCGTCTGAGCTTATGGCGGCGGCCCGCGACCTCGCCGCCCGCCACACGCCCTTTACCATCGACCTGGGCGTCACCGCCTTGGGCCGGTTCCTCGCGCTCACGCCCGTGACACCCTCGGACCCGCTCCAAACCCTCGCCTCCGCCTGCGTGACGGAGCTTGACCCCTTTCGCGCCCCCCCGACGGAGGCTGAGCTCGCCAAACGCCGCAAGGCCCGCCTGACGCCGGAGCAGGAGAATAACCTGGTCGCCTGGGGCTACCCCTATGTGCACGACGCGTTCCGGTTTCACATGACCCTGACCGGCCCTTTGGATGACGCAGCCCGACAGGACGCGCAGTCACTCGCCACGTCCCATTTTGCACCCGCGCTGACCGCCCCGGCCCCGGTTGACGCCATCACGCTCTGCGGGGAACGCCCGGACGGGCGGTTTCAGGAAATCGAGCGCATAGTGCTTAGCGGCTAGGCTCAGCCACGCTCCAACGCTGCCGCGCGAATGCTCGACAGCGTGGCGGCAGGCGAAATCGCCTCCTCTGACACCCAAAGCTCAATCACCGCGCCAGTGGGCGAGGCAAGCGCCTCCGTAAACGCTGGCTCAAAATCCACCGTCTCTGTGACCCGCGCGGCATGAAACCCATAGGCCCGCGCCAAAGCGCAGAAATCCGGGTTTTCAAGCGCCGTGCCAGAGACACGCGCGGGGTATTCGCGCTCCTGGTGCATGCGGATCGTGCCATAGATGCCGTTGTTGACCACAATTATCACCGGGCGCGCGCCCGACTGCATGGCCGTCCCAAGCTCTGCGCAAGTCATCTGAAAATCCCCGTCGCCTGCCATGCAGACCACCTGCCGATCCGGCTGGGCGATCTTTGCGGCGATAGCGGCGGGGATGCCGTAGCCCATGGCCCCCGATTGCGGCGCCAAAAGCCGCTGCGCCGGGCCAAAACGGAAAAACCGGTTCGTCCAGACTGCGAAATTCCCGGCGCCGTTGGTCAGGATCGCGTCACGTGCCAGGGTGTCCTGCATCACCTCCACCACGGCCCGCATATCGACGCCGCCCGGCTGTGGCGCAGCGCTTAGGCTCTGCTCATAGCTTTCCCGCGCCGCTGCCGCCCACGGGGCAGGCCCCGCCACGGGCTCAAGCGCGGCCACCACCGCCCCAGGATGCGCGTGCACACCAAGCGCAGGCTGGTAGATCTTCCCCAGCTCCCGGTCGGAGGCATGGACATGCAGCAGCTCCTGCGCCGGGCATGGCGCATCAAAGAGCGTGTATCCCCCCGTCGTCATCTCCCCAAATCGAACACCAAGCGCCAGGATCACATCCGCCTGGGTGATAAGCTCCCGCACCTGCGGCGTCATGCCGACCCCGGCCACACCCGCGAAAGACGGCTGATGGTGGTCTAGCAGATCATGAAAGCGAAACGCCGTGAGCGCGGGCACGGACGACACCGCCAGCCAGCCGCGCAGCGCATCACGGTCCGAGCCCGTCCACCCGCCCCCACCCGCGATCACCAGCGGACGCTCCGCCGCGCTGAGCCGCGCGTGGATCGCGCCCAGCGTCGCGGGCGCAGCAGCGGGGCGGGCATGGGCGGCGGGCCCGGCCAACGGCGCGACCTCCACCTCTTCGACGAGCATATCCTCGGGCAGCGCGATGACGACGGGCCCTGGGCGCCCGGTTGTGGCGACCGCCCAGGCGCGCGCGAGCACCTCTGGAATGCGGGCCGCGTCATCGATCTCCGTCACCCACTTGGCGACCGTGCCAAACATGGCGCGGTAGTCGACCTCCTGAAAGGCCTCCCGGTCGCGCATCCAGCGCGCGATCTGACCGACGAAAAGGATCATCGGGACGGAGCCCTGCATGGCCGAATGCACCCCAATGGCCGCATTGGTGGCCCCGGGTCCGCGCGTGACCATGCAGATGCCCGGTGCCCCCGTCAGCTGCCCCCACGCGCAGGCCATGAACGCCGCGCCGCCCTCGTGCCGGGCGACCGTGAGCGTGATGGGGCTGTCATGGAGCGCATCGAGCACCGCGAGGTAGCTTTCCCCCGGCACACCAAACGCGCGCGCCACACCCAACCCTTCTAGGCTTTTGACCAGTAACGCCCCGGCATGCATAGACCGCCCTCCCCCGTTTCGCGCACCCTGCGCTAGGCGCGCGCGTGCGGCAAGCGCGAAGGCTGCCTAGACCTGGTAGTAGTCGCGGTACCACGCCACGAACGCCGCGACCCCGTCGCGCACATTCGTCTCGGGCTTGTAGCCCGTCAGCGATTGCAGCAGGTCAGCATTAGCCCAGGTCGCAGGCACATCGCCGGGCTGCATATCCATGTAATTTCGGATGGCCTCGCGCCCGGTGGCGGCCTCAATCGCGTCCACGAAATCAAGCAGACGCACCTTGTCGGAGTTACCGATATTGACGACCCGGTAGGGCGCGACCGGGCTCAGCGTATCGCCCTCCGCGATGTCATCGGCGCTGTCGGGCCGCTCTGGCGCCGCGTCGATCAGCAACCGGATGCCGCGCACCAGATCGTCCACATAGGTGAAGTCGCGCCACATCTGCCCGTGGTTGTAGATGTCGATCGGCACCCCATCCAGGATGCCGCGCGTGAACTTGAACAGCGCCATGTCTGGCCGCCCCCAGGGGCCATAGACCGTGAAAAAGCGGAACATCGTCGTCGGCAGATCATGCAGATGGGCATAGGAGTGCGCCATCGCCTCATTGGCCTTTTTCGTTGCCGCGTAGATCGTCATGGGGTGATCGGCCTTATGCCCCTCTGCAAAGGGCATCTCGGCATTCGCCCCATAAACGGAGGAGGTCGAGGCCATCAGCAAATGATCCACCCCAAGGGCGCGCGCGGCTTCCATCACGTTGAAGGTGCCGACGACATTGGCATCAATGTAGGCCCGCGGGTTTTCGAGCGAATAGCGCACCCCCGCCTGCGCGGCGAGGTGAACGATCACGTCGGGCTTGGCCGCGCGGATCGTCTCGATGGTGGTATCGGCATCCTCCACCAGCCCTTCGCTGGCGCTAAAATGCTCGGACTGCCGCAGGATCGCATGGCGCCGCTCCTTAAGCCGCACATCGTAGTAATCCGTCATCCCGTCGAGCCCGACCACGCGGAACCCTTCCGCGAGCAGCAGCCGCGCGAGGTGAAACCCGATGAACCCGGCAGAGCCCGTGATGAATACAGTGCGCATCACCCCTCCCTCGCGCCGGTGGTGATCCAGTGCCAGCTCGTGGCGCACATATCCTCCAGATCGCGGGTGGTTTCGAACCCGAGCAGCGCTTTGGCACGCGCGGGATCGGCGTAGCAGGTGGCCACGTCGCCGGGACGCCGGGGCGACAGCTTATAGGGCAGGTCCCGCCCGCACGCGGCGGAATAGGCGCGCAACATCTCCATCACAGACACACCGCGGCCGGTGCCTAGGTTCACGACATGGCCGCTGCCCGTCTCCAACAGTTGCGACAGCGATAGGACGTGGCCCTGCGCCAGGTCGGCGACATGGATATAGTCGCGCACGCCGGTGCCGTCGGGCGTGTCGTAATCATTGCCGAATACATTGAGCTCCGGCAGGTCGCCCGCGGCAACCTTAGCAATGAACGGCATCAGGTTGTTGGGGATGTCCGATGGGTCCTCGCCGATCAAACCGGACGGGTGTGCGCCCACGGGGTTGAAATACCGCAGCACGCCAAACGCCCAGTCCGGGTTGCTCGCGGCGGTTTGTTCCAGGATCTGCTCCCCCATGAGCTTGGTAAAGGCATAGGGGTTCGTGTAAGACCGCGGCGCGTCCTCGGTGATGGGCAGCACCTCAGGATCGCCATAGACCGTGGCCGATGACGAAAACACGAGCCGCCGCACCCCGCGCGCGTCCATCTCCCGCAACAGCGTCAACAGGCCCGAGCAGTTCACGTCGATATATTCCAACGGCTTGCGCGTGCTTTCACCCACGGCTTTCTTGGCGGCGAAATGGACGACGGCGTCGATGTCATGGTCCTCAAAAACGCGCGACACCAGCGCCCCGTCCAGGATCGAGCCCTCATACACATCGACGGAGTTCAACCCCGTCAGACGCGCCAAACGGCCCGGCACGCTACGCTTTGCGTTGGAAAAGTCGTCGAGGATCAGAACCTTATACCCAGCCTCGACCAACGCGACAAAGGTGTGCGACCCGATATAGCCCGCACCACCCGTCAGGAGCACCGTTCCCTTCGCAGCCATGAGACCTCCGCCAGTTGGCACCACACTCCCGCGGGCATAGCCGCACGCGGGGGCCATCACAACAGGCGACACGGCCTCAGCGCGATATCACGACCTCCAGCGCGCGCGCTGGTCGCCAAACCAGCACATGCGCCGCCCAGGCCCGCCCGGCGCAAAGCAAGACCGCGCTCGCCAGGCACACCCTTAGGTCCCGAAATGCGCCCCGGTCTTCGATATAGGCCAGGTCATGGCGCAGCTTTTGCTGGGCTTGGCTCTCGCTGGCCGCATAGCCCTGCAACACCTGCGCGCGGCCCGTGATCCCGGGCAGCACGCTGTGGCGCAGCCTGTAGCGTGGCAGGAGGCGTGCATAGGCCCGCGCGAAATAGACCTGCTCAGGCCGCGGTCCGACAAGGCTCATCTCCCCGCGGAGAACATTGATGAGCTGCGGCAGTTCATCGAGATGCGCCAACCGGATCAGCGCGCCCAAGCGGCTGATGCGGCGCGCCTCCGCCGGCGCAAACGCGGGCGCCCGCGCCGTCCCCACCATGGAGCGGAACTTGAACATCCGAAAAGACGCGCCCCCCCGCCCGGTCCGGACTTGCGTAAAGAGCAGCGGCCCGGGGTTAAAGACCGGGTTCAGCACCAGCAAGCACGCTGCGACAAGGCACAGCAGCGGCGCAAGCGCCCCCACAGCCAACAGATCGCACACCCGCTTGGCGGCAGGGATCGGCGCTGCCTGGCAGCGCAACTCAGGATCAACCACGCTGGCCCGACACTTTGAGCGGCGGCGCCTCCACCGCTGGGCCCTGGGTCGCACCGTCGAAATAGGCCCGCAGCGCCTGACCATAGGCCTCCTGCCCCGCGGTCCGCAGATGGCGCTGCGCGGCTGCGGCGAACTGGCGCCGGGTGATCAGCCCCCGCGACAACGCCGCAACCTCCGGCGCGCCCAAAAGCGCGCGCAACCGCCCCTGGTTCTGCGCCACAAAGCGACCCGCAGCCGATAGCGACGCCGCATCGGTCACGCGAAACCAGTTATGCTCAAAGCTCAGGCTGGGCGCCGCAAGCTCACCCGCGCTCAGGTACAGGTTCAAAAGCGCGCGCAGGTCCCGCAACGGCCGATCGGTCCGCTCGATCCAACTCGCAAAGGTGGGCGCCCGCGCGTCGAGCAGGTAAAGCCCGGCGAGCCGCCCCTGCTCCGGCTGTTTGATCTCATCGAGCTCGGGCTCGCTGGGGCTCGGCGCGCCTGCGCTATAAGAGCCGTCATTGTGCCGCTGCGCCAAGATCGCCGCCGCCCCCCGCTGCCCCGGCGCCACCCTGTCTAAGAAGGCGCCAAAGTCTGACCCGCTGATGATCGCATCCGCGAACGCCAGCACGGACGGCGCCCCGCCCAGAAACGCCTGCGCATCGGTGAGCGCGGCCACGCCGTTCCCGGGCTGGCTGGCGCGGACATAGCTGAGCTCCACCCCCAACCGCGCGCCGTCTTTGAAATAGGCCTTGTAATCACGCAGCTCCACGCCGTCGGCCACAAGCGCGATCTCGGTCACGCCCGCGTCAATCAGCGTTGACAGCATGTAGCAGATCAGCGGCTTGTCATGGACCGCCGTAAGTCCAAGCGGTGGCGGCGCGCCCCGCCCCCGTGGCACATACCCGTCGCCCGGAGCCACCAGGATGCCCTTACGCTCTAGCTTGCGCCGGGGCCTGTCTATCTTGGAAAAGGTCATAGCGTGCCTCCTAGACGCTGAAATTCATGGGATCGGGCGGCGAACGTGGGACGGGGTCTGCGGCTCATGCCACGGCCTCCCGCGGGCCTGGCCCGACGTGGGATCGCGCGCGGTCTGTCTCGTCCCGGCGCGTGACGATGGTTTTCCACCAGCTCGCGTGGTTCACGTACCAATCAATCGTTGCTGCCAGCCCCTGGTCAAAGCTGAGCCGCGGCGCCCAGCCCAGATCGCGGCGCAGCGGGCCCGCATCCACGGGGGCGGAGGCCTGGTCGATCCCGGGCCGATCCTCCAAATGCGTGATCTGCTGGCTATAGGGCACGGGCTGCGGGCGGCGCAGCTGCAACTGGCGGCATAACGCGCGCACAAGATCGACATCGCGCAGCTCATTGCCCGTCGCCACGCCATAGCTTTGCCCGGGCGTCCCACCATCGAGCACCGCAAAAATCGCCCGCGCGTGGTCATCGACATGGAGCCAGTCGCGCGTCTGCTGACCATCCCCAAAAATCTCAATCTGATCGCCCAGCGCAGCCTGGGTCAGCGCCCGCGGGATCAGCTTTTCCGGGTTCTGCCAAGGCCCATAGGTGTCGGTTGCCCGCGTCATCAGCGTCGGCAGACCAAAGGCCTGAAACCAGCTTTGAACCAAATGATCAGCCGACGCCTTTGAGGCAGCTTGCGGGGCCTCGGGCGCGTAGTGCTGGTCGCCCTGGGGCGTGGCCCATACATCGCGGCTGCCTTTTACGTTAGGAGCAGAGGCATGCAGGAACCGGAACCCATCAGGCCGCCCGACGCTCTCCCAATGAACGCGCGCAGCCTCCAGCAGCGTGGCCGTGCCCAGCACATTCGTCCCGAGCGCATGGAGCGGGTTTGTCCGGCTGCGCAGATCATCCGTTTCGGCGGCCAGGTGGATCACAGCGCGGGGCGCGTGGGTGGCAAAGAGGCGCGCGGCCTCCTGCGCGTCGGTGATATCGATCGTCTCCAGCGTGTAGCCAGGCTCCTCCTCCAGGTCCCAAACGCTCGATAGCGAGGCCGCGTAGGTCAACAGATCTGCATTCACCACCCGCTCCCCGCGGGCCAGCGCCTCTCGGATCACGCGGTTGCCGATAAAGCCCGCGCCGCCGGTGACGAGCAGCGTCATGGCCGCACCCTAGCGCGAGAGGCCTGAACGGGCGTGTCAACGGGACCGGAGAGGCCGCGCGCTGCGCGCGAGCCAAAGGCGCAAAGCCGCGCGTTTTCATCTCTTTGCATCTGACATCCCCTCACTTTGCAGCGTGGGGGAACGCTAGGCGCTGGGGGGTCAAGATCAGGTAAATGGCCGCGGTAAGCTGCCCACAACTTTGGTCAAATTGCGGCGGTTTCGGCGCGTGGCCCGGGGGCTCAGCCCCTGGCTACCCCGCCGCGGCGCGCACGGCGCCCGCGATATCGGCCACCACGCGATCCATCAGCGCAGCATCCTCGGCCTCGGCCATGACGCGGATCAACGGCTCCGTCCCCGATTTCCGAATGAGCAGCCGCCCACGACCGCTCAGCTCCGCCTCGCCCGCCTCAATGGCGGCTTTGACGGCGGCGTCCGCCAGCGGGTCGGCCCCCGCCGCATAGCGCACGTTTTCGAGCTTTTGTGGACAGGGCTCAAACACATTGGCCAAAGCGCTCGCAGGCGTCCCGCTGTCGACCATGGCCGACAAAAACTGCAAGCCTGCGAGCAGCCCGTCGCCGGTGGTGGCGTGGTCGGACATCACGATATGGCCCGACTGCTCCCCCCCCAGATTGAACCCCTGGGCGCGCATGGCCTCCACCACATAGCGGTCGCCCACTTGTGTCCGATGCAGCGTCAGCCCCTGGCCGTCCAACCAGTGCTCAAGCCCCAGGTTCGACATCACCGTTGCCACAAGCGTGCCCCCCGCGAGCCGCCCCGCAGCCGCCCAGCGCCCAGCGATCACCGCCATCAACTGGTCGCCATCGGCCACTGCGCCGGTTTCATCCACCAGGATCAGCCGATCCGCATCCCCGTCGAGCGCGAGCCCCACATGGGCGCCTTCTTCGACCACTTTGGCGGCAAGCGCGGCGGGAGATGTGGACCCGCAGCCCTTGTTGATGTTGTAACCATCAGGCGCCACCCCCATGGGGATGACGTCAGCGCCGAGTTCCCAAAGCACCTGCGGCGCAGCTTTGTAGCCCGCACCATGGGCGCAATCGACGACGATCTTGAGCCCGCCAAAGCGCTGACCACGCGGCAAGGTCGCCTTTACCGCCTCCACATACCGGCCGGTGGCGCTTTCGATGCGGGCGGCGCGCCCGATGTCTTGGGGATCGCACAGCGCCACGCCCGCCTCGAAGATCGCCGTAATCTCCGCCTCCGCCTCGTCGGACAGCTTGTAGCCGTCTTGGCCGAAAAACTTGATGCCATTGTCATGGTGCGGGTTGTGGCTGGCGGAAATCATAACCCCCGCATCCGCGCGCATCGACGTCGTCAGCATCCCCACCGCGGGCGTGGGGATCGGCCCCAAAAAGATCACATCCATCCCCGTGGACATCAAACCAGACGCCAGGGCTGTCTCCAACATATAGCCCGACCGCCGCGTATCCTTGCCCACGATGACAGAGTTCTGCCCACCGCTCCGGCGGAAATACTGACCCGCCGCCGCCCCAATCCGCTGCACCGCCTCGGGCGTCATGGGAAAGCTATTGGCCGTGCCTCGGATGCCATCTGTGCCAAAGAGTTTGCGCGCCATACTCGTCCCTTTATGTTTGGGGCCTGGGGTCTTTTGCCTCTGGCCTACCCGCCTCAATCCGTGCCGTCCAGCCTAGCGCGCAGCCGTTAGCGTTTTGCGAAGAGACTTGCGCACGCCCCCGTGCAAGGCGACACCGGGGCCATGAGCGACGCGCCCAAATCCTGCTGCACCCCGGCCCGCCCCATCCCCGCCGCGCTGCGCGCGCACACCATGGCACCGGGTGACGCTCCGCGTGACTGCGTGAAAATCCCCGGCGGCGCGGCGCTGATGGGCACGTCAAAGCCGCACTTGCCCGCCGATTGCGAGGGCCCGCTGCGCAAAACCAAGGTCAAACCCTTCTGGATGGAACGCGGGGCCGTCACCAACGCCCAGTTCGCCCGCTTCGTCGCCGACACCGGCTTTGTGACCGAGGCGGAGCGCCTGGGGTGGTCATTTGTCTTTGCGGCCCACGTCCCCAAAAGCATTGCCGCCACCGAAGGCGTGCTAGAGGCCCAGTGGTGGCGCCGCGTCGACGGAGCCGTGTGGTCCGCGCCCAATGGCCCAGGGACCCAGGACGCCGCGCATCCTGATCACCCCGTCGTGCAAGTCAGCTGGTCGGACGCCCGCGCCTATGCCGGGTGGGCGGGCGGACGCCTCCCGACCGAGGCGGAATGGGAACACGCCGCGCGCGGGGGCTTAGGCGATGTCACCTTTCCCTGGGGCGACGCCGCGCCCACCGACACCATGGACAGCTACCCCTGCAACATCTGGCAGGGCCGCTTTCCCGCGCTCAATACCCGCGCCGACGGCTACGACACCACCGCCCCCGCCGTGAGCTTTGCACCCAACGGTTACCGGCTTTTCAATATGGTGGGCAATGTCTGGGAATGGACGTCCGAGCCCTTTCGCCTGCGTTCCATCAAGCGGGAAATCAAAGCCCGCGAGAAAGCGCTCAAGGGCTACAAACTGCTCAAAGGCGGCAGTTTCCTGTGCCACGCCTCCTACTGCTTCCGCTACCGCATCGCCGCGCGGTCGGGAAACTCCCCCGACTCCACCACAACCCACCAAGGCTTCCGCGTGGTCTATGACAGCGCGCCCTAGCGCGAGGTCGCAAATCGCACCCCATGTCGCAAACGAGCGCAAATCCGGCGCTACGTCCTAGCGTAATTTCAGCGCCAAGTTACGTTTTGACCAACTCAGACACTTCAGGGGGCCGTCATGAAGGATCAATACCGCGTTGTCGTCATCGGGGGGGGCGTCGTCGGCGCCTCCGTGGCCTATCACCTGACCAAATTCGGCTGGACGGATGTGGCGATCCTGGAACGCAACGTGCTCACGGCGGGGTCCTCCTGGCATGCGGCGGGCGGCATCCATGCGCTCAATGCCGATCCAAACATGGCAGGCTTGCAAGCGTATACAATCGATTTGCTGAGCGAGATCGAGGCCGAGAGCGGCATTGATATCGGCCTCCACATGACCGGCGGCGTCACGGTGGCTTGCGCGCCCGAGCGCTGGGAATGGCTGCAATCCGCCTACCGCACCTTCCAAACCATCGGCATCGAAGACTGCCACCTGATGACGCCCGAAGAGATCAAGAAATCCTGCCCCATCATGTCCACCGAGGGCGTGATCGGCGGCCTCTGGGCCGATCGTGAAGGCTACGTTGACACCACAGGCACCGTCCACGCCTACGCCCGCGCCGCCAAAGAGCGCGGCGCCGACATCATCGAACACAACAAGGTCGAGGAGCTAAACTGGAAAGGCGACCACTGGGAGGTCGTGACCGAAAAGGGCACCATCAAGGCCGAGCATGTGGTGAACGCAGGCGGCCTTTGGGCCAAACAGTGCGGGCGTATGGTGGGCCTCGACCTGCCGGTGTCGCCGCTCGCCCACCACTACTTCCTGACCGAAACGATCCCAGAGCTCGAAAAGCTCGACTTTGAGATGCCCATGACCGTGGACCTCGAAGGCTTCACCTATATGCGCCAGGACAAAAAGGGCATCCTTGTGGGCATCTACGAGGTCGATCACCAGCACTGGATGATGGACGGCGCGCCCTGGAACTACGGGATCGAGCTCCTGCAAGAGGACCCCGACCGGATCGAGCGGGAGCTCATGCTCGCCTTTGAACGCTACCCGGTTCTCAACGACGTGGGCATTCAAAGCTGGGTCAACGGCGCCTTTACCTTCAGCCCCGATGGCAACCCGCTCGTGGGGCCTGTGTCGAGCGTCCCGAACTACTGGCTCGCCTGCGGTGTGATGGCGGGCTTCCTCCAGGGTGGCGGCGTGGGCAAAACGCTCGCCGAATGGATGATCCACGGCGACACGGAAACGGACGCCTGGTCGATGGATATCGCCCGATATGGGCCACAGCACTCAAACAAGGACTACATCAAACAGACGACGGGCCAGTTCTACTCCCGCCGCTTCGTGATGAGCTACCCGAACGAGCAGCTCCCCGCAGGACGCCCCATGCGCATGGCCCCGGCCTATAGCGCCATGACCGCCGCAGGCGCGCGCTGGGGCGTGAGCTGGGGGCTGGAAACCCCGCTCTATTTCGCCCCGCCGGAGTTCACGGAGACCCCGAGCCTCAACCGCACCGACGCCACGCCATTCGTGGAGGCCGAATGCAAAGCCGCGCGGGAGGCCGCCGCACTGCTCGACATCACCGGCTTTTCCCGGTTCGAGGTGTCAGGCCCCAACGCGCAGATGTGGCTCGACAAACTTTTCTCCACCAAACTCCCCGGACCAGGCCGCGCGCGACTGGCCGTGATGCTGTCGGATGAGGGCAAGCTCAAAGGCGACCTAACGCTCTTCAACTGGGGCGATGGAAGCTGGTGGATCATGGGAAGCTACTACCTGCGCGAGTGGCACATGCGCTGGTTCAACGACCACATGATCGACGGGGTGGAGGTCCGCGATATCGCCGACACGATCTGCGGCTTCTCCGTCAGCGGTCCAAAGGCCCGCGATGTGCTACACGCGCTCAACCCCGACATTGACCTGAAATTCATGCAATGCGGCACCTACGACCTGGGCCTCCTGCGCTGCAAAATGGGCCGCCTGTCCGTTACGGGCGAGCTCGGATACGAGATCCACTGCCCCGCCAACGAACACATCCGCCTGCGCGAGATCCTGCTAGAGGCAGGCGCCGCGCACGGCCTCAAGGAAATCGGCTTCAACGCGCTCCTGTCGCTCCGGATCGAAAAAAGCTTTGGCATCTGGTCAGCGGAATTCACCCAGGACCGCACAGCCGCCATGACCGGCATGGACCGCTGGATTGACTGGACGAAAGGCGACTTCATCGGCAAAGCGGCCGCCGAACAGGAACGCGCCTCTGGCCCGTCGCAAAAGCTGGTGACGCTGGGCCTCGACAGCCCCGCCGCCGATTGCGCAGGCTACGAGCCCGTCTGGTCGGGCGGCACCCGCGTGGGCTTTACGACGTCGGGAGCCTATGGCCACAGCGTCGGGCAATCCATCGCCATGGCCATGGTCGACCCGGCCTACGCGGAACCGGGCACCGAATTGTCCGTCCACGTCGTGGGGATCGAACGGCAGGCCAAAGTGCTGACGCCCTCCCCCTATGACCCCAACGGCGCCGCGATGCGAGGGTGAAACCATGACACGTCCCTCCCCCAAGGCGCCGATTTCTTTCAAAGAAATCGGACCGAAATCTTTGAAAGATTTCGGGGCCCCAGGATGAACGCTCCGGGGCGCACCCGAACGTCGCGACGGCGGCAGGGCAAACCGACCGCGCCGGAAGGGCGGCGGGTGAACTACAAGCAACTGCGCAACCCGTTTCCGCCCATGGACGCGGTGTCCACGGATGAGGCCCACGCCATCCACGACACCGCGCTCCGCGTCCTTGAAGAGCTCGGGATGCGGGTCCTCTTGCCCGAGGCACGCGCGGTCTACGAGGCTGGGGGCGCGCGCATCGACGGGGACATGGTCTATATCGGCCGCGACATGGTCGAAGCTGCGCTCGCCGCGGCCCCCAAATCATTTCCCCTCAAAGGCGCCACACCGGACCGCGACCTGGTGATCGAGCTCGGCTCCCTCACGTTTCAGCCCGGCGCGGGCGCCCCCCACGCCACGTGCCGCGTGAAGGGCCGCCGTCCCGGCACGTCCCGAGACTTCCGCGAGCTCGTCCAGATCACCCACCACTTCGACGCGCTTCACCTCGTGCCGACGCTGGTGGAAGCGCAGGACATCCCCATCCACCTGCGCCACTACGACATGGTCAAAACCGCTCTCGTCCACTCGGACCGGGCGTTCTTTATCTACTCCCGCGGCACGCCCCAAATCCAAGACGCGTTCGAGATGATGCGCCTCTACCGCGGGCTCTCGCAGGACGAGTTCGAGGCCGCGCCCTACAGCTATACCATCATCAACACCAACAGCCCCCGCACGCTCGACATCCCCATGGCGCAAGGCATCATGGACTTCGCCAAAGCCGGGCAGATCTCCATCATCACACCCTTCACACTCATGGGAGCTATGGCCCCGATCACGCCTGCGGGCGCGGTGACACTGAGCCATGCGGAGGCCCTCGCCGCCATCACACTGGGCCAGCTCACCCGCCCCGGCGCGCCGCAGATGTACGGCACGTTTACCTCCAACGTGGATATGAAATCGGGCGCCCCCGCCTTTGGGACGCCCGAACATTTCCGCGCCTCGCTGCTCGCGGGGCAGCTCGCACGGCTCATCGGCCTGCCCTGGCGCTGCGCGTCCGGCTCTGCGGCCAATATCAACGACGCTCAGGGGGCCAATGAAAACCAGCTCGCCATGTGGGGCTGCCTCATGGCGGGCGCCACCACCATCGTTCACGCCGCAGGCTGGCTCGAAGGCGGGCTCACCGTGAGCTACGAAAAGCTCATCTGCGATATGGACGTCGTGAACGCCGTCGCCGACCTGTGCACGCCCACCGAGGCCACCGAGGACGCCATCGGCTTTGACGCCATCGCCGAGGTCGCGCCGCAGGGGCACTTCTTTGCCTCTGCCCAGACCATGGCGCGCTACACCACCGAGTTCTACGAACCCGTGAACTCCGACTGGTCGAACTTTGGCACCTGGGAGGATCGCGGCGGCCAAACCGCCCACGAACGCGCGACGGCCAAATGGCAAGCCATCCTGGAGGAGCACGGCCCACCCGTTGACCCCGACCGCTTGGGCGCGCTGAATGACTTTATCCTCAAACGCACAAAAGACGGCGGCGCACCGCCCATTTCCTAAAGGGACCCCATGGACCAGACAGCAGATGTGATCGTGATCGGTGCGGGCGTCATCGGGGCCGCCACCGCCTTTGAGCTCGCCAAAGCCGGGCGAAAGGTCATCGTGGTAGACCGCAACACCCAGGCTGGGCACGGCTCCACCGCGGGCAGCTGCGCGATCATCCGTATGCACTACTCCACCTTCGACGGCACCGCCTTTGCGTGGGAGGGCTATCACTACTGGCGCGACTGGGCGGACTTTCTGGAAGCCCCGGCGAGCGAGACACTCGCCCAGTTCAAAGAGGTCGGGTGCCTCGTGATGAAAACGCAGGCCAACGGCCAACTCACCAAACACATGGAAAACTCCGCCAAGCTCGCCTGCCCGTTCGAGGAATGGTCGAATGACCGGATATCCGAGGCACTCCCGATCTACCAACTCGACCGCTACGCGCCAGCCAAGCGCATGGACGACGCGGCCTTTGGCGAGCCCACCGGCGGCGCGCTCGATGGGGCGGTCTTCTGGCCCAAGGCGGGCTACGTGACCGACCCGGCACTCTCCGCCCAAAACCTGATGGCTGCCGCAGCCCGCCAGGGCGCATCCGCTGTTCTGGGCCGCACCGTGACCGCGATCAACACGGGCGGCGGCGCTGTCAGCGGCGTGACGCTCGATGATGGCTCCACGCTTTCCGCCCCGGTGGTCATCAATGTCGGCGGTCCGGCGTCGGCGGCGCTCAATGAGATGGCAGGCGTCACAGGCGATATGACCATCGCCACCCGCCCGCTCCGGCAGGAGGTGGTGCACGTTCCCGCACCTGCAGGGTTCGATTTCGAGGCCAACGGCATGATCGTCTCTGACAGCGACATCGCGCTCTACTGCCGCCCCGAGCATGGCAACAACATCCTCATCGGCTCTGAAGACCCCGAATGCGATACGCATCACTGGACGGAAAACGATACTGACTACGACCGCGACTTCACCGACCAGTGGAAAACCCAGGCACTGCGCTACGCGCAGCGGGTGCCAACGCTCGGCATCCCGTCCCGGATGAAAGGGGTGGTGGACCTCTACGATGCCTCCACCGACTGGATCCCGATCTACGATAAATCCTCTCTGCCAGGCTACTATATGGCCTGCGGGACGTCAGGCAATCAGTACAAAAATGCACCGATCGCAGGCAAACTGATGGCCGCGCTCGTGGACTACTGCGACAGCACGGACCACGATACGACGCCCATGCGCTTTGCTCTGCCCTATATCGGGCAAGAAATCGACGCCGGGTTCTATTCCCGAACGCGCCCGATCAATGCAGAATCAAGCTTTTCCGTCCTAGGCTAAGCCAGAAAATTCCACAGAATTTTCAGGTGCCTGGGGTCGAACCGGCATTTTCTTTGGAAAATGCTGGGCCATCCAGGAACTGCGCGATGTTGCGCTCCATGCCCGTCGGGTCGTCAAACGGGATGTGATGGCCAGTGTCCATCTCTACGATCGTGGCCTGCGGTGCGGTCCTAGCTACCAAGGCGCGGTATGTATCCCCCGTCAGCAAACTGCGCGCGCCACACAGCACCAGAGTGGGCAGGCTCAGTTTTGGCAGATCACGCTCCCCATCATAGCTCCCCGCCACGCAAAGCGCGTCGGCCATCCCGCTTGGATGCGCGGCCTCGATATGGCGGCGAAAGGTGGCACGCCCCTCAAGGTTCTCAATCCGGCTGCCCACCGTCTTCCCGATGGCTTTGAGCCCCGGAACCCGCGTCACCACCGGCGCCACAAACGGCGTGTACCAGGAGATGAACTTCAAAGGCGCCCGGATGGGCGTGTCCACCAGCACCAGCGCGCCGAGATAGCCCGGGCGCGCAGCGGCGAACGCCATCGCCACCATTCCGCCTAGGGAGTAGCCGATCAGCGCGGCGCCCCTGGGCACCTCAGCCTCAATAGCATCGGCAAAACACGCCGCCGTCGCCCGCGCCGCCCGTGGCCGCCCGCCATGGCCCGGCAGGTTCAACGCCCGCCCAGGAACCGCGCCCCAGCTGTCCGCGTTCAGCCCCGCCCCGTGCAAATAGATCCGCTCCATACCCTCCCCCCTGCCCGCGGCGCCGCACGGGGTCAAGCGCCGCAGTGACTTCCCGCGCCGCGCCCCTACCTGAGCCCCATGACAGACGCATCACAGGGCCAGGCCCGCGCCATCCCCATTGGCCGCACCGCCCGTGCCACCAGGCTCGGCGGCGCCGGGCTTTCCATCGCCGGCAATGTCGCACTCAGCGGCGCGCGGGAGCTTTTGGGCGGCCGCCGCCCAGACCTGCGCGGCCTTATGCTCACCCCCGCCAATATCCAACGCCTCACGACCGAACTCGCCCGCATGCGCGGCGCCGCGATGAAGGTGGGGCAGCTCATCTCCATGGATGCGGGCGACATGCTCCCGCCAGAGGTCGCGCAAATCATCGCGCGGCTCCGCGCCGATGCCGACTTCATGCCGCCCAAACAGCTACGCGACGTGCTCGACACCCATTGGGGCCCCGGCTGGATGACGCGGTTTCAACGCTTCAACGTGCGCCCCATCGCCGCCGCCTCCATAGGTCAAGTGCACGAGGCAATTGATAAATCCGGGCGCCACCTCGCCATCAAAGTGCAATACCCAGGTGTCAAAGCCAGCATCGACAGCGACGTGTCCAACGTGGGCGCGCTGGTGCGGATGTCCGGGATCATCCCCAAGGGGCTCGACCTCAAACCGCTCTTGGAGGAGGCCAAGCGCCAGCTTCATGATGAGGCCGATTACAACCGCGAGGCCACGGAGCTCACGCGGTTTCACACCTGGCTCGCGGGCGATGCCCGCTTCGCTGTGCCCGGGCTCGAGCCCGCGCTGTCAGGCACCGATGTCCTCGCTATGGACTACATCAAGGCCGCCCCTGTGGAGGTGGTGGAGGACGCTTCGCAAGACGACCGCAACCGCGTGACGGCGCTCCTCTTTGAGCTGACGCTGCGCGAGCTCTTTGAGCTCGGGCACATGCAAACCGACCCGAATTTCGCCAATTATCGGTATCAATCCGACACGGGCCGCCTGGTGCTGCTCGATTTCGGCGCCGCGCGGCCCGTTCCGCGGGAGACGGCAGAGGCATACCGCACCATGCTGCGCGCGCTCATGGCCCATGACCGGGCCGGTATGGACGCAGGCGCGCTAGCGCTCGGCGTTTACGCGCCGGAGACCGACGCCATCCACAAGACCGCGATCCTGGATTTGATGGAACAGGGCCTGACTGGGATCGACGCCGACGGCGTGTTCGACTTCGGCCACAAAGCCCTGCGCCAGGAGCTTGCGCAGCAAGGCGCGCACTTGGCCGAGGACCAAAAGTTTCTGCATATCCCGCCCATGGACACGCTTTACGTGCAGCGCAAACTGGCCGGGATGTTTCTGCTAGCGGCGCGGCTTCGGGCACGGATCAACCTGCGCGCGCTGTTTGAGCCTTATCTTTAGCCCGGATCTTTCGAGCTATAGCGCCGTTCCGGGGGGTGGCGTTCGCGCCGCCCGTCAAACCAAAGGTTTGCCTTTGGCAAAACGGGGGCGGAACGGCGCGGCCCGACGTTGCCGTCGGGCGAGTGCGTTGGGGCTAAGTAGTTAGGAAAAGGTCGTTAACCCTTACCCTATCACCTCCAGCCCCGCCTCCGCGCAGACCTTCAAGATATGCTCATACCCCATCTTCGAATACTCATAGGGCGGTGCTTTGGCAGGGTCCTGCTCCGCCTCCACCACGATCCAGCCATCGTAGCCCATCGCGGCCAACTGAGCAGCCACAGCGCTATAATCAATGCAACCGTCCCCAGGAACCGTGAACGCACCAGCCACCACGGCGTCGAGGAACGAGCGGTCATTGGCGCGAATATCCTCTACCACCGCGGGCCGGATGTCCTTGAAATGCACATGGTGTATGCGATGGGCCCAGCGGCGCATCGTGGCCATCACATCGCCGCCCCCAAAGAGCAGATGCCCCGTGTCAAAGCACAGCTTTAACGCGTCGCCGGAGCCCTCCATCAACGCATCGACATCGGCCTCGGATTCTACAATCGTGCCCATGTGATGGTGATAGGCCATGGGCATGCCCATCCCAGCCGTCCACTCCGCCACTTCTGTTAGCTTTGCGCCATAGGCCATCAGCGCGTCCCGCGTCATCACCGGGCGCGTGCTGACCGGCACATCCGCCAACCCCTGCACGGTGTTCGAACACTCCGCATAGACGATGCAGGGCGCGCCCAAGGCGATGAACTGCTCCACCTGCTGGCGGATCGCAGCCTTTTCCTCCTCGACCGAGTTGTTAAGCAGGTTGCCCGAACACCACCCGCCGCACAGGCCGATGTCATACCGGTCCAGATAGGCCCGCAGCCCGTCGGTGTCGCCGGGCATCCGTTGACCCCGCTCCACGCCCGTGTACCCGATCGCGCGCGCCTCCTCCAACGCCTGCTCCATCGTGTAGGCGGCCGTGAGGTCCGGCAAATCATCGTTCTGCCAGCAGATGGGGGAAATACCGATTCTCACCATTTTCGATCCTCTCTGCGTCGAATTCTGAGACTTCACCTGCCGCGAATTGCAACCGGTTGCAAGAAAATTAGGGGCTTAGACGAAACTTGTAACTTTCCGTTGACTTTCAGTGCGGTTGCGCAAACATTTTGTCCACCGCCGCTCAGGCGGCACAAAAAAAGTCTGGGAGGACATCCATGAAAAAGCTTCTGATCGCGGCCTCGGCCGTGGCAATGGTTGCGTCCGGCGCAATGGCCGGTGGCCACGGTGAGCGCTACGTTATGATCACCCACACCCAGGGCACCGACCCGTTCTGGCCCGTGGTGGAAAAGGGTGGCCGCGACGCCGCTGAGGACGTGGGCGCAACGCTCGAATACAACTTCGACGTCTCCGGCGACATGGCCGGCATGGCCGCGCTGATCGAAGCCGCCGCCGCGTCGGAGCCTTCGGGCATCATCGTGTCGCTGCCCGATGCCGCCGCGCTCGGGCCCGCAATCCAGAACGCCGTTGCAGACGGTATTCCGGTGATCACCATGAACTCCGGCCTCGAAAGCTCTGCAGAGCTTGGCGCGCTGATGCACGTGGGCCAGCCTGAGTTCGACGCAGGCACCGCAGCCGGCACCCGCGCCGCCGCAGAAGGCGTGACACAGGGGCTCTGCCTCAACCAGGAAGCGTTCAACAC
The DNA here is from genome assembly GCA_039815465.1 of Pseudomonadota bacterium. GTDB lineage: Bacteria > Pseudomonadota > Alphaproteobacteria > Rhodobacterales > Rhodobacteraceae > Shimia_B. The sequence continues at coordinate 317,569 of JBCBZG010000001.1, forward strand.
GGCCCTCGTGGACCGGTGCGAGGGCTACTTTGGCGGCCTCGGCCAGGATCTCAACATGATCGACGTGTCCAACGACGTCGCGCAGATCCAGACCCGTACCGCAGCAGCGCTCGAAGCTGACGAGTCCATCGACGGCATCCTGGCAGCTGGCCCCCACGTCTGTGTGGCAGCCCACGCTGCAATCGCGGAAGTCGGCGCCGACGTGCACCTGAGCTGCTTTGACCTCTCGCCAGAGGTGATCAACCTGATCGAATCCGGCGACGTGGCCTTCACGATTGACCAGCAGCAGTACCTGCAAGGCTACATGCCGGTCGTCGTTCTGCACCTCTACAACAACTACGCAGGCCTGCTGCCTGGTGCGAACATCCCATCGGGCCCCGGCTTTGTGGACGCATCCAACGCAGCCGCCGTTGCCGAACAGGCGGGCGTGAACCGCTAAGCGGTCTGCGCAGTGTAACACTGGAACAGACGGGGCCCGCCCCGTCTGTTTCGTCTCAGGACCAAGAAAAACAGCCTAAGCCACCAGCGAAATCCACCAGCGAAATCCACGGGGAACCCAGATGTCAGACCGGAGCGAATCCGACCGATTGCAACAAGAAACCTTGTTACAACGCGTAGTCCGTAGGCCCGAAATTGGCGCCTTCATCGTGATGGTCGTCATTATCATCAGCCTCCTCTTCGCCTCCGAAGGCAAAGCCTTCAACGCGCTCGGTCTTAAGAACAACATCAAGATCATCTCGCAGTTCGGGATTATCGCGCTTGGCGCCGCCGTCCTGATGATCGCGGGCGAATTCGACCTCTCGATCGGGTCCATGATCGGCTTTGCGGGCATGTCCATGGCCATGATGATGAAATGGGGCCTGCCCTTCGGCATGGGGGAGGCGACGCCGTTCCTCGCATTCGCCTTCACCATGGTCTTCACGCTCGCGATTGGCTGGTTCATCGGCTTTGTCGTGGTCAGGTCCGGGCTCTCCAGCTTTATCGTGACGCTCGCCTTCCTATTCTTCCTGCGCGGCGTCACCGAAGTGGCCTACCGCCTGATCAACCAATCCACCCAAATCTCCGGCCTGCCCGACTACAAGGAAACAAGCTGGTTCGCCGACATCATGGGGGGCGAGGTCTTTGGCTGGTTCTACGACGGCTGGTACGCGCTCGGCGCGTGGGTGTCGTCCATGGGCATTGACCGCACCGACCAGTGGTTCCTGCTCGGCGGAAACCTGAACCGCCGCGGCACGCAATGGGTCGACGGGTTCGATGCACGCTTCATGTGGTTCATCATCATCGCGGTGGCGGCCTGGTACATCATGACCCACACTCGGCTGGGCAACTGGATCTACGCGACCGGCGACAACAAGGAAGCCGCGCGCGCAAACGGTGTCCCCACGAACCAAGTCAAAATCGGCCTCTTCATGTTCACAGCCTTCTGCGCGACCATGTTTGCGGCCTGCCAGGTCTTTGACACCAACACGTCCGACGCCGCCAAAGGCAACCTGATGGAACTTTTCGCCATCGCCATCGCCGTTGTTGGCGGCACGCTCATGACCGGCGGCTTCGGTTCCGTCCTCGGCGTCGTCTTCGGCGCGATCACGGTCGGCCTCGTGTCCAACGCGGTCTTCTTCATCCCCGCCATCGACGGCGCTTGGTTCCGCGTGTTCCTCGGGGCGATCCTGCTCGCGGCGGTCTTTGCGAACGAGCGTATCCGCAAACGCATCACGGGG
>JBCBZG010000044.1:0-15430 GCA_039815465.1 Pseudomonadota bacterium
GCTCTAAGCGGCGAGCGACATCAACGTATGCCCTCCCGGGGGGGAGGTCGGGCATGGCGCATGCGCGCCGGGTGCTTGGTGTAGGCGTCGTGCTCATGCCGCCGCTCCCGCCCAGCGGACGCGGAATTGGGTGAGCAGGTCGAAGGCCAGGAGGAAGAAGAGCAGCATGCCCTGGAATGCCTGGATCGCGGCTCCCGGCAGGCCGATCCCGGCCTGGGCCGCGTCGCCGCCGATATAGGTCAGGCCGATGAGAAGCCCGGCAAAAAGGATGCCGATGGGGTTCAGCCGCCCGAGGAAGGCAACGATGATCGCCGTGAACCCGTAGCCCACGTTAAAGCTGTCGGTGATCTGGCCGCTGGGGCCTGTGACCTCAAAGAGGCCCGCGAGGCCCGCGAGCGTGCCTGAGATGCCGAGGCAGAGCACGGTCATCCGTTTGGTGTTCACGCCAGCAAAGGCGGCGGCGCGGGGGGCCACGCCCATGAGTTTGATGTCGAAGCCGACGCGATGGCGCGACAGCAGGATCGCGGCAAGCAGCACGGCGATGATCGCGGCCACGACGCCGTAGTGCATGCCGGTCCCTGCGATAAGCTCCGGGTTTGATGAGCTGTCCCATCGCGCCAGGTTGCGGGAGCCGGGGAAGCCCTGACCATCGGGATTGCGGAGCGCGCCGAAGGCCATCATCGCCAGGATCTGTTCGGCCACGTAGACGAGGAGGAGCGAGACGAGGATTTCGTTGGTGTTGAACCGTGTCTTCAGGATCGCGGGGATCATGGCCCAGGCGAAGCCGCCCAGGGCGCCAAAGAGCACCATGAGCGGGAAGATCCATCGCGTCTCCGCCGGGTAGAGCGCGAGGCCAATGGCGGCGCCAAAGATTGCGCCCATGATGTATTGGCCTTCGGCCCCGATGTTCCAAATCCCTGCGCGAAAGCCCAGCGACAGGCCGATGGCGATCAGGATGAGTGGTCCGGCTTTGAGCAAAAGTTGCGCGCGGTAGTAGAACGCAAACTCGCCAAAGATCGGGTCCCAGAAGATCATGCGCAGGGCTTCGAGCGGGTCGGTGCCGAGCGCTGCGAACATCGCGCCGCCTGCGATCATGGTGGCGAGCACGGCGATGACGGGGGTCAGGTAGCTCCAGAGCGCAGAGGGCACGGGGCGCTTTTCGATGCGGATCATGCGGCCACCCCGCCGAGCATCAGGCCGATATCATCCATGTTGAGCTCTGCCATGGGGCGGGCCTCGCTCAGGCGGCCCTCGTTCAGGGCGGCGAAGCGGTCGGCGATCTCAAAGAGCTCGTCGAGGTCTTGGGAGATGATGACGATGGCCACGCCCTCGGTGGTCAGTTCCAGGAGCTTCTGGCGGATGGAGGCTGCGGCGGCAGCGTCCACGCCCCAAGTGGGCTGGTTGATGATGAGCGCGATGGGGCGCTGCATCATCTCCCGGCCCATGACGAATTTCTGCAGGTTGCCGCCGGACAGGGCTTGGGCCGCCACGTCAGGTCCCGGCGTGCGGACGTCAAAGCCCGCGATGACGCGTTCGGCGTAGTTGCGCACGCGGGCCCAGTCGATGAAGCCGCGGTTGGACAACCCTTCGCGCGTGTCGGCGGTCAAGAGCGCGTTTTCTATGAGCGACAGGGTGGGGGCGGCGGCGTGGCCCAACCGCTCCTCCGGGCCCACGCAGACACCCACGGCGCGGCGTGCGCGGGGTGGCAGCGCGCCGATGGGCGTGCCGTTGAGCGTGATAGCGGCGGGCGCGCTGGCCCGTTCGCCCGAGAGCGCGTCGAGCAGTTCGTCTTGCCCGTTCCCGGCCACGCCGCCGATGCCCAGGATTTCGCCCGCGGCGACGGAGAAACTCACGTCCTTGAGCGTCGTCCCAAAGGGGGAGGTGGAGGGAAGGGACAGATTTGCAACGTCGAGCACCGTGGCACCAACGTCCCGGTGGCCGCGTGTGGCGGTGGCAAAGCTTTTGCCCACCATCATCTCCGCCAGGCTGCGCGCGGATTGCTCGCGCGGGTCGCAGGTGCCCACCACTTTGCCACCGCGCAGGATCGTAGCGCGTTCACAGAGCGCGCGGATTTCTTCCAGCTTGTGGGAGATATAGAGGATCGCGGTGCCTTCCGCCGACAGCTTGCGCAGCGTGGTAAAGAGCACGTCAACCTCCTGCGGGGTGAGCACGCTGGTGGGTTCGTCCATGACGAGGAGGCGGGGGTTTTGCAGCAGGCATCGGATGATTTCGACGCGCTGACGTTCCCCGGCGCTGAGCGTGCCCACGGTGCGGTCGGGGTTAAGCGGCAGGCCGTAGGTCTCTGACACCTCGCGGATCTGGGCGGATAGCACGCCGGGTTTGGGCGGGTGTTCCATCCCCAGGGCGATGTTTTCGGCAACGGTGAGCGCCTCGAAGAGCGAGAAATGCTGGAACACCATCCCGATGCCAGCCGCCCGCGCGGCGCGGGGGTCGGCGGGCTCGAACGTGGCGCCGTCGAGTGTCATGGCGCCCGTATCAGGCTTCACAAGGCCATAGATCATCTTGACCAGCGTCGACTTGCCCGCGCCGTTTTCGCCGAGCAGCGCGTGGACTTCGCCCGCGCGGATCGCCAGCGACACGTCGTCGTTGGCGATGACACCCGGGTAGGCCTTTGTCAGGCCCTCAAGCGCGAGGAGCTCTTTGGTCACGTTGTTCCCCAAGGGTGACTTCCGCCATCGACAGTAGGCCATGGGCGACGGAAACCGCAATGGCCTGCGGGTGTTTGCCGAGCGCGGGGTCCCCAATGGGGCAGGTGATGCGCGAAATGGCGGCGTCCGCGTGGCCCAGCACGCGCAGGCGGGAGCGGAAGCGCGCCCATTTCGTGCGTGACCCGATGAGGCCGCACCAGCGGAACCCCCGCCGCAGCGCCGCGTCGCACAGCGCGAGGTCGAGCGCGTGGGAGTAGGTGAGGATCAGATGCTCGGCCTCCTGAGGCGCGTGGGTCATCAAGAGCTCGGGCTTGGCCGCGCTGATCTGGGTGACGCCATCAGGGATCGCGGGGAAGCGGTCGGGGGCCGTGTCGACCCAGGTCAGGGCCAGGTCCGGCAGCGGGTTCAGGACGCCGGTCAGCGCGCGCCCCACATGGCCCGCCCCCCAGACCCAAACCTGGCGGGTGGGCTCCTCTGGCCGTTCGACCATCCAGCCATCTGCGAGCACAACGCGCGCGGGGGCTGTGCCGTTGCGCAGGCTCTGCTTGGCGCGCTCCACCGCGAGGCTCGCGGGTCGGTCGGTTAGGGGGATCGCGCGGATGCCGGGGGCAGGTGCGTCGTGCAGCACCTCCGTCACCAGCGTCACCGCCCCACCGCAGCACTGGCCCAGATCGGGCCCAAGCGCATGGGTTGTGGCCCGCGCCCCGGGCGTGGCGAGCCCCGCGCGGGCGGTGTCGGCGGCCTCAAACTCCAACGTGCCGCCGCCGATGGTGCCGTGTTGGCCGTCCGCAAATACCCACATCTCCGCGCCCACCTCGCGCGGGGCCGATCCGCGGACCTCCGCAACGAGGACACGGGCGACGGGGCCGTGGTTCAGCGCCTCCTCCAGCGTCATGGGCGCTCCAGCGTCATCAGCAACCGCTCGGGCGTGGCAGGGGCGTCGAGCGCGGGGTAGCCGTCGCGGCACTGGGCGAGAGCATCCGACAGCGCGAGGAAGACGGAAATGCCGTGCATAAAGGGCGGCTCCCCCACGGCCTTGGATTTGTAGATCGTGTCAGCCGCATTCTCCCCATCCCAAAGCGCCACGTTGAAGATATCGGGCCGGTCCGCGCAGGCGGGAATCTTGTAGGTGGACGGCGCATGGGTCTTCAACGCGCCTTTGGCGTCCCAGACAAGCTCCTCCATCGTCAGCCAGCCCGCGCCCTGCACAAACGCGCCCTCCACCTGGCCGATGTCGAGCGCAGGATTGAGCGACCGGCCCGCATCATGGAGGATGTCGGTGCGCAGAATGCGGTTTTCGCCAGTGAGCGTGTCCACGACGACCTCGCTCACGGAGGCGCCATAGGCGAAGTAGAAAAACGGCCGCCCGCGCCCCTTGATGCGGTCCCATTCCAGGTCGGGCGTCTTGTAGAACCCGGTCGACGACAGCGACACCCGCGCGCTGTAGCACAGCTGCGCGGCCTCCGCGAAGGAGATCGCCTCGCCCGCCAGTCGCACCTGACCGCCCGCGAACACAACATCGGCGGGTGTGCACTGATAAAGTGTCGCCAAATGCTCTGCCATGCGGTCGCGGATGGTGTCGCAGGCAATCTTGGTGGCCATGCCGTTGAGGTCCGACCCAGACGACGCCGCCGTGGCGGATGTGTTGGGCACTTTGCCCGTGTCGGTGGCGGTGATCTTCACAGCATCAAGCGCCACCCCGAACCGATCCGCGGCCACCTGGGCGACCTTCTGGAACAGCCCCTGACCCATCTCCGTCCCGCCATGGTTCAGCTTGATGGAGCCATCGGAATAGACATGCACGAGCGCACCGGCCTGGTTCAGATGGGTCAACGTAAACGAGATGCCGAACTTCACAGGCGTCAGCGCGATCCCCTTCTTAAGCACCGGATTTGTCGCGTTCCAGGCCCGCACGGCTTCACGGCGCCCCTCATAGCGGGCCTCGCGGGCCAACTGCTCCACCAACTCAGCGATGACGCTATCAGTGACAGCCATCCCGTAGGGCGTGACGCCCACCTTCCTTTGGCCCTCAATACCTCCGCCGGAGGCATAAAAGTTCCGCTTGCGGACGGTAAGCGGATCAAGCCCGAGCGCATGGGCCACGTGATCCATCACCCGCTCGATCCCCACCATTCCTTGCGGCCCGCCAAACCCGCGAAAGGCGGTGGCGCTTTGCGTGTTGGTTTTCAGCCGGTGTGACGTGATCCGCGCGGCGGGCAGGTCATAGGCGTTGTCGGCGTGGAGCATGGCGCGGTCGGCCACGGGCAGAGACAGGTCCATGGCCCAGCCGCAGCGGACATACTGGGTGAAATCGACCGCGCAGAGCCGCCCGTCACCGTCAAAGCCCGCGACATAGTCGATGCGGAAATCATGGCGTTTGCCGGTGATGATCATGTCGTCGTCGCGATCATAGCGCATCTTGCACGGCCGCCCGGTGCGGCTTGCCGCGACGGCACAGGCCACGGCGAGCGCGTTGCCCTGGCTTTCCTTTCCGCCAAACCCGCCGCCCATGCGGCGCACCTCGACGCGCACGGCGTGCATGGGCACGCCCAGCGCCTCGGCCACCTTGTGCTGGATCTCTGTCGGGTGCTGGGTGGAGGAATGGACGATCATGTCCCCGTCTTCGCCCGGGAGGGCGAGCGCAGCTTGGCCCTCCAGGTAAAAATGCTCCTGCCCGCCCAGAACCAAACTCCCTTGCACCCGATGGGGCGCCCGGGCGAGCGCACCGGCGGTGTCGCCCTTCTCATAGATGCGCGGCCCGTCTTCGAACCGGCTGCCCGCTGCCAAGGCGTCGTCGATGGTGAGGATAGGATTTTCTTCGGAAAATCCTATCTCGGCGGCGCGGGCGGCCTGGCGGGCGGCGAGGTGGGATGTGGCGATGACCGCGAATATGGGTTGGCCCAGGTAGTGGATCGCCCCCTCGCTCAGGAGCGGTTCGTCATGGGCCGAGGGGGAGACATCATTGGCCCCTGGCAGGTCGCTGGCCTCCATGACATCGACCACCCCCGGCGCCGCGCGCCCCGCCGAAAGGTCAAGCGACGTGATCTGCCCCTTGGCGAAGGTGGAGAGCCCAAACGCGAGGTGGAGCGCGTTGCCCGGCGTCGGGATGTCATCGGTGTAGCGCGCCTGGCCTGTCACATGGAGGTGAGCCGCGTCATGGGGCAGGGGTTTGGCGACGCTCATGCCCGCACCGCCTGAATGTCTGTTTGACCCTGGTCCGCGAGGAAGGCGCGCAGCAGCATGTTTTGGGCCGTTTTCATCCGGTAGTCGGCGGAGGCGCGCATGTCGCTGAGGGGGGTGAAGTCCCGTGCCATCGCGGCCATGGCCGCGCGCACGGTGGTGTCCGTCCACGGCTGGTCCCACAACGCGGCTTCCGCGTGGCTGGCGCGTTTCGGCGTGCCGGCCATGCCGCCGAAGGCGATGCGCGGGGTTATTGCGATGCCGTCCTCTACGGGGATGTAAAAGGCCCCGCAGACGGCGGAGATGTCCTGATCAAAGCGTTTGGACAGCTTGTAGACCCGCAGGCGGTCAGGGCGTTTGGGGATGGTGACGGCCACCACAAACTCGCCCGGGGCGCGGTCCTGTTTGCCGTAGTCGATGAAGAACTCTTCGAGCGGGAGCGCGCGGCGCGTGTCGCCGTGGCGCAGGTGCAGCGTGGCGCCCAGTGCGATGAGCGGCGGGGGGCTGTCGCCGATGGGGGAGCCGTTGGCGATATTGCCGCCGATCGTCGCAGCGTTTCTCACCTGGGTGGAGCCGTAGCGGCGGAACATCTCGTGGAGCTCGGTGTAGGGCAGCGCCTCCATCGCGCGGGCGATGGTGACGCCAGCGCCGAGGCGGATGTCTGTGTCGGTTTCGGTGATCTCTTGCAGGTCGCGGCAGCCATGGAGGAAGGCAACCGAGCCCAGGTCGGCGAAGTGTTTCGTCACCCAGAGCCCCACATCGGTGGCGCCCGCGATGATCGTGCCTGTTGGGTTCTCTAGCGCCCACTCTGCCAGCTCATCGCTGTTTCTTGGGAGGGCTGGGTGGGCCCGCCCACCCACCCACTCGCTACGCTCGCCTTTGGGGGCGCTGCCCCCTTTCCCCCCGAAGTTTTTGGGGACGAAAGAAAGGGGGGTGTCGTGCATATGGGCCGGGATGGGTTTGTCTTCGACGGACTTGGCGGCGCGGGCGATGGGGGCGTAGCCGGTGCAGCGGCACAGGTTGCCCGCCAGTGTGGTGTCGTGGTCGGTGGAGCCGTTGAGGTGGTCGGTGGCCATGGAGACGATGAAGCCCGGGGTGCAGAAGCCGCATTGGGAGCCGTGTTCCGCGATCATGGCGTCTTGGACAGGGTGGAGTGTCCCATCGGGGGCGGCGATGCCTTCGACCGTGCGGACGGCTTTGCCGTGGAGTTGGGGGAGAAAGAGGATGCAGGCGTTCAGCGCTTTGGCGCCGCTTTTATCTGTGACCATGACGGTGCAGGCGCCGCAATCGCCCTCGTTACAGCCCTCTTTGGTGCCGGTGAGGCCGCGATCGTCGCGCAGGTGGTCGAGCAGGGTGCGCGTGGGGTGGGTGTCGACGGTGACGTCGGTGCCGTTGAGGCGGAACGTGATCTCCATGGGTGTCGTGCGTTTCTGGGCCGCGTTACGCAGGTGGCGGGTGTGGCGCGCCCGATGCGGCGTAGAGCGCGCGCCCGTTTGGATAATTCATAGCGGGCGGGCTGGGAATGCAAGGGGTTTGCGGGCTGGTGGCGCGGCTTTCGTTTGGGTGCTGCCTACTGCGTGGGCAGAAACGCGCGCGTTGAGTTGGTCGCCTGGTGGTTGTTGGGGTGCGACGGCGCTCGATGTCGCGTCCGCCACGCTGGGCGGATTGGTTTTGGGTGGGAATAGGCGTTCCGCGGTGGGGCTGAGCCAGGTTCTGAAGCGCGGACGGGCGCGTTGTCCCGACTTTCGCTTTGGTGGTTTGGGCCCTGCGCGACTGGTTGGCGCTTTAGGCTCGGCGTGCGGGGCGCGGCTTATAGGCGCGCGGCGAGGGCGCCGAGTTGGTCCGCGGTCGTGCCCCAGCCGTCGTGGAAGCCCATGGCGGCGTGGGCATTTTTTGCGGCCTCATCGGCGTGGAGCGCGGTTGCCGTGTAGCGGGTGCCGGTGACGGTGGGTTCAAGCGTCATGATGGCGGTGAAGTGGAATGCGCCGTCGCCTGGGGCGGGGTTGGGGCCGAAGCCTGGGGCGAGTGCGGAGGTCCAGACCATGCGCTGTTCGGGCACCGCTTCCAGTACGCAGCCTGCGCCGCCGTCCATGTCCCCCATCTCGGGGACGTGCATGACGACGTGGAATGCGCCGCCCGGACGGGGATCGATGACGGCTTTGGTGACAGTCACCGGGTCGGGCGCGAACCATTGCGCCAGCAGGTCGGGTTCGGTGAGGCAGCGCCACACCTTTGCAGGTGTAGCGGCCATGTCGCGGGTGAGGGTCAGGCTGTGGGTCATGGGGCCTCCGTCGTGGTCAGGTGAGCTGTGCGAGCGCGTCAATCGCGGCTTGGCAGCCCATTTTGTACCCTTCGAGCATCTCGGGGCCGGCGAAGCTGGTCAAGGCGATGTGCAGCGTGATCTGCGTGCCGTCGCCTGCGGGTTCCAGCGTGGTGGAGGCGAAGGAGGCGGCGATGGGCTCCCCCTCAACCTCCAGCGTCTCGGCATAGGCGACGAGGGTGTCGGTGACGGAGGTCCAGTCGGTGTGGACGGTGGTGTCGGGTTCGCCGTTGCCGGTCACGAGTGCGGTTTCGCGGGCCCCGGGGGCGGCGCTTGCCGGGTGGGTGACGGTGACGGTGAAGCCCTCACCCGGGCTGTTCCAGGCCTGGCGCGCGTCGCTGTCGGTCAGGAGCGTCAGCACGCGTGTGGGGCTGGCGGCGATGGTGCGGGTGAAGTCGAGAGTGTCAGTATCCATGGGTGCGGTCCTTTCGATGGATGGGTGTGTTCAAAGTGAGGCTACTAGTTTGTCGAGCTGGGCGAGCCCGCCGGTCCAGCCGTCGCGGAAGTCGGCCACCATGCCGGGCCCCACAAAGGACGCGACAGCGACGACGACTGAGAGGTCAGTGCCTTTGGCTGTGGGCGTGAGGGCGTAGGTTACGAGGCTGGCGCCAAGCGTGGTCCCGCCTGCGTGGATTTGTTCGGTGAATGTGACCTTTTGGGGCGCGTCGATGTGGTACCACCTGGTGGTGACTTCGAATTCTGGCGCCTCCTTTGGTCCGCATCGGTGGCGTTCCGTGCCGCCAGGCGTGAAGTCGGCGGACAGCGTTTCAAGGACCGTTTCGTCATTTGGCGCGCCCCAGATTTCGCGCGCCTCAGGTGCGGTGAGGAGGTGCCAGAGCTTTTCAGGCGGCAGATCGAAGGAGCGCTCGAACGTGAAGGTGTCGGTGTCAGTCGTCATTGGTCCCTAGCCCTTCGAGCTGTGCGGCGAGCCGTTCGAGGCGGTCCAGACGACCCTCCCAGATTTTGCGCTGTTTGGAGATCCAGCTTTCCGCCGTGGCCAGCGGCGCGGCCTCGATATGGACGGTGCGCACGCGGCCCTTTTTCTCGCTCCGCACGAGGCCCGCGGCCTCAAGTTTGGAGAGGTGTTTCATGAAGGTGGGCAGCGCCATGTCGTGGGGGGCGTGAAGCTCGCTCACCGGGGCGGGGCCTGTGGTCAGCCGCTCGATCACGGCCCGGCGGGTGGGGTCGGAGAGGGCGGCGAAGAAGCTGTCTAAATGGTTATCCATGTGGCTAAGTAATGCGAGTTGCGGCTTCGCGTCAAGACACTTAGTCATATGGCTAACAAAATTCTGCGCGTTCGGGGTTCTGCCCCCTTAGGGCGCAACATATAGTGGCGGCATGGCTCCTCGATTCATTCATCTGCGCGTGCACACCGAATACTCCCTGCTCGAGGGGGCGGTGCGGCTGAAAAAGCTGCCGGGGATGTGCGCCGATATGGGCATGCCCGCGGTGGCGGTGACCGACACCAACAACATGTTCTGCGCTTTGGAATTTTCCGAGGCCGCGTCGAAGGCGGGGGTGCAGCCGATCATCGGCTGTCAGGTGGATCTGTGTTTCGACCCCGCGCAGCCCGGGGAGCGGCCCCGTGCGCCTGCGCCGCTTGTTCTGCTGGCGCAGACGGAGGCCGGGTATGAGGGGCTGATGCGGCTCAACTCCTGCCTTTATGTCGATAAGGGCGGGCAGTTGCCGCAGGTGACGCTGGAGGAGCTGGCGGAGAATGCGGCGGATGTGATCTGCCTGACCGGCGGGCCGGATGGGCCTGTGGGGCGGCTTTTGCAGGCGGGGCAACGGCCCAAGGCGCAGGCGCTGATGGACCGGCTCGCGGGGATCTTCGGTGATCGGCTTTATGTCGAGCTGCAGCGTCACCCGGGCGAGGGTGGCCAGCCGGAGGCGGAGCGGCTGACGGAGCGTGGCTTTGTGGAGATGGCCTATGCCATGGGGCTGCCGCTGGTGGCGACGAACGACGCGTATTTCCCGAAATCGGACATGTACGAGGCCCATGACGCGCTGATCTGCATCGCGGAGGGGGCCTATGTCGACCAGCAAGAACCGCGGCGGAGGCTGACCGCGCAGCATTACCTGAAAACGCCGGAGGAGATGGCGGCGCTCTTTGCCGATCTGCCGGAGGCGTTGGAAAACACGGTGGAGATCGCGCAGCGCTGCGCCTTCAAAGCCTACAAGCGCGATCCGATCCTGCCCAAGTTCGCCGATGACGAGGTGGCGGAGCTGCGGCGGTTGTCGAATGAGGGTCTCAAGGCCCGACTCGACGTGATCCCCCATGCGGCGACGGTGGAGGAGTATCAGGCGCGGCTCGATTTTGAGCTGGATATTATCGAGGGCATGGGGTTCCCCGGCTACTTCCTGATCGTGGCGGACTTCATCGCCTGGACCAAGGCGCAGGATATCCCCGTGGGGCCGGGGCGGGGGTCGGGTGCGGGGTCGCTGGTGGCTTATGCGCTGACGATCACGGACCTTGATCCGCTGCGCTACGGGTTGCTCTTTGAGCGGTTTTTGAACCCCGAACGGGTCTCCATGCCCGACTTCGACATCGATTTCTGCATGGACCGGCGGGAAGAGGTCATCCGCTACGTCCAGCAGAAATACGGGCGCGATAAGGTGGGGCAGATCATTACCTTTGGTGCTTTGCTGTCGAAGGCTGCGGTGCGCGACGTCGGGCGGGTGCTGCAAATGCCCTACGGGCAGGTGGACCGGCTGTCGAAAATGATCCCGGTTGAAGGCGTAAAACCTGTTTCGATTGAGAAGGCTTTGGCCGATGAGCCGCGCCTCAGGGAGGAGGCGAAGGCGGAGGAGGTCGTGGACCGGCTGCTCACCTATGGTCAGCAGGTAGAGGGGCTGCTTCGAAATGCCTCCACCCATGCCGCCGGTGTTGTGATCGGGGACCGGCCTTTGGACGCGCTGGTCCCGCTCTACCAGGACCCGCGGTCGGACATGCCCGCGACCCAGTTCAACATGAAATGGGTGGAACAAGCGGGGCTGGTGAAGTTCGACTTTCTGGGTCTGAAGACGCTCACCGTCATCGAAAACGCTGTGAATCTGATCAAAGCCGCCGGACGGCCTATTCATATCGACGCCGATGGCACGGAATTGTATCAACCTGCGCCGGGGACTGAGAACCAAATCAACGCGATCCCGCTGGATGATGAGGCGTCCTATAAGCTCTATGCGTCGGGCAAGACCGTGGCCGTGTTCCAGGTGGAAAGCTCGGGCATGATCGATGCCCTCAAGCGCATGAAGCCCACCTGTATCGAGGACATCGTGGCGCTCGTCGCGCTCTACCGTCCTGGCCCTATGGAGAACATTCCGAAATATTGCGAGGTCAAGAACGGGCTGAGCGAGCGGGAGTATCTGCACCCCACGGTTGACCACATCCTCGACGAGACGCAGGGCATCATCGTCTATCAGGAACAGGTGATGGAGATCGCCCGGCAGATGGCGGGGTACTCTCTCGGCGGCGCGGATCTGCTGCGTCGCGCCATGGGTAAGAAGATCCAGGAGGCGATGGACGCCGAGAAGCCGAAATTCCTGAAAGGGTCGGCGGAGAATGGGGTCGATAAGGCGAAAGCCGAAGAGACCTGGGCGCTTCTGGATAAATTCGCCAATTACGGTTTCAACAAGTCCCACGCTGCCGCCTACGCGGTGGTGAGCTACCAGACGGCGTGGCTTAAGGCGAACCACCCTGTGGAGTTCATGGCGGGCGTTATGAATTGCGATCTGCACCTGACCGACAAGCTGGCCATCTATTTCCAGGAAGTGAAAAAGACGCTCAGCCTGCCCTATACGCCACCCTGCGTGAACCGGTCCGAGGCCACATTCACCGTCCGCGAGGGCGCGCTGGTCTATGCGCTGGGCGCGCTCAAGAATGTGGGTGTGGAGGCGATGCGCCTCGTAACCGAGGGGCGCGGCGCCAAACCCTTTGCGACGCTCTTTGATTTCGCGCGCCGGGTGGACCTGAAACGGATCGGAAAACGCCCGCTGGAGATGCTGGCGCGGGCCGGGGCGTTTGACGTGCTCGACCCCAACAGGCGGCGGGTGTTCGACAGCTTGGATGCGTTGACGGCGTATTCCGCGGCGATTTTTGAACAGAAGGCGTCGAACCAGGTGTCTCTTTTTGGCGAAGCGGGGGAGGACCTGCCGGAGCCGCGCTTGTCGCCGGTCGACGATTGGATGGCAGCTGAGCGTTTGACGGAGGAGTTTACGGCCATTGGGTTCTACCTCTCCGGCCATCCTTTGGACGACTATATGGGGCCGCTGAAACGCACGGGTGTGCTCACGCTCGACGATGTGACGGCCAAGGCCGAGGGCGCGCCGCTCATTGCGAAGATGGCGGGGTCGGTGAGTGGCCGGCAAGAGCGGAAGTCGGCACGTGGGAACCGGTTTGCCTTTGTTCAGCTGTCGGACCCTACGGGCGCCTATGAGGTCACGATGTTTTCGGACACCTTGGAGGCCGCGCGCGAGCATCTCGACAGCGGCGCCAAAGTCGTGGTGCAGGTGGAAGCGACGATGGAGGCGGATCAGCTAAAACTCCTGGGTCGCTCCGTGACGCCGATCGACCATGTGGTGGCGCGGGCGGCCGCGACGGGGCTCAAGGTCTTTGTCGAAGACGTGGCCGCAGTGCCGTCGGTCGCCCATGTGTTCGAGGCGCTGCCGCCCGCAACGCTCAAGGGCGCGAAGGGGCCGATCCAGTTTTGCCTGCTCGACCCAACTCTGCCGGGGGAGGTGGAGCTGGAGCTTGGCGGCGACTTCCCCGTTTCGCCCCAGGTGAAATCGGCGCTAAAATCGCTCCCCGGGGTCTTGATGGTCGAAGAGCTCTAGCCCATTGCTGCGTCACACGCTGGGACCAAAACCTGGACAGCGCAGCTAAGGGAAAAGCTATGACCAAGACCGGTATCATGATCTGCGGCCACGGAAGCCGGGCCAAAATCGCGGAAGAGGAGTTCGCGTTGCTCGCCAAGGGGTTGCGCGCGCGCTACCCGGACACGCCGGTAGAATATGGCTTCCTCGAATACTCCGCGCCCAACATCCATATGGGGCTGGATCGGCTGGTCGAGGCTGGGGTGGACCGGATCCTGGCGGTGCCGGGTATGCTGTTTGCGGCGACCCACGCGAAGAACGACATTCCGTCGGTGCTGACGACCTATCAGGACAAGCATCCGGGTCTGACGGTGAGCTATGGGCGCGAGCTCGGGCTGCACCCACAGATGATCGCGGCCTTTCAGGCGCGGGTGCTGGAAGCGCTGGGCGTCGATCATGTCCATGACGGGGACCTTTATGACACGATGCTGGTTGTGGTGGGGCGGGGCACGTCCGACACTCTGGCGAACGCGGAGGCCGCGCGGCTGACGCGGATCGTGAGCGAAAACATGGGCTTTGGCTGGGCAGAGACGGTCTATTCCGGCGTCACTTACCCTTCTGTCGGCAAAGGGCTGGAGATGGCCCTGAAGCTTGGCTTCAAGCGCATCGTGGTTGCGCCGTATTTCCTGTTTTCGGGGCGTCTCATTGACCGCATCTACGGCTACGTGGACCGCGTGGCGGCGGGGGCGCCGGATGTGGAGTTCCTGAAGGCGCATTACCTGTCTGACCAGGCCCATGTGATCGACACCTTCGTGGAGCGTATCAAGGAAGCCGAGACGGGCGTGATGACCGACGACCGCGACCTGATGGCGTCATTCAAAGAGCGGCTCGCGCGGGGAGAGGTGGATGTGCATCACCACCACGCCGAATACCGCGACCCCGATGATGATGAGGCGCCCGGGCACAATCATGGGCACGATCATGGACACAGCCATGAACACTCTCATGATCACGGGCATCACCACCACGGGCATTCACATAGTCACTCACACGGGCACGGGCACTCCCACGGTGTCTACCGCCACATCGCGCACCCACAGGGGCCGCGCACGATGATCGACGAGGGCGTGTGCTGCTGCTTCATGAGCCAGTTCCCGCAAGAGGTCATCGACGAGGAACGGGCCAAACACGACCGCCCCCACCTCACCGTCGCGGATGTTCACGGCTAGGCGCCGAAATCTTTGAAAGATTTCGGACCGAATTCTTTTGAAGAATTCGGCGCCCCGCTCAGTAGTGTGGCGGGCGTTCATCGCCGAGGATAACGCCCCCATCGGCCTCCCGCCCTGCTTCGCGGTCCATCAGGAGCGCGACTTTGGCTTTGAGCGCGGCGATGTCGCGGTCTTGGCGGGCGACGACCTCGCTCAGGTCATCCACGATACGCTCCAGATGGGCGAGTTTTTCTTCGATCTCGGACATGGCCCCTCAATACCGGGTTGCGCGGGTTTGCCAAGCCGCTCCAGCGCCGCTAAAGGCTCCCCTGCGCTGGGAACCCGTACACTCCCCCCCCATACAAACCTCTGAGGAAGATATGGCCAAGCAAAAGAAAGCCCCGCGCCCCAAGGCGGTGACGCCCAAGGGGTTTCGCGATTATTTCGGCTCTGACGTGACGGAACGGGCGACGATGCTCGCCCAGATCGCAGAGGTCTATCATCGCTACGGGTTTGACGCGCTTGAGACTTCCGCCGTAGAGACGGTGGAGGCGCTGGGGAAGTTTCTGCCTGACGTGGACCGGCCCAATGAGGGTGTGTTCGCCTGGCAGGAGGAGGACAGCGATTGGGTCGCGCTGCGGTACGATATGACGGCGCCTCTGGCGCGGGTTTATGCGCAGTATCGCAATGATCTGCCGACGCCGTATCGGCGTTACGCGATGGGGCCTGTTTGGCGCAATGAGAAGCCCGGGCCGGGGCGGTTTCGGCAGTTTTATCAATGTGATGCGGATACGGTGGGGACATCCTCCATGGCCGCCGACGCAGAGATCTGCGCGATGCTTGCCGACACGCTGGAGGCCGTGGGCATCCCGCGGGGCGACTATGTGATCCGGGTGAATAACCGGAAGGTTCTGAACGGCGTGATGGAGGTCGCGGGGCTTTCGGGTGACGACAAAGAAGCCGAGCGCGGCATTGTGCTGCGCGCGATTGATAAGCTGGATCGGCTGGGTGTCGCAGGCGTGCGTGCGCTGCTCGGCGCGGGGCGCAAGGATGAGAGTGGGGATTTTACGAAGGGTGCGGGGCTGAGTGAGGCTCAGATCGGGCCGATCCTGGCTTTCCTCGAACTTGGGTTGGCGGTCAGCGGCGACGACGGGCCCGATGGGGACCAGCGGGCCGCGCCCCACCCCCCCCCCGGGAGGGCGCCCCCGCCCCCGGGGGGGCGCGGCCCCGAGCTCGCCCCC
>JBCBZG010000021.1:0-71958 GCA_039815465.1 Pseudomonadota bacterium
GTGGAAAAGATGCGCAGGCGAGCCGAGCAGCACATCGGTCAGCGGGTCGGTTTCATTGCGAAACCCCCATGCGGTCAGCGGGGCCGTGCCGCCCTGGGGCGCGCGACGTTGAAGCGTGAATGGATCAGTCATGGCGCCAGTCAACACCCGCCGCCCGCGCCGATCAAATGGAATATGCACGCGACTGCCGCTTTCCTCATCACCTGCCCCCAAATGCAGCGCCGCCCGGCGCGCTGCGCTTTACCTCCCCGCACGGGCGTAAGATGGTACCCGCAGAGGAGGCGACGCCGATGGACACAGCGCTCATATTGCTCGACGCAGCCCTGGTGGGCGGCTTGGCGGTCTGGATGACCCTGGCCGTGAGCGACAACTGGCGTCACCCCAAGATGAATGAGGAGGCCGTGCGCATGGTCTCCCAACTCGACCTCCTCGAACAGGAGTTTCCAGAAGACTTCGCCCAGATCTCCTACCGCCGCATCACCGATCCGCGCCATGTGCGGCTGATGTTCCGCACCATCCGGCTTGCGGAAACGGTCGCGGCGGTCGCGCTTTGGGGCTCTGTGATCGCGCTGGCGCTTGCGGCCTTTGGCGCGGCCCCGCTCGATGGCGCGACGGGAGCTGCCGTGCTCGCCACCGGGTTCTTTTCGCTGATCTGGGGCGGGTTCATCATCGGCGGCAACTACTTTGCCTACTGGTACTGCCACGCCTGGGCCCAATCGAACCATTTTATGTTCATGTATTGGGGGCTTTTTGTGCTGGTGATCTTGCTGCTCTAGTGCCCCGCCCAATCAAAGCGCTGAGGGCATCCACCGACCGAGGGTGGGGGATGTATCCCCCGCCCGTGGGGGCGGTCGGGGGATGCCCGGTGGTGCCACCGGGCGGGCGCTCAAACTCAGGCGTGTTCGACTTGGTACTAGGCAGCAAACACCCGATCACAAACCTCCCGTGCAATGGGCATCGCACTCGTCGCCGCAGGAGACGGCGCGTTGAGCACCATCGTCACCGGCCCCGCCCGCTTGATCAGGAAATCATCGCATAGCGACCCATCGGTCCGCAGCGCCTGAGCTCGGATCCCGCAATGGTAGCCGCCCAAATCCCCCAAACTCAGCCCCGGGCAATACTTCTGCGCCTCCGCCAAATACCGCCGCTTCGACAACCACCCCCGCAGTTCATTGAGCGTCGGCCCCGGATAGGCCGCAAGCGCCCGCCAGGTGCCGCCATAGCTTAGCGCCGCGGCGGTATCCGTAGGGTTCACGGCGAATTTCGTGTACCCTTCGCGCGCCAGCGACAAAACGGCATTGGGCCCCACCGTGATCGTCCCGTTCACCATCGGCGTCAGATGCACGCCGAGGAAGGGCAACGCCGGGTCCGGGATCGGATAGATTAGGTGCCGCACCACATCGCTCAACCGCGCGGGCAGGGTGAAATACTCCCCCCGAAACGGCACGATGCGGATGTCGGTCTCCACCCCCGCCAACCGCGCCAGCCGGTCGGCTTGGAGCCCCCCGCAGCCAATCACGCACCCCGCCTCATAGGTCTCACCGCCCGCGCGAAGCACCACGCGATCCGTGCCCGGCTGCATGTCTTCGACACGCGCGCTAAACACCACATCCCCGCCCGCATCCTCCACATCACCGAGCAGCGCGCGGGTGATGCCGGTGTAGTCCGCGATCCCTGTCTCCGGCACGCGCAGCGCCCCGACACCCGCCACCGCAGGCTCGTGCCGCTTAAGCTCCGCCGCGCTAAGCCGTTCCACCGGCACGCCATTCTCAGCCGCCCGCGCCTCCAGCCCCTCCAGCCGACCAAGCTCCACCGCATCGGTCGCGACGAGCAGCTTGCCCCGCCGCTCCACCGCAATCCCGCGCGCACGGGCAAAGGCGTACGTCTCCTCCAGCCCGGCACGGCAAAGCCGCGCCTTCAAGCTGCCCGGGGTGTAATAGACACCCGAGTGGATCACCCCGCTGTTGCGGCCGGTCTGGTGAAAGGCGGGCGCGGCCTCCTTTTCCAGCACCGCCACGCGCCAACCAGGATGTCGGCGCATGACCTCCGCGGCGGTGGCCGCGCCCACGATGCCTGCGCCAACGACAATGGCGTCATAGACCCGCGCCACAGCCGCGCTCAGAGCCGCATCAGGTCGAGCGTCACGGGAAACTCCGGGTGCGGCGGCAGCACGCGGCGCGCCACGGGGCCGGGCGTGTGGGACAGATCAAACCGCGAAATGCGCCGCCCCTCCGCCTCCAGATCATTGATCGGGCGATCCTCGTGCGCCCGCCCGCCCTCGTGCGAGACGCGGTAGGTGAACCCGCCCACCGACCGCCCATGGGCTGGATCCACCAGATCAAAGGTCAGCGGCGCATGGGGCAGAACCTGCGGATGCAGGCAATGCGCCGGGTGCCACGCCCGGAACCGGATGCCTGCCACATGGCCATACTCCGTCGCCGTCAGCGGGATCTCCACACCGTTCACCGTGGGCACGAGCCCCTCTGGCAGGTCGCGAATACGCAGCTCCAACCGCTCGCAGGAGCTGTCGACAAAGCGCGTCGTGCCCCCCACCATCCCCTGTTCGCCGAGCGTGGGCCAGGGCTCGATCGCGTTGCGCAGCTCCATCTTGGCGCCCGCGACCTCTGCCTCGCCCGCGAGGGGGAAGCGGAACGCCAGCTGCGCCTGGAACCACGCGGGCTCGAACGGCATCTTGAAATGCGCGCTTAGCTCGCCAAGCACGCTGCGGAAATCCTCCCACACGAAATGCGGCAGCATGAAGCGGTCCTGAAGCCCGGTGCCCCAGCGGATGAGGTCGCCCTGATAGGGTTTTTCCCAGAACATCGCGATGAGCGCGCGCAGCACGAGGTTTTGCGCCACGGCCATGCGCGGATGGGGCGGCATTTCGAACCCGCGAAACTCCACGAGGCCAAGCCGCCCTGTGGGGCCATCGGGCGAGTAGAGCTTGTCGATGCAGATCTCTGCCCGGTGTGTGTTGCCGGTGACATCAATCAGCAGGTTGCGGAACATCCGGTCCACGAGCCAGGGCGGCGCGTCCGGTGGGCTGGGCAACTGCGCCAGCGCGAGCTCCAGCTGGTAGAGCGCGTCATGGCGTGCCTCATCAATGCGCGGGGCCTGAGACGTTGGCCCCACAAAAAGCCCTGAAAACAGATAGCTAAGAGACGGATGGTTCTGCCAGTAGCGGATGATGGAGGCCAGCAAATCGGGCCGCCTGAGAAACGGGCTTTCCGCCGGGCTTGCGCCGCCCATGACCACATGATTGCCCCCGCCGGAGCCTGTCACGCGCCCGTCTACGAGGAAGGACGACGCATCAAGCCCGATGGCGCGTGCCTCCTCATACAGCGCCTCGGTGATCGCGCTTTGATCGGCGAAGCTTTTGGCCGGGTGGATATTCACCTCGATCACGCCGGGGTCGGGCGTGACCTTGATGACGTTGAGCCGTGGATCAGGGGGTGGCGCGTAGCCTTCGACATGGACAGGCTGACCCAGTGCTTCTGCGGTGTCTTCGACCGCATTTAGCAGCGCGATATAGCCTTCGGCCGAGTAGACCGGCGGCAGGAAGACACACAGCGTCCCAAATCGTGGCTCGACGGTCAGCGCCGTGCGCACCCCGCCACCCGTGGGCGCAACGCTCGACTGCGGCAGGTCTGGCGCCTCTGCCGCGGTGTCCGCAGCCTCCGGGTCCCGCTCTGCCAGCGCCGCCTGAAACCGGGTCGGGGCGGCGAAACGCTCAGGCAGCGGCGGGCGTGCGGCCTGCATCGTGTCTTGGTCAAATTGCATCGCCACCGCGCCCTCGGGCAACAGCGGCAACGCCTCCAGCGGCAATCGCAGCCCCGCCGGGCTGTCCCCGGGAATGAGAAAGATCTTGCCCCGCCGTGTCTGCCAGATCTCTGACATCCAGCGCGCCACGGGCGCGGCGGTCTGGGCCTGTTGCAGGGGCAGGACAAAGGATTTCGGTTTCTCAATCCCCCGCGCCAGCGTTTCCACCAGACGGTGGCGCAGCATCGGGTCGGCCATGTCCACTTGATCGGGCGTGGCACCTTCGGGCAGGTTTGCCTCGCGTAGCGAAAACTCCACCGGGTCCTCAAAGGCCGGGGCCGCATGTTCCCGCGGGATATCGAGCCGGTCGCAGAGCGTGTTCATGAACCGCTCTGCCGTTTCGACATCGGCGCCGCCTGTGCCCTCGGTCGCGATCAGATCCGCGTTCTGCCACATGGGCAGCCCGTCGCCGCGCCAACGCAGCTCGAACGCCCAGCGGGGCAGCTGTTCGCCCGGATACCATTTGCCCTGACCGTAGTGCAGCGCGCCGCCGGGGGCGAAGCGGTCGCGCAGGCGGCGCACGAGCTTGTCTGCATATCTGCGCTTCGTGGGGCCTACGGCGTCCACCGTCCATTCATCCGCGTCGCGGTCGGAGGCGGCTATGAATGTCGGTTCCCCGCCCACAGTCAGCCCGACCTTTTGCCGGTCCAGCCGTTTGTCGATGGCGGCCCCTGTGGTTTGGATCGCTGACCACTGCGCATCGGTCAGCGGTTTGGTCTGGCGCGGCGGCTCGCCTACACGGGTCACCGACATGGCGAACTCGAATTCCACCTCGCAGGGATCCACGGCCCCCGTGATCGGGGCAGCGGTGCGCGGGTTCGGGGTTGCTGCCAGCGGGATATGCCCCTCGGACGCGAAAAGGCCCGATGTGGGATCGAGCCCCACCCAGCCCGCGCCGGGCAGGTAGACTTCCGTCCAGGCGTGGAGGTCGGTGAAATCCTCCTTAGGCCCCGACGGACCATCCACCGATTTGATGTCGGGGGTCAGCTGGATCAGGTAGCCGGACACAAACCGCGCCGCAAAGCCCAAGTCGCGCAGCATATGGACGAGGAGCCACGCGCTATCGCGGCACGACCCCTTGGCGCGCACCAACGTCTCCTCGGGCGTCTGGACCCCAGGCTCCATCCGCACGATGTATCCCACGGCCTCGAACACGTATTGGTTCAGCGCGACCATGTAATCGATGGTGCTGTCGCCCGCCTTTGGCCGGTCGGCGATGAAGGCCGCGAGGCGCGGCGTCAGGTCGGGTTTGACGAGGTACGGCGCCAGATCGGCGCGCGTGTCCGCGTCATAGCGGAACGCAGGGTCGCGCGCGGCCTCGTCCAGAAAGAAATCGAACGGGTTGATCGATTCCAGATCGGCGATCAGGTCAATCTCCACCTCGAACTTATCGGCGAGCTCCGGGAACACCAACCGCGCCTGATAGTTCGCGAACGGGTCCTGCTGCCAGTTCACAAATGCCGATGTCGGCGTGATGCGCTGGCTGTAGCTGACGATTTTGGTGCGCGTATGGGGCGCTGGGCGCAGCCGGACGGTGTGGGGCGCGTGCCCCACGAGCCTGTCGTAACGATAGGTGGTCCGGTGATTCAACGCGACCTGGATGCTCATTTTTTCATCAGCTTTCGTTCATCGATTTGGCATGGGGCGCAGACTTCCCTAGGGTGGTTGAAGAGCCCCCGCACTGCGGCGACACATACTGGACCCGAGGAGGAAGTCGAAGCCCATGTATCATGAAATGTCCGACCCGAACGGCACACGCCCGGATTATAAGCGGATCGAGCAATGGATTGAGGAGGACGGCGTCGACACTCTGATGCAGCGACGGCAAGAGGCCGAAGACCTCTTTCGCAAGGTGGGCATCACATTTGCGGTCTATGGCGAGGGCGGCGACCCGGAACGGTTGATCCCGTTTGACATGATCCCCCGCATCTTTACGGCGGCAGAGTGGGAGATTGTGGAGGCAGGCTCCGTCCAGCGCGCCAAAGCGCTCAACGCCTTTCTCGCCGATGTTTACGGCGACCAGAAAATCCTGAAGGCGGGTCTGATCCCGTCCGAGCTCGTGCTCGACAACCCGGCCTACGAGCCTCAGATGGTGGGTGTGCGCCCGCCGGGCGATGTCTGGGCCCATATCTGCGGGATCGATGTGGTGCGCACGGGGCCAGACGAGTTTCTGGTGCTCGAAGATAACGCGCGCACGCCGTCGGGCGTCAGCTACATGCTCGAGACCCGCGAAGTGATGATGCAGATGTTCCCGCAGCTCTTTAGCGACGGGAAGGTCCGCGCGGTCGAAGACTACCCGGATGTGTTGGCCGAGGCTATGGCCGCGCTGGCGCCGCCCCGCTGCGACGGACCGCCGACGCTGGCGATCCTGACGCCGGGCTACTTCAATTCGGCCTATTACGAGCATTCATTCCTTGCGGACCGGATGGGGATTGAGCTGGTCGAGGGTCAGGACCTGTATTGCGAGGACGGTCATGTCTGGATGCGCACGATCCGGGGCCCTGAACGGGTCGATGTGATCTACCGCCGGATCGACGATGCGTTCCTTGACCCGCTGGCGTTCAACCCGGACTCCGCGCTGGGCGTGCCGGGGTTGATGGAGGTCTACCGGACCGGCGGTGTGACGCTCGTGAACGCACCGGGCACCGGCGTGGCCGATGACAAGGCGATCTATATCTACGTCCCCGAAATGATCCGCTACTATCTGGGCGAGGAGCCGATCCTGAAAAACGTCCCCACTTATCAGTGCGAAAACCCCGAGGAATGCGACTACGTGCTCGCCAATCTCGATCAACTGGTGGTCAAGGAAGTGCAAGGGTCCGGCGGCTACGGCATGCTCATCGGCCCCAAAGCCACCCAAGCGGAACGCGATGATTTTTCGAAAAAAATCATAGCCGCCCCGGACAACTATATCGCTCAGCCCACGTTGGACTTGTCCACTGCGCCGGTGCTGACCGAGGGCGGCATCGCCCAACGCCATGTGGACCTGCGCCCCTTCGTCATCACAGGCGCGGAAACAAAGCTCGTCCCCGGCGGGCTGACCCGTGTGGCGCTGCGCGAGGGGTCGCTGGTCGTTAATTCCTCCCAAGGGGGCGGGGTGAAAGACACCTGGGTCATGGGGGGCGCGTAAGATGCTGAGTAGAACCGCTGAGGGCCTGTTCTGGCTGGGCCGCTACATCGAGCGCGCCGACAACGTGGCCCGATTTGTGGAGGCTGGCCGCCGGTTCGACGCCATGGCTGGCGCCTCCGGCGACGACGGCAATGAATGGGAGGCCGTGCTGATCGCCGCAGGCTCCCGCCAGACATTCCCCGGCGACATCACCAAAGCCACGGCAGAGGATGCGATCCCGTTCATGGTCGCGGACCCCGACAACCCCAGCTCTGTCCAGTCCTGCTTCGCCATGGCCCGCGCCAATGCCCGGGCGCAGCGGGGCGCGATCAGCTCTGACGCGTGGGAGGCCGTGAACACGGCCTGGCGGGCGGCTCAAAACATCACCCCGCTCGAGTGCACGCCCCGCTACTTGGCGCGCACGCTCGAACGTATGCGCACCTTTACCAGCCTGTTCCGCGGGGCGCTCGCAGCCACCATGCTGCGCGACGAAAGCCTGTCGTTTCTAAGGCTTGGCCAGTTCGTCGAACGCGCCGACGCGACTGCGCGGCTGCTGGATGTGAAATACCACGTGCTCCTCCCCGATGATCACCCGGTGGGGTCGGCCAAGGACCAGCTTCAGTGGAACACGCTCCTGCGCGCCGCGGGGGCACGATCCGCCTACCGCTGGGTCTACCGCAAACCGGTGGAACACCGGCTCGTCATCGACCTTCTGCTCCTTAACAAACGCTCCCCGCGGTCCTACCAGTTCTGTTTGAACGAGCTTTGCGCCTATCTTGGCACGCTCCACGCGGGCGGCTCTGCCAGCCAGGGCAGCCTAGAGCTCGCCACCCAGATGCGCGAAAGCCTGGCCGCCGATGACGTCGATGCCATCGTGGCCCACGGGCTTCATGAATACTTGACCAACCGCATTGTAGGCTGCAATCGCTTGGCGGCTGCCATCAGCACAGATTTCGGCTTTGCTCCGATCCTGGCCGCTGATGTTCAGGTGCAGACCCTATAAGACGCGCAAAGCGCATGACAGACGGAGAGCGGTAAGTGACCTATTGCGTTGCGGTTAAAGTAGATGAGGGCCTGATTTGCCTGTCCGACACCCGCACCAACGCGGGGCTCGACAACATTTCCCGCTACAAAAAGATGTTCACCTGGACCAACCCGGGGGAGCGCGCGATCACGCTCATGACCGCGGGCAACCTGGCAATCACCCAAGGGGTGATGTCGCTCCTGCAAGAGAATATCGACAAAGACAACGGGGTGGAGACGCTCTACACCGCCCCCTCCATGTTCCGCGTGGCGGAGATCGTGGGCGACGCCATGCGCATCGTGCAAGAACGCTATGGCCCGGGGCTAAGCCAGCGGGGGGAGGCCTCGGACGCCTCCATTATCTGCGCCGGTCAGCGCGCGGGCGGGCCGCTCAGGCTGTTTTTGATCTACGCGGCTGGGAATTTCATTGAGGCGACGAGCGACACGCCGTTCTTTCAGATCGGGGAGCACAAGTACGGCAAGCCCATCCTCGACCGCGTCATCACGCCGGAGACGTCGCTGACCGACGCCACCAAGGCCGCGCTCCTGTCGATGGATTCCACGCTGCGCTCCAACCTGTCTGTGGGGATGCCGCTCGACCTGACGGTGCTGCCCACCAACGCTTACGCCTTTGCCCATGAGCGCCGGATCGAGGCGGAGGATCTGGGCTTTCAAAACCTGTCGGAACGCTGGTCCGACGCGCTGCGCGACGCGTTCGTCACGATCCCGGACCTGCTGGCCTAGGTAATCGACACACCTCGGTGGTCACAGCTACGACAGTGCCCGGTGGGAACCACCGGGCTGCCCCCGTCCGCCCCCCCGGGCGGGGGCAACTGCCCCCACCCGCGGACGGGGTCAGCCCTCCTCACAAATCATTCCAAAAAACAAATCACTCTATCCGCCAGTCCTGTACCTGGCCTTGTATGACCGCACTGCCATCAACGTCTTGCCCGCACGGAATCAAGGCCAGCTTCGCTGGCTGCCGAGCAGCGCCAGCCCCTCCCGCGGGCTGGCGCTATGGCTGAGTTACGCGCGCAAATCTCAGCGAGGAATGTGCGTGGCAGCCATAAAGTACGCGGCACGACCGTCAGAGGCGCCATCCCAGGGGCTGACTCTGCCCGGCCCGACGCGCGTTTTCTGCCAGGTCACAGCGACTAGGCAGGTCATTCGTCCTCCCATTCGGGGCTCAATAGACTTCCATTCCTCCAGACCGCTTTCCCCGCGGCATTGATCCCTCCTGCAGAGTAAGTTCGCGACAACGTTCTGAATTGAGTGCGCCACATTGCTCAAATCAGAACATTATTCTACCTCTAGCTGCATCCAAACAAGAGTCCGCAGGAGGCTCCCATGCGCCATTTCCCCGTCTACCTCGACACCCGCGCGCGGCGCATCGTGGTCTGCGGTGGCGGCGAATGCGCTGTAGCCAAGCTCCGCCTCCTCCTGAAAACCGAAGGTGACATTCACGTCTTCGCCGCCGACGCGGGCGACCAGGTCCGCGCCTGGGCGGATGAAGGCCGCGTCACGCTCACCGAACGCCCCGCCACAGCCAACGACATCACCGACGCCATCCTGCTTTACGCCGCCCATGACGACGACGCCCGCGACGCCGAGGTCCGCGCGCTGGGCTGGGCCACGGGCGTCCCCACGCTCTTCGTCGACAACCTGGAAGAGAGCGATTTCATCACCCCCGCCATCGTCGACCGCGCGCCCGTCACCGTGGCCATCGGCACCGAAGGCTCCGCCCCCGTCCTCGCGCGCAAGATCAAGGCCGATATCGAGGAGCAACTGCCCGAATCCCTCGGCGCCCTCACCGCACTTGGCCGCGACTTCCGCCCCCATGCCGAGCACCTGCCAAAGGGCCGCGCGCGCCGCGATTTCTGGTCTGAATTCTACTTCGACTACGGCCCCAAAACCTTCGCCTATGGCCCCGAGGCCGTCAAAGACGCGCTCCACGCCGCCGTAACGCGCTTTGAGATCCGCGCCGCCCGCGACGGCCACGTCCATTTTGTCAGCGCGGGCCCCGGCGACCCCGAACTGCTGACGCTTAAGGCGCGCAAGATCCTGCACGAGGCCGACGTGGTCATCCATGACGGCCTTGTCCCAGCACCCATCCTCGAACTCGCCCGCCGCGAGGCCGAAGTGATCTCTGTCGCGAAATCCGGTTTTGGCCCGTCCTGGAAGCAGGCCGACATCAACGCGCTTCTCGTCGACCACGGGGCAGGGGCCCAGGTGGTGCGCCTGAAGTCCGGCGATGCGGGCATCTTTGGCCGCCTCGACGAGGAAACCGAGGCGCTCCAAACCGCTGGCATCGCCTACAGCGTCGTCCCCGGCGTCACAGCCGCCTCCGCCGCCGCGGCGGACCTCGGCGTCAGCCTCACCCGCCGCAACCGGAACTCCGGCCTACAGATCCTCACAGGTCGCGACCTCGAAGGCTTCGCCGACCACGACTGGCGCGGCCTGGCACAACCGGGCGCGGTCGCCGCGATCTACATGTTTCGCGCCGCGGCCCACTTCATCACCGGCAGGCTGCTGATGCAGGGCGCCGACGCCGCTACCCCCGCCACCATCGTTTTCAACGCCTCGCGCCCGGATCAGGAGGTCGTGACGACAACGCTCGCTGACCTGCCCGGCGTCTTTGGCGACACCAATCGCGCGGCTATCCTTCTCCTTGGGATCGCCGCGCCCGAGACGGCAGCCCGTGCCAACCCGGCGGCCCAGACGCATACCCCCATGCTCCCCACTCTGGCCGCCCAGCACGTCTAGGGCTGCCGTCTCACCCATCCTCTCCGTCCCAGAAGGCTCCCCGCCATGCTCGATTCTGACACGCCCCAGCTCATCGTCGAAGGCAAGCTCGCCGATAACGAACGCCTCAAGCGCGAGTCCCGCCACCTCCGCGGCACCATCGCCGAGGATCTGCAGGACCCCATCACAGGCGGCTTCACGCCCGACAATTTCCAGCTCATCCGCTTTCACGGGATGTACCAGCAGGACGACCGCGACATCCGCGCCGAACGCGCCGCGCAAAAGCTTGAGCCGCTCCACAACGTCATGCTCCGCGCGCGCATGCCCGGCGGGATCATCACACCCGACCAATGGCTGACCATCGAGAAATTCGCGGAAGAGCACACGATGTACGGCTCCGTCCGTCTCACCACGCGCCAGACCTTCCAGTTCCACGGGGTACTGAAGCCCCACATCAAGGACATGCACAAAGTCATCAACGCGGCGGGCATCGACAGCATCGCCACCGCGGGCGACGTGAACCGCAACGTGCTCTGCACCACGAACCCGGTGGAGTCCGAGCTCCATGCGGAGGCCTACGAATGGTCCAAACGCATCTCCGAACACCTCCTGCCCAATACCAAAGCCTATGCCGAGATCTGGCTCGACGGCGAAAAGCAGGCCACGACGGAGGAGCCGATCCTCGGCGACACCTACCTGCCGCGCAAATTCAAAACCGCGGTCAGCATCCCCCCGAATAACGAAGTCGATGTCCACGCCAACGACCTGAACTTCGTGGCCATCGCCGAGGACGGCAAGCTCATCGGCTGGAACGTGCTCGTGGGCGGCGGGCTCGCCATGACCCATGGCGACACGGCCACCTATCCGCGCAAGGCCGACGATTTCGGGTTCATCCCGCTCGAACACACGCTCGCCGTGGCCGAACACGTCGTCAGCGTGCAGCGCGACTGGGGCAACCGCACCAACCGCAAGAACGCAAAGACGAAATACACCCTCGACCGCGTCGGCGTGGACGTCTTCAAGGCCGAGGTTGAGCG
This sequence comes from Pseudomonadota bacterium, assembly GCA_039815465.1. Classification (GTDB taxonomy): domain Bacteria; phylum Pseudomonadota; class Alphaproteobacteria; order Rhodobacterales; family Rhodobacteraceae; genus Shimia_B. The sequence continues at coordinate 11,731 of JBCBZG010000021.1, forward strand.
CCGCGCAGGCGTCACTTTCGCCCCTTCGCGCCCCTACGCCTTCACCGAACGCGGCGACCGCTTCGGCTGGGTGGAGGGCGTGGACGGCAAGCACCACCTGACGCTCTACATCCTCTCGGGCCGGATCAAGGATCTGCCGAACGCGGCCCTCAAAACCGGCCTGCGCAAGATCGCGGAGGTTCATAAGGGCGACTTCCGCATGACCGCGAACCAAAACCTCATCGTGGCGGGCGTGGCTGAGGCCGACAAAGCAGAAATCGAACAGATCGCCCGCGATCACAGGCTGATTTCCGACTTCGACACGCCGCAGCTGAAAAGCTCCATGGCCTGCGTGGCGCTCCCCACATGCCCGCTCGCCATGGCGGAATCCGAACGTTACCTGCCGGAATTGGTTGCAAATGTGGAGGCGCTGCTGGCCAAACACGGGATCCCAGACGACCACATCGTGCTCCGCGTCATCGGCTGCCCCAACGGCTGCGGGCGCGCCATGCTGGCGGAGGCCGGGCTCGTCGGCAAAGCCCCAGGCCGATACAACCTCCACCTCGGCGGCAACCGCATCGGCACGCGCATCCCGAAACTCTACCTCGAAAACAAGACAACCGAAGTGATCCTGGCCGAGCTCGACACCCTGATCGGGCGCTGGGCTAAAGAGCGCGAACCGGGCGAGGGTTTCGGCGATTTCACCATCCGCGCAGGGATCGTGGCCGAGGTGAAGGTCGCCAAAACAGACTTCCACGCGTGAGCGAGGCCGCGATGTCGATCCTGGATCTCCCCGAAACCGGCCAACAGGCGCTGCTCGATGAAGGCAACGCCTGGCTCGCAGGCCGCGACGCCACCGCGCGCGTCGCCTGGGTGCTGAGCAATATGCCCGGCCCCCATGTCATGTCGTCGTCCTTTGGCGTGCAATCGGCGGTGCTGCTGCACCTCATCACCCGCATCGCGCCGGACATGCCCGTCCTCTTCGCCGATACCGGGTATCTCTTCCCCGAGACGTATCAGCATATCGACGACCTGACCGACCGGCTGGGCCTCAACCTTCATGTCTACCGCGCCGACATCAGCCCGGCCTGGCAGGAGGCAAAGCACGGCCAGCTCTGGGAGCAAGGGGCCGAGGGGCTCAAGCGCTACAACAAGCTCAACAAGGTCGAACCGATGGACCGCGCGCTGGCCGACCATCAGGCGCGCACGTGGTTCACAGGCCGCCGCCGGTCCCAATCCGACAGCCGCGCCGCGCTGCCATTCCTCGCCATCCAGGATGGCCGCGTCAAAGCCAACCCCATCGCCGACTGGTCCAACCGCCAAGTCCACCACTACCTGCGCGACCACGACCTGCCCACGCACCCGCTTTGGGAGCAGGGCTATGTCAGCGTCGGCGACACCCATTCCACCGTCAAATTCGAACCCGGCATGCGGGAGGAGGACACACGCTTCCCCGGCCAGAACCGCGAATGCGGGCTTCATACGTAAGGAAAGTCAGACCCATGCTGCACCAAACGATCCCCGGCGGCCTGAGCCCGCTCTCTCCCGAACAGAACGCTCAGATGGCGGCGTTGCTGCCCTCGCTCAGCCCTGTGCAACAGGCGTGGATCAGCGGATACCTCGCCGCCAGCGCCATGGGCGCGCAGGCCACGCTGCCCCCTGTGGCCGCCACCCCTTCGGCTGCCGCGACTTTGACCGTCCTTTATGGCTCCCAAACCGGCAACGCCAAACACGTGGCCCAGGACCTCGCCGCGCAGGCGCAGGCCCGCGGCTTGGAGGCCAAGGTCGTCAACATGGCCGACTACAAGCCCACAAAGCTCAAGGATGAAACGCATCTGGCCATCGTCGTCTCCACCTACGGCGAAGGCGAACCACCTGAATCCGCGCAAAAGCTCTACGATTTCCTCGCCTCCAAGAAGGCTCCAAAACTCGACGGCGTCGAGATCGCCGTCCTGGGCCTCGGCGACACAAGCTACGAACATTTCTGCCAAACCGCCGTGGATTTCGAGGATCGCCTGACCGCCCTCGGGGCCACGGTGAAAGTCGAAAAAGCCCTGCTTGACGTCGATTACGACGACCACGCCGCAGGTTGGATCACAGGTGCCATCGACGCGCTCGAACCGGGGCTCACAGCCGGGCAGGGGAACGTGGTCCCGCTCATGCCCGCCGCCACCCCCGCCGCGCCGCTCTACTCCAAGAAAAACCCGTTCGAGGCCGAGGTCACCGTCGTCCAGAAAATAACGGGCCGCGACAGCACCAAGGACGTGCGCCATATTGAGCTCTCGCTCGAAGGCTCGGGGATCACCTACCAGCCGGGCGACTCTCTGGGCGTCTACTTCGAAAATGACCCTGTGGAGGTCGACACGCTCCTCGCCACGCTTGGCCTCTCGGGCTCTGAGACGGTCAAAATCGGTGACGCCGAACAGGCGCTCCGCACGGCCCTCATCGAAATCTTCGAGCTCACCCAAAGCTACCCCGGATTCGTGCAGGCCTACGCCGACGCCACCGGGAATGACGCACTCACAGCGCGCTCCGCAGACAAGGACGCCCTGCGCGACTACCTCGCCGACCGCCAGATCTACGACGTCATCCAGGACCACCCCGCCGCCATCGCGCCCCAGGCGCTCGCAGACGCCCTGCGCAAGATGCAGCCGCGGCTCTACTCCATCGCGTCCAGCCAAGCGGAGGTCGAAGACGAAGTGCACCTGACCCTCGGCGTCGTCAGCTACGACGCCTTTGGTCGCCCCCACCTCGGCGGCGCCTCCGGCCACCTCGCCCACCGCGTGGCCGAGGGCGACACGCTCCGCGTCTATGTCGAACACAACGACGGCTTCCGCCTGCCGCAGGACCCGGCCACCCCAGTCATCATGGTGGGCCCAGGCACCGGCATCGCCCCCTTCCGCGCCTTTCTGCAAGACCGCGAGGCCCAAGGGGCGGAGGGCGGCAGCTGGCTCTTCTTCGGCAACCCGCATTTCACCCAGGACTTCCTCTATCAGACGGAGCTTCAGGCGGCGCTGAAATCCGGCACGCTCACCAAACTCTCCGTCGCGTTCAGCCGCGATCAGGCGCAAAAGATCTACGTCCAAGACCGCATCCGGGAAGAAGCCGCAACGCTCTGGACCTGGCTGCAAAAGGGCGCGCATCTTTATATCTGTGGCGACGGCCAACGCATGGCCCGCGATGTGGAAGATGCGCTCATCGCCGTGATTGCAGCAGAAAGCGACATTACGGCGGAGGCCGCGCAAGCCTACCTGACCAAACTCCGCGACGAAGGCCGCTACCAGCGCGACGTGTACTAATCAGGCGCCCATTGCGGCGACCTGACCAAAAACCGCACAGACATACGGACCGCCCCGCCACATGCTGGGGCGGTCACACACGCTCAACCCGCTGAAAACGCACCCTTTTTCCCGATCCCACGCCACTCGCACGGCCCGCCAGGGCCGCTGCGCCTGGGCGGCGCCGCGGTTTCCCTGTACTCCTGACAGCACAACAGCGATTCCAACGCAGGTGATGGGCACGATGGACGGCGACGAACATGACGAGCTCGATTGGGACACCGATCCCGCACGCCCCTATGTGATTGGGATCGGCGCCTCCGCTGGCGGGCTCGAGGCGCTGCGCGAACTGGTCCAACACCTGCCCGAAAAAACCGGCGCCACCTATGTGGTCGTCCAGCACATGTCGCCCGACCACCGCTCCATGCTGGCAGAGCTGATCTCGCGGGAGGCGCATCTGGACGTGCGCGAAATCGACGAGACGTCCGAATTGCGGCCTGACACGATCTTTGTCACCCCGCCCAACCACGACGTTGAACTGCGCGACCAGCGGCTCGTGCTCTTGCCGCCGAGTTTCGAGGTCGCCTCGCCCAAACCCTCGGTGGACCGCTTCCTGATCAGCATGGCCGAGGCGCGGCGCTCTAAATGTATGGCCATCATCCTGTCCGGCACAGGCTCAGACGGCGCCTACGGCGTGCAAGCCGTGCGGGAGGCCGGCGGCATCACGCTGGCCCAGGACGACGCCACCGCCAAATATGATGGCATGCCCCGCGCGGCTATCGAAACCGAATGCGTGGACCTGGTGCTGTCGCCCAACAAAATGGGCACCCATATGGCCAATATCCTGTCGAGCCCCGGCCAGCTCGAACAGTTCCGGGGGGAGGAGGCGACGCTGCACCCGCTGTCGGACCTGCTGCAAGTCGTGCTCGCGCGCACCCGCGTGGATTTCCGCGAATACAAGCTCACCACCATCCAGCGCAGGCTCGAACGGCGCATGACTGCGCTCAACATCAAGGAAGTCGCGCAATACACCGCCCATTGCCGCGTGAACCCGACCGAGGTCGACGCGCTGTTCAAAGATCTGCTGATCTCTGTGACGCGGTTCTTTCGCGATCCCGATGAATTCAAGGCCATCCGCCCGATCATCCGCCGCATCGTGCGCGAAAAGCAGGGCCGCACCATCCGCATCTGGGTCGCAGGCTGCGCCACGGGAGAGGAGGCCTATTCCATCGGCATGCTCTTCGCAGCAGAGCTTGAGGCCGTGGGCGAAGGGCTCACCGACGCGGTGCAGATCTTTGCCACCGACATCGACAAACACGCCCTGTCGCGCGCGCGCGAGGGGCGCTATTCCCAAGCCGCGCTTGCCGACATCCCCCGCGACATCGCAGAGCGCTACCTGACCCACGCAGGCGACGCCATCGTCATCAGCCGCACCGTGCGCGAGATGATCCTGTTTTCCGAACACAATGTCTGCCAGGACCCGCCGTTCCTGCATCTCGACATGGTGTGCTGCCGCAATTTGATGATCTATTTCGGCCCCCAGTTGCAGGAAAAGGTACTGTCCCGCGTCCACTACGCGCTCAACCAAGACGGCTATATGTTCCTGGGTGTGGCCGAATCCGCGACGATCACAAGCGACCTGTTCCGAAGCGCCGAAAACCAAAGCCACATCTTCCGCAAACGCGGCCAGTCGAATTCCGACTTTGGCTATGTGCTGCAACGGCGCCCCCGCGCGTCGGTGGGCGCGCCCGCGCGCACGTCCGGCGCGTCCCTGCAAAACGGCTTTGACTCCGACTTCAACAAAGCGCTCTTTGAACAGCTCGCTGCCCAGCTTGGCCCCGACGCGCTTCTGGTGTCTGACGACCTGCGCATCGTGCGTATCTTTGGCGATGTCAGCCGCTTTCTGAAACTGACGTCGGAAACGAACCTGAGCCAATCAACAGCCGTCCTGCGGCCCGAAATCGCGCAGGAGGTGCGGACGCAAACCACGGTGGCCTTCCGCAAAAACCTCCACCGCCGCTCCTACGCCCGCAAGAACGAGGACGAGGGGTTTGGCGGCTGCCGCGTCGACGTCTACCCGCTCAACGCCCCCGCGCTCGAAGACGGCTTTGCGCTGGTGTGCCTCAACGACAATGACCCCGTCCGCGACCAGTCCGAGCAGTTCAAATTCTCCCAAAGCAGCGGCGAGGGCGCCGTCAACACGCTCCAAAGCGAACTCGACATGGCCCGCGAGGCGCTGCAACAAACCGTGGAAGAGCTGGAGACCTCGAACGAGGAATTTCAGTCCACCAATGAGGAACTGCAATCCGCCAATGAGGAGCTTCAGGCCTCCAACGAGGAACTTGAAACCGCCAACGAAGAGCTGCAATCGACCAATGAGGAACTCATTACCGTCAACGAGGAACTGCAAGTCGCCAAGGCCGAGCTCGAAATTGCCGCCGATGAACAGCGTGGCGTGCTCGAAAGTCTCAGCGCGCCGATCCTGATCGTCGACAACGCGCTGCAAGTGTCTTCCGGCAACCAAGCGGCCATCGACTTCTTTAAGATCGCCACGCCAGGCACCCGCCCCCACCTGTCGCAACTGGCCGTGCCCCAAGGCTTCCCCGCCCTGGCGGAGGTCTGCAACGACGCGATTTTCCTGGGCCAGCAAAAGACCATGGACATCGAATTGCGGGGGGAGGCATTCGTGATCTCCATCTCGCCCTTCTACTCAGCCGAAGGCCGCGCGCGCGGGGCGACCGTGATCCTCACCGACGCGCGGCAGGCCAACCAGCTCAACATGGTGTTCAAATCCGCCGACGTGTTCCTGATGCACCGCAAAACCGACGGCACGGTGCTCTTTGCGCAAAACACGATCTTTCAGAATGCGAACCCGGACCGGGCCATCGAATTTGGCAAGCTCAGCCTGCGCGACATGCTGCAACCGGGGGTGGCAGCGCTGTCGATCGCGGCGGATAAGGCGTTTATCGACGGCGATCAGGACTATAATCGCCACCTGCGCAAACTCGGCTCACCCTTTGGCGATGACAGCGTCTATGCTGACATCCACAAAGTGCGCGTCGAAAACCCCGGCGACGCCGATTCCGTCTTTGTGTTTGGGCGCTACATCCACGAACTGACCTCCTCCGATTTCACCTTCCGCCAGGTGATCGACAACAAGTACCTCATCGCGATGCTGCGCGACGCCGATGGCGTGGTGCGCGAAATCTCTGACCTCGCGGCGACGCTCCTGGGCCGCAGCCGGGAGGAGGCCACAGGCCGCCACCTGTCAGAGCTCTTGCCGCCAGAAGCTGCCGAGATCGTGTTGTCCGGCGACGCCGCGTTTTTGGCGGGCGAGGGGGACGCACGCGAATCCACCGCCGCCTTTGACCACCCAACCCGCGGGCGCATCGCCATCCGATCCATGCGCAGCCTCCTGGCCCCGCTCGCCGACGCCCCCCCCATGGTGCTGTCGGTGGGCTGCGACGTCAGCGATCTGATTGATGATGGGTCCTGACCCTAGGACTTAAGGGAATAGAGCCTCCGGCTCTGCCGCGCGGTCTCCTCCGCGAGGGCGCCAAACGTGGCGTAGCCCTGGTTCACCGCAATCGGCAACAACGCAACCAGCGCCGCCGCCGTCGCACGCGCATCGCCCAGGGCGGTGTGACGCTCGGCCTCTGCAATGGGGATGTCGAGCCGCGCGCACAACGCGTCGAGCGAATGGTCCGCATTCGTCCCAAACACCACTGCTGACATGAGCACGGTATCGAGCACGGGATGCGGCCAGGTCACGCCCATCTCGCCCGCGAATTTCTGCAAAAGCCCGATATCAAAGGGCGCATTATGCGCCACGAGCACGGCGTCACGCGCGAAATGGTGCAGCATCTGGCCCGCGTCCGCGATCCCGGGCGCGCCGGCCACATGGGCGTCGGTGATCCGGTGGATCTGTGTCGATCCCGGCGGAATGGGCCGCCCCGGATCAACATAGGTGTCCAGCTCCTCACCGGCCACCACCGCGCCCCGCAGCACGCGCACAGCACCGATCTGCACGATGGCATCGTCCGCCACCGATAGCCCCGTCGTCTCCGTATCAAAGGGCACATAGCACAGGTCCAAAAGCGGCGTATCCGCCACCGCCCGCGTCTGCGCCTGGGTCATCAGTTCAAAATCAAAGACGAGCGGGCGCGGCTGATCCGACGCCACCGCGTCCCGCGCCAGATCGACAAAGAGCATGTGCCCATCGCGCCCCAGCGCCTTGATCCGGGCGTCAAATCTCAGCACGTCGCCCGCGTCGCGCAGGGTGAACGCCACTTCACCGCCTGCCTCCGCGAGCTCTGCAATCGCCGCCTCAATGCAGCGGGGATCGAAATAGTCCGACATCGGCGCCTTGAGCCGCGGCACCGCGATCTGCGCCAACAGCTCCGCGGCCTGCCCGTCATAAAGCACGATCTCCCCCGCGGGGTTCAGGAGCACGGTGGCAATGGGGCTTTCCGTCAAAAGCGCCGTGAGCCGGGCCGCATCCGCGCTCAGCCGCTCGGTCTCCTGCGCGACATGCAGCGCGATATCGTCGATGGAGGCATGGGCGTTTTCCGTCAGCGCCTTGGCCGCGGGCGCGAGGTCCCCCAGGTAGCGGGCATCGGCGGTCTCCAACCCCGTCGTCACCCCCGAATGCGCCCGCATCCGTAGATCGGCCGACAGCCGGTTGATGGGCTTTGCCACGAACTCGTCAAAGAGCAACCACACCCCCACCGCGAGCCCGGTGTTGAGGAACGCAAACACGATGAACGCCGTCACAAAGGGCCCCGTCGCAGGCGCCGGATCAGCGCGCCCCCAGCCCAGCGCCAAGGCCCCCGCCGCAATCGCCGCCCCGCCCCCCGCCATCAGCGCGAAAAAAAGGAAGACGCGCAGGCGCAGGCCCAACCGCAGCATGGGCTCAGGCCCCGCAGGCAACCGCCAGCACCGGGTCACCCGCCGCCATCGCCTGCCAATCCGCGTTCAGAACGGCCCCGTCATCGCCAAACTCCGCCCCGTCAATCAACAGCGCCGACCGCGCGCCCGCGCAGTCAAAGAGCATCGGCGCCTGGTTCACCGGCGACCACCGGCCAAAGAAGTAGAGGTCCACGAGCCGCTGATCGGGCTGCGCCGCATTCTGGCGCGCGGTGCCGGTGTCCACAGCCACAAAGCGCTTTGTGTAGGGCCAGATTTGCGTCCAGGGGCGCAACCAGCTCCGCTCCTCCACCGTCTGTGCGACCTCGATGCCATCGGGCAGCTCGCCTGCCGTGCGGTCGTACCAGGTGTATTCGTTCGAGATCGTCATCGCGATCATGCCCGCGCCTGCGGCCACAGGCATCAGCCACTTGGGCAGCCGCCGCCCCGTCGTGATGTTGAGCAGCATCGCCACCCCAAAACAGGCAAACCCAGCGACGACGGTGGCGATTAGCTCTAAAAACATGGCGTTACCCTATAGCTCCCTGTCCCGACCCTGCGGCGGATTGCATGGTTTTGACCACAACAAAGGCGTCGCGCAAATGGCTGCGCTCAAAATCCGACAAGGATGTGGGGTCGAGGTAGTTGGTAGGCCGCCCGCCCGCCCGGATCTGCGCCGCCTGATGCTCCAGCCGCGCCGTGGCAATCGTGTCATATGCGTCAAGCAGGTCCGCCCCGCCGGAGGCCGACACCACCCCCGCCTTGATCCCCGCCACGATGCGCGCGCGGGTATTGGCGGGGGTCAGCCGCCCCTGCAGCGTGTAAATCCGCCCGAGATCCACAATCGGCACCACGCCGTTGTGCTTGAGGTCGAGCTCATTGCGATGCTCCCCCGACCGGATCGTCGCGAGCCCGCGCAGCAGCCCCAGCGGGGGCTGATGTTTCAGCGAATTCGACACCAAATGCGCCGTAAAGATCGAATTGGCCGCGGCAGCCTTCAGCACCTTGGCCTGCAACCCCTCAAACAGCGTCTCATCCCCGCCAATGGGCCGCAGATCAAACATGACAGAGGCGAGCATTTGCGCCTCAGCGTCGGGCTTGGCGATCCAGCCCTCAAAATAGCTCTCCCAGACGCGCAAGGGCTGACACCAGCGCGGGGCCGTGGCCATCATGTCACCGGGGCAGTACACATAGCCGATCTGGTCGAGCCCATCGCAGACAAACCGCGCCAGCGCCGCGAAATAGGGGCGGTCCGCCTCCTTCACCCAGTCGGAATAGATGATGCAGTTGTCCTGGTCGCTGACCCCCGTCTGCTCTTGCCGCCCTTGGCTCCCGCAGGCCAGCCACAGGAAGCGCCCCGGCGCCGGGCCGAGCTGCGCCTGAGCCAGCGCGATCAAGCGCCGCGTGGCCGTGTCGGCGATATCGGTGATCAGCTTGGTGACGACCTCGTGCCGGTGCCCCGCATCCACCAACTGCGCGAGCAGCGCCGGGATATCGGCCGTGGCCTGGGCCATCTCAGCGGCACTGCCCGCCCGCGTCACGCGCCAGACGATATCAGCAGACGACAGCGCCTGTGCGCGGGTCAGATCGGTCTGGGTCACGATCCCCAAAAGCTGATGGTCGCGGTCCACGATGGGCACATGGCCCACCCGGCGCTCCACCATCAGATGCAGCACATCGCTCACCAGCGCGTCAGGGCCCAGCGTCAGCGGGTCCTCGGTCATGATCCGCGCCACCGGGCCGCTCGGCGGCTCCCCCTCCACGACGACGCGCGCGGTCATGTCCCGCAGCGTGACGATCCCGCGAAACCGCGCGTCATCCTCCACGCAGATGGCCGAAATCCGACGATCCCGCATCAGCGTCGCGGCCTCCTTAATGGGTGCGGCGGGGGCCACGCTCACCGGGGTCTTGGTCATCAGATCGCGCACCGGGCGCGTGGCCAGCTCCACCGAGCGCTCGGTGCCCTGGCGACGACGGTCAAAGAACTTAGCGACGCTCGCATAGTCCTTGATCAACTGGAAAAACTGGCCCGCGGGCACGACAATCATCGTCGCGGCCTGGCTCACAATGGCCGTGCGGCTCGCGCTTTCACCGCGGAGCAGCGCCCGCTCGCCAAACGAATTGCGCGGGCCCAGGATTGACAGCTGAACGCCCGTGTCATCGGTGATTTCCACCTCGCCCTCGGCGATGACGTAAAGACTGTCGAGCGCGTCACCGATCCCAAACACCTGATCGCCGGGGGCGTAATCGCGCGCCACACACAGCTCCACCAGTTCAGCCAACCCCGCAGCGGGCAAACTGTCATAGGGGTGGACAGAGGCCAGGAAACTGGAAAGCGGCGGGGGCAGGGGCATGGACCGGGGTCCTTAAACGAAAATGCCCTGCCCGCGTGGATGCGGACAGGGCGTGGTTGAGACGTGGGGCTTAGTGCCCGTCGACGGCAGCACCTGCACCGCGTGGGATGCGGACGCTTTCGACGAGTTCCACGATTTCCTTGGGCGTCTCCTTGGTCATCCCGGCGACCACATAGGCCACACCGAAGTTCACCAAGGCTCCGATCGCCCCGAAGGAGGTCGACTTGATCGGCCCGAGCAGTGGGTCAGCATCCGTGAACGTGTTGGTGTCCGGGATAAAGAACCAGCCCTTGTGCAGGAAGATGTAGAGCAGCGTCACAGTCAGACCTGCCAGCATCCCCGACACAGCGCCCACGTTGTTGATGCGGGTGGAGAAGATCCCCATCATCAGCGCTGGGAAGATCGACGCCGCCGCGAGGCCAAAGGCCAGAGCAACCGTTTGCGCCGCGAACCCGGGCGGGTTCAGACCCAGCAGGACCGCCACAACAATCGCCGCCGCCATCGAAATCCGCGCCGCAAGCAGCTCGTTCTTCTCAGACATATTCGGCGTCAGCTGACCTTTCAGCAGGTCATGGGACACTGCGGAGGAGATCGCCAGCAACAGACCCGCCGCCGTGGACAGAGCCGCCGCAAGGCCACCCGCCGCCACAAGGCCGATCACCCAACCCGGCAAGTTCGCAATCTCAGGGTTCGCAAGCACCAGGATGTCCCGGTTGAACTTCGTCAGCTCGTTCCCAGCCCAGCCATTGGCCGCGGCCTTTTCCTGCAGATCAGCGTTCTTGTCGTTGTAGTACTGGATCATGCCGTCGCCGTTCTTGTCCTCCCAATCGAGGAGGCCAGTCTTCTGCCACGTCGCCATCCAGGCGTACTCAGGTTGCGTCTCGATCTGTTCCACGCTCACAGCCTGACCGTCCGTGCCATTGGGCCACATCAGCTCAGAGATGTTGAGGCGCGCCATCGCACCCACAGCCGGGGCCGTCAGGTAGAGAAGGGCGATAAAGACGAGCGTCCAGCCAGCCGACCAACGCGCGTCCGACACCTTAGGCACCGTAAAGAAGCGCATGATGACGTGGGGCAGACCCGCCGTGCCGATCATCAGCGACAGCGTGAAGAGCACCATGTTGATCGTCGACCCGTGCGCGGCCGTGTATTCCTTGAACCCAAGGTCGGTCACGATGGCGTCCAGCGTCTGAAGCAGCGGCTCGCCGCCTTCCGTCGTGCCAAAGAGACCCAGCGCCGGGATCGGGTTGCCCGTGATCTGGAGCGAGATGAACACCGCCGGGATCGTGTAGGCGGTGATCAGCACGCAATACTGCGCCACCTGGGTGTAGGTCACACCCTTCATCCCGCCGAACACGGCATAGGCGAACACCACAACCGCACCAATCATCAGACCCCAAAATGCGTCGATTTCAAGGAAGCGACCAAAGGCGATACCCACCCCCTGCATCTGACCAATCACGTAAGTGATGGAGGCCACCAGCAGGCAGATCACAGCCACCAGACGCGCGGTCTTCGAATAGAACCGGTCGCCGATGAACTCGGACACCGTGAACTTCCCGAACTTGCGCAGGTACGGCGCCAAAAGCAGCGCGAGCAGCACATAACCACCCGTCCAGCCCATCAGGAACGACGAGTTGTCGTAGCCCGTGAACGCGATAAGCCCGGCCATGGAGATGAACGACGCCGCAGACATCCAGTCCGCCGCCGTCGCCATCCCGTTGGTCACAGGGTGCACACCCCGGCCTGCCGCGTAAAATTCTGATGTAGACCCAGCCCGGGCCCAAATCGCGATGCCGATGTAGAGCGCGAAGGACGCCCCAACAAACAGCAGATTAAGTGTAAACTGGTCCATGGGGATCAATCCTCCTCAACGCCGTATTCGTGGTCGAGCTTGTTCATCCGCCAGGCGTAGAAAAAGATCAGGCCAAGAAAGACGATGATCGATCCCTGCTGCGCGAACCAAAACCCAAGGTCCGTCCCCCCCACGCCGATGCCGGAAAGCACAGGGCGCAAAAGGATGCCAAAGCCAAAGGACACGAGGGCCCAGATCATCAGGCATAGGTAAATGATGCGGATATTCGTGGCCCAGTATTCAGACTGGTCCTTTCCCACATCGGTGACTGTGTTTGTGGTTTGGTCGGCCATATGGCTCTCCTCCTTGGGACTTTTGATATGGTGGGGCGCGCCGCGGGGAAGAGGGACGGCGCGCCCAGATGCCTGGGGAAGATCAGGCAGTTAGCTCGTCGGTGAGCGCGCCGAGCGCCCCCGCGATGGCATCGATCTCGCCCATGGCGTCGATGCCCTTCAGCAGCCCCTTGGCGTGGTAGTAGCCAAGAAGCGGCGCTGTCTTTTTGTAGTATTCCATGAGCCTCAGCTTCAGGCTCTCAGCGTTGTCGTCGGCCCGCACGGGTTGGCCCGCGGCGGCAGCTTTTTCCGCCCGGCCCACGATGCGCTCCACCAGGATCTCATCATCGACCTGCATCTCGACCACGGCATCAAGCGTCTGCCCCGAGCGGTCGAGCAGCTCACCCAGCGCATCGGCCTGCGCCAGCGTCCGCGGGAACCCGTCAAAGATGAACCCCTGCGCGTCCCCGCGCGTCAGCTTCTCCTCAATCAGGCCGATCACGATCTCGTCGGTGACGAGCTCACCGCGCGCCATCACTTCGGCCACGCGCTGCCCCATCTCCGTGCCCGACGCTTTCGCCTCGCGCAGCATGTCCCCGGTGCTCAGCTGCACCATGCCCCGTTCACGCACCAGGATCTCGGCCTGCGTGCCCTTACCCGCGCCGGGAGGGCCAAGCAGGATCAGGTTCACAGGCCGTGTAACAGTCATTCCGTCCATCAGCTCAACCCCGGTTCATGCGGTTAGCGATGAGGTCATCAACGACCGACGGATCCGCGAGTGTGGAGGTATCCCCAAGCGCCCCAAAATCATCCTCCGCGATCTTGCGCAGGATGCGGCGCATGATCTTGCCGGAGCGGGTCTTTGGCAGGCCGGGCGCCCACTGAATGAGGTCGGGCTTGGCAATCGGGCCGATCTCGGTCCGCACCCATTTCTCAAGCTCCTTGCGCAGCTCTTCAGACGGCGCCTCACCACCCATCAAAGTCACATAGGCGTAGATGCCCTGACCTTTGACGTCGTGGGGGTAGCCCACGACCGCGGCCTCGGCGACTTTCACATGGGCCACAAGCGCGGATTCAACCTCCGCCGTGCCCATCCGGTGGCCGGAGACGTTGATGACATCATCCACCCGCCCCGTGATCCAGTAATCCCCATCCTCGTCACGACGGCAGCCGTCGCCGGAGAAATAGTAACCTTTGTAGTCGCTGAAATACGTCTTCTCGAACCGCTCATGGTCGCCCCACACGGTGCGCATCTGGCCGGGCCAGCTGTCGGCGATGCACAGCACCCCTTCGACCCCGTTGCCTTCGACCACTTCGCCCGATGTGGGCTCCAGAACCACGGGCTGCACGCCGAAAAACGGCTGCTGCGCCGCCCCGGGCTTTAAATCCGTCGCGCCGGGCAGGGGGGTCAGCATGTGACCGCCGGTCTCTGTCTGCCAGAACGTGTCCACGATGGGGCAGCGGCCCTTGCCCACAACATCGTTGTACCAGTTCCAGGCTTCTGGGTTGATGGGCTCACCCACCGATCCCAGCACCCGCAGATCGCTCAGATCGTACTTCTCAACCCACTCATTGCCCGCACCCATCAGCGCGCGGATGGCGGTGGGGGCGGTGTAGAATTGGTTGACCTTGTGCTTTTCACAGACCTCCCAGAACCGGCCCGCATCGGGGTAGGTGGGCACGCCCTCGAACATGATCGTCGTCGCGCCATTCGCTAGCGGGCCGTAAACGATGTAGCTGTGGCCCGTGACCCAGCCCACATCCGCCGTACACCAAAAGATATCGCCCTCGTGGTAATCGAACACTATCTCATGGGTCATCGACGCATAGACGAGGTAACCGCCGGTCGTGTGAACCACGCCCTTGGGCTGACCGGTAGAACCTGACGTGTAGAGGATAAACAGCGGGTCTTCCGCCGCCATCTCCTCTGCCGGGCAATCCGCAGACGCCTCTGCCGCCAGCGCGTTGTAATCCACGTCCCGGTCCGTCCAAGTCGTCTGGCTGCCGGTGCGCTTCACCACCAGGCATTTCACGTCTTCATCACAGTGGAGGAGCGCCGTATCCGTGTTCGATTTCAGCGGTGTCTCCCGTCCGCCCCGGGGTGCGAAATCAGCGGTGATGACGAGCTTTGCGCCACAGCCGTTGATCCGCGCCCCGAGCGCGTCCGGGGAGAAACCAGCAAAAACGATCGAATGGATCGCTCCGATGCGGGCACAGGCCAGCATCGCATACGCGGCTTCCGGGATCATCGGGAGGTAGATGATAACCCGGTCGCCTTTGCTGACGCCAAGCCCCTTGAGGACATTGGCCATCTTGCAAACTGAGGTGTGGAGATCGCGGTAGGTGATGTGCTGCACCGCGTCTTTGGACGTGTCGTCAGGCTCCCAAATGATCGCCGTCTGATCGCCGCGTGTCTCCAGATGCCGGTCGATGCAGTTGGCCGCGACATTGAGCGTGCCATCCTCGAACCAGCGAATATCGATGTTGCCGGGGGCGAAAGAGGTATTCTTGACCGTCGTATAGGGCGTCATCCAGTCAAGCCGCTGGCCCGCCTCGCCCCAGAACGCGTCAGGATCGCTCACCGAACGCGCATACATCTCAGCATATCCGGCCGCGTCCACATGGGGCGCAGGCGCGTGGTGAGTAAGGGCGTCTTCGACGTCTTTGGGGGCCATGGATGTCTCCTCTCAAGCTCTCTCCGCAACGCGCTAAAAGGTGGGGGGACAGCACGCTGCGTCGGCCCTCAAAGCATACACGGCAGTAGGGTCAGGTCCGCTTTGATCCAGATCAAACGGGCAAGTTTTGTAAATTTTTTGAATGGGTGGTGAGTAAAGTTGTGAAGAATTTTCCAGCGGGCGGAAAAAATGACGGTTTTACAAACATCTACAAAAGTGGTGTTTGGTCAACGATCCGGCGTTCGGTGTACAATGGTGTACGCTAACATCCGCGCCCGCGCGGGGACCCCATGGTGGCAAGTTGACGCAGCAGGAGCTGCCCGCCCTCGTCAACCCCGCCATGCACCCCGCGAAACCCGATGGTGATTCCTTTGCGATTTCGCAAGTTGCGCGGCAGGGGCGCCGCCGAAGCGCATGAATAGACACACAAAAATGGACGCGATCCTTGCAAATTTTGCAAGCCGCGCCGCGGCCTAGCTGTCCAAATGCGCGGGCATCTCCAGCCCGTCCGCCACCAGCTCCGCCTCGTCCCAATAGGCGATATAGATCCCCGGCGGTTCTTTGCCGTCGGTCATCTTTTCGACGATCTCGGGGGAGCGTGTGATGCGGCTGTGGTGCCCGCGCGCCCAGTCGAAATGCAGCTCGCGCAGCCGCGCGATCTGATCGGCATAGGCCGGATCGTCACCCAAATCGTAGAGCTCGCCCGGGTCGGTTTGTAAATCAAAGAGCATGGGCCGCATCGTTTCCACATGGACGTATTTCCACCGCCCATCGAACACCATCACGAGCCGCGCGTCCGCCTGATCCACGCCCACCATCCGCCGCGCATCCCGCGTGGCGTAGTCGTACTCGGATATACAGTGGTCCCGCCACGGCACCTCACGCCCCTCCAAAAGCGGCATCAGCGACCGCCCCTCCAGGATATGGGGCAGCGCCGCGCCGCCCTGCGCTTCCACAAAGGTGGGCACCAGATCGATCGCCTCCACGAGCTTGTCGCACACGCTCCCACGCGTCCCATCGGCCTCTGCCCGCGGGTCATAGACAATCATCGGGATACGCGCCGAGCAGTCAAAGAACAGGTCCTTCTCCCCGAACCCGTGGTCGCCCATGTTGTCCCCATGGTCGGAGCAGAAGACGATCATCGTGTCCTCCATCCGTCCGCTCTCCTCCAGGTAGTCAAACAGCCGCCCCAGCTGATCATCGAGCTCTTTGATCAACCCCATATAGGCGGGCGCCACGGCGTCCCGCACCTCGTCGCGCGCGAAACTCTTGCAGATCCGCGTCTCGGCCCAGGCCTGCATCAGCGGGTGGGTATGCTCGCCGTCGCGCCGGTTCACAGGCGGCACATCGGCGGCGGAATACATGTCATGGTAAGGCGCGGGCACGATATAGGGCCAGTGCGGCTTGATATAGCTCAGATGACACATCCACGGGTCATCCCCCTGCGCCTCGATATACTCGATCCCCCGCGTCGTCAGCCACGCGGTCTCCGAATGCTCCTTGGGCACCCGCGCGGCCAAAGGCGCGGACTCGAGCAGCCAACCCGACTTCTGTGACCCGTCCGCCGCGATCCCGGTATTGGCCCACTCCTCCCACGGGGTCTCGCCCCCATAGCCATGGGCGCGCAGATAGGCCTCATAATCCTCCGCATGGCGGTTAGGGTAGTTGGCCGCATTCGTCCCGTCATCGCGGATAAAGACCTCAAAGCCGCCCTCGCGGATCCGCTGGCCCGCAGCGCTGCCTGGGTCGATGCCCAGCCGCGCCATACCCGCCACATCCGGCGTCATATGGGTCTTCCCGACCAGCGTGCTCACGACCCCCAAGTCCCGCAGATGGTCCCCCACCGTGGGCTCCCCCACGCGCAGCGGAAAGCCGTTCCAACACGCCCCGTGGGAGCGCACATAGCGCCCCGTGTAAAAGCTCATCCGGCTCGGCCCGCAGATGGGCGACTGCACATAAGTCTTGTCAAACCGCACCCCACGCGCGGCGAGCCGGTCAATATTGGGCGTCTCGATATGAGTGGCGCCATAACAGCTCAGGTAATCCCAGCGCAGCTGGTCGGCCATAATCCACAGGATGTTCACGAAAGCCTCCTAGCGGGGCGGGATATAGAGCCCCTCAGATTTCAGGATCTCAACATTGGCAGCCTCGCGCGCCATGGCGCGCTGCACGGCGGGGCGTTCACCACACAGCGCATGATGCCGCTCGATGTTTGGAAACCGCGACCCGTCATAGCCCACGCCCGTGATGCGCCCCCAGACCCAGTAAAGGTACCCATCCACCACAGACCACTGGTCCCCGTACCACCACGGGCCATCCGCTAGGCGGGCCTCAACCATCCCCATGATCTCGTCCATCGCGGCCATGCCCACCGGCTTCACGATCTCAAACGACAGTTCTTTGTCCGCGATGAATTTGAGCGGCATCGCCACCCGCGTCACCGTCGGATGCACCGTACCCGCAAAGAAGGCGAGATCCGCCGTCTGCTGAAGCGTTTCCAAAGACCCCTCCGCCGGGGGCAGCAGCGCGGCCTCCGGGTAGGTGGCATGAAGCCAACTCAGGATCGCCACGTTTTCGGTCAACGGCACCCCGTCAATCAGCAACGTCGGCACCTTTCCCTTGGGGTTGAGCTTTAGAAACGCGGGCGATTTCTGTTCATTCTTCGCCACGCGCACCAGCTGCGTGTCGAACGCCACGCCAATCTGCTCCAACGCGATCGTGGGAACGCGGGCGCAGGTGTTGGGGGCGACAAAAAGCTTAAGATCAGGCATTGATCGGTTTCGTAATCTAGCTATTGTGGGTCGTGCAAGGAAAAAATCGATATTCTTGCCCTGGGCGGCCAAACTGAGCGTGAACAACAGCGCAGCCGGACCGGGCATCGACATCTGGGAGGATACCAATGACACGATCCATCTTTACCGGGCTCGCGCTCGCGGCGCTCATGGCCAGCGGCGCACAGGCCCAACAGCTGCTCACGGCCGAGACCGCCGCGCCCAACACGACGCCCGGTATCTCTATCATTTCCCTGTCAGAGGCCGCCGCGAACGCAGGCGTCGCCAATATCCAGGTGACCGCAGGCCAGACGCTGACCAATTCCGTCCAGAACGTCGCCGAAGGCAAATCCGACATCGCCGCGGCGCCCTTTATCCTGCCCTTCTTTCTGTCCCGCGGCGTAGGCCCCTACGCCAGCCTCGGCGCAGAAGCCGGGGGCGAGCTCGCCGATAACCTCGCCGTGCTCTACACCTACCGGATCTCCGTCCAGGGGCTTTATGCCTATGACAGCTCAAACGTCAGCGGCTGGGACGATATCGAGGGCAAGACGATCTATAACGGCCCGCCACGCGGCGCGGCGCTGTCGAACGCGCGTCTTCTGATCAAAACAGTGACCGGCCTGGATGAGGGCACAGGGTTCACCGGGGTCCAGGTGAACTGGGGCCAGGCCGTGAAAACGATCCAAGATGGCTCCGCCGATGCGTTCGTGCTGCCGCAATCCTTCCCCGATCCGCGGGTGTCGGCGGCGGTGTCGTCGGGCAATCTGACGCTCTTTTCCATGCCCAAAGAGGCGTTCGAGAGCGAGGGCTTTAGCAATGTCGCCAATATCGCGGGCACCGTGAAGTTTTCGATGCCAGTGGCCGATATGGGCTATGCCAATGTCGAAGGCGTCAGCATCGTGTCCGAAGATGACACATTCCGCGGTCCCGCGACCGTGGGCGCTGACATCGTCAACACATCTATGGATTTCGACACCGCAAAGGCGCTGACGGCCGCGTTCCTGGCCAATATCGAAAGCATCTACCACGCCAAAGCGCCCTTCATGGCCGTGACTTGGCACGGGGAAACCGATCCCGCGATCACCGATATGTGCGGCCCCAACCCGCTCAAGTATCACCCTGGCGCCGTCGCCGCCTGGGAAGAGGCCGGGTACACGCTGCCTGATTGCGCCAAGTAAACCCTTGGCCGGGGGCCGCGTGCTCCCGGCCACATCCCGGCCCGAGGTCCGCAGCACATGTCCGCTAAAAAAGAGCAAACGCACCGCGCAAACGGTTTCGCGGCGAAACCTCTCTACATCCTCTCCCTCGGGATGGTGCTGGTCGGGCTTTTGAACTCCACCCCCGGGATCCCCGGCTATGACGCCCTCGTGGCGGGTGTGACCGGGGTCCAGGGAGCCCAGCTCCGCAAATTCGCGTTCGAGTGGTTCTACCCGATCTTTTTCTCCCTGATGATGATCATCGTGGTCCTGCGCCACTCCATGTGGCGCGACTGGGCCGACCGGACCGCGGCCCGGCGGCGCTTTGGGCTCTTCATGGATATCGCCCTGGTGACGATGGCGATCACGATCTCTGTCACCTACCTGGTGGAGATCGAATCGATCTGTCTCGTGGACCGCATCACCGGCGACCGCGCTCGCTTGATCGAGGAATCGCTGCGCGCCGCCGCCGAGTTCAACTCCCTCCTGGGCCTCGCAGCCCCCACCACGGTCGAGGACCCCCAGTGCCTCAACACCACCGGCGGCTGGCTCGTCGCGATTGTGGGTCTCGCGATCGTGGTTTTCCTCTCCTACAACGTGAAGGTCTGGGGCCTGCCGCTCGTGATCGTGGCCATCCTGATCTCCGCCTATACGATCATCACGGTTCTGGTCTGGTACTTTTTCGGTACCGAGGACATCAACAAATACCTCGTCACGAAACTGGCGGGCGAGCCCCGGACGCTCGCCGACGGGCGACCTCGGGTCCACGACGTGCTGGTCAACAACTCCTCCGGGCTTCTGGGGCGGTTCATGGATATCGTGCTGAATACGATCTTCCCCTACCTCGTCC
Organism: Pseudomonadota bacterium; assembly: GCA_039815465.1. Lineage (GTDB taxonomy): Bacteria > Pseudomonadota > Alphaproteobacteria > Rhodobacterales > Rhodobacteraceae > Shimia_B. Next base: position 31,866 of record JBCBZG010000021.1, read on the forward strand.
TGGGCTCCCTCTTTGGCAGCTCTGCCGGGGGGCGGTCACTGATCAAGCTCGCCTTCCGCTGGACCCGCCACCTGCGCGGCGGTCCGGCCCATGCGGCCATCGTCTCCTCGGCCATGTTCGGCACGATCTCGGGCGGGCCCATTGTGAACGTGCTGTCTACGGGCGTGCTCACGATCCCCATGATGATCAAGCGGGGCTTTTCAAAGGTCTTTGCCGGCGGGGTCGAAGCGGCCGCATCATCCGGCGGGTCGATCATGCCGCCCGTCATGGGTGTCGCGGCCTTCGTGCTCGCCTCGCTGACGGCGATCCCCTATTCCAGCGTCATCCAAGCGGCCATCATCCCCGCGGCCTGCTATTTCTTTTGCCTCTTTCTGTCGGCGGTCTTCCAGTCCCGCAAGCAGGGTATCACAGCCATCGGAGAGATCACGGAGGACATGATCCTCGAACGCCAGGACTACCTGAACCTCGGGATGATCTTTGGGCCGATCCTCTTGATCCTGGCCCTCCTGCTGACCCCAAAAGACGCGGTAGGCTGCGGGCTGCTGGGCGGGCTTTTTGGCGCCGAGCGGACCTTCATCGACGGGATCTGCCAGGTCGAAAGCATCAGCTGGGTGCAACAGGCGATCCAGAACGCTGCGGGATCCGCCGGAGCGGCAGGGTGGTGGGCGGTTATGCTGTTGATTTGCCTGCTATTCCTTGACCCCGAGGTCCGCGCAAAGCCGCGCAAGATCGTGGACGCGATGAGCGATGCGGGCATCCTCATTTCCACGCTTTACCTGATGTTTCTGGCGGTCTCGATCATCGATTTCTGCCTGTCTTTCACGGGCCTGCCCGTGTTCCTGAGCCTCGACGTTTTGGCCTGGCTCAATGGGCTGAACCTGGGCGATGGCGGCTCCACCGCGTTCCAATTCATCGCGCTGCTCCTCACCATGCTCTTGGCGGTTTTGCTGGGCATGGGGATGCCCGCGGTGCCCGCCTATATCAATGCCGCGCTCCTGATGGGGCCGGTTCTGGCGGGGCTTGGGCTGTCGCTCTTCACGGCGCATATGTTCATCTTTTACTTCGCGGTGGCCTCCGCGATCACGCCGCCGGTGGCGCTGGCGGCGTTCGCTGCGGCCTCCATCACCAAGGCGGAGCCGATGGCCACGGGGCTGTCTGCGGTACGGTCGGGCATCGTGATGTTCGTGGTTCCGTTTATCTTCGCTATCTACCCCGAGCTCTTGCTTATCAATGAGGCAACGATTGATCCGACTTCGCCCGTTGGGGGATTCCTGCCGGGATATGATGGCGAGTTTCACGTGCTGGCCTTTACCTTGCTGATCGGACGGCTGCTTTTGGCGCTCTACCTTGTGTCGTCGGCGCTGGCGGGCTTTGACCGTCACGCGCTGCCCGCCTGGGAGATCGCGGGTCGTCTCGCGCTTGCAGTTTTGCTGCTGATCAAGCTGGAGGTGGTGTGGATCGCGGCCCTCGTGGCCAGTGCTGCGCTTTTGTTTGTGCGCAACAGGCGCCCTGTTGCGGCGGCAACGTAGACGGTTGAAAGGACCCCGATGAACATTCTGTCCACAGGTCTCGACGAAGGCGAAGGGTCAGCGACCCAGCGGGCCTATGTGGTGCTGCGGCGGATGATCGTCGAGGGCGACCTGAAGCCCGGCGAAAAGCTAAAGATCGAGGGGCTGCGGCGGCGGCTCGACATCGGCGCGTCCCCCATCCGGGAGGCGCTGAGCCTTTTGACCTCTGACAACCTGGTGGAGCGGCTGGACCAGCGCGGATTTCGTGCAGCGCCCATAAGTGCCGAAAATTTCGAGGAAATTCTAGCGTTGCGCTGCACGCTCGAGGACATGGCATTGCGGCAGACCATTGAGGTTGCCGATGACGCCTGGGAGGAGGGGCTGGTGTTGGCCCATCACCGGATGCGCCGCGCCAAGGGGGCGGAGCCGGGGGTGTTTGAGCTATTGCACAAGGCGTTTCACATGGCGCTTTTGGCCAATACGCGCTCGCCGATCCTCTATAAGTTTTGTTCGCAGCTCTATGATTTGAACATTCGCTACCGGTTCCTGGCGGGCAACGCGATGAACTACCGCGCGCGGAATGTGGGCGATGAGCATCAGGGGATCTTAGACGCTGCGGTGGCCCGCGACGCCGATACCGCCAGCGCGCGTTTGATTAGCCATTACCGCAGAACGGGGGAGTTTGTGGTGGAGCTGATTGGGTCGGGCGGGTTGCGGTAGGCCGCTTCCGGTCCCATCCATAAATTGCACAACCTAGCTGCAGTGTACTTGCCCGATGGGCACCATCGGGCCGCGCCGGTCCGCCCCCACGGGGCGGCGCGAACGCCACCCCTCGGACCGGCGCTTTAGCTGACAGGTTCTATGGTTCGGGGTAAAGGAAAGCGACGCTTACCCCTCAGGCACCAGCGTCAGGTCAAAGTCGACCTTGAGCCAGGGGCCATCGACCTTGCCCGAAAGCTCATACCCCTCTGCCGGGAAGGTCCCTGCGGGCTGTTCGACATAGGTCATGATCAGGTCCGCGCGCACGCCAAAGACCGCGTCGCCGTCGAGATAGGGGTCGCCATCGGCGAACACCTCGCTCACCAAGGTCCGGTGGCCGGGGGCCTTGGCGATAAAGTGCAGGTGGGAAGGTCGCCAGGCGTGGCGGCCCGCGGCGCCCAGGATGTCGCCCACGGGGCCGTCGGTGGGGACCTCGTAGCTCACCGGTTTGACTGTTGTGAAGCCATAGCGCCCGTGGGCGTCGGTGTATTGAATGCCGTGAAAGGAGTAGGTGTCTTGCTCGGCGTCTTGTGAGGAGTAGAGCCCGTTGGGCGCGGTCTGCCAGATGTCGAGCTCCGCGCCTTCAATCGGGTTGCCGTCCATGGATCGCACGGTGCCCGTGGCCAGGAGCACGTCGCCCTCGTAATGGCGTTTCATGTCAAAGCCGAAGGGGATGGTGGGGGAGTCGGCCACGTGGAACGGTCCGAGAACTGATGAGGATGTTCCGCCCTCGACCGTGTTGATCATGTCCACCAGGGAGGAGAGGCCCATGACGTCGGAGAGCAACACAAATTCGTGCCGGTCCTTGGTCGTAAACTCCGTCATGCGTTCGAGAAACGCGATGCCGCGGTCCCATTCGGCGTGGGTGAGCTGGGTTTCTTTGGCAAACGCGTGGAGGTGGCGGGCCATGGACATCATGACCTCTTTAAACCTGGGGTCGGTGTTTGGGCCGAAATAGGATTCAAAGACGTCGGTGATGTTTTCTTTGGTGACGTTACGCATGGTGGGTCCCTAGTTCAGAATAGCGAGGCTGAGCGCCGGGTAGCGGATGAGGAGGATCAGCACGAGGAGCATCACAAAGGCGAAGGGGAGCGCGCCGAGGAAGACATCCTTGAGCTTGATGCGGTCGTCGTCGAGCGTGGCTTTGATGACAAAGCAGCTGAGGCCGAGCGGCGGTGTGAGGAGGCCGATTTCGGCGGCGACGACGGCCACGATGCCGAACCAGACGAGGCTGAGGCCCATGGAGTCTATAAGCGGCAGGAAGAGCGGCACGACGATCAGGATAATTGAGGCCGTGTCGAGGATCGTGCCGAGAAAGAGCATCAGCACGACCAGTAGGAACATCACCCAGAAAAAGCTGAACTCATTGCCCGCGAGGAAGTTTTGGAGTTCATTCGGGAGCCCTGCAAGGCCGAGCATCCGCGCGTACATGGATGCGGCTGTGATAAGGAACAGGATCGCGGCGGTGATGTGGCCGGTTTCGATCACGGTTTCCCAGAAGCTTTTGAGGTTGATGCGGCCCCGGAGCGCGGCGATCAGGATCCCGACGAGCGAGCCTGCGGCGCCCGCCTCCACCGGGGTGGTCCAGCCGGTGTAGATGCCGCCCAGCACGATGACGATGAGCGCGAGGATGGGGAGCGTTTTGGTGGCGATCTCGCTCCATGGCATGAGGGTGTGATCGTCGATCTTTTCCCCACCGACGAAGCCGGGCGTGAAGCGGCCCATGAAGGCGATGGCAAGCACGTAGGCGGCGGCGAGCAGGAGGCCGGGAACGACGCCTGCCAAGAACATCTCCCCCACGGATTGTTCGGCGACGAAGGAGTAGATGATGAGCATGGCCGAGGGCGGGATGATCATGCCGAGGACGGATGAGCCTGCCACGACGCCCACCGCAAAGCGGGGGTTGTAGTTATGGCGCAGCATCTCGGGCACGGACATCTTGGAAAAGACCGAGGCCGAGGCGATGGAGGAGCCGGTGACGGCGGCAAAGACCGCGTTCGCGCCCACGGTGGCCATGCCGATCCCGCCGGTGATGCGGCGGAAGCCCTGGTTCATGACGGAATAGATATCGGCGCCGAGCCCCGCTTTTGAGACGATCAGTCCCATAAAGGTAAAGAGCGGGATGGTGGCGAAGGTATATTCCATCGCGCTGTCGCCGATGGCGATTTTCAGCAGTGCGAAGGACAGATCAAAGCTGTCGCGCATGACCCAGATGGCCACAAAGCTGACGAGGCCGAGCGCGATGGGGATGTAAACCCCCACCCAGATGAGCGCGATGATGGCGGCGATGGAGAAGAGGCCGATTTCAAAAGGGCTCACTGGACCTCCTCCCGCGCTTGGAAAATGATGCGCAGTGCGAAATGCACGGTGCACAGGCAGGCGGAGGCGAAGATGACGAGCTTGACCGGCCACCAGGGCGCGGTGAAGACGCCGGGCACGCCAAAGAAGTCTTGGGTTTCCCACATCTCCAGAAATTCGGGCCACATGGCGTAGGCCACGAGGATCATGAAAGTGCCGGAGGCTGCGTCGATCACGCGGCTCATCCAGGTGCCCACGGCCGGGCGACGGGTGCGCATGAGCATCAGGAACCCGTCCGAGCGCGTCAGGCGCCCCACACGGATCACGTCCGGAAGCTGCAAAAACACGATCAAGACCATGGAAAACTGCACTACCTCAACAGCGCCGAGGAAGGGCTGGTTAAAGACACCGCGCGCGACGATGTCGTAGTTCACAACGGCGATCAGGCCGATGATCACAAAGGTGCCGACGGCATTCGCGGCCATCGCGATGCCGTCGGCAAGGGTTTTAAACATCGTCAGCACGAGTGTGTGCGATCAGTTCGTGGCGATTTCCGCGCCCCAGTCCCGGACCGGGGTGAAGCCTGCATCGCGCAGCTTGCCAAGGTAGGCGTTGAGCATCTCTGTCCCGGGCTGGCCGTCGGCGTCGAGGCTTGCGGCCCATTCGGCGGCGATGTTTGGCATGGCATTGGCCCAGGCCTCCCGCTCCTCGGCGGGCATTTCGACGACGGTGCCACCTGCGGCGACAAAGGCGTCGCGGCTTTCCCCGGCGCGGTCCATGGCGATGCCTGCGACGTGGTCACGGTAGGCCACGGCGACCTCTTGCAGCACGCCCTTTACCTCATCCGGGAGTTTGGCCCAGTAGTCCTTGTTCACTGTGATGGTTTTGGAGTTCACGGCGCCAAGGTCGGCCTTGAGCATGTAGGGCGCGACCTCTGCGATTTTGAAGGTCTTCGCCGCCTCGGGCCAGAGCATCGCGTCGTCCACAAGCCCGGTCTGGAGCATGTTGTAGAAATCGGTCAGGCCGCCACGCACGCCCGCGGCGCCAGGAATGCCTTCGAGATAGCGGAGGTTCATGCCCGCGCCGCCGATTTTCTTACCTTCCATGTCGGACATGGAATTAATCGGCTCTTTACCGAAGACTTGATAGGTGTCGAGCACGACGCCCGTGGCCAGATAGACCTGATTTTGCTTATCAAATTCCGCCTGCATGGCTGGGAACTCTTTCGCGATTTCATCCACGGCCTTGGCTACGGCGCGCGCATCTGCGGCCACAAAGGGCGTCACGGCTGACAGCGCCTGGCTGGGCAGTTTGGAGCTGTGGAAGATCGTGGTGACGATCCCAATGTCGCCAAGGCCGAGCTTCACGCCCTCAAGAACGCCCTTTGGCTTCACGATCGTGCCGCCGTAGCTTTCCTGCCAATCCATCTGGTAGTTGCCGGTCATGGCGAGGCGCTTGTCGACCTCGGGGATAAAGAAGTTGGTGAATTCCTTTACCCAGAGCGCGCGGGCGGGGTAGCCGTCGATGACGACGGCGCGGATGGTTTCCGTGGCCGATGCGGGGATCGCTGTTGCGGCCATGAGCGCGCCTAGTGCCAGGCGGCGGGTCCAAGTTTTCATGGTGTGTCCTCCCTAAAGGTGTGGGTGAGGCGGTCAGGCTTTTTGCCAGTTGACCTCGAGTTTGGTGCCGGCTGCTTCGAACAGCTTTGCTATGGCACAGTATTTCGCGGTTTCGATGCCGACTTGCGTCAGCTCCTCTGCGGTGGCGGGGCCTGTGCAGTTCACGGTTAACGTAATTTCTGGAAACGGGAGGTTAATTTCCTCCTGCATGAGCACACCGCGGCGGTCGAATTTGCAGACCGCGTCGATTGTGACCTCGCCCAGTTGGATGCCGAGGCGGTGGGCGTTTTTGTGGCCGATGACGTTTGTGCAGCCGATCAGCGCCGCGAGCGCGGTTTCCGTGGGCGTGATGCCTTCGTTGGTGCCGCCGCGTTCGAGCGGTTCATCAATGATCGTGGTGAGGTCGCGGACCGGGATGTCGGTGCGCGCGTGGCTCGTGGCCGTGGCAGTTGTGCGGTAGGTGACGACGGTTTTGGGTTTGACGGCCATGCTCAGATCACCTCGCAGATGTCGTCAAACGCAAAGCGGGGCAGTTTTGGAAAGAGCGCGGTTTCGTCGGCGTAACCCAGGTTGCACAGGAAGTTGGATCTCCAGCCGCTGTCGGCAAAGAATTCCGCGTCCACGGCGGCATTGTTGAAGCCCGACATGGCGCCCACATCGAGGCCGAGCGCGCGCGCGGCGATCATGAAATACGCACCCTGGAGCGTGGAGTTCCGGTAGGCCGTGTCGTGGGCCATTTGCGCGTTATTGGCGAATATCGGTTTGCGGTCCTCATGCGGAAAGAGCGTGTCGAGGTGCTGCCAGTGGTTTGGGTCCCAGGCGATGATGGCCGTGACGGGCGCGCCCATCATTTTGGGCACATTGGCGGGTTTGAGAGCTTTGGAGAGCCGCTCCTTAGCCTCGGGCGTTGTCACGAACACGAACCGCGCGGGCAGGGTGTTCATGCTGGTGGGGCCCTGGATCGCGATGTCGTAGAGTGCGCGCAGCGTGTCCTCACCCACGGGCTGGTCGGTCCAGGCGTAGTGGGAGCGCGCGTCGCGTAGGATCAGGTCGATGCTCGCGTCATCGAGGCGGCTGATCCGGCCCCGCAAGGCGCGCACGGCGGCTTGGGCGGCCTCGCGCGGGTCTTCCATTGACTTGTTCATCACTCCGCCGCGGCCTTTGCGGCCATGTCGGCCTCGTCCACGATGGGGCTGGAGCAGATGCCGATGCCTTCGATCTCGATATCTACGGTCTCACCAGGCACGAGCCAGCGGGGATTGGGTTTCTTGGCGTGGCCGACGCCTGGGGGGGTGCCCAGTGCGATGTAGTCGCCCGATTCGAGTGTGCAGAATTCGGAGATGATGGCGATGGCTGTGGCCGCGCTCCAGATCATGTTGGCGGTGTTGGAGCTTTGTAGGATCTCGCTGCCCACACGGCTTTCGATTTTGAGCCCTGATGCGCCCGCGGGCAGGTCCTCGGGCGTGACCACAACGGGGCCGATCGCGCCGGTGTCGTCAAAGTTTTTGCCCGGCGTCCATTGGTGCGTTTTGCGCTGGTAGTCGCGGACAGAACCGTCGTTGAACACGGTGTAGCCAAACACGTGGTCGAGTGCGGCCTCCTCGGAGATGTGGCGCCCGCCTTGGCCGATGATGACGAGCAGTTCGGCCTCATAATCCAGCTTTTCCGAGCATGTGGGGCGCACCATGGGTGCGCCTGCGGCCATGAGGGAGTTGGGGCCGCGCATGAAGAGGGCGGGGTAGTCAGGGATGTCGTATCCACCTTCTTTGATGTGTTCGACGTAGTTGAGGCCCAGGCAGATGAACTTGCTGGGGCGCGCGATGGGCAGCGCGGGCGTGATGTCGGCGGTGGGGGTCGTGGCGCCGGTGGCGGCTTTTGCCCGTGCGGCGAGCGCGGGTGAGGCGGCGAGGGCGGCGAGGTCGGTTCCGACCTCCGGCAGGGCTGCGGTCAGGTTAACGGCCTCTTCACCATTAACGGCATAAACAGATTGTGCGCCCTGATGAGTGCCGACGAGAAAACGCATGGAGAACTCCCTGTTGCTGTCGGGCATTTTTGGCGATAAAAATCCCTCAAGTCAAATAAAATCGATATTTTTGGGAGGGGCGCCATGCCAGCTTGGACCGACTACAAAAGCGAGGCGCAGTCGCGGGGCGCGCTGGCCCATGAGCTGTACATGGTGCTGTCGACGCCCGCGGGGGAGCCTGCGGCGATCAAAGCCAACCTGCCCGCACATCTGGCCTATCAGGCGGAGCAGGAGGCGGCGGGAAAGCTGTTCCTGGCGGGCCCTGTGTCGGACGAGAGCGGCGATATGATGGAGGGGATGGGCCTGATCATCTACGCGGCGGCATCGCTCGATGAGGCGCGGGACCTGGCCGAGGCTGATCCGATGCACAAAAGCGGCGCGCGGGATTACGTTCTGCGCCGCTGGCTTATAAATGAGGGCGGCCTGTCGCTGACGGTGCGGCTGTCGGGACAGTCTGTCCGCCTGGGCTAGGCCAACTCGCAACATCACGACCTCGGGGGGGGCACCGATGGCAAACCATCTTTATGACAACCTGTTTGGGGTTCACGCAGGGCGCGCGGCGCCGTTCATCCTGCGCGCGGATGGGGAGGATCTGAGCTTTGCCGCCTTTTTGGGGCTGGCGGCGCGGATGGCCCATGCGCTCGTGGGCGCGGGGCTTGCGCCGGGGGACCGCGTCGTCGTTCAGGCGGGCAAATCGGCGGAGATGGTCGCGCTTTATGCGGCGACGATCCAGGCGGGGGGCGTGTTTTTGCCGCTCAACACCGCCTACACGGTTGATGAGGTCAGCTATTTCGTGGGGGACGCCGCCCCGCGCGTGATGGTCTGTGACCCCGGCGCGGTGGAGGCTTTGGCGCCGCTGGCGGCGGAGGCTGGGGCGACTTTGCTGACGCTATCGGGCACGGGCGAAGGCACCTTGATGGAGGCTGCGGGCGCGCAACCTGCCGTCTTTGATCCGGTGTCGCGCGGGCCCGATGATCTGGCGTCGCTGCTCTATACCTCTGGCACCACAGGCCGCTCAAAGGGCGCGATGATGAGCCATGAAAATCTGCTGTCGAACGCGCGCTCGCTGGTGGAGCTGTGGCAGATCACGTCCGAGGACACGCTGATCCACGCGCTGCCGATTTTCCACACCCATGGGCTGTTCGTGGCGATGAACACGTCGCTGGTAGCGGGCGCGCAGGTGAATTTCATGCGGGCCTTTGACGTCCACGCGATCCTGGATGCGATCCCTAATGCGACGATGCTGATGGGGGTGCCTACGTTCTACACCCGGCTGTTGGCCGAAGACCGCCTGACGGCGGGTCACGTGGCGGGGATGCGGCTCTTTATCTCTGGCTCCGCGCCGTTGCTTGCGGAAACGCATGAGGCATTCACGGCACGGACGGGGCACCGGATCCTGGAGCGCTACGGGATGACGGAGACGAATATGAACACCTCCAACCCCTATGACGGCGACCGCCGGGCGGGGACGGTGGGGCTTCCTTTGCCGGGGGTGGAGGTGATCGTGGCCGATCCCGAGACCGGCGCGCCGCTGCCGCAGGGGGAGATCGGGATGATCGAGGTGCGCGGCGCGAATGTGTTTCAGGGCTATTGGCAGATGCCGGAGAAGACGGCCGAAGAGCTGCGCGAGAACGGGTTTTTCATCACTGGTGATCTTGGTCAGTTCAGCGCCGATGGGTATCTGTCTATCGTGGGGCGGTCGAAGGATCTGATCATCACGGGGGGGTATAATGTGTATCCCAAGGAGATCGAGGATGTGCTGAACGACATCGCGGGCGTGAATGAAAGCGCCGTGTTTGGCGTAGCCCATGCGGATTTTGGGGAGGCTATTTTGGCCGCCTTGGTGGCGGAGCCGGGGGCTCAGATTGATCTGGCCGCGGTGGAGGCTGCGGTGAAGGACAAGCTCGCGCGGTTCAAGCACCCGCGGCGCTATGAGGTGCTGGAGGCGCTGCCGCGCAATACCATGGGCAAGGTGCAGAAGAATGTGCTGCGGGAGAGGTTTGGGTGAGCTTGCCCGCTTCCTGCTTTGGCCAAGTCAAGCTGACTTGAAAGCTATAGCGCCGTTCCGAGGGGTGGCGTTCGCGCCGCCCCGTGGGGGCGGAACGGCGCGGCCCGGCGGTGCCGCCGGGCGAGCGCTTTGGGGCTAAGTGGTCTCTCACTAGAACCGATAAGTAATCGAACACCCTGCACCTGTGGCCAGCGCATCCTTGCTATCCGCCACGCCGCTCCCCTGGCGGTCGATAGCCTCCTTCAAAATCCCTACGCTCAGCGCTGCGGCGCAGCCTTGCCATTGGCTGCCGGTGCGCTCGGTGACGTAGTGGGACACGAGCCCGCCCGCGAGCATGTGGACGCCTTTGTCATTGTCGCTAACGCTCACGCTGCCGCAGGCGGTGAGGAGGATCGGGGCGGTGAGGGCGAGGGTGCGCATGGGCCGGGTCCTGAGCAGAAAGACGGCTCAAGCCTAGCATCGCGCGGCATGTGTTGGGTCGGTTAGGTTGCGTTGTGGTTAAGCGCGCGCCCTTAGCGCTTTGCGCGTTTGCGGCGGGCGAAGGCCAGCGTGGCCAAAGCCCCGCCGAGCAGCACCCCACCGGCGGGCAGGGGCACAGGCGCGGCGTCGTAGCTGATCGCGGCGGTAAAGTAACGCTCCCCGCCCGCCGTATTGCTTCCTGCCCAGACGTAGCGTGCGGCGCCGTCGTGGCCGCTTCTGAACCCCCAGGGGCCGCTGCCATTGGCGCCAAGATCGGTCGTGGGGCTGTAGCTGCCCCAGCCCGTGGTGCTGCCCAGCAACGCCGCATCGCCGGATGCCAGCGTTTGGCCGCCATTGGCAAAGGAGAAATCCGTGTCCGACAACGTGAAGGTGCCGATCAGCATCGCCAGCGTGTCAAAGTCGATCGCACGAATATGGAGGAAGTAGTCAGTCCCATCTGCGAGCGTCGTCGTGTTCGTCTGGCCCGTACCCCAGTTGCCATCGCTGTCTGTGCCAAACGAGGTGCCTTGCACCGTGTCGCTGGTGGACAGGTAGACCTCAAAATCGTTGTCGACATTCAGGAACGTCGTCAGGGTCGTGGCCGACGCCTGGGTCGACATGAAAAGGCCTGCGGCCAGGGCAAGTGCGCGTGTAAACATACCATCCTCCGTTATTGGCCCGGCTATCGGTCAAATTTGTCAGAAAAATGGTATGTGTGGCCAAGGCGCGAAACCTGTGCAGCTTGTGTGGGCTGCGTGCCACAGGGGGGGACCTCAGTCCGCCGGACGCGCCTCAATCGGAACCGTTGCGCGCAATTCGGTGCCGGACGCGTCGTAGACCAGCAAGAGCTGGGAGCGCGTCACCACCAGCAGCGCATCGGGCGTTTGTGTGACGGCGAGCGCCTCCTCCCCCTCTGGGAGTGTGAGGGAGGGGGGGAGCGCCAGCGCTGGGGCTGAAGCAGGGGCCACAGCAGGGACGGGCGCGGGCGCATTCAGGCGCATGACAAGCAGCACGACGATTGTTAAGACGCCCAAGATCATCGTGGCCGTCAGTGTCGTCACCAGCCGTCGCAGAAAGCGCAGGTTGCGGGCGTCTTCGGCGGATAGATCGTCAACCGCTGACTTGGGGCTATCCGTCATTTCCGAGACCACCATCACCTTTGCCATCGGGCTCGACCCGCCTGGGCGTCTTGATAAGGCGCTGGCCCGTGATGTGCCAGGGGAAGCGGCGCTGTCGCGTTCGCGGCTGGCGCGGCTTTTGGCCGACGGGGCGGTGTCTGTGGACGGCGCTGTGGTGCGTGACGCCAAGGCCAAGGTCGCGGCGGGGGCTGAGGTGGCGATCAGCGTTCCGCGCGCAGTGCCGCTTGATGCCGCGGCTGAGGCGATCCCGCTGGAGGTCATCTACGAGGACGCGGCGCTGATCGTGGTCAACAAGCCCGCGGGCATGGCGGTGCACCCGGCCCCCGGCACGCCGTCGGGCACGCTCGTGAACGCGCTCTTGCACCATGCGGGCGACAGCCTGTCGGGCATCGGCGGGGTGGAGCGGCCCGGCATCGTGCACCGGATCGACAAAAACACCACGGGGCTTTTGGTGGTGGCGAAGTCGGACGCCGCGCACCAGGGCCTGGCCGCGCAGTTCGAAGCGCATTCCGTCGACCGGCTTTACCGGGCGCTCTGCTACGGCGCGCCGTCGGCTGCGGACCCGCGTTTGCGGGGGCTGCGCGGTGTGAGTTTTGAGTCGGGCGGGGTGATCAAAATCACCTCGGGCCTCGCGCGGCACCGCACAGACCGCCAGCGGCAGGCGGTTTATTTCGACGGGCAAGGGCGGCACGCCGTAACACGAGCCCGCGTTTTGCAGGCGTTTGGTGCGCCAGCGCAGGTCTCACTGCTCGAATGTCAACTTGAGACGGGACGCACGCACCAGATCCGGGTGCATCTGGCCTATGCCGGTCACGGGCTGCTCGGCGACCCGGTTTACGGGAACCCGCGCAAGCTCAAGAAAGGGGCGCTAAGCCCCTCATCCATTGAAGAAATTTCGCAGTTTCCGCGGCAGGCGCTCCATGCCGCGACGCTGGGATTTCAGCACCCGATCACGGGCGAAATGCTGCGCTTTGAGGCGCCTCTGCCAGGCGATTTCGCAGCCCTCGCCCGGTCTGTAACGCACAGCACGGGTGCGTGAGCGCCATGGCGAACGCAGAAAACGCGCGCTAGTCTCATTTTCAACGACGCGGAGACTTGAAACCGTTCGGTTCAGTTTCTACATCATGTTAAACGCCGTTACATTGCGCGGCGGCCTGAACGACTTGGAGGATATCATGGCCAATTACGCAAACCTCCCCGCACCGACACCTGAGGGCGGGCTCAACCGCTACATGCAGGATATTCGGAAGTTCCCGATGCTGGAGCCGGAAGAGGAATACATGCTTGCCAAAGCCTGGGTCGAAAAAGAGGACACAGGCGCGGCGCACAAGATGGTGACATCGCACCTGCGCTTGGCCGCAAAGATCGCCATGGGCTATCGTGGCTACGGGCTGCCGCAGGCGGAGGTGATCTCCGAGGCGAATGTGGGCCTGATGCAGGCTGTGAAGCGGTTCGACCCCGAAAAGGGCTTCCGCCTGGCGACCTACGCCATGTGGTGGATCCGGGCCTCGATCCAGGAGTACATTCTGCGGTCCTGGAGCCTGGTGAAGCTGGGCACGACAAGCGCGCAAAAGAAGCTGTTTTTCAACCTGCGCAAGGCGAAGGCCCGGATTGGCGCGCTGGAGGAGGGCGACCTGCGGCCAGAGAACGTGGCGCGCATTGCCAATGACCTGGGCGTGACGGAGACGGAAGTGATCTCCATGAACCGGCGGTTGTCGGGGGGGGATGCGTCGCTCAACGCTATGGTGGGGTCCGAGGATGACAGTGCCACCCAGTGGCAGGATTGGCTCGAGGATGAGGATGCCGACCAGGCGGGCGATTATGAGGCCCGCGACGAGCTGACCGCGCGGCGGGAGCTGTTGGCGGAGGCCATGGGCGTGCTCAATGAGCGCGAGCGTGACATCCTGGTCCAGCGTCGCCTGTCGGAAGAGACGGTCACGCTGGAGGACCTGTCGGGCCAGTATGATGTGAGCCGCGAGCGCATCCGCCAGATCGAGGTGCGGGCGTTTGAAAAGCTGCAAAAGCGTATGCGGGACCTCGCGCGCGACAAAGGGATGATCGCGGCATAACCCGACGGTGGCGCGTGCGATCAGCGGCGGGCCCACCCGCCTCCCTTCTGCGCCAGCTGACGCTGGCTTGAACCTAAGGGGGCCGCGCTGCGCGCGGCCTTCGTCTCGTGTGGTGGGGTTGGTCTATGTGGTGGCCCCGCGCAGCGGCCACCGCCGCGCATGGAAGAGTTTTTGAAAAACTCTTGGCCCCTGCGGAGGGGGCGGCGGTTTGGGGTGGTTTCAGTGCGGCGGGCGTTCGTTGCGGGCGCAAAGTGTCGCTTGGGCAGAAAGGGGCTTCTGGCGTCGTGGCTTTTGGCCCATGTTTGGGCTCGCGTGGTGCGGCTACCTGGGCGCGCCGCGGTAGCCGGGGGGGGGGAGAGCTATGACACATGTAAGGTGGGGCATCTTGGGGGCCGCGAAGTTCGCGCGCGAGCATATGGGCCCCGCGATCCACGCGGCGCGCGGGGCAGCGCTTGTGGCTGTCGCCTCCCGCGATGTTGCGAAAGTTGCGCCATTCCAGGCCTTTGCGCCCGGCTGCCGGGCGGAGAGTGACTATGACGCGCTCCTCGCAGCGGACGACATTGACGCCGTCTACATCCCGTTGCCCAACCATCTGCATGTCCCCTGGGCGCTGCGCGCGCTGGAGGCGGGCAAGCATGTGCTGGTCGAAAAGCCCGCCACGCTGCACGCCGCAGAGTTTGACGCGTTGATTGAGGCGCGCGGGCGGGCCGGGCGGCTCGCGGCAGAGGCGTACATGATCGTCCATCACCCCCAGTGGCAGCGGGCGCGGCACCTGGTCATGGACGGCGCCATCGGCACGTTGCGCCACATCCGCGGCGCGTTCAGCTTTGATAACTCAGCCGATACTCACAACATCCGCAACACCGCGGGTGTGGGCGGCGGTGGGTTGCGCGACATCGGCGTCTATGTCTTTGGCGCCGCGCGCTACGTCACCCGTGAGGAGCCGGAGGTCACCGCCGCGCGCCTGCGCTTTGAGCAGGATTTCGACACGTTTGCCGATGTCGAGGCGATCTTGCCCAGTGGTGTGACCTATTCGGCCTATGTCTCCACCCGGATGCACCCGACCCAGTCCATGGAGTTTCACGGCACGGGCGGGCTGATGCGTCTGACGGCCCCCTTTAACCCCAATGTTTACGACGGCGCGCGGATCGAAATCCACCAGCCCGGCCTCGGGCTTCGGGTGGAGCGGTTCCCGGGCGCCAACCACTATGTGACACAGGTCGAAAGCTTCTCTAAAGCGGCCATGAGCGGTGAGGCCTATGAGCCGTCGCTGGAGTTTTCGCGGGGCACGCAAGTGATGATCGACCGCGTGCTTGAGATTGGAAAGGTGCTGCGCTGATGGCTGACCCGAATGAATTTGACGACGTTATGCCCGACAATAACGCCCGCCCAAAGACCCATGTGATTGAGGAGGGGCTGGGCGCGCGGCTCATCACCTCTGTCATCATTTGGGTGATGATCCAGTTCGCGGGCACGCTGATCGGCATTGTGACGGTGGTGCAGTATGTGTTCCTACTGATCGATCAGAAGCGCCCCAATGCGCGGCTCGCGGCCTTTGGCGAGGATCTGGGGATCTGGGTGGCCAAGGCGGTGCGCTATCAGGCGGGGGCGAGCGAGGTGAAGCCCTGGCCGTGGACGGAGCTAGATTAGGCGTTTAGGCCACCGTTCCGGTACGCATTGAGCGTGGTGGGGATGAGCTCGGCCATGAGGTCGAACACGAGCCGGATCTTGCGGCTGGTGTGAAGTTCCTTGTGGGTGGTGAGCCAGACGGGGAAGTCAAACTCAAGCTTGTCTGCCAGAAGCGGGCGCAGGCCGGGCGTGCGTGCGATCAGGGCTGAGTCGAGTACCGATATCCCAAAGCCCTGTTTCACGAGTTCAAAGCCCACGAGCGAATCCTCTGACGTGATGCGAAAATGGTCCTCGGTCACGGGCACGCCGCGGGGCCGGAGGAAGTCGGTGAAGAGTTTGGGCGAGCCGTAGGCGATGAAGTCGTGGCTCGCGAGGTCGGCGAGGGTGCTGGGCGTGCCGCGGCGATCCAGATAGATGTCAGAGGCGACAAACTGCCCCTTTGCGTCCAAGAGTTTGCGCGCGATGAGGTCGGGTGCCTCCGGCCTGACATGGCGGATGGCGATGTCGGCCTCGCGCCGCTGGATATCGCGGAGCGCATCATCGGCGACCACGTCCACGCGCAGGTTGGGGGCTCGTTCCCGGAGCGCCGCGAGGATCGGGGGCAGCGAGTGGGCCGAATAGATCGCAGATGCGGTGATCGCGATGCGCCCGTCTATGGTCTGGATTTGCCCGGCTGCAGAGAGCGACACGCGCGCGGCGGCGTCGCGCATGGCCGCCACATGGGCCGCGAGGCTGCGCCCGGTTGGGGTGGGGTCGAGCCCACGCCCGACCCGTTCGAATAGCGTGACGCCAAGCTCCTCCTCCAGCGCGGCGACTTGGCGGCCGAGCGTCGGTTGGGTGACGCCGAGGGCGCGGGCGGCAGCGGATAGCGTGCCTTCTTCCACAGTGGCGAGGAAGGCGCGGGCGTGGTTCCAATCAAAGGAGACATGGGTCCAATTCATGCGTTCATGTATGCATGATCTGCGGAAATTGGCAATTCTGTGCATTTGCGCATGGTGCTATAGCTCCGGCAAAGGAGACCGAGATGGACCACGCACAGTTCTGGGACCGCGTTGCGGACAAATACGCCAGGGACAAGATCGCCGACCCGGAGGCGTATGAATACACGCTGGGTCGTACGGCGAGCTACCTGCGACCCGGGGACCATGTCATCGAGTTCGGGGCGGGGACGGCATCGACGGCGCTGCGTCTTGCGCTGGGGGTGGAGCGTTACACGGCCACCGACATTTCTGCGGAGATGGTTCGGATCGGGCGGGAGAAGCTCGCCCAGGACCCTGTGCCGGGGCTCGACATCGAAGTCGGCAGTTTCGCGACCATGCGAGGCGGGTCCTATGATGCGGTGCTGGCGTTCAACCTTTTTCATCTGTCGCCGGACATTCCGGGCGCTTTGGCGGATGCGCGGGCGATGCTGCGGCCGGGGGGGCATTTCATCTCCAAAACGCCGTGCCTGGGCGATCATCCGGGGTGGCTGAAGCGCAACGGCATCCGCGCGGCGATCCCGGTGATGCAGATGTTCGGCAAGGCGCCGCGTCCGGTGACCTTGCTAACGATTGCGGATCTGGAACGGATGGTGATCCGCGCCGGGTTCGAGATCGTGGAGACGGGCAATTACCCGGCCTCCGCCCCCAGCCGCTACATTGTGGCGCGCTAGAAGCGGGTGAGGAAGTCGCTGAGTTTCGGTAGGCCCTCGGCCAGTGCCTCGGGCTTGTTGGCGAAACCGATGCGGAGGGTGCCTTCCTCGCCGAAGGCCGCGCCGGGGGTGAGGAGGACGCCGGTGTCTTCCAGCAGGGTTCGGCAGAACTCGTAAGATCCTATGGGGGAGTCGTAGCTGAGCAGGGTAACCGTCCCTGCGGTCGGGCGGACCCAGCTTACGCCAGGGGTGGCGTCGACCCAGTTTGCCAGGGTTGCAAGGTTCGCGCGGGTGATGCGCCGGGCGCGATCCAGCAGGGCGTCGCGGGCCTCCAACGCCAGCCCGGCAAGGTGCTCGTCGAGGACACCCACGGCGATGGTGGTGTAGTCGCGGTGCTGCATTGCGGCCTCCAGCACCTCGGGCGGGCCTGCGATCCAGCCCACGCGCAGACCAGCCAGCGCGTAGGCTTTGGACAGGCCGCCTGTGGCGAGGCCGCGGTCGTAGAGGTCGACGATGGAGGGGGTCATGCCGTCGCCATCCTGCCCGGTGCCGCGATAAACCTCGTCGGAGAGGACATAGGCCCCTTCGCGGCGCGCGATTTCGACTATGTCTTGGAGCATGGCACGGGGCACGGCCGCGCCGGTGGGGTTGTTGGGGTTCACCAGCGAGATGACCTTTGCCCCTTTTGTCAGCGCGGCGAGTTCGGTGGTGTCGGGCAGGTAGGCGTCTTCGGCCCGTAGCCGCAATTCGCGCACCTCCGCCCCTAGGCTTGCAGGGATGGCGGTGTGTTGCTGGTAGGTTGGCACGATGCTGACGACAGTATCGCCCGGCCCCACGAGCGCGCGCCACGCCAGATCATTTGCGCCGATGGTGCCGTGCGTCGTGAGGACCTGCGCGGGATCGTGGGCGGCGTAGGTCGCCGCAATGGCAGTTCTGAGCCGTTCCGACCCCTCAATCGCGCCGTAAGTAAGGGGCCGGTCGTCCAACCCCTCAAAGAGCCCGCCATTCACACCCGCAAGCGCGCGCAGCTCGGCCATGGAGATCGAATGCACGCAAGTCTCCGCCAGGTTGTGGCGGCAGCGCGTCTCTGTCTCGTTCATCCATTGCTCGACGGCGAAGGGGGTGATGTACACTACGATCTGTCCTTAAGATATCCGCTGAAAAACAACAGCTTACGCACTTGATCGACGGTCAAGATTTCCCTCCCACGATGGATCATTGCGTGGCAGTTTGGGCATACCGCAACCAGATCTTTCCCTGGGTCTACCAAATGGCGTTCTTGCTTGTTCCCGAGCGGATTTACATGGTGAATGTGAATGAAGTCATCCCCTACCTCGCCGTAGCGTTCCCCAAAATCTACATCGCAGCAGGCGCACGGCAGGCGCCCATTTGATTTAGACTTCGCGAAAAGCACAGCGGCCCGCCGAAGCTCTGGGTCACGCTGATAGACGTTAGTTGTAACTTGCTTTTCAGCGCCTTCGTACTTTGGTTGCGCTTCAAGTTGCAGCGGCGATAGGGCTGGCCTGTCATCTGCAGATAACAGGAAAAAACTTGTGATCTTCTGTCGCTCTTTGGTTTCATGAGGGCGGCTGAAGCCAACCTGGGATGCATGAAGGTGCAGTTTAGTGAACTCTTCACACTCGTTTAGGGCGTTTCTCCAAAGTGAGGTGTACAACGGGTCGCCGAACTTGACTTCAACCAAGCCCTCTGCCGCCGCCACCGACCGAACCTGCCGCTTGCTCCCGCGACTCTCCTGCCAGTTAGATTCGAGAGCTCGCAGTGCCCACCCGAAGGGCACGATCGGACCATCGGGAGCGTCCAAGGCTAGAAATAGCAAAGCGTTTCTATAGTTCAAAGCATATGCGCGCGGGTCGGCGTCCTTGCGCTTCAGATAAGCTTTTAGACCACCCTCAAGGTCTCTCACCCCTCCATCGCCTCCAGCTCGTCGATGAAGCCTTCGATCATGCTGAGCCCCTTGTCCCAGAAGGCGGGGTCGGAGGCATCGAGGCCGAAGGGCGCCAGGAGGTCGGAGTGGTGTTTGGAGCCGCCGGCGCGCAGCATCTCGAAATACTTGTCCTGGAAGCCTGCGTCGCCCTCTTCGTAGACCGCGTAGAGCGCGTTCACGAGCCCGTCGCCGAAGGCGTAGGCGTAGACGTAGAAGGGGGAGTGGACGAAGTGGGGGATGTAGGCCCAGAACGTCTCGTACCCGTCCATGAAGTTGAAGACGGGACCGAGGGATTGCGCCTGCACCGACATCCAGAGCGCGTTGATGTCGTCTGGGGTCAGTTCACCTTCGGCCCGGGCCGCGTGGAGTTTGCATTCGAAGTCGTAGAAGGCGATCTGGCGGACGACGGTGTTGATCATATCCTCGACTTTTCCGGCGAGCAGGACCTTCTTCTGCTCGGGCGTCTCAGCGGCGGCGAGCAGTTTGCGGAAGGTGAGCATTTCGCCGAAGACGGAGGCCGTTTCGGCGAGCGTGAGCGGCGTGGAGGACAGAAGTTCGCCTTGATCGGCGGCCAGCACTTGGTGGACGCCGTGGCCCAGCTCATGCGCCAGCGTCATCACGTCCCGCTGTTTGCCCAAATAGTTGAGCATCACATAGGGGTGCGCGGTGGTGACGGTGGGGTGGGCAAAGGCGCCCGGTGCCTTACCCGGCTTCACTGGCGCGTCGATCCAGCCCTCTTTGAAGAACGGCTCCGCCAAGTCGCCCATGCGGGGGTCGAAGGCGCTGTAAGCCTCCATCACTGTTTGCTCGGCCTGGTCCCAGCCGATGACGGTGTCGTCCTCCATAGGCAGCGGTGCGTTGCGGTCCCAGACTTCGAGCGTGTCGAGGCCCAGCCATTTGGCTTTGAGCTTGTAGTAGCGGTGGGAGAGGCGCGGGTAGGCGGCGACGACGGCGTCGCGGAGCGCTTGGACGACCTCGGCCTCCACATGGTTGGCGAGGTGGCGGGCCGCTTGCGGCGTGGGCATTTTGCGCCACTGGTCCTCGATCTGCTTTTCCTTGGCGAGCGTGTTGTGGACGCGGGAGAAGATTTTGACATTCTCACCAAAGGTCTCGGCCAGCGCCCGCGCGCCTGCCTCGCGCTGGGTGCGGTCCTGTTCGGAGAGCAGGTTCAGGGTTTCCTCGATCCCCATCGGCACGCCGTCCACGGTGAATTCAAGGCCCGCGATGGTTTCGTCAAAGAGGCGGTTCCATGCGGCGGCGCCCACGGTGGACTGGTCGTGGAGGAACTTTTCGAGCTCGTCAGAGAGCTGGTGCGGCTTCATCGCGCGCATGCGGTCGAAGATGGGCGTGTAGCGGGCGAGGTCGGCGCTTGCGGCGAGGAGCCCGGCCAGATGTTCATCGTCAAGGCGGTTGAATTCCAGCGACCAGAAGACGAGCGGCGTGGTGGCGACGGTCATGCGGTCCTGGGCGTCGGCCATAAATTTGGCGCGGTCGGCGTCGGTGGTCACCTGGTAGTAGCGCAGGCCCGCGTAGGACATGAGCTTGCCGCCGATGATGTCGATCTGCTCGTAGCGCTCTACGGCCTTGAGCATCCCTGCGGCGTCGAGCGTGGCGAGCTTGCCCTCGTAATCAGCGGCGAAGGCGGCGCATTCCGTTTCAATCCAGGCCATGTCGCTCTCGAACGCGGGATCGTCCTGGCCAGCGTAGAGGTCGCTGAGATCCCATTCGGGCAGATCGCCCAGATCGCCGGTGCCATGGGTCGGGTTCGCGTCGTGATACATGAGGTGCCTTTCTGTCGCTTCGTCCTATCTGTGCCACCCGCGCTCAATCGGCAACCACCCCGCGTGTTTTTCAGGGCGGGCCCGCCAACCTCCCTTCTGCGCCAGCATACGCTGGCTTGAACTTGAGGGGGCGCGGCTTCGCCGCGGTTTGCCTCCGGCGGAGGTATTGTCGGCCAAAGGAAGCTGTGGGTCTTTCTTCCTTTGGCTGAAATACCTCGGGGAGCGCGAGGGGCTGGCCCCTCGTTTCAGAGGTCGAAGAGCTTGGTGGGGTTGGTGGTGAGGACCTTTTGGCGGGTGTCAATCGAGGCCACGGCGTCGAAAGCGTCGAGGAGAGTGGCGGCGCTGGGCATATGCGCCTCGGCGAGCATGAGGTGGGGCCAGTCGGTGCCCCAGAGGAGGCGGTCGGGGTTGGCGGCGATGGCGGCCTCGACGAAGGGGGCGGCGGCCTCGTAGGGCGCGTCGCAGAGGCGGTAGAGGGCGGAGAGTTTGAGGTAGATTTTGCCCTCGGCAAGTAGGCTGAGGAGCGTTTGGAAGCCGGGGTTTTGTGTGCCGAGTGACAGGTCGGGCCAGCCAAGGTGGTCGATGACGAGGGGGACGCCGAGTTTTGGGATGTCTTCGGCGATCTCGGTCATGTGTTTGTGGCTGTTGAGCAGCATTTGGATGTGGAGGCCATGGGCGGCGAGCATTGGGGCCATGGCTTTTGCACCGGCCCAGCTGAGCACGCCGCCGTGGACGTAGTTCAGGCGGACGGCGACCATGCGGGCGTCTGCGAAGCTCTTGATGTCGGCCTCTGTTGCCTCATCGGGGAGGAGGCCCACGCCTTTGGCCCGCGCGCCCATGCGGCGGACGGCGTCTAGCGTGATGGAGTTGTCGGTGCCGTAGAGGATGGAGTGGACGAGGATCGCTTTCTCGAACCCGAGCGCGTCCATGACGGCCTCGTAGCGGGCGAGCCAGGTGTCGAGCGTGGCCTCGTCGGCGGGGTCCTCGACGCGGCCGGACCAGAGGGGAAAGTCGCTGCCCACCAGGTGGAGGTGGCTGTCGACCGCGCCCGGCGGTGCGCGGCGGGCAGGGGCGGTCGGGGCGGGGGGCATTGTTGCCTTATCCATAGGTCTCCAGCATCGCTTTCAGGTCGTCATAGGTGTTGGCCTCGGCCATTGGTTTGTCCTTACGCCAGCGGCTCATCCGGGGGAAGCGGAGCGCGACGCCGGATTTGTGACGGGATGAGGCCTGGATGCCCTCGAAGGCAATCTCAAAAACGTGGTGGGGTGTGACCTGGCGGACGGGGCCGAAGCGCTGGAGGGTGTTTTTCTTTACCCATGCTGTGATCTCGCGGAATTCGGCGTCGGTGAGGCCGCTATAGGCCTTGGTGAACGGCACCAGTTCCTCGCCGCGGGGGACGGCGAAGGTGAAGTCGGTGAAGAGGTTCGCGCGGCGTCCGTGGCCTGCCTGGGCGTAGATCATGACGGCGTCGATGGTGAGCGGGTCGATCTTCCATTTCCACCAGTCGCCCTTTTTGCGGCCACTGAGGTAGGGGGAGTCCAGGCGTTTGAGCATCAGCCCTTCGGCATGGTTGTCGCGGCTGGTTTGGCGGGTCTCCGCGAGACCTTCCCAGCTGTCGAAGGGGACGGTGGGGGAGAGTTGGATGGGAGAGCCCACAGGGAGCGCGCCTATGGTGGCTTCCAGCTGCGCGCGGCGTTCGGACATGGGGCGCATGCGCCAGTCCTCGCCCGCCCATTCGAGGATGTCGTAGGCCTGGAGGACGACGGGGGCTTCCGCCAACACCTTTTTCGGCACGGTTTTTCGGCCAATGCGACGTTGGAGTTGGGCGAAGGGGAGCGGCGCGCCATAGGCCCAGGCGAGGACTTCACCGTCGAGCACTGTGCCGTCGGGCAGGAAATCGCGGGCCTGGGCGAGTTCGGGGAAGCGGTCGGTCATAAGCTCCTCGCCGCGCGACCACAGGTGGTGTTCGCCGCCGCGGACGATGAGTTGGCCGCGGATGCCGTCCCATTTCCATTCGGCTTGCCAGTCTTCGGGCGGGCCCAAGTCTTCTGGCGTGTCGTCGAGCTGGTAGGCGAGGTAGAACGGGTAGGGGCGGGAGAGGTCTGCGGCGGGGTCGTCTGCCTCGATCAGTCGCTCCCAGCTTGTGGTCTCTGGCGTCCAGTTGCCCATGAGTTTGTGGGTGATCACCGGCTCCTCCTGGCCTGTGGCTTGGGCCAGCGCGCGGGTCATCAGCTTTTGGCTCACACCCACGCGGAAGCCGCCGGTGAGGAGCTTGTTGAAGAGGAAGCGTTCGGTGGGGGCGAGTTGGTCCCAGGCGTCGAGCACGGTGGCTTTGCGGGCGTCTTCGTCCAGTGTGGGCAGAGTTTTGATCACGCTGATCCAGTGGCTGAGCGACTGGTCGGATTGGCGCGTGGGCGGGGGCAGGACGAGGGCGATGGTTTCGGCCAGGTCGCCCACGACCGGGTAGGCTTCTTCAAAGAGCCAGAGGGGGATGCTCGCCTGCTCCGCCGCCCAGCCGCGCAGGTAGGGGGTGGTGAGGGTGCGTTTGGGGCGGCGGCCGGAGAAGAGGGCGATGCACCAGAGGCGGTCATCCTCGGGCGCGGTTTCGAAATAGGTTTTGAGCGCTGCTACTTTCGGCAGCGTTTTGGTCGTCTGGTCGATCTGGGTGAAGAGCGCGGCGAAGCGTTTCATAGGTGGCTTTTCAAGAATGCGCCGAGGCTGCGGATGGAGCGGCGGGCGCTGGGCGACCAGGCGCCGTGCATTTGCCAGACATGGGGGACGCCGTCGAAGATTTCGATCTGGGCACCCGTGCGTGCGGCGAGTGTTTCGGCGTCGTAGCGCAGGATCTCGCCCGCGCCCACTTGGACAATGGTGGGCACGCGCCCATCGAGATGGGGCAGGGGTGTGAGGCGGCGGTCGGTGGGGTCGATGTCGCCCATGGCTTTGGCGACGCGGGTGAGCCAGGCGGGGGGGATCAAGAGCTCCCCCCTGAAATCGACATCGGCGTTTTCCCAGCGGGCGAAGTCGAGCGCGGGGGACAGGAGCGCTGCGGCCACCGGCGCGCGTTCGAGGCAGAGATAGGCGGAGAGATTGCCGCCTGCGCTGTCGCCTGCGACGGCCACGGGAAGCTCCATCGCGTCGTAGACGGCGAGCGCGTCGTCATGGGCGGTGGGGAATTTGTGTTCCGGGGACAGGCGATAGTCGGGGGCGAAGGCGACGACGCCTGCCTCCCGCGCGAGGCGGCCGATCAGGTTGCGGTGGGTGCGGGGGGAGCCCATCGTGAAGCCGCCGCCGTGGAAGTAGAGCAGTTTTGGCGGGCCGGTGGTGCCTTCCGGGCGGAAGGTGAGGCCGGGCACACCGCCATAGGCGCTACGCGTGACGGTGACGTCCTTGGGGGCCGGTTCGAAGGTGGAGGTGAGTTCGAACAGTGCGCGCAGGGCGCGTTGGCTGGGGACCATGGCCAGGAACGGGCGCTGCACGTAGCGGGCGTGGAGGCGGAGGGCGGCGTCGCTCATGCGGCGTCCTCGGTCGAGGTGTCGAGGCCCTCGCCCTCATATTCCGTCTCTACGATCGCGGCGTTGTAGCCTTGGCTTTCCAGCCATTGGCGGAAGACGCTCGTGTAGCCGTGGCTGACGAACACACGCTCGGCCCCTGTTTCGGCGATGGCTGCGTTGAGGCCTGCCCAGTCTGCGTGGTCGGACATCACAAATCCACGGTCGGCGGCCCGGCGGCGGCGCACCCCGCGCATGGCCATCCAGCCGGAGGCGAAGGCGGTGGAGGCGCCAGTGAACCTGCGCGCCCATGTGGAGCCGAGCGCGGAGGGTGGGGCGACGATGAGTGCGCCGGGGTGGTCTTTGGACTTTGTTGCGGGGGTCACGAGGGTCGTATCGGGGAGCGCGTAGCCTTGGGCGCGGAGGACGGCGTTGGTGTTTTCGACCGCGCCGTGGGTGAGGATCGGGCCGATGGACGGGTCGAGGGCGGCGAGGATGCGTTGGGCCTTACCGAGGGAGTAGGCGCCGATGATAGAGGGGCGGCTTAGGGCGGCATTCCTTGCCCACCAGTCGTTGAGCTCCGCGCGCACTTGGGGTTCGGGCGTCCAGTTGAAGACGGGCAGGCCGAAGGTGCATTCGGTGATGAAGGCGTGGCAGGTGACGGGCTCGAAGGGTTCGCTCAGCCCGTCATCGACGACCTTGTAGTCGCCCGATGCGACCCAGACCTCGCCCGCGACCTCCACCCGGATTTGGGCGGATCCGGGCACGTGGCCTGCGGGGTGGAAGCTCACGGTGGCGTCGCCGATCTGGCGGGTCTCGCCGTAGGGGATGGTGTCGAGCGTGATATTGCCCAGGCGGTGGCGGATGACGGGGGCGGCGCCGTCGGTGCTGAGGTACCGCGCATGCCCCGGCCTTGCGTGGTCGGCGTGGCCGTGGGTGATGAGGGCATTTTCGACAGGGCGCCAGGGGTCGATATAGAAATCCCCCGCCGCGCAGTAGATCCCGCGATCTGTGAAACTGAGCACCATGGGCGTGAGTGTAGCTGCCCATGCCCGCTTGCCAAGGCGCGCCGCGCGTGGTGGGGTCCGCAAAACACGTGGACACATCGCTGGGAGGCACCCATGGGCATAGCAGATTTCAAAAGTCGGATGTTGGCGGGGGAGCTTTTGGCGGGCACGTTTCTGAAGACACCCGCTTATGAGCTGGTTGAGGTGCTGGCGCAGTCGGGGCTCGATTTCCTGTGCTTGGATGCGGAGCATTCGCCCTTTGACCGGGCGCGTCTGGATGCGTGTTTGGCGGTGGCGCGGGCGCTGGATTTTCCCGTTTTGGTGCGGCCCGCGGCGGCAACGCCCCATGACATCTTGCAGGCGCTCGATTCGGGTGCGGTCGGGATCGTGGCGCCTCATATCGATTCCGCGCAAAAGGCGGCGGAGTTGGCGCGGTCCTGTCATTTCGGGCGCGGCGGGCGCGGCTACGCGGGCTCCACCCGCTGGGCGGGGTTTGCGACGCGCAAGATGCCGGACATTTTGGATCAGACGGATCAGACGGTTGTGATTGCCCAGATCGAAGAGCCTGAGGGCGTGGCGGTCGTTGAGGCGATTGCAGCGACCGAGGGCGTTGATGGGATTTTCGTGGGGCCTGCGGACCTGTCGGTGGGCTTTGGGAAGCGGGACCAGACAAGCCAGGAGTTGCAGGATGCCTTTGCCCGCTGCGGGGCCGCCGCGCAGGCGGAAGGCAAGACCTATATGACCTTTGTCGGCAATGCGATGCAGGCAGAAAGCTTGCGGCACCACGGGCTGACGATGTTCTTTATCGCCTCGGAACACTCGTGGATGCGCAGCGGGGCGGCTGCGGAGGCTATGGGGATCCATGGGTTGAAGTAGGCGGTCAGCTGTCGGTTTTGGCGACCCGCCCGGTGGCCACACCGGGCATCCCCCGACATCCCCCACCCTCGGTCGGGGGATACCCTCAGCGCTAAAATGGTCGTGTTAAGCTGCTTTCGCCAGCGACTGATCAAAAAGCGCCACAGCGCGGTCGAAGACGGCGTTGCGCACGGCGGGGACTTCCATCATCGTTTCGTGCTCAGCGTCTGGAAAGGTGACGAGCTCCCCGCCCGGCCACGCGTCCATGCGTGTTTGAATCCGGCCCGGGTCCACAATCCGCTCATTCGTCCCGAGAAAGCAGATGCAGGGCATTTTGGGCGCAGGGCGCTGGCTAAGCGTGCGCATTTCCCAGAGCGCCTCCCGCAGCCACACGATGGTGGGGGACCCGAGCGATAGGCGTGGGTCCTGGGTCACCTGGCGGCCCATATAGGCCCACATGTCCGGGTCTTTGGTGAGCGTGTTGTCCTCGAACGGCTCGTCGAGCACGTAGACCCCGTTTTGCGTGCCGGGCGAACGCAGGTTGCCCATGCCGACCTGGGGCAAAAAGGCAGACAGGCTCCAGGCCACTGGGCGCATATGGGGTTCGATCTGGATGCCCCACATGGGGGCCGAGAACGCGGCCGTTTCCACATCGAGCCCGTCCATCACGGCGCGCAGCCCGATGCAGCCGCCCATGGAGTGCGCCAGCAGGTGAAACGGGCGCGGCACGTTCACGTCGCGCAGCGCGGCCATCACCGCGGACACGTCTTTTTGATAGTCCCGAAATTTCGCCACATGGCCCAGCCGCGCGTTGGGCAAAAGCCTGTCAGCGAGCCCCTGGCCGCGCCAGTCGATGGCGACGCTGGCATAGCCGCGCCGCGCCAGATCAGCGGCCGCGCGCCCATACTTCTCCGCGTATTCGGTGCGGCCTGGAAAGATCAGGACCGTCCCCTTGGCCCCGGCCAGGGGCCAGACCGCAAGACGAATACGCAGGCCGTCAGACGTGGTCAGCCAATAGGCCGACCCGCCCTCGGGCCCTTCGGCCACGTTGCTATGGAACGTCGCCGGTTCCATCGCGCGTTACGACAGGACGCCTGCGAGTTTCATCGCCAGGCCCATGTCGCCGTCAACGCTGAGCTTGCCGGTCATGAACGCCGTCGTGGGGTTCACGTCGCCGGTCATGATGCCTTGCAGCGTCTCGGCATCTGCTTTGAGCGTCACGTCCGCGTCCTCATCGCCCACGCGCGCGCCGTTGCTGTCAATGATGATGGAGCCCATGCCCTCGACTTCGAACTTTGCGGTGCCCGCGTCAAAGCCATCGCCGTCCATTTTTTCGTTCAGGGCCCCGACGGCCTGTTCCATAACGCTCATGTGCTTCTCCCTTGAGTGTGTGGGGCTGGTATTTCATCCGTCCCCAGCTACATTCAAGGGCGTTATGACATGGTTTACAAACCTTGGCCGCACTGCCGTGGCGGCAATTTTTCTCGCAGCCGGGGTTTCGGTGCCGAATCTGGCGGTTGCAGACGATTTGACCCCACTTTTTGAGCGGTTGAAGAACGTCGATGCGACCGAATACATGCCCATCGAGCAGCGGATTTGGCGGGAATGGTCAAAATCGGGCTCGCCATCGCTCGATCTGTTGCTGGAGCGGGGCGATAAAGCGCTTGAGGCGGGCGAGTTCGCGCGCGCGATTGAGCATTTCACTGCGCTCACCGACCACGCGCCGGAGTTTGCGCAGGGGTTTCACGCCCGCGCGCGCGCCTACTACGAGGCTGACCTTTATGGTCCCGCGCTCGCCGATTTGGAGCGGGCGATTGCGCTTGAACCGCGCCATTTCGGGGCGCTCTCGGGCCTTGCGGTGATCTTTGAAGAGCTCGGGATGGAAGACGCGGCGCTGGAGCTCTACTACGCGGTCAGGGCTATACATCCCCACCGCGAGAACCTATCCGATCATATCGACAGGCTCGAAAAGGCCACGGCGGGCAAGAGGCTCTGAGCGGCGCACGCGCGGGGCCGTCAAGCGGGGGATGGGGCATGGCTGAGATGGGGCGGATCACCGCCGTCTTGGGCCCGACGAATACGGGCAAGACCCACTACGCTATCGAACGTATGCTGGCCTATCGCACGGGGGTGATCGGGCTGCCGCTGCGCCTGCTCGCGCGGGAGGTCTATGATAGGATCGTCGACGCGCGCGGGCCTAATGTCGTGGCCCTCGTGACCGGCGAGGAACGCATCGTGCCCGAGCGCGCCCAGTATTGGGTCTGCACGGTTGAGGCGATGCCGGAGGGGATGGGCCCCGATTTCCTGGCCGTCGATGAGATCCAGCTCTGCGCGGATCCTGAGCGGGGCCATGTGTTCACGGACCGCTTGCTGAATGCGCGGGGCACCCATGAGACGCTCTTTATGGGCGCGGACACCATGCGATCGGCCATTGCCGCGATGGTGCCCCGGGCTCAATTTCTGTCGCGGGAGCGGTTTTCGGAGCTGACCTACACAGGCGAGAAAAAGCTGTCGCGGATGATCCCACGGTCCGCCGTGGTGAGTTTCAGCGTCGAGAATGTGTATGCCATCGCGGAGCTTTTAAAGCGCCAGCGCGGTGGCGCGGCGGTCGTGATGGGGGCGCTCAGCCCCAGGACGCGCAATGCGCAGGTGGAGCTTTATCAGAACGGCGACGTCGATTTCATGGTGGCGACGGACGCCATCGGGATGGGGCTGAACCTCGATGTCACCCATGTCGCGTTTTCCGGCACCCATAAGTTCGACGGCCGCCGAATGCGCCCGCTGGCGCCAAACGAATTGGCGCAGATCGCAGGGCGCGCGGGGCGCTACCGCACCGATGGCACCTTTGGCGTGACGGGGGAGGCGGGCCCGCTCCACGAGGAAACGGTGGCTGCGATCACCGATCACCGCTTTACCCCGATCAAAAAGCTGCAATGGCGCAACTCCCGCCTGAGCTTTGGGTCGGTGGACGCGCTGATCGACAGTTTGGAGGCGCCCACGGACGACCCGATGCTGACGCGGGTGCGCGAATCTGACGATCTGGCAGCGCTTAAGGCGCTCCATTCCGAGGCAGAGGTGCGCGCGCGGGCGAGTGATGGTGCCTCCGTCCGGCTTCTGTGGGACGTGTGCCGTGTGCCCGATTTCCGTGGGATTTCGCCGGGGGAGCATGCGGGGCTGCTTGCCGCGATTTACAAGTATCTGCACGAAGGCGGGCGTGTCCCGAACGACTGGTTCCGGCGCCAAGTGGCCCGCATCGACCGCACGCAGGGCGACATTGACACATTATCGAAGCGTTTGGCCTATATCCGCACCTGGACTTACGTCGCGCAGCGCACGGGCTGGGTCGACGATGAAAGCCATTGGCGCGGGGAAACGCGTGCCGTAGAAGACCGCCTGTCAGACGCGCTACACACAGCGCTGACAGCACGATTTGTCGATCGCCGCACGAGTGTGCTCATGCGGCGGTTGAAACAGAAGGAGAGGCTTGTGGCCGACGTAAACGAAAAGGGCGAAGTGACCGTAGAGGGTCAGTTTGTCGGCAAGCTAGACGGGTTCCGCTTTCGTCAGGATGACAGCGCGACGGGCGGCGAGGCGAAGACGCTGCGCGCCGCCGCGCTCCAGGCGCTGGCGCCCAAGTTCCACCTTCTGTCTGATCGGTTCTATAACGCGCCTGATACCGAGATTGATTTCACCGAGCAGGGGGGCCTGATGTGGGGCACCGATGCTGTGGGCAAGCTTGTGGCGGGCCCGGACCCGATGAAGCCGCAGGTCAAAGCATTCGTGGATGATGAGGCGGGTGCCGAGGTGGCAGAAAAGGTCACGCGCCGCTTGCAGCATTTCATTGATCGCAAGGTCGCCGCGCTCTTTGAGCCGCTGCTCGCGATGCAGCGGGATGAGGGGCTCACAGGGCTCGCGCGGGGCTTTGCGTTCCAGCTTGTGGAGGGCATGGGCGTGCGCACGCGTGCCGAGGTCGCCGAGGACGTCAAAGCGCTGGACCAAGATGCGCGGGCCTTGCTGCGCAAGCACGGGGTGCGGTTCGGGCAGTTCACGATTTTCCTGCCGCTTCTGCTGAAGCCTGCGCCCACGCGGCTGCGGCTGGTGCTGATGTCGCTGGCGAAGGGCGTGGACGAGTTCCCAGAAAGCCCGCCGCCGGGTCTCGTGTCGATCCCCACGGATGAGCGCGCGCCGGACTGGTTCCATGCCGCTGCGGGCTACCGCGCGTCGGGACAGCGGGCGATTCGCATCGACATGCTCGAGCGCCTCGCCGACATGATCCGGTCCCAAGACACCCGTGGCGGGTTCGAGGGGACGGCGGATATGTTGTCGATCACCGGCATGACGTTGGAGCAATTCGCGGACCTGATGCAGGGTCTGGGCTACCGTGCGGAGCGGGGCGAGCGGCCCAAGGTGCGGCCAGAGCCCAAGGTGGACGAGCCAAAGGCGGAGGAACCCGTAGCCGACGCGCCCGTAGCCGACGCGCCTGTAGCCGAGGACGCCGCCGAGCCTGCGACGGGCGAAACCCCGGTTGAAGCCGAACCGACGCCGGAGCCGGTGGCTGACGCAGCACCCGCCCCGACCGAAGAACCCGTAGCGGAGGCCCCCGCGGAGCCCGAGATTGAGGTGTTCTACACCTTTGCTTGGGGCGGCAATCAGGCGCGCCGCCAACAGCGCGGGCCGCGCCCGGATGGCAAGCAGGGGGGGAAACCCGCAGGCAAGCCACGTGGAAAACAAGGCGGAAAGCCGGGTGGCAAGCCCGGCGCGCGGGGCAAGGGCGGGCCGCAAAATCGCGGGCCCAAGACCTATGCCGCCAAGCCGCCCAAAAAGGACACGATTGATCCCGATAACCCCTTTGCCGCGCTGCTTGCGCTCAAGGATAAGACTTGAGCGACGCGCCGCAGCCGACAATCCGGGTGGATAAGTGGCTGTGGCACGCGCGATTCTTTAAAACGCGCTCGCTGGCGACAAAGCTCGTCAGCGAGGGCAAGCTGCGGGTGAATGCGACGCCGATCTCCAAACCCGCGCGGGCCGTGGGGGCGGGCGACGTGCTGACATTTCCCAAAGAAGACGACGTGCGGGTGATCAAGATCCTCGCCATCGGGGAGCGCCGCGGCCCCGCGCCAGAGGCCCAAACGCTCTACGAAGACCTTGCGCCGCCCGCGCCAAAGGAACGCCGCGTGCTCAACCCCGGGCACGATTCCGCGGGCCGGCCCACAAAGCGCGACCGCCGCGCGCGAGAACGGCTTGAAGGCCGCGCGCGAGAGGACTAATCGGGTCCTGAGAGGACCGCATCATGACCTACGTCGTCACTGACAATTGCATCGGCTGCAAATACACAGACTGTGTGGAAGTCTGCCCCGTGGATTGCTTTTACGAGGGCGAGAATACGTTGGTCATTCACCCCGATGAGTGCATCGATTGCGGCGTCTGCGAGCCCGAATGCCCCGCCGACGCGATCCGCCCCGACACTGAGCCTGACATGGACAAATGGGTGGAGTTCAACCTCAAGTATTCCGAGCTCTGGCCCAACATCATCTCCAAAAAGGAGCCGCTTGAGGGCGCTGCGGAGAAGGATGGCGAAGAGGGGAAGTTGGAGAAATATTTCTCTGAGAATCCTGGCGAAGGCGGGTAAGCTCAAGCTTTAGATATCAGATTTTGGGCGGGTCTTTTGGTCCCGCCTTTTTTGTGCTATATCTTGCGCAGAGAAATACCATGTAACCATCCTTTGCCCGGCGCAACGGATGGTTTTTTTGACCCAAAGACCGCGCAGGGCCGCGGTGCGGGGACTAAGGGGCGAGGACCCCCGGAGCGGAAAGGACGTCGATGAGTAAGTCGAAAAAGAGCGAGTTCAGCCCGAACGATTTCGTGGTGTACCCGGCCCATGGTGTCGGCAAGATCGTGTCGATCGAGGAGCAGGAAGTGGCTGGGTTTTCCCTGGAGCTCTTCGTGATCTCCTTTGAAAAGGACAAGATGACGCTGCGGGTGCCGACGAATAAGGCGACCGAGGTGGGCATGCGCGCGCTCGCGGGGCCCGATGTGGTGAGCCAGGCGATGCGCACGCTCAAAGGCAAGGCCAAGGTGAAGCGCGCGATGTGGTCGCGCCGCGCGCAGGAATACGAGCAAAAGATCAACTCCGGCGATCTGATCGCGATTGCGGAGGTCGTGCGCGACCTGCACCGCAATGACGAGCAGCGCGAGCAGAGCTATTCTGAGCGGCAGCTTTATGAGGCCGCATTGGAGCGCCTGACGCGCGAGATCGCGGCGGTGAATGGCGCGGAAGAAGCGATGGCGGCGGAAGAAGTCGGCGCCGTGTTGAGTTCGCGGGCGGCGGCGGCCTGAAATGTAGAGATGAGGGCAGCTCCTGACCGCGGGCGGGGGTGTAGCCCCCGCCCATGGGGGCGGTCGGGGGCTGCCCGGCGGTGCCGCCGGGCGGGCCTTGGATCAACGCGTAAAGACGATTGGCGAGCGGGCGCCCACCGGGACGTCCTTATACCAAGAGTGCCGCGAGCGTTGTGAGCATGGTGATCTCTGCGGCTTGCTGAGTTGCACCCAAGACATCGCCGGTTTGGCCACTGATCTTGGCCTGGGCGAGCCGTGAAAGGGCGAACGCGGTCAGGGCCACGGTGAGGATCAGGGCGAATCCTGATACGCCGAGGGGCAAGAGGCTTACCGCGCCGAGCGCCACAGCCAGGGTGATCGCGCTACGGGTCGGGCGGCCTACCGTGGCGCTCACGCCGCTGCCGCGGGCGTTGGGCAACGCCATGAGTGGGGTCATGGCCGCGCGGGATGCGGCGGCGATGGCGATGATGGCCCAGATCATCCCCGCCTCAATCACGGCGGTCAGGCCGATCCAGCGCAAGAGCAGCGACAGGACGAGCGCGATGACGCCATAGGCGCCGATGCGGCTGTCTTTCATGATCTCCAGTCGTCGTTCCCGCGTCCAGCCGCCCCAGAACCCATCGCAGGTGTCGGCGAGCCCGTCCTCGTGCAGGGCGCCCGTGATCACCACGCCTGCGGCCAGTGTGATCGCGGCCGTGAACGCGGGTGGAAGCATGGTGTTCAGCATCGTCGCGAGGAGCGCCAGGATCAGCCCGATGGCGAGCCCCGCCACCGGGTAGGCCCAGACCACGCCTGCGCCCCGGGCCGCGGCTTTGTCGCCATCCACGGGGATGGGCAAGCGGCTGAGAAACCCGAGCGCGGCGGGGACATCTATCGCCTCGATCAGGCTTTGTTGGCGGTCCATGAAAGCTCCTGCTTGCTCTCTTCCTGCGCAGGGGTAAAGAGGCTCTGGACCGCAATCAAGGACGACAGATCATGGCCCCTTTTTCGACCCTTGCTGATTTTGCTGATGTGCTGCGCGCCGCTCCCGCGCCGGACGCCGCCGCCTTGGGCGCGGCGGGGGCGCGCAACGGCCAGCTCACCAAGCCTCCGGGCGCGCTGGGGCGGTTGGAGGACCTCGCGCTTTGGTTCGCGAGCTGGCAGGGCAACGGGCGCCCGTCGCTGGAGCGTCCGCAGATCCTGGTCTTTGCCGGGAACCACGGCGTGGCGGCGCGGGGCGTGTCGGCCTTTCCGCCCGAGGTCACGGTTCAGATGGTGGCCAATTTCGAGGCGGGCGGCGCAGCGATCAACCAGTTGGCCAAGGCGTTTGGCGCCGAGATGACCGTGACGGCGCTGGAGCTCGACCGCCCGACGGCGGATTTCACCCAAGCCCCCGCCATGAGCGAGGCGGAGTGTGTGGCGGCGCTGACCGCGGGGTGGGAGGCTGTGGACCCTGACGCGGATCTGGTGGTCACGGGCGAGATGGGGATCGGCAACACCACCGCTGCCGCTGCGGTCGCCGCAGCCCTTTATGGCGGCGACTGGGTCGGGCGCGGGACGGGCGTCGATGATGCAGGGCTCAGCCTAAAGCAAGAGACGGTGGCCGCCGGGCTCGCGCGGCACACGCCGTGCAGCGCGCTTGAGACGCTCGCGCGTTTGGGCGGACGGGAGCTTGCGGCGATGGCGGGTGCGATTGCGGCGGCGCGGCACCATTCGGTGCCTGTGATCCTGGACGGGTTCATCTGCACCGCCGCCGCAGCGACGTTGGCGGAGACGGTTCCAGGGGCGCTCGACCACTGCGTGGCGGGCCACCAGAGTGCAGAAGCTTCCCATGAGAAGCTTCTGGGCGCTTTGGATAAAGAGCCGCTCTTGAAGTTGGGTCTGCGCCTCGGCGAGGGGTCGGGGGCCGCGCTGGCCATTGGTGTGCTCAAGGGGGCGATTGCGTGCCATTCGGGCATGGCGACCTTCGCAGAGGCGGGTGTCGCTACGGCGTGACGGTTGGGGGCGTGGGCGGCGGTGCGGGCGTGGTATCGCTTTTCTCTGCCGCTTCGACCATCTGGGTCTCGCGCTCGCGTTCGAGCTCGCGGGCGCGTTCGATATAGGCGGCGTTGTCCTTGATCGGGATGTCGGGGTCCCAGAGCTCCGCAAGTTCAGCCAAGACGTGGCGGTCGTGGCGGTAGAAGGCTTTTTCGTGCTCAAAGGCGTCGAATTCGCTGACATCCATAGCCTGTAGGACGTAGCGCCCTACGCGCAGCGAGCTGTCGAATGTCTCCCGCGCGGTCTGGGTGGCGCCCGCGCGCACCAGTGCGTAGGTGTGCAGGCGGTCGCGGGCCCGCGCGATGATGTGGAGGTCCGGCCGGATGCGTCGGGCGTAGGCCACAAGCTTTACCGCTGCTTTCGGGTCGTCGATGGCCACCACGAGCACGCGCGCGCTGTCAATGCCTGCGGCGTGCAAGAGGTCGGGGTTGTTGGGGTCGCCGTAGTAGCTTTTGTGTCCGAAGGAGCGCAGGAGCTGGATCGTTTCCAGGTCGGAATCGAGCACGGTCACCGGCATTCCTGCGGCCTGCACCATGCGGTCGACCACCTGCCCGAAGCGGCCGACGCCCGCGATGATGATCGACCCCTCCGCCTCGATATCGTCCGGCTCCACCGGTTCGGCGTCGCTGATGCGGTGGGTGAGCCGTTCGAAGATCACAAAGAGGAACGGGGTCGTCAGCATCGACAGCGCCACGATGAGCAGCAAGAGGTCAGAGAGCCCAGCGCTGAGAACCTGGGTTTGGCTGGCGAAGGTGATGAGCACAAAGCCGAATTCCCCCGCTTGGGCGAGCGAGAGTGTGAAGAGCCAGAGCGCCCGGTGGCGCAGTTTAAAGAGGAGCCCCACGCCAAACAGCACCGCGCCCTTGAGCAGGATCAGCGCAAAGGTCAGCCCCAGGATGGAAAGCGGGTCGCTGATAAAGAGGCTCAGGTTGATGCTGGCGCCCACGGTGATGAAAAAGAGCCCGAGGAGGAGGCCCTTGAACGGTTCCACCGCGCTTTCGAACTCGTGCCGGAATTCCGAGTTCGCGAGCACGACGCCCGCCAGAAACGCGCCGAGCGCGGGGGAGAGACCCACGAGGTTCATGAGCACCGCGATAGAGACGACGATAAAGAGCGCGAAGGCGGTCGACAGCTCCCGCAGACGGGTGCGCGCGATGAGGTGATAGATGGGCCGCGTGAGGAAGTGTCCCACAAGCACGATGGCTGCCACCGCGCCGATGGTCACGAGCGTCACCCCCCAGGGCGGCAGGCCTGCCACGAGTGACGGACCGTGGTGCGCGTCGTGGGCCAAGTCCGCCGCGCGCGCGATGGAGCCGTCGGGCATGCCGATGACATCCGGCGCCACCGCAAGCAGCGGCAAAAGCGCGAGCATGGGGATCACGGCGATGTCCTGGGTCAAGAGCACCGAAAACGCCGAGCGCCCGCCCGCGGTGGCCATCAGCCCCTTTTCGTTGAGCGTTTGCAGCACGATCGCGGTGGAGGACAGCGCAAAGATCAGCGCAATAGCGAGCGCCGTGCGCCAGTCATAGTTGAGCGCCAGGACGCAGGCGTAGAGCACCGCTGTCGTGCCTGCCAATTGCAGCCCACCCAAGCCCAGCAGGCGCATCCGCATCTCCCACAGGACTTTGGGTTCAAGCTCCAGCCCGATGAGAAAGAGCATCATGACGACGCCAAACTCGGCCACGTGCTGGATTTCGGTCACATCGTCATGGATGAGCCCAAAGAAGGGGCCGATGCAGAGCCCGGCAATGAGGTAGCCCAGCACCGACCCGAGGCCAAAGCGCATGGCCAGCGGTACCGCAATCAGCGCGGCCCCGAGGAAGAGCGCGATTTCCATCAACATCTCGCTCATAGCGGCAACCCCGCGTCGGGTTTGGGTTGGTCCATCACGATCTGGCTTTCGACGCGCGCGACGGCCCCGTGGGGCAGGATCACGTCGTGGATCAGCATATTGAGCCGCGCCAAGTCGGGCGTAAAGACACGCAGCAAATAGTCGGCCTGGCCGGTGAGGGTCCAAGCGCTCACCACCTCCCGCCGGGTGCCGATGAGGCGCACGAAGTCGCGGGCTTTCTCCGGCAGTTGGGAGGCCATTTGCACCTGGATGAACGCTTGGACGTCGAGCCCGAGCTTTGCGGGCGACAGGCGCGCGGTGTAGTGGCGGACATATCCCGCGGCCTCCAACCGTTGCCGCCGTCGCGCAGCTTGGGAGGAGGACAGCGACAGCCGTTCCCCCAGTTCCTGGGTGGTGAGCTGGGCGTCCTGTTGGAGCGCGTCGAGAAGCTGGATATCGGTGGGGTCGAGGGTCATGGTGCCAAATCGTTGCATGAACTGGGCGTTCGGTACACAGAATCGGTAAATTTTCTGCTGAATGTGCCGCTGGCCG
Organism: Pseudomonadota bacterium; assembly: GCA_039815465.1. Classification (GTDB taxonomy): domain Bacteria; phylum Pseudomonadota; class Alphaproteobacteria; order Rhodobacterales; family Rhodobacteraceae; genus Shimia_B. The sequence goes on from JBCBZG010000021.1 coordinate 68,821, forward strand.
CGACGGTTTCCCGGGGCGTTTGCCGTATTTTTGCGCAACCCCTGACACAGGAGAGCACCATGGGCCCCTTCCCACATGACGCACCGCGCGCCACGATCACCGCAGACAACCCCGCGGGCACTGATGGTTTTGAGTTTGTGGAATTCGCTCATCCTGACCCTGACGCGCTGCGCGTGGCGTTTGCGCAGATGGGCTATCGGCACACGGCCACCCACAAATCCAAGGCCATCGAGCTTTGGCAGCAGGGCGACATCACCTATGTGCTCAATGCGGAACCGGGCACCCACGCGGCGGCGTTTATCGAGGCCCACGGTCCCTGCGCGCCCTCCATGGCTTGGCGGGTGGTGGATGCGGCCCATGCCTACGCCCACGCCATCGCGCACGGGGCGGAGCCCTATGACGGCCCCGGCAAGACCGTGGACTGGCCCGCGATCAAGGGCATTGGCGGCAGTCAGATCTATTTCACAGACGCCTATTACGACACCAACCCCTACAATGCGGAGTTCGATTGGGTCGATCACGCCCATCCGGAGGGCGTCGGGTTCCACTATCTCGATCACCTGACGCACAATGTCTTTAAGGGGAATATGGACACCTGGTTCCGGTTCTATGGGACGCTCTTTAACTTCAAAGAGGTCCGGTTTTTCGACATCGAGGGGAAGTATTCCGGGCTGCTCAGCCGTGCGTTGACCTCGCCCTGCGGGCGCATCCGCATCCCGATCAATGAGGATCGGGGGGAGACGGGCCAGATCGTTAATTATCTAAAGAAGTACAAGGGTGAGGGCATCCAGCACATCGCCGTGGGTGCCCGCGACATCTATGACGCCGTGGACGCGATTGCCGCGCGCGGCGTGCGGTTCATGCCCGGGCCGCCCGACACCTACTATGCGCTCTCGCGGGAGCGGGTAGCAGGCCATGCTGAGCCCATCGACCGGATGAAGACCCACGGGATCCTCATCGACGGGGAGGGCGTCGTGGATGGGGGGGAGACGAAGATATTGCTCCAGATATTCTCTAAAGCCGTGATCGGGCCGATCTTCTTCGAGTTCATTCAGCGCAAGGGCGATGATGGCTTTGGTGAGGGGAACTTTAAGGCGCTGTTTGAAAGCATCGAGGCCGAAGAGATGGCCAATGGCGACTATGCCGATATCGCGGCGGAGTAGTCAGCCCGCCGGGATCGCCAGCGTGATGTTGCGCCCGCGTTTGATGTACTGGATGGCGCTTTCGTCGATGGCGGCGACGCGCCCGCCGTCGACCTCATCGCCCACTTGAACCTTTACGAAGCGCCCGTTTTTGAGCCGGATCAGCGCGCGGCGGTTGGAGGCGGTGCCGTAGACGCCGATGAGGTTGATCTCGCGTAGGTTGATCGCGTCGCTGAGCGTGGCCGCGGTGGCGACAGACGCGCGCGTGGGGATCGATGGCTGCGTCACCGCGGGCGCAGTTGCAGCGGCGGCGGTGCGTGTTGGGGTGGCCGCAGCCTCCCGCGCGGCTTGGGCGGCGCGGGCTTGGGCGATAATGCGCGCGATATTGGCGGGGCGCGCTTGGGGCCGGGGGGAGGAGGTCAGCGCGCGCGCGAGCGCGGTTTCCTCGTCCACGTTGGCGGCGGCTTCGGCCAGTTGTTGGGCGCTTTCGGGGCGGGCTTTGGGCCGGAAGGTCGCGAGTTCCTGGAGCGTCATCCCGCCGAGCTGCGCGCGTTCGGTGCTTTCGCGCAGCCCCTCGGGGCGGGCCTTGGGCCGGAACTGGGCGAGCGCTTGACGCGCGAGGTCTTCGACAGTGACCGCGGGCACGCGGAGCGGCGGTTCAACGGCTGGGCGCCCGAGCGTGATGTGATAACCCTGGGGCGACAGCGCACCCTCGGGCGTGGCGATGATCAGGCCGTTTGCGTTATAGGTGAACCGTATATCCGGCGCGGGGGGCGCGGGCTGGGACGGTGGGCGGTGGTCGGTGTCAAAGGCCGCGAGCTGGGGCAGGGCCACTGCGTCCTGCCCGTTGATCGCCGGGTCGATTGAGGCGGTGTAGAGCGCGTCTATCGTGGCGCCCTCGGGCGTGCTGGGGGCCTGGGGTGCGGCTGACCAGATGCCTGTGGCTGCGTAGCGTGCTTCGGCGTCGGCCCTGCTCACTGCGGGCGCAGGGGCTTCGAGGGAGGCAAGAGCTGTGACTTCTTCCCCCACGGGGTCCGAAAGGTCGGTAGGGATCGCTGCGTTTGTGTCTTGGGCGTCGGTTGCGGGCGGCAGAGGCGCGGGCGTGATGGAGATTGGCGTGACCGTCACGGCTTCTGGCCCTGGGATCACGGTGTCTGGGATATCAAGCGCGGCGAGCGGGATCGCGGGTGCGGCGGGCGCGCGGGCGCTGGTCGGGGCAAAGAACCCGGCGAGCCCGTCCTCGCGCGTGGCCGCGAGCGCGGCGATCGCCAGGAGAAACAGGATCAGCGTGGCCGTGAGCATCAGCCCCAGGAACCGCGGCTTGCCGCCGACCTGGGGGCCTGACGGCTTTGTCGTGGCGGGCTTTGGTTTGCGGGTGCTGGAGAAAAAGCCTTTGGACTTTTGCTTTGGCGGTTTGGCCTCCGCCGCGGCGGGGGTGATGGGCGCGGCTACAGCCCCCGCGCGCTGGGCGGCGAGCCCGGGTAGCAGCGTGGCGGTGACGTCTTCGTCCTCGTCGCGCATAGCCGCGGACAGCGTCCCGATGCGCGGCGCGGTGCTGGGCGCCTCCGCCGCGGGCGGGGCGACGGGGCTTGGGACACTGGGGCCGGCGCCGTTCGGACGGTCCGGGATATCGCCCTCGCCCACAAGGGGCGGCGGCGCGGAGCTTTGCGGGCGGATCGACTGGAACGCCGCGAGTGGGGGCGGGGAGGTCTGTTCCGGTTCTGTTTCTCCCGCTGGCTCGGGCTCAGATCCTGGCTCGGGCAGCTCGTGTGGGGGCCCTGCGACGTCGACGGTTTGCGTTGGAGCGGCTGGTTCGGGTTCCGGCACTTGCACCGCAATCGCCGCTGGCGGTAGCGCCTTCTCAGGCTCAGGCTCAGGCTCAGGCTCAGGCTCAGGCTCAGGCTCAGGCTCAGGCTCAGGCTCAGGCTCAGGCTCAGGCTCAGGCTCAGGCTCAGGCTCAGGCTCAGGCTCAGGCTCAGGCTCAGGCTCAGGCTCA
>JBCBZG010000031.1:0-48832 GCA_039815465.1 Pseudomonadota bacterium
ACGCTGGGGGCCAGCGACGACGGCACGCTCGTGCTCGACCGCGGGGTGGCGCTGACGGAGCGCGCGACGCTGCAGGTGGGGCTGTCCGGCTCCGGCACGGATGTGCAGGTGGGCCTGATCCAGATCACCGGCCAGCTCGAGCAAATGGGCACCCTGGAACTGGTGCTCGACGCAAGCTTCGACGCCAACCTCGGAGACGAGTTCACAATCCTCACAGCCTCAAACGGCTTCGCTGGAACATTCGACGACTTCCAAGGCTTCAACATCGGTAACGGAAAAGCGTTCGAGTATTTCGCGCTTGATGCGACGTCTGGGGCGCTTCGGGTGATTGAGGAGGTGGAGGCCCCCGCTGGTGCGGATGTCTTTGACTTCGTGTGATGCCTCGCGCCTCGGGCTGAAAGGCGGTGCGTTTGGCTGCCGTGGGCGAAGGCTCCGCCGGGGGTGTTATGCGGACTAAAACGTTAGAGTGACGCGCAGGCCTGGGTGGGTGTTTATGATGTCGAGCGTCCCGCCGTGGCCCCGCATCACGGCATCGACGATGGACAGGCCCAGGCCGCTCCCGGACGTTGCGCCGAGTTGTTCAAAGCGTTTGAGGGCGCGGCTGGTGTCAGCGTCGCCGAGGCCTGCGCCGTTATCCATCACGGTGACCTGTGTTTCTGTGCCCGATTGGGTTGCAGCGATGGCAACCTCGCTCAGCTCTGCGCCGCCGTGGCGCGTGGCGTTATCGAGGAGGTTCATCACCGCCTCGCGGATGACGGTTTCGTCCCCGGAAAGGGTGAGGCCCGGTGCGATGTTTTCGATCAGAGTGACGTGACCCGGCAGTGCAGCGCGGGTGTCCGCGGCGATCTCGGTCAGTGTAGCGGACAGGTTGAAGGGTTGGCGCATTGAAGCGGGCGCGAGCGCCTTGGCGCGTTCCATCAAAAGCAGTTTCTGGCTGAGCTCTGCGGCTTTGGTCGCGGCCTCCAGTAGATCGGCGGTGCGGCGCTTGGCGTCTTGGGGCGTTGGGGCGCGGTCCACGGCCTCTGCCAGGGCCAGGATCCCAGCGATCGGGTTGCGCAGCTGGTGTGCCGCGTTGGAGATAAAGTCCATCTGGTCATTCATGCTCTGCGACAGTTGCGCAAAGAGGCCGTTAAGACGCTCTGCGATGCCGGTCACCTCGGCCGGGACGCCGCGCTGGATGGGGTGCAGGTCGTCGCTCGACCGGCGCGCGATGGCGTCCTCTAGGTCATTGAGAGGGCGCAGGCCGTAGCGTACGCCGAACCAGATGATCAGCGCCACGGTGCCCACAAGGATCGAGATCACAAGGATCGTGCCCTGCACCAGTTCGCGCACGAGCGCGTTGCGGTGGGTTTTGTCTTGCCAAACTGTGACGGTGAAATTGCCCGACAGCCCGTCGATTTGCATCGTGTCCACAAAGCGGATCGCGCGGACGGGGCGGCTTTGGTGGACGCCTTCAAAATATTGCTGCCCCTGCCGGTCAAAAAACGTCTCGATTACAGGGATGGGCGGGGTCGCGTAACCCGTGACAAAGACCCCGTCGGGGGCGAAAACGTGGTAGAACACTTCCCCCCCAAAGCTGTCGCGGAGGAGCTCGTTCGTCTCCGGGCTGAGCGCGTCGCCCTCGGACACGGCGACGTCGCGCGACACGGCGAGGGCTGCGGACAACAGCGCGCGGTCAAAGCGGTCGTCGGCGCGGGCTTGGGCATCTGCGAGCGCCCAGGCGCTGATGGCGAGCGCGATCAGGACGAGGGGTGTCAGGATGATCGCTGTGAGGCGCCCGCGTAGGGACAGGGTTTGGGTCATCGCTGTGTTATCTCTGGGTCACGCGCTGTCGGTGCTCAGCACATAGCCGATCCCGCGGCGGGCCTGGATCGTCACACCAAAACGCGCGAGGCGCTTGCGCAGGCGGGAGACATAGACCTCCACCACCTTTTCCTCGGTTTCGCTGCCAGCGCCGTAGAGCTGGTCGAGGATATGGGCCTTGGACAAGGGGCGCCCTTGCGCCTCTGCCAGGGCGGTGAGCAGCAAGAGTTCGCGTCTTGGAACGTCGAGTGGCGTGCCGTTATGGGCCAGGGCGGGCCCGTGGATATCGAGTTGGAGTGGCCCTATGGCCATGTATTGACGCAGGTCGGTGGTCTTGCGGCGCGCCAGGGCGCGGACGCGCGCGGCGAGTTCGTCCATCGCGAAGGGTTTGACGAGGTAGTCATCGGCGCCCGCGTCGAGACCCTGCACGCGGTCTTCGGTGCGGGCACGGGCGGTGAGCAGGATCACCGGGCGCCCATCGCCGCGTTGGCGCATGTTGCGCAACACATCGAGACCGCTGAGGCCGGGCAGGTTGATGTCGAGGATCACGAGGTCGCTGGCCTCTTGCGCGAGAAAGTCATCGGCGGTCGCGCCATCGGCGAGCGCATCAATGGCGTGGCCATCATCGCCGAGGCGGTAGGAGATCCCTTTGCGGAGGGCGTCGTTGTCTTCTACGAGGATGATACGCATGGGCAAGTTTTTGCCGCGATGAAGGCTTGGCGCAAGCTTTGTCACCCTATTCTACCCGCAAGCCCGCGGGAATCACTGGGGGCAATCAACGAGCCGCTCCGCAAACAAGGCGGCTTAAGGGAGGACAATATGACACTAAAGAACACCACGCGCCGCGTGGCGCTTGGCTTTGTGGCCGCTGCAGCTGCCGCAGGCACCGCACTGGCCGGTGGCCATGGAATCGACCTGGAAGGCAAAACCGTTGAGTGGGTTATCCCATTCTCGGAGACCGGGGGCTCTGCAAAATGGGCGAACTTCTATGCGCCGCTTTTGAGCGAAGCGCTGCCGGGTGAGCCGACTGTGGTTGTGAAGTTCATGCCGGGCGCAGGCTCCACCAAGGGGGCCAACTGGTTCCAGGAGCAAGAATACGACGATGGGACGTTGCTGTTTGGGTCCTCGGGCTCCACGCAGTTCCCGTTCCTGCTGGGCGACCCACGGGTGCGTTATGAGTATGCGGATTGGAACGTCGTTCTGGCCTCTGGCACGGGTGGCGTGGCCTATCTGCCGCCGGACCTGGCGGGCATGATGGATGGAATGGACGCAAGCGCGCTTCAGGACACCGACTTTATCTACGGCTCCCAGGGCGCGACGCGCCTGGACCTCGTGCCGCTTTTGGCGTGGGAGATGCTGGGGCTGAACGTTGAGCCGGTGTTCGGCATCAAGGGCCGCGGTGATGGCCGTCTGATGTTTGAGCGCGGTGAAGCCAACATCGACTACCAGACGTCTTCGGGCTACCTCGGTGGCGTGATGCCGCTCGTGGAAGCGGGTGACGCGGTGCCGATGATGTCCTGGGGCTCGCTCGACGCGGATGGCAACATCGTGCGCGATCCGACCTTCCCCGATATGCCGACGTTCAAAGAAGTCTGTGAGGCGACCCCGTCTTGCGAGACCTCTGGCGATCAGTGGGACGCATGGAAGGCCTTCTTTGTGGCGGGCTTCCCCGCGCAAAAGATGGTGTTCTTGCCCGCGGGTGCCTCCAACGATGCGATGGTGACCTACACCAAAGCGTTCCAGGCGATCCAAGAGCGTGCAGATTTCGCCGAGATCTCTGCCAAGCGGTTGGGCAAGTACCCGCAGATGACGGGCGACGCGGCTGAGGGTGCGAAGGCGTCCGCGACGGCTGTGCCTGCTGCGGCGAAGGCCTTTGTCGTGGACTGGCTCAAAGAGCGCTACGGCGTGTCGCTGAGCGGCTAAACCCTATGTGAGGGGGCGCGTTCCCGCTCACAAGTTTCTCTCCCCCTCACCCAACCCTCTCCCCCTGGGGGAGAGGGCTTTGCCCCGCATCACTGACAGCACATGGTTCGCGCCCGAGGGCTTTGAGCGGATCACGGGGAACGTGCGCCTGTAAGGTGGCAGGTCGCGCGGTCAGGTCTGACTTAGGAGTAGTCCCATGGATGTATTGAGCACCGCACTTCCTGCCCTATCGGATGCATGGGGGCTGATTTTGCAGCCAATCGTGTTGGGCTACCTCGTGCTCGGCGTTGTTATGGGGCTGTGTATCGGAGTGTTCCCAGGGCTCGGCGGCATCGCGGGGTTGTCGCTGCTTTTGCCGTTTATGTTTGGGATGGACCCGGTATTGGGTCTGGCGCTGATGATCGGGATGGTGGCCGTGGTGCCGACATCGGACACGTTTGCGTCCGTTCTGATGGGGATACCTGGCTCGTCGGCCTCCCAAGCGACGGTTCTCGATGGGTTCCCGATGGCCAAGAAGGGGATGGCCGCCCGCGCGCTGTCGGCGGCCTTTGCCAGTTCGCTCTTTGGCGGGCTCGTGGGGGCGGCGTTTCTGACCGTCTTTATTCTGATCGCGCGGCCGATCGTGTTGGAGTTCCGCACGCCGGAGCTTTTGATGATCACGATCTTTGGCCTATCCATGGTGGGGATCCTCGCGGGTCGCGTGCCGATCAAGGGGATCGTGGCTGCCGGGCTCGGCATGATGGTGGGTACCATTGGGGAGGGTGACAGCGCGGGCGAGCTGCGCATGGCCACCTATGACATGCCCTACCTCGTGGACGGGCTTAAGCTCGTGATCGTGGGTCTGGGTATCTTTGCCATCCCAGAGATTGTCGCGCTTTTGCGCCAGGATCGGGCGATTGCGGACCGTAAACCGTTGGGCGGCGGTTGGCTCGTGGGCGTGAAAGACTGGTGGGCGAACAAGTGGCTGTCCATGCGCTGTTCGATCATCGGGGTGATCGTGGGAGTGATTCCAGGTCTGGGCGGGTCGGTTGTGGACTGGATCGCCTATGGGCACGCGGTGCAGACGACCAAGGACAAGTCGAACTTCGGCTCTGGCGAGATCCGCGGCGTGATCGGGCCCGAAAGCTCCAACAACGCCAAGGAGGGTGGGGGGCTGGTCCCCACATTGCTTTTTGGCATCCCGGGGTCCGGGTCGATGGCAATCTTTATCGGCGCCATTGCCCTGCTGGGGTCCGGGTCGATTGAGGTTGGGCCGTCAATGCTCAAAAACAATCTCGACATCACCTATGCGATTGTGTGGCTTTTGGCCCTGGCGAATGTGGTGGGTACGCTGATCTGTATCGCGGCCTCGGGTGGGATCGCACGTCTGACGACGATCCCCTTTGCGCTGCTCGCGCCATTCCTTTTCATGATCATTAGCTTTGCGGCATTCCAGTCGGGGCAGAACCTGATGGACCTCGTGGCGCTCTTTGCGATCGGGCTCCTTGGCATCATGATGCGCCGCTTTGACTGGTCGCGTCCTGCGTTCCTGATTGGCTTCGTCCTATCCAACCCGGCGGAGACCTATGCCAACCAGGCCGTGCAGATTGCGCAGAGCCGGTTCCGCCGCGGGTTTGAGGAGGGGATCGATTATATCTTTTCCCCCATCGTGATCGTGCTCATCATCATCACGGTGCTGTCGGTCGTCATCGGACTGCGCCAGTCCAAGATGATCCAGGCCGAAGGCGATGTGGGCGCTGGCGCCAAGCGCGCGCCGCTGATCTTCCTGCTTGTGGTGCTGGGCTATCTCGTCGTGGCCTTTGTGAACGCGTCGATGATCCCGGATTATGCAGCGGCTGACCGCGTGTTCCCGCGCTTTGTGGCGGGGGTGTCGATTGCGGGGGCGCTGATCTTAGTGGTACAGATGATGCTTAGGGATGAGACCGCGCCGCTCTTTGCCGATCGCGAGGTGGCAGAGGCGGACTCGAACGCTCATGGGCTTTGGCCGACGCTGGCCTGGTTCGGTGGGCTTTTGGTGCTGACCTCGCTCATGGGGTTCATCCTGGCACTGGCGATCTTCCTCTTTGCCTTTATCCACTACCGGTCTGGCAAAAGCCTGGGCTTTGCGGCGCTCTACACAGCGGTTGGGATTGCCTTCATGTGCCTGATGGCGGGGCTTTTGAACCGCGACTTCCCACCTGGGCTATTGCAGGAGTTTGTGGAGCTTCCTTGGCCGCTGACTTGAGTTCTTATGGCGGCTAAGGTAAGTATGTATACAGCGGTATACCATTCAGGAGCAGCGCTATGACCCAGACCGCAATCCCGTTTTACTTTATGCGGGGGGGCACGTCGCGGGGGCCTTATATGCGCCGCGCGGACCTGCCGGAAGATCTCGACACGCTCGCGCAGGTGTTGGTGAGCGCGGTGGGCTCTGGCCACCCGCTCAACATCGACGGGATCGGCGGCGGGGCGGCGGTGACGACCAAAGTCGCGATGCTGTCCGCGGCTGAGGGCGGTTGGGCCGATGTCGACTACTTCTTTGCCCAGGTCGGGGTAGAGGACGGGCTGGTCGACTTTAAGCCCACCTGCGGCAACATCTTGGTCGGTGTCGGCCCTGCGGCCATTGAGATGGGGCTCGTGCAGGCGACAGGTGATGTGACGGAGGTCAAGATTCACGCCGTGAACACCGGCGCGCGCGTGATTGCCCGCGTGCAGACGCCAGGCGGCGTGGTCAGCTATGACGGCGACGCGGCCATTGACGGCGTTCCAGGTTCGGCGGCGCCGATCGAGCTTCTTTTCATGGACGTGGCTGGCGGCGCGACTGGGGCCATGTTCCCGACGGGCAACAAGGTTGACGTGATCGATGGGATAGAGGTCACCTGCATGGATGTGGCGATGCCCATGGTCATCGCGCGTGCCGCTGATTTCGGTCTCACGGGGCAAGAAACCGCGGCGGAGCTGGATGACAACCGCGATTTCTACGCCCGGATGGAGCCGATCCGCATTGAGGCGGGGCGGCGCATGGGGATGGGCGATGTGTCCGGGTCCGTGACGCCCAAGTTCGGCCTCCTGGCGACGCCTGCGGCGGGGGGCACGGCGCTGACGCGCTACTTTATGCCCAAGAACTGCCACCCCTCGCTGGCTGTGACGGGGTCGCAATGCCTCAGCGCCTGCCTGCTGTGCCCGGGAACCGTGGCCGATGGCATCGTCGCGCGCCCGAACGAGGAAAAGACGCTTATGCGGCTCGAACATCCTATGGGGATCCTCGAGGTCATCATGGAAACCCGCGACGCGCCCACCGGGTTCGAGGTCATCTCCGCCGGGTTGGTGCGCACGGCGCGCAAGCTCGCCGCAGGGGAACTTTTCGTGCCATCATCGGTCTGGCAGCGCTAAGCCGTAGGCCGGGCATCTGCCCGGCGTCTTTCTCGGAGGGTCCATGAAGGTCTATATCCTCGATGACTGGTTCGACACGCTGCGCGCGCTGCCATGTTTTGATCTCCTGCGCGGCCACGATGTGACGGTCTGGACAGACCACGAGCCTGACCCTGCCAGGCTCGCGGCGCGTGTGGCGGACGCGGAGGCGCTGGTGCTGTTCCGCGAGCGAACAAAAATCACAGCGGAGCTGCTGTCGCGCCTGCCCAACCTCCGGCTTGTGTCGCAGCGCAGCGTCTATCCCCATATCGACGTCCCGGCCTGCACGGAAAATGGCGTCCTTTTGTGCTCGAATATGCACGCAGGCACGCCGTCCTACGCCGCGGCAGAACACACCCTAGCGCTGATCCTGGCGAGCTACCGCCAGATCCCGGACCAGGTCGCCTCCATCCGCGCGGGGGCTTGGCAGGCGGGGGTGGGGCGCACCCTGCGGGGGCGGACGCTTGGGCTCTATGGCTATGGGCGCATTGCGGGGGCGGTGGCGACCTATGCGGCGGCGCTCGGGATGAACGTGCAGTGGTGGTCCTCCGACGACGGGCGCGCCCGGGCGCGGGCCGATGGGGCGCAGGTGGCCGACAGCCGGGAGGCGTTTTTTGCCACCTCCGACATCGTGAGCGTCCATGTTCGGCTCAAACCCGCCACGCGGGGGATCATAACAGGCGACGATCTGGCCACGATGCAAGACCGGGCGCTGTTCGTGAACACCTCCCGCTCCGGCCTCGTGGTACCCGGTGCGCTGGAGGCGGAGATTGCCCGGGGTCGCATCTTTGCCGCCGTGGATGTGTTCGACACCGAGCCATTGCGCGACGTGACCCACCCGCTGCTCACGCACCCCAACGTCCTGCCCACGCCCCATCTGGGGTACGTGACCGAGGACGAGTTTGACCTGCAATTCACCGATATCTTTGAGCAGGTGAACGCCTATGCCAACGGCGCGCCGATCCACATGATCAATCCTGAGGTTTGGGACGAAAGAGCCTAACCGCGATGGGCGCGCCCAGGATCACGACAAAGATCCTGAGCACGTGATGGGCAACGACAAAGGCGACATCGGCCCCGACGATGAGCGCCAGCACCGTAAGCTCCGCCTGGCCACCGGGGGCAAAGGCCAAAAGCACCTCCTGCCCAGGGGCGAGGCCTGCTTGGTAGATCGCTTCCACAAAGATTACGGTCAGGATGATCAGGATCACGCAAAAGCCGAGCCCGGCGGCCACGTCGCGGCGCACCTCCGCCCCGGTGATGCCGCTGTATTTCGCGCCGATGGTGAGCCCAATGAAAAACTGCGCGGCCCAGATTGCCTCCGCCGGGGGGCGATAGTGCAAGAACCCGGCGAGCGTCACGATTGCTGTCACGATGAGCGGCCCGAGGATGGACGCGCCGAATAGTCCGACCCGCTTGGCTCCCTGCCATCCGATGAGCGCGCAAGCAACCATGAGCGCGAGCTCGTGCAGCGGCACGGTGGCGGCCGGGACCCCGGGCGGGTTCGTGAGGTCCGCGCCCCATATTCCGCGCAGCAGAAAGGGCAGGGTAACGACGATGATGAGCACGCGGGTGGCGTGGATCAGGCTCAAGGTGCGGACATTTCCGCCGGCCTCCTCCCCAAAAACGAGCATGTCTTGGAGCCCGCCGGGCATGGTCGAATAGTAGGCCGTCGGGAAATCGTAGCGCCACAGACGCATGAAGTAGGGGATGCCTACCGCCCCGATGGCCGCCACCATGATCGGGATGAGGACGAGCGTGGGCCACATCGCCGGGAACGTGGCGATCGCCGTGGGCGTCAGCGTTGCCCCCACCGCGACGCCAAGCACCGTGCGCATCCCGTCATTCACCGGTTTGATGCCACGCATGGGGACGCCCAGCAGCGCTGCCGCAAGGCTCGCGGTGATGGGCCCAAGAAGCCAGGGCAGCGGTAGGTCGGCGACCATAAACACCGCCACCCCAAGCGCCCCCACGGCAAAAGAATAGAGGACCGGCCTCACCGCGTGAGCGCCTTCAGCCGTTGCCGCAGGGAGGTGTTGAGATGCAGCTCCGCCGCGGCGCCTGCGCCCTCCTCATCCCCGTTGCGCAGCGCGTCGACGATAGCCTGATGTTGGCGCACGACGACATCCACGCGCACCTCGTCGGTGAACGTCGTAGGCCCAAGCAAGAGCAACGAGTTGTTGAGCGCGCGCGCGGCCTCCAGCAGGAACCGGTTGCGGCAGGCGAGGTAGAGGCTTTGGTGAAAGTCTTGGTTGATCGCCGCGGCTTTGGCGGAGTTGCCGCGCTCTTCCGCGATGGCGGTGTTGAGGTCATCGAGCGCGTCAAACTCGGCCTGCGTGCCGTGTTTCGCGGCCATCTCCGCGGCGGTGCGTTCGAGCACGACGCGCATCTCGTAGAGTTCGACGACCTCCGTATGGGTCAAGCGCCGCACGATGGCGCCCTGGCGTGGGCGGTGCTCGACGATCCCGTCCGCCTCAAGCCGCCGGAGCGCCTCCCGCACAGGGGTGCGGGACAGCTGCAGGCGCTCTGCGACCTCCTCCTCCCGCAGGCGATCACCGGGCTGAAACACGCCCTCCCGGATAGAGGCATGGAGCCGTTCATACGCCGTTTCGCCGCTGGCTTTTTCCATGGCGGTGTCTTTCAGTTTGTGTCTTGCCTTTTTTGTATACGCGTGGATACAAGATGTCCAGATAAGGAGTGATCGAGATGGCAAAGACGCAGGTGATTGTTGTGGGGTCCGGGAACGCGGCGATGTCGGCGGGGATCGCGGCGCTGGAATCTGGTGCGGATGTGCTGATGCTCGAAAAAGGGTCGGAGGCGCTGGCCGGGGGCAATACGAAATACACCGCGGGCGCCATGCGATTTGCCTATGACGCCTCGGACGCGCTGATCCCGCTTTTGTCCAAACCCGATGACCCGCGCATCCCGCGTACTGATTTTGGGAGCTACACGAAGGACAAATTCGCCAGTGACCTCTTGGGCTTTAACGAGGGGCGGCCGCTCTCTCCCGAGCAGGAGACCCTCGTGGCCGAATCCTACGACGCGGTGCGCTGGTTGGCCGGGCATGGCGTGACCTACGAGCCGATCTACGCGCGTCAGAGCTTTGAAAAGGACGGCAAGTTCGTGTTCTGGGGCGGGCTGACGCTCGCCGCCGATAACGAAGGCGTGGGCCTCTTTGAGATGGAGCGTGCCGCCTTTGAACGGATGGGGGGGCGCATCCGCTACGAGGCAGGCGTGACAGAGCTCGTCCAGGACGGCGACCGGGTCACAGGTGTGAAAATTGGCGACGAGGTGCTGCCCGCGGACGCGGTGATCCTGGCTTGCGGCGGGTTTGAGGCGAGCGAGGAGCTCCGCGCGTCCCATATCGGGCCGGATTGGTCGGTGGCCAAGGTGCGCGGCACGCCGATGAACACGGGCGACGGCCTGCGCATGGCCTACGCGCTCGGCGCGCAGGCCTATGGGAAGTTTGACGGCTGCCACGCCACGCCCATGGACCTGCATATGAAGGACTACGGGAACCTCGATCTGCCGCATAAGGAGCGCAAGAATTACCGCAAAATCTGCTATTTCTTAGGCGTGATGCTCAACGCCCGGGGGGAGCGGTTCGTGGATGAGGGGATCAATTTCCGCAACTACACCTACGCGCAGTTCGGACGCGCAGTGCTTGAACAACCGGGCCATTTCGCGTGGCAAATCTTTGACGCAAAGGTCTTTGACCTGCTCTACGCGGAATACAACTTCCACGATGCCAGCTACGTCGAACGCGACACGTTAGAAGAACTGGTGCCGCTGCTCGACGGCGTCGATACCGAGGCCGCGCGCGCGACGCTTGACGCCTATAACGCGGCTGTCGACGCCGATACGCCCTTTGACCCCACCACACTCGACGGCAAAGGCACGCAGGGCCTGCCGCTGGCAAAGTCGAACTGGGCGCAAACGCTCGACCAGGGGCCGTTCCGGGCTTACCCGGTGACGGGCGGCATTACGTTCACCTATGGCGGGCTCAAAATCGACGGTGCGGGCCGGGTCTTGCGCGAGGATGGCGGCGCCATCACCGGGCTTCACGCCTGTGGGGAGCTTGTGGGCGGCGTGTTCTACGGCGGGTATCCAGGCGGCTCTGGGCTGACATCGGGGACGGTGTTTGGCTACCGGGCCGGGCGCGGGGCTGCGGGCTAAGGCGCCGAAATCTTTCAAAGATTTCGGTCCGATTTCTTTGAAAGAAATCGGCGCTACAGCATCCACTTATCCGCGATGCGGGCCCATGCGATATCGGCGAAGTCTTCCTTTTGGGGTTCCAGGCAGTTTTCGCCGAGGAACCAGTAGACGTATTTTTCGTAGTCAAAGCCATCGAGCGGGTTGGTGCCCGCCCTTAAAATAGCGCGCAGCTCTTCCCCTGTTTTTGCGGTAAGCGTGGCGTGGTGGTAGTCGCAGCGCGCGCAGGTGATTACGGGCTTTTTCTGTAGCAGGGCCTCGAACCCGGCGGCGGAGTTCTGGGTGATCACCCAGTCAGATGCCTCGATCAGATCATGGACCGATGCCTCGCTTACCAGGATGTTCGGGTCACCGGCGGCGATTTCGTCGATAACGGCGCGGGTCTGCCCGCTTTGGTTCGGGTGCGGTTTCACATAGACCGCACCACCCCCCGCCGCGCGGGCGGCGTTGCGGATCATATCCTCGGTGTTGAGGTAATGCTGGCGGGGGCTCAGGCGGTCGATCTCCTGACAGAACACGACAGACCGGGCGCGTTCGACCCATGTCTCCGACCGCGGCGCTTGCGGCTCCCGGGAGACGTTTTCGGACAGCATGTAGGACGCCACACCGTTAAAGAACCACTCTGCATCGCCCCATTCCACGCCGTGAGGCCGAAAGGTCCGCATCCGCAGGCTCGAATCGGCGTTTACGCCGACCTCATCCAGATACCAAAAGCCCCAGACATAGGACGGCGCGACGTGGACCACGTTCGGGGCGTAGAACGGTTTGGACCCAAAGATGACGTGCATGTGCGGCTGGGCAAGCAGCAGGTCAGAGAGCGGGCTATCCAGATCCACCACCACGCTGGCGATGCCGCTTTCTGCAAATTTCGGCGCCAAACGGGTGAAAAAGTCAAAGCGGCCTTCGTTGAGCCAATCAATGAGCGCCGAACGCGCATGGATCACGCAAAGGCTCTGCACGGAGGAAAACTCCGACAAGTCGCCTTCTACTGTGACGTGTTTCATGGCGCACCCCGACTAACGCTACACTTTACAGGGCAGAGTTTAACGAGTGATGGCCGCCGGTTCTATGCCCCAAAGCGCAGATTTGCGCGCCCACCCGCGGTAGCCGCCCGCCGTCAAACGGCACCAGTCGTCGCGGCACTTGCCGAGCTTGGCGACGACCCCGAATTCCAGCCGCGCGACGACTTGGCCCGCTTGCTCCGCCCGGGGGTAGAGCGCAAGCATGTCCTCTTCGATGATGACGGTCCGCGAGCCGCTGATGAGCGAATAGTGGATCCAGCCGCCCATGCCGTCGCGGTCCTGGACGCGTCGCCAGTGGCCGTGTTCGGCCGTAACTTTGAGCGGCATGTCTTTGTGCTTGAACACCCAATCGATCCGGTGGCTGAGCGATGGGCCGCGGCGGATGTTGGCCTCTGTCGCTTTCATGGACACATAGCGTGGGATCGGCAAATTCGTCTCTGACCCCCGGAGCTCGCCGGTCGCCACAACGGGCGTGGCCAAAACGGCCAGTGCCAAAACACATGCGCGCAAAGCTGCCCTGATCACGCTCGTCCTCGGTTTTTGCCTGCGGTTCTTATGGGGGTTCTTGTGCCCGCCACCTGTGCGGTGCAGTTTGCCAGAAAGCCCCGCCCCGGGGAAGGGAGGACTGCCAGGAATGCCCATGAAGCGCTTGAGTGTTGTCGTGACGCGACGCCTGCCAGAGGTGGTAGAGACGCGGATGTCGGAGCTTTTTGACGTGCAGCTGCGCGAAACGGACGAGCCCATGACGCGCGCGCAGCTGGTTGAGGCGGTCAAGGAGGCCGACGTCTTGGTCCCCACTGTGACCGATACCATTGATGCGGGGCTCCTTGGCCAGGCGGGTGAGCGGCTGAAGCTGATTGCGAGCTACGGGGCTGGTGTGGATCACATCGACGTGGCCACCGCGCGGCAACGCGGCGTTTTGGTATCAAACACGCCCGGTGTCGTGACAGAAGATACCGCTGATATGGCGCTGGCGCTGATGTTGGCCGTGACGCGGCGCATCCCCGAGGGGCTCAAACTCATGCAGGCTGGCGGGTGGGACGGCTGGTCGCCCACGGCCATGCTCGGCGGGCGGCTCGGTGGGCGGCGTTTGGGGATCCTGGGCATGGGGCGCATCGGTCAAGCGGTGGCGCGGCGCGCGCGCGCCTTTGGCATGCAAATCCACTACCACAACCGCAAACGCCTGCGCCCGGAGATCGAGGAAGAGTTCGAGGCGACCTATTGGGACAGTCTCGACCAGATGATTTCGCGCATGGATGTGGTGAGCGTGAACTGCCCTCACACCCCCGCGACGTTTCACCTGATCAACTCACGCAGGCTCAAGCTGATGAAGGGGTCGGCCGTGATCGTGAACACCTCCCGCGGGGAGGTCATCGACGAGAACGCGCTAACGCGGACCCTGCGCGCGGGCGAAATCGCGGGGGCTGGGCTCGACGTGTATGAGCACGGGCAAGACATCAACCCGCGCCTGCGGGAACTCAACAACGTCGTGCTGCTGCCCCATATGGGCTCCGCCACCGAGGAAGGGCGCGCGGAGATGGGGGAGAAGGTCATTATCAACATCAAAACCTTCGATGATGGCCACCGGCCGCCGGGCCTTGTGGTCCCGTCGATGCTTTAGGGAGATGGGGCAATCGGTGTCGGATCGGCGTTCTGGCAGTCGCTAGCGACCCTTTCTGCGCTGCCGCCAATTCCCGAGAGTGACGACCGAAAGCACTCGCGCCTTCGCCGCAGTAGTCTTGGTCAGAGGGAGTGGCATGTCAGACGGCCTGGGCCAGGTCCATTGAAACGGTGCGGTCGTCGACTGTCTTAAACCCTGGCTCCGCTAGTTCAGAGCCTTAGCACCAATGCCTTGTTCGGCGCCGTCGGGGAGCGTTTTGATCCCCCCAACCGTTTGGCCCCTGCGTTAAATGCGCCCTTGCTCACTCACTCGGCCATAGGAGCGGTGCCAGAAACGAAAACGGGCCAGCCAATGGCCAGCCCGTTTTCAAAAGTTTGGCTATGTCGCCAGCGTTACGCTGGCTTACGGCGCCGGCGCAGGAGGCTCATCCCGCCAATCGCCCCACCAAGCAGCAGCACAGAGGCTGGCAGCGGGATCGGTGCAGGGCCAGTCGCCAACTCGAAGTCGAGGCGCACGTTGTCAAAGTTGACCTGAGTGCCAAAGCCAACCAGCTCGATTGCGAGGTTTTGGCCGATCAGCGCGTCACCGTCCGCGATGGTCACCGATGCGACCACGTCGGCCCATCCGCTCGTGATGCTCGGGTCCGTAGCGTCTGCGATGGTCGTCGTCCCGGCCAGGAGGCGCACGATGTAGACCGGCAGCGACGTGTCAGCGCGGTCACCCACCGCCACCGTCAGGGTATATTCGCCCGCCGCGACCGTGTCGGTCAGGACCTGGGAAAACCCACCGTTGTTTGAAAAGCCGACATCTGATCCGTCGACGCCCGCGATGAAGGCCGCGCCCGTAGACGGGAACCCTGCGGGGCTAAAGGTTCCGACCGTTCCGCCGGTGACCCAATCCGTTGTGCCATTTTCGAAGCTATGGTTGTTAACCGTCACAGTCGCAGCATTCGCCGCGCCAGCCATCGCTACGCAAAAGGCCATCAAAACCGCGATGACTCTCATGATTCTCACACTCCAACTAAACTAGCAGCACTTAGTGGAGGTTCTATAGCTCCAATTTGCGCTTTATTCCATACGATATTGTCGTATTCTTAGAGACGGTCTGTTTTCGCGCCCTAACGCGCACGTCAACGATCAAGATCAAGGCGTTAGAAGCGTCCGGTCGCCCAATTACTCGCCGTGATCGGCGCGTTTTAGGCTCTGACGGTGAGAAAAGCCCCATTTTTGCTCGGTGAGCGCGGCATCAGACAGCGGAGAATCGTCGCCCGCCATGCAGGTGTAAAGCTATAGGTTGCAGCGCTCTATTCCATTTCAGCTTAAAGCTGTCCCCATAGAATCGGCTTTTGCGTATACGCGATATAGAGCGGGTGTTTTGGGTGGCCCGCTTTGCTTAAACCCAAATGGTAGATTGGACGGCCTGACGCGCGCAGCAGGGTCTCTACCTTTGGCCCGCGGTCTAGATGGGCGCCGTGGGTGCCCCAGGCGGCGATGATCTGATCGGCCCAGGGCAAGCTGTCTCGGATGGCGTCATCGTTATGGGGTCCAACGGGGTCGGCTGCGGCGCGCATCTTGCGCGGGTCGGTGTCGCGCCAGGCAAAGATGTTGAGCACGCGGAACGCGCCAAAGCCCAGCGCCCGCGCGCGCCGCTCGCAGCGCTCCACGGTGGGGTCATTCTGGACCTCTGTCGCTGTCGAGGGGTTGAGCATGATGAACAGCACCTTGCCGCCGCGCTCGTCCCATACCCGGGTGAGAATGTAGCGGTAGCGCTCGCAGTCGGAATAGACAGCGGTGGAAGGCGCGTCGCCTTTGACATGGGTCCGGGTGATCATGGCGCCTTTTGACCCGCATGGCGGCGCGCTTCAATGGGTTAGACGGCGCGCGCGCGCGCCGCAAAGCAACCCGCGGCGGCATAGTGCACATCCACATGGGCCACGTCCGGCCCTGCCAGGAGCGTCTTGAGCACAGGTTCTATGTCGTCGCGATCCACGAGCTCCCGCGCGACAAGCACGCCCGAGGCGTCAAAGGCCCGCAGCGCGAGCGTGTAGCCTGCCAGCATCGCGGGTACATCGCCAGGGGCGGGCCGCGCGGACGCGGCGCCCTCGCGCACATAGACCGCGTGCCGCGCGGCGTAGGGCGATGCCACGTCCAGATGGTCATAGTTGACGAGGATCACACGCTCCCCCGGTTTCGCGAAGTCAAGGCTGACGCGGCACGGGGCGTTGCCGTTCCACTGCTCCAAGCGGACGGCGCGGCGGGCTGCGAGGTCCGCGTCGCTGAGGTCAAAAAGATGCGCGAATGTCTCCGCGGGGAGGGCTTCGAACTGAAAGGTCATCGGGTCGCTCCTATGTTGCTGCACCCACACTAGCGGCGCGCAGACGGCGGCAGCGATCCGAAACCTGCGGAAAACTTAGCGCACAAAAACCCGGCTGGGGTGAAGCTCGCCACCGCGCAAGGTGCCCACGGCGACGGCGTGTCCATCGAGCGACGCCCAAGCCTCATCCCCGTATTCCGCGTCACCGGGGTAAACGAGCCCGGCATTGCCATTGCGCAGCTTTGCGGCCCCCTCGGGCGAGGTGCGGAGTTCTGGCAATTCGCTCAGGCCCGCTTCGAGCGGCAGGATATGCGCGTCAAGCTCAGGGGACTTCGCCGCGGCCTCAAGCGCGTCCCAACCGAGCGCGTCGGCAGCATCGAAAGGTCCCGACCAGGTCCGGCGCAGCGTTGTGACATGGCCCAGGCAGCCCAACGCCCTCCCCAGATCGCGGGCAATGGCGCGGACATACCCGCCCTTGCCACAGACGAGCTCCAGCACGGCATGGTCGGCGTCGGGGCAGTCGATCAGCGTGAGCTCTTCAACCCAGAGCGGGCGCGCGGCGAGCTCCACGGTTTCACCAGCGCGGGCCATCTTATAGGCCCGCTGGCCGTCTATTTTGACGGCGGAGAACGCGGGCGGCACCTGTTCGATATCGCCCACAAAGGCGCCAAGCGCGTCTTTGATGGCGGTTTCATCCGGGCGCGCGTCGGAGCTTTCGGTGACCTCTCCCTCGGCGTCATCGGTGTTGGTGGCCTGACCCCAGCGCACGGTGAACCGGTAGGCTTTGAGCGCGTCGGTGATGTAGGGGACGGTCTTTGTCGCCTCGCCCAGTGCCACGGCTAAGACGCCGGTCGCTTCGGGGTCGAGCGTGCCCGCATGGCCCGCCTTTTGCGCGCTCAGCGCCCAGCGCACCTTGTTGACCACCGCGGTGGAGGTCATCCCGGCGGGTTTGTCGATCACCAGCCAGCCAGAAATATCGCGCCCTTTGCGTTTCCGCGCCATTGGTATGCCTCTCCCGTCAGTGCGCGCGCCGCCTAGCGCCGCGTGTCCAAAGCGTCAATGCGGGTTCTTAGTCCTCAAGGTCCCGGCGCACGTCATCGCGGGAAAACATCGCGCGGGTGTCGTCGAGCCGGTCAAAGGTTTCATCGATGCGAAAGCGCAGGTCGGGCGTGAATTTCAGCGCGCTTTTCTTACCGATCACGCGGCGCATCTCGCCCTTGTTGCGCGCCAGCGCGTCGATGACGGCCTCGTGGTCCTTACCGCCAAGCGGCATGACGTAGACGGTGGCGATTTTCAGATCGGGCGACGTCGTCACCTCGCTCACCGTGATGGAGCGGCTGGCGAGGTCAGGGTCGTGGATGTCACCCCGTGCCAACACCTCCGACAGGGTGCGCCGGATAAGCTCGCCCACGCGCAGCTGCCGTTGGCTGGGGCCGGGGCCATCGTGAAACTTGTTCTTTGCCATGGCGCGCAGATACGGGCGCGGGCGCCGGTTGCCAAGGGACGCTTTGCAAGGCGCCCGAAGTTCGGGCAAAAGCGCGCCGTGATGAGGGAGAGCTGAGATGACAGATCGCGTGGGCATTGTGGTGACGGGGGCGTCAGGCCGGATGGGGCAGATGCTGACGGACACGATCCTCCGCTCTGACCGGGCAGAGCTCGTGGGCCTGGTGGAGCGTGAGGGGCATCCTTGGGTTGGGCAGGATATAGGCGTCGCGCGCGGGCAAAGCGCGGTGGGCGTTACCGTCACCGCCGATCCGCTGGAGGCCTTTGCCAAGGCGCAAGCGGTCATTGATTTCACGGCACCCGATGCGACCGTTGCCTTCGCCGGGCTCGCGGCCCAGGCGCGGGCGGTGCACGTCATCGGTACCACCGGCATGAGCGATGATCACATCGCCGCGCTCGAACCCGCCGCACGCCACGCTGTGATCGTGCGCGCCGGCAACATGTCGCTCGGCGTGAACCTGCTTGTTGGTCTCACGCGTAAAGTCGCCGCCGCGCTCGATGAAGATTTCGACATCGAAGTGATCGAAGCCCACCACCGCCACAAGGTCGATGCGCCCTCTGGCACGGCGCTGATGCTGGGCCAGGCGGCGGCAGAGGGGCGCGGTGTCGATCTGTCCGAAGTCGCCGACAACGCCCGCCACGGCATCACCGGCGCGCGGGAGCGCGGTCATATCGGCTTTTCCAACATCCGCGGCGGCGACATCGTGGGCGAACACGATGTGCTCTTTGCCGGGGAAGGGGAGCGTATCATTCTCCGCCACTTGGCGACGGACCGTGCTATTTTCGCCCGTGGAGCGGTGAAGGCCGCGCTGTGGGGGCAAGACAAGACGCCGGGGCAGTACGATATGATGGATGTCTTGGGTCTGAGCGACGGTTAGGGCTGTAAGATTAGCTCCCAAACACGTGACTGAGGCGGGTCATCCATCTGGGTAACCTTTGCGTAACAGGTTGTGTGAGTAAGGAGGGGCAGATGAGCTTTCAACGACTGGCGGCGACGACGGCTGCGCTGGTGCTTGCGGCGTCGACGGCCATGGCGATGGACAAGATCGACTCGCGTGACGCGTTTTTGAACACATTGGACGGGCGGGACCTGACGATCCGGCTGTATGCGCTGTCGCTTGAGGTCGCAGAGAATGGCAAGATCAACGGCCGCGCCGTCGGCCGCGATGTCACGGGCGCCTGGACCTGGGAGGACGGCTATTTTTGCCGGTCCCTCAAATGGGGGCAGATGGACATCCCCTATAACTGCCAGCTTGTGGAGGCGCACGGGAACAAGATGCGCTTTACCACCGACCGCGGTGAAGGGCGCTACGCGGATTTCCGGTTGCGGTGACGCGGCGGCTGAAAAGCCTAAAAGTCGACCGCGATCCCTTTTTTCTCGTAATCGCCAAAGCGCACAGGCTCCGGCCCATCGCGCCCTCCATATTCCTTGGGCAGCGTGAGCTGGGCCTGCGCCCTTTTGCGCGCCTCCGCCTCCGCAAGCGCGCGCTTGGCGACATCGGGTAGGCTGTCGTAATCATAGGCGGGCGTCTCGCCGCGCTCCGGGTCAGGGCTGTTGTCATTGTCCATAGCGCTGATATACGCCGCGACTTGCCGTTCGCCAAGGAGCTGTCGTGCCGTCTGCCCCCCATCCCGCCCGCGCTGCCGCGCTCAAGATGCTCAACGCTGTCACCGCAGAAGGTCGCCTGATCGCCGATCTCACCGGTCAACCTTGGATGATGGCGCTAGCCCCAGCGGACCGCGCGCGGGCAACGCGCCTCGCGACGGAGACGCTGCGGTCGCTGGACCGTGCGGACCGGGTGCTCAAACCGCTCTTGCGCAAAGCCCCGCCTGACGACGTGCGGCATATCCTGCGGCTGGGCCTGGTGGAGATTGCCGCGCTGGACGGTGCGGCCCACGGGGTCGTGAGCGACATGGTCGCCGCCGCTGACGGGTCAAACCGCACCCGTGGGTTCAAGGGCATGGTGAATGCGGTGCTGCGCCGCGCCTCGGAATCGGCGGTGGGAAACTGGGGCAAGCTGCCTGTTCCCGTGATCCCCAAATGGCTACGCAGCCCCCTGCGGGAGGCCTATGGCAACTCCGCCGTCCAAGGGCTCGAAGGAGCGCATTTGCGCAGCGCACCGCTGGACCTGACGGTCAAATCAGACCCGGAGGGCTGGGCCGAGCGGTTGGGCGGGGTTGTGACGCCCACGGGATCGGTGCGGGTGCGCGATGCGGGGCAGGTGTCGGCCCTCGATGGGTTCGCGGATGGGGCCTGGTGGGTGCAAGACGCCGCGGCGGCGCTGCCCGCCCGTATCCTGGACCCGCAACCGGGGGAGCGGGTCGCAGATCTTTGTGCGGCGCCCGGGGGCAAAACCATGCAGCTGGCCGCGGCGGGTGCTCAAGTGACCGCGGTGGACGGCAACGGCGACCGGCTCGTGCGCCTGCGCGAGAATATGGAGCGTGTGAAGCTGAACGCCGAGATCGTTGAAAGCGATGTGCGGCAGGTCTCCGGCGCCTTTGACGCCGTGCTGTTGGACGCGCCGTGCAGCGCCACAGGCACGATCCGGCGCCACCCGGACCTACCCTACGCGCGGGACGGCGCAGGGATCGCAGGGCTGATCAAGCTACAGGCAAAGCTGCTCGACCACGCGTTGACGCTGCTTGCGCCCGGCGGGCGGCTCGTCTTTTGCACCTGCTCGCTCCTTCCTGACGAGGGGGAGGTGCAGGTGGATGACGCGCTGGCGCGGCATAAAGGCTTGGTCGTCGACCGGACCGCGCTCGCGCGACCCGGCATCGACCCCGACTGGATCACCGAGGAGGGCGGACTGCGTCTGCGCCCAGACTACTGGCCAAAGACCGGCGGGATGGACGGGTTTTACATCGCCTGCCTGCGCTTTGAGCGCCCCTAGCGCGGAGCATGGCCGAGCGGGCGCCTTGGCCCCGCACAGGGGTGACTTAGCCCAAAGCCTGCGTTAACCAGCGAGCCGCAGGCCCTGAGCAGGTCGACCCAACCGAAACTGATCCCAAACCCAAGGCGCGCCTCCCCTTGATGCAATCGGACATGCCTCCGCAGCGGATACGCTGGCTCACGCGGTTTCACGCGCGCATGACCGCCTACGGGTCCGGGGCCACCGCATTCAAAAACCAGCCGGAGCCGCGCTCGATTGGGCACTTGGCCCGGGGGCGGCAGCTCGTGGCGGGCAACTACCTCTTTTCCGGGCATCTGGTGGAGGGTCCGGGGCTGATGATCTGGGATCTCGACCCGCCGGGCCCTGCGTTTGAGGCCGATATCCACGGATGTCTCTGGCTCGATGACCTTGCCGCAGTAAGCGACGGGGCGGCGCGCAAGCTCGCGCAAGACTGGGTTTTTGGCTGGATCAAGCGCTATGGCCGCGGCAGTGGCCCGGGGTGGAGCCCCGATATCACCGGCCGCCGTCTGATCCGCTGGGTTAACCACGCGGTCTTTTTGCTGGGCGGCAAGGGCGCAGATAGCACTGCCTATTTCCGGTCGGTGGGCCATCAGACACGGTTCCTCGCGCGCTGTTGGTCCAAAACCTCGCTTGGCCTGCCCCGGATCGAGGCGCTGACAGGCCTCATCTACGCGGGGTTGTCGCTGCAAGGTATGGAAGAGGTGATCGCCCCCGCCACGCGCGCGCTGGGCAAGGCCTGCACCGATCAGATCAGCGCCGACGGCACGATCGAGAGCCGCAACCCCGAGGAGCTGCTCGAAATCTTTACCCTGCTCAACTGGGCCGCCCGGGCGTTGAAAGAGGCTGGCGCCTATCCCGACCCGGCCCATGAGGCGGCGATGGAACACATTGCGCCCGTGTTGCGCACCTTGCGCCACGTCGATGGCAGCCTTGCGCGGTTTCATGGCGGGGGGCGCGGGCTTCGCGGACGGTTGGAAGAGGCGCTGGGCACCTCGTCAGTGCGTGCGGACCCGCCGCGCGATGCGGCGATGGGCTATGCCCGGCTGGCGGCGATCCGAAGCTCTGTGATCCTGGACCAGGCGCCCCCCCCGGGCGGGCGGGCGGGGTATAACGCCCATGCCTCCACCCTCGCGTTCGAGCTAACATCAGGGCGGCGGCCTGTGATTGTGAATTGCGGGTCAGGGCGGCAGTTTGGCGGGGACTGGCGTCGCGCCGGGCGCGCTACCGCCAGCCACTCCGCCCTGTCGCTGGAGGGCTATTCGTCGTCCCGCGTGGCGGCGAGCCGTCGGTCCGACGACGCGGGCGACGCACTCACCGATATCCCCAATGAGGTGCTCAGCGAACGGCGCGTGACCGAGCGGAGCATCCGCGTCCAAGCCAGCCACGACGGGTATCGGCGCACCCATGGGCTGACCCATATGCGCACGCTCGAGCTCGCCCAGGATGGGCGGGAGCTCGCGGGCGCAGACCTGCTGATTTCGCTGAGCGATGCCGATAAGGCGCTCTTTGACCGCAAGCTTGACGAGGTCAGCCTCCAAGGGTTCCCTTTCGCCGCCCGCTTTCACCTGCACCCCGATGTTGTGGCCGAACGGGGCATGGGCGGCGCCGCGATCTCGCTCACGCTCCCCAGTGGCGAGGTTTGGGTGTTTCGCCATGACGCCAGGTCGACCATGTCGTTAGAGGCGTCGGTGTTTCTCGAACGCGGGCGGCTCCAGCCCCGCGCCACCCAGCAGATCGTGCTGACGGGCCGCGCGCTGGGTGAGACCACGCGCATCAGATGGTCCCTGGCCAAGGCCCAGGAATCCCCGCTATCTGTCCGCGACTGGCACTTTGACGACCCGCTCTATCCAGAAGACTAAGGACCCCTTCCCATGCCTGACCTCGTCCCGCTCAAAAGGGCGCTCATTTCTGTTTCCGACAAGACAGGGATCGTGGAATTCGCCAGTGCGCTTGCATCCCGTGGCGTAGAGCTTGTGAGCACCGGCGGCACGGCGCGCAGCCTGCGGGAGGCGGGGCTTGCCGTCAAAGATGTGAGCGACCTGACCCAGTTCCCGGAAATGATGGACGGCCGCGTGAAGACGCTGCACCCCAACGTCCATGGCGGGCTTTTGTCGGTGCGCGACAACCCCGACCACGCAGCAGCGATGGACACCCATGGGATCGGGGCCATCGATCTGGTCGTCGTCAACCTTTACCCGTTTGAGGCCACGGTGGCCTCCGGCGCGGATTACGACACGGCCATCGAGAATATCGACATTGGCGGGCCCGCAATGCTGCGCTCGGCGGCTAAGAACCATGCCTATGTGAGCGTCATCACCGATGTAGAGGACTACGCGCCGCTTTTGGCGGAGCTTGAGGCAAACGGCGGCGCCACCGGCTACGCGTTCCGGCAAGGGCTGGCGCTGAATGCCTACGCGCGCACGGCGGCCTATGATGCGGCGGTGTCGGGGTGGATGGCGCAGGCGCTGGCCACCCGAGCGCGGCGCTATGCGGTGGCTGGGACGCTGAGCCAAGAGATGCGCTATGGCGAGAACCCGCACCAGGCGGCGGCGTTCTACACCGACGGCTCCGCGCGCACGGGCGTGGGCACAGCGGTACAGCATCAGGGCAAGGCGCTGAGCTACAACAACATCAACGACACCGATGCGGCGTTTGAGCTGGTGAGCGAGTTTGCCCCTGCAGACGGCCCCGCCTGCGCGATCATCAAACACGCCAACCCCTGCGGCGTGGCCCGCGGCGCAACCCTGGCGGAGGCGTATCAGCGCGCCTTTGAGTGCGACCAGACAAGCGCGTTCGGCGGGATCATCGCGCTCAACCAGCCGCTCGACACCGCCACGGCGGAAGAGATCGTGCAGATCTTTACCGAGGTCGTGATCGCCCCGGGCGCCGATGACGGCGCGCGGGAAGTGTTCGCCGCCAAGAAGAACTTGCGCCTGCTGACGACAGATGGCTTGGCGGACCCGAACGCGGCGTCTGACTACATCAAACAGGTCTCTGGCGGGTTCCTGTTGCAGGACCGCGACGTGGGCCGCGTGACAGCGGCGGACCTCAAGGTCGTGACCAAGCGACAGCCCACCGAGGCGGAGCTGACGGACCTGCTTTTTGCCTGGACGGTCGCCAAGCATGTGAAATCGAACGCCATCGTCTATGCCAAGGATCGCGCGACCGTGGGCGTGGGCGCCGGGCAGATGAGCCGCGTCGATTCCACCCGCATCGCCGCGCGCAAGGCCCAAGACATGGCCAAAGCGCTGCAATTGGCAGAGCCACTGACCCAGGGCTCTGTCGCAGCGTCTGACGCGTTCTTCCCTTTCCCTGATGGGCTGCTCACCGTGGCCGAAGCGGGGGCAAAGGCTGTGATCCAGCCCGGTGGCTCCATGCGCGACGCCGATGTCATCGCCGCCGCCGATGAGGCAGGGATTGCCATGGTCTTTACCGGCCAGCGGCATTTCCGTCACTGATGCGCGCGCTTTGGATCACGGCAGCGCTGATCTTTGTGTTTGATCAGCTGGTGAAGTGGTACGTCGTCCACGTGCTGGAGCTTAATCGCATCCTCGCGCTCGACGTTTTCCCGCCGTTCTTGAACCTGCGGATGACGTGGAACTACGGGATCAACTTTGGGCTCTTTTCAGGCGGCGACGGGACGCGCTGGGTGTTGATCGCGGTGGCAGTCGCCATTTGCGCGGTTGTGCTGTGGTGGATGCGTTCGGAGCAAAAGCGGCTCGCGCTTGTCTCTGCCGGGTTTCTTGTGGGCGGTGCGCTGGGCAATGTCGTGGACCGCGTCATCTATGGCGGCGTGGCGGACTTTTTGAACATGTCCTGCTGCGGCTTTACCAACCCTTATGCGTTCAACGTGGCCGATATCGCCATCTTTGTGGGCGCCGTGGGCCTGATCCTATTCGCCAGCGACGACAAGCCCAAGCGCGCGTGAGGGCGTGACGGCCCCCCTGGGATGGGCTATGCAGACCAGAAGACGCGGAGGAACAGATGCGCAAGATTTTGGCAGGGCTGGCTCTTTTGTCGCTTGGGGCGTGTTCGAACGCTGGGAGCGACGGCCCCGACGAATTCGGCGTTGTGCCGACACTGCCGCTTGTGGCGCCCCCCGATCCAACCACGCTGCCGCAGCCCACGCCGGGCGGCGCCAACCGCGCCGATGCCAACCCACAAGCTGCCCTGACGGCTGCACTCGGCGGGAGCGCGTCAGGGGGCGGCGTGCCGCAATCGGACGCGGAGCTTATCGCGTTTGCGTCCCGGTTTGGCGTCGATGGCGCGATCCGGTCAGAGCTTTTTGCCGCCGACGAGACCCTGCGAGACCGCCGCAGCCGGGTGCGGCTCTTTCGGGGGCGAGGGTATTTTGCGCTTTACGCGGGCCAAACGCTCGACGCCGCCGCGGAGCTTGAGCGGTTCCGTGCTCAAGGCGTCGCTGTGCCAAGCGCGCCACCCGCGCAGTAATCCGTCACACGACCTTACCACACACGACCTTTCGTCACACGGGCCCCTCACATCGCTGTCAGGGCGCTTGAAGCGCCCGCGTGACGGCGTAGCTTAGCCATCAGGAGGACCCGCATATGCTTCGTTTCGCCCCCCAAGGTTTGATCGCGGTCGCCGCGCTTGCGCTGACGGCTATGCCGCTCAAAGCCGCGGAGGCGGTCACGAATTTCTTCCTCGACAACGGGATGGAGGTCGTCGTGATCGAAGACCACCGTGCCCCCGTCGTGGTCCATATGGTCTGGTACAAAGTAGGCTCCGCTGACGAGCCGGTGGGCACCTCAGGCATTTCGCACTTTGTAGAACACCTGATGTTCAAAGCGACCGACACCCTCGCCTCGGGGGAGTTTTCGCGCATCGTCACCGAGAATGGGGGGCAGGACAACGCCTTTGCCAGCTTTGACTACACCGGGTATTTTCAACGCGTGGCCGCGGACCGGCTCGACCTTATGATGGGGCTCGAAGCCGACCGGATGGTCAACCTCGCCCTCGTCGAGGATGACATCGCCACTGAGCGCGGCGTGATCCTAGAGGAACGCAACCAGCGCACCGATAGCTCCCCATCGAGCCTTCTGACCGAGCAGATGCGCGCGGCGCAGTACCTCAATCACCCCTACGCGATCCCGGTCATTGGTTGGCGCCATGAGATGGAGCAGCTGTCGCTCGAAGATGCGCAGGCCCACTACGAGGCCCATTACGCCCCCAACAACGCGATCTTGATCGTGGCCGGCGATGTGGAGCCGGAGGAGGTGCGCGCGCTGGCTGAAACCCACTATGGCGTCATCCCCGCAAACCCCGCCATCACCGAGCGTGTCCGCCCGACGGAGCCACCGCAGCTGGCTGAACGGCGGCTGGTCCTGCGCGACCCGCGCGTGGCGCAGCCCTATGTGGTGCGCACCTATCTGGCCCCTGAACGCAACGCAGGCGACCAGCGCGAAGCCGCCGCGCTGGAGCTTTTGGCCAACGTTCTAGGCGGCGGGGGGGCCACATCCGTGCTCGGCGAGGCCTTGGAGTTCGAGCAAAAGAAATCCGTGTTCACAGGGGCCTACTATTCCGACGTCTCGCTCGATGCGACGACCTTTACCTTGATCGCGGCCCCGGCCCAGGGCGTCACCTTGCAAGAGATGGAAGACGCCATGGACGCCGAAGTCGCGGCTTTCCTCGACGAAGGGGTCGATCCCGCGCAGCTCGACCGGATCAAGGCGCAGTGGCGCGCGGCGGCGATCTATGCGCTCGACGATGTCAGCGGGCTCGCCAACCTCTACGGGCGCGCGCTGACATCTGGCCTCACGGTGGAGGATGTGCAGGCCTGGCCCGACATCATCCAAAGCATCGCAGGCGAAGAAATCATTGCCGCCGCGGAGCGGGTGTTTGACCGCCGCAAAGCGGTGACCGGGTGGCTCGACCGGCCGCTTGCCACGCAGGAGGTGACCCAATGATCTGGCGCGCGCTACTCGCATGTCTTGCCCTCGCGACCCCTGCTTGGGCGGAGGTGAAGATCCAAGAGGTCACATCGCCCGGCGGCATAACCGCCTGGCTCGTCGAAGAACCGTCCATTCCGTTCACAGCACTCGAAATCCGCTTTCGCGGCGGCGGATCTCTGGAGGACCCCGCACAGCGCGGCGCAACTAACTTGATGATGGCACTGCTCGAAGAAGGCGCAGGCGACATGGACGCGCGCGCCGTTGCCGAGGCGCGCGAAGCCCTCGCGGCCCGGTTTTCATTTTCGTCCTTTGCGGACTCGGTGTCGATTTCCGCGGAGTTCCTGACCGAGAACCGCGATGCCTCTGTCGAATTACTCCGCCAGGCGATCAATGCGCCCCGCTTTGATGCAGACGCGATTGAGCGCGTGAAGGGCCAGGTGATTTCGGGCATTCAGTCGGACCTGAAGGATCCCGACGATATCTCCACCCGCACGTTTTACCTAAACGCGTTTGGGGATCACCCTTACGGGTCGTCCAGCGACGGCACGGTGGCGACGGTGAGCGCACTGACAGCTGAGGATTTGGAAGCCGCCCGCCAAGCGGCCATGGTCAAGGACCGCATTTATGTAGGCGCCGTGGGCGACATAACCGCTGAAGAGCTTGGGCCGATGCTCGATACGCTCCTCGGCGCCTTGCCGCAAAGCGGCCCGCCGCTGCCCGACCGGATCGACTTCGAAAAGCCCGGCGGCGTGACGGTTGTGGATTTCGAGGGGCCGCAGTCGACGACGCTCTTTGGTCATGTGGGGATCGAACGCGACGACCCGCGCTACTTTGCGGCCTTTATCCTGATGGAGATCCTAGGCGGCGGCATGGAAAGCCGCCTGAGCATGGAGGTGCGCGAGAACCGCGGCCTGACCTACTCCATCGCGTCTTTCCTCGTGCCGCGGGACTTGTCGGAGATGATCTTGGGCCGCGTGCGGTCCTCAAACGACACCATCGCGGAGGCGATAGACGTGATCCGCGCTGAGTGGGAAAGCGTCGCGACCGATGGCGTCACGCAGGAGGAGTTGACGCGCATGCAGACCTTCCTCACCGGCGCTTACCCGCTGCGCTTTGACGGGAACGCCACGATTGCCAACATCCTCGCCGGGATGCAGCAGGCGGGGCTGGGGATCGCATACATCGAAACGCGCAACGCCAATATCGAGGCCGTGACGCTGGAGGAAATCAACCAGGTCGCAGCCGAAATCCTGCACCCCGATGATCTGCATTTCGTCGTCGTTGGTGAGCCGGAGGGGCTCGTCAGCACGAACTAGGTTTTCTTCAACTTGTTCAGTTGATCTACGGTGCTCGCCGAGAATGAGAGCAATTTCCCGAGTGCGATGATGTCGTCTTTTTCGATGATATCGGGGTTCACCGTAAAGCTCAGACTTAACTTGTTGAGGCCATCCATAAGTCTCTGAGCTGAGCCTATAAGTTCGTGCGCTGACGGTGTTCGGTCCCAATGGGCCGAATCGACATGTGGCGTGAGCGCGGGTGGTGTGGTCTCAAGCGCATCAAGTGCTTTCGAAATACGCACCAATGTAGTCCGACTTACAGTTTTTCCAGCCACAAGATTGGCAAGGGTGTTGGGGTGAACCCCCGCGGCATGAGCGATTGATCTTGCGGCAAAACTGGATTGCTTAACCCTAGTTATGACCCCATCATCTATTTGTCCCTTTGGTGCTGCCATCTAGATATTGCGCCCTGTTGTTGCATTTCTCACCGTTTGCGGCTCATTGATCTCGCTCGATGTGTGTGAGGCTATCAGTGATATGGGTAGAATTTCAACATAGATAGTGCAAGTAGTGAGCGATAAATTGGCAGTATGTGGCTTGACGGAACCACAAATAATCACACTAAATACCCAAGAATGGGATATAGTGGAAGAAAGTGTGATGCCAGACGGAGAGGTTATCCAGGCGGCTCTAGGTGGCGCGAGTGCTGTTGCGGTACTTCTTTCCTGCGTCTTGCGGGCGATCCCAGCAAAGTACCGGAAAAAACTTGAGTTCCTTCCGCTCGGCGGTGACGACTTTGTCCAGGGCGCCATAATTGTCATTGGCACGCTGGCTGCGACCACTCTTGCCCTGCTGTGTCTAAGATATCTATGACGCTTTCCGAATCTGCGTTGGCCATGCTACCTGTTGCGGTATGGCCAGCCCGACCCCCAACATAGACCCACAACCTGTCATTCGGCAGCTGGATGAGGCTGCGATCAACCGCATCGCGGCAGGCGAGGTTGTGGAACGCCCTGCGAGCGCCGTGAAGGAGTTAGTCGAGAACGCAATCGACGCAGGCGCGGGGCGCATTGACATCGCCTATTCCGACGGCGGCAAGACACTGATCCGCGTCAGCGACGACGGCTGCGGGATCGCAGCTGGTGATTTGACACTGGCGCTTAGCCGGCACGCGACCTCCAAGATTGATGGGTCTGACCTGCTCAATATCCATACCTTTGGCTTCCGGGGGGAGGCGTTGCCGTCGCTGGGTGCTGTCGGGCGGCTGCGCGTAACCTCCCGCCAGGGCGCGGAGGCGGCCTGCTTGGCCGTCACGGGCGGGCAGGTCGGCCAGGTAGAGCCTGCGGCGCTCAACATCGGCACGGTCGTGGAACTGCGCGATCTCTTCTTCGCAACGCCCGCGCGGCTTAAATTCATGCGCTCCGACCGGGCGGAGGCGCAGGCGATTGCCGACACCGTGCGCCGTTTGGCCATGGCACAGCCCTATGTCGCCTTTACCCTGCGCGACCTCGGGTCGGGTCGCGAGGTGCTGCGCGTGGACGCAGGGACTGGCGATTTCGGCGCCGCTGTGGAGGCGCGGCTGGCGCAGATCCTAGGGCGCAACTTCACCGAAAACGCCGTCGCCGTCGATGCGGAGCGGGAGGGGATCACGCTGGCAGGCTTTGCAGCGCTGCCGACCTATTCCCGCGGCGCGGCGGTGTCGCAGTTCTTTTTCGTCAATGGCCGCCCGGTGAAGGACAAGCAGCTGCTCGGCGCGTTGCGCGCGGCCTATTCGGACCTCCTGAGCCGCGACCGGCACCCGGCGGCGGTGCTGTTTGTCGAGTGCGATCCGGTGCGGGTGGACGTTAACGTGCACCCGGCAAAGTCGGAGGTCCGCTTTCGCGAGCCTGCGCTGGTGCGCAGCCTGATCGTGAACGGCCTGCGGGAAGCGCTTGGGCGCAGCGCGCAGCGGACGGCTACGACAGTGGCCGATGCGACGCTCCAGGCCATGCGGCCCGAGCCGGTCGTTTACCAGATGGATTTCGCAAGCCGCGCGCCGGCGCGGTCCGCCTACCAGCCCAATCCGGGATTTCAGGAAGCCCCCACAGCGCGGATCGAGCCAGAGCCAGAGCCAGGGCCGGAGCTCAACGACGCTACGCCCGACCACCCGCTTGGGGCGGCGCGCGCGCATCTCCATGAAAATTACATCCTGGCGCAGACGCCTGACGGGATCGTCCTGGTCGACGCCCATGCCGCCCATGAGCGGTTGGTCTATGAGGATCTCAAGGCCGCCTATGCCGGGCGGCAAGTTGCGGCGCAGGCGTTGCTCATCCCGGAGATCGTTGACGTGTCGGCAAGCGATGCTGCGCTGCTCCTCGATCAGGCGGCGGCGTTGGAAGCGCTGGGCCTGAGGATCGAGCCCTTTGGCGGCGGCTCCGTAGCGGTGCAATCGACGCCCGCGCTGCTCGGGCGCTGCGATGCGCGGGCGCTGATCCTTGATGTGCTCGACGAGCTGAAAGACGCAGGAACCTCCCGCGCGGTGCGGGATCGGATTGATGCGATCCTGTCGCGGGTGGCGTGCCACGGTTCGGTGCGCACGGGGCGGCGGATGCAGGGGGACGAGATGAACGCGCTCTTGCGCCGGATGGAGGAGACCCCCAATTCCGGCCAGTGTAACCACGGTCGCCCGACCTATGTGAAACTCGCGCTCGCTGACATCGAACGCCTGTTTGGGCGGACGTAGTGCCCACTAAAACGCCTTAGACAGCCCTTCTGCCCGGTGGGCACCACCGGGCTGCCCCCGTCCGCCCCCCCGGGCGGGGGCATGGCCCCCACCCGCGGACGGGGGCAGCCCTTTGTCCGATTTCTAGAGTTCGATGGTGCTGGCCCCAAGCCTCAGGCGTTCTCATCACCTGCACTAAAGAGGAACCGGACCGTCACCGGGACCGCACGGTCGATACTGGGGAGCCCTGCAAGCTCCATCAGCTTGTCGACACCCGCGTCAATCCCGAGCTCCTCGGTCGACAGATATGTGACCCCGTCGCTGACGATCAGCACGCGGTCTTCGCTCAGTCGCGCGGTGATCACAGGCAGGTCGACATAGACCTCCTGCCCCAGAAACATGAGCGAGCCTTCGACGACGCTCGTCATCGTGTCGCCCACGGCCATACCGCTCATGGCGTCCATATCGACTTCAGCCACGAGCTGCGCGGTGGGCGCCACCTGGAAGACATGGGTGTTGATCCGCTCGTTGCGGATGTCGATGGCTGTGTCGACGGTGGTGAGGTCGAGCGTCAGATTGACCATCCCATCCTCGGACACCGTGCCGCTTAGACCGCTAAAGCTGTGGCTTTCGCCGATCACATCCGACTTCACGGATCCAAACCCCACCTTGGAGCTGGCGCCATCGAGCGTCCACATTTCGGCGGTGGCGTGCGTCGCGCCAAGCACGAGGGCCGTGGCCAGTGCAAATCTAATCATGTATCTCCTCCCTAGATTGTACATTGCGCGCGGCCCCTTGACCGTCGCATGGTTGTAAAACACTCACGTCGCGGGATTTATTCGGTGGTTTTTGGAAATAGCCGTCAGAACAGTGTCCAGGCCGAGCTGACGCGCCTGTATCCCGCGCTGTGGCGATACGCGCTGTCGCTGTCCGGGCGCGCGGATCGCGCAGATGATTTGGCGCAAGCCGCCAGCCAACGGGCGTTGGAACGCGCCGACCAGTACGAGATCGGATCGAACTTCAAAGCGTGGATTTTCACGATCTGCCGCTCCGTCTGGTTCAACGATTTGCGCCGCAACGCGATCCGCCGCACGGAGTCGCTCGATGCCGTGAATGCAGCCGACCTCGGCCATGGATATTTTGACGCAGAGGCGAATATTTTCGCCACTCAAGTGTTCAATGAGGTGATGGGTCTGCCAGAAGCTATGCGTGATACGGTAGTGCTCGTCTACGTAGAAGGGTTCACCTATCGTGAGGCCGCCGACATCCTCAACGTGCCGATCGGCACAGTGATGTCACGGCTTGCTGCGGCGCGGGCGCGGTTGGCGCCGCTCAATGCGCCGGACATGGATAAAGGGTAAGGCGTCTCATGATCACTGACGCACAGATAAACGAGTATATGGCGGGCACCGCGTCCGAGGCTTTGGCGTCTCAGATCGAGGCGGAGGCCGCGGCCGACGAGGTGCTACAGAGCCGCCTGGTTGCGGCAGACCCGTTCACGGGCAAGGTCGCGGGGGCCTTTGGGCATTTACGCCCGCCGCAGATGCCAAAAATCACACCCCGCAAGTCGAATTGGCACACGAGCCACGTGGCCGCGATCACGGTCTTTGCTCTGACCATCGGCATGACGGGCGGCCTCTTTTTGTCCCGCGACGCGGGCTCAACGACGAAGTCGTGGGTGAGCGCGGTCGCCGACTATCAGCTTCTTTATCAGCCGGCGACGGTGTCGGTTCTGTCGCCCGAAGCGGGGGAGCTTTATGTCCAGCTGCGCCGCGCGGGCGACTTCATTGGCGCTGACCTGGAGCGTATCGCGAACACGGATCTGGAGGGGGCCACGCTTTTGCGGGCGCAGGTGCTGGGGCTGGGCGGACGCCCGATTATCCAGATGGTCTATCAGCTGGCCGATGGTACGCCGCTGGCGCTCTGCGTCACGCGCCGGGGCGCGGACGCGCAGCCATCGCTTGGCTTCACGATCTCTGACCTCAGCGCCAGCCGTTGGCAGACCGCTGACCATGATTTCGTGCTGATCTCGGATATGCCCCTGCGCGAGCTTGCGCCGCTCAGCCGCTTGGCGCGGGACCTGACGGAGGCGATCTAGGCCTCCCAACCTTCGGGTCAGATGCGCAAAAAGCGCTGCGCGACCTTCGGCAGAAGGCTGTTGAACTTTAGCGGTGCGTCTGTCGCGGCCAGGCAAATGCAGTCGGGGCCCTGTGCGGCGACAGGCGTATGTTCCATATCCTGGTCTGCCACCTCGATATCGCCACGCTCGAACCGGCCATCCTCATCCTCGAACGCCCCTTGGAGCACGAGCGTCATTTCCGTCCCGTGATGGCCATGGTCGGGCAGTTCTTGCCCGGCAGGGATATAAAGCAACCGCACGCTTGCGCCCTTGTCAGTGGGCAAAATCGCCTGCTTCACGCCATTCCCGATGCGGCGCCATTTGACACTCTCGACGTCCCCGCCGACATAGTCTTGGAGCGGGCTCGGGAAGATACCAGGCTGCTGACGCATGGTTTTGATAGGGTCTTTGGCGCGGGTGCTGATTAGCTTCAGCGTCGCCTCAAGCGCATCATCGCTCAGCGCGACGGTCTCACTGTCTTCCAGCACTGCGCCGCCAACCGCCTCGAACTCGCGCAACCGGGCCCGAGCATCGTCGCTCAAGGACACATGGGTCGCGATTACGAGGTTGAACGCCTCAGGGAGAGTGCCCGCCGAATAGGCCATTAGCAACTCGTCAGAGATATGGTGCGTTACGCTCTTCTTACTCATTTAGGTACTCATCTCATCGCGTGGCGCAACCGCTCGAGCGCCAACCTAATCCGGGATTTGATCGTGCCAAGCGGCAGACCCGTTTCCGCAGCGATTTCGCTGTGACTTAGGTCGCCAAAATAGGCGCGTTCGATCAAAACCCTCTGTTTTTCTGGCAACTCGGACAAGGCCCGGGTCAACCTGTTGCTTTCTTGCTGCAGGACCATTGTGTCTTCTTGATCCGGTTCAGCCTCCGGCCCCCATGTGAGGTCCTCAGGCTCCGGTCGGCGCTGCCGCCGCAAGGCATCGATGGACCTGTTGCGCGCAATCGTGAAGATCCACGTGGCCACCGAGGCCCGCGTGGGATCAAACATATGCGCTTTGGTCCAAAGCGTGGCCATCACTTCCTGCGTCGTCTCCTCTGCGAGCGCGCCATCGGCGCCCGATTTCATCAAAAAGGCTTTCACCCGTGGGGCGAAGTGCCGGAACAGAGCCGCAAACGCGGCCCTATCTTGGTGTTCGTGGATGGCTCTCATCTCTGCCACCCAGGGGTTCGCGGTCACGCGATCTTGGACATTCACGTCAGCATTCCCATCTGGAGTGTCAGCTAAAGTTGTCAATCGATTGACAACATTATATGACACCGAGATGGGGTTTGCACCCTTTTCCTGAGTTGGCGAAGCGGACGTCAACATAGCCATTATACGCTAGGTTGCCCGGATTGGATCACATGGAAAAAAGAAAATTAACAAAGTCATCCGCAGGCGCGGATGAGACGTAGCCCATTGGAACTGCAAAAAGAAAAGGGCGCGTATATGCCATTTGAATCAGGGGCGGCTGCGAAAAAGCGGATCGCGGTCATCGGCGGTGGAATCTCGGGTATGAGCGCCGCTCACCTTCTGGCGTCGTCCCATTCTATCGTCCTGTTTGAGGCA
Organism: Pseudomonadota bacterium; assembly: GCA_039815465.1. GTDB lineage: Bacteria > Pseudomonadota > Alphaproteobacteria > Rhodobacterales > Rhodobacteraceae > Shimia_B. The sequence goes on from JBCBZG010000031.1 coordinate 34,270, forward strand.
GAGCCGCGCCTGGGCGGCCACGCGCGCACGATCTTTGTGGGGGAGCAGCCCGTCGATACCGGCTTTTTGGTCTTCAACTACGAGACGTATCCGCACCTGACGGCGCTGTTCCATGACCTCGACGTGCCCATCATCCCGTCAGAGATGAGCTTTGGCTGTTCGGCCCGGGGCGGCACGTTCGAATACGGCATCCTCGCCCGCTCGGCGATCTTTGCGCAAAAGCGCAATCTCCTGCGCCCGCAGTTCTACAAGATGCTCGCGGATATGATCCGCTTCGGGAACTCCGCCGATCAGATCGTGCAAGATGATGAGATGACCATCGGCGAGCTGATGACGGTCATGAAGCTCGGCGATTGGTTCCGCGATTACTACCTTCTGCCCATGTCCGGCGCGATCTGGTCCACGCCCACCACAAAGGTCGCGGATTTCCCGGCCCGCGCGCTGGTGAACTTTTTCCTCAACCACGGGCTGATGCGCGATGGCGGACAGCACCAGTGGTACACGGTCAAAGGCGGCTCGGTCGAATATGTCCGCCGCTTGAGCGCGCGCATGCAGGCATCCGGCGTCGACATCCGCATGGGCGCGCCCACCCAGGCCGTGCGCCGCACCCCCATCGGGGTGGAGGTCAAGACCCTCGGTGCAGATTGGGAACAGTTCGACGAGGTTATCTTTGCCACCCACTCCGATGACACCCTGCGCTTGCTCGCCGACCCGACGGCAGCGGAACGCGCCGCTTTGGGCGATGTGAGCTACCAACCAAACGAGGCCGTGCTCCATTCCGACCCCGCCGTTATGGCCAAACGCAAGGCCGTGTGGTCCGCGTGGAACTACACCGAGAGCCCCGACACCGACGTCATTGATCTGTCCTATTGGATCAACCTCTTGCAGACGATCCCGGGGCCCACGGACTATTTCGTGACGCTGAACTCTCAAAAAGCGATCCGGGAGGAGCTGATCCACGACACCTACACATTCCGCCACCCGGTCTTTGACGCCGCCGCCCATGCCGCACAGAAAACGGTGGCCGCCATGAACGGCACCCAAGGCACTTGGTTCTGCGGCGCATGGATGAAGAACGGCTTTCACGAGGACGGTATCGCCAGCGCCGTCGACGTTGTCGAAGCGATCGAGGCGCGCGCGGCGCTGAAAATCGCCGCCCAGTAGGAAGCCATCGGTGTCCAATGTGGAGCATATCCCCGGTCAGACCTTTCACGGTCGCCGCGGCGCGACCAAAAACGCGTTTCGGTATTCGATCGACTATGTGCTCCTCGATGCGGAAGCCGCGCCGCGCCGTCCCTGGTTCTTTGGCCGCAACGGGCGCGGTGTGGCCTCGCTCCACGATAGTGACCACGGCGGCGCGCCGGGGTCGGGGCGCGGTGCTGCCTGGGTGCGGGACGTTCTCGCACAGCACGACCTGCCAGCGCCCGCGCGGATCGAGCTCCTCGCGCAGCCGCGCTTTTGGGGGCATGTGTTCAACCCGGTATCGTTCTGGCTCTGCTATGACGCCGCGGGCGACATCCCCGTCGTGATTGCAGAGGTGACGAACACCTTCGGCGACCGACATTCGTACCTGTGCCACACCGACGATCTCCGGCCTTTGTCACGGCGGGTGGAGGTGAAGGCGACAAAGCTCATGCACGTGTCGCCCTTTATGCCGGTCGAAGGCGGCTATGCGTTCCGCTTTGATATCCGGCCCGACCGGATCAGCATCGTCATCGACTACAAACAGGGCAACGGCGGGCTCATCGCGACGCTGTCGGGGCCGCGGCGGCCGCTCACGTCGCTCGGCATCCTGCGAGCGGCCCTGCGCCGCCCGTTCGGGTCGCGCCGGGTGCTGGCGCTCATCCACTGGCAGGCGCTCAAGCTTTGGTGGAAGGGCGTCCGCTACCGCCCTCAGCCCGACCCACCGGTGGAGGAGGTCTCCCGGTGATGACCGCAGCAGCGCCCACGCAGCGGGACAGGCTCCCCGCCTATACGCTCTTTGGGGCGATCCTCGCGGCGGCGGGGTTGCCGATCTATATCTACGCGCCGCCCTTTTACGCTGAAACCTACGGCGTCTCGCTCACAGGCATCGCCGCGGTGCTGTTTGGCCTTAGGCTCTTTGACGCCGTCCAGGACCCGGCCCTCGGATGGTTGAGCGAGCGTATCGGCCCGCGCCGGGGCCTCGGCGTGGCGCTGGGCGGGGCCGTGTTGGCACTGGCGATGGTGGGGCTTTTTGCGGTCGTGCCCCCCATCCACCCGCTGGCCTGGTTCGCGCTCACCATGACCGCGCTCTTTAGCGGCTACAGTTTTCTGACGATCAACTTCTACGCCCAAGGCGTGCAAAAGGCGGGCACGATCCGCGGCGGCCATGTCCGCCTCGGCGCCTGGAGGGAGGGGGGCTCCCTTCTCGGTGTCTGCATCGCGGCAGTGGCGCCGACGCTTTTGATGGGCGCCTCCGATGCGCCGCTCGCGATCTTTGCCTATGGGTTTGCAGCGGTGGTGATCCTGGCGCTGCTGGCCATGGCGCCAGAATGGTCGCGCCAGCTCCCGTCGGAGCCGTCAACCGGCGCCGCGATCTTGCGGGACCCGCTGGCGCGGCGGCTCCTGATCCTGGCGCTGGTGAACGCCACGCCGCTTGCGGTGTCGTCGACGCTGTTTTTGTTCTTTGTTGAAAGCCAGCTTGCCGCCCCCGGGATGGAAGGGCCGCTGCTCGTGCTCTTTTTCCTCGCCGGCGCGCTCACCGCGCCGCTCTGGTCAATGGCCGCGGAGCGGTTCGGGGCAAAGCCCGTTCTCCTGACCGCCATGGTCAGCGCAATCGCGGCCTTTGGCTTTGCCTTCACGCTCGGTCCCGGCGATGTGTGGCTCTTTGCTGTGGTGTGTTTAGCGTCCGGGGCCACCATCGGGGCGGATTTAGTTTTGCTACCGGCCCTTTTCTCGACGCGAATGGCCGCTATTTCGCCTAACGGAGGGCAAGGCTTTGGCCTGTGGTCCCTCGTCCAGAAATTCACGTTGGCGTTCGCCGCCATCGCACTTCTACCGCTTCTTGACGCCTCGGGGTTTGAAGCGGGGTCCGCACGACAACCCCCCGAGGCATTGGCACTTTTGACGATCCTATACGCACTGGTTCCCTGTGGCTTGAAGATCATTGCCATCTGGATTCTCGCGCGCACCGATCTGACGAAGATTTAGGAGAGAAATATGGAACTGACGTTTCTACTGATCGGGGCGGCGCTTGTGGTTGGCGCGTCGCTGGCGGTCGCGCGCTTTTGGTCGTTCAAGGCCCAAGCGCCAAAGGATTACGCCGCCCAAGGCCCGCACTTCGACATCCGCCAGCACCTGAGCGGCCCCATCCTGTGTGAGGGCGTGATTTACGGCCCCACTGGCCGCGTGACATCACGCTTCGTGGCCGATTTCGACGCCCATTGGGAGGGCAATACCGGCATCATGAAGGAAACGTTCCGCTACGACAGCGGGCGCGTCCAGGATCGAGAATGGCGGCTGACGCTGGGCAATGACGGCTCGATCAAGGCCGACGCCGACGATCTGGTAGGCTCCGGCATGGGCAAGCAGCAAGGCAGCGCCGTCCAGCTGAACTACAATATCAAACTGCCGGACGAGAGCGGCGGTCACGTGCTCAGCACCACTGACTGGATGTACCTGGTCGAAAACGGCACAATAATGAACCGTTCGCAGTTTCGTAAGTTTGGTATCAAGGTCGCCGAGCTTGTGGCGACGATGCGTCCAAAGGAGCAGTGATGCGCAAGATCCGTGGAAAACGCTATTGGCTCGTAGGCGCCTCCGAAGGCCTGGGGCGCGCGCTTGCCGTGGACATGAGCAAGGGCGGCGCGGAGCTCATCGTTTCCGCCCGCTCGCAAGAGCGGCTCGATACCCTCGTCGCGGAGCTTGAGGGGCCCGCCCGGGCCGTCACCTGTGACGTGACCGATCAAGCCAGCGTCGATGCGGCTATCGCCGAGATCGGGGATATCGACGGCATCGTCTACCTTGCGGGCGTATACTGGCCCATGTCGGCGGCGGAATGGGACGCAGACAAAGCCACCCAAATGGTGGAAATCAACATGATGGGCGCTTTCCGCGTCCTTGGCGCTGTGGTGCCACAGATGACGGCGCGCGATGCCGGCCATATCGTTCTGACAGGGTCACTCTCGGGGTTCCGGGGGCTGCCACGCACTGTGGGCTACGGCGCGTCCAAGGCCGCGGTCATGTACCTGGCCGAAGGGATGTATGCCGACCTCAAAGACACGGGCATCGACGTCCAGATCATCAATCCAGGCTTCATCAAAACCCGCCTGACGGAGAAGAACGACTTTTCCATGCCGTTCATCATGGAACCGGAGGAGGCGGCACAAGCCTTTCTCAGCCACATGAAGCTCGGCGGGTTTAAGCGCAGCTTTCCCACTGTGTTCTCCTGGCTCTTCCGTGTCAGCCAGTTTTGGCCCGACTGGCTCTATTACCGGGTCTTTCGCTGACGCCTTTGTGGGATCGCACCACAATTGCCTTTGATCACCTGCGGGCGTGCCGTAGCTTTCGGCACGACACATGACGCAGGGGAGATCCCCATGAACGCCCCCACCGACGACCTCGAAGCGCCGCTCGTCCATAGCGGTCTTCACGGCACGAAAATCCTCTACACGCCACATTTCAGCAAGCTCCACCGCCAGATGATCCGCCGCGGCACCTATGAGCGGCCGGAGATTGAGGCCGGGCTCGCCAACGTCCGGGACGGCGACCGGGTGGTGGAGCTTGGCGCTGGGGCAGGGGTTGTGGGCTCCATCCTTGCGGTCAACAAGCCGGGCATCGCGCTGCGCGCCTTTGAGGCGAACCCGCATCTGATCGACCACGTGACGGCGATGTACGCGGCCAACGGGATCAGCGCGCGGGCGTCCGTATTCAATCAGCTCGTCGTCACAGAGCCAGACGCACCCGCGTCGCTGCCTTTTCACCTGAGCGGTGAAAGCTTCATGGGCTCAAACGTGCTCCGGCCTCAGACGGACAAGGACGTGACCGTCGATGTCCCCGTGCTGCGCTACAGCGATCTCACAGCTGAGTTTCCCCATAACGCGCTCGTGCTCGACATTGAGGGGGCGGAGCTCGCGTTTCTTGCTGCCGCGGACCTGAGCGCGGTGGAGCTCATCATCGTGGAGCTTCATCCGCAGATTTATGGCGACGCGGGCGCGGCCCAGTGCCGCGATATCCTCGCGCGGAACGGGTTTCAGGAGGACACCCGCTGCCGCCAAGCGCAGGTCTATACCTTTAAATCGTCCGCCCGGATGGAACTCGCGATCAATGAGGACGCGCTGTCGGTCACGCCCTTTCCCGACGCGCTCGACTTTGACCCGGCGGAGCCTTTGGCAGGTGGGATCCAGACGGTGCCAGGCGCCGTGATGGCAAAGCGGGAGGGCGCGAGCGGTTACACCTTTCCCGCGGCGGTCTTTGATCACCGCAAGCGCCTGGTGCCCGGCGCGGTCAGCTGGGTCACGCCCAAGCTTGCCGCCACACAGGACCGCGGTCACCCGCGCATGAGCCGTGTGCAAGAGCTCCCCGGTCGGTGGCTTTTCGGGGGGCGCTACCACCCGCACTTCGGGCATTTTCTGACCGAAACACTGTCACGACTTTGGGCGCTCGACCATTTGGACCAGCCGGTCAAGGGCGTGGTGTTTTTCCCGGTCTACACGCTGCCCGCCGACGAAGTGGCCAATAGTTTCAAAAGCTTTGCCGAAATCCTGGACGCGCCGTTTGACGTCAAGCTGCTCGATGGGTTCCACCGGGTAGAAGAACTTGTGGTGGCCCCTCAGGGCAATGGGCTCCACGAACTCATGCTCGGCACGCCAGAGTTTCGGCAGTTCATCAAAGACCACATTCGCACCGATTTACCGCCGGTAAACTGCCCCAAGCTCTATATCTCCCGCTCCCGGTTCCAGGACAAACAGCGCCGCTTTCTAGGGGAGGAGCGCCTAGAGGCGCTTCTGGCGGAGGAGGGCTATACGGTCTTTCACCCCCAGGAGCATTCCTGGCGCGACCAGCTGCGCCATTACCGCGGGGCGAAGCAGATATTGGGACCTGACGGCTCATTTTTTCACCTCGTGAACTACGGGGCGAAGCGCAATGTGAAGGTGGGCCTGATCGCGCGGCGAAAGTCGCGGGACCTGTACATCCTCCATGCGCAGAGCAAGTGGTTCGGCATCCGGGGTGCGAAGCTCTTTGAACGCATGGCGCGACTTTGGTCCAAGTCAGGGCTGCGCAGCGCCCAGTTGGAGCTGATATCAGAGATCAAGTTTGCCGATCTAGGCGCGTCTCTGGCCCAGGCCGGGTTCATCCCAAAGTCGCGCGTTTGGGAGGACCTGACCGACGCGGAGCTCACCGCGGAGCTCCAGTCCATCGCCGCGCGAGACGGGATGGATATCCGCCAGGTCATGAGCCCAACAGAAGACCTATCCCGCCACCCAACGCTCGCTGATCCAGCGAAACCGCAAGTATTCCATCTGGGCCAGCGGGCGTCCGAGCCATCGTAGGCACCGCAGCTAAGCGCGCCGCACGCGGCACTTGGCGGGCGGGGTCAAAGGCGTCCCCTAGCGGTTCGCGCCCGGGACCCACAGCACGTCATCGGCGCCGTCGTTGTTGGCAATGCGCGAGGCCACAAAGAACCAGTCGCTCAACCGGTTGAGGTATTTAACCCCCGCCGGGTTCACGCTTTCAACCGTGCCAAGCTCCACCGACAGACGCTCAGCCCGGCGCGCAACGGTCCGACACAGGTGCAAATGCGCCGCGAGCGCTGACCCGCCGGGCAAGATAAAGCTGCGCAGTGGCGTGAGCTTAGCGTTCATCGCGTCGATTTCAGCCTCCAGCCGGTCGACTTGGGCCGCCGTTACGCGCAGCGGCGGGTACTCCGCCTCCGCGTCCTTTTCCATGTCCGGGCGGCACAGATCCGCGCCGAGGTCAAAAAGGTCGTTTTGAATGGCGGATAGCTGCACATCCATTTCGCCCGCCGCATGGAGCCGCGCCATCCCCACGGTCGCGTTCACCTCGTCCACGGTGCCATAGGCGTTGACGCGCTGGGAATGCTTGGCCACGCGGCTGCCATTGCCAAGCGCGGTTTCACCGGAATCCCCGGTGCGGGTGTAGATCTTTGACAAAACGACCATGTTAGCCCCCTCTAGACGCGACCAGGATCAAAATAAGCATCAAGGCAACGGCCTGAGCCACGATCCGGTAGCGCATGATTTTATTGGCGTGTTTCTTGTTGAACTCGCCCCCGCGCGCGAACGAGCCAATGCCAAAAGCCAAAATCACGCCCACGAGCACGACAGCCAGGATAGCGATAACGAGGAGGGGTTCTTGCATGCGTATATTCCTTTACCGGCGAGCTAACGCGCCCTCACGCTCTGGCAAGGAGATTGTCCAAAACACGTCGCGGTAGTACGCGACGCATCGCCGCCATCAGGTAGGTGGGCGTGGTGACTTTGTAGCGGCTCGCCGGGCGTTTGGCGGTCAGCGCGGTGAGCACTTTTTCTGACACAGCCCGCGCGGGAAGCTCGAACCGGTCTGCCGCGCCGCTGTTGTCGTAGAGCCGTTTCATCAGCACGTTTTCATAGGTCTCGCGCCGGGCGGAGTTTTTCCAGTCAATCCAGCGCTCGAAATGCGGGATGGAGTTACGGCGAATGTCGCTTGTGATCGGTCCGGGCTGGATCAAGATCACATCGATGGGCGTGCGCCGCAGTTCCAGCCGCAGCGTGTCCGTGAGGCCCTCGAGCGCGAATTTCGTCGCGTTGTAGGAGCCGCGGTAGCGTAGCGCGACAATCCCCAACACGGAGGAGCAGTTGAGGATACGCCCGTGCCCCTGGGCGCGCATCACCGGGATTACGCGCCGTGTGAGATCGTGATAGCCGAACACATTGGCCTCGAAATTTTGGCGCAGCGCGGCGCGCGGCAGGTCTTCCATCGCGCCGGGAACGGCATAGGCCCCGTTGTTAAAGAGCGCATCAAGCGTGCCGCCGGTCGCCGCAAGCACCTCAGCGAGCCCGCCTTCGATGCTGGCCTCATCTTCATAGTCGATGCGCGGGGCCTCGAACCCCTCGGCGCGGAGCCGGTCGCAATCAGCCTCCTGCCGACACGAGGCGAACACGCGCCAGCCTGCGTCCCGCAAGTGGTGGGCGCAGTCATAGCCGATTCCGCTGGAACACCCGGTGATGAGAATGGATTTTGTCATGGTTTTCGCCCTTGTCACGGCGTGACATGGCGCGGTCGGCCCAAGGGATCAAGGGATCAGTTCACCGGCTCCATAAGCCAGTTTGCCATCCAGCCCACCTCGCCCGAGGTGCTGACGCGGATTTCGACCCAGCCCGTGCCGGGGTCCTGGAGCACCTCTGCCTCTTGCCCGCGGACGAGCTGCGTGATCACGCCGAAATCAGTGCCGGGCCCAGCGCGCATGTTCACGCGGTCGCCCGTGACGACACGCAAATCGGCGGGCGGGGCGAGGGTGGCGGGCTCTTCTTCCAACAGCGCTGCAACGGTTTGCGTCACGGCGTCTTGCAGCACACCGCGCGCGCCCTCTTCGGCGGCCTCGGCGACGTCTTCGAGCGTGGGCAGTCCGATCAGCGCGGGCTCCAGCTCCTCCTCGGTGGTCAGCACCACCTCTGTGGCTTGGGTGGACCGGTCGCGCAGCTCGATCTCCTCCTGCGCCACTTTCGCGCGCAGGGCGTTTTGCTCAGCCCCGCGCGGCGCGGGCGGCTCAAAGTCAGAGCCACCGCTGAGCTCATAGAAGGCCACAGCGAGCGCCGCGAAGGTAAAAAGCATAAAGCTAAGGCGCCACACTGGTTCGGTCCCTTTCGTCGTCTGCATGCCGGGAATCGCCAAACCCAGCGCAAAAATCGAGGGGAAGATAGGCGAATTGGTCACCCCCACGCCACGCGATTTCCGCCACGCTCTTAGCCATTCCTGCCCTGGACGACAAATTCGCACACCGTTACACCACATCTATGGCCGATGACGAAGAAGACAGCGATATCGTGAAAAACGAAGTGGCCGAGCCGCTGCGTCGCGCCATTGGTGAGCGCTATCTGACCTATGCGCTGAGCACGATCATGCACCGCGCGCTGCCCGATGCGCGCGACGGGCTAAAGCCCGTGCATCGGCGAATCCTCTATGCCATGCGTCGACTGCGCCTGACGCCGGAGGGGAAGTTTCTGAAATCGGCCAAGATTTCCGGCGACACGATGGGCGACTTCCACCCCCACGGCGACGGCGCGATCTATGACGCCATGGCGCGCCTCGCGCAGGATTTCTCCGTCCGCTACCCGCTGGTGGACGGGCAGGGGAATTTCGGCAACATCGACGGCGATAACCCGGCGGCGTCGCGCTATACAGAGGCGCGGCTGACGGTCTACGCCGAGGCCCTGTTGGAAGGTCTCGACGAGGACAGCGTCAACTTCCGCGACAATTACGATGGCCGCTTGCAGGAGCCGGAGGTGCTTCCGGCGTCCTATCCCAACCTCCTGGCCAATGGCGCGGCGGGGATCGCCGTGGGGATGGCTACAAACATCCCGCCTCACAACCTCGATGAGCTGATCGGCGCGTGCCTCCACCTCATCAAGGCGCCGAACGCTCGCGATGACACGCTTATGGACTATGTTCAGGGGCCGGATTTTCCCACAGGCGGCATCGTCGTCGAATCGCGCACCAGCATGGAAGAAACGTACCGCACCGGGCGCGGCTCCTTCCGCCTGCGCTGCCGGTGGGAGCGGGAGGATCTGGGTCGCGGTCAGTGGCAGCTCGTGGTCACCGAAATCCCGTATCAGGTTCAAAAGTCCAAGCTGATCGAAAAGCTAGCGGAGGTTATTCAGACCAAAAAGGTGCCGATCCTCGCCGATGTGCGTGATGAGAGCGCCGACGACATCCGCATTGTGCTCGAACCTCGATCCAAGAACGTGGACCCGGACGTGCTCATGGGGATGCTCTACCGCCATTCGGACCTAGAGACGCGGTTCAGCCTGAACATGAACGTGCTGATCGACGGGGTCACGCCCAAGGTGTGTTCGCTCAAGGAAGTGCTGCGCGCCTTCCTCGACCACCGGCGCGAGGTGCTCTTGCGCCGTACCCGGCACCGGCTGGAGAAAATCGACCACCGACTCGAAGTGCTCGAAGGCTTTATCATCGCCTTCCTCAACCTCGACCGCGTCATTGACATCATCCGCTACGATGACGACCCCAAAGCCGCGCTCATGGCCGAAGACTGGGACCGCGAATTCCCCCGCGCCCGCGATGAGGAGGATTACCTGAGCCCGCTCGGCCTGCCGCTGGAGCCGGACCCAGCGCTGACGGAGACGCAGACCGAGGCGATCCTGAACATGCGCCTGCGCTCGCTGCGCAGGCTCGAAGAAATGGAGCTCGTCCGCGAGAAAGAGGCGCTGGAGGCCGAGCGTGCCGAACTGCGCGCGCTCGTGGCCACCGACGACCTGCAATGGAAACGGCTCGCCGAGGAGCTACGCGAGACCCGCGCGCGCTTCCGCAAAGACAAAAACCTCACCGCACGGCGCACCACCTTTGCCGAGGCACAGGAGGTCGAAGAAGTCCCGCTGGAGGCGATGATCGAGCGGGAGCCCGTGACGGTCGTCTGCTCCAAAATGGGCTGGGTGCGGGCGATGTCGGGACATATCGACCTGACCCGCGAGCTCAAGTACCGCGACGGCGATGAAGGGCGGTTCATCTTTCACGCGGAAACGACGGACCGGATCATGGCGTTCGCGTCAAACGGGCGGTTCTACACGCTCTCTGCCGCGAACCTGCCCGGTGGGCGCGGCATGGGCGAACCGCTCCGGCTTATGGTCGACCTGCCCAACGAGGCGGAGATTATCTCGCTCTTCATCCACCGTCCGGGGGGGCGGCTGATGGTTGCCTCCACCGCGGGCGATGGGTTCATCGTGAACGAGGACGAGGTGGTCGCGCAAACACGATCCGGCAAGCAGGCGCTGAACGTCCGCGCGCCCGTGCGCGCGCTGGTCTGCAAACCTGTCGCGGGTGACAGTGTCGCATGCGTCGGCGAAAATCGGAAAGTGCTGGTCTTCCCCCTCGCGGAACTGCCAGAAATGGCGCGTGGCAAAGGCGTGCGGTTGCAAAAGTACAAGGATGGAGGCCTGAGCGATGTCATCACCTTCACCTTGGGAGAGGGCCTCAGCTGGCGAGACCCCGCAGGCCGTACGCGCACCGTTGCAAGACCCGAGCTCGACGAATGGATCGGCAAGCGCGCAGGAACGGGACGGATGGCACCTCGCGGCTTCCCACGCGACAACACATTCACCTAGCGACACGACCTGGGGCACCAGCTGGTCCGGCGACCGCGGCAAGCTTTTTGGCATCGCGCTGTGGACCGGCGTACTCACGATCCTGACGCTGGGCTTCTACCGCTTTTGGGCCCGCACGCGCATCCGGCAATGGTATTGGAGCGCGATCCGCCCCGGCGGTGTGCCGCTGGAATACACGGGCTCCCCCTATGAAAAGCTGCTGGGCTTCCTCGTCGCAGTTGTGATCCTGGCATTCTACATCGGCATCGTGAACTTGCTTTTGATGTTCGCGAGCTTTTCGCTGCTGGCCCAGCCACAACTGGCCTATGCGCTCACGCTGCTGGGTCTCGTGCCAATCTGGTTTTACGCCACCTACCGAGCAGAGAGGTACCTGATGGCCCGCACCCGCTGGATGGGCATCCGTTTCGGGCTGGAGCCCGGCGCGTGGGGCTACGCCCTGCGCGCGTGCCTGCACTGGGTGCTCACGATCGTTACCCTGGGTCTCTGGCACCCCTGCATGCGCTTCGCCCTCGCGCGCTACCGGCACAACCGCATGTGGTTTGGCACAAAGCGCTTGTCGCAATCGGGCGGGCTCTTTCTGCTCTATCCTGCGTTCATCCATATCCTGCTCGCCGTGGCGCTCATGATCCTAGCGTCCGTCCTCGTCCGGGAGGAGATCATGGCGCTCGCCAACGAGTTTGATATCACCGAATTCGAAAACGTCGCCCTATCCGACACGCTCCCCACCGCTGCCCGGCTTTTTGTGGTGGCAATCCCCTGGTTCCTCTTTGGGCTAATCTACTACTCCGTCGTCGGGCGCCGCCTGCTCGTGGCCCAGCTCAGCGTGGGGGAGACGCAGCTCGACCCCCAGCCGCGCGTGGGCCGGATCGTTCTGATTACGGTCCTGGGGAACCTCTTGCGCTATGTGGCGACCGTCAGCGTGTTCTTTGTGGGGATCGTGATCTTGCTTATCGCGGTGGCGACGCTTGCGGCCAGTGGCAATCTCTTTGACGAGCCGGAGGTGATGTTTGAAAACCTCGAACTCGCCGCTCAACTGCCGCAGTGGTTCACGATCGCGCTCGGGGCGCTGTTCTACTTCCTCGTGTTCCTGATCTGGAACATCTTCACCCATGTCTTTTTGATTATGCCCACATGGAAACACTACGCGTCCACGCTGCGCATCAAAGGCGCGGGGCATATCACGCAGATCCGCCAGCGCGCCCGCGACGACAGTGAGGAGGCCGGCGGGTTCGCCGAGGCGCTCGATGTGGGGGCCGCGATATGACAATGGTGCGCGTTGGCGCCGTGCGGGACCGGTTCGAAGGGCGGGGGCTCTTTCTCGACGGGGAGGGGGCGGAGCTGCGCAAGGTCGCGCTGCGCATTGATGAGACATCGGGCACGCTCATGGGGTTCGAGCCTGCGCCCCCGGACCCCGGCCCTCCCACGACGGGCGATGATCTGCCCCCCGTCAATCCACCGCAGCCGGGCCCGGCCTTTTCCTGGCCGCTCGACGATATCCGCCGGGTGCCGGGCCAAGCGGGGGAGGATGTCCTAGCGCTACGCTTAACCTCGAACGCAACGCAGCGGCTACTGTTGACCACGCCCGGGGACCGACACGTGCTGCAAACGCGGGCGAGCCACTTGTGGCAGCCTGCCCCCGTGACGGGAAAGGCGCGCTTGGCAATCTGGGGCAGCGCAGCGGTAGCGTCCGTGGCCTTGATGATCTTTGTGCTCATCCCGCTCTTGGCCAACAATCTGGCGACGGTATTACCGGCCTCGGGTCAACGCGCGCTTGGCGAAACCGTGCTCGAAGACATCCGTGTCGCGCTCGACCGGACGGGCGTAAGCCCGGTGGCGACCTGCGACGGGGCGGCAGGCCGCGCTGCGCTCACCGCGATGGAGGAGCGGCTGTTCCCAGACGGCCTGGGCGACGTCGAATTGTCCGTGTTTGTGCTCGACCACCCCATGATCAACGCCTTCGCACTGCCCGGCGGCATCGTCGTCCTGATGCGCGGCTTGATTGAGGAGGCCGAAACCGCAGATGAGGTCGCAGCCGTCTTTGCCCACGAGGTTGGCCACGTCATCAACCGCGACCCATCGCGCATCGCGCTCCGCTCCGTCGGGTCGGTGGGGGTGCTGGGTCTCCTGTTTGGTGACTTTGCGGGCGGTGCGCTCCTGCTTTTTCTTACCAATCAGATGATCGCCGCCGACTACTCGCAAGAGGCGGAGGCGAACGCCGATGCCTTTGCAACCGCCACGCTCCAAGAGGCAGGCATCCCGGCGGAGGCCTTGGCGACGTTCTTTGAGCGGCTGCTCGCCCAACACGGCGACCCGGACGGGCTCGCCGCGCAATTCCTGGCACATCCGTCGCTGAGCACGCGGATCGCTGCCGCGCGTGAGGGTGCAGAGGACTTGCAATCTTCTGAGCCAGTCATCACAGCACAAGACTGGAGCGCCCTGCGCAACATATGCGCAGAAACCCCCTAAGCCGGACGCTGAGCTCGGGAAGGACACAGACATGGGCCGTATCTTTATCGCCATCGTTGCGGCTGCTGCGCTGCTCAGTGCCTGCGCCACGACCGAACTCGAAACCGCCCCCGACCCCATCGGCGATTTCCGGCTGGGCGACCTCCTGCCCCGCGTGTCGCCATCGCTGACACAAGGACCTGTGTCACGCACAGCCACGCCCGAGGAATGGGAGGCCGCCATGACCGCGGCATTCGAGCAGAACTTCCGCCGGTTTTCGGGCGCGCGGCCCTACCATATCGGCTTTCTGGTCGAAGGATACGTGCTCGCCCAACCAGGCGTGCCGGTGGTGCTGTCGCCAAAATCAGCGCTGATCTTTTCTGTGAATGTGGGCGATGTGGAAAGCGGCGAGCTGCTGACCAAAGAGCTCGTGCAGTTCACCGTGCTGGAGACAGTGTCTGCAGGCAATGTCTTTGGCTCCGGCCTGACCAAAGACAAAGAAGCGCAGATGGCTGAATTGGCCGCCAACGCCGCCAAACGGGTCGAATCTTGGCTGCGTGAACAGCCGTGGTTTGACGGCTCCCGCACGCTGCAAGCGGCAGGCGAGGCGTCGGCGGAACCGTCCTCTGAGCTGCCCCAATAGCCTGTTGATTTTCTCTGAATGACGCAATAAGTCGCCGCGCATAACCGGGGCGGCGGGCTGAAGCCCGCCCTACCCATCACCTGTAGGCCGGGCTTGAGCCCGGCACCCCTGAGAGGAGGCCTGTTATGGCGAAGGAAAAGTTTGAGCGCACGAAGCCGCATGTGAACATCGGCACGAT
>JBCBZG010000047.1:0-5684 GCA_039815465.1 Pseudomonadota bacterium
ATCGTGCCGATGTTCACATGCGGCTTCGTGCGCTCAAACTTTTCCTTCGCCATAACAGGCCTCCTCTCAGGGGTGCCGGGCTCAAGCCCGGCCTACAGGTGATGGGTAGGGCGGGCTTCAGCCCGCCGCCCCGGTTATGCGTACTTCTCTTGGATTTCCTGGCTGATATTCGCCGGAACCGGATCGTAGTGATCGAACTGCATCGTAAACTGCGCGCGGCCCGAAGACATGGAGCGCAGAGTATTGATGTAGCCGAACATATTTGCCAGCGGCACCATAGCGTCGATGGCGATGGCGTTGCCGCGGGTGTCCTGGCCAGACACCTGGCCGCGGCGAGATGTCAGATCCCCGATGATGCCGCCGGTGTATTCTTCCGGCGTGATCACTTCGACCTTCATCACGGGCTCAAGCAGCTTAGCGCCAGCTTTCTTCATGCCCTCGCGCATGCCCATGCGCGCTGCGATTTCGAACGCCAGAACGCTGGAGTCCACGTCGTGGAACTTACCGTCGATGAGCGCCACCTTGAAGTCGATCACAGGGAAGCCTGCGAGCGGACCGCTGTCCATCACCGACTGGATGCCTTTTTCGACGCCCGGGATGTACTCCTTAGGCACGGCACCGCCAACGATACGGCTCTCGAAGGAGTAGCCTTCGCCCGGCTCTGTCGGCGTGATGATGAGCTTGACCTCAGCGAACTGACCCGACCCACCCGACTGTTTCTTGTGGGTGTAGGTGTGTTCGACCTCGTGGCCGATGGTTTCGCGATAGGCCACCTGCGGTGCACCGATGTTTGCCTCGACCTTGAATTCCCGCTTGAGGCGGTCAACGAGGATGTCGAGGTGAAGTTCGCCCATGCCCTTCATGATCGTCTGGCCGGATTCTTGATCCGTTTCGACGCGGAAGGACGGGTCCTCGGCGGCAAGGCGCGCGAGACCTGCGGACATCTTTTCCTGGTCGCCCTTCGTCTTGGGCTCCACGGCGATTTCGATCACCGGATCGGGGAACGTCATCGTTTCGAGCACGACAGGGTCGTTTTTCGCGCAGAGCGTGTCACCGGTCGTCGTGTCCTTAAGCCCACCAAGCGCGATGATGTCGCCGGCGAAGGCCTCTTCGATCTCTTCGCGGTTGTTGGAGTGCATCATCATCATGCGGCCCACACGCTCGTTCTTCTCCTTGGTGGAGTTGAGCATGCTGTCGCCTTTGGCCAGCGTGCCGGAATAGATCCGGACGAAGGTCAGGGAGCCCACGAAGGGGTCGTTCATGATTTTGAACGCTAGGCCGGAGAACGCCATGTCGTCATCCGCGCGGCGCGCAATGTTACGGACTTCGTTCTCGTCGCCGGGCTTAAAGCCCATGTAGTCAACCACGTCGAGCGGGCTCGGCAGGTAGTCGATCACAGCGTTGAGCAGCGGCTGCACACCCTTGTTTTTGAAAGCAGAACCGCCAAGCACGGGCACGAAGGACATGTTGAGCGTTCCCTTACGCAGCAGCGCACGAAGCGTTGGCACGTCAGGCTCGTTGCCTTCGAGATACGCTTCCATGGCGTCATCGTCCTGCTCAACAGCAGCTTCGATCATCTTTTCGCGCCACTCGGCGGCCATGTCCTGAAGCTCGGCGCGAATCTCACGCTTTTCCCAGGTCGCGCCGAGGTCTTCGCCCGCGTAGACCCATTCCTGCATGGTCACGAGGTCGACGAGGCCCTCAAGCTCCGTCTCTGCGCCGATCGGAATGCCCACGGGCACAGCGACGGCGCCGGTGCGGTCTTCGATCATGTTCACGCAGTTGAAGAAGTCGGCGCCGATCTTGTCCATCTTGTTGACGAAGACGATCCGCGGAACCTTGTACCGGTCGGCCTGACGCCACACCGTTTCGGTCTGGGGCTCAACACCTGCGTTGGCGTCGAGCACGCACACCGCGCCGTCGAGAACCGCCAGCGAACGTTCGACTTCGATGGTGAAGTCCACGTGGCCGGGCGTGTCGATGATGTTCAGGCGGTGCTTTTCGGTGTCGGCCGTTTTGCCGTCTTCGGTGCGTTCCCAGAACGTGGTCGTCGCAGCGGACGTGATCGTGATGCCACGCTCCTGCTCCTGCTCCATCCAGTCCATGGTCGCGGCGCCGTCATGGACTTCGCCGATGTT
Source organism: Pseudomonadota bacterium (assembly GCA_039815465.1). Taxonomy (GTDB): domain Bacteria; phylum Pseudomonadota; class Alphaproteobacteria; order Rhodobacterales; family Rhodobacteraceae; genus Shimia_B. The sequence goes on from JBCBZG010000047.1 coordinate 2,139, forward strand.
GTGGGACTTGCCGGTGTAATACAGGATCCGCTCCGAGCAGGTGGTCTTACCTGCATCGATGTGAGCCATGATGCCAAAATTACGGTAGCGTTCGAGAGGATAATCGCGTGCCATCGTTTGCTCCTAGAGAGGGACTAGCCCTCGCCTCCATTTGAAATCTCAAGACGTCGCTCCACCCGGTCCAGGCGGATTTCAAAGTTCGCAATGCGCTCATCCCGACCAAGGTCAGCCTGAATGAGAACCGCAAGGTGACCCTTGACTGCACGCATCTCGTTTTCGACCGACGAAAGCCGCGCACGAACCTCGGACATCTCAGACCGGATTGCCTTGAGATGTTCCAACAGAAGTTCGTTTGTGACGTTATCGGCCATCGCTTGTTACCAACGGTAATGGCTGAACGCTTTGTTCGCGTCGGCCATTTTGTGGGTGTCTTCGCGCTTCTTCACGGCTGTGCCGCGGGACTGTACGGCGTCCAGCAGCTCGCCTGCGAGGCGTTCTTCCATCGTGTTTTCGTTGCGGTTCCGGGAGGCAGTGATCAGCCAGCGGATCGCCAGGGCCTCACGACGCTCGGGGCGCACTTCGACGGGGACCTGGTAGGTCGCACCACCCACGCGGCGGGAGCGGACTTCCACGGCGGGTTTGATGTTGTCGAGCGCTTCGTGGAAGATTTCCACCGGCGCGCGCTTCACCCGGTTTTCAACCCGGTCGAGGGCGCCGTAAACGATGCTCTCTGCGATCGACTTTTTACCGTCTTTCATCAGGTTGTTCATGAATTTTGTCAGCACCTTGTCGCCGTATTTGGCGTCAGGGAGGACTTCGCGTTTCTCAGCAGCGTGGCGACGAGACATACCTTATAATCCTTCTTACTTGGGACGCTTCGCGCCGTATTTCGAACGACGCTGCCGGCGATCTTTGACGCCCTGAGTATCGAGCACACCGCGCAGGATGTGGTAGCGAACGCCCGGAAGGTCTTTCACACGACCGCCGCGGATCAGCACCACCGAGTGCTCCTGCAGGTTGTGGCTTTCACCCGGGATGTAGCTGATCACTTCGAAGCCGTTGGTCAGACGTACCTTGGCCACTTTCCGCATGGCCGAGTTCGGCTTTTTCGGGGTCGTGGTGTAGACGCGTGTGCACACGCCGCGTTTCTGAGGGCACTGTTCCAAGTGCATGGACTTGGAGCGTTTGACTTTTGGCTGCCGGGGCTTCCGGATCAGCTGTTGGATCGTTGGCATTGGGCGTATTTCCCGTTCTTATCACATGTGCTGGCGGGCGGCCCGCCGGGGTTCCGTTTCAAAGGCCTGGCGGGCGTCCCCGACAAGCGCAAAAGCCGCAGACCTCTCCCTTAGGAGAGAGGCGCGGTGGCATTCAGAGGATCGAGACCGCTCGTCGGTCCGGATCGTGACCATTCCAATCCTGTAACCCGGGGCGTTTTCCCAGGTGCGCGCGATCTACGCAGAGTCGGATTGCTTGTCAACAGCGTCGGATGGCGCGCGCGGCACCCATGTGGGTGTGGGCTCGCATTGCCCAAAATGCGCGCGTCAGGCCCGGACCTGACGCTCCCGAAAGAGGGTATAGAGCCCGGTGGCGGCGATCAGCCCTGCGCCAAGTAGCGTGATGGGCGACGGGACCTCCCCGAAGACCGTATAGCCCAAGATAAGCGCCACGACGAGCGACGTATAGCGGTAGGGCGCCACAAACCCGATGTCGCCAAAGCGCATCGCCGAGACGGAGAAGAAGTAGGCGATAAAGATCGTCAGGACAGCGCCTGAGAGCGCCCAGGCCGCGCTTGGTGTCAGCGGGGCCCAGACCTCCACCGTGCATCCGATGGCCCCGGCGAGCATCACGCCCGCCGCGCCGATCAGGGCGGCAAAGAGGCTGGGCACCTGCGCCGACATGCGCCGCGCGGCCATGTCGCGTAGGGTGATCAGCAGGACCGCGGCCACGGCGTAGAGCGAATAGATGGTGAAGCCCGCCGCGCCCGGTTGCACAATGAGGAGCACGCCCACAAAGCCCACGCAGATCGCAAGCCACCGCCGCCAGCCCACACGCTCCCCCAAGAAAAGCGCGCCTGCGAGCGTGACCGTGAGGGGCAGTGTTTGGAGGATGGCCGTCGCCTCCGCCAAGGGCATGTTGAAGATCGCGGTGATAAAGAGCCCTGCAGCGCAGGCCTCCGACCCGGTGCGGATACCGACCCAGAGCCGGTCCGCGCGCGAGACCCGGCGCGGCCACTGTTTGAGGATAACGACCAGCGCCACCATGATCACGATGGCGAATATTCCGCGGATAAAGAGGGACTGGAACACCGGCCATTCGGTACCCAGCGCCTTCATAAAGGCGTCGTTGACGGTAAAGGCCGTCATGGAGCCCACCATGAGCGCCGCGCCTTTGCGGTTGGCCTGGGCCGCGGATGCATCGCTGAGGGTTGCCATAGCGGGCTTAGACCGCGCCGGGCTTTGCAGCGCAACCCCCGACAATGCTCCCAAAAAACCGCGGCAAGACTCCGTGCAAATCACCCGGCACACTCCCTGGGCGCTCGCGGGCGGCGCATTACGTTTGCGGGTATGGAATTGCCACCAATCGCCTTGTCCGTGCGCCAGCCTTGGGCCTGGGCCATCGTGGCCGGACACAAGCGCATCGAGAACCGCACCCAGGGCGCGATCCGGGCAGGGCAGATGACCTGCCGCCGCGTTGCGATCCATGCCGCCGCGGGTGTGAAAGAGGAGGAGTTCCGCTGGGGGCACTGGCGGCTCCATCGTCACGGGGTCCGCTGCCCGCACCCGACCGAGCTGGCGCGCGGGGCCATCATCGGAGCCGTAGATGTGGTGGATATCGTGAGCGATAGCGACAGCCCATGGTTCGGCGGGCCCATGGGGCTCGTGCTGGACAACGCGGCCATGTGCAGGCCGATCCCCTGTGCAGGCGCGCTCGGCTATTTCGCGTGGCAGCCGAGCGGATTCCTCGCCCCCACGGCGCGCTGGATGACGCGCTATGACCGTCCCAGCGGCGACGGGGACACGGGTGATCTCTTTGCCGACCTCGCGCCGAGCTTTTCTGAGCCACCCGCGCGACCAGGCCGCAAGCGCTAAAGGGGTGCCTTGGGCGCCGTCCTTGCACGCGCGTCAAAGCCTTTTCCGAAGAAAAGGCTCCTAGGATTTTCTTCGGAAAATCCTGGCTAGCTATGGCTGTCCTTGAACGCGGCAGTCGCCGCGGCGCTGGCTTCGGTCTGGTACGTGGCTTTCCATTCCGAAAACGGCATCCCGTAGAACGCCTCGCGCCCCTCATCCTTCGACATCTCGATCCCGCGCGCGTTGGCGGCCTCTTGATACCAGCGGGACAGGCAATTCCGGCAGAACCCGGTCAGGTTCATCATGTCGATATTTTGCACATCCGTCCTGTCCTCCATCAAGTGCTGGCGGAGGCGGCGAAAGGCGGCGGCTTCAAGCTCGAGGCGGGTTTGATCATCCATAGGCGATAGGTGGCGCGCGGCGGGGCCTTTGGCAAGTCTTAGGCGCGCCCGCCCACGGCAGACAAAAGCAGCGGATC
>JBCBZG010000053.1:0-2107 GCA_039815465.1 Pseudomonadota bacterium
GGCACGCAGGACGGCACGCCGATTGATCAGGTGCTGGGCGCGATGCAGGGCGATGGGGCAGGGGGCATGGGCACCGGTTTCCTGTCGGGCAAGGGGCGCAGTTACTTTCTGCACGATCTGCTGACCAAAGTGGTTTTTGCCGAACGGGATTGGGTCGGATATGACCGGGGCCGCGTGGTGCGTCGCGCCATTGCCCGCGGGTTCGGAAAGGCGGCGATTGGGGTTGCAAGCGTCTCTGTTATGGGGGTTCTGGCCTATAGTTTCTGGAGCAATGCGACGCTGGTGCGCGAGGTTGCGGGCCAAACGCAGGCCTATCAGCAGCGGGCCGCGTCCTATCTGGGCCCGCAGCGGATTGAAGATGCGGCCACGCGGCCCCTGTTGCCTGCGCTGAACACGATGCGTGCGATGCCCGCGGGCTATGCCAATCCCCGGCCGCAAGAGGTGTACGAGGATGTGGGGCTGTCGCGTCGTGATGCGTTGCGCGGGGCGGCGGTGCAGGCCTATTCCGACAGTCTGGAACAGTTGTTGCGTCCGCGCATGATGTTGCAGGTCGAAAATGATCTGGCTGCGTTTCTGGCCGAAGATCGCAAGGACGACGCCTATCGCGCGCTCAAGGTCTATATCCTGCTCGCCAAGGAACAGGATGGGCGCGAGGATGATTTGGCCATTCAGTCCTATTTTGCCCAAAGCTGGGCCGAGGGCTATGCCGGGGCCGATGCGGAGTATCGCGCGGTTAATGCGCATCTGGCGGCGATGCTGGAGCTGGACAGTCGTGTGACCCCCTTGGTGGCGGCGAATGGCGCGTTGATCGCGCGGGTACGTGAAGCCATTGCCGATGTCCCCCCGGCGGCCCGTGCCTATGGTGCGATCCGCGCGCAGGCCGGGACGTTGCCTGCCTGGCGGCTGGCCGAGGCGCTGCCCGGCGTTGAGCTGGCAGCTGTGGATGGCCGCCCTCTGGCTTCGTTGAGTGTGCCGGGTGTGTTCACCTTTGAGGGCTATTGGGGGTTTTTTGAGCCTGCAGTCGGCGATGCCGCCGCGCAGTTGGAGATGGATGCCTGGGTTCTGGGTGTCGCGGCCCAGCCCTTGGTGTCGGATGCCGCGTTGTCGGCGGAGGTGCATGCCCTTTACGGGCGTGATTTTGAGCGGGCGTGGTCGGTGATGTTGGACCGCGTGGCCTTGGTCGATCCCGGCGCCAATATGGCGCTGCTGGCTGATCCGGGTGCGTCCCCGTTGGTGGGTTTGGCAGGGGTGGTGGATCGAGAGACTCGGTTGAGCGAGTTTTCATCTAAGGCTTTGAAAAATATAGGAAATTTCTCACCTGATGGGGGTATGCTGGTTCAGGCGGGTTTGGTCGAGCGTCCCTTTGCCTCTTGGCATGCCTTGCTGGAGGGCGCGCAAGGGGGCCGTCCGCTGGACGCTGTTTTGGCCGCTTTGGGACGTGCCGGGGACGTGGCAGCAAGCGGGCAGGGGGCGCTTGGTCAGGCGCTTGATCTGGGGGACGCGGTGCCCGCCCCTGTCGTTCGGTTGGTCGGTCAGGTGGAGGACGTGCTTGCCCCCGCATTTGTCGACGCGCAGTTGGTTGCCCTTGATCGCACGCGCTGTGTGCCGGGGGGCCCGCCGGTGGGCGTCGGGTTTGGTGCGGTGTTTGGCTACGGTGGGCAGATGGAGAAGTTGGCCGCCTCTGCACCTGATTTCCTGTCGGCCCGGGTTCAGGCCCGGTTTGCTGCTGCGGATAGGGTCCGGGCGGCGTTTTTTACGCCGGGGATTGAGGGGCCTGTCGTGCCCTTTACCGTGCGCGCCATGGCCGTGACCCCGTCGATTTCACCGGTCACCATGGGTCTGGGCGCGCGGGTGCTGGAGCTGCCGACGGGCGGCCCTGCGGTTCCGGCGGTCTGGACCAACGACGCCCCGATCACGCTGGCCGTACCGGACCAGCCTGCGTTGGCTGTGGTTGGTGGCGATTGGTCGATCCTGACCTTCCTCAGCGGAGAGTCCCTGCAAACCCGTGGCCCGCTGGCGCAGGTCGCGCACCGTTTGGGGCCTTACACAGCCACATTCCGGCTTGAGTTTGAGGGGGCGGAGGTCCCGTTTCTGAGTGACGCCTTCA
>JBCBZG010000034.1:0-41305 GCA_039815465.1 Pseudomonadota bacterium
GTTGCTTGGGGCGAGGGCGAAGATGCCGACTGGGACGTGGTGCGCGGCGTAGGCGTGGAGCCGGACCCAGAGATGCCCTTCTAACCGTCTAGGTCGGTGAAACCGTCTAAATGCCGTCTAGGGCTAACTGCCTGAAACCGTGGCGCGATCTGCGCTGCTAGACGGTTAGCCGGGTTAGACGCTGGATCCCGCTTCCCCGGGCCGAGGCCTCCGGATTCAGGGGGCGGGGCCTGCCCCGGGCTCCCGGCTCCTCCCCCGGCTAACCGTCTAACCGTCTATCTAGAGAAGAATAGAGAGAGATTACATGCGGTTACGCTATAGACGGTTCCTAGACGGTTCACGCCGGACCCTGATGACCGTCTAGATGACCTCGCCCGGGCTCCCTTGGGCAGGGGGATACAGCAACACGCGCCTGCCGCTGCATAAAAGGGAAAGCCAATCTCTGACCGGGGATAAGTCCACGCCAGCGGTGCCCGCCCGGAAAGGGGTATCCGCGCGCCACCCGAAAAGCCCCACAAACGCTGGACCCGCGCGGCAACAAGAAACCGGCCCGCCAACCGGACCCTTCCCGGGCTAGACGGCCGCACACCGTTCACGGTACGTTCCTGCACTTGCACCGAGCCCAAGGAGCCCGAGAAATGGAGAATGACAGACCCCGCCGCGCCGCCCTGTATGCCCGCGTCAGCACGGGCGAACAGACCACCCAGAACCAGCTCATCCGGCTCCGGGAGGTGGCCGAGCGCGCGGGTTGGGACGTTGTGGCGACCTATGATGAGACCGCCTCCGGCGTTGCCCCGAGGGGTGCGCGCAGCGCGATGGAGGCGATGGTGGCCGATGCGCGCCGCCGCCGGTTTGACCTGATCGCCGCCGTCGATGTCTCACGCCTCGGGCGGAGCCTGCATGGGCTTGCAGGGCTGTTCGAGGAGCTGCGCCAGATCGGCTGCGACCTCTACCTTGACCGCGAAGCCGTGGACACCACCACCCCGGCGGGCCGCGCCCTCTTGGGCATGGCGTCGGTGTTCGCGGCCTTTGAGCGCGACATGGTGGTGGAGCGGACCAAGGCCGGGCTCGCCCGCGCCCGGCTGCGCGGCAGCCACATCGGGCGGCCCCCGACCGGCGACGGCACCTGCGAGGCCATCCGGTCGCTGCGGGCGCAGGGTCTCGGCATCAACAAGATCGCCCGCGAGCTGCGGGTGGGTAAGTCAGTGGTCCAGCGGGTCGCCAATGAGATGAGGGGGGAGGCCGATGGAGCAAGCGCCTGAGATACCGGCCCGGCGGGTAGTGAACGCGGCGGGCAAGAGCGAGTGGCGCGTTGGACGCCGGGGCCTCAAGGTCGTGGAGGAGCTGGCCGAGCGCGGTGTGGCCGTCGCGACCATCGCCAAGGCGCTGCGCATGGGCAAGGACGCCTTCATGGGGTGCCGCCAGCGCCAGCCCGAGGTGCAGGAGGCGCTGGACCGGGGCCGGGCCAACGAGCATGACAAACTGGTCGCCGAGCTCCACGAGCTGGCGATGGAGGGGAACGTGACGGCGGTGATCTTCGCGCTCAAGGCCCGCCACGCCTACCGCGAGGGCGAGGCCCCCGAGGGCGGCAGCACCAACGTGCAGGTCAACATCAACCTGCCCTCCGCCATGACCCCCGAGGAGTACCAGCGCATGGTGGACGTGACGCCGGGCGGCAGGCGAGATGCGTTATGACTGCAATAGGAATATCGGAGTTGCTACGCTAGTTTCCATGCCTAATTCGAAGTTCCAGTCATGGTTTATTGCAAAAACATCCGTAGGCTCGGCGGAACCAGAATGCCGCGCGTCTCTTCCTTGTTCACAAGCATCCGTTTGTTCATGATCCCAAACTCTACGACACGACCATCTCCCGATACTATTCTCAGCCTGTGGCTGAAATAACCAAGGGCGTTACCCGGAAGTTCGAGTTCCACTGAGTTGGCAATTTCAGAGATAATCTGTGCCTGCACTTCGTCGGGAATTTCCACTTCAGCCCGAAACTCTCGGCTGGCAGTATCCCGGGCGACCAGGATCAACTCTTTGGAGTTTTCAGCCGAGATCATTTCATCACCTTCGAAGGCAACTGTTTTCCCTTCGATTGGAGCAAAATGGGGTGTTGGCGATTGGATGGCAGGTGGGCGACGATCCGGCATGGCGACCTGCCATTGCGCACCTTTCTCCATCCAAATTCGGCACTTTGAGTTGCTATAGAGCCATCCAGTATTGCCTCGTGCGGGTAGACCAATCCTCTTAGCTACTGCGTATAGGAAATCTGCCCCCTCTTCCCCGGCTCCGGTATGACATGACCAAAATGTTAGAATTGTAAAATTCTTTCCCCTGAGGCGATCAAGTTGGGTGCCCCACCAGAACTCATTCCATGTGGACATCGTATTTGTCTTATAGTCCTGCTGACCGTCTTGGCCGCATCCTGTCGTGAAAAAGCCTTCGTTCCCGTGTCCGCCAATATTGAGTTGGCCAATCCCCTTCCTTAGAAGCTCCTCGTCAGAGTCTTCCGAGCTTGCCAAATTAGCCTGAATTCGCGATAGAAAATTGTCAACCGCCTGCTCAGTAGTTGCGTTCCTCATCGAATTCCAGAAACCACATGCAAGGTTATTGTTGGCACCGTTGTCCGGGCCGGATGAAATCGTATTTGCGGCGCCGACCCCCGAAACGACAACATCTGAATAAGTGTGATGTGAAGCTGGAATAAAAGCCATAGAAACATCTCCCAATTTATAGCAATTTAATTCTGACACGCTGTCTTTACGCTAACCACAAGATGCAGGGGTCTCCTTTCCCTGTCAATGGATCGACCAGTGTCACCTGGGTGCGTTCCCTCATCAATAATCTCCGGGGGTGCTAAGTGCCTGATCCAGCTATCCTTAGCGCATGATGCAGGCTGCCTCCACCATCGACATCTCCCCGACGCCGTTCCAGTCGCGCGTCCTGTCGTTGCCTATGGAGTGGGTTCTGCTGCTGGACGGCGGGCGCGGCGGGGGCAAGACCTATGCGGTGATCCTTGAGGTGTTCCGCCGGGCGGAGCGCTGGGGTGCTCAGTCGCGGACGCTCATCACCCGCCGGACGCAGGGCGCGCTGTCGGAGCTGGAGCACGAGCTGCTGGCCATCTTCCGGCTGCGCTACGGCAACGGCGGATGGCACAACGCCAATGAGCACGTCTTCCGGCTCCCGAACGGGGCCTATGTCGAGCTGCGCAACCTTGAGGCCCAGCGGGACCTGCTGCCGCTTCAGGGCAAGAGCTTCGACTGCATCGTGGCCGAGGAGGTCGGTCAGTACGCGGACCTGAGCCTGTTCGAATTCCTGCGCGGCTGCCTGCGGTCCCCCTAGGGCGTGCCGTGCCGCTTCATCATGACCGCCAACCCCGGCGGCCCGGGCCACGCCACCATCGCCCGGCGCTTCATCTTCGGGTGGCCAGCCTGGGCACCGGTGGAGGACCCCGTCTCGGGGCGCACCTACGTTCGCTGCCCCTCGCGGCTGACCGACAACCCGCGCCTGCCCGAGGAGTACGCCGCCCAGCTCGCGGCCATCGCCAAGGTGGACCCGGGGCTGGCGCAGGCGTGGATCGACGGCGACTGGACGGCGGTGGCCGGGGACTACTTCGGCGGCGTGTTCGATGAGGCCCGCAACGTGGTCGCGCCGCCGGACCCGGCGGACAGGCCGTTCAGCCAGCCCGTCAACTGGGCCATCCGCTTCTCCTGCGACTGGGGAACTACGGCCCCGGCGGTCGTGCTGTTCGCGGGCATCTCGCCCGGGGCGGAGGTCTCGGGCGCCTTCATGCCGAAGGGATCATTCTTCATCTTCGATGAGGTCCACACGGCCCGGCCCGATGATCTGAACGCTGGGACCCGCGCGCCGGTGTCGGAGATCGCGGCGGACGTTCTGGACCGGCTGGACCACTGGGGTATCCCGGCCCGCCGCGCCTCGGGCATCCTGGACTGCGCGCAGTTCGCCTCGCAGGCGTCCGACCAGGCGGCGGTGTCGGAGCTGTTCCGGCGTGAGGGCGTCCACTTCTGGCCGTCCGTGAAGGGGCGTCGGACGCTGCGCCTGCCCAAGCTGCGCGAGCTGATGCAGGCGGCGGGCGACGGCACCCGGCCCGGGCTCTACGTCTCGGCCCGCTGCGCCTACTTTCTGAACACCGTGCCCTTCCTCGGTCGCTCGCAGCGCAACCCGGAGGACTGCCAGACGGACGGCCCCGACCACGCGCTGGACGCCGCCAGCTACCTCGTCAGCACCGAGCCGCCGCGCCTCGTTAGGCGTGTCATTTAGGTCTTACGCGAGGCCACAGACGTTTATTGGTTACCTTTAAGACATGAGAGTTCACTGCGCCGCCTGTCTTGCTGACCAAATCCTGCACTAACTCGAAATAGTCCGTGACGTTCTTTTTTGTGACGCTGGTGTCGTGTTGACCCCGATGGGCGATTGCCCCGCGTAGGGACACGTAGTCGTCCAACTTTTCGCGCGCCCTGTCAGACTTCATCCTCTTCGGCCAATACCAGTTTCCAGACATTTTCTCGATACCGACCGCTGCCTTGAAGAGTTCGTCAATTTGGTCGCTCTTGGGCGTATTCAGCTTCCTGTCTCTCTGCTTCTTGAGTTCTTCTAAATGGTCAGAGAGGTAACCTCGCCAACCATCGTCGGCAATCTTCCATACCTCAAGTTCATGTTGTTGCTGCTTAAGTCTCTTGGCGATGGTTTTCTTGAGTTCGTTTGGCAGGGCATCAGCGGATTTCGCGTGTTTAACGATATGTGCCAAACCCTCTGCCGCGATGTCTTCGCAGTACGCTTCCCAAAAGGCTGTTATGAGCACAATTGCAGACTTGTTCAGGACTTCTAATCCATATCGACGGCCCGGAGCCGTACCACCAACATCCTCGTGCAGCTCAATCAGTCGTTTGATGTCCTTAGCATTTTTATCGAACGCAGCTCGCGCTTTACTGGCCATTCCTACAATCCTTTTGTCCAGAGTATGCCCGTTAAGCTTTGAACAACAAGAAATTCCAGTCGCTTGACCCACGCCCGCCGGGATATCTTCTCCGGCAGGACAAGGCCGCCCGATGGAGGGCGTGAGCGCACAGGCGGCCCCGAGCAAAGGAGCCGACGCCGTGAGCCAGCCTGAACAGACCGCCACCCCACTTCCCCCGCCCGGCAAGCTGATGCAGTCAGCTGAGGTCATCAGCCTCGCGGAGCACGCCGCGCGGCGTGCCGAGAAGCTCGGCACCGTGATCGCGGGCTTTGAGGCCGGCATCGCCCGGCGCGGCGAGGACGCCGCAGCCTCCGCTGCCGCCGCAGGCTTCCCGCCCGGGGACCAGCAGAGTGCCGCCCGCAAGGTCACGGCCAAGGCACGCACCGAGGTCGCGGCCAACAGCGAGGAGGCCCGCTGGGCGTACATCCGGGAGCTGAACGCCGCGTCCGAGGCCGTCGCCACCACCGCCGCCCTGTTTGCCTCGCCCATCGCAGTCCTGTCCCGGGCTGGTCTGGGCACCCCCGAGCAGACCCACTACCAGCAGCAGCTTGAGGGCTCCGGCATCGTGGAGCTGCGCAACATGGCGACCCTCGCCACCGCGACCGGCAACAAGGTTCTGGGCGCGGCGCTCGTGTCGATCATCGACCAGATGCCCGCCCGGTCGCGCCCCATCTCTACCGCAGAGCTGGCAGAGTGCCTCGTGGGCGAGGAGACACGGGCCGTGCAGGAGGCCGTCACCCGCGTCAAGCTGGCCACGCAGGAGGCCCTGAACCGCAACCGCCAGTTCCAGACCGGGCGCGGCGACCCGCTGTCCCGCGTGAAGCAAGCCCTAGACAAGAAGGAAGCCCAGTGATGCCCCTCTACCTGATCCACCGCGAGCGCGAGAACCAGCGCAACCCGCACGGCGCGCGCGCCGCCCTCGTTGACGCCGCTGACCCTGCCGCCGCCGTCGCCACGGCCAACGCGCTTGTGCCCGGTGCGAACACGCCCTTCGACGGCTTCGCAACGGTTGAGGTCGCCGCGACGGCTGGCGGCTCCCACGTGGACACCTACTTCGACGGGGACGCCGTGAACGTGCTCGGCATGACCCGGGGCGGCAGCCCGGCATGACGCCCGACCGCCCCGCCTTCCTTGCCGAGATGACCCAGATCGAGCGGGATGAGTGGATCTTCGACGGCTACGGCGTGGTGTTCGATGACGCCACCCGCCTTGCCCACACGGCCCTCGTCGCGTGGGCAGCGGAGCACCCGGACGGGGACGGCTGGCCGAGGCCCCGGGACGTGATCCGGTTCGCGCGCTTCTACGGCGTCCCGGAGGCGCGCCTTGGTGGTCTGGTCGGCTTGATCCCGCACCGCTGCGGCAACCGAAAGGTCTGGATCGACATGGCTCGCACGCCCGAGGTCGGCTACCGGCTCGGCATCGACAGGTTCGGGCGCGAGGCACTCTTGGGCTACTGCATGATCCGCGCAAGCTGGAACCTCCTCGCCCGCGACCGGGCCACCGTCCACTAGGGGCAGCGGCCCGGCCCCGTTTCGATCAGTTCATGTGCCTGGCGTCGTGGATCGCCAGCAGGGCTGTCACGGCGGCACTGATGCGCAGCCCGTCTGCCTCGCTCGCGTCCCAAGCCATGCGGTTCAGCATGTAGGCAAGGCTGCGCGCGACTTCTGTGAGCAGGGTCTGGGCGTCTATCTCGGGCGAGAAGCCCTCCCGCTGGTCGATGGCCAGCTTTGCGAGGTCCGCCAGAACCATTGCAGGCACATCGGCATCAAGGCTTCCCGGCGGGTCAGTTTCCTGGATCCACTGCCAGGCATCCCCCAGCTTCTCCGAGAGCGTCAGAAGGTCGGTCATGATAGGACCGGATCGACGGTTTCGCGGACCTTCCGACGCAGATCGCCTTCCAGCACGAGGTCGATGAGCCCGAGGTTCAACGCGGCGGCAACCTCAAAGCAGAGGTCGCAGTCAGGCCGCGCCGCCGCCGCCCCGAGGGTCATGGCGACGGACCTGTGGCAGTCCGTCCGGCTGGCCGCCTCCATCCCGAAGTGGCAGGCAAGGCGAGCCACGTCCTCGTCGGTGAGGTCGTGGGTCAAGGATGCGAGCGCCTCGGTTATCAGTGCGCTGCGCGTTCATAGTCGAGGTCCTGAGTTTCGATCATCATGGACATGGGTTGGTTCCCTGTTGTGGATTGCGTTGAAAGCCCCGCACAGCACCGCGCCGGGCGGGGCAGGGGCTGCGTCAGAACGGGACGTCATCACCGACCGGCGCAAAGTCCGGGCCGTGCAGGTCCTCGGGGTCGATGAAGATGTAGCTGCCGCCGGGGCCGTCGCGCGTGTCCTTCTCGGGCAGCTCAGCCAGCGGTACGATCTCATCCAGACCGCGCGCAGGGTTGGTCAGGCGGACAAACTTTGCGCCGTCCCTTTCCCTCAGCCAGGCCAGCGCCGAAAGGCTGACAGCCGCCCCACCACGGGGCGAGCGTCCCCGGCACCAGAGGCAGACACTGCCGTTTGCGTCGGTGTAGGCATGGTGCCGGGACCCGCCGGGCCGCCGGTTGAAGTGCTGCGCACTGGCAGCGTCGAAGATGGTTTGCTCGGTCATTTCTATTCTCCTTTCAGTCCGGCGTCATCGGCCAGCGTTTGGAGGAGTCTCACACCGTTCGCTCCGTGTCGGTAGCGCCAATCGGCTGTGATTTGGGCGGGGATTAGTGCGACGACCGCGCCGTTAACCTGCGAGGTGCATGAAATTAGCCAAGTCGATTGACAGGGGTGCAGCGGCACCATATATTGGGGCGGAACCACCTAGGAGACCAACCATGACCACAGAAATCGGGAAGGAGCTGCGGAAACTGCGAATTGATGAGGATGAGCGACTGCTGGATATGGCCGCGAGGCTGGACAAATCGTCGGCGTTCATCTCAGCCGTTGAGAGGGGCACTAAAACCCCGCCCGAGGGCTTCGTTGAGCTTGTGATCAAGGCATACAAGCTGGCCGAGGATGCCGCAGCATCGCTACGCCGGGCTGCCGACAGGTCGCGCAAGTGCTTCATATTGGAGGCTGACAATCTCCTCGCGAGGGACACGGCAGGTTTGATGGCGCGCCGGATGAACTCGCTGTCTGAGGAAGAGCTCAACAACATCTTCCAAATCCTCAGCAAGAAGGACGCGAAATGACTGACGGAAATGACTTCATCGTGCCGCCCCGGCGGTGGGCCGAGATTGGCGGCATCGCAGACAATCTGCGCCACCAGCTCGGCCAGGCCGACAACCCCCGGGTGCCAGTGATCGAGATCATTGAGAGGGTGCTGGACCAGCGGCTCGGGCTCGTCCATTTCCAAGTGGGCAGCCACGAGGAGATGGGGCGGGCAGAGGGCTATACCTGCCCAAGGGGCGAATTCATCATGCTTCGCGAGGATGTCCATGAAGGTGTCTGGGCGGGCGAAGGCCGCGCCCGGTTCACCACCGCCCATGAGCTGGGCCACTGGGCGATGCACACCAACATCCCGCTCGCCCGGGCGAAGCGCGGGGATGGCACCCCAGCCTTCCGGTTTGCGGAGCCGCAGGCCAACCAGTTTGCCGCCTAGTTCCTGATGCCGGAGTGCTTCATTGACGCTTGGGACGAAGAGAATGACCTGATCGAGCGGTTTGGCGTCTCGTGGGAGGCGGCGCGCAACCGGCTGCGCTACCTCCACAAGAACGGGAGGTTCTAACGAAAGAAGGCTCAGGTTGGCGCCCGAGCCTCCCAACGGATTTCTTCATCGTGCATCAGGGGCTTGACGATGCAGAGCCTCCCAAAAGCGCAAATCAGTCCCCCTAGCAAGCACTGCGCTTAGCGCATTCTGGGTCAAAAGGCAAGATACGCCCCGAAGTGGAGAGTGTAATGACCAAGCGTCATACACCCCCTCCGCCGGGATGCCGGTATGTCTTCCGCCCTTGGCGGACATGCTCAAAGATCGGCACCCGGCTGTACGCGAAAGCGTTCGGGCTGCGGGCGTGGCCTATTCTGATCCCGGAGTAGCCACCCCACCCAGATGAACGGGAGGTGCGGCGAGCGCGCCTCCCACCCTCAACGCAGAAGTGAAAGTTCAGAAAATGAAATCCAAAACGTTCAAAGTCGGCCGCAGCGCCAAGACGGGCCGCTTCACCACGGTCAAGAAGGCCACACAACGCAATTCCACCCATGTGGTGGAGACCATCAAGAAGAAGTGACGGCCATCGTCGTGCCCTGCGGCAGCGCTCGCGGGGCACGACACTTCAAAGGAGAGCAACATGGTAGAATACACCGACCTTTCGCCCGAGGCGGCTGAGCTGATCCAGCGGCAACATGACATTGACCGCGCCGACGCCGGACCCAAGGCCCCGGTCTCGGGCGTCCTCTACCGGGGCGTCCAGATTGAGAGCCGCTGGGCGGTCATGGCCGAACTGGACACGATGCGCCGGATCATCGTCGCAATGCCTGAGTTGATGGCGCGCCGCCTCGAAAGCTTCTCTTGCGACTCCAATGCCGGGGCTTGCTACACGGTCACCGTCCGGCCCGGCCTGTACGTGCCGGACCTCCGTTGGGCAATCGCCGACGCCGTGATGGAGGCCGGGGGCGGCCACAACGGCATCATGGTCGAGGCGGACGGCGGCAAAAGCTGTCACATCGACCCGCACTGGGGCAAGGTGGAATGAGTCGGCCTGGGGTGGCGCCGGGGTTACCTAAACCGATCAGTCCGAAGGTCCCGTAGGAGCTTGATTCTGAGGGGCGGGTGGTGCTGCTGGAGAGAATTGAACTCTCGACCTCTCCCTTACCAAGGGAGTGCTCTACCTCTGAGCTACAGCAGCGCTGTGGGCGGCGTTTAGACGAAAGCGGCAGCGGCTTGCAAGAGGGAAAGCGGGTAGTGTGGGAGGTGCTGGACGGCCCTTAGGCTCTGCGGTAGGCCAAGCCCATGGCAAAGAGGAACGATAGCGGGGCCCAGGGCCGGGAGGCGCGGCTAAAGCAGGCGTTGAAGGCCAATATGGCGCGGCGCAAAGCGCAGGCGCGGGCGCGCGCAGACCAAGACGACAAGACCACCGCCAAAGAGCAGACAAAAGACAAAAACGGGGCGTAGCACGAGATGGATTCGATCGTAGTCACAGGCGGGGCGGAGCTTTCAGGCTCGATCCCGATTGCAGGGGCCAAGAATGCGTGTCTGGCGCTTATGCCGGCCACGCTGTTGAGCGAGGGGCCGCTGACGCTGACGAATGCGCCGCGGCTGTCCGACATCAAGACGATGAAGCTTCTGCTCGAAAGCTTGGGCGCCGAAGTGCAGACGATGGCCGACGGCACGGTCATCGCGATGTCGAGCCACGGGGCCATCAACCATGTGGCCGAATACGATATCGTGCGCAAAATGCGCGCGTCCAACCTTGTGCTGGGGCCGCTCTTGGCCCGGCTGGGGCAGGCGGTTGTGTCCTTGCCGGGCGGCTGCGCGATTGGGGCGCGGCCCATGGATATCCATATCGCCGGGCTTGAGGCGCTAGGGGCGGAGATTGAGCTCCGCGATGGCTATCTGCATGCCAAGGCGCCCAAAGGGCGGCTCGAAGGGGCTAAGGTGCACTTTCCCTTCGCCTCCGTCGGGGCGACGGAAAATGTGCTGATGGCGGCGACGCTAGCCAAGGGGACGACCGTCATCGACAATGCCGCGCGGGAGCCGGAGATTGTCGACCTCGCCGATTGTTTGCGGCGGATGGGGGCGCAGATTGCGGGCGATGGCACGTCGCGGATCGAGGTTCAGGGCGTCGACAGCCTGGGCGGCGCCACGCACCCCGTTGTCACCGACAGGATCGAGCTTGGCACCTACATGCTGGCCCCGGCCATCGCGGGCGGCGAGGTGGAGCTGCGTGGGGGACGCCGTGACCTGGTGGCGGCCTTTGCCGACAAGCTCGAGGCCGCGGGCGTCGTGATCGAGGAAACGCCCGGCAGCCTCAAGGTGCGGCGCGCCAATGGGCGCGTGAACGCCGTCGATGTCGTCACCGAGCCCTTCCCCGGCTTTCCGACCGACCTCCAGGCGCAGATGATGGCGCTGATGTGCACGGCGCGCGGGACGAGTGTGCTCGAGGAGAAAATCTTTGAGAACCGCTTTATGCACGCGCCCGAACTCGGCCGCATGGGCGCGCAAATCGAGGTTCACGGCGGAACGGCCACGGTGACGGGGGTGTCGCGGCTCAAAGGTGCGCCGGTAATGGCAACAGACCTGCGCGCCTCGGTCTCCCTGATCTTGGCGGGGCTCGCAGCAGACGGGGACACGCAAGTGAACCGTGTCTACCACCTCGACCGCGGCTATGAGCGGCTTGAGGAAAAGCTAAGCGCCTGTGGCGCAAAGATTGAACGGGTGCCGGGGTCATGAGCGACGCAACATTCGAGGATGGCGCTGAAAAGCCGCTGCGGCTGGTGGCGTTTGAAGCTGAGGACCTGCAAATCATCTCCTCGCTGTGCCAGGATGCGGTCTTTCCCGCGGGGGAGGTCAGCTGGCGTGCCAAGGACCGCCGCTTTGCGGTTCTGCTGAACCGGTTCCGGTGGGAGGACGCCCCAAAGGCCGCGCAGCGCGCGCGGAGCTATGAGCGGGTGCAGACCGTCTTGACCGTTGAAAATGCCGAGCGGGTGCGCAGCCAGGGCATGGGGCGCGAAGCGGGCGATGTGGTGATGTCGCTCCTGAACCTGGGCTTTACCGCGGGGGACGGTGCCGCAGGGTCAGTTGTGCTGACGCTCGCAGGGGACGCGGTTATCGAGGTTGCGGTAGAGGCGCTAGAGGTCACGCTGCGCGACGTCACGCGACCCTATACGGCCCCATCGGGCGCCATGCCCCAGCACCCAGCGTGAAGGCGCGCACGCTTGGCGCCGATGACCAGCCTGTCTGGCGCGCGCTGCGGCTCGAAGCGTTAGAGCTGTTTCCAAACGCATTTCTTACGACGCTGGATGAGGCCCGCGCGCGCAGCCCGGATAGCGAGCGGGAGATGCTCGACAAGGGCCATATGCTTGGCGTGTTCGATGGCGCAGACCTGATCGCGAGCGGTGGCTGCCGCAGTATGCCCATGGTCGCGTGCGCTCATCGGGCGGAGATCGGGCCGTTTTACGTGACGCCCGCGCGGCAGGGCAGCGGTGCAGGCGACGTGCTGATGGCGGCGATGCGCGCCCAGGCGCAGCAGGACGGCGTATGGCAGCTGGAGCTCTTTGTGGCCGACGACAATCCCCGCGCGCAGGCCTTTTACACGCGCCACGGCTTTGTGGAGCGGGGGCGTCTGCCCAATGCTGCGCTTGTGGGCGGTGTGATGACCTCTGATATTTTCATGGTCGCCGATCTGCGTTGAAGCGGGGCGCGGGGCGGTCTACATCGCCGCTCATGCAGTTTCTTTCGACAACAGAGCCCGATTTTGAACCGCGCTTCCAAGCGCTCCTTGGCGCCAAGCGCGAGGATAGCCCCGATGTGGATGCCGCCGTGGCAGGCATCATCGCAGAGGTGCGCGCGGGCGGGGATGACGCGCTCAGAACCCTGACGGAACGGTTCGACCGTGTCGCAGTGGACCGCCTGGCCTTTACCGAGGCGGAGATTGACGCCCAGTGTGCCCAAGTCCCGGCGGCAGAGGCTGAGGCGCTGGCACTCGCGGCGGACCGCATCCGCGCCTATCACGCGCGCCAGTTGCCAGAGAACGCGTATTGGACAGACCCCACCGGCGCAGAGCTTGGGTGGCGTTGGACGCCTGTGTCGGCGGCGGGGCTTTATGTGCCGGGCGGGCTGGCGAGCTATCCATCGAGCGTCTTGATGAACGCCATCCCGGCCAAGGTGGCCGGCGTGGAGCGGCTCGTGATCACGACGCCCACGCCCGACGGTGCGATCAACCCGCTTGTGCTGCTTGCGGCGCGCATCGCGGGCGTGGACGAGGTCTACCGCGTGGGCGGGGCACAAGCGGTTGCCGCGCTGGCCTATGGGACCGACAGCATCGCCCCGGTGGATAAGATCACCGGGCCCGGCAATGCGTATGTGGCGGCAGCCAAGCGGCGGGTGTTCGGCAAGGTCGGCATCGACATGATCGCGGGCCCGTCCGAGATCCTGGTGATCGCTGATGGTGACAATGATCCGGCTTGGGTGGCCACGGATCTCCTGTCGCAGGCCGAACACGACGAAAGCGCGCAATCGCTGCTGATCACGACCGATGAGGGTTTTGGCCAGGCGGTCGCCGCAGAGGTGGACCGTCAACTCGAAACCCTAGAACGCCGCGCCATCGCGGGGCCATCCTGGCGCGACTATGGCGCGGTGATCACCGTGCGCGACATGGGCGAGGCTGTGACGCTCACCGACCGCATCGCGCCGGAGCACCTGGAAATCTGCACCGCCGATGCCGAAGGGCTCGCGCGCCAGATCACCCATGCAGGCGCGATCTTTATCGGGGCCTGGACGCCTGAGGCCATCGGCGACTATATCGGCGGCCCCAACCACGTGCTGCCCACGGCACGCTCCGCGCGGTTTTCATCCGGCCTGTCGGTGCTAGACTTCATGAAACGCACAACGCTCGCGCGGATGACGCCAGAAGCGCTCAAGGCCATCGGGCCTGCTGCGGAAACGCTTGCGAAGTCCGAGAGCCTGGAAGCCCACGGCCTGAGCGTCCGCGCGCGGCTTGATCGGCTCAACGACTAGCTTGCCTGCACGCGTCCGGATCGGCGGCGGAGCACCATGAGCCCGGCCAAGCCGGACAGCGCCAGCACGCCGCCTGCGGGCACCGGCACAGGGGCCGCGTCCGTCGAAAAGGTTAATTCAAGCTCGACGTTGGCGCTGTTGTAGCGCCCGGCTGAGACGTCGAGTGTGTACGCCAGAAGTTCATCCGCAGCGAGGGCGCCGATTTCGGCCTCATCCAACAGCAAAGCCCCGGTCTCGGACCCGAAGTCGTCCTCGGAGTAATCGATCTGGCGGTAGCGGCTGTAGGTGGTCCCAAGGTTGCGTATACCGTGGCTTACATATCTGCTCTCGTCGGTCGACAGGGTCAGCGTGTCCCCGCCGACGGACGCTGTCAGGACGTCGGGTGTTTCGTCGCCTTCAAAACGTTCAATTATATCGCCGTAGTGCAGGACGTCGTATGACACTTCGCGGCGCGTCTCGACATAGCATAGCATGATCCCGCAGACGATGGTCTCCGTTTCGTATTCAGTCCGATACTCTGTCGTGTAATACCTAAACGTACCTATGACATTCGAATAAAGGGTGGTTTGTGCATTCGAAACGCCGCTGACCCGCACCTGGGCCGCGCTGATATTGGCCACAAGGCCGTTGGCGGCGAGGTCATCAAAGAAGCTCGTGAGATCAAAAGCTGCGTTGATCGTCGTGCCCGTCGAGAGCCCGGTATAGCTGTTTGTCAGGGAGTAGGTTGATGCTGTAGCACTCGATGCCAAACCCAAGAGGGCCACTGCACCCAGTTTCAAAAATCTAAGAATACTCATGACCCGCACCCCCATGCGCCCCAAGGTTTTAAGCTCATGGCGACAAATAATCAATTCAGGAAATGGGCGCTTAGCCGCGCGCGAGCTCTGGGTGCAGATACGCCTCCGGGTAGGGCATGGGGCGCTCTGGTCCCAGTGGGATCGTCCCATTCCAGGAGCGTCCGAAATAGCCCTGGCGGCAGTGGATCAGAGAGTTGGAGCCCGCAACGCCCGGCAGCGCGTAGACCCGGCAGAGCCAGCGCCAAAGATGCGGGTAGTCCAGGATTTTCGCGCCATTGAGCTTCATCCGCGTGTAATAGACCGGGTCGTGGCGATAGAGCGTGGGAAAGAGGCGCAGATCGGCCTCGGTAAAGCTGTCCCCGCACAGAAACGCGCGCCCGTCGCTGAGCCGCTCGTTCAGCAGCGCGAGCGTGGCGAAGTATCCCTTATAGGCCGCCGCATAGACAGTTTGGTCCGTCGAAAAGCCTGCTTTGTAGGCGCCGTTGTTGATGCGCGTGTAGATGAGCGCATTAAGCGCGTCAATCTCTGCCCGGAGCGCTGGGGGATAGAGGTCGTGGTCGCTTGACCCGCCCAGCGCGGCCTGATGCGTGTTCAGCATCCGCACGATCTCTGCGCTTTCGTTGGATACGATCCGCTGGGTCTGCTTGTCGAATAGAAGGGGGAGGGAGCGTTCGCTTGACCCCGCGCGTTGGTAAATCTCCACCGCCAGGCGCAGCCCGTCGCCGCTCGCGGTCTCTGCCGTGCATTCGGGCAGGGGGCTGCCCGTGAGGGTCGCAACTGAATCTGGCGCAAACTGCCAAAGGTTCGGGCCCGCCGGGTCATCATCGCCCGTACGGTTCGGGAACGCCACGTCGAGCGTGATCGAGGCCTCTAGCCCCAGCACGTTTCGCGCCAGCGTCACGCGGTGGCACCAGGGGCAGTTGAGCGCGACGTATAGGTGGTAGCGCCCCGGCTCCGGCGGGATGTCGGCGTCGCCTATGGCATGGCGGTGGGCACTGACGCCGCGGACGAACTCGCCCCTGGCGCGGCGGGCGGCGGCCCTGTCTTGGGGCTCTTGCGTGCTGGCATCTGTCATGTCAGCGCAGATAGCGCCTGCGCCCTAGCCCGGCTAGGGGGACCGTGCTAGGGGCACGGCCATGGGACGCCTGACGCATATCGAACTCGACGACCGCAACCTGCCGCCGCCCACGCCGGAGATCGAGCAGGAGCGCAAGGTGGCGATCTTTGATCTATTGGAAAACAACGTCTTCACGCTGCCTGCGCGCGACGGGCGCGCGGTGCCGGAAGGGCCGTTTAAGCTGATGCTATCGATCCGCGACAAGCGGCTCGTTTTCGATGTGCTCACCGAGCAGCACGAGCTTGCAGCGCAATTCCTTTTGTCGCTGGGACCCTTCCGCCAGGTGGTCAAAGATTACTTCCAGATCTGCGAGAGCTATTTCGAGGCCGTCAAAACCATGCCGCCCAGTCAGATCGAGACGATCGACATGGCGCGCCGGGGCATCCACAATGAGGGCGCCGTGGTGCTCAAAGAGCGGCTCGACGGCAAGGCGGAGATTGACCACGACACCGCGCGGCGCCTCTTTACGCTCATCTGCGTCCTGCATTTCGGGGGCTGAGCTTGGCTGACCTGCCGCAATCGGTGCTCTTTTGCTGTGACCACAACGCCGTGCGATCCCCCATGGCCGAAGGCATCATGAAGAAGCTTTTTGGCACGGAGACTTACGTGCAATCCGCGGGCGTCTATAACGATCTGGAGATCGACGGGTTTTCCATCGCCGTGTGCCAGGAACTCGGCGTGGAGCTGTCGCGCCACCGGTCGCGCAGTTTCGATGAGATGGAGGAGTGGGGCGATGATCTGTCATCCTTTGATATCATCATCGCGCTGTCGCCTGCGTCCCAGCGCCGCGCGCTGGAGCTGACGCGCTACTTTTCACTCGACGTCGAATATTGGCCGATCCTGGACCCCACGGGCCTGGGTGAAACACGGGAGGCCAAGCTCGCCAGCTACCGGCAGGCGCGCGACCAGATCATGGCGCGGCTCAACGGCAAATGGGGCGACGCGTGAGCGCCACGCTGCGGGTGGAGGTTTTGACGGGCGCTGCGCTGGTGGCAGCGTTGGAGGATCTGGCGGCGCTGCGCATCGCCGTCTTTCGCGACTGGCCGTACATTTATGACGGCGACATGGCCTATGAGGCTGACTACCTGCGCGCCTATACGCAGCCGGGGGCTGTGTGTGTGGGTGTTTGGGACGGCGCCGCGCTGGTGGGCGCCTCCACTGGTGCGCCCATGGCGCAGCATGCCGCGGATTTTGCAGAGGCTTTGCCGGACGACCTACCGGTGGCAGGGACGTTCTACTGCGCCGAAAGCGTGCTCTTGCCCACCTACCGGGGCCGCGGGCTTGGGCATCGGTTCTTTGACCTGCGCGAGGCACATGCGCGGGCGTTGGGGCTGAAAGCATCTGTTTTCGCCAGTGTCGTGCGTCCGTCGGACCACCCAGCGCGACCTGCGGGATACCGCCCCTTGGATGGGTTCTGGCGCGCCCGGGGCTATGCGCCGCTGCCGGGCGCCATCGCACAGTTCGCGTGGAAGGACTTGGGCGAGGCGGGCGAGACGCTCAAGCCCCTGCAACTGTGGGCGCGCAAGTTGTGAGGGTCGCTGCGGCCAGCTTTGATATGGTCCCCGCGCCGTCCTTTGACGCCTACGCGGCCCGTATCGAGCGTTGGGTGGCGCGGGCGGAGGCCGATCTGATCGTCTTTCCAGAGTACGGCGCGATGGAGCTTGCCGCCATCGATGGTGCAGCAGGTGATTTGGCGGCGTCGATCCAGGCTGTGGCAGGATGGCGGGCGGCGGCGGACGCGCTGCACCGTGATCTGGCGCAGCGCTACGGGGCGCATATCCTGGCGGCGTCCGGGCCCGAACTCCACGCGGGCGCGCCAGTGAACCGGGCGCGGTTTTATGCGCCCACGGGCGCGGCAGGACACCAAGACAAGCAGATCATGACGCGCTTTGAGCGGGAGCTTTGGGGCATCGGCCCCGGCGACCCGCTGACCGTGTTTGACACGGCGCTGGGCACCATCGCGGTTCTGATCTGCTACGATGCCGAGTTTCCTTTGCTCGCGCGCGCAGCGGTGGAGGCGGGGGCCGAGCTAATCTTAGTCCCGTCCTGCACCGATACGCTCCAGGGGTATAACCGCGTGCGCCTGTCTTGCGCGGCCCGCGCATTGGAGGGGCAGTGCATCGTCGTGCAGTCCGCGACGGTAGGGGACTGCGACTGGTGCCCCGCTGTGGATGAAAACCGCGGCGCGGCCGCAATTTTCGCGCCCCCGGATGGCCCCTTTCCAGACACCGGCGTCATCGCCCAAGGCGCCTTAGACGCTCCCGGATGGGTGCGCGCAGAGGTCGATTTGGCCCAACTGGCCGAGGTGCGCGAGGGCGGTGCGCAGCTCAATTTCCAGCACTGGAGCGAACAAACGGGCCGTGTGACGCAGCTTCACCGGTGCTCTTTGCGTTGATTTGCCTTGAATTACGGCCCCGCCCGCCGCATGTAAGGCGCGCCCACGAAGGGCATCGAAACAAAAGGAGTGACCATGGCCAAGGAAGAACCGCTCGAATTTCCCGGTGTCGTGAAGGAACTCCTGCCGAATGCGACGTTTCGGGTCGAGCTGGAAAACGGCCATGAGATCGTCGCAACAATGGCAGGAAAGATGCGCAAAAACCGCATCCGCGTTCTGACCGGCGACAAAGTGCAGGTGGAAATGACGCCCTATGACCTGTCCAAGGGGCGCATCAATTACCGCTTTAAGTAACGCGCGCGGCGTCCAGCGATGAAGCTGATCTTGGGCTCTGGCTCCCCCCGCCGGAGGGAGCTTTTGGGCGTGCTTGGGCTGACGCCCGATGACATCCGTGCGCCTGATATCAATGAGGACCCGTTAAAGGGCGAGCTGCCGCGCGCTTATTGCAGCCGCATCACCCGCGGCAAGGCTGACGCGCTGAGCGCGGCGCCCGGCGAGGTTGTGCTATGCGCCGACACCACGGTTGCCTTGGGGCGCCGGATCATGGGCAAACCCGCCGATGCGGACGAAGCGCGGGCATTTCTGGAAAAGCTGTCGGGCCGCCGCCACCAAGTGATCACCGCCGTGGCGGTCAAGACGGCTGACCGAACTTGGCTCCGCGATTGCGTGTCGCAGGTGCGGATGAAGCGGCTCAGCACCCCAGAAATCGACGCCTACCTCGCCACGGGTGACTGGCAGGGCAAGGCGGGCGGGTATGGCATTCAAGGGCCTGCCGGGGCGTTCATCCCGTGGATCTCCGGCTCTTACCCCGCAATTATGGGGCTCCCGCTGACAGAAACCGCACATCTGCTACGCGCTGCAGGCCTACCCGTGATGGGGGTCGCATGAAGGGCCGGTTGATCGCGCTCGACCACTGGCAGGGGCGGGAGGCCGCGGCCCTGCTTGTGGATGGGCGCCTTGAGGACTTGCTGATCGACGTGGAACGCGGTCCGCGGCTCGGCGCGATCTTTGCGGCGCGTGTGGAGCGCCCGATGAAGGGGCAGGGCGGGGCCATTGTGACCTGGGACGGCGGTCAGGGCTTTCTGCGCCGCGCCAAGGGGCTGGTGCCCGGGCAGGTGATGCTGGTGCAGGTCTCCGGCTATGCGGAGCCGGGAAAGGCACCGCCGGTGACGGACCGGGTGCTCTTTAAAAGCCGCTACGCGATTGTGACGCCCGGTGCGCCGGGGCTCAACATCTCCCGCGCAATCCGCGATGATGATCGCCGCGATGCGCTGCAGGTGATTGCCAAGGCCGGGATGGACGGGAGCGGTCACGGGCTCATCCTACGCAGCGCCAGTGCAGCGGCGGACGACGACGCCATCCTGGACGACATCGGCGCGATGCTCGATGCCTGCGAGGCGGCCCTGGCGCTGTTGACCGCCGACAAACCGGCGCCCCAGGACGGGGCAGGCCCGCATCTGACGGCATGGTGCGAGTGGGTGGAGCCCGCCCAGATCGACACCTCAGAGGGCAGTTTTGAGGCCCACGGCGTGCTCGACGCGCTTGACGCGCTGGCATCGCCCTATGTCCCGCTTGGCCCCCACAGCATGTACATTGAGCCCACGCGCGCACTTACGGCTGTGGATGTGAACACCGGTAGCGACCTGTCGCAAGCCGCGGCGCTCAAGGCCAATCTGGCCGCGATCAAGGATTTGCCGCGTCAGCTTAGGCTCCGCGGGATCGGGGGCCAGATCACGGTGGATTTCGCCCCAATCTCCAAACGCGACCGGCGACAGGTGGAAACGGCGCTGCGCGCAGCCTGCCGCGCTGACGCGGTGGACACCGAGGTGATCGGCTGGACCCCGCTTGGGCACATGGAACTTAAGCGGAAACGCGAACGCGTGCCGCTGACCTTTAGGGAGGCCTAGCCCCGTGGCCTGTCCGATCTGCAACGCCCCCACCATCAAGGAACACCGCCCGTTCTGTTCGCGCCGCTGCGCGGACGTGGATCTGGGCCGGTGGCTGGGCGGGGACTACGCGATCCCAGGCCCTGAACTCACCGACGAGCCGCTGCCCGAGGGCGAGGATGACGACCAGGGTCGCCGGAACTAGGTGGAGCGCCCCAGCTTAACCGCTGCTCTCACAAGGCAAAGCTTGCGTTTTCACGAATTCGTAAGCTTTGCAACGGCGGCACGCATTTGCTTGCCTGACAGGCGCGCGGCGCGGTATCGGCGACGTTATGTTTGACGCACAGCTGCGCCCCCTGATCGATCCGCCGCTCAACGCCTTTGGGCGCTGGATGGCCCGGCGCGGGATGAGCGCGGATTCGGTGACGCTGGGCGGGTTGGCCATCGGCCTTTTTGCGGCGGCTGCAATCGCGTTCGGAGCTTACGGGCTTGGCCTGGTTTTGATCCTGCTGTCGCGGATCGCAGACGGGCTTGATGGGGCGGTGGCGCGGGCGACGAAGAAGACGGATTTCGGCGGGTATCTCGATATCACGTCCGACTTTCTGTTCTACGGCGCGATCCCCTTGGCCTTTGTCTGGGCCGACCCAGCGGGTAACGCCGCCGCAGGCGCTTGGCTGCTCACGAGCTTTTACGTGAACGGCGCGACGTTCCTCGGTTACGCGATCCTGGCTGAAAAGCATGGGCTCAAAACCGCGGAGCGCGGGTCAAAGTCGCTCTATTTCACCGGTGGCCTCCTCGAAGGCGCCGAAACCATAGCGTTCTTTGCAGCGCTATGCCTTTTTCCCGCACAGTTTGCGCCGTTGGCCTGGGCCTTTGGCGCGCTGTGCTTTGTCACTGCGGGGTCGCGTGTGTTGCTGGCCCGGCAGGTCTTTGGTGATCACGAACGGAAGGACGCCTCATGAAACATGTCATCACAGCCGCAGCTCTTGCCCTGGCAGGTGCCGCCTGGGCGGAGCCTGATCCCAGCAACTGGGAGGCCGTCGTCGAAGAAGCCGAAGGCGAGACCGTGTTTTGGCACGCCTGGGGCGGATCGACCCAGACCAACGACTTTATCGCCTGGGTCGGCGACCGCGTGATGGAAGACTACGGCGTGACGCTTGAGCATGTGAAGCTGACCGACACCGCCGACGCCGTGGGCCGCGTGGTGGCCGAAAATGCCGCGGGCATCGACGCGGGCGGCGCCGTGGACATGATTTGGATCAACGGCGAAAACTTCATCGCCTTGAAAGACGCCGAGCTGCTGTTCGGGCCTTTTGCCGAGCAGCTTCCGAATTGGGCGCTCGTCGATGTCGATGGCAAGCCTGTCACGACCGACTTCACTGTCCCCACCGATGGGTTTGAAAGCCCCTGGGCCGCGGCACAGGTCGTGTTCATCTACGACAGCGAAGCGCTTGAAACACCGCCGAAATCCGCGATGGAGATTGCGGCGTGGGCCGCAAACAACCCAGGCCGCTTTACGTTCCCGCAGCCGCCAGATTTCCTCGGCACGACGTTCCTCAAGCAGATGCTGTTTGAGCTGGTCGACGATCAGGACCGGCTGCTCGCAGATGCAGGCGATGATTATGCCAGCGTGACCGCACCGCTTTGGGCCTGGCTTGAAGCCACGACGCCCAACATGTGGCGCGGCGGGCGGGCGTACCCGCAAAGCGGGCCGCGCCAGCTGCAGCTGCTCAATGACGGCGAGATTGACATCGCGGTGAGCCTATCCCCGGGCGAGGCGACGGCGGCTATCGCCAACGATCAACTGCCGCTTTCAGCGCGCACCTTTGTGCTGGACGGTGGCACCATCGGCAACGCCTCCTTTGTCGCGATCCCTTACAACGCCAACGCTAAGGCGGGCGCGATGGTCGTCGCGAACTTCCTGCTCAGCCCAGAGGCGCAGCTGCGTGCGCAAACGCCAGACATCCTGGGCTATGGCACGGTGCTCGACATGGACAAACTGTCAGAGGCCGACCGCACGGCGTTCGACACGCTGGATCTGGGCATCGCGACCTTGTCCCCGGCGGAGCTGGGCACCGCGCTGCCAGAACCCCATGCAAGCTGGATGACGCGGATCGAGCGTGACTGGCGCGAGCGTTACGGCGTTGCGAACTAAGGACGGGTGGAGCGTCGTTCCGGCGCTCACCATCGCCGTCCTCCTTGGTCCCATCGCCGCCGGGCTGATGGGGACCCTGCTGCCCGCCTTTGGCGGGTTGCGCCCCGGCGGCGGCAGCGCGTGGTCGCTGGAGCCCTGGCGGCAGATGGCGGCGGAGCCTGGTCTGGGCCAGGGCGTGTGGCTGTCGGTCAAGACGGGGCTTTTGTCCACATTCGCGGCGCTTCTCGGGTGCCTTTTGCTCGTGGCCGGGTGGCAGGGCACGCGCGTCTTTCGCGCGATGGAGCGGATGCTGTCGCCGCTTTTGTCGGTGCCCCATGCCGCCGCGGCGCTTGGGCTGGCGTTCCTTATCGCGCCATCGGGTTGGGTGACGCGGCTCACATCCCCTTGGCTCACGGGGTGGGAGCGGCCGCCTGACTTGCTCATCGTCCAAGACCCGGGCGGCTGGTCACTCATCGCTGGGCTCATGGCCAAGGAGCTGCCGTTTCTGCTGCTCATGTCCCTCGCGGCGCTGCCGCAGATCAATGTGGGCGAGCGGATGCTGGTCGCCACAGCGCTGGGCTACGGGACGGTCCGGGGTTGGATGCTGACGGTTCTGCCCGCGCTTTATGCCCAGCTTAGGCTGCCGATCTATGCTGTTCTGGCCTATGCGATGTCGAATGTGGACGTCGCGCTGGTGCTTGGCCCGTCCACGCCACCGCCGCTCTCCGTCCTGATCCTACGTTGGATGACGGACCCTGACCTGGCGCTACGCGCGCCCGCGGCGGCAGCGGCGCTGCTGCAACTCGGGCTCGTTGTTGGGGCCATAGGCCTCTGGCGTTTGGGGGAGCTCGGCGCCGCGCGCATGGGGCGCGTGATGATTGAAACCGGCGCGCGCGGGGCAGGTTGGCTCGACAACATGTGCCGCATGGTGGGGGTCAGCATCGCCACGCTCGCCGCGCTCGCCATCTTTGGCGGGCTCATCAGCCAGCTCGTTTGGTCCTTTGCTGGGCGCTGGCGGTTTCCGGAGGCGCTCCCGTCGAGCTTTGGCCTGCGATCCTGGGACCGCCATGGAGAGGCCGCACTAGAGGTGTCGCTGACGACGCTGGGTCTCGCGGCACTCGCGGCCTGCATCGCGCTGCTGCTCGTTCTGGGCTGTTTAGAGGCGGAGCATCGCCGGGGCCGCAATCTGGGCCGTTTGGGGCTGCTCATTCTGTATCTGCCGCTGATCCTTCCCCAGATTGCGTTTCTCCCGGGGCTCCAGATCCTCCTGCTCCAAACGGGCGCGGCGCGGGGGCTGTGGCCCGTGTTGTTAAGCCATATCGTGTTCGTTACGCCCTACATGTTCCTGGCCCTCGCGGGGCCGTTTCGCGCCTGGGATACGCGCTACGCGACCATCGGCGCCGCGATGGGCGCCAGCGCAGATGGGGTGCTCTGGCGGCTGAGGCTCCCCATGCTTCTGACCCCCATCCTGACAGCGCTTGCGGTCGGGATGGCGGTGTCCGTGGGGCAATACCTGCCCACGCTCCTTGCCTCCGGCGGGCGGCTGAGCACGCTCACGACAGAGGCCTTGGCGCTGTCATCGGGCGGGGACCGGCGCGCGATCGGGGTCTGGACCCTGGCGCTGACCGTCGCGGCCTGGTTGCCCTTTGCGGCGGCACTGCTTCTGCCGCAACTTGTGTTTCGAAACCGCGCGGGGATGTTGAATGGCTGATGGGTTAGAGCTGCGCGATCTTGCCATCGCCCACCGCGACGGGCGGCCCTTGGTGGCCGTGTCGACCCAGGTCAAACCGGGGCAGGTGGTGAGCCTGATGGGCCCGTCCGGGGTGGGTAAGTCTACGATCCTGGCGGCAATCACGGGGGTGCTGTCGCCGAGCTTTACCTGCACGGGGGACATCGTGCTCAACGGGCGCTCGCTCATGGGGCTTGCGCCGCAGAAACGGCGGGTGGGGATCTTGTTCCAAGATCACCTGCTCTTTCCGCATATGTCGGTGGGGCAAAATGTGGGCTTTGGTCTGCCACGCCGCACCACAGACCGCAAAGCGCGCGTTGCTGCGGCCTTGGCGGAGATCGGGCTTGCCGGGTTTGCGGATCGCGACCCGGCGACGCTGTCGGGCGGGCAGCGCGCGCGCGTGGCGTTGATGCGGATGCTGTTGGCAGAGCCTGAGACAATGCTGCTCGATGAGCCGTTCTCCCGCTTGGATGCGGAACTGCGGGAAAGGATGCGGGAGCTTGTGTTTTCCCGTGCCACCGCGGCGGGGCTGCCGGTGCTCATGGTGACCCATGACCAGGCGGATGCAGACGCGGCAGGCGGGCCCGTGATCGCGCTGTCTTGAGCCCTAGCCCAACACCAACAGCCACCCCCAGACCGTTAAAATCGACAGCGCCGTCGCGACCAGAACCGTTGTGGCCGCCACGCGCTTGCCCACGCCATACATCGACGCGAATATGAAGCTGTTGACGCCGGGTGCCATAGCGCCGGTCAGCACCGCGGCCTTAAGCGCCTCGGGCGCGACCCCAAAGAGCTTGGATAGGCCAAAGGCAATGGCCGGGTGTAGGGTCAGCGATACCGCGCAGAGGTAGAACACGATGCGCAGATCGCCCTCGGGCCGGTAGCTCACCAACACCCCGCCGAGCCCAAAGAGCGCGGTTGGCAAAGCCGCGGCGCTGATGATCGACACCGCGTCGTCCAGCGGGCGGGGCAGGGTGAGGCCCGCCAAGTTCACCGCGAAGCCCAGCCCGATGGCGATGATCAGCGCGTTGCGAAACATGGCGCGGCTCGCGGCGCGCGCGATGCCGAGCGGGCCTTTGCCGTCGGCCTTCACAATTTCCATCACCGTGATGCCGAGCGCATAGCAAAAGGGTGCGTGGAAGGCGATGATCGCGAATGTCGATGACAGGACCTCCGCCCCATATGCACGCTCCGTGATCGGGATGCCGAGGAGGACGGAGTTAGAGAAAAGCCCGACAAACCCGATGGCCACGCTGTCCTGCCAGGGGCGCCCAAACAGGTAGCGCGCACCGATCAGCCCCGCCGTAAACCCGCTCGTGGCGCCGGCGTAAAAGCTGGTCAGCAACCAGGGATCAAAGCTCGCCGTGAGGTCGAGTTTGGAGATCGCGTCGAACAGGAGCACTGGGATCGCGAAACGTTGGGAAAACAGCGTGAGCGTCTCAATCGCCTCGCCCGTAAAGAACCCGCGCGCCGTCGCGATATAGCCCGCACCGATCACGATAAAGACCGGCACGATAACGTCGAGCAGCGCGCTCATGGCCGATCAGGGCCGCGTGATCGTGAGCCCGTCATAGGCAGGCTCCACATGGTCTGGGGTGTCCGCGTCGGTTTGCGCATAATCGAGGTCGATATGCATGTTGGTGATCACCGCGTGGCGCGGTTTCACCCGTTCGATCCATTCGAGCGTCTTGGCCAGGTGCGCGTGGCTTGGGTGCGGGGTGATGCGCAGCGCGTCCACGATCCAGGTATCGAGCCCATCGAGGGCGGGCCAAGCGTCATCGGGGATATCGGACACATCGGGCAAGTAGGCCACATCGCCAGAGCGGATGCCGAGGCTCGTGATCGACCCGTGCTGCACGCGGAACGGCGTGATGTCGATTTCGCCGCCGGGACCGGACACGGTGAACGGCCCGTCCATGACGTGGTGGTCGAGGATGGGGGGGTAATCGCTGCCTGCGGGCTGGACAAAGGTGTAGCCAAACCGGTTTGTCAGGCCTTCCTCCGTTTCCTTGTCGATCCAGACAGGGATGCGCGCGCGCATGTTAAAAACGATCATGCGCAGGTCATCAATGCCGTGGGTATGGTCAGCGTGGCCATGCGTGTAGACCACCGCATCGAGCCGCCCGACGCCCGCATCAAGCAGCTGTTCGCGCATGTCTGGGGAGGTATCGATGAGCACCGTCGTCGTCCCATCCGGCCCGTCCTGTTCGATCAGGAGGGAGCAGCGGCGGCGGCGGTTCTTGGGGTTCGTGGGGTCGCACGCCCCCCAGTTGCCGCCCAGCCGCGGTACGCCCCCCGAGGACCCGCAGCCCAGGATCGTAAAGCGCCTCATCGCGCGGCCTTTGTGAAGAGGCGGTCGAAATTGGCGGAGGTCTGAGCTGCGAAATCCTCATAGCTCATGCCGAATACCTCAGCCCCCACGCGGGCGGTGTGGGCGGTATAGGCGGGCTCGTTGCGCTTGCCGCGGAAGGGTGGGGGCGCGAGGTAGGGCGCGTCGGTTTCCACAAGGATGCGGTCCACCGGTGCGGTGGCAAAAAGATCGCGAAGTTCCTGACTTTTGGGAAACGCGGCGATGCCGGACATCGACAGGTAGAACCCCAAATCGAGCGCGGCTTTGGCCAGCGCGGCGCTGGAGGAAAAGCAGTGCATGACGCAGGTGTAGGGCCCGGCGCGATGCTCCTCGGTCAGGATCGCGGCCATGTCGTCATCGGCGGCGCGGGCATGGATGATGAGCGGCAGGCCGCTTTCGCGCGCCGCCGCGATGTGGATGCGCAGGCTTTGCTGCTGCACGTCAGCGCTATCGGCGGTGTAGTGGTAGTCGAGCCCGGTTTCGCCGATGGCCACGAACTTCGGGTGCGCGGTGAGCGCAAGCAGCTCGTCCACGCTGACCATCGGCTCCTTATTCGCGTGCATCGGGTGGGTGCCCGCGGCGTAGTAGACGCCCTCATGCGCCTCTGCGATGGCACGCACGGTGGGTTCGGTGTGCAGCCGGGTGCAGATCGTCACCATGCGCGTGACGCCAGCGGCGCGGGCGCGCGCCACCAGCTCGCCCACTTCGCCGTCGAAATCGGGGAAGTCGAGGTGGCAGTGGCTGTCGACGATGTCGGGCGTGGCGATTTCGGGCTTGGCGGTCATCGGTTACTTGGCGCTTTCTTCGATCTTGAGCAGCGTATCGAAGATGAGCCCCGCAGGGTCAAGGTTCACCGCCGCTCCGCGCCGCGCGCGTTCGCCCAGGCTTTGCGCCAGCTCCGCCCAGCGGCGGGCGGCATTGGCGTCCGGGCTAAGCCGTGTCAGCAGCGCGGCCTCGCCCTCGTTTGCCTCGGGCATCGGAGGGCCTGCGACGCCAGTACGGGCAAGCCGTGCCAACGCGATGTCCAGCAGGTCAAGCACAAGCGCCAGCCGCGTCTCGACTCCACGGCCTGCGACGCTGTCTGAAAACGCCTTGGCCGCCGGGCGGTCAAGCTTTGGCAAGTTCGACAAAAGGCTTAGGATCTGCCCATAAGCCTCTGCCCCGCCTTCCGTTTCGAGCCTGACGGCTGCCCCGGCAGACCCCGCCGCTAACGCGGTGAGAGCATCCGGGTTCGACGGCATCACCCCAGCCTGCGTGAGCGCCGCGTCAAGGTCCGCAGGCCCAAGCGGTTCACAGCGCAGCACGCGGCAGCGGGAGCGGATGGTGGGCAAAAGCCGGGACGGTTGGTGGGCGATCATCAGGATCACCGCGTTTTCCGGCGGTTCTTCTAGCAGCTTTAGGATCGCGTTGGCCGCGTTTGGGTTCATTTCGTCGGCGGCATCCACGATCACCACGCGCCGCCCGCCATCCACCGCCGACATGCCAAAAAAGCCGCGCAGCTTGCGCACATCTTCGATGCGGATTTCTCGGCTCATGCGGCCTGTGGTTTCCACCACACTACGGGTGAGCGAAAAGAGCCCCGATTCACTGCGCGCAAGGATCCGACGCGCGACAGGATGGTCCGGGTCGATATCGAGCGTCGTAGGCGGCGGAGGCGCGCCAAAGAGCCCGTCATCCTGCGGCGGCGGCGTGGCGATCAGAAACCGCGCGAGGCGCCAGGCGAGCGTTGCCTTTCCAATCCCCTTGGGCCCGGTGATGAGCCAACCGTGGTGGAGCCTGTCGCCCGTGACTGCGTCCAGAAACGCAGCCTCCGCAGCCTGTTGTCCGTAAAGCTCGCGCGCCTCCCGCGGGTGCGGGGCGCCGTCGAGTTTGTCCGGTTCAGGAGGAAGATCATCCGCGCTCATAACTGAGGGCGTATCAGGGTCCAAACGTCCTGCGCAATCTCATCAGCGCCGCGATTGCCGTCAATTAGGTGGCAGCGCCGCGCATCGGCTGCGAGTTTTAGGAACCCGGCGCGGAGCTTTTCTTGGAAGCCGAGGCCGAACTCCTCGAACCGGTCCTCGCCTGACTTGCGTGCGAGCCCCCGGGTCAAGGCGATAGCCGGATCGACGTCGATGATGATCGTGATGTCAGGCTCGCGCCCGATCATAAGGGTGTGGAGCTGGTCGACGGTGGCGCGCAGGTCGCCCCGCGTGGCCCCTTGGTAGACCCGCGTTGAATCAGCGAAGCGGTCGGTGATGACGACCTCACCGCGGGCAAGCGCGGGCGCTATGCGCTTTTCCAGGTGGTCGCGGCGGGCTGCGTTGAACAGCAAAAGCTCCGTCTCCGCGCTCCAACGGTCGGGGTCGCCTTCGACGAGGAGCCTACGGATCGCCTCTGCGCCGTCGGACCCGCCAGGCTCGCGCGTGAGCAGCGCGGCGCGGCCATGGTCGGTCACACGCTGCGCAAGCGCCTTGGCCTGGGTGGATTTGCCGGACCCGTCGATGCCCTCAAAGCTGACGAAAAGGCCCGTTTGGCCGGTCAAGAGGCAGGGTCCTGGGATGCGGGCGCGGGGCCAAGAACGCGGCGCATCAGCGCTTGCGCGGCCGTGCGCATGGTTGGAACAAACCCGCCCCGCGCAACGTCGTGGCTCGCCACGAGCGGCGCGCGCACCGGCTCAAACCCAGGCACCGTAATGATTAGCTCTGCGAGCGCGTCACCCTTGGCAATCGGCGCCCGAAGCGGGCCGGTATACGTCACCTGCGCAGTGACCTCCCCCGTGCCGATGCGCGGCACAAGCAGCGTGATGTCGCGCGCAGTCTCAAGCCCCACCATCAGCTCCGCGCCCATATGCACGTCGGCCTGCGCAATCTGCGTCCCGGCGGCAAAGGCGGTTTGTTCGGCGAATTGGCGGAACGCCCAATTCACGATCTTTTCGCTTTCCTCTGCCCGCGCCTGCGCGCTGGGGAGCCCGTTGACCACAAACGTCACCCGCCGGTCGCCTTGCTGTGCGGAGCCCACAAGGCCAAAGCCCGCCTCCTGTGTGTGCCCGGTTTTGAGCCCATCAGCCCCGATCCCAAGCCCGAGCAGCGGGTTGCGGTTGCGCGTGTTGGCGGGCGCGCGCCCGTCAAAGGCGAACTCTTGTTCCGCAAAAAGCGGGTAGTAGGCTGCGAAATCCGTGATCAGCGCCTCTGCCAGGATCGCCAGATCCTCCATCGACATCCGGTGGCCCACGGCGGGCCACCCGGTGGAGTTCTTGAACGTGGAGTTGACCATCCCAAGCTCGCGGGCGCGTTCTGTCATCAGACGGGCAAAGCCGTCCTCGGTCCCGTCGGGGCTCAGCGCTTCTGCGAGCACGATGCAGGCGTCATTGCCCGACAGCACGATGATCCCGCGGATCAAATCCTCCACACTCACGCGGTCGCGCGGGTCCAAGAACATGGTGGAGCCACCGCGCGAGGCCGCATAGGCCGACACGGGCAGCCGATCATTGACCGACAACGCACCGCTTTCAATGGCCTCAAACGTCATCAGAAGCGTCATGAGCTTGGACATAGACGCCGGCGGCAACGGCGTTTGTGCGTTCTTGTTCAGGAGCACCGTGCCCGTTCCGTGGTCCACCACAAAGGCGGCCGTGGCGCGGGTGTCAAAGCTTTGGGTCAGGGCGCTCGTTGCGCAGGTCGCCGTCACCGCTGCTGCAAGCGCAAGCGCACGGGTGATCATACCGGTGATCATCATGTTTCCTCCCTTGCGGACGACCCTGCGTTCGGCAGATCAGTTCGTCACGGAATACGCGTCACTGAAACCAAGAGATTTGACCGTGTTCAAGATCGCTGCGCGGTCTTCCGCCGTGGCGCTTGGGCCCACGACGACGCGCCAGAACCGTTTGCCGTTGCTTTCCTGGTCATAGACGGTGGGGATAATGCCCGCGGCCCGCAGACGGTCTGCGGTGCGACGAGCGTTCGGCTCCAGGCTGAAAATGCCGATCTGCACGAACGGCTTTTCGAGCCGCGACGCCGCTGGCGTAGTCTGGGCAGGGGCAGCAGCCGGGGCCACTGCGACGGCGACTGCCGCGGGGGCTGCCCCGTCGACGGATGGAATAGGTTGCGGGTTGGGCGCCAGCGCATCGAGCGTCGCCGCCGCTAGTTCCTGGGAGCCTTCTGCCGCGTCCGGGGCGTCATCAAGCGTGATGGTTGCCACCGCACCCGCTTCAGGCACTGTTTCGAGTGTCGCTGGCGCGGCGGTTGGCGCCGCCACTGTTTCCCGGCGCAGCGCAATGACGGTGAGCGCCGTCGGGCTCCCCGCCAACATACCAAGCGCATTGGCTGCATCCGAGGAGACCTGGAGCCGCGGCCCCGCGATATCCCGTTCGCGCTTGAAGAGCGCCCCGATGACGAATTTCCCGTTTGTTTGATTGCGGATAATTACGCGCTCTGGCTCAGCCACGGTGGGGTGTGCGACCCACACACCACCGAGCGATGGGCGCCCGTCCCACAGCCCGTTCTCCGACACCTCGAACACGTCAGGTGCCTCAATGTCGCGCTCCACCAGTTTTGTGGCGGGTGGGTTCGTTACGCTGTCTTGGGCGCCGCGCTGCAAAAAGGGCAGGTTGGCGGTGTCGCACCCGGCCAAAAGCGCCAGCGCCGCCACCCCGATGAGTTGCGCGCCTTTCGAAAATCGTTTCATGGGCGTCTTCGCCTCTCGTCCCGCCAACGCTCGTGCGGCGCCGGTTGTGTGTCACACTGCTCGCGCGCGACGGCTTATCCCCGCGCGCGCAAAAGGTAGCAACAATGCCGCATCTTGCAAAGCGAAGCTTTTTCACGCGCAGTGCCGTCGGCAAGATTGCCACGGCGCAGCCTGCAAGATATGGCATCCGCACCGGAGGTTTGGCAGAGTGGTCGAATGCGGCGGTCTTGAAAACCGTTGGGCGTGAGAGCGTCCCGTGGGTTCGAATCCCACAGCCTCCGCCACCCAGCCTGGGATATTTGATGGTGTTCTTAATTTCTCCAGATACTGACTCAAATTCAGTGGGTTACAGACCGAAATTATTGTATGTTTCGGTGTGGTCAGGTGCAATCGCCGAGAACGAACGGCTGGTTCTGTGATGGCCAAAGCTTCGTGACGCTTTCGTATACTAGGGATGGCAGCAATGTGGGGCCAGATGAACCCACTGAGTTAGATTGAGCCGTGGAGTCATCGGGAGGTCGAACGGTGCTTAGACAGCTTCACAAGTGAGCGAGAACAGATCGCTGTGCATACCACTCGGATGGTAGGCCGTGTTTACTGAACCACTCTGACGTTGACCCAACGGGTTGGCTGCCTTCCAAGGTCGAGCGCGCAGTGTTCGGAGCCAAAAAGGCGAGCCCAATCATTTGCCGAATGCCGCATTTCCCAATGCCCTCCTGCTTGGCAATCGCGGAGAAGCTTTCAATTGTATGGCACCGAACCATCGGTGTGGCCATGCGACGTTTTCAATGAGGGTAGCGTTCCTCTCGCAATTTGAACTGTTAATGAGCAGTTTGGTCTCATGGCCGTGTTTCTTGGTCCGCGTGGGCAGCGGCAGAAGAGGCGGTCCGTCGCAGGAGTCCAATCGGTCAAAACAGAGGAGTTCGGCAATCGCATATCAGTCGAAACGGATTTCGATCCCTGTTACACATAGGTCCACGTGGCCGATTGAGGACAAAACCCTGTAAGCGGTGAAACCGGAGGCTGCGCTGGGGCATTGCTATTGGTCTGTTGGGTTGTACGAGGCAGCCAGCAAGAAGCCTGGGAAGGTTTGAGATTTGAAGTGCGACCGGGCTGTCTGCGCAATGGATTTGCCGAACGAAGCTGCCCGCAACCGCCATCTGTCCCCTGCTTTGAACTTCCCTTTTGCAATCGAGCGATGGACACATAGAACCTAAGGCGCTCGCCGGCTCTTGTATTCGTAAGGACAAGTGTGGGGCGGGCACCGGTTTCGTCAAACACCGTTCCATCAGGGGCGAGAACGGCGTTTTGAAAGAACACCCCCGCGGTCTTAATGCTTGAGCTTAGAGCGCGGCTTTTGTCGATGTCAAAGTGCCTCGCAGACGATCGGCTCGTGAAGGCCATCATTAGGGTCGCCTTTGTATGCAACTATGCTCGCGTAGGTTGTATTTTTGAGTATGTGGTAGATAAGCACGTCGCTATCAACCATTCAGTCGGCTAGTATATCAAGCACAGGGCTCACACGAACGGCATTAAGAGCTTCTGTTCGCTGCTCAAGCGCGGCATCATCGGTATCTAATACCACACGAGCGACCAGCACCTGCAGCTGCACCGCTATGTGAAAGAGCTCTCCTTCCGCCACGACACAGCTCAAATGGGCACAATCGACTTCGTCGAAACCACTATCGAGCGCAAGGCCGATAAGCGCCTGACATACAAAGGAATGATTGATGGCTGAAGATAAGAAAAGCAGTATCGAACCTATTCGGGAAACCTTCGACAAGGTGGTGTCGGCCATTGCACCGAGGGTTGCTAAGGCCCCGCCCGCTGAACTCGTGTCCGGCGACAACTCTGAGTTGGTGGAATACAGCCGCCAGGGGGAAAGTAACCCAGTTGTTTTCCGCCTTGATCCCCGAAGCGAGAGCATCTGGGTGTCGCAGGCTCAGATAGCAGAGTTGTTTGAGACTGATCAGTTAGGTATCTCTCGGCAACTGAAAAACATCTTTGATGAGGGCGAGCTTGATACCGAGAGCAATATGCAAAAAGTGTATAGTGCCGGATCGGCCAACCCAGTTACGATTTACAGCTTGGACACCATCATATCGGTTGGCTACCGCGTGAACTCTAAGGCTGTGACCTGGTTCCGCCAGTGGGCGACCCAAACGATCAAGGCGTTCATTGAAGAGGGCTACGTCCTCAACGACCCTGCGCTCCTCGAGTCTCCCGAGAAACTAATTGCACTTGCTGCGAAGCTTCGCGCGCTTCGCTCAGAAGAGAAGTAAATCTACGCAAAGGTTTCGAGGTCAGCGCGTCCGACTATGTTCCAACGGCTTAGGCAGTGCGGAACATATATGCCTTGCTCCAAGCCAAGTTCCACCATGCCGTTACAAGGCAGACTAGCGCAAAGACTATCTGGAACCGCGCCGACCATCGCGATCATCACATTGGGGTGTAGACCTTCTTTGGGAAGGAGCTAAAACCCACTAAGGCGGCTAATGAAAAAAAAGACTATTTCGATGAGGACGAGCTATATCGCCTTCATCTGCTCTCCGAGCTGTTTCTTCTCTTCTCTTCTCTTCTCTTCTCTTCT
This sequence comes from Pseudomonadota bacterium, assembly GCA_039815465.1. Taxonomy (GTDB): domain Bacteria; phylum Pseudomonadota; class Alphaproteobacteria; order Rhodobacterales; family Rhodobacteraceae; genus Shimia_B. The sequence continues at coordinate 33,291 of JBCBZG010000034.1, forward strand.
CTTCTCTTCGCTGAAGCATCTGCTTTGCGCGGAACGCCAATGACGATGGCGTCCCTTCATTATTAAGCTTGTTAGGTTGCCAGAGGTTAGCGACTAGTCTGTCTTTGATGGGTGACGTAACTTCAATGCAGATACAGGGACGTGCCATGCGAGGCCAGAGTTGGCGCTCTACAAAAAGCGCAAAAAGGTCGAAGCCTTTGGCAACAAATATGATGAAGAAGCGCTTTCTGGTGGTGAATGCGACCATATCTTGATCGACGGGTGAGGTGGGCCGGGCGGGTGCTGTGTCGCTTCCGCTCTCGCATTAGGCTAGTTAAGTATTTCGCCCCCAAGTTTGCTACTTCCGCAAGCCTTCGCTTAGGCAATGTCGACGATTCGATCGATGTCAAAGAGCACGTCTTGATAGTCGCGATCGCCCCCATTCAGCTGGTCTTCGAACCCCACAAACATGGATATTCCGTCCTGTGAGACGCCCGACAGCACGTGTTGTATGTTGTTAGTGTTCATGTCCGCATCGAAAGAATGGAACACTGCACCCACGTGATCTTCGCCATCGATCCGGAAGACGAAACTGTCATCGGCAAAGACATTCGCCGTCCCGCCGGACGCATCCAGAATGTCGAACAAAATGGCGCCTGATGTCGCCGAATGCGCGTTTTGAGCGAGGAAGAAGCCGAGCGTCTGACCCTCGGCCAGGGAACCGATGACAAAATCGCCACCACCTTGCGCGTTCGATGTCAGTAGCCGCACGTTACTTATGTCCCCGTTCTCCGCGACCTCGTAGTAGCCGACGGAGTTGAGGAACGCCGCACCCGATGCGGACGAAATCGTGACGTTGAACGATACACCGTCGCCGCCATTGAGGAACTCCTGCACCACGATCCCGTTGATATTGCTGTTTGACACCGCACGGTCTTCGGCAAGATATGGCAGTTCCTGGGCCAGAACTGCCTGCGTGCCTTCTTCGGTTTCAAACACCAGGAACCGTTCATCGGGTTTGACGTCCTCCACATGAAGCGTGGCATCTGCGACGCCATCCCCATCGGAGTCAAAGCTCAAGCGACCCGCCACCCGATCAAATGTAACGTCCTGTGGCTCGAAGCCTGCATTCTGGACCACGATCCGGTCCTCACTGGTCAGATCCAGCAGAGTATCGCCGTCCAGTTCCTCCAGATCGCCGATAACCTTGTCAGCCCCGCCGGAGGTGGTCACCCGGTCCGCGCCCAAGCCCGGCGCAATCACGTCGGCGCCTTGTGAGCCGTTGATGTCCTCAGCGGCAGAGCTGCCCTCCACATCGTCGTCATCCGCCGCATCCCGCGCGACATTTACGGTAAAGACTGCCTCGTCTGACAGCTGCCCATCCGTAGCCGCCAGGGCAAAACTGTCCACGCCCCAGAACCCGGCCATGGGCACGTAGGAGAACGCACCGCTTTCCAGTTGCGTGAGCGTCCCGTTGCGGCTGCGCAGGCTGGCAGCCTCGCGGAACGTGACCTCGTCGCCCTCCGCGTCGGTAGCGGTGGGCGTGAACTCCAGCGGCGTGTTCTCGGAGACGACCAGCGTTGCGTCGCCAATGACAGGCGCAGTGTTGGGGCCGATCGTCACTATAAAGTTTACCGGGCCGCTCACCCCATCGCTGACCTGAACCTGGAAACTGGAGGCGGCGGAAAATCCAGCGTCAGGGGTGAACGTGTAGGAGCCGTCACCCGCCAGCGCGAATGTCCCGTTGTCCGGTGCCGTCACAAGCGTAAAGCTCAGCGTTTGATCGTCCGCATCCGTTGCCTGCAAGGTCCCGGTCACCGGACCTAGCGTGCCCTCAGCGGGGACGCGGATGGCCTGATCGGGCGCTCGTGGCGCGTCTTCCACTGATTGTACGTCGACCGTGATCGTCGCAGGTGTCTCTGCCCGGTCCGCCCCATCCGCCACCGTGATGGCGAACGTCTCTACCCCGTTGAAATCCGCGTCGGGCTGGTAGGTGAATGCACCCTCGTCGCCAAACGTCAGCGTTCCATGCGCCGGCCCTTGGCCATCGGCAACACTGAATGTCAGCTCTGACAACAGATCGTTTTCATCCCGCGCCGCGAATACGCCTGTGAGCGTGGCGTCTTCGGCCACGGTAAAGGACGCGTGGTCAATGACAGGCACGAAATTGTCTATAAGAGAGACTGTGAACTCCTCCTCCACAGACGTGAAGCGGTCCACCTCCAGCTCCACGTCATCGAGCGCAAAGAGCAGAATTTCGCCAGCCTCAAGATCGACCACATCACCCAATGGCAGATCCACCGCCGCGGCAAGCTGGCCCTGTACCATCTGGCCAATTTCTGTCAAGAAGTCGAAGTTCAACTCGAACAGGGCCTCGTCGAACTGCGACGCAAACCCGTCCCCATTGAGCGGGCTTGTTTCCCCAATCGCGGCCAGCGCGTATTCTTCGTCAAAGCTGAACTCGATGTTTTCGCCGATGGCGAATTCGCCCGAGATGTCGACGCCAAAAAATTCGAACGTCGGGTTCACGTCGAGACGCAGGTAGTATTCGTAATCGACCGCGCCGGAGTAGCCGTAAGTTGCCGTTCCCGTGATCTCGTCCCCAGCCTCGCCAGCGACGAAGAAACCGGCGTCCTCACCCAGCCCGGCGTCGAGGTTGAACTCCCCGATCTCGTAGTTCACTGTCACATGGTCCGGGTTGAACGTCGCAACCTGAATAAGGTCGAGCCCCGCATCAAGCTGCGCCGTCAGCACGTCAAAGGCCGTGGTGACGGAAATATCGCCACCCCGCGCAGCATCCTTCAGAACGCTCGCCACCTCCTCGAGGATCGCGCTGAACCCTTCAGTTGGGTCAAAGTTCAGCAAATCAATGACGGCGCCTTCGATGGCCGAAATCACATCCGCGACCGCATCTGCGGCACTGTCGACGCCTTGTGCGACATCGCGTGCGACTTGCATAATGGCACGGATCGGATCGACGGCACTGCTTGGGATGACGTCGAACCCGAGAATAGAGAAGTTGTCGATGTCATCCAGGAGGTCGAGCGCCGTGTCGATAGCGCTCGTCGTCGAAAACGCGCCCAACACATCGTCGATGGAGGTCAGCCCACCCGCATCCAGCAGATCCTGCAGAACCTCTGCTGGACCAGCCATCAGATCGCCCAGAAGATCGAACCCGTCCGTTAGAACCGAAATCGACGAATCAATTGCGGCGTCCACGTCGTCTAGCACATCGCTTTCGGCAATACGGTCGATGGTTGGCGCGTCGACGCCGACAAGCCCGCCCAGCGCCTCGGCGACTAGGTTGAAATTGTCGATGATCCCGTTCGCCGTCGCCACAACAAGCTGCGCTGGGCGCAATTCGATATCGAGCCGTATCCCTTCTTCAAGGATTTCTTGCTGCTCGACCCCGAGCGCCTGCGCGATGCCCACGATGGTGGATGCAGGGCTCGCCCCATCGCCGGTCGCAAGCTCCAGCGCTTTGTCGATCAGCGCCTGGCCGAGGGAATCCAGGTCCACGTCGACATCGATCAGGCGGGTCTCTTGCACGATCTCTATGACCTGCTCCCCGTCGCGGGATGCGGTATCGCGGGATCCGTCTTCGAGGGTCTCGAACCCTTCAATCTGTTCAACATTCCCAATCGGTGCCGCAACCTGCACCACCGCGCCTTCGACAGGCGACAGCCCGATCTCGTTCAGTGCCCGGGCGAACGCATTTACGTTCTCGTCGATGCCCAGGAAGTCCCGTATATCCTGCAACGGCTGGGCCTGTACCTCCACGGTCCCACCGGCCCCGTCATCCATGTCGAAATAGCCGACACCATCGTCGTCAAAGCCGTCGAACTCATTGAACATGGCCCGGTTCGTCAGCGTAAAGATTTCGGTTTCTGTCGCGATTGCACCGCCGACTGCGATGGTTGCGTTCACATTCGACCCGGATTCCGACAGCGTCGCGATAAAGTCGAGGATCCCGTCGAGCTTTGCCTCGAACCCCTCGGCCTGAAGAGCGTCAAGGAGCGGCTCAATGTCGAGTTCGGAGGAAAAGAGCCCCTCCACAAGGTTCCCGAGGTCGAGCGACAGGATCGTGGACAGCACCTTTTCGATATCAAACGGAATGTCGGCGGGGATCGCCTGAACGATGGTGCCCACAGCATCTAGAACGAGGGTTTTCGTTGTTTCAATCGCTTCATCGAGCGTGAACACACGGTCGAGCGTGACCGAGGCAGAGGCCAACCCATCAAGCTCGAAGCCCAGGAAGTCGCTGGTGCGGATGCCGACGCCCAGGCCGTCGACCTGCGTGTCAGGCATCTCAAGACCCGCGATCACCTGAAACGATCCGACCCCAACGGTTTCGGTCACAGATGTGGGGGAATGTGCTACGAACTCCGCAGAATTCAGCACCAGGAAGTCATCGGCCACCGCGCGATCCGGCGTATTCAGCGTCAGCTCAAACGGCTGGAATACCGCCGTTTTGCCCAATGTCGGGATGTCGATGTCCCACCCGAGTTCCAGATCCAGCCCGACTGTGGCGTCAAAGAGCAGCGTTTGTTCAATGGGTCCAAGGTCGAGTGGCAGCACCGTGTCGGCCACGGCCTCCACCGCTGAAAGGGCATCACCCACGATCTCATTGAAATCGTCATTCAACGCGGCGAGCGCGCCTTCGGCCTCTTCCACATCTTCTAGAACGAATGTCAGTCCGTCCTCAAAGGTGCTGCTCAAGTGAAGGCGCTTATTTAGATCGATGAGTGTGAAGTCGAGCCAGTCATTAATGTCAAACCCCGTCGCCTCATCGAGTTCGGCAAACAGCGCCTCGGTAACGTCAACGCCCCCGATCTGGTAAAAGGAGCCCACTACGGTGGTGGCGTCCAGCTCGCCGAATACGAAGGACGAAAGGGCGTCATACCGCGCATCATCCGACAGGAACGGCGCAATATCGGCACCCTTGACGTCAACGCTGATGGTGCCCTCGGTTGCCGCACCCTCATTGTCGAGCACCGTGTATGTGGCCGTGGTCGTGCGCACGTCATCTATGCCGAGGTCAAAGAAATCGTGCCCCGGATCAAAGCTGAAGCTGCCATCGCTTTGCAGCGTGAACGTCCCGCCTGCGTCGCCATCGATCACCGCGCCCGACACCGGGGACGTCATAGCGAAACCGCTGCCGGCATCCGGGTCGGAGGCATCTGACAGCGCGCCCACATCCGCCGCCACATCAATTTCAGTCAGCGCGTCGGTCTCAACCCGCGTGACCGGGTCGTTTACCTGGTCGTTCTCGCCCATAATTGTGAGTTGCAGCAGCCCCGCCGTTTCCGCCCCGGCATCATCGGTGACGGTGAACCGCACACCGTCAAACGCCGTCTGGCCCCGCGCGAGACCGTCATTCGCGTCAGAGGCCGCAAGCTCATAAGTCCCATCCGGGTGAATGGTCGCAATGACGCCGGTGGGTAGGGTCAGGGCGAACACCCCGTCGCGCAGCTCCGCGCCTGCGACCGCTGTCACAGTCATGACAGAGCCGGTATCGGGGTCCACCGCATATTCCAGGAGGTTACCGTTTGCCCCCTCGTTCTCGCCAAGGCGGAGCGCGGAGGTTGGAACAGTGGGTGTGTCGTTTGCGCCTTCGATCTTGACGGTCACTGTGCCCGTTGACTCACCACCTTGCCCATCCCTGGCCGTGTAGGTGAGGTCAACATATAGCTGGTCCTCCTCCACCATATGAGCGAGCGCTGATGTGGCCTGCAGCACGAAACCGTTAGCTGAGGCTGCAACGGTAATCTCGTCTGTTCCAGTGAGATCCGTCACAGTGATCGTGTCACCGTCGATATCGATATCGTTGGCAACCAGCGCGGCGCTCGTCACTGTCAGCCGCCCGGTCTGCACCAAGGTGATCGTATCGTCCCGCGTGAAGGGGGAGGAGTTGCCATCGGTCGCCAATGTCACGTCGTCAAAGACGATCCGCTCCATACCCGCCAGCGTGTCCGTCACGCCGTCGCGTGTGATCGTCGCGGCACCGGGCCCCGAAACTTCCACGTCAAAGTCAAAGAAGCTGCCCGCGACGCGATAAGTATCGATGCCGGCCCCGCCATCCACCTGATCGGCAAAGATCGACCCGATGATCGTCTCCGCCCCGCCAGCTGCACGGATCCCGCTCAGGTTCTGGATGGAGGTGAGCGGCGAGAGATCAAGAATCCCGTCAGCTGCGATCCGAAGTGTCCCGCCTGCGCCGTCCAGCGCCTCTACACTCTCGAATTCCGCCGCGGTGAGGTCGAAATCCTGCCCCTCAGTGGTGTTGCGAATGGTCTGCACACCGTCTGAACCCACAAACCGGGTGTCGGTGCTACTAGTCCCCGAAATCGCGATCTCATCCGACGCATCGGCAGTGAGTGTGTTGTCCGCGATAGAGCGCACCGCGACCTCGGCCTTGGCCTGCGAGGTGCCGCCATTCCCGTCCGTGATCTGATAGGTGATGATGTCGGTACCATAGAAATCCACGTCCGGGGTATAGCGCAACTGCTGACCTTCGATGGTGACAGTGCCATGCTCCGCAGTTGGGGCCGCATCCGGGTCGAACCCAAGCACATCGCTGGCATCAACATCCGTATCATTGTCAAGCACGGACAGAAGGATAGGCGTATCCTCGTCGGTAGCGGCTACATCATCCTCCGCGACTGGGGCGTCGTTTTCGCCCTCAATCGTGATTTCAACTGTGCTCGTCGCGGACCCGTCCACATCGTCAGTAACGGTGACATTGAGCGTCTCTCTGGCGGTTTCCCCCGCTGCGAGGTGGTCGAAGGCGCCATTGGGATCGTAATTCAGCGTGCTGTTAGCCGCCACGTCCGCCAAGGCGCCGCTGGCCGGGGCGCTCACACCTTCGACACGCAGCGGGCCGTCACCATCGACCTCTATGTCGTTGGCCAGAACGTTGATCTGACCAGAGGCCGACTCTGACACCTGCAGCGCATCGTCGCCTGGGCGCACAATGTCGCCCACCGGCACAACAGTGATCTCAACGCTGCTGGTATCGGTGCCGCCATGTTCGTCGCTGACGGTGTAGCTCAGCGTCGTGGTGCCAAAGAAATCGGGATCGGGGGTGAATGTCACCACGCCCGCGGCATCCACCGTTGCGGTTCCGTTGTCCGGGTCGCCCACGGCAATCACCCTCAGAACGTCGCCCTCATCAATGTCAGTATCGTTGGCAGCCGGGTCAAAGCTCAGCACCCCGTCCTCGGCCAACGTCACACTGTCGGCCACCCCATCTGGCAGATCATTTTCGCCGGCCACGCGGATCTCGGCCACGTAGCCGCGCTCCAACCCGTCGTCTCCCATCAGGGTGAAACTGAACCGCTCCGCCGCGACATCGCCTTCACCCACATGTTCGTAGGACCCACCCGCGTCAAAGGCCAACGCCCCATCACGACCCAGCGCAAAGAGCCCCCCGCCTTCGACACTGCGGATGGTGTCGACATTGGCAATGTCACCGTCGAGCTTCGCCAAAGTCCCCTGCGCCCGCGCGAAGAGCGACCCATCCGCCAGCGTCAGGCCGCTATCGCTCTCTGACGTGTCAAAAATGGCCGAAGGTTCAGCATCGGGCTCACCAATCTCAATCTGGAACTCTGTTTCCAGAGCAACAAACTCATCCGCTCCAATCTCCACATCATCCAAGGTAAAGAGCCGGATTTCATTCCACGCCAGATCATCCGTTTGCCCTGCAAATCCGCCCAGCGAATTGCGGATCCCATCGACAGCGACCTCAGCCACCTCCTCAAACAGCCCAACCGGGATCTCCACCAACGCGTCATCAAAAAGCTGCCTGAGCTCCCCCAGATCGCCATCGAGGATGTCGTCCAGCGTCTCCAACGTGACGTCATCGGTCAGCTTCAGCGCGGCATAGACGAAATCGCTCTCGTAGGCGTTGCCGCTGCCCAGCGTCATCGCCCCGTTCAGTTCCGTGCCCCACAGCGTCAGCTCCGGATCTATGTTGAGCTGCACCCGGTAGTCGTAATCGACATCGCCGGAGAACGAATAGGCCGCATGCCCGTCCA
>JBCBZG010000002.1:0-314491 GCA_039815465.1 Pseudomonadota bacterium
CGGCCCCTCACCCGAAGAAATGCAGGCCATGCTGGCTGAGCTGGGGGTGGAAAGCCTTGATCAGCTGATCGACGAAACAGTGCCCGCCGCGATCCTTCAGCCGCAAGCCGGTCTTTGGCTACCTGCCCATGGTCTGGGCGATCATCGCCATCGGCGCGCTGGGCTTCGTCGTTTGGGCGCACCACATGTACACGGTGGGCATGTCGCTGACGCAGCAGAGCTACTTCATGCTCGCGACCATGGTCATCGCGGTGCCGACGGGCGTCAAAATCTTCTCCTGGATCGCCACGATGTGGGGCGGCTCGGTGGAGTTTAGGACGCCGATGCTCTTTGCCGTTGGCTTTGTGTTCATGTTCACCGTGGGTGGCGTGACGGGCATCGTGCTGTCCCAGGCGGCCGTCGACCGGGCGTATCACGATACTTACTACGTCGTCGCACACTTCCACTACGTCATGGCCATCGCCGCCGCCTTTGCGATCTTTGCCGGGTGCTACTTCTACATCCCGAAGATGACGGGCCGGATGTATCCGGAATGGGCCGGTAAGGTGCACTTCTGGGTGTTCTTTGTGGCCACGAACATCACGTTCTTCCCGCAGCACTTCCTGGGCCGCCAGGGCATGCCGCGCCGCTACATCGACTACCCAGAGGCATTCGCCTACTACAACTGGTGGTCGTCCATGGGCGCGTTTCTGTCCTTTGGCTCGTTCCTCTTCTTCATCGGGATCATGGCCTACACCGTCTTCGCAGGTCGCCGCATCAACGAGGCGAACCCGTGGAACGAATGGGCCGACACACTCGAATGGACGCTTCCGTCGCCTCCGCCGGAGCACACGTTCGAGATCCTGCCCAAGCAAGAAGACTGGGATAAATCCCCATCGCACTAAATCCTCTGCGCGGGGCCACGCAAACTGGCCCCGCGCGACCTACCGAGGATACCCACGCCCATGCCCTACGAGTGGACGAAAACCCCAGACACCGATGGCACGCGCGCAGAGCTTAAGCTCTGGCCCCACCGTTCGATGACGAACCGAGGGTTCGTGTACTTCATGTCCGCGACAATCGTGCTGTGGTCGGTGCCGCTTTTGTCCGTGGTGGGCACGGCGGCGCTCTGGTGGATGCTGCCCTTTGTGCTGCTGACGATCCTGCTGCTCTGGTTGCTGATCTCGCGCAACTACCGCGACGCTCAGCTCAGCGAGCGGCTCCTGATCGAAAACGGGGAATGCTGGCTCCACCGTGAAAACCCACGGGGCCCGGATCAGGATTGGCGCTGTAACGCCTACTGGGTCAGCGTGAACCTGCGCGAAAACAACCGCTACATCCCGCATTATGTGACGCTGAGCGGCAAAGGCCGCGAGGTGGAGATCGGCGCCTTCCTGAGCGAGGACGAGCGGCTGAGCCTCTTTGACGAGCTTCAGACCTGGCTGGCGCGGGCAAAGTCGACGGGCGCGCCGGCCTAGAGGGCCCACGACAGGTCCATTTGCCATTAACTTAGCTTCAGCGTACTCGCCTGACGGTCACGTCAGGCCACGCCGGTCCGCCCCCACGGGGCGGCGTGAACGCCACCCCTCGGACCGGCGCTATAGCTCGAAACGTCTGCTCGAATGCTTATCGCTTAGCTCGACAACCGCGCCTTCACCATCGGTCCCACCTTTCCGAAATCAATCTGCCCGGTGTACTGCGCCTTGAGCGCCCCCATGACCGAACCCATGTCGCGCAGGCTGGTGGCGCCGGTGGCCTCGACCGCTGCGGCAATGGCCGCCTCTACCTCCGCCTCGCTCAGCTGCTTTGGCAGATAGGCCTCGATAAACGTAATCTCCGCGCGCTCCTTATCAGCAAGCTCAATGCGCCCGCCCTCTTCATAGACCCGCGCGCTTTCGTGGCGCTGCTTGATCATCTTAGCGAGGAGCGACAGGATCTCATCCTCCCCCACCTCTTCGCCGCGCCCTTCGGAGCGGGCGACGATGTCGCGTTCCTTGAGCGCAGCATTCACCAGGCGCAGCGTCGCCAAACGCTCCACTTCTTTCGCTTTCATCGCCGATTTCACACCGGCATTCAGACGCGTACGCAGATCCATGAGGGGGTTCCCGATCCAATATCCTAGCCGCGCGATATAGGGGCTCTGAACGCGCTTCACAACGCCCCTGCCCGTCCCCGGGCTTTTGCACCTGCAGGTCTTGACCCTGCCCCACGCTCCCCCTACTCCACCGACAATTTGCCGCCCCGCTGCTTGACCCCGGACCCGGGCGTCGCGCACCGCCCAAAGGACATGCCAGATGGCCGACACAGACACCCCCACCGCCTGCCTCGTTCTCGCCGATGGGACCGTGTTCTACGGCAAGGGCTTCGGCGCAGAGGGCCAGACCGAGGCGGAGCTATGCTTCAACACCGCCATGACAGGGTATCAGGAGATCATGACCGACCCGTCCTATGCCGGGCAGGTCGTCACATTCACCTTCCCCCATGTGGGCAATGTGGGCGTGAACACGGACGACGACGAAACGGCCGATCCCGTGGCGGCAGGCATGGTCGTGAAATGGGACCCGACGGAGCCGTCGAACTGGCGCGCGGGCGACGAACTGCCAAGCTGGCTGGCCAAGCGGGGGCGGATCGGCATCGGCGGCATCGACACACGACGGCTCACGCGGGCGATCCGGCAGTCCGGCGCGCCCCACGTCGCACTTGCCCACAACGCCGACGGCAAGTTCGATTTCGAGGCCCTGCTTGCCGCCGCACGCGGCTTCCCGGGTCTTGAAGGGCTCGACCTGGCAAAGGATGTCACCTGCGCCCAGAGCTACCGCTGGGACGAAATGCGCTGGGCCTGGCCCGAGGGCTACACCCGGCTCGAGGCTCCGGTGCACAAGGTCGTCGCCATCGACTACGGCGCGAAACGCAACATCCTGCGCTGCCTGGCGTCCGTGGGCTGTGACGTCACTGTCCTACCCGCCACCGCCACGGCGGAGGAGGTGCTGAGCCACGCGCCAGACGGCCTCTTCCTATCGAACGGCCCGGGCGACCCGGCAGCGACCGGCGAATACGCCGTGCCCATGATCAAGGGTGTGATGGACGCGAGCGACATGCCCGTCTTTGGCATCTGCCTGGGCCACCAGATGCTGGCCCTCGCGCTGGGTGCCGAGACGATCAAGATGAACCACGGCCACCACGGCGCCAACCACCCGGTCAAGGATCTGGAAACCGGCAAGGTCGAGATCACCAGCATGAACCACGGCTTTACCGTGGACAGCCAGACCCTCCCCGCAGGCGTCAAAGAAACCCATGTCAGCCTCTTTGACGGCTCCAACTGCGGGATCCGCATGACCGATCGCCCCGTCTTTTCCGTGCAATACCACCCGGAGGCGAGCCCCGGCCCCCAAGACAGCTTTTACCTCTTTGAACGCTTCGCCGCCGCCATGGCCGCCCAAGCGTAGCGCGCCCGCCTAAGACACGGTCAATCATCGTTAACGCATCCTTAAGCCTCGCCATGCCAAATGGCGGGAGCGAAGGGTGCGAATTACTCATGTCAATGCCGCAGCAAGCGTCGGCGCGCGGGCCAGCCCCGCGGCCTCGAATGCGATCCGCCCGGGTCGCACAGCTGACGGCGGCGATCCCGGCGAATTGGCAAAGCCGTCCCTGGGACCTGGTGGATGAGCTCGCCGCGCAGGGTGCGCTGCCGCTCGAACTCGCGATCCCGGTGCGCAGCTGGGCCCAGGACGCGGGCCTTCCGCCGAGCGAGGTGATCATTGCCCGCGGCCTCGCCACCGCCCGCAACGTGGCGGAGGCGGAGGCGGCCCTGTCAGGCGTTCAAGTGGTGGAACTGGACGATGCCCCCCCGGACGCCGCGCTCGTGAGCGCCTTGGGCGTCACACGGGCGCTTGAACTCCGGGTCGTGCCCTGGCGCCGCGCGGGGCAACGCACCTTGATCGCCGCCCCGTCCCGCGCGGTGTTCGAGGCCGCGCTGCCCGCGCTCGAACGGGTGTTTCCCAAACCCGTGCTCACCATCGCAAACCGCGACGCCATCGACCGCGCCACCGACCGCGACAGCCAAAGCGGGCTGATTGAACGGGCAGAAACCCGCGTGGCGCCGCGCGAAAGCTGCCGCGACTTTGCGCTGCCGCAACTCCACCGGACGCTTCCCCTGGTGCTCGCGGCGCTCATCTTTGCGCTTTGCGTGGCGCCAACGCTGCTCTTTTCGGTGCTGGCGCTCTTGGCGCTGGCGTCGCTGTTGGCGACGGCGATGCTCAAAACCGCAGCGGGTCTCACCGGTCACTGGCAGCACATGACGCGCCCGCGCGGCAGGCCCCCCCAGCTCGATCCGAGAGAGCTGCCCGACATCACCATCCTCGTCGCGCTCTACAAAGAAACCGACATCGCCACACATCTCGTCACGCGGCTGCAAGCGCTCGACTATCCGCGCGAGCGGCTTGAGGTGCTGCTCGTGACCGAGGCCGATGACGCCACCACCCAGGCCACCATCGCGGCGACCGACCTGCCCTACTGGATGCGCCAAGTCACGGTGCCTGAGGGGCGGATCAAAACGAAACCCCGCGCGCTCAACTTTGCGCTCGACCGCTGCCGGGGGGAGATCATCGGCGTCTACGACGCCGAGGACGCGCCGGAGGCCGATCAACTGCTGCGCGTGGCGGCCCATTTCGCCAGCGCCGGGCCGCGCGTGGCCTGCCTGCAAGGGCAGCTCGACTTCTATAACCCGCGCCGCAACTGGATCGCGCGCTGCTTTACCATCGAATACGCGGCCTGGTTCCGCGTGATCCTGCCTGGGCTCGCGCGGCTGGGCATCCCCGTACCGCTTGGCGGAACGACGCTCTTTTTCCGCGCGGGCCCGCTGCGCAAGCTGGGCGGGTGGGACGCCCACAACGTCACCGAGGACGCCGATCTGGGCCTGCGCCTCACGCGCTACGGCTACCGGACCGAGCTCGTCGATACTGTGACTTTTGAGGAGGCCAACTGCCGCGCCTGGCCCTGGGTGCGCCAAAGGTCGCGCTGGCTCAAAGGCTACGCCGTCACATACCTCGTCCACATGCGCAGCCCCCGCGCGCTCCTGCGCGATCTGGGGTTGCGGGGGTTTATCGGGGTCCAAGTGCTCTTTGCCGGGACGCTGCTACAGTTCTTGCTCGCGCCGGTCCTGTGGTCCTTTTGGCTGCTGATGTTCGGCTTCGCCCACCCGTGGAGCGGGCTTGCCGCCGACGCGACGATCTTTTTCGTGATGCTCGCGCTCTTTCTCGGGACCGAACTCTTGAACCTTTACGTCTCAGTTCTGGGCACGCTCAGGACGCGCCACCGCGGGCTCTGGGGCTGGGCGCCGACACTCACGGCCTATTTCCCGTTAGGGACCATGGCGATGTATAAGGGGCTCTTCGAGCTGATCTGGCGCCCGTTTTACTGGGACAAAACCAGCCACGGGACCGAAATCGCAGCGACCCAACCGGGGGAGGACGGCGCCGCCCCTACTCCGCCGCCTCATGCTTGAGCCGGGTGACAAAGGCCGCGCTCAGGTGGCTTTTAAGCGCCTGATTGGCCGTGGCCTTATCCCGGTTGCGGATCGCATCGACCACATCCTGATGCTCCTGCAAGGCGACCGTGCCGCGCCCATCCACGGCCAGCGACGTCGTCGCCATCAGAGCCATGAACCGGTGCACAAGATCGAGCTGCTGCACCAAAAACCGGTTGTGCGAGGCTAGATGCACCTGCTTGTGAAAGCGCCGATTTGAGGCCACGAGCGCGGTGGGATTGTCGACAATGGCGTAATCGTCATCGACCATGCTTTGCAGCACGGCAATCTCCTCCTCCGTCGCGTGCTGCGCGGCAAGCTCGGCGGCGAGCCCCTCTAGCTCACTGCGGACCACGTAAAGTTCGGCGAGCTCTGTGTGATCGAGCGAAGACACGATTAGCGAGCGCCCATCCCGCGTCAGCATCGACTGCGTTTCGAGCCGTTGCAGCGCCTCGCGAATGGGGGTGCGCGACACGCCGAACCGTTCGGCCAATTCGCTTTCAACAAGCCGGTCACCCGGTTTATACACGCCCACATCAATGGCGTCCAAAATCAGGGCGTATGCGTCCCGTTGGGGAGATCTTAAGTCCATGCGTCACGTCTCACTACACTGGGTGTCAACCTAATGCGACATCACGGCGTCAATCAAGATGGTTTAGCCCTGCCCATGTATTCCTTTGCATACCATATCGCCCCGGCCACGTCATGAAAATAACGACGTTTTCTCAGGTGGATACCTGGGTGTTTGACCTCGACAACACGCTCTATCATCCCTCCGTGCGGCTCTTTGACCAGATTGAAGCGCGGATGCGCCGCTACATTATGGACCTGCTCAGCGTCGAAGAGGCGGAGGCCGACGCCCTGCGCGCCACCTATTGGCGCGATCATGGCACGACGCTGTCTGGGCTGATGGCCCATCACAAGATCGACCCCATGCACTTCTTGTTTGATGTGCATGACCTCGATTTTTCAGCGCTGACACCCGACGCCGCGCTCGCCCAGGCGATCAGCGCCCTGCCAGGGCGCAAGATCGTCTTTACCAATGGCGATGCCCACTATGCGCGCCGCGTGCTTGCGGGCCGCGGGCTGGCGGAGGTGTTCGAGGATGTCTACGGCATCGAACACGCCGCGTTTGCCCCAAAACCCCGGCAGGAAGCGTTCGACACCGTCTTTTCGCTCGCCAATGTCGCCCCCACCCGCGCCGCAATGTTCGAAGACGACGTCCGCAACCTGATGGTGCCAAAGGCGCTCGGCTTGGGCACCGTCTTGGTCCATGGAGACCGCGCGGGGCATGGCCATATCGACCACGACACCCAAGACCTGGCGACATTTTTGACGCAGATTGCGTAACAGTCTTTGCCTTGTGGGTCCGGTCGCCTAGGTTCTTGGTCATGTCCCAAATGTCCGCAGACATCTTTATCTCAGGGGGCGGTGTGGCTGGCCTTACGGCAGCAGCCGCCTTTGGCGCGGCCGGGTTTTCGGTCATATGTGCGGACCCCGCACCGCCGATCACCGACCGCGACACCGTTGGCGCTGACCTGCGCACCACAGCGTTCCTTCGCCCCGCACAGGATTTCCTGAACCGCGCCGGGGTCTGGCCGCTCCTCGCGCCGGAGGCCACGCCGCTCGCCACCATGCGCATCGTCGACGCCGGGGGGGAGGCGCCGGAGGCGCGCGTGAGCCGCGATTTTAACTCCAGCGACGTCACCGACGGGCCCTTTGGCTATAATCTGCCCAACTACCTGATCCGGCGCGTTCTGCTGGACCGGCTAGCGGATCTCCCCAACGTGACCTTCCTGCCCGGCGTCAGCACCGCCGCGCTCACCGCCCGCAGTGAGGAGGCGCTGGTGCGGCTCAGCGATGGCACGAGCCTGCGCGTGCGGCTCGTGATTGCCGCCGATGGGCGCGACAGCTTTGTGCGCAAGACCCTGTCCATTGGCGCGCGCCGAATGGAGTTCGGCCAGACCGCGCTGACCTTTGCCGTGGCTCACGAGACGCCCCATGACAATGTCTCCACCGAGGTGCACCGCACCGGCGGGCCCTTTACCCTGGTGCCGCTGCCCGATCACGAGGGCGGGCCCTGCTCGGCGGTGGTCTGGATGGAACATGACGACGTCGCGCAAGCGCTTTTGGCATTAGAGGAAGACGCGTTCGAGGCCGCCGCGACCGCCCGCTCCGCCGGGCTCCATGGCGCGCTCAAGCTGGTAACCCGCCGCACATCTTGGCCGATTATCAGTCAGTTAGCCGACACCTTCTACGGCCCTCGTGTGGCGCTGGTGGCCGAAGCTGCCCATGTTGTGCCCCCCATTGGCGCGCAGGGGCTCAACATGAGCCTCGCCGATCTGACCGCGCTCCTCGACCTTGCCACTGCCTCGCCAGACACGTTGGGGAGCGAGACGATGCTGAAAGCCTACGAGGATGCGCGCTATGGCGACGTCCGCACCCGCGTGCTCGGTGTGAGCGTGCTGAACCGGACATCGATGGCCACGCCATCGGTTGTGCGTGATGTGCGGGCCGCGGGGCTGAGGCTGATCCACGACGTCGCCCCGGTGCGCAATGCGCTGATGAAGCTCGGGATGGGGCGGTAGACCGCAAACACACTTAGCTAAGACGTACTCGCCCGAAGGGAACCATCGGGCCGCGCCGGTCCGCCCCCACGGGGCGGCGCGAACGCCACCCCGCGGACCGGCACTACAGCTCACGACCTTAGACGTCTGGAAACGCTAAAGCACCCGGTCCACAACCGCTTTGAGCCGCGCCACGGTCGCGTCCACGTCCCGCAGCTTGTCGAGCCCGAAGAGCCCAAGCCGGAAGGTGCGGAAATCGGCCGGCTCATCGCATTGCAGCGGCACACCGGCGGCGATCTGCATCCCTTCGGCGGCAAAGCGCGACCCGTTGTGGATGTCGGCATCCGCCGTGTAGCTCACCACAACGCCCGGGGCCTCAAACCCCTCCGAAGCGACTGATTTCACGCCCTTTTCCGCCATGAGCGCGCGCACCTTGCGGCCCAGATCCCACTGCGCGGCCTTCGCATTCTCAAACCCGAACTCCCGCGTCTCGGCGACCGCGTTACGGAAATGGACGAGCCCGTCGGTGGGCATGGTTGCGTGATAGGCGTGCTTGCCCGCCTCGTAGGTTTCCATGATCGACAGCCACTTGCCCAGATCGATCGCAAAGCTGTTGGATTGGGTTGCCTTCACCCGCTCTACCGCGCGCTCAGACAGCATCACGACGCCTGCAGATGGCGTGGAGGACCAGCCCTTTTGCGGAGCGGAGATAAGCACATCGACCCCGGTCGCGGCCATGTCGACCCAGATGCAGCCCGATGCGATGCAATCAAGCACCATGAGCGCGCCGACCTCATGCGCAGCCGCAGCCAACGCCGCGATATAGTCGTCCGGCAGGATCACACCCGCGGAGGTCTCCACATGGGGAGCGAACACGATATCGGGCTTAAGCTCTTGAATCTTCGCCACAACCTCCTCAATCGGAGCCGGGCGGAACGGCGCTTGGGAGGCATTACCGACCCGGCGCGCCTTCATCACTTCGCAGCTTTCCGTGAAGGCGCCGGATTCAAAAATTTGGGACCAGCGGTAGGAAAACCAGCCGTTGCGCACGACGAGTGCGCTTGCATCCTGGCCGAACTGGCGCGCCACAGCCTCCATCGCGTAGGTGCCGCCGCCTGGGATCAGCGCGAGCGCTTGCGCGCCGTAGACCTCTTTCAGCCAGCCCGACAAATCCCGCATCACACCGCCGAACGACGCCGACATGTGGTTGAGAGAGCGGTCCGTGAAAACCACCGAAAACTCGTCGAGCCCCTCCGGATCAACTGTGTCGAGCAATGCCATGGCGTGTCCTCCCCTGCCTGCGGAGCCCTTAGTTACCGCGGGGGCTTTGCCGGGGGCAAAGTCTACTTTGGTACACAATGTACTTAATTCTGGGGGCCCTTAAACGTTTTGTACAATTTCCCGGAACCGGCTGCGCCTATCGGAAACCCGCCAGCTCTGTGAGCGGACCTTCGCGGACCTCTTCGCTGAGCAGCACGTTGGACTCGATGTCGCCCACGCCGGGCAGCGTCATGATCCGCCGCCGCAGCACACGCTCAAAGTCCGCGATGTCGCGGGCCGTGACGCGGACGCGGTAGTCGTAGAGCCCCAGCACATGGTCCACGCGCTGGACCTCCGGGATCGCGGCGATGGCGCGTTCGAAATCCTCCAGGCTCACGCGGCCACCGGACGGGCCGCGGGTGGCGAGCTTGATCCCGAGGAACACCGTGACTCCGAACCCAAGCGCCCGTTCATCCAGATCGAGCCGTGTGCCGGTCAGCACGCCCGCCGCGCGGAGCTTTTTCAGCCGCCGCCAGGTGGCGGGCTGCGACAGGCCCACGAGGCGCCCAAGCTCTGCCGTGCCCAACGTCGCATCACGGTGCAGCGTGCGCAGCAGCGCGACATCGGTCGCGTCCCAGGTCATATCGGCAGCACCTTGCGTGTGACGACCTCAGCCACCTGCATCAGCGCCTCGATATCGGCGATATGGGGTAGCGAGAGGATCCGGTCGCGATAGAGCGCCTGGTAGTGCCCCATGTCGCGGGCAATGACGGACAGGCGCACATCAACGCGCCCGAGAAAGGTTTGCAGCTCGATAACTTCCGGCACCTTCCGGGCCGCAAGGAGGAACGCATCGAAGGCGCGCGGGTCAGTCTTGTCGAGCGTGATCCGCAGCGACACCTCCACCTCGTAGCCCAGGGCGCGCCAGTCGATGACGGCGCGGGTGGCGCGGATGGTGCCGTCCGCGCGCAGCCGTTCGATGCGCCGCGCGGCGGTGGCCTGGGGAACGCGCGCAGCCTCCGCCAGGGTGCTGAGCGGCTGGTCGGGGTCGTCTTGCAGGTAGCGCAAGAGGCGGCGGTCGATATCTGAGAGCATGGATTTCTCATTATCAAAGATAGTGCGAATTGAAACGCCGGAATTTAGGTATTTTTGGCCAAAGGAACGGGGGACATCAGCGCTTTGCGGGGATACACCCGCTCCAGATCAAAACCAAGGGAGAGATCCATGCGCGTTTACTATGACCGCGATTGCGACGTGAACCTCATCAAAGGGATGAAAGTGGCCATGCTGGGCTACGGGTCCCAGGGCCACGCCCATGTGCTGAACCTGCGCGATAGCGGGGCAGAAAACCTCGTTGTGGCGCTGCGCGAAGGCTCGCCATCCGCCAAAAAGGCCGAGGCCGAGGGCCTGACCGTCATGGGCATCGCGGAGGCTGCGGCTTGGGCCGACCTGATCATGTTCACCATGCCCGATGAGCTTCAGGCGAAAACCTACAACGAGCACGTGAAGCCGAACCTGAAGCCAGGTGCCGCGATTGCATTCGCGCACGGCCTGAACGTGCATTTCGGCCTGATCGAAGCGCCAAAGGACGTCGACGTCATCATGATGGCGCCCAAGGGCCCCGGCCACACCGTGCGCGGTGAGTATGTCAAAGGCGGCGGCGTGCCGTGCCTCGTGGCCGTCGACAACGACGCCTCTGGTCGCGCGCTAGAAATCGGTCTGTCCTACTGCTCCGCCATCGGTGGCGGGCGCTCCGGCATCATCGAAACGAACTTCAAAGAAGAGTGCGAAACCGACCTCTTCGGCGAGCAGGCCGTGCTTTGCGGTGGTCTCGTCGAACTCATCCGCATGGGGTTCGAGACGCTGGTCGAAGCAGGCTACGCACCCGAGATGGCCTATTTCGAGTGCTTGCACGAAGTGAAGCTGATCGTCGACCTGATCTACGAAGGCGGCATCGCGAACATGAACTACTCCATCTCCAACACGGCGGAGTATGGGGAGTATGTCTCCGGCCCACGCATCCTGCCCTATGACGAAACGAAGGCCCGGATGAAGGCCGTTCTGACCGACATCCAGACCGGGAAATTCGTGCGTGACTTCATGCAGGAGAACGAGGTCGGTCAGCCCTTCTTCAAAGGCACGCGCCGTATGAACGACGCGCACCAGATCGAGGCTGTGGGCGAGACCCTGCGCGGCATGATGCCGTGGATCTCTGCTGGCAAGCTCGTGGATCAGGCCAAGAACTAAACCGCTTGGGCCCGGCCCCAGCGCCGGGCCCGACGCATCAGCGCCGCGCGCTGGACGGCTGCCATGCGAAAGCGCGTCCAGCCCATCGCGCCCAGCGCGGACAAAAGCAACGTGCCACCCGCGGGCAGCGATACGGGCGCCACATTGAAATCACCCGCGTCAAACAGGCTCAGGTCCCCGTCGATGGCCGAAAACACCGGGTTGCTGTTAGGCCCGCCGCTTTGCACGGACCCAAAGGACAGCTGGAAAAAGTCGGTATCGGCATAGGTCAGGATGGCCGCGCCGGTGGCGTCGGTTTCTGCAAAGTTCGTGCCCGGGCCGTCAAAGCGGATGACGCCGCCGCCCTCATTCGTGGCCACCAGGGCCTGGGGGGTGTTGCCGAGGCCGTAGCTCACCAGACCGTCGGCACGGAACGCGCGGAAATATTCGGACTGCGAGGGTTCGCCATCAACGTCGTAGACGGCGATCTCCAGCTCTTTGACGGACATGGTGTCGGTGAAGCTGTTGGATTTCGCGCCGGTGCCGTCATAAAACTGCACGCCCAGTGTGATCCCATTTTCGACGTTGTTGACGCCCATGGCGGTGTAAAGGAAGGCGAGGTCATCCTCGGGCGCGGCGCCGCTGCCAGCGTAGTCGTAGATGAGCGCGTTGCGCAGCGTGGAATAGGTCGAGCCATCCCCGAACTGTGTCTGCGGCCCGACCGTCGCCGTCACCCGCGCGTCCACTGTTCTGCCCATGTCCGTCGCCACGTTGAGGAAGTCTACCGTGAGCCCGTCCACCGCAGGCGCGCCACCCAGGCTCGTCCCGTTGGAAGTTTGGCCGGGGGCCAACGTATCGAATTTAAGCGTCGCGGCCTCAGGTGCGGTCGAAGCCAAAAGGAGCGCGGTTACGGCGGGGAGGAACTGTTTAAACACTGTGCTGTCCTTACGATCTGCTGGCCGGTGGCGGCCGTTTTGGGATGCGTAAGCAATAGCTGCGCCTGCCAGGGTCCGGGGGGCGCGGTGGCATAGGTGGATAGCTCTAATAGACAGCGCGTCTGCAAAGGCGACGCGCCCCTATCCTATGGTGTAGGGGCGCTGTCCCTATCGGACGAACGGATGGTGTTGGGAAACGGGGAGGCGCGGCGTCTCACGGGTGGGGCCGCGCAAAAGAAAAGGCCCGGTGCAGTGACCGGGCCTTGTCATGTTCTGTCTAACCTAGGCCTCTGCGGCCGCTTGGCGCCGGCGCCCGCGCCAGGCCATCGCCCCAAGGGCGGACAGCAGCAACACACCCCCCGCAGGCAGCGGCACCGGGGAGACATTGAAATCATTGGGGTCAAACAAGCTCAGGTCGCCGTCTACCGCAGAAAACACTCCGTTTCTGTTCGGGCTCGCGGTTTGAACCGAGCCAAAGCTCAGCCGGAAAAAGTCGGTGTTGGCGTAGGTAAGGAGCGCCGCGCCGCTTGCGTCATCCTCGGCAAAGTCCATGCCGGGGCCGTCAAAGCGGAACGTGCCGTTGCCCTCATAGGTGGCCTGAAGCGCCTGGGGCGTCGTGCCCAGGCCGTAGCTGACAAGCCCGTCGCCGGTGAACGCGCGGAAGAATTCGGATTGTGCCGATTCGCCGTCAACGTCATAGACGGCAATCTCGATCTCTTGCAGGGTCAGCGTCTCTTGGAACATGCCGGACTTTGCGCCCGTGCCGTCAAAGAACTGGAAAGACAGCTCAATCCCGTTCTCGGTGCTGTTGACGCCCTGGCCTTGGTAGATAAAGCCGAGGTCATCGCTCGGTTCCGTGTTGGCGTTGGCATAGTCGTAGATGAACGTGTTCGGAAACCCGTTCGTCGTGGAGCTGCTGGTCCCAAACGAGGTTTGCGGTTTGACCGTTGCCGTCACCCGCGCGTCGACCGTGGTGCCAAATTCTGTGGCCACGTTGAGGAAGTCGACCGACAGACCTTCGACGGTGGGCGATCCAAACAGGCTCGTTGGGCCATTGGTCTGGCCAGGGGCGAGGGTATCGAAAGACAATGGAACTGCGGCAGCGGAGCTTGCGAGCAGGAGAGCCGCGATGGCGGCGGAACCAGTACGGTACATGAACACATCCTATTGGTTACAAACGAGTCACCCGAGTTTTAGCGGATGACGCGAGGGTAAGGAATACTGATTTAAGGACAGATTGGTTCCGAAGGGGGGACAAACCGCCGCTGCTGCTGGCTCCGTAACCCGTTGAAAGGACGATGATCTTTTGGCCGTTCCCGCGTGGCGCTAGGGTGACGCTACGTCATGCAGGTGCCGCACCCCACGCCGCGCGCTCATGCTAGAGCGGTCCACCAACGGCGCCCCAGATTTTGAGCGCCTCGCGTGTCTCTTTCACATCATGGACGCGCAGGATTTGAACGCCCTGCGCAACGCCCGCAAGCGCCGCGGCGACGGAGCCTGCGATACGCTCTGCCGCCGTGTTGACCCCCGTCAGTGTCCCGATGAACCGCTTGCGCGACGCGCCCAGCAAGATCGGGCAGCCCAGGCTGTGGAACAGCGCCAGCCCCCGCAGCAGCGCGAGATTGTGGTCGAGCGTTTTGCCAAAGCCGATGCCCGGGTCGACAACGATCTGGCTCATAGCGACGCCTGCGGCCCGCGCGACTGCGATCTGGGCCGCGAGCGCGTCATAGACGTCGAGCAGCACGTCGTCGTAGCGCGGGTCCTGCTGCATGGTCTTGGGATCGCCCTTGGCGTGCATGATGCAGATGGGCGCGCCCGTGCGGGCCGCGAGCGGTGCCATATCAGGGTCAAAGCACAGGCCCGAGACATCATTGAGCATCTGCGCTCCGGCGCCCAGCGCGGCCTCGGCCACCGCCGCTTTGCGGGTGTCGATGGACACCAGAGTGCCGGGCAGTTGAGCGATGACGGGCGCGGTGCGCGCAATCTCCGCCTCTGCGGGAACGAAATCGGCGCCGGGTCGGGTGCTTTCTCCGCCGATGTCGACGATGTCTGCGCCTTGAGCGACCAGGGTCTGGGCGTGCTCCGCGGCCTCATAGGCGCCCCCGTCGGAAAAGCTGTCGGGGGTGGCGTTCACGATCCCCATGATCCGCGGCGCGCTGAGCGTCAGCCCGGCCACCGGCGCGCGGGGGCTGGTGAGCGCAGCGCGCGCGGCGCTGGGCAGCGCTGTGACCGGCACGATGCGCCGGGGACCGCCGCGGGTGATCTCCTCCACCTCGCGGAACCAGAGCCAACCACCGGCAAGCCGTGCCGCGCCCGCGGGCATCGGGCCGGGGTGCACAAGCGGGCGGTAGTAACGGGTCATAGCGTGGCGCTGTCCGCGGCGACGGTGAGGACGGGCGTGGCGCCTTGGGCGACGTCGATGCCGATGGCCACCACACGCTGGGCGTCAAGCTCTGCCGCGAACCACGCGATGAGCGCCCCGGGTGTCCCCAGCAGCCCGGCAGGCGCGTCCACGGCATCAAGCACCATCTTTGACGGCGCCCAGCTGCTGATCTGACCGTGCCGCATACCCCAATCGAGCTCGGTGCGGGTGCCCACCACCACGCAGCGGGCGTCGCGGCCTGCGAGCACCCAGGCGTTCTGTTCCATGGCCAGAAGGTCGATGCGCCGCTGCGCCATCACATGCCCCGCATCCGGGGCGGGCACATCCGGCGCACCCACAGCGATGACCACCGGCGCCCCCGCGCCCGCCAACTGGTCGATCCAGCCGCTCAAATGCGGCGCGCGGATCGCCCCCGCCCCGAGCGCAAGCACCACGGGACGCGGCACATCATCGACCACGGTCGGTGCGGCCTCGGCCCGCCGCCGCACAATCTCCACCCCCAGGGTTCCGGGCCCGCGGTCGAGCTTGGCCACCCGCACAAACGCCTTGCGCGCCTGGTCATGGGTCAAAATCCCCTCTGCCACGCGCTCCGCCAGCGTTTCGAGCAAGTTCAGCCGTTCCTCGGCGAGCGCGGCGTGGATCGCCTCCGTGATGCGGTCATAGGATAGGATGCGGTCGACGTCGTCGGCGAGGTCGGCGGGCAGCGGCGCGACCTCCACCACCACGTCAAAGCGCAGCCGTTGCGTGACGCCGCGTTCGGCCTGAAACGCTCCGATTTCAGCCTCGAGCACCAGATCGCGCACGGCGATACGGTCCTGTTCGGGCGCGGACGCCGCGGAGCGTTCCTCGGGGTGGGCAAAGGCGAGATGGGTCTCAGTGGGCATAGTCTTGCGCGCCTCCCAGGTGATCAGGCTGGCGCGACGATGGCACCACGGGCGCGCAGTAGACTGGCTGGAGACGGCAGTGCAAGGGCCCAGACCGACACGGCGGGCCCCTGAGGGCGGTCAGCTTTTGCGATAGAACTTGTGCACGCCGATGGTTGTCGTGTGCTCAAACACCTGCGACCAGCGCGGGCGCACGGCGGTGGTGTGATAGAATTTCGCGCCATTCGTCAGCTTTGGCGCCGCCCCTGCCATCGACAGGCGCGCGACTTTGCCCACACGCTCCCACGCGGCCTGTTCGCGGATCACCTCGGCGCGCCCGTCACACATGTACGAAAACTGGCAGCGATAACGCTTGCCGGTGCCCTGGTTGATGACGCCGCAGATGGTGTTGGGAAATTCGGTGGAGGCGACGCGGTTCAGGATGACTTCGGCGACGGCGAACTGACCTTTGATCCGCTCACCCCGCGCCTCGAAGTAAAGCGCTTGTGCCAGGCAGTGCCATTCTTCCCCGCCTTCGATGACCGGCTGGGCGTCGATCCAGCTGCGGTTAAAGCGCACGAGATTGCCTGCGGGTTTGGAGGCTTTGAGCAGCCGCGCGGCGCTGCGGGCATCCATGGTGGCCAGGCTACCGGCCTCAAAAGCGAGCGCCTCGGTCACGGCGAGCGTGTGCCCGTCGGCGCGTGCGGCCCCGGTGGACAGCAAAAGGGAACAGACAGCAGCAGCGAAAAAGCGCGCAAAAGCGGGTAAATATGTGTTCATGTTCAACATGGCGGGAGCGGGTAAAGGATTGTCCCCGCTTTGTCTAGGCACCCCCCCGGGAGGCTGCCATGCACCTGTTGCAACCCGCCAGGACAGATCACGCCATCGGCGCGCGCCTGCTCATATCCGCTGCCTCAAGCGCGATCTGCGCCGCCGCGAGCCGCGCCGCGGGCACCCGAAACGGCGAGCAGGAGACATAGTTGAACCCCGCCTCGCGGCACAGGCGGATCGCCTCCGGGTCGCCGCCATGTTCGCCACACAGCGACAGCACCACATCAGGCCGCGCCGCGCGCCCCCGCTCCGCCCCGATCTGCAACAGCTCGGCCACGCCGTGGATGTCGAGCCGGTGGAACGGGTCCTCCTGATACACCCCCTCCTGCACATAGGTCGACATAAAGCGCCCCGCGTCATCGCGCGACAGACCGTAGGTCATCTGGGTGAGATCGTTGGTGCCAAAGCTCAGGAACGCCGTGTGGGGCGCGATGTCGCCTGCCCGCAGCGCAGCGCGCGGGGTTTCCACCATCACGCCGAGCGAATGGTCCACCTGATGGCCCGTTTCGGCCCGCACAGCGGCCGCCACGGCGTCGATGCGTTTGCGCACCAGCTCCACCTCGCGGCGGGCGGTGACGAGAGGAATCATGATCTCCGGCCGCGATCCGGTCGTCAGCGCGGCCTCCAGGATCGCGCGCACCTGCATGTCGTAGATTTCGGGCACCGTGATGCCCAGCCGCACGCCGCGCAGCCCCAGCATGGGGTTGTATTCCGACAGCGACCGTGCGCGTTCGGTCACGCGGCTCACCGGGATGCCCAGGGCGCTTGCTAGGTCGCGCAGCCCGCCCTTGTCCGAGGGCAGGAATTCGTGCAGCGGCGGGTCAAGCAGGCGCACGCAAACGGGCCGCCCGCCCATGATCCGAAAGAGCTCGATATAATCGTCGCGCTGGATGGGCAGCAGGCGTTCGAGCACCGCTGCGCGTTCCTCTGCGTCGTCGGCAAAGATCATCTCGCGCATGATTGTCAGCCGGTCGGCCTCGAAAAACATGTGCTCCGTGCGGATCAGCCCGATCCCGTCGGCTTGGAACCGCATGGCGCTATCGGCCTCTGCCCGAGTGTCGGCATTGGCGCGCACGCCGATGTCGCGGAACGCGTCCGCCCAAGACAGGAGCTTTGCCACACTGTCATCGAGCCCCGCCTTTGTGAGCTCCGCAGCGCCCGCGATGACCTCCCCCGCGGTGCCGTCGACGGTGACGATGTCGCCCTCTTTCAGCGTGCGGCCCTCGACGACGACGCGCCGCTGCGTGTCGCGGACGCTTATGCCGGAGGCCCCTACGACGCAGGGCAGGCCAAAACCGCGCCCGATCACAGCGGCATGGCTCGTGATCCCGCCCCGTTCGGTCAGGACGGCGGCAGCAGCGTGCATCCCGCGTATGTCCTCGGGCCCCGTTTCGCGGCGCACGAGGATGCAGGGTTCCCCCCGCGCGGCGCTGGCCTGCGCGTCGGCGGCATTGAAGACGATGCGCCCGTGGGCCGCGCCCGGGCTCGCGGCGATGCCCGTGGCCACCACGTCGCGGGCCGCACCTGGCGCAACCTGACGGTGGAGCAATTCCGACAGCGCCGCAGGCTCCACCCGGCGCACGGCCTCTGCCTGGTCGATGATGCCGTCCTCCGCCAGCGCCACCGTGACGTTGACATGGGCGCGCGAGGATCGCTGCACCCGGGTCGCGTCGATGATGGACAGCGCGCCATCCTCCAGCGTGAATTTGATCTGCATTTCCTCCCGCAGACGGCGGCGCGCCACGTCACCATGGGCGATGAGCGCCGCAAACGCGTCCGGCGCGTGCTCTTCGAGGGAGGCCCCCCGCGGATCCCGGGTCAGGTAATTCGCGCCCGCCTCCCGCAGGGTTTCGCGCCCCTGGCCTTTGCGTTTGAAGCGGCCTGTGATCTGGCGCTGGCCCGTTTCGGGGTCGATGAACTGGATCACGCCCGAGCCACTTTCACCCGGTGCAAGCCCCAGCGCCATGGACTGGATCACCAACCCCAGCCCCGCCTCCGCGGGCGCGCCTTGCGCCTGGCGCAGCAGGCGGGCGGTCGTGCCCTCCCACGCGCGGGCCATGGCGCGCAGCACGGCGGAGAGTTGATCGCGGATATCCTGGGGAAACGGCTCCTCCGCCTCATCCTCGTAGGCCTCGAGCGCTGTGCCCAGCGCGCGGGCGTCATTGGCGGCAGCTTCGGGCACCGCATCGGCATCGAGCATCGCCACATGGACCGCGTAGGACTGGATGAACCGCAGGTAGAGCGCTGTCGCGGCCTCCTCCCCGATCTCATCGCTGAGCGCGAGGTGGCGCTGGTCATTCATCCCGATATTCAGCACCGCCGCAGGCCCGCCCCAATCCGCATTCTCGGCAGAGGGTCGGACGGACAAAAGGCTCGTGGCGTCAAAAGGCGCCAACAGCGCGGCCATATCAGGCCTGCGCCCCTCCGCGATGCCGCGCACCGTGTCAAAGCCCAAGGAGACCGTCACCGGCACCGGCATATCGAGCCGGATGAGCCGCTGCATACATTTCGCCCGCTCCCCATGGGTGGCACGGTTCATCCGCGCCTCGGGCGTGATGGGCACGATGTCAGGGATGTGAGCGGTCAACATTGCGGCACATTACGGTTTCGGAGCCGTGGCGCAAGGATGACCAATCGTCTGGGGCTAAGCACCCGGCGCGGAATCAAGGGCGCAAGCCCGCCGCGCCCTCGACGGGCCGCCCCCACGGCACGTCGAGACATCGACGCAAGCGCACCGCATGAGCGGAGAGCTAAGGGAGGACCATAAAGTGCCCAGTACGACCGGGGGATCGACGCACCGCGGCCCGCCGACGCCGCTCTGTCCGCGCTACCCCTCAACCTTCGTCAAATCAGCCACCTGCCCCACAGTGCTGCGGATCTGGCTGAGCAGGTTCAGACGGTTGCGGCGTACGACCTCGCTGTCGGCATTGATCTTGACCGCGTCAAAGAACGCATCAATCGGGCCCCGCAGCGCGGCCATAGCCCCCATGGCGGTCACGAAATCTTCGGAAGCCATGGCAGGCTTGATCGCCGCCTCTGCCACGGCCAAAGCCTCAAACAGCGCCCGCTCCTCATCCGCCTCCGCGAATTTCAAATCCGCGCCGTAGGAATACTCCACCCCATCCTTCGCCTCCGCCTGCGCAAGGATGTTATTGGCCCGCTTGAACCCCTGAACGAGGTTGGTGCCGTCGTCCGTGTTCATCACCTCCTGCAGAGCCGTCGCCCGGCGCACGAGGAGGGTGAGGTCATCATTCCCGGGCATCGCGAGGCACGCGTCGATGACGTCATGGCGAATGCCTCTGTCGCGGAGGAAGACCTTTAGGCGGTCGTGGAAGAAGGTGAGGAGGGTGGCTTCCATTAGAGGATCCATCACTTTGTGCAGCCCGTCGACGAACTCCTCCTCCTCAGAACCAACATTCACGTCTGGGCGACTGGCGTCCTTCACGTTTGTGAGTCGTTTCAGGTCTATGCGAGATGCGAGTTTCCCCAGACGGAATTGCTCCAAGAGCCCTTTTCTTCCTCCCCAGAAAGCAATCATGCGGTCGTCGGACTTTAGTTTTGGGCGCCCATTCTCGTCCAAGATATTCCGAAAATTTGCGTCAACCTCGTGGTCAAGTCGAACTTCTCCAATTCGCCAGTCGTCCGCAAGGCGCGACAAAGCGCCCGCCAGTGCGTCCGAAATTGCCTCTGACAACCGCAGGCGCAAATCGTTCTCCAATAACAAACGAACCACCCCCAACGCCGCCCGCCTCAGCGCATAGGGGTCCTTCGACCCGGTCGGCTTCTCATCAATCGCCCAGAACCCGGTCAGGATATCTAGCTTCTCCGCCAGCGACACGGCCACGGCCACAGGGTCGGTCGGGACATCATCGGACGGCCCCAAGGGGGCGTAGTGGTCGCGGCAGGCGTCGGCGGCTTCTTGGTTCGTCTCGCCGGTTTCCATGGCGTAGTAGCGGCCCATGATCCCCTGAAGCTCCGGGAACTCATAGACCATCTCGGACGCCAGATCGGCCTTGGCCATATGCGCGGCCTGGTTCACCCGCTCGGGGTCCGCACCCACGACGGGCGCAAGCTCCACCGCCAGGGCCGCGATGCGCTCGATCCGGTCCCACTGGGTGCCGAGCTTGGCGTGGAAGGTCACATTCTTCAGCTTCTCGAACCACGGCTCCATCTTTTCATCGACGGCCACGCGCAGGTCATTTTCCCAGAAGAATTTCGCATCAGAGAGCCGCGCCGACAGCACCTTTTGGTTCCCCGCCAGGATCGTCGCGCCCTCATCCGCGGTCTCCCGGTTCGCGACCGTGATAAACCGCTCGATCTGCCCCGTCGCCGGATTGCGGACGGAGAAGAATTTTTGATGCTCCTTCATGGAGGTCTGCAAAACTTCCGGCGGCAGCCCCAGGAAATCGGCCCCAATTTCGCCCATCAGGACCACCGGCCACTCCACGAGCCCCGCAACTTCGGCCAGCAACCCACGGTCTTCCACGACCTCCAGCCCGGCGGCTTCCGCCTGGCGCGTGGCCTCCGCCCAGATCGCCTCCTGCCGCTCGGCGGGGCGCAGGATCACGAACGCTTCGCGCAATTTCGCCTCGTACTCAGCAAAATTCGCCACTGGGAACCGCGCGGGGGCCATGAACCGGTGCCCGCCGGTCGTATTCCCCGCCTCGAACTGATCGACTTTCACCGGCACCACATCGCCATCAAGCACGCACAGGATCGACTGCAACGGGCGTACCCATTTCAGGCTCCCCGTGCCCCAGCGCATGGACTTGGCCCATGGGAAGCTGCGGATCGTTTTCTCCAGCACTTCGCACACGATGTCCGCCGCCGGACGGCCCGGCTTGGTGATTTGGGCGAAGTAGACCTGCCCCTTTTTGTCGTCGCGCACCTCAAGGTCCTCACGCGCAACGCCTGCCCCGCGCAGGAACCCTTCGATGGCCTTGTCCGGCGCGCCGATTTTTGGGCCCTTCCGCTCCTCGGTCACGGTGGGGCTCTCCGACAGTAGCCCTGTCACCGAAAGCGTCAGGCGGCGCGGGGTTGCGAAATGTGCCGCGCCTTCAAAGGTCAGGCCAGCCTCGCCCAGACCCGCACAGACCAGACGCTCCAGATCCGCGCTCGCGCGCGCCTGCATCCCGGCTGGGATTTCCTCGGAAAAGAGTTCGATCAGAAGATCGGCCATGTCAGTTCCTTTCGGGGCAGTCGTCGCCCGCGGGGGATCCATCGTAAAGCTTGTCGCCGCAGTCGTTCACCTGATGCCAGATGTAGCCGCGCCCGTCGGCTGTGATCGCGACAACGCGGTCGATGCCATACTCAAAGTTCCGCTGCCCTGCGAACGCCAGCGCGGTGCCTGCGGCGAGTTCTGCGCCCAGCGCCTCTGCGTCAAAGCAGTCGAACCAGTAGGGCGCATTGAGCGGCTCGGCCCCGTCAAAGAGCTCGTAGGTTTCCGTCAGCGTGGCCAGGCTCGTGGGCGTGGTGAAGCACGCCCGGTAGCGGATGGGGGAGCTATAGGCGTCAATCCCCTCAAACGCGTCGAACAAGATCGGCTCCTGCGTGGCCGTGGCGTTGGTCGTCAGACGCACATCGGCCTCAGTGACCTCATCGTAGAAGCCATAGACCTGCGCGTAGTACACGCCCCCGCCCACCGCCGCGGCGGTGAGGAGAAGGAGGATGGAGATGATTTTACCGGCCAAGGCTCACCACCCCGCGCCCGGGCGCGTCTGCGCCCTGCCCGACCTCCCCCCCGGGAGGGCAATGGCGATGTCGGTCAAAGCGGGAACAACACTGATACTTTTATGAACAGCGATAGCGGATGTCTTGAGATGCCCTCCCGAGGTCGGGCAGGGCGCAGTCGCTTGACACATCACGCCGCCTCCCACCCGCCAGCGTCGGTCTGGACAAACGCATCCGCGCAACGCTTTGCCAACGTCCGCACGCGCAAGATATAGCTCTGCCGTTCGGTCACAGAGATCACGCCCCGCGCATCGAGAAGGTTAAAGACGTGGCTGGCCTTGATGCACTGATCATAGGCCGGGTGGGCCATCACGATCCGCTTGCCCGTCTTCGGATCATCATAAGGCGCATCCAGGATCGCGTTGCACGCCGCCTCCGCGTCCTCGAAGTGCCGCAGCAACGTCTCCGTGTTGGCGACGTCGAAGTTCCACCGCGAATACTCCTCCTCCGTTTGGCGAAAGATATCGCCATAGGTCAGCGGGATCGGCGTCTGCGGGTCGTTATAGGGCATGTCCATCACGTGATCGACGCCCAGGATATACATGGCCAGCCGTTCGAGCCCGTAGGTCAGCTCCCCCGACACCGGGTGGCAATCATGGCCCCCCACCTGCTGGAAATAGGTGAACTGGCTGACTTCCATCCCATCGCACCAGACCTCCCACCCGAGGCCCCAGGCGCCCAGGGTCGGGCTTTCCCAGTCGTCCTCGACGAAGCGGAGGTCGTGGAGCGTCATGTCGACGCCAATCGCCTCCAGCGAGCCCAGGTAAAGCTCCTGCAGGTCCGGCGGGGACGGTTTGATCAGCACCTGGTACTGGTAGTAGTGCTGCAGGCGGTTGGGGTTTTCGCCATAGCGGCCATCGGTGGGCCGCCGCGACGGCTGCACATAGGCCGCAGCCCAGGGCCGCGAGCCCAGCGAGCGCAGCGTCGTGGCCGGGTGAAACGTGCCTGCGCCGACCTCCATGTCATAGGGTTGCAGCACCGCG
Organism: Pseudomonadota bacterium; assembly: GCA_039815465.1. Lineage (GTDB taxonomy): Bacteria > Pseudomonadota > Alphaproteobacteria > Rhodobacterales > Rhodobacteraceae > Shimia_B. Next base: position 23,282 of record JBCBZG010000002.1, read on the forward strand.
CAGCCCTTTGCCCCCCAATAGGCCTGAAGCCTTAGGATAATCTCTTGAAACGAGCGCGGCGGCGCGGTGTGTGCGGCGGCGGGCGTGGCTGACATGGCGGACGTGGATGACACGGGAGAAGAGCCTCATATCTGTGCGCGCGTTCCCTAGCCGCCTCACCCTGGCGGGTCAATGCGACCTGCGCGCCGGGGCCACCGCGCCTGTCGCCTAACCGCGACACCCCCCGAAAAGCTGCGCACGGGGGAAGAATTGCGGCCTTTTCCGCTTCAACCCCGCCGCGCGCTAGCAGATAGTGGGCCAGCATTTCTCAACGCCGCAGGGGGGCAGATGGGTCGTATCGTAATCGCTTGGGTTCTTTGGATGGCCACCGTCACGGGGGCCGCCGCACAAGACAATACTTGGATCCAGGTGGAGGCGCAGCCGAGCCTCCGGCAGGCGTTGGAGCGTGTGCAGGTTTACAGCCAGCGCCTGCCCAATGTGGCCGCGTTCCAGGTGTCGAGCCGCTGGTACGGCATCGCCATCGGACCCTATGAGGAGATCGAGGCCGAAGAGCAGCTAGATGTCCTGGAGCGTCGGCGCGAGGTCCCCTTTGACGCGTTTCTTGTGGACGGATCCGCGTTCCTAAGACAGGTTTGGCCGCTCGCAAACCAGGCCGCGGCTCAGGTCACGACCGAGACACCCACTGACACCCTCTCTGAGGATCTCGCTGAGACCACCACTGAAACCCCGGCCCCAGCCGCCGCTGCGGCGGAGCCAACAGCCCCCGCGGTGCCCGACGAAACTCCGGCCCAGGCGCGCGCGTCCGAGGCGCAGCTGACGCGGGACGAAAAGCGCCTGCTGCAAACGGCGCTCCAGGCGGAAGGGTTTTATACCTCCACCATCGACGGGCTCTTTGGCCGCGGCACGCGGGCGTCGATGTCCGCCTGGCAGGCCGCCAATGGGTTTGAGGCCACGGGCGTGATGACCACCGCCCAGCGCGCGGCGCTTATCGCGGATTATAACGCGATCCTCGACGGGCTGGGCATGGCGCGGGCCGAAGACCTGGAAGCTGGGATCGCGATGCAACTGCCGCTGGCGGAGCTTGCGTTCAAAACCTACGAGCCGCCCTTTGCGCATTACGCGTCCGCCGGGGATTTGGGCGTGCGGCTCTCGCTCATATCGCAGGACGGCAACCGCACGCGGTTCCGCGTGCTCTACGACCTGATGCAGACGCTTGACGATGTCCCCACCAACGGGCCGCGCAGCATCGGGCGCGACCGCTTCACCATCACCGGCATCGATGCCACCCGCCACACCACCGTCGAGGTGCGCTATGATAGCGGCGTGATGAAGGGCTTTATGCTCGTCTGGCCCGCAGGCGATGAGGAGCGGCTGACCCGCGTCCTGGCAGAGATGCGCGCGAGCTTTCGCGCCCTGCCCGGCGTGCTCGACCCCAATGCCTACCCGCCGACCGAGGACCAGCGCCCCGACCTGCTATCGGGCCTCGACATCCGCAAAGCGGAGCGGACGGCCACGGGTCTCTTTGTCGACACACGCGGCGTCGTGCTGACCGCGGCGCAGAGCGTTGCGGGCTGCGAGCGCGTGTCGCTGGCGGGCGCGACGGATGCCACGGTGATCTTTTCCGATGCCGCGCTCGGCCTCGCGGCGCTGATGCCACAGGACGACCTGGCCCCCATCGCCACCGCGGGCTTCCAGACCCGTGTACCGCGGCTGGGCGATGACGTGGCGGTGGCGGGGTTCTCCTTTGGCGGGACGCTGGGCGCACCCACGCTGACGCTGGGGACGCTGACGGGGATGCAAGGGCTGGATGGCGAGGCCCCCGTGAAGCGGCTCGACCTCAAGGCGGAGCCGGGCGATGTGGGCGGTCCTGTCTTTGACCGCTCTGGGGCTGTTTTGGGTGTTTTGTTGCCCGCGCCGTCGCAAGAGGCGCAGGTGCTGCCGCCCTTTGTGCGCTACGCGGTAGATACCGACGGCATCCGCGCGCGCCTGGCAGATGCCGGTCTGACCATTCGCGAAGTGCGCGGCGGCGGCGGGGTCTTGGACCCTGTGGAGCTGTCAGAGCTCGCCGCCGACATGACCGTCCTGGTGGAGTGCTGGTAGACCGGGAGCGGAAACTAGGCGAAGCCGCCGCCCCATCCACTGCCCGACAGGCGCATTTTCCAAAGAAAATGCTGCCGAGAGGGACGGGCCGCCCCCCACGGCACGTCGATATGTCGACGCACGTGCTCCGCTTGAGCGGACAGCCAAGGCTGAACCATAAAGTGCTCAGAACCGAGGTCGGATCGACGCACCGCGGCCCGACGATGGGGCTACCCGATCTCCGGCGTCACATAGATTAGCGTCGGCCCGTCCGCCTCGAACGCCGCTCGGGTCACGTCCTGCATCTCCGCTAGCGTCTTCGGTGCCACCCCATGGGCCCCGTAGGCCCGCGCGAGCGCCACGAAATCCGGGTTCCGCGCCACCACTGCGTTGGGTGGGATCTGAGCCGCGACCATGCTGTCCTCGATCTCTTTGAGCTTGCCATTGTCCCACAAGAAAATCGGCAACGGCAGGCCGAGCTCCACCGCCGTCCCGAGCTCTTGCAAGGTGTACTGAAACCCGTAGTCCCCCGCGATGGCCATGGTCGGCGCACCCGTCCGCGCCACGACCCCGCCGATGGCCGCAGGCATGGCGTAGCCCAGAGTGCCGAAGCCCGTCGGGTGGTGCCAATGGCCGGGGCGATCCATGTCCCAGACCTCCTTCGCCGAATAGGCAAACTGGGTCATGTCGGAGTAGATCATGGTCCCCGCGGGCAAACAGTCGCGCAACGCATCCGCGACCCGCAGGATGCCGGGCCGCTCCGCCTCCACCGCCGCGCGCCACTGGTCGCGGTAGCCTGCGATGAGCGCGGCGGTCCAAGTCGCCTTGGGCGCGCCCGTGAGCGCGGCATTGAGCGCGATGAGAAAATCGCACGCATCGGCCTGAATGCGCGTATCCTGCGGATGGCCTTTGGCCAAAACCTCCGCATCGATATTCACGTGCACCGCGCCCGGGCGATACCCCGCCTCGGTCCGCCATAAATCCACCTCCGCCATGTCGGTGCCCACGAGGATCACGCAATCGGAGGCGTCCAGAAGCGCCTTGCTCTCTGCCCGACCGAGCGTTGACCCGAGGCTCAAGGCATCATCGGGCGCAACGATGCCGCGCCCCGCGTAAGTCATAAACGACGCCGCGCGCGACTGCGCCAGCACAGACCGCGCAGCCTCCGCCCCGGCGACAGCGCCACCACCAAAGACGAAAATAGGCCGCTCCGCCGACATAAGCGCCGCAGCTACACCTTCCACAGCGCTGGGTGACGGGGGCGCCCGGCGGGCGAGCGCGCCTATAGGCGGCTCTGGCGGGGCCTCTGCCCGCGCTTCCAGGCGCGCGATGGGCACTGACAGGTGCTTTGGCCGTTTCCGGCCTGTCTCAAACTCCAAAAACGCCCGATCAATCAGCGCATAGGCCGCCTGTGCCGTCCGCGCGGTCTCTGACCAGTCGCAGACGGTCCGCGCCGCGCCCTCCTGATCGCGCATCTGGTGGAGCTGCCCGCGCGTCGCGGCGACCTCATCCAAGCAGGACGATATCGCCAACACAGGCACACTATCCGAATAGGCCTGCCCCAGCGGCGTCAGGATATTCGTCAGCCCCGGCCCGGTGATGACATAGGCCACGCCGGGCTTGCCCGACGCCCGCGCATAGCCATCGGCCATGAACCCCGCGCCTTGCTCGTGGCGGGCCAGGACATGGGTGATCCCCGCCTCCTCGATCCCGCGATACATCTCCTGATTATGGACGCCGGGGATGCCGAAAATCACATCCACGCCTCGGGATTTAAGCATATGGGACAGCTGCGCCCCCAAGGGTCGCGAGGGTCTTTGATCAGTCATTACGCATTCCAAAATGAGCGGGTGAAGAGGACAAAGACGGCCATAAGCTCCAACCGTCCAAGCAGCATCCCCACGGCCAAGATCCACTTGGCCGTGTCGTTAAGCGAGCCGTAGTTTTCGGCCGGCCCAATCTCTGACCCAAGCCCGGGCCCGATATTGGCCAAAGCCGCCGCCGCGCCGGACACAGAGGTGACCACATCCAGCCCCGTCATCGACAGCAAGATCGCCAGCGCAATGAGCGTCGCCGTGAACACCACAAAGAACGACATCACCGAATCCACCACATCCTGGCTCACCGGCCGCCCCTCGTAGCGGGGCGTGAAGATGCCCGAGGGGCTGTAGATCTGGCGCACCTGGGCACTGACAGAGGCGAAGAGCAGCTGGTAGCGGAACACTTTGACCGAACAGGACGTCGACCCCGCGCAGCCCCCCACGAGCCCCACGAAGAAAAGCGCCACGACCGCAAACGACCCCCAGGCCATGTAGTCCGTGCTCGCATAGCCCGTCCCGGTGATGAGCGAGGTGGTGTTAAAGAGCGCCGCGAGTAGCGCCCTCCCGCTCATCCCGCCCGCTTGCCACCAGAGCCACAGCGTGATCGCCAACACCGTCCCCGCCAGGATAATTAACAGCCCCCGCACCTGCCGGTCGCGCCAGAGCGGCTCCGCATCGCCGTTCAAGAGCTGCACAAACCGAACAAACGGCAGCGCCGCGAGGATCATAAACACCACCGCCGCCAGCTGCGCGCCCGCCCCAAACGCACCGAACGACGCGTCGCGCGTAGAAAAGCCCCCGGTCGACACCGTCGTCAGCGCATGCAGCACCGCGTCAAACAGATCGAGCCCCGCCGCGAAATACGCGAGCGCACAGAGCAGCGTCAGCGCAATGTAGATGACCGAAATCTGCTGCGCGATCTCCGCAGCGCGCGGCAGGATCTTGCCCATCGTATCAAACCCTTCGGAGCGGAAGATCTGCATCCCGCCCACCCTGAGCTCCGGCAAAAACACCATGGCCACAACGATGATCCCAACCCCGCCCAGCCACTGCAAGATCGCGCGCCACACAAGCAACCCCTCCGGCAGAGCATCCAACCCGCCAAAGGCCGTGGCCCCCGTCGTCGTCAAGCCCGACATGGCCTCGAAAAACCCATCGGTGACGCTCGCCCCCGTGGCCCCGATCACAAACGGGATCGCGCCGAACACCGGCAGCGCCACCCAGACGCCCGTGGTCAGCAAAAACGTCTCCTGCAGCGACAGCGCGCCCCGGTTCACGTTATGCGTGGCCATCGCCACAAACAGCCCCACAAGAAACGTAATCGCCGCCGATTGCAGGAAGACCCCCGCATGGCCGTTGCCATAAAACTCGTCCACCGCCGCGGGGATGAGCATGGTCACGCCCAAAACCGCCACGAGCAATGCAATGACGTAAGATACCGGGCGCGGGTCGATCATGGGTAAGCGGTGGCGCAGCGCGCGCGGGCTGTCAACTCTTGCGACGCTTGGGATAGGGGCTGGGATCGGGCTCTTCGAGCGCTGCCAGCACCTCCACCACCCGCTTCACGCGGGTCGCATGGGTCTTGGCCGATGACACGCGATGGGCAAAGCCGCGCTGGGTGCCGGGGGTGAGCCCCTGCCACACCTCGCCCGCGCCCTCATCATCGCGCAGCGCCTCTGCGAGCTCTGGCGGCACATCCACCGCGTCAGGATCATCAAACCGAAACGCCATGGGCACCGGATCGCCCAGCGCCAAACCGGTCTTTTTCTGCATCACCTTGTTAAAGATGAAATAGGCCCGCCCGTCGGACGTCGGATGCAGCGCGCCCTTGAACGGCACCCCCGCAAGCTCCCCAATCACGCGCGGCCGCGACTTGGGCGGCTCCGGCAACCCTGCCGCAAACTCCGCAGGCAACCACGCCACAGTGTAGCCCATCGGGGCATAGCGCCCGACCTCACCTACGGCCTCAAAGGGATAAAAGAACTCCACGAAACCCCCTTCCTTTGGCCAAAATACCTCGGGGAGCGCGAGGGGCTGGCCCCTCGCATATGTCGCAAACGTTTACACTCAGGCTCACGCACTCAAAGGAGATGTTTTGCCCGGTGGGAACCTCCGGGCTGCCCCCGTCCGCCCCCACGGGCGGGGGCAACTGCCCCCACCCGCGGACGGGAGAAGCCCTCATTTCTTTGCGGTTACGTGGAGGAACTTTGTATTCTTCGCAAAGTGTCCGAAACCATGCCATCACCCCACGTGGATCAGCGACTGAAAGAGCCGCGGGTCGAGGCTCGCTTGCGCGAAAGTCGCGCCATCTGTCAGCACGCTCACCGCGTCATGGCTGTGCAGGCTCTCCTGATGGGACGCCACGACCCGGAAATCGCCCACCCGCGCATCGGCCAGAAGCACCTCACAAAAACTGCGCGCCGCATCCTCGACAAAGATTGGATTGGCGGCGTTGAGCTCCGCAAATGCCTGCTCATCCTCGCGTTTCACCATCACCTGCGTCTCGGTGGGGATGGCGGACCGGCAGAGCCCTACCAGATCCTCAAACCAAAGCGTCTGCGCGCCCTCGGCCAGCTCCACCGAAACCCGCGCGACCGAGCGCTGGGAGTGCGGCGTGGCGAGCTGCCCTCGGGCCTGTCGCGCATGTTCCGACAGCTCCAGCGAACATGGGCACGTAGAAGAGTAAACGAAATCGAGATGAACGATGCGCTGCCGCACACCGTCACGCTCCACCAGCTCCAGGGCAAGGTCATAATACTGGTAGCCCGACAGCCCCGAGCGCAGGCTGTCCACCTGCATCGGGAAGGAACAACGCATCTGGATCCGTGCATCAAAACTGCCCAGATCCGCCTTATACGCGTCCAAAGCCCGCTCGATCACCTCAAATGAAAACGCCTCCTCCGCGTACTTGTAAAAGCTGCGCATGATGCGGGACATGTTGATGCCCTTCTTCTCCGCCTCCAGGCTCACAGTGCCGGTCACAGAGGTCTCCAGCACCAGCGGCGCGCCGTCGCGGGTGGCGTAGCGGATGGGCAAGCGGAAATTCGAAATCCCCACATGCTGGATGCGCTGACGCGCGCCGCGGATCAGGCTTGAGGGCCCGTTCTGCAGGTCCGGCAACGTCGCGCGGTAGGCGTCATCGACGGCAAACGCATCGGGATAGGCGCGCGAGAGCGCCGGATACACGCTTTGCGCACCAGGCATCAGCCCCGCAATCTGAGGGTCGAGGTCGCGCATCTCCACCGCGCTCGCCCCGCCAGCCCAGCGGCGCAAGAGCGCGAGCGCGGCCTCCGCGTCCTCACGGCTCGGGTCTTTGTCGATGTCGGGTGTGTGGATGTTCATGGCAATTTCCCCCTTTCGTACGGGTGCGGGCCAAACGCGTAAGTGGACACCATGGAGGTGTCTTTCAAGATGTACAAAGGGTTACGGAGGGATGCGGAAGGCGGATCACATAAAGCGAAGCATTATTACGCCTTAGCAGCAATATACTTGCCCGGCAGCACCGCCGGGCCGCGCCGTTCCGCCCCCACGGGGCGGCGCGAACGCCACCCCTCGGAACGGCGCTATAGCGCGTAACAGAACGACCTACAGCTCCACAAACATCTCATATCGCCCCAGCATCTCACCCCCGCGCTCCACCTCTTCGAAGGCTTTCACCTCCCAGCCCTGCCGCTGAAAAAATGGCCGTGCGAGAAACGACGCATGGGTCTGAAGCCGCGTCATGGCGAGCCCATGGGCGACATTCAAAATCGCCGCATAGAGCTGCGCCGCAAGCCCCGTCCCCCGGAACTCCGGGGCAACGTACGCCATGTCCACATACCCGTAACCTTTGGCCTCATCGAGGCTCATAAACCCCTGCACCGCACCGTTATCGGCGACAAAACAATGGCTTACAGACAGTTTCGCCGCGAAACCCTGCGTACGGTCCTCCTGCCCCGCCCAGGCCGTGCGCTGCTCGGGCGAATAATGCGCCGCGGCGCCCTCGTGGATTGCGCGGTGAAACACCTGCGCGCAGGGGCCCGCATCCGCGGGCTGAAATCGTCTGATCCACATCAGCTGGCATCCAGTGCCTGCGTGAAATCCGCGATGAGGTCCCGCGCTGATTCGAGCCCGACGGAGACCCGGATCAGCCCCTCCGTGATCCCCAGGGCAATCCGCTGATTTTCCCCCAGACGCTGGTGGGTCGTGGTGGCAGGGTGGGTCACGATGCTTTTGGCGTCGCCGAGATTGTTGGAAATCGTGGCGATCTTGAGCGCGTTGAGCACCTGAAACGCCCGCTCCTTTGAGCCCAGATCAAGCGCCAGCATCGTCCCCCCGGCCCCGAGTTGGGACTGGGCGAGGGCGTACTGAGGATGGCTCTCGAGCCCCGGATAAATGACCCGCGTGAGGTCGCCCCGCGCGGCCATGGCCTCCGCCAGCTCGGTCGCTGACTGGGTCTGTGCCCGAACGCGCAGCTCCAGGGTCTCGAGCCCTTTAAGCATCACCCAGGCGGTGAAGGGCGACATGGACCCGCCCGTGTGTTTCATGAAAGGCTCGACCGTTTTCCGAATGAACTCCTGCCGCCCCAGGATGATCCCGCCCAAGGCGCGCCCCTGCCCGTCCACGTGCTTGGTGGTCGAATAGACGACCACGTCCGCCCCCTGTTCGATCGCGCGGGAATAGACGGGGGTGGAAAAGACGTTATCGACGCAGACGATCGCGCCGTGGTGGTGGGCCAGTTTGGCGACCCCTTCGATGTCCACCAGATCGAGCGTCGGGTTGGCCATAGATTCGAAGAAGACCATCTTGGTGTCGGGCCGGATCGCGGCCTCCCACTCCGCCAGATTGGCGCCGTCGACAAAGGTCACCTCGACCCCGAAGCGTGGCAGGATGTCTTCAAGGATATAGAGGCAAGAGCCGAACAAAGCCCGCGCCGCCACGACGTGATCCCCGGCCTGGAGCACCGACATCAGCGCGCCGTTGACCGCGGCCATTCCGGAGGCCGTCGCGAACCCATCCTCGGCCCCCTCAAGCGCGGCCATCCGGTCCTCGAACATGCGCACGGTGGGGTTGCCGTAGCGGGCATAGATGAACTCATCCGGGCCGCTATCGATGAACCGCGCCTCCGCGTGTTCGGCGCTGTCGTAGACGAAGCCCTGGGTGAGAAAGATCGCCTCGCTCACCTCTCCGTATTGGCTTCTGCGTATCCCGGCATGCACGGCTTTCGTGCGTTTGTCCCAGGTCTGATCCATCGGCGCTGCCCTCCTTCAGGCACAAAAAAAGCCCCGGCCGGGTGGCAGGGGCGAACGCCTCCTTACCTGTTTAGCGGCTTATTTTACGTGGCCCGCAATCCGGCTCAAATCACCACGAGGACTGAGCTACGCCCCGCGCCCGGGCGGGTCAAGGGCCATCATGGGGCCGGGCACCGTTACGGAGCTGTCATGGAAGCTTAACCGCGGTGTCATAGTTCAAGCCTACCTCACACCTACCACATATAGACGCATCAGACCCGAGGCAGCCCTATGCCCATGCTCCGTGTCGCAGTCGACGGCGATGTGCCGCGGCTTTACCCCATAGCGCGACCGCTCGCGCCTGCGCTTCGTGCGGGGCTGGCGGGCCCAGGGCCGGTGGTGATCTTGATCCACGGGTACAAGTTCGCGCCGGGCGTGGTCGGTCACGACCCGCATCAGCAGATCTTTAGCACCGCGCCCGAACGCGGTGGCACAACCGACAGCTGGCCGCGCCAGTTGGGGTTTGGGGAGGCCGCGGGTAGCGGCCTTTGCATCGCCTTTGGCTGGCCTGCGCGGGGGTGGTTTCGGGACGTCTACGCCCGGGCCGCGGGGGCGAGCCGGGCACTTGCGCAGTTGGTGCGCGCGATCCGAGACTTTGACGCGCACAGGCCCATCCATGTGGTGGCCCATTCGCTCGGGGCACGGGTGTGTCTGGGCGCGCTCACGGCGCTCAGGCCCCACGATCTCGGGCGCATCATCCTGCTGAGCGGTGCGGAGTATTGCGCGCCCGCGCGGGCCGCCATGGCCACGCCCGCGGGACGCACGGCGGAGATCTTCAACATAACCAGCCGCGAAAATGACCTCTATGAATTGATGTTTGAGAGCGTGATCGGCCCCCATCGCTGGGGGGACCGGGGCATTGGTGTGGGGCTCGGGGAAGAGTTTGGCAACTGGGTCGACGTCCAGATTGACCATGTGGACGTCCGGCGTGTGCTGTCTCGCTACGGCGCCGCGCTGCCCGGCCCGCGGCGGCGGATGTGCCATTGGTCGACCTATCAGCGTCGAGGCGCCATGGCGTTTTACAGCGATCTTTTGCGCCGCCCGGGTGCGATCCCGCTCGACGCGCTGCGTCGTGCATTGCCCCCGCAGGAGCGGCGGTTTCGGCAGGTGCTGCGCCCGCCACGCATCCCGCGTCCCTTGCCACTGGGGCAAAAACGGCCATCCTAGTGCGCATATCGCTGCAAGGAGGCCCCATGATCGATCTCTATTACTGGCCCACGCCCAATGGCTGGAAAGTGTCCATCGCGCTGGAGGAGATGGGCCTGCCCTACCGCGTGCACGAGATCAACATCGTCGCAGGCGATCAGTTTCAGCCGAGCTTTCTGGCGATCTCGCCCAACAATCGGATGCCAGCCATAGTCGACCCGGACGGGCCCGGCGGTGCGCCCGTGTCGGTGTTCGAAAGCGGCGCGATCTTGATGTATCTGGCGCGCAAGACCGGGCAGTTTTACGGGTCAGATGACCGCACGCGCGTTGCAGTGGAGGAATGGCTGAGCTGGCAGCTGGGCGGCGTTGGGCCCATGGCCGGGCAAGCGCATCACTTCCTTAAGTTCGCGCCGCGGGCCGATCCGCCCCAGGACATCCCCTATGCCAAGGACCGCTACCGGGCGGAAACGGGGCGGCTTTATCGGGTGCTCAATGACCGGCTCGCGGAAAATGAGTGGGTGGCGGGGGCCGAGTACACCATCGCCGATATGGCGATTTGGCCCTGGGCATGTTTGTGGGAGGGTCAGGAGCAGACGCTGGAAGACAAGCCGCATTTGGCCCGGTGGCTGGACGCGTGCTGGGCGCGGCCAGGGGTGCGTCGGGGGCACAAGCTGTTGCTTGAGAAGCGCAAGGGCCCAAAAACACCGAGCGAGTTGCGGATGCTAGAGGATCACAAAACGTAAAAGGGCCGGTGCTGTGCACCGACCCCTTTTGTAGATCAGCCGAATTGGCCAGCCGCCTTTAGTTAGCGGTGCGGATGCGGAGCGTGTCTTCTACGGCACCGTCGATGATCAGCTTTGCAACCACGTCGGACGTCACGCTGCCTTCGAGGTTCAGGATGACGTCGGTGTTTGCGCCTGCGTCAACTTCGGCCATTGCGAGCACGTCGCCGGTGAGGCTTTCGAGAACCACGGTGCCAGCTGCGTCAGCGCGAACGAGGTTGAGCGTTACCTGAGGGGAGTTTTCATCAGCTGCGCCTTGGAAACCGAAGGAGTTAGCGGATGCGGCGCCAGCGGTCAGGGCGATGGCGGTGGCGGCGATTGCGAATGTCTTGAACATGATTTTTCCTTTCGTTCAGGTCCGTTGTTTGTCGTTCGGAGTGTTTGGCGGGGGTTACGTTCGCCGTCCGATGACTGACAGATGGGTGCTCACCACGATCGGAAAAGGCCGCACCTGATCACATAAAAATGTGCCCGGGTGATGGAAGAAACCCTCTTGAAATCAGCAGTTAAGCCCGGGTTGTGGGTTCCGTGCAACCATGCTCGACAAGTGTGCGGTGATGCGAGACATCCAGCCTGATTTCGCAAATTTGCACGGAGGCTCGCGCAAAAATTGAGGGCGTAGAAAGTGGGTTCACAAGGATTTTTTTGCGGTTTTTTTGTCGGAGCACCTTCACCTAGGCCTTCCACGCTATAGCGCCGGTCCCGGGGGTGGCGTTCGCGCCGCCCTGTCGGGGGAACGGCGCGGCCCGGCGGTGCCGCCGGGCAAGGACGGTGCGGCTATATTGATCTTAAACGGCTCGGATTGAGCGCCTTCAAACGTAGTTTGGACCGCAGCAACAAGATGGTCCTACTTCGCCTCAGGCTCCTCAATCACGTATTTCTGGAGCGCCATGATCTGCCACCACAGGAACGCGAAGAGCGCGATGGGGAAGCCGAAGGTTTCGATCGTAACCCAGGTTTCCGTGCTCATGGTGCGCCAGATGATCTCGTTGGCGACGGCCAGCGCTGCGAAGGCGGCGGTAAGGCGGCGGGTGAGGATCATCCAGCCCTCATCCTCCATCGGCATCATGTCGGCCATGACATAGGCCAGGAGGCTTTTGCCGCGCAGGAGCCCGATGCCGAGCAGGACGGTGAAGAAGCCATAGACGAGGGTGGTTTTCATCTTAAAGAACCGCTCATCGTTGAAATACGCCGTGAGCGCGCCGAAGACGATGACCATGAAGGCGGTAAAGACCTGCATTCGGCTAAGTTTGCCCGTCAGAAACCAGAGCACGCCCATGGCGGCGAGCAGGATGGGCACAAAGACGATCGTGGCCACGATAAAGCCCGAATAGTCGGTGCCACTGATGGTGTAGGTTTCGTCCTGGATGCGCATGAAGAGGACGAAGAAGGCGATGGTGGGGCCAAGCTCCAGGAGCATCTTGAGCCACGGATTGATCTCCTTGGCGTCGGTCTCGGGCGTTGTCATGCGCGTTATCCTCCAAATTCCACGATCACGGCGCCTGCGGCGATGGCGGCCATCAGTGCCATGCGGGTGGGTCCTACGGTCTCTTTCAGTACGAGCCAACCTATGATTGCCGCGAAAACGGTGGATGTTTCGCGCAGCACCGCGGCCTCCCCCACTTTGTCGAGCCGTGTGGCCATCATGATCGACCCGAAGGAGCCGAAGGCCACGAGCGCGCCGATGAACCCGCGCCTAAGCAGCGGGCCGGGTGCCGGGCGGGCCGGATCGCGGCGCCAGTGCCACAAGCTGATGAGCGGGAAGTCGAGCCCGGTGATGAAAAAGAACCAGGCCAGAAACGTGAACGGGTCGGGAAAGGCACGGATGCTATAGGCGTCGTAGGTGGTGTAGAGCGCGACCATAAACCCGGTGGCGAGGGCCAGCCACAGCGCAGGCGCGAGCGTGGCGCGGTCGATTTCAATGTGACGGAGGTTATAGGCAGCGAGGCCAAAGATGGCCGTCGAAAGCAGCGCGACACCGGCCCATTGGGTCAGCGTGAAGGTTTCGCCAAAGATGATCCAGGCGCCGATAACGGTAAAGAGCGGGCCTGTGCCGCGCACCACTGGGTAGACGACCGTGAACGCGCCGCGGCTATAGGCCATGGCCATGCCGAGCTTATAGACAAAGTGGATAAGGAAAGCGCCGACGATCAGGAGCCATTCAGAACCTTGCGGCCAGGGCACGACGAACAGAGCTACGGGGGCGGCGATGATGACGGCCCAGATGTCGATGGCCCCGCGGGTCTGCCAGGGGTCATGGCGGCCCTTTTGGAGCGCGCCAAAGATCGCGTGGAGGAGTGCGGCAAGAAGCGCGAGCGCAAGCGCCACGCGGTGCCCAGCGTCGGTCCCTTCGATGCTGAGCACCCAGTCTGTCATGGGGTGTTTAGCTGTCGAGGCCGGTGAGGGCGGCGGCGAATTCCTCGGGGTCAAACGGGGCGAGGTCGTCGATTTGTTCGCCCACGCCGATGGCGTGGATGGGCAGGCCGAATTTATCGGCGAGCGCCACGAGCACGCCGCCTTTGGCGGTGCCGTCGAGTTTCGTCATTACGAGGCCGGAGACGTCCGCGAGTTTCTGGAACGTCTCCACCTGGTTTAGCGCGTTTTGGCCCGTGGTCGCGTCCAGCACGAGGAGCGTGTTGTGCGGCGCGTCTGGGTCTTTCTTACGGATGACGCGGACGATTTTGGCGAGCTCCTCCATCAGGTCCTGACGGTTTTGCAGGCGCCCTGCCGTGTCGATCATGAGGAGGTCGGCGCCCTCGGCCTCGGCCCGTGTCATGGCGTCAAAGGCGAGGCTCGCGGGGTCGGAGCCTTCGGGCGCGGTCATGACAGGAACGCCTGCGCGGTCGCCCCAGACTTGCAGCTGTTCGACGGCGGCGGCGCGGAACGTGTCGCCCGCGGCGATGACCACGGATTTGCCCGCGGCGCGGAACTGCGAGGCGAGTTTGCCGATGGTCGTCGTTTTGCCCGCGCCGTTGACGCCCACGACCAGCACGACCTGCGGGCGTTTGGGGTAGATCGGCATGGGGCGCGCCACGGGTTCCATGATCCGCGCGACCTCCTGGGCCAGCAGCGTTTTGATGTCGGTGGCCGAGAGGCGGCGGCCAAGGCGGCCCTCGGCCATGTTGGCGGTGACGCGGAGCGCGGTGTCCACGCCCATGTCGGAGGCGATCAGCAGTTCCTCGAGCTGTTCGAGCATGTCGTCGTCAAGGACGCGCTTCTTCTCCTCGATCTCGATGGAGCGGCCCATGATGCGGCCGAGGAGGCCGGGTTTGGCGGGCTCCGGTGTGGGGTCTGGTGTGGGGTCTGGTTCGGGCGCGGGCTGTGGTTCGGGGGCTGGCGCAGCCGCTGGTGAGGGTGGGGGTGTGGGCGCAGGCTCTGGGGCCGGGGCTGGTGCGGCTGGCTTTGTGGCTTCTTTCTCCACGGAGCCGCCGTCATCGACGATGGCCTCTAGACCTTCGTCGAGTTTGGAGCTGGATTTGAGGAGCCGGTTTTTGAGTTTGCCGAAGAAGGACATCGTGCCTCGCGGGTGCGTTTTGTCTCACCTAATACGGGGGGCGCTGTGATGCTAGGGGAGGAAAGAGTTGGGCAAGGGGTCGGACGGCGCTCTGAGGGCAGCTCCCGGCCGCGGGTGGGGGTGCAGCCCCCGCCCGGGGGGCGGTCGGGGACTGCCCGGTGGTTCCCACCGGGGAAGGAGTTTCGAGCTTTATCCCACCGCTGCAGCCGCAAAAAGGACCATGGCAACGTAGTAGGTGGGCCAGATCGCCAGCGATAGCGGGGTGTGCCAGCGGCTCGTCTCACTCAGGCGAAAGGATTGGATGGCGATCAGCGCATCCGAGAGGACAAAAAGCGCGGCGGCGATCAAGATCGACGCGTCAACGTCAGCCGACCCGCTGGATATGGCGCAGGCGGCCAGCGCCATGGCGAGGATCACGAGCATGTAGCCTGCGACGGGCCAGCGGAGCGCTCCTGCGCGGGGTAGGATCACGGTGGCGGTCGCTAAAGCTGCGAGCACGAACACGGCGGCGAGGCCCCAGCGCATGGCCTCAAGCGACATGCCTAGATCTTCGAACACGCTGATGAGCGCGCCGTGGGCGACCGCAAAGGCCACCATGCCGAGCAGAAAGGCACGCTCCCCCGGGCGCGACAGCAGCACGTCGCCGATCCACGCGGCGAGGACGGCAATCGCGATGGGGCTGCCGTTCAGGTCATCACGGAACACAAGCAGCCAGACGAAGAGGATGCCCATGGGCAGCGCCTTGACCCATGTCTTGGCATTCGACGGCCCGCGCCAGGAGAAGCCCAGCCAATAGACCACCGACGCCAGCGGCCCGGCGGCGAGCGCTGCCACAAAGAACGCGGCGTTCATCGCGCGGGCCTCTTAGACCTCATCCCGGAAGTGTTTCAGCACGCTTTTGATGGTGTTCGGGGCGGCTTGGCCCAACCCGCAGATGGAGGCGTCGACCATGACGGTGGTGAGGTCGGTGAGGAGGTCCTCGTCCCACGTCTCCTGTTCCATCAGTTGCACGGCTTTCTCGCAGCCCACGCGGCAGGGGGTGCATTGGCCGCAGCTTTCATCTTCGAAGAACTTGAGCATGTTGAGTGCCGCGCCCCGTGCGCTGTCCTTGTCGCTGAGGACCACGACCGCCGCCGAGCCGATGAAGGTCCCCAGGGGCTGGAGCGTGTCAAAATCCAGCGGGACGTCGTGGATCGACGCGGGCAAGAGCCCCGAGGATGGCCCGCCGGGCTGGTAGGCCTTGAACTCATGACCCTCCGCCATGCCGCCGGCGGCTGCGATGATGTCTGTGATCGTGGAGCCCGCCGGCAGCAGATAGACCCCCGGTGCCGCCACGCGGCCCGAGACGGAGTAGGAGCGCAGGCCTGTGCGGCCGTTTTTCTCCACGCTGTTCAGGCATTCGGGCCCCTCGCGGCAGATCTTGGCGACCCAGTGGAGGGTTTCGATGTTGTGGACCAGTGTCGGGCGGCCAAAGACGCCCACCTGCGCAACAAAGGGCGGGCGGTGGCGGGGGATGCCGCGTTTCCCCTCGATCGACTCGATCATCGCGCTTTCTTCGCCGCAAATGTACGCCCCCGCGCCGCGGCGCAGTTCGACATAGCCCGGCGCGATGATCCCTGCGGCCTCGAGCGCGGCCAGTTCCTCGGCCAGGATGTGGAGCACGGCGGGGTATTCGTCGCGCATGTAGAGGAACACGGTTTCGGCCTCGACGGCCCAGGCCGCGATCAGCATCCCCTCGAGGAAGAGATGCGGCGTGCGTTCGAGGTAATAGCGGTCCTTGAACGTGCCGGGCTCGCCCTCGTCGCCATTGACGGCAAGGTAGCGGGGGCCGGGGTTTGCGCGCACAAATCCCCATTTCTTGCCCGATGGGAACCCGGCCCCGCCGAGCCCGCGGAGGCCGGAGGCGAGGATGCGCTCCTGCACCGCCTCCCAGTCGCCGTTTTTGCGGAGGGTGAGCAGGGCGTCATAGCCGCCTGCAGCGCGGTAGGCGTCGAAGCCCTCATAGTCGGGGATGTCGGGGTGCGTGTGGCCGGTGGCGATGGCCGCCCTGACCTTTTCGGGCGTCGCGTGGTCGATGTGGTGGTGGCCAAGTTCCAGCACCGGCGCTGTGTCGCAGCGGCCCATGCAGGGCGCGCGCAACACACGGACCTGAGCGGGGTCGAGCCCGTCTTCGAGCGCGGATTTCAGCTGCTGCGCGCCCGCCAGCTCGCAAGACAGCGAATCGCAAACCCGGATGGTGAGCGCGGGGGGCGGGGTTTCGCCTTCCTTCACGATGTCGAAATGGGCGTAGAAACTCGCAACCTCATAGACCTCCGCCTGGGAGACCCGCAGCTCCTCGGCGAGCGCGCGCAGATGCGCGGTGGAGAGGTGGCCGTAGCTGTCCTGGATGAGGTGAAGAAACTCAATCAGGTGGTCACGGCGGCGTGGGCGGTCCCCGAGCAGCGCGCGCACCTCGGCCCACGCGGTATCGTCGAGCTGGCGGCCCTTGGTGTGGTGGCGGCCCTTGCCCTTGCCCGATTTCCAGACGCCTTTACGCTCGTCGAGTGCCATGCCTGTCCCCCCAATTTGTTGCCGCGAGCATAGGGGAGGCGCCGCCCCCCGCGCAGCAGAAAACGACATGTTGTTTGCGAGAAACGCGGGGGAAGCGGGCGCGTGCCGAGCCCCACCGGATGGGCCTGGAAACTTTGTTTCCTGGCTGGCACTGTTGGCCCATGCGAATGACCTTGATCCCTCTGATATCCGCGCTGGCCACGAGCGCGGTTGCGCAATCTGCCCCTATGACGGCGGAGGAGTTCGACGCCTACACGCGCGGCAAGACGCTGACCTATGCCACCGAGGGCAATCAGCCCTACGGCGCGGAGGAGTATCTGCCCAACCGCCGCGCGCGTTGGGCGTTTAATGGCGAAGAGTGTCAGGAGGGGGAGTGGTTCCCGGCGGGGGACATGATCTGTTTTCTCTATGAAGACAGCGATGGGCCGAGCTGCTGGACGTTTTTCCTGACGCCAAATGGCTTGCGGGCAGAGTTCGGGGAGAACAGCGATGATCCGCTTTACGAGATTGCGGAGAGTGATGAGCCGCTGTTTTGCCCGGGGCCGTCTGTGGGGGTTTGAGCCTTCAAACACGTCATCCGAGAGTAAAGGCCCGCGAGCTATAGCGCCGTTCCGAGGGGTGGCGTTCGCGCCGCCCCGTGGGGGCGGAACGGCGCGGCCCGACGTTGCCGTCGGGCGCGTACTTTGCGGCTAAATGGATTGAGTTAATCAAACAAGCTTTTTTGCGATCCCGGCTTTGCAGGCTTCGCACGAGACTTTGGCGCGCCCGACACACTCGCGCGACCATCGGCGAACTCGATCTCGACCGCCGCCCCGGCCTTTAGCCCCGCCTTTCGCGTCACTAGGTCGCCGTCAGCGCGCACCACGGCATAGCCGCGCGACAGCGTCGCCTTGTAGCCCAGCGTTTCGCGAAGCCGGTCGAGCGCGGTAAGCCGCTCGCGGCCCGTGCGGATCGCACGCTCGGCGGCAGGGTGCAGACGGGCCGATAGCGCCGCGAGCCGGGCCGACTTATCGGCGATACCACGATTGAGCATGGCCGGGCTCAGCACCGCCCGGGCCAGCGCCACGCGGCGGGTTTGGACTGTGGCTGAAAGCGCGGGTTTCAGCCGCGCGTCCGCCAGGTCGAGCCGTTGGCGCGGTCCGGCCAGCAGCGTGTCACGTTTGGGCAGCGCGCGGCTGAGGTCGCGCAGGCGCTGCGCGCGGGCGTCGAGGGCTCCGTTCTGGGCGCGGGTCAGGCGCGCGCCTTGCTCCTCTACCCAGGCCAACAAATCGCGGCGCACGGGCACCGCGATTTCGGCGGCAGCGGTGGGGGTCGGCGCGCGGCGGTCGCTGACGAAGTCGATGAGCGTCGTGTCGGTCTCGTGCCCCACAGCGGAAATGAGCGGGATGGTGGAGGCCGCGGCGGCGCGGGCCACGATTTCCTCGTTAAAGCCCCAGAGGTCCTCGATCGAGCCGCCGCCGCGGGCCACGATGATGAGGTCGGGGCGCGGGATTGCCCCGCCGGGTGTGAGCGCGTTGAACCCTTCGATGCCGCGCGTGACCTCTGGCGCGCAGTTCGCCCCTTGTACGGCCACGGGCCAGATCAGCACCTTGCGCGGGAAGCGGTCGCGGAGGCGGTGGAGGATGTCGCGGATCACCGCGCCTGTGGGGGAAGTCACGACGCCGATCACCTCCGGCAAAAATGGCAGCTTCTGCTTGCGGCTGTCGGCAAAGAGCCCCTCCGCCTCCAGCGCCTTCTTGCGTTTCTCCAGCATCGCCATGAGCGCGCCCTGCCCGGCCACGGCCACGGTATCGACGTTCATGTTGTATTTCGACTGCGGCGCGAAGGTGCTCATGCGGCCTGTGGCCACGACCTCCATCCCCTCTTCGGGCATCACGCCGAGCCCTGCCACCTGCCCTTTCCACGTGGTGCAGGCAAGTGTGGCGCGATCATCCTTGAGGTCGAAATAGAGATGGCCTGATCGCGCGCGGACGACGCGGCCGACCTCTGCCTTGACCCTGACACGCCCAAACTCCCCCTCGATCGTGCGCTTGATCGCGCCCGAGAGCTCGGAGACGGAGTATTCGGGTGTGTTCATCCCCGGTGCGGGATCGTCGATGAGGTCCATGGCGTGCCGCCTTGTGATGGCTGTTGCATGACCCTAGAACGCGCCAAACGCGAGGGAAAGGGCAGCCGATGAACATCCTTATTCTGGGCAGCGGCGGGCGCGAACATGCGCTGGCCTGGGCGGTGAAGCAGAACCCGAAATGCGGGCGGCTGATCGTGGCGCCCGGCAATGCGGGCACGGCAGCCATCGCGTGGAATGCGGCGCTCGACATCAATGACGGGGCGGCTGTGGCGGCGTTTGCGCAGGAGCAGACGGTGGATTTCGTGATCATCGGGCCGGAGGCTCCGCTCGCTGCAGGTGTGGCAGATGCGCTGCGCGCGGCGGGGATCTTGTGTTTCGGGCCGTCGGCGGCGGCCGCGCAGTTGGAGGCGTCGAAGGCGTTTACCAAGGCCGTGTGCGATGCGGCGGGCGCGCCGACGGCTGCCTATGCGCATTTCACGGATGCGGGCGCGGCGCGGGCCTATGTCGAAGCCCAGGGTGCGCCGATTGTGATCAAGGCGGATGGCCTCGCCGCCGGTAAGGGCGTGGTCGTGGCGATGACGCTAGAGGAGGCGCACGCGGCGCTCGACGACATGTTCGACGGGGCCTTTGGCGCGGCCGGGGCCGAGGTTGTCATTGAGGAGTTCATGGAGGGGGAGGAAGCGTCATTCTTTGTCCTCTGCGATGGCGAGGATGCGCTGCCCATTGGCACCGCCCAGGACCACAAGCGCGTGGGCGAAGGGGACACCGGGCCCAATACCGGCGGGATGGGGGCGTACTCCCCTGCCCCGGTGCTGACCGACGAAATCGCGGAGCGCGCGATGGCGGACATCATCCGCCCCACCTTGCGGGAGATGGCCGCGCGCGGCACGCCCTATCAGGGAGTGCTCTACGCCGGGCTGATGATCAAAGACGGCGCGCCCCGGCTCGTGGAATACAATGTGCGGTTTGGCGACCCGGAGTGTCAGGTGCTGATGATGCGCTTGGGTGGGCAGGTGCTCGACCTCCTGCAGGCTGCCGCAGAGGGCCGGCTGGACGGGGCGCAGGTGAATTGGGCCGATGACCATGCGTTGACGGTTGTGATGGCCGCGCAGGGATACCCTGGGGCCTATGAAAAGGGCTCCGTGATTGGTGGGCTTGATGGTCTCACCGCGGATTCGATGAACATGGTGTTCCACGCGGGCACCGCAGCGCAGGACGGCGCGGTGGTGGCGACGGGGGGGCGTGTGCTCAACGTCACGGCGCGGGGGGCTACGCTCGGGGAGGCCGCGGCGCGGGCCTATAAGGCGGTGGATGCTATCGATTGGCCGGGCGGGTTTTGCCGCCGCGACATCGGGTGGCGGGCGCTCTAGTGTCAGGACGTGAGGGGCCAGCCCCTCACACTCCCCGAAGTATTTTTGGACATAAGAAAGTCAGCAGGTCAGAGCTGCGTCGATTGAGGCGCGGCCACGGAATGGGCCTATGTCACGAGTTTCAAGCGTGTCTGCCAGGGTGACCGCAAGAATGCGGGTCCAGCTGGCGTCCGCGACGATCATTTCGGGCGCGCCGCCGCAGTCGCGGATCCCGCCGGAGATGTAATCCTCCCCGATGCGGTGGTTTGTCACCCCGGGCAGCGTGCCTGCGTTTTCGAGCATCGTAGTGTCGGCGTCGAGCGACACGACGCGCCACACGCGCAGGGTCTTGGCCAGATGGGGCCGGTCGACATAGGCGATTTCAATGGCGCCATCCCCGTCCAGATCGGCCGCCCCCACAACCGCCAGCCAGCGGAAGCGCGTCCCGATGAAATCGGTGGCGGCCAGGAGGCGGAGCGTGGCATCCTTGAGCCCATAGACCGCTAGCCGTGCCCCACGGCGGTCGTGGCTTTCAACAACGATGACCTCGGGCGCGCCGTCGCCAGTGACGTCCACGACGCGCGGTGCGATGTCCTCAAAAACGATGGTGTCGGGCCAACGGATGCCGACACGGGCCCCAGACGCCAGCGTGACCTCGAGCCCTGCATGCTCGATCGCATCGCCGAGCACGGCGTGGGGGTAGCGGTCGGTGGGCTCGGTGTAGCGCGCGGCGGCGATCTCCGCGCTCAGGGGCGCGGGCAGCCACAGGCACAGCGCCAGCAGCGCGCCGCGGGCGGGGCCGTGCCAGAGGCGCGACAGCGGACGCGGCGCCCTCCTCAGCATCACCCCTGCTGCTCCGGCAGGTCCACGCGCAGCCCCTCGAGCTCTGCCGTGACCGTGATCTGGCAGGTGAGACGCGAGCGGCCTGGGATGGGCTCGTAGGCGAAATCGAGCATGTCCTCCTCAAGCGGGTCGGCGGCGGGCAATTTCTCCACCCAGGGCTCTGCGACGTAGACGTGGCAGGTCGAACAGGCGCAGGCGCCGCCGCAATCGGCCTCGATCCCTGGGATGCTGGCGTCGCGCGCGCCTTCCATGACTGATTTGCCCACGGGCACCTCCACATCGTGGGATGTGCCGTTGAATTCGACATAGGTGATTTTTGGCATGACCTCTCCTTTCGCCCTACATAGGTCGCCGGGTGGGCGGTGACGAGATGCGAATTTGATCTTGCTCTGCCGCGCCCATGTTCATATTTTGTTCCCATGCCTGTCTACCCCGTCACCGACTGGCCGCGCCCGCCCGCGGCTGTGCCTGCCGACCTGTTGCCCATGGTCCCCCAAGGGGCGCGCTGCGTGGTGGCGGGGCTCGTCCTTGTCCGCCAGCGCCCGGGCACGGCCAAGGGCGTGATTTTCATCACGCTCGAGGATGAGACCGGCGTGTGCAACGTCATCGTGTGGCGCAAGATCTATGAACGGTTCCGCCGCGCTGTCATTGCGGGTCGCATGCTGCGCGTGACCGGCCGTTTGCAGCGGGAGGGGGAGGTGACGAATATCGTGTCCGAGCATGTCGAAGATATCTCCTACATGCTCGATGACCTGCTCAAGCCCGAGATCGCGCGGGCCGGGGATCAGCCCTGACCAACCTTGGCGCGGGCGGATCAACCCTAGCGAAATCACCAATTCTGATGTAGCGTCGCGCTAAGGGTGAACACACCCCCGCAAAAAGCGGATGTGAGCAGTGAAATACGTCCTATTGATCGCGATCTGCGCGCTTGGCGCCTGCAGCGGTGCGGGTCTTGTCACGCGCGCCGGGCCCGAGCCCATGCGGATGGAGGTTGACCGCCCGCCCAACGCCGCCCCCGGCACCTGTTGGGGCCGCGATGTCACCCCCGCGATCTACGAGACCGTCACCGAACAAATCCTGCTGCAACCGCCAGAAATCGGCACCGATGGCAGTGTGCGCCAGCCGGGCATCTACAAGACCGAAACGCGCCAGGCCATCGTGCGGGAGCGCCGCGAGATCTGGTTCGAGACCCCTTGCGATGACGAGCTCACGCCCGATTTTGTGGCCACTGTGCAGCGCGCGCTGATCGCGCGGGGCTATCTGCGCGGGCAGGCCACGGGGGAGCTTGACCGCCGCACCCGCCGCGCCATCCGCAGTTTCCAGGCCGAGCAGGGGCTCGACAGCGCGGTGCTATCGCTTGCTGCTGCGCGCCAGCTTGGGCTCGTGGCCGTCAAGCGCACGGATGCCGGATGACGCTGCAATTCGCACGCGCCGACGCCACGCAGGCCCAGGCGATCACGGCCCTCTTCCACGACAGTTTCGCCGCGTCCGACGGGCCCGAGGAAGGCGCCGCCATCGCTGCGCTTGTCACTGACTTGACCCAGCACACGCCCGCGTCCGACATCCGCATGATTGTCGCCCAAGACGCCGGCGCACTGGTGGGCGCCACGATTTATTCCGCCCTGACCTTTGCAGAAGACCCCGACCCTGTCGCGCTAATGTCCCCCGTCGCCGTGCGGCCAGCGGCCCAGGGTCAGGGTGTGGGGCAGGCGCTGATATCGTGGGGGCTGGGGCATCTCGCGGCGGCCGGTGTCACGGCTGTGATCACCTACGGCGACCCATCCTATTATGGGCGCACGGGATTTGCCCAGATTTCTGCGCGCGACGCCGCCCCGCCCTACCCGCTCAGCCAGCCCCAGGGGTGGCTAGGGCAGCGGTTGGATGGGGCGCCGTGGCGGCCGCTGCGGGGCGCGAGCTGCGCTGTCCCCGCCTTTGCGCGCCCCGAGCTCTGGTAACAAAAAAGGGGCCCGCGGGGGCCCCTTTCGATCGTCGTCACAAGATGCGCGTCACTCGATGCTGAGCGCCACAAAGCGCGGGTCCGCGCCGCGGCGCACGAGCAGGAGGACGGATTTGCGCCCAGCCTCTTGCGCGGCCTCGATCTGGTCAGAAAACGCCGTGAGCGTCAGCACCTTTTGCTGGCCCGCCTCGTTGATGACGTCGCCCGCACGCAGGCCCTTTTCAAACGCCTCGGAGGTCTCGTCCACATCGGTGATCACCAGCCCTTCGATGTCGCCCACGCCAAGCGCGTCACGCGCCTCATCGTCGAGGATGGCGAGCGAGAGGCCCAGCATCTCCAGCGCTTCTGGCTCTGCGTCCTCTTCGGGCGCAGGTGCGGCGGCGGGGACGGCGATGGCGGTCTCCCGGCGGCCTAGGACGACCGTCAGCGTTTCAGTGCGCCCATTGCGGAGCACGATCACCGGCACCTCTTTGCCCACGGGGGAATTGCCTACGATGCGCACGAGCTCGCCCGTATCCTCGATCTCCACCCCGTCGAAGCGGATGATGATGTCGTTGACTTCCATCCCAGCCTCGCGTGCGGGGCCCTCGGGCACGTCGGTGACGGCGGCGCCTGCTGCGTTTTCGAGCCCGATGGCCTCGGCCAGGTCAGGGGTCACATCCTGGATGCGCACGCCCAGCCAACCGCGGCGGGTTTCGCCGAACTCTTGCAGCTGATCGACCACGTTCACCACGACGTTGGAGGCCATGGAGAACCCGATCCCGATGGAGCCGCCATTGGGCGACAGGATCGCGGTGTTCACGCCGATCACCTCACCGTCGAGGTTAAAGAGCGGCCCGCCGGAGTTGCCGCGGTTGATGGCGGCGTCGGTCTGGATGTAGTCGTCATAGGTCCCGCTGAGCTCGCGGTTGCGGGCCGACACGATCCCGGCGGAGACCGAAAAACCCTGCCCCAGCGGGTTGCCCATGGCGATGACCCAGTCACCCACGCGGGCGGTGTCACTGTCGCCGAAGGGCACGAAGGGCAGCGGGACGTCTGCGTCGACCTTGAGCAGCGCGATGTCGGTGTTGGGGTCGGTCCCGATCAGTTCCGCGACGAGCTCATCGCCCGAAAAGAACTCAATCGTGATCTCATCCGCGTTCTCGATGACGTGGTTGTTCGTGACGATGTAGCCATCCTCGGAAATCACAAAGCCGGAGCCCAACGCGGAGGACCGGCGGGGGCGGTCGCCCGGGTTGCCGCGGCGATTCTCAAAATCGCGAAAGAAATCTTCGAACGGCGATCCTTCGGGCACGATACCCTGGGGGCCATCGTCGGTGCGCCCGGCGACAAGGGTCGATGTGGTGATGTTCACCACCGACGGGCTGATCTGTTCGGCAAGGTCGGCAAAGCTCGACGGGGTCCCTTGGGCTTTGGCGGCGATGGCTTGGGCCATGATAAGCGCCGCGGCCATGAGCGCGAGCCAGGCTGTTCTGAACCCCAAAGTGTTCGGGGACGCGTGCGCGACTGCATAGGCGTCTCGTGTCATTGACTACTCCTTCCGGACGTTCTTCGTTCCGTGGGACGCAGGTGGCGCCCCCTCTGACTGACGAAGATAGGGTGGCATGAATGCAACGCAAATGGGATTAAATTCAGTGTCACTTGAGTGTGAACGGTTCGTGCACAGACCGTGCGCTGTCAGACGCCCAGCGCAACGGCTGTGAGCACCAGGGCCGCGCCAATCGTGAGCGCCACGAGCCCGATGAGGCGCCGAGCCTCGAGCGACAGGTCGCGCAGTGCGGCCAGCAGGTCCTCAATGAGCGAAGGGGCCAGTGCGTACACCAGCCCCTCCACAATCAGTACCAGCCCGAGGGCCAGGATGACCCAGCTCATTGCCCAGGCGTGGGCGAGTTCAGGTAGTTGAAAAAGTCGCTATCGGGCGACAGCACGAGCGTGGAGTTATTCCCCTGCAGCGAGCGCTGGTAGGCCGTAAGCGAGCGATAGAACTCAAAGAACTCCGGATCGGCAGAGAACGCGTCGGCAAAGATACGCTCCCGCTCCCCGTCGGCCTCACCTCGGATGATTTCAGACTGGCGCGTCGCGTCGGAGACGAGTTCGACCACGGTCCGGTCGGCTTGCGCCTGGATCCGCTGCTTGGCCTCGTTACCGCGGGCACGTTCGTCAGTTGCCTCCCGCACACGTTCGGCGCGCATCCGTTGGAATGTGGCTTCCAAGTTCTCCTGCGGCAGGTCGGTGCGCTTGAGACGCACGTCGACGACGGCAAGACCCAGCTGGCTCGCCTGTTCAGCGGCGCCATTGCGGATCGTCAGCATAAGCGCAGCCCGGTCCGAGGACAGGATGTCGTTGGAGCTGACCGAACCCAACGTCTGGCGAAGCTGAGCGCGCAGGATGTCATCCATCCGGCTGGCCGCGGCCAGTTCCCCACCGAGACCGACGGCCTGACGGAAGCGTTCCACGTCTTCGAGACGGTAGCGGGCAAAGGCGTCGACCACGAGGCGGCGATCATCGAGCGGCGTGACCTCGATCGGGTCCACGTCAATCGAAAGGATCCGGTCATCATAGTAGACGACGTTCTGGATAAACGGGATCTTGAAGCCCAAACCGGGGTCTTCTTTCACCTGGACGACGCGACCGAACTGGAGCACGAGCGCCGTTTTGCGTTCGTCCACCACAAAGAGCGACGAGAGGGCCACGCCGATAATGACGGCGACGGCGATAAGGCCGTAAAGTGCGCGGTTCATATCAGTTGTTCCCCGTGTTGCGACGCAGTTCGTTCAGCGGAAGGAAGGGCACAACGCCATTTCCACCGCCGCCGGTTTCGTCGAGGATGATCTTATCCACGCGACCCAGCACCTCTTCCATCGTTTCGAGGTAGAGACGTTTGCGCGTGATGTCGGGCTGCTGCAGATACTGGGTCAGAACGGCTGTAAAGCGCGATGCCTCACCTTCTGCGGCGTTGACGACCTGGGCGCGGTACCCTTCGGCCTGTTCGAGGATTTGCGCCGCTTCACCGCGCGCCTCTGCGAGGACACGGTTGGCATAGGCATCCGCCTCGTTCTGGAGCCGGTCCCGTTCCTGTTCCGCCGCTTGCACGTCGCGGAAGGCCGCGATGACGTCCTCTGGCGGGTCGGCGCGGTCAAAGTTCACGCGCACGATGTTGATGCCGGACTGATAGCCGTCGAGCGTGGTTTGGATCAGCTCTTCCAGGCGCTGCGCGATGGAGGCACGGTCCCGGTTCAGGATCGGTGCGAGCTGACTTTGCGCGATGATTTCGCGCATGGCCGATTCCGACACCGCGGCAATCGTTTCTGGCGGGGAGGCCAGGTTAAACAGGTACTGCGCCGGGTCGGTGATGTTCCAAACGACCTGGAAGTCGATGTCGACCACGTTCTCGTCACCCGTCAGCATCAGGCCCGCGTCACCGCCGGACCGGCCTGTGCCAATCTCAACCGTTTGTTCGCGCGTCACAGGGATGACCTCTGCCGTCACGAACGGCCAGGGCGCAAAGTTCAGGCCCGGGTTCCCGATGGAGGAAAATTCACCCAGGAAAAGCTCCACCGACTGTTCTTCTGGCCGCACCGTGTAGAGGGAGTTGAACGCCCAAAGCACAAGCAGCGCCACGGCGCCAAGGCCCACGGTCCCGCGTGTAAAGGCTGGGCCGCCGCCGCCGCCCTCACCGCCGGAGCCATTGTTGGAGCCGCCGCGCCCGCCCATGAGGACGCGCAGCTGCTCCTGCCCCTTTTTCATGATCTCATCGATCTCGGGGATTTGGGGGCCCTCTGGACCGCGCCCGCCGCCATTGTTTCCGCCGTTCCCCGGAGGCCGATTGCCCCGGTTTCCGCCGCCTGAATTACCGCCGCCCCAGGGGCCGCCGCTATTTCCAGCCATTGCTGTTCCTTGCTCGGTTCATGGATTGATATGCCAAATGTAGGTTCTTCGCGGGAAATCAACCGTGGTTAGGCTGTCCTCACGGGAGATTTCATCGTCACAAGCTCTTCGGCCATGGTGGGGTGCACAGCGCAAACCCGGTCAAAGTCTTCTTTTGTTGCGCCCATTTTCACCGCGATGCCCGCGAGTTGGATCATTTCGCCCGCCCCATCTGCGACGATGTGGCAGCCCAAAACGCGCCGTGTGGCCTGGCTGACGATCAATTTCATCAGGACGCGATCCTCGCCGCCGACAAAGGCCTGGCGCATAGCACGGAAGGACGTGGCGTAGACCTCGATCGGTTCCTGCTCGCGCGCCTCTTCCTCGCTCAGGCCCACTGTGCCGAACTCGGGTTGGGTGAAGACGGCGGAGGGGATCAGGTCGTGATCCACAGGCGTGGGCGTGTCGTCAAAGACGGTTGCGACGAACGCCATCCCTTCCCGGATGGCCACGGGGGTCAGCTGCACGCGGTTCGTCACGTCGCCGATGGCGTAGACCGATGGCACGGCTGTGCGGGAATACTCGTCGACGATGACCTCGCCGCGGCGGCCGATTTCGATGCCCGCATTGACGAGGCCCAGCCCCTCGGTATTCGGGGAGCGGCCGGTGGCGAACATGACCTGGTCAAACACCATCTCGGCGCCTGTGGTGGATTTCACCCAGATCGGCCCAGCCTTGCCGCGTTCGACATCCGCGCGCGTTTGCATGGCGCGCCGTTCCTCTGCCGGGATGCCGTCGAGCGTCGGATCATGGTCGGCGGCGCGGCGCATTTCCATGATGTTGGTGCCGGTATGGAGGTCCACGCCCCGCTGGCGCATCCCGTCGGCGATCATGCCGCGCGCTTCCTCGTCAAAGCCGCGCAGGACCTGCGCGCCGCGGTACCACTGGCAGACCTCGACGCCGAGCCCGTTGAGGATGCCCGCGAACTCGCAGGCGATGTAGCCGCCGCCGATGATCAGGATCCGCTTGGGCAGCTCATCGAGGTGGAATATCTCATTCGACGTGATCCCAAGCTCCGCCCCTGGCATGTCGGGCACAACGGGGCGCCCGCCGGTAGCCACGAGGATCGTTTTGGCCGTTTTCGTGGTGCCATCCGCCAGCCGCACCGTGTGCGGGTCGTCGAGCACGGCACGCTGCGAAAACCGCTCCACCCCCGAATTGTCGAGGAGCCGCTGATAGACGCCTTCGAGCCGGTCCAGCTCCGCCTCCAGTTTGGTTTTGAACCCGGGCCAGTGGAATGTGCCGTTGGACACCTCCCACCCGTAGTCGCGGGCCTCTTGGAAGGCTTGCGAATAGGTGGAGGCAAAGACCATCAGTTTCTTCGGCACGCAGCCGCGGATGACGCAGGTGCCGCCGTAGCGGTCCTCCTCCGCCAGGGCCACGTTCGCGCCGCCAGCTGCCGCCACGCGCGCAGCCCGGACGCCGCCTGATCCGCCGCCGATCACAAAGAGGTCGTAGTCGAAATCAGGCATGGTCGCTCCGCGGTGTCGTGTCCGTCACGCTCTATCTCACAGGCGCGCGGATCAGTCCATCAGATCACGGAAAAGGTTATCGTCCTCGAGGAAAAGCACCCGGTCCTCGTGCACCGTGCCCTCGTTGATGTCGCGCACCTCCACACGGCCATCGCCAAAGCCTACGACGACCACATCGCAGATATCCATGAAGAGCCCGTTTTCCACGACGCCCGGCACCTGATTGAGCGCGAGCGACAGCTGCCTGGGCCCGCCGATGCGCCGCAAGTGGAGGTCGATGATATGGTTGCCCTCATCGGTGACGAGCGGCGCGTCCCCATCCATCCGGAGCGTCGCCGCGCGTTCGAGCACATCCATCGGTTCCAGCATCTCCTCGATGATGAGCTTGGTGGTTTGCAGGCCGTAGGGGATAACCTCAACGGGCAGCGGGTAGGCCCCCAGCGTTTCCACCTGTTTGGAGACGTCTGCGATGACGACCATCTGGTCGGAGGCGGTGGCGACGACCTTCTCCCAGAGCAGCGCCCCCCCGCCGCCCTTGATGAGGTTCAGATCATCATCAAACTCATCCGCACCGTCGATGGTAATATCGAGCCAGCCCGCAGCATCGAGCGTCGTGATCTCGATCCCCACCTCCTGCGCGAGCGCGGCCGTGCGGGCGGAGGTCGGAACTGCCGTGATCTTCAGCCCATCCTCGCGCACAAGCTCGCCCAAACAGCGCACAAGCCAAGCCGCCGTAGAGCCCGTCCCCAGCCCCACACGCATCCCCGACTCTACGAAGTCCGCAGCACGCTTAGCGGCCACAAACTTGGCCCGGTCGATTGGAGAAAGCTCTGCGCCCATGGTGATTGGCCCTGCTGGTGTTGCGGGGTGGGTATACGCAGGAGCCGTGGGGTATGTAAGGGCGTGTGCCCTGAGATTTGAAAGGGCTGGCAGAATGCGTCTTTTGACTGCCTCGGACGCGAGCGTCCGCTTAGAGCCCAACTTGCCCGTTAGACAGCCCGCCGCAAGCGTCCGGTACACCAGATTGGCGGCGTGCAAAAATCAAGACTTTTGCATGCCGCCCCACATTTTACGCCTCCGGAGAGGACTAAAAGAGAACTGATCAGTCGTCGTTGTGCGAACTAAACCATCAAAACTCCAGGTAACCGTCGGTTCCGTCGTCGCCGATACCGGCACTGGTCGGGCGCGCACTTCCACCCCCAGCACCTGGAGCGCCGCGATCTCCACCGCCGCCGCCATCGACATTAGCAATAACTCCTGCGCCCTTGGTGATCAGCTTATTGGCTACTATCTTTACTATGCCTCCGTCGCCGCCCGGGGCACCTCCTCCACCCGCGCAGGCACGCCGCGGACTGCTACTATTGCCAGCGAGTCCTTTTGAGCCTCTGTTACCGTCGTCACCATCCTCTCCGTGTACTTCTATTAGGTGACTAGCACCTAATTCGAGTTCACCAAATACTCGCAATAAAACCAATCCACCGTTGGCATGGCGCGCTCGCTTTCCTCCGTCACCGCCCTTTCCAACCGTGTCGTAGCCGTGTAGCCCTCCTCGAAAATCTCGCGCACTCTTTCCTTTTGCTGCTAGCCGCCCTTTATGACGAGCATCACCTCCACCGCCACCACCCCCAAAATCAGTTGTACCTGATGCACCTTGTCCGCCATGAGATCCTCCACCATCACCACCGTGACCTCCTACACTCTCCATAACGAACTCAAACTCGTACTCTTCGTTGTTTGGTAGTGAAATTTTGTGCGGGCCTTTCTGACTAAGAAATCTAGTAAACTCGATTTCCCCATCTAATCGCATGTTGCCCGAGCAGTATATACAGAACCAAGTTCTTGAATTTCGGAAACTTTTAGCTTCCCACCCTCTTCAACTGTGACTTCATCGAACTGGTGAATCCTTGCTGGCAGCTCGCGGGTTTCTCCCTTGGAGATTAGAAGAGAGTTCGTCAATTTACTTTTCCTCCGTTTTGATGTTGGTTCTACACGCTTGGCGGCTTGCCTAAACCGCGCAATCCTACCAGTTACATAATCACAAATTTCACGATTTACGGGTAATCTGTAAAGCGTGCAAAATTCTCGAATTCGAACGCGACGATCCTAGCAGTGATTTCAGGGACTTATCCCGTGCGCAAGTTGCACGCAGAACTCAACCGCGTAAGCGGCCACTCGTTCAATGTCGGCAAAGTCCGTACAGCTTGCAAGCACACTCCGCTGCCAAACCGCCAAAAACCGTCGCATTTGGCCTGTCGGAGGCGCGCACTTCGGCCTATGGGACCCCCATGTTTCTTTCGGTCTTCGAACTCTTCAAGGTGGGCATTGGTCCCTCGTCCTCGCACACGATGGGGCCGATGGTGGCGGCGGCTCGGTTTCTGGATGCTCTGCGCGCGTCGCCCTTTCAGGCGGCGGGGGTGCGGGTGCGGTTGCATGGGTCTTTGGCCTTTACCGGGGTCGGCCATGCGACGGATCGGGCGACGATCCTTGGGCTCGCGGGGTTTGAGCCGGCGAGCTATGATGCCGAGCGGGCGGAGGCTGTGTTGGCGCAGATCGATGCCTCGCACGTGATCGAGAATAAGGGGCGTCCGCCGCTCGCCTTTGATCCGAAGGCTGATCTTGTGTTCGACTACGGCCCGCCGCTCCCCGGTCATGCCAATGGCATGGTGATCATGGCCACGGACGCGCAGGGCGATGTGATCTTGCAGGAGACATACTATTCCACCGGCGGGGGGTTCGTGTCGACGGAGGCGGAGCTGGCCGAAGGTGCGGCCAATGACGATGGCTCGCCCGTCCCCTACCCGTTCCATACCGCCGCCGAGATGCTGGAGATGGCAGACGCCTCCGGCAAATCTATTGCGGGGATGAAGCGCGCCAATGAGCTGGCTCGGATGGGGCCGCTGGCGCTCGACAACGGGCTTGGGCGGATTTGGGCGGTGATGAACGACTGCATCGACCGGGGGCTCGAGGGCGATGGCATCCTGCCCGGCGGGCTGCAGGTCAAGCGGCGGGCGAAGGGGATCCATGAGAAGCTGCTGGCGGAGCGGGGGATGAACCTTGTGGCGCCGCACACGATCAATGACTGGATGACGGTCTATGCCATGGCCGTGAATGAGGAAAACGCGGCGGGCGGTCAGGTCGTGACCGCGCCCACCAATGGCGCGGCGGGCGTGGTGCCCGCGACGATCCGCTACTGGCTCGACCATGTGCCGGGGGCAGTGCCGTCGAAGGTGCCGGATTTCCTGCTGACGGCCTCCGCCATTGGCGGGATCGTGAAGTATAACGCGTCCATTTCGGGGGCGGAGGCTGGATGTCAGGCGGAAGTCGGGTCTGCCGCAGCGATGGCTGCTGCGGGGCTCTGTGCCGTGATGGGCGGGACGCCTGCGCAGGTAGAAAACGCCGCCGAGATCGCGCTGGAGCATCATCTGGGCATGACTTGCGATCCTGTGAAGGGGCTCGTGCAGGTGCCCTGTATCGAGCGCAATGGGCTGGGCTGTATCAAGGCGGTCTCCGCCGCGTCGCTCGCGTTGCGGGGGGATGGGACGCATATCGTGCCGCTCGATGCGACCATTGAGACGATGCGCCAGACGGGTGCGGATATGAGTGAGAAGTATAAAGAGACGTCGCTCGGCGGGTTGGCGGTGAACGTGCCGAACTGCTGAAGGCTGCGGCTTGATTGAAGAAGCGCCCCGCCCGGTGGCAACACCGGGCATCCCCCGGCCGCCCCCATGGGCGGGGGATACATCCCCCACCCTCGGCCGGTGGATGCCCTTAGCTATTTGAACAAACGGCGGGCATTTTAGGGGTCCGTGCACAGTGGCCATTCCTCTCCAGAGCCCCTAGCGTCGCGCCATGACCCAAGATCGTCCATTCCTCGGCGTCGTGCTTATGCTCGGCTTTTGCGTGCTGATCCCGCTGGCGGATGCGCTCGGTAAAATCCTGGGCGCGACGCTACCCATTGCGCTCATCGTCTTTGTACGGCTGTCCGGCCAGGCGGCGCTTCTGGGGCCTCTGGCGCGCGCAACTGGGCGCCCGCTTACGCCGCCGCGCGGGCTCTGGGCCCTCATCGCTTTGCGCACGGTGCTCTACATCGGGGGCCTCGGCACGATGTATACCGCGCTGCGCTTCCTGCCGCTGGCGGAGGCTGTCGCGATCGCCTTTATCCTGCCGTTCATTATGCTCCTCCTTGGGCATCTGTTCTTGGGAGAAGAAGTGGGCGCGCATCGGCTTTGGGCCTGTGTGGTGGGGTTCATCGGGACGCTGATGGTCGTGCAGCCGACCTTTGCCGTGGTGGGACTGCCCGCGCTCCTGCCACTCGGGGTGGCGTTCACCTTTGCGCTTTTCATCCTAGTGACGCGGCATTTGGCTAAGGACACCGATCCCATTGCGCTTCAGGCGCAGACGGGCGGGCTTGGGGCGCTGATCCTGGTGCCGGTGCTCGTGTTGGGCACGGGCTTTGACGCGCCCGATTTCCGCTTTGCCCCTATCGACGGGCGGGAGGCCTGGCTGCTTTTTGCCATGGCCGTGATTGGGACCGTGGCGCATCTGCTGATGACGTGGTCGCTGCGCTTTGCGCCTTCGGCCACGGTAGCCCCGATCCAATACCTCGAAATCCCGTTTGCCACGATCATCGGCTACCTTGTCTTCCGCGACCTGCCCAATGGGCTCGCGGCGGCGGGGATTGTGGTGACGATGGCCGCGGGGCTCTACATCATTGCGCGAGAGCGGCGATCACCACAGGCAGCGTCCCAAGCGGCGCCGTGACAAGCAACGCGCGTCGGTCGCTCGTGATGGTCACGGGACCGCCCTCGACGTGGTTGGAGGTGGAGGTGAGCCCATCGGGCGCCACAGCGGCCTGGGTCAGCGGGTAGCGTAGGCCCGTCGTGGTCAGCGTCGCCGCCCGCAGGGGCCAAAGCGACAGGGGCGTCCCCTCCCCCAGGTTCAGCGCGAGCCGTTCCGGCGCGATAAAGGCCAGCTCGGTGTGAGACACAAGGACCACAGGCCGCGGCTCCCCCAAGATCGCGGAAAACGCCGCGAGCTGGTGATCGAGCCGCCCGCCGAGAAAGCCCACGCCGAGGAACAGCGGCGCGTCCACCTCTGCCAAGCATTTTTGAAAATCGGTGAGGTTCTGATCCGGGCGGTGGCGGATATCCGTCCCGGCCAGACTACCCGGCGTCGCAGAATCGAAATCCCCGATCACCGCCGCGGGCGTCACCCCGGCGGCCTGGGCGAGATGGATACCGCCATCTGCAGCCACAAGAAGCGGTGCGTGCGACAGGGCAAGATTAAGCAGAGATGCGCTCCCCTCCCCCCCGCCGACGAGCGTTGCGGGCGCTCCATCCGTCGAAATGGGGCGATAGGTTGGCGAATCCGGCTGCATCTGGGCTATAACCACAATTGCGCCACGAAATGACACCAGAAAAATCTCCTTTCCGGTCCAATCGCGCACCGCAAGCTCGGTAAACAA
This sequence comes from Pseudomonadota bacterium, assembly GCA_039815465.1. Taxonomy (GTDB): domain Bacteria; phylum Pseudomonadota; class Alphaproteobacteria; order Rhodobacterales; family Rhodobacteraceae; genus Shimia_B. The sequence continues at coordinate 57,523 of JBCBZG010000002.1, forward strand.
TGTGTTGACATAGAGATATCAAATCGAAGTGAGTCATCGTCATGGTCGGCAACAGTAAAGTCCTAACAGTCTCCTACGGCACGTTTTCGTGCACGCTAGAGGGATTTGACGATAGCTTTGACACGATGAAGGCCATTGCGGAGTATTTCCGTGATCTGGCCGCCGAGGACCGGTTTTTTGGCGCAGAACCGCCCCAGCCCGATGCAGATGTGTTGGCGCGGATCGCCGAGCGGGAACTGGCGCGGGGCGTATCGGCGAAAGCGGAAGGCAACTCTGTGCTTTTGACGCCGGTGGCCACGGCGGCACCTGCTGCTGCGGACGCGGCGGAGAAAAAAAAACTTTCTGATGAGGCGCCTGTAGCGGCGGAGGCTGCGCCAGAGCCGGTCGCGCCGGTTGAGGCTGTCGCCCCGGTTGTCGCAGAGGCACCCGCCCCGGTAGAGGTGGCGCAACCAGAACCAATCGATGAGCCCGCGCCGGTTGAAGCGGCAGAGCCCGAGGTCGCCCCAGAGCCAAAAGCGCCGCTCGTGCTTGAGGCGCCTCTTGCTGAGGCGCCTGAGGACAACGCTGCGGTTGAAGACACGCCAGATATGGCCGTCGAAGCGGAGCTTGCGCCTGAAGCTGAGATTGTTGCGGCGGATGATGATGACACCCCGGACGTCGAAGAGCCCCAAGAGGAAGAGCCCGCCGCAGCCTCCGCGGTCGACGATGCGCCTGAGGCTGAGGTCGTCCTACACGATGACGACGATGATGATGGCGACGACAACAGCTTTTGGGATGCTGTGCCGACGTCAGGCTCCACCGACATTTATGCGGGCGAGGTCTATGACGATGACGCTCAGGGGGCGGCGGATGTTTCCCCCTCTGACATTCTCGCGAAGCCGCCCACCGCGGAAGAACCAGTCGCGGAGGAGCCCGTCGTAGAGGCACCAGAGGCGGAGACGCCGGCGGCACAGACTGCTGAGGTGCCCGCGGACAATGACCTGGCCGCAAAGCTGCGCCGCATCCAAGCGGTTGTGAGCGCCTCCAAGGGCGCGGTGCCGGATGGCGCGCAAGCTGACTACGCAGATGCGCAGGATCGTGCTGTGGCCACAGCCCCGACGACGGCCCCGACCGCAGAGGCGGACGTGCAAGCGGAGCCAGAGGCAGAGGCGCCAGCGGCGGAGGTGGTGCCGGAGCGGCCCCGCGTGCTCAAGATGAAGCGCGCCGATTTCGAGGCAGCCATGGCCGCCGCGCGGGCCGAGCAAGCCCAGGATATGACCAAGGTCCGCCCGCTCGACGCAGCGATTGCCGCGATCAACGGCACGGCGCCCGGCGCAAAAGCTGCGCCTGCGCCGCAGCCTGAGCCCCAGCCCGAGCCTACCCCAGCGGCCGAGCCCGAGATTGAGGCCGAGGTCGACGAGACGATGTTTGAAACTTCCCTCTCGGCGGAGGACGAGGCGGAGCTTTTGGCCGATCTCGCCGCGGCGGAGGCCGAGGCATTTCAGGACGGCCTAGACGACGATGACGCGCCGCTGCCGTTGATTGAGGAGGCGGAGCTGCGCGATGCGGCGCCTGTGGCGGCTGTCCCCGCGGCGCCCAAAGCGGCCCCGGAGCTAGCCCCCGAGCCAGCCCCCCAGCCAGCTCCAGCGCCCGCGGCCACCAAAGCTGATGTCGAGGCCGCGCCTGAGGAGCCGCAAGACCTGCGGTCGCAAGTCGCCTCCACCATGAGCCGCCTGATGGCGGAGACGAATGCAAAGCTCAACGAGCCCAGCTCGCAGAACCGCCGCAACGCCTATTCGCATCTCAAAGCGGCTGTGGCGGCCACGAATGCCGCGCGCAATATGGGGGAGCCAGTGCGCGACCAGCAGGCCGAGCGGGAAGGCGACTTCCGCGCTGATCTGGCAGAGGTGGTACGGCCGAAAGCCGGTGACGGGACTGGCGGACGCCCGAGCGCGCCACCGCTCAAGCTCGTGGCCTCTCAGCGGGTCGATGTGGCCCAAGATGCAGCACCAGAGTTGGCCCCGGCGCCGCAAGCCGCGCCCTCCGCGCCCCCTTCGCCAGAACCTGCACCCGCCGCAGCCGTGCCCGGCCAGCCCGTACGCCCGCGACGCGTGGATGCGACCCAAGTTGGCGCCGCAGAGGACGCGGGCAGCGGGTTCCAGAGCTTTGTCGCCCAAGCGGGCGCTGCAAAACTGCCCGATGTGCTCGAAGCTGCCATCGCCTATCTGACCCATGTGGAGGGGCGCAGCGCCTTTTCCCGCTCGCTCATCATGCGCACGGCGCAGCAGGGCATGGGGCGCACCCACTTTAGCCGCGAGGACGGGCTGCGGGCCTTTGGGGCGCTGTTGCGCAACGGGCGTATCCGCAAACTGGGCGCAGGCGAGTTCGAGATGACCGAAACCACGCGCTTCCAGCCCGAAGCGATGCAGCAGCGGCAGGTGGGCTAGACCCCTGCCCTAGTCGCTGGGCGCATCGGGGTCGGGCTGACCGATCCCGAGAAAGACCTTCTTAAGCGGAAACGCCCAGGCCACCCCGAGCGCGACATAGATCGCGAGCTCCAGCAGGATGGGCGGCGTGTAGCCGAACCACGCGCGAAAGCCCGACATCAACGTCACAGCCGCCACGATATAGGCGGGCAACGCCACCACCAAAATCACCAGCGACCAGCGTTTCTTTGCCTTGTAGCTCAGCGCCATGGGATGCCCTTTGACCTAGTCTGCGAACGGGTCCGTCACGAGGATCGTGTCCTCCCGCTCCGGTGAGGTGGAGACTAGGGCCACCGGGCAGTCGATCAACTCCTCGATGCGGCGCACATACTTGATGGCTGCGGCAGGCAGGTCGGCCCAGGACCGAGCGCCAGCGGTGGAGCCGCTCCACCCCTCGATGGTCTCGTAGATGGGCGTCGCGCGGGCCTGTTTGTCGGCTGCCGTGGGGAGGTAATCCAGCCGTTCCCCGTCGAGATCGTAGGCCACGCAGATTTTGAGTTCTTCGAACCCATCAAGCACGTCGAGTTTGGTGAGCGAGATGCCGGAGACGCCCGAGGTCGCGCAGGTTTGGCGCACGAGGCAGGCGTCAAACCACCCGCAGCGGCGTTTGCGGCCTGTGGTGGTCCCGAACTCGTGGCCGCGTTCGCCTAGGCGCTGGCCGTCTGCGTCGTCGAGCTCCGTCGGGAATGGCCCCTCGCCCACGCGTGTGGTGTAGGCTTTGGTGATACCCAGCACGTAGTCGATGCCGTTGGGGCCGATGCCCACGCCGGTGGCGGCCTGGCCTGCGATCACGTTGGACGATGTCACGAACGGGTAGGTGCCAAAGTCGATGTCGAGCAGTGCGCCCTGTGCGCCTTCAAACAGGATCCGTTTGCCCGCTTTGCGCTTCTGGTTCATCACGTGCCAGACGGGCGCGGCGAAGGGCAGGATCTGCGGCGCGATTTCGCGGAGCGCCGCGATCAGCGCGTCGCGGTCGACGGGCTCAATCCCGAGCCCGGAGCGCAATGCGTCATGGTGGATGAGCGCGCGGTCGACGCGCGCTTGAAGCGTGGCATCATCGGCAAGGTCGGCGACACGCACACAGCGCCGGCCCACCTTGTCCTCGTAGGCTGGGCCGATGCCGCGGCCTGTGGTGCCGATCTTGGCCACCGAGTTCTGGTTTTCACGCGCGCGGTCGAGCTCGCCGTGGATGGGCAGGATGAGCGGCGTGTTTTCGGCGATCATCAGCGTGTCGGGGCTGATTTCGACGCCCTGGGCGCGGATGGTTGCGATCTCTTTCATCAGGTGCCAGGGGTCGAGCACGACGCCGTTGCCGATGACCGACAGCTTACCCCCGCGCACAACGCCCGACGGCAGCGCGTGCAGCTTATAGACCTCGTCCCCGATGACGAGCGTGTGCCCCGCGTTATGCCCGCCCTGGAAGCGCGCGATCACATCGGCGCGTTCGCTGAGCCAATCGACAATCTTGCCTTTGCCCTCATCGCCCCACTGCGTGCCTACGACGACTACGTTTGCCATGGCTTTCGCCCCCGCATCTGGTCCAAACGTGCGCCTCATAGACCGCGCGGCGCGGGGGCGAAACTCCTAAGTTTGCTGCTGGCCCCTGCCGCGGCGCGAAACCGCGGGCCGTGACGTCGCGCGGACGGGCGCGCGATTGGGGTTGCGGGGGCCTGCCGCAGGTTTTAGGTACGCACCGTTCCGGCGAAAGGTGTCTGCCCCATGGAAAACGTCATCCTGATTGTCTTGCTGCTCCTTGCAGTTGCGCTCATCGCGATGGTGCTGTTGCAGCGCTCCGAAGGGGGCGGGCTCGGCATGGGCGGCGGCGGCGGCGGTGGCGGCGGGGTGCAAGCACGCGGCCAGGGCAACGCGATGACGCGGATCACCTGGATCCTCGGCGCGGCCTTTATGGTTGCGGCGCTGTCGCTCACGCTGATTTCGGCGCAGCAATCTGGGTCGGGCTCGGTGCTTGACGGCGCCGATGGCTCGCTTTTGCCACCGGTCACTGTGCCAGGTGGCGACACGGGTGAGAGCCTCTTGCCCCCATCGCTCGACAGTGAAGAGCCGCTTTTGCCGGTGGCTGAGTAACCACCACCCGTAGCGTCGGGGGATACCCCCGCCGCTTTATCTTGCGTCACCATGGACAGTTGGGCACGAATCCGTGTATCCTTAACTCCCGTGGTGCTGCGAATATTCCTGCGCCAGACACGACGGGAGAAGCCCCTTGGCACGTTTCATCTTTATCACCGGCGGTGTGGTGTCATCCTTGGGAAAGGGGCTGGCCTCTGCGGCGCTTGGGGCGCTTTTGCAGGCGCGGGGCTATTCTGTGCGGCTGCGCAAGCTGGACCCCTATCTGAACGTCGATCCCGGCACGATGAGCCCGTTCGAGCACGGCGAGGTGTTCGTGACCGATGACGGGGCGGAGACGGACCTCGACCTTGGTCACTATGAACGGTTCACCGGCGTCGCGGCGCGGCAGACGGATTCCGTGAGCTCCGGGCGCATCTACTCCAACGTGCTCGAAAAGGAGCGGCGCGGCGATTACCTGGGCAAGACGATTCAGGTGATCCCCCACGTCACGAACGAAATCAAAGACTTCATCAAGATCGGGGAGGATGAGGTCGATTTCATGCTCTGCGAGATTGGCGGCACCGTCGGCGATATTGAGGGGTTGCCGTTTTTCGAAGCCATTCGTCAGTTCAGCCAAGACAAACCGCGCGGGCAGTGCATTTTCATGCATCTGACGCTGTTGCCGTGGATCAAAGCCTCGGGCGAGTTAAAGACGAAGCCGACGCAGCACTCCGTCAAGGAGCTGCGCTCCATCGGCATCGCGCCGGATGTGCTGGTCTGCCGATCCGAGGGGCCTATTCCGGCGAAGGAACGCGAAAAGCTTGCGCTGTTCTGCAACGTGCGGCCCGACAGCGTGATCGCGGCGCAGGATCTGAAATCCATCTACGAGGCGCCGCTGGCGTATCATCGTGAGGGCCTCGATCAGGCCGTGCTGGATGCGTTTGGCATTGCACCTGCGCCCAAGCCGAACCTGTCCGTGTGGGAAGACGTCGCCGACCGCATCTACAACCCGCAGGGCGAGGTGCGTGTGGCCATCGTGGGCAAATACACCCAGCTTGAAGACGCCTATAAATCCATCGCGGAGGCGCTCACCCATGGCGGCATGGCCAACCGCGTGAAGGTGAAGGCGGAGTGGATCGACGCAGAAATCTTTGACCGCGAGGACGCCGCACCGCATCTGGAAGGGTTCCACGCGATCCTCGTGCCCGGCGGTTTTGGCGAGCGCGGCACGGAAGGGAAAATCAAGGCGGCCCAGTTCGCGCGTGAGCGGAAGGTGCCGTATCTGGGGATTTGCCTCGGGATGCAGATGGCCGTGATCGAGGCCGCGCGGAATCTGGCCGATCTGGGCGATGCAGGATCGGAGGAATTCGATCTGGAGGCTGGCGGCAAGCGCTTCACGCCCATCGTCTACCACCTCAAGGAATGGGTGCAGGGCAACCACAAGGTGTCGCGCAAGAAGTCCGACGACAAGGGCGGCACCATGCGGCTTGGTGCCTATGACGCGGTGCTCGCCGAGGGGTCCAAGGTGGCGGAGGTCTACGGATCGAACGGCATCGAGGAACGCCATCGTCACCGCTACGAGGTCGACATCAAGTATCGCGATCAGTTGGAGGCTTGCGGCCTGCGCTTCTCCGGCATGTCACCGGATGGTCGCTTGCCGGAGATCGTGGAGGTCAAGGACCATCCGTGGTTCATCGGTGTCCAGTTCCACCCGGAGCTAAAGTCGAAACCCTTCGCGCCGCACCCGCTGTTTGACGATTTCGTCCGCGCGGCCAAAGACACCAGCCGGTTGGTCTAGGGCGGTGTTTGAGCGGCTCCTCGACCTGTTTCAGTCGGAACCCTATGAGACGCCAGTGCCCGTCGCTGACGCCGAACACGCCTTTGGCGCGTTGATGGTGCGGGTGGCGAAGGCGGATAAAGCATATCTTTATCAAGAGCTTGAGCGCATCGATTACATCCTTGCCCAGCGCAATGGGCTGTCGGCTGTGGATGCTGCGAAGTTTCGGGCAAGCTGCGAAAAGCTTGAGACGGTCATGCCCTCTACCGACGAGCTGAGCGAGATCCTCGTCCGCGAAGTGCCCGAGATCGACCGCGAAAAGATGTTTATCGCGCTGTGGGAGGTGCTCTGGGCCGATGGGCTCAACCACAGAAGCGAAGAGGACGTGATCGCCCAAGTGGCCGCTGTGCTGGGCGTGGGGGCGAACCGGGCGACGGCGCTTGCCTCTGACATCTTGCCGGGGATGCCGAATAGGAAGGGAACGTGATGCCCAAAGGCTATTGGATCGCCCACGTCACGGTCGAAGACCCAGACATCTACGAACGCTACAAAGCCGCCAATGCGGCGCCGTTTGCCGAATTTGGCGCGCGGTTTTTGGTGCGCGCGGGCGCGCAGACCGTGGCCGAGGGCCAGGCGCGTGCGCGGACGGTGGTGCTGGAGTTTCCAACGATCGAGGCCGCCCATGCGTGTTTCGCCTCCGACGCCTATCAGGCGGCCAAAGCCATCCGCGACCCCATTGCGACCTCCGACATGGTGATCGTCGAGGGGTATGAGGGTTAGTTGTCCGCCGGAATTGCGCCCGGCGCTTTGCGTCCCTAAGTAGCCAGACATGTTTGCAGCACTTCTCAACCGCCTCGCCCAGCCTGAACCGGACCCGCTTGAAGATGGGGACGCGCGTTTGGCGCTTTGCGCGCTGCTTGTGCGCGTTGCGCGATCCGATGGCAGCTACGAGGCAGAGGAGCGCGCCCGCATCCTGAGCATCGCCAAACAGCGTTACGGGCTGGCGGGGAGCGCGGCGGAAAGCCTGCTCGCGGATGCCGAGACGCTGGAATCCGAGGCGCCCGACACAGTGCGTTTCACCCGCGCAATCAAGGACGCGGTGCCGTACGAGGACCGCCGCGGCGTGATCGAGGCGCTTTGGTCGGTCGTGCTGGCCGATGGCGTGCGCGATGACGAGGAAAATGCGCTTCTGCGGCTTGTGGCGAACCTGCTTGGTGTCAACGACCGCGACAGCGCGCTCGCGCGCCGCGCGGCTGAGGGCGAGCCCTAGCCCCCACCATGCGCGCCAGTCTTCCCATGTATGACCCGCCGCATTTGCGGGCCGTGAACGACGCCTTTTGGACAGCCATCCGCGCGGCGCTGCCGTTTGAGGCGCCTCAGACGCTGACGCGCAGCGATGACATCTGGGCGCTTTGGACCGATGCGGCGCTGCTTTTGTCCCAGACCTGTAGCCTGCCCTATCGCGCGCGGCTGCGCGGGCGGGTGCACCTTGTGGGCACGCCGGATTATGGCCTGCCGGGCTGCCCGCCGGGCCACTACAATTCTACCATCGTGACGCGGGCCGACACCCAGGACATCGCAGGTGCGCGGCTGGCGTTCAACGACGGCCTGTCCCAGTCGGGTTGGGGCAATGCGCAGGGCCTCGGCGCCGTTGCGGCGCTCGAAACCGGGTCGCACGCGGCATCGCTCCAGGCGGTGGTGCGGGGCGACGCGGATGTGGCGGTGATCGACAGCCACACCCTGCGCATCCTTGGGTTGCCACCGGAACTCCGCGCCCGCGGATTGACCCAGCACACTCCGGCCACGCCCTACATCACGTCGCGTGCGGAGTGGGTGGCGCCCTTGCGCGCCGCCCTGGCCGCGGCCCTGGACACGCTCGTGCCTGCGGAGCGTGCGGCGCTCGGCATTCGTCAGATCGTGGACATCCCGGATGCTGAATACGGCGCCTTACCTTCCGTCGCGGCGCCGAAACTGCCCGAAAACCCCTGATTTGGCGTTGCGGCGCCGGGGTTTTCGTGGCTCATTTCCCCGGTCAACGTCGAGGGTGCCCGTGAGCCACGCCACACCGGTCATAGAGATCACAAATCTGCACAAGTCTTATGGCCCGCTCGAGGTGCTCAAGGGCGTCGACATCCGGGCTCAGGCAGGTGACGTGATCAGCCTCATTGGGTCCTCGGGATCCGGGAAATCGACGCTCCTGCGGTGCTGCAACCTGCTGGAACACAGCCAGGAGGGCGATATCGCGTTCGAGGGCGAGCCCGTGCGCTGGAAAGGCCAAGGGCTGGCGCGTCAACCGGCCGACAAACGCCAGGTGCTCAAGATGCGCACCAATCTGTCGATGGTGTTTCAGCAGTTTAACCTGTGGTCCCACCTGACCATTTTGCAAAACGTCATGGAAGCCCCGGTGCAGGTGTTGGGCCATGACAAAGCGGAGGTCGAGGACCGCGCGCGACGGCTGCTCGACAAGGTGGGCATCGGCGACAAGGGCGCAAGCTACCCACCGCAGCTGTCGGGCGGCCAGCAACAACGCGCGGCCATCGCGCGGGCGTTGGCGATGGAACCCAAGGCGCTGCTCTTTGACGAACCGACATCGGCGCTTGATCCAGAGCTTGAACAAGAGGTGATCCGCGTGATCCGCGGGCTCGCTGAGGAGGGGCGCACGATGATCATCGTGACCCATGACATGGCCATGGCGCGCGACGTATCGAACCACGTCGTGTTCCTCCACCACGGGCGCATCGAGGAAGAGGGCGCGCCAAGCGAGCTCTTTGGGGCGCCGAAATCTGAACGGCTGCAGCAGTTTCTGTCTGCGGTGGCCGCCTAACCCATTCATCAACGGGAGTAGAACTGATGAAGACACTGATCCAAACCACTGCCATCCTGGCGCTCGCTGCTGGGTCTGCCTTTGCCGGCAGCCACGCGGAAACCGTGCGCCTGGGGACTGAAGGCGCCTACGCGCCGTGGAACTTCCTGGACGACAACGGCGAAGTGGCCGGGTTCGAGCGTGAGCTGGGCGACGAGCTCTGCGCGCGCGCGGAACTGACCTGCGAGTGGGTGACCAACGATTGGGATTCGATCATCCCCAACCTCGTCAGCGGCAACTACGACGCCATCATCGCGGGCATGTCGATCACCGATGAGCGTGATGAAGTGATCGACTTCACCATGGGTTACACCCCACCGGACCCATCCGCCTATCTGGCGACGTCGATGGATGCTGACATCATGGGCGGCGTCGTGGCCGCGCAGGTCAATACGATCCAATCCGCGTTTCTGGCGGAAAAGGGCGTGACGGTGCTGGAATTCGCAACGCCTGAGGACACGATCGCAGCCGTCCGCAACGGTGAAGCAGACGCGGTACTCGCGGACCAGAGCTTCCTCGCGCCAATCGCGGAGGCCGATGCGGGCCTCATGATGCTCGCACAGATGGAATCCATCGGCGGTGGTGTCGGCATGGGCATTCGCGAAAGCGACGGCGAGCTGAAGGACAAGTTCAACGCGGCGATCCAGTCGATGAAGGATGATGGGTCCCTCAACGCGCTGATCACTAAGTGGGAAGTGTCCTCGACCTTCTAATGCGGTTTGCGGGGCCCTCATATGCGTCCCCGGACAGTGGCGGCGCCGTGCGACAGCGCGGCGCCGTGCGTTCTGCGGCTTGCTTGCGCCTGAAAGTGTGGTGAGCCGTGTTTGAATTCTGCGCAGACCCCTCGACGCTTGAAACGTTTCGCTGGTTCGCGTGCTATTTCACGACCGGTAAGCACCAGCTTCTTTACTGGTCGTTCCTGACGGTCTTTGCGCTGCTGGCCATCACCGCGCCCACGGCGCTTGCGTTTGGCTTTGGCGGGGCGATGGCCGCGCGGTCGCCGGTCCTGCCCCTGCGGTGGTTAGGGCGCGCCTATATCGCGGTGGTCCGCGGGGTGCCCGACATTGCGTTTTTCCTCTTTTTCGTCATCGCACTCGATCAAGGGTTCGAGTGGCTGCGCCACCAGGCGTTTTGCCCGGACTGGAGCGAGCCGATCCGGCAGGGCAATGACTTCATCGTCTGCCCAGAGGCCAAGCTGCCGCTGTCGACCGCGCCGCAACTGTGGCACGAGGTCTATGGCTTCTTCCTCGCGGTGCTCACATTCGCCATCGTGTTCGGCGCCTTCGCGGCCAACGTGCTCTATGGCGCGATGAACGCCGTCCCCCGCGGCCAGATCGAGGCGGCGGAAGCCTATGGCATGAGCCCACGTCAAGCGTTTTGGCGCGTGACGGTCCCGCAGATGTGGGTCTTTGCGCTGCCGGGGCTGTCGAACCTATGGATGGTGCTGATCAAAGCCACGCCGCTCCTTTTCCTGCTGGGGGTCGAAGACATCGTCTACTGGGCGCGGGAGCTGGGCGCGACGGTGCTGCCGCGGTTTTCCGACTACCCCCATGGCGACTGGCGGCTGTGGTACTTTTTGGCACTGCTGGTGTTCTACCTCGCCTTCACCCGCGCCTCGGAGGCGGTGTTGAACCGCATCAACGCGCGCCTCACCCGCGGCCAAGCCACGCTCGGTGCCTCATGAGGGCGAAGGATTTTCAAAAATCCTTGCCAAATTTCTTAACAGAAATTTGCGGTGGCGCGGCGGAGCCAAGACTTTTTCAAAAGTCTTGCCAAGAATTTTTAAAAATTCTTGGGGCGCGGCGGTGAGCTGTTGGGAGACAGTCCAGGCCTATGCCTTTCGGTCCATCGGGTATGGGGAGCGGCTCTTGCCGCGCGGGGATTTTACGCTGTGCCAGCATTTCACGCTGATCGGCTCGGGTCTGCTTTGGAACATCTACTTTGGTACGCTGGCGCTGATCGCGGGGTTTGTGCTGGCCAATGTGATTGCCGTGGGCAAAGCCTCACCGCGCCCATGGCTGTCGCGCCCGGCGGATTGGTTCATCCTGGTCTTCCGCGGCTCGCCGCTCTTTATCCAGTTCTTTCTCGCCTACTTCATCTTTCTTGAGCTCAAGCAGCTGGGCGTTCTGCCCTGGCTGACCTCGGCCTGGGCGGGGGCGTTGATCGTGCTTTTTCTCAACACCGCGGCCTACAGTGCAGAGATTTTCTATGGCGCGCTGAAATCCGTCCCACGGGGCGAGGTTGAGGCCGCCGATGCCTATGGCATGGCGGGGGTCACGCGGTTTCGGCGCATCATCTGGCCCACGCAGATGCGGCTGGCCTGGCCTGCTTACACGAACGAGGCGATCTTTCTGTTTCATGCGACGACGCTGGTCTTTCTGTCCGGCTTTCCGGCACAGCGCCAGCAGGGGGACGCGCTCTATTACGCGCAGTATTTCGCGGATAAGACGTTCAATCCCTTCGTGCCTTACCCGATCCTCGCCTTCTATTTCGTGCTCGTAACGCTGGTGCTGATCGGGCTCATGGGGCTCGTGAACCGGCGGCTGAACCGGCATATCCCGCAGGCGCAGCGGGGCCCGGCGCGAGTGCGGCCCACGCTCATGCGATGACGGGGTCGGCGCGCATTGCCGCCGTTGATCTGAACGGCCAGCTTCGCGGCAAGCGGGTGCCGCAGGCCGCCCTGGGCAAGAGCGTGCGGATGCCGCTTTCGGCGCTCAATGTCGATATTTTTGGCTACGACATCGATGACAGCCCTCTGGTTTTTGCCACCGGCGACGCCGATGGCGCGCTGCGCGCGGTGGCGCGGGACCCTGTCCCTCTGCCCTGGCTGGGTGGGGCGCCCCTGTTGCAACTCTCATCAATGTATCTGGACAGCGGGGCCCCGTTTGAGGGGGACCCCCGCCACGCGCTGGCGCGTGTCTTGGACCGTTACGACGCGAGGGGGTGGGTCCCCCACTGCGCGGTGGAGTTGGAGTTTTACCTGGTCGAGCGCGACGGCGCACTCGCGGCCCCGGTCAATCCGCGCAGTGGCCGCCGCCTGGCTGCGCCACAGGTCCTTGGTCTGCGCCAGCTCGACGGGTTCGACGCCTATTTCAGCGCCCTGGAGGCCGGCGCCGCCGCTATGGGGATCGAGATCGGCTCGATCACGTCCGAATCGGGCTTGGGCCAGTTCGAGGTCACGCTGGGCCACGCGCCCGCCATGACCGCCGCCGAGGATGCGCTGCTGATGAAGGAGCTCATCAAGGGGCTGGCGCAGTCCCACGGCTTTTCGGCCACGTTCCTGGCAAAACCCTTTGCGGAGGACGCGGGGAGCGGGCTCCACCTCCACGCGTCGGTGCTCGATGGGCGTGGCGTCAATGTGTTCGACGACGGGGGCGCGGCTGGCACGGAGCTTTTGCGCGCCGCCATCGCAGGGTGCCTGGCCGCGATGGGGCCTGCGTCGCTCATCTTTGCGCCCCATAGCTCAAGCTACGCGCGTTTTGTGGAACATGCCCACGCGCCCACCGGGGCCACCTGGGGCTATGACAACCGCACGGTTGCGCTGCGCGTCCCGTCCGGCGCCCCTGCGGCGCGGCGGTTCGAGCATCGCGTGGCGGGGGGCGACACCTGCCCCTACCTGCTCTTTGCCGCAATCCTCGGCGCGGCCATCACCGGGATCGAAGACGGCGCCGACCCTGGCGCGCCGATCACGGGCAGCGCCTATGGCCAGACGCCGCCCGCCCTTGCGCCCGACATGGGCGCCGCAATCGCGCGGCTGGGCGATCCGATGCTCGCGCGCATTTTCGCCCCCGAGCTGATCGACAACCTGCGCCGCACCAAGCTCCAGGATCTGGCAAAGTGTCAAAGTCTCAGCGATCACGAGGCGACGCTGGCGCTTCTTGAGGTGGTCTAGTCGCGCGGCCTTTTCTTCGCGCGCCGGGCTGACTAACATCCCCCAAACAACACGGTGATCCATGCACATCGGCATTCTTCAATGCGGACACAGCCCAGACGGCGTCCGCGAGCACCATGGCGATTTTCGCGTCATGTTTGAGGCGTTGTTTGAGGGCCAGGGGCTGACCTTCACGTCCTGGGATGTGGTGGACATGGAATTCCCCGATAGCATCGACGCCGCGGAGGGGTGGCTGTTGACCGGCTCCAAACACGGCGCCTACGAGGATCACGCCTTTATCCCCCCGCTGGAGGCGTTCATCCGCGCCGCCCATGGCGCGCGCAAACCCATGGTGGGCATCTGTTTTGGCCATCAGATCATCGCCCAAGCGCTCGGTGGGCGGGTGGAAAAGTTCGAGGGCGGCTGGGCCGTGGGCCGCCGCAGCTACGCGTTCGACGGCGAGGAGGCCGTGCACCTGAACGCCTGGCACCAGGACCAAGTCGTCGAGCGCCCGCCAGAGGCGCGCACGATTGGGTCGTCCGCGTTCTGCGCCCACGCCGGGCTTGTCTATGGCGACCACATCATGACCATCCAGCCGCATCCGGAGATCGGGCGTGCCGTCCTGTCGGACTACCTGCGGCTCAGGCGCGGCGATCCCGCCTACCCCCCTGCCATGCTAGAGCAAGCGGAGCGTGACTTGGACCTTGCGGGCAGTGAGCCGCACTTTGCCACCAAACTTGCGGATTTCCTAAAGGCTGCACGCCCATGAACCCCTGGCTCAAAGACTGCCCCGACATCACGCAGAAATATCTGAGGGGGAACCGGCTCGACGAGGTGGAATGCGTCATTGCCGACCTGCCCGGCATCGCCCGCGGCAAGGCGCTGCCTGCGGCCAAGTTTGACCGGCAATCGCAGTTCTACCTGCCCAACTCCATCTACTTCCAGACGATCACGGGGGACTGGGGCGAAGCCGCGGGGGAGGAAGGCTTTACCGAGCCCGACATGATCCTGCGGCCCGACTATTCGACCGCGACGGCGGCGCCTTGGACGGCGGACTGGACGGTCCAAGTCATCCACGATGCCGAGGATCGCGCGGGCAACCCGATCCCCTTTTCGCCGCGCAATGTGCTCAAACGCGTCTGTGCGGCCTACCATGCCATGGGGCTCAAGCCCGTCGTCGCGCCGGAGATGGAGTTTTTCCTGGTCGCGCCCAACCTAGACCCCGCGCGCGCGATCGAGCCCATGATGGGCCGCTCGGGCCGCCCGGCTGCTGCACGACAGGCGTACTCTATGTCGGCGGTCGATGAATACGGGCCGGTGATCGACGACATCTACGATTTCGCGGAGCTCATGGGCCTCGAAATCGACGGGATCACGCAAGAAGGCGGGGCCGGTCAGGTGGAAATCAACCTGCGCCACGGCGATCCGGTCAAGCTCGCCGATGAGGTTTTCTTCTACAAACGCATGATCCGGGAGGCCGCGCTCAAGCATAACTGCTACGCGACGTTTATGGCCAAACCCATCGCGGGCGAGCCGGGCAGCGCGATGCACATCCACCACTCCTTTCTCGATGCGAGCGGCCAGAATGTGTTTTCCGGACCCCAGGGGGGGGAGACGGACGCGTTTTATAACTTCATCGGTGGGCTTCAAACCCATCTGCCCAGCGTGATCGCCCTGCTCGCGCCCTATGTGAACAGCTACCGGCGCTACGTGAAAGACCACGCCGCGCCGATCAACCTGGAATGGGCGCAGGACAACCGCACCGTGGGCATCCGCGTCCCGATTTCTGGGCCGGACGCACGGCGGGTCGAAAACCGGTTGGCGGGGATGGATTGCAATCCCTATCTCGGGATCGCGGCCTCGCTCGCCGCGGGGCTTTTGGGGCTGCGCACGGGCTGCCGCCCCGGCCGCCAGTTTCGGGGCGATGCCTATGACGGCGACGGCGACATCCCACGGGACCTAGGCCGGGCGCTCGATCTCTTTGACGCCGCCGAAGACCTGCATGAGATCGTCGGTCCGGAGTTCGCGCGCGTTTATTCCATCGTCAAACGGGCCGAATATGACGAGTTTCTGGAGGTCATCAGCCCCTGGGAGCGGGAGCATCTGCTGACGAATGTCTAGGCTCAGGCCCATCCTAGCGTTCCTAGCGCTATCGGCCTGTGCCGCCCCGCCGCCACCGCCTGCGCCGGGCCCGGATGTGCGGGTGCTGAGCACGGCACAGCTATGGCAGACCCACGCTCAGGTCGGTGCGCGCGACCTGAGATTGGTCGAGGCGGAGCTGGGGCGCCGCGGGCAGACGCGCAACGGCGCGCAGCATTTGGGGCAACGATCCTGGTCGCTTGTGAACTTCACGATTTACTCCCGACGACCCGCGCTGAGCCAGAACCGTCTGAATTGCAGCGCGTTCTCGTCTGCGGCGGCGGCGCAGCTGCATTTCCTCGCCGCCGGTGGCCCGGTCATTGATCCCCACGGGCTCGATGCCGATGGCGACGGGTTTGCCTGCGAATGGGGCACGCAGATTTTGCGCATCGCGGGACGCAGCGCCGCGCAACCGGCGCGCACGTCTCGCACCTGCTACACCGGCCCGCGCGGGGGCACCTACACGATCACCGCGAGTGGCAGAAAGGACTACGGCGGATGTTGAGCGCGGCGCCATGAACCCGCTTTTTCGCAATGACCGCCCCGGGGAGTTCCCCCCATCGTGGTATGCGGCCACAACTGACCTGCCCCCACCGCGCCCGGCGCTTGCGGGTGTGGCCCAGGCCGACGTCGCGGTCCTGGGCGCAGGGTTCACCGGGCTCACCTGCGCGCTGGAGCTCGCGCGCAAGGGCTACAGCGTCGCCGTGGTGGAGGCGCATCGTGCCGGCTTTGGCGCCTCTGGCCGCAATGGCGGGCAGATCGGCAGCGGGTTCAATATGGACCAACGCGCGCTGGAGGCCGCCATGGGCAAGGGCCCGGCGCGCATGGCGTGGGACCTGTCCATGGAAGCCAAGTCCATGGTGAAAGACTTCTGCGCGGCACACGCGCCGGAGGCGCAGTGCAAACCCGGCGTCGCCCACGGCGCCTGGCGGGAGGCCGAGTATCGCGAGATCGTGGAGGATGCCGAGCACCTGCGCACCGCCTATGACTACGACGCAATCGACGTGCTCGACCCCACCGGTTTTCGGGAGCTCGTCCGCTCCCCCGTCTATACAGGTGGCGCGCTCGACACCGGTGCGGGGCACGTGCACCCGCTGCGCTATTGCGTGGCGCTGGCGCGTGCGGCTGAGGCAGCGGGCGTGACGATCTATGAAAACTCCCCCGTCACATCCGCCACCACGGGGGCGCTCGTCACCGCGCAGGGCCGGGTGGAGGCGGATCAGGTCGTGCTCTGTGGCAATGGCTACATGCCCCAGCTCAACGCCCGCTATGCCGCCCGCGTGTGCCCCATCAACAGCTTTATCGCCGCGACAGCGCCCCTCGCAGACCCCCGCGCGCTGATTTCGCAGGATGTGGCCGTGGCCGATGACCGGTTTGTGGTGAACTATTTCCGCATGTCCCATGACGGGCGGCTGCTCTTTGGTGGGCGGGAGAACTACGGGATCGGCTTCCCGAAAGATATCACCACGCGGCTGAGGGAGCGGATGCTGCACCTATTCCCACAGCTCCACGATACCAAGATCGACTATGTCTGGGGCGGGACGCTCGGGATCACCATGAAACGTGTCCCCATGGTCGAACGGCTGGAGCCCGGGCTTTGGGCCGCAGCCGGGTTTTCAGGCCATGGCGTTGCACTGACGGCCATCGCGGGCCGCTGCCTGGCAGAGGCCATCGCGGGAGAGATGGAGCGGTTCGAGACGCTCAGCGCGCTCCCCACCCCGCCCTTCCCCGGCGGTGCTGCGTTTCGCGCACCGCTCCTGACGTTGGCGATGACGTGGTACAGCCTGCGTGATAGGTTAGGCCTATGAGTGACCCGTTCCGCACCCCTGGCATCTGGGCCTGGTTCATGGCGCCGCCCGCGCGCTGATCCTCGCGCTAGCCTTTTCAGGACATATGCGCTGGCATCGGCCATGCGCAGAACAAGGATACTCATATGAAAGACGACACAGGCTCCTGGGCCCCAAACAGTTGGGAAGCCCGCGCCGACCGCCATAGCTTTTACGGGTTCACCGATCTGCCCACGATCCAAGACCGCGGGGCGATCGTGCTCACCGGGGGAACGGGCCCCTATGTGCATGACGTGCACGGGCGCAGCTATCTTGATGCCAATTCCGGGCTTTGGAACATGGTGGCTGGGTTTGATCACCCCGGCCTGACCCAAGCGGCCCAAGACGCCTATGCTAAGTTCCCGGGCTACCACGCCTTTTTTGGCCGCATGGCGGAAGAGACCGTGCAGCTCAGCGAGCGCTTGATCGAGGTGTCGCCCTTTGACGACGGCAAGGTGTTTTACACAAACTCCGGGTCCGAGGCCAACGACACCATGGTCAAAATGCTCTGGTTCCTGGGCCGCGCAGAGGGCGCGCCGGAGCGGCGCAAGATCATCACGCGCAAGAACGCCTATCACGGCGTCACGGCGGTTTCGGCCTCCATGACGGCCAAGCCCTATAACGAGCTCTTTGGCCTGCCCTTGCCGGAATTCCTGCACCTGACCTGTCCGCATTACTGGCGCGAGGGGGCCGACGGCGAGAGCGAGGCCGAATTCACGCAGCGGCTGGCGCAGGAGCTCGAAGACCTGATCGCTCGCGAAGGGGCGGACACGATTGCGGGCTTTTTCGCGGAACCGGTGATGGGCGCAGGCGGCGTGATCCCTCCCTCCGCGGGGTATTTCCAAGCGATCCAACCCATCCTCCAGCGCCACGGTATCCCGCTCATCTCCGATGAGGTCATCTGCGGGTTTGGCCGCACGGGGGAGGTCTGGGGCTGTCAAACCTATGGCTTCATGCCCGACGCCATCATCAGCTCCAAATGTCTCACCGCCGGGTTCTTTCCCATGGGGGCGGTGGTGCTTGGCCCCGCGTTGACGGCCCGGTTGCAAGCGGCCTCTGAAGCGGTGGAGGAGTTTCCCCACGGCTTCACGGCGTCTGGCCACCCGGTAGGCGCGGCGATCGCGCTGAAAGCCATCGACATCATCTTGGAAGACGGGCTGATCGACCAAGCGCGCGCGCTCACGCCGCGGTTCGAGGCCGGGATGGTCGACATCATGGCGCGCCACGACAATATCGGCGAGGTCCGCGGTAAAGGGCTGATGGGCGCGTTAGAGGCCGTGCGCGACCGGGCGACCAAAGCGCCGTTCGAAGGGCATCTGAGCGTGAGCGAGCGGATCGCGAACGCCTGTACCGACCACGGGCTGATCTGCCGCCCGCTGGGGCAAGCCATCGTGCTGTGCCCGCCATTCATCATGACGGCAGGGCAGATGGACGAGATGTTTGAGAAGCTTGATGCGGCTCTAGGGCAGGTTTTCGCGGAGGTCGCGGCGTAGCCCCAGAGTGCTTGCCCGACGGCACCGTCGGGCCGCGCCGTTCCGCGGGGCGGCCCGAACGCCACCCGGCGGAACGGCGCTTTAGCTCGATACGGCAGAATGCGAGCTCCAAACAAAAAAAGGCGGCCGTGTTCCCGGCCGCCTTTCGCAACGCTGTCTATAGATCAGAGCTTCGACAGCTTTGACTGCAGCTCCGCGAGCTGCTTTTTGATCTCGTCGAGGTCTTCACCCTCTTCAGGCTTTTCCTGGGTCGGCGCGGACCAGTTGCCCATGCCGCCTGTCATCGCCTTCAGAAACGCCTCCTGCTGGGCTTTCATCGCCTCAAACCCCGGCATCGTCGCCATCGGGTTGATGGTGCCCATCTGGTTCATCATCTTGGACTGGCTGTCGCGCAGCATCTCAAAACTCGCGGCCAAAAACTGCGGCACAACGGAGCTTGCCTGCGTCGTATAAGACCGCACAAGATCGGTGAGCACGGTGACAGGCAGCACATTTTCGCCCTTGCTCTCGTGATCCGCGATAATCTGGAGAAGGTATTGCCGTGTCAGGTCATCGCCGGATTTCAAATCCACGATCTGGACCTCGCGCCCATCCCGGATGAAGGCGGCGATGTCTTCGAGCGTGACGTAGTCGCTCGTTTCGGTGTTATAGAGCCTGCGGCTGGCGTAGCGCTTGATCAGCAGTGGCGCATCGGTCGTAGTCATTGCGCGCATTCCTCCCACGCTGCAGCGGTGAAACACGCTACCGCGCCCCTGCAGAAAATCCAATGAAAAAAAGGGCGGGCTAAAAAGCCCGCCCAGTGTTCACACCGCAAAATGGGAGGAGGTGCGGCGTGTTCAGGAAGTCTTACTTCGCAGTGGCTTTCTTCGCGGCCGAAGTCACCTCGTCGGTGGCTTTCTTGACGGCTGCGGTTGCCTCTTCGGTCATGTCTTTGCCAGCGGCGAGCATCAGCTCAACCGTGTCCATCTGAACCTTCTTTGCCACTTCGGCGAAGGCGGACATGTGCTCTGCAGCGGTTTCCGCCGAGAAGGATGCGAAATCCGTCATTGCTTTGGTGTAATCAGCAACTTCGGTCTTTGCTTTGGTCACGTCGGACACTTTGCCCAGCGTGGCTTTTGTCCATTTTGCGGAGATCTCGGTCGACTTTTCAGCTGCGTCGAGAGCAACGGCGCTCATCTTTTCGGACAGCGAAGCGGAGGACTTGAACGCGTCTTCCATGGCTTTCGTGTCGACAGGGAATGCGCCCATCATGTCTTTGAACATTGCGGAGAAATCTTGGGTCTTTGCCATCGGTCAGGTTCCTTGCGGGGATATGTCCGGGCCAGTCCCGGTCTGCTGCGTCTGCATCCTAGTTAGACGCTGCATCGCAGCATTGCAAGAGTTTTTTCTGCACCGCAGCAAAAAATTCCCACTCTACTTCGACGTCACGTAGCCCCCTGGTGCGGCAGGCAGCGACTTGCCTTTTGCGCCGCCTGGCACGCGCGCTTTGACCGTCCCGTCCCCGCGTTCGCGCAGCCACGCATCCCAGCGCGGCCACCAAGAGCCTTCCTCAAAGCTCGCCGTTTCCAGCCAGGGGTCCGCGGCGCGCGCGAGGTCGGGGTTCACGTAGTGGCCGTATTTCTTTTTCGACGGTGGGTTCACGATGCCCGCGATGTGCCCGGATTCCGACAGGATGAACGTCTTGTCCGCGCTGCTCATCTTTTGAATGCCGTAATAGGAGCTTTTCCACGCCGCGATGTGATCGGTTTCGCAGGCAATGGCGCAAAGCGGCACGTCGACCTCTTGCAGGTACAGCGTGTCGTCGCCCAGCTGAAACCCGCCATTGGCAAAGAGGTCGCTTTGGCAGAGCCCGCGCAGGTATTCCACGGCCATCTTGCCCGGCAGGTTGGTGGAATCGCCGTTCCAATAGAGCAGGTCAAAGGCTGGCGGCGCTTCCCCCATCATGTAGCTCTTGATGGCGGGGCCATAGATCAAGTCGTTGGAGCGCAGGTAGCTGAACGTGCGCGCCATATAGATGGATTCGAGCAGCCCCGTGCGCTCACACTCCGCCTCGATCCCGTTGATGAAGTCGTTGTTGAGAAAGACACCGACCTCCCCCTGGTCGCTGAAATCGGTGAGGGTGGTAAAGAAGGTGGCGCAGTTGATGTCATCGGTCTGTCCGCGCTTGGCCCGCCGTGCGAGTGTCAGTGCAAGCGTCGTGCCAGCGATGCAGTAGCCCACGACATTGACCTTTTTGACCTTGGCGGCCTTTTTCACCTGCGCAATTGCGGTCTCGTAGCCGTCTTCGACGTAGTCGAGCATGCCGACATCGGCATAGCTTTCGTCGGGATTGACCCAGCTCACCACGAACACGGTGTGGCCCTGATCGACGAGCCACTTGATCAGCGAATTCCGCGGCTTGAGATCGAGGATGTAGAACTTGTTGATCCACGGCGGGAAGATCACGATGGGGGTCTTTTGAACCTCTTCCGTCGTGGGGGCATATTGGATCAGCTCAAAAAGGCGGTTCTGAAACACCACCCGCCCGGGCGTCGTAGCAAGGTTTTCACCCACAACGAACGCGTCCTTGTCAGCCAGCGTCACCACCAGGTCGCCGTGGTTGGCTTCGATATCGGCGACCAGGTTTTCGAGCCCACGCACCAAGCTTTCGCCCTCTGTTTGGACCGCGCGTTCGAGCGCCTCGGGGTTGGTGGCCAGAAAGTTCGAGGGGCTGAACATATCGATGATCTGGCGGCTGAAATACTCCACGCGCCGCTTTTCGCCGGGTTCGAGATGCTCAATGTCTTGGATGGCGTGGCCCACGGCCTCCGCATTCATGAGGTATTGCTGCTTGAGAAAGTTGAAATAGGGATGGGTGTCCCAAAGCGGGTTCTGAAAGCGGCGGTCAAAGGGGCTGTTGTCGTCCGGCGCCTGCACTTTGCCCTGGGCCAGCGCCTTTTGCGCGTCGATGTAGTGGCGCACCGATTTGGTCCAAAAGCCGACCTGATGTTCCATGATCTTCGCCGGGTTGGAGATCATTTCAGCCATGTAGGCCGACGCCGCGCGCACGAAAAGGTCCTGAGAGGGGCCTTGCAGCGCCGTGGGCGTGGGTTCCTTTTTCTCGGACAACGCGGCCAAAAGGCGCCGGGTCAACTGATCGACACGCTCCAGATTTGCCGTGAGAGTTTCAGACAATTTGTTGGCGTCTTCAGTCATCTTATTGCTTTCTCAACCGTGTCGCTCTAGACTTTGCACTTGCAGCATATACGACCGTACACCCCTTTTAGTCGATGGGGGTGAATACGGCCAGTGGTCTGACCTAACGCCGCAGGACGGTCGAGCAGGCAGGTCTAAGTAACGTCCGAAGCAGCGGGACACCTGGGAGCGGCCGTTTAACGAGGGGGGCCCAACATGCGTTATATGATCTCTTACGATCTGATGGAATCAGCGCGCAATACAAGCGAATGGATGGGGGCGACAGCCAAGGCCATGGGGTCCTACCCGGCGATGGCACTGGTGCCCAACCCGATGTTTCAGTGGATGTCGGCCTGGGGCGAGGTCACGGAACGCACGTTTGCGCGCATGGTCGCAAAGCCGGACTGGGGGCTCGAAAGCATCTCCATGGCCGATGGCTGCGATCACCTGATTTCGATTGAAACGGTGGTGGAGCGCCCCTTTGGCGATCTGATCCACTTTAAGGTGCAGGGCCGCAAGCCGCTGAAGCGCCGCGTGCTGCTCGTCGCGCCAATGTCGGGCCACTACGCGACCTTGCTGCGCAAAACGGTGGTGAGCCTTTTGCCCGATTGCGAGGTCTACATCACCGATTGGCATAACGCGCGCGACATCCCTGTGAGCTGCGGCAAATTCGATGTCGAAGACTACACGCTCTACCTTGTCGATTTCATGAAGGCGTTGGGCCACGACACCCATGTCATCGCCGTCTGCCAGCCCGCGCCGCTCGCGCTGGCTGCAACCGCCTACCTGGCGGAGGACGACCCAAAGGCGCAGCCCGCGACGCTGACGCTGATCGGCGGGCCCATCGACCCCGATGCCGCTGCAACCGAGGTGACCGATTTCGGGCGCCGCGTCACCATGGGCCAGCTAGAGGAGACGATGATCCAGCGGGTCGGGTTCAAATATGCGGGCGTGGGCCGCAAAGTGTATCCCGGGCTCCTGCAGCTCGCGTCGTTCATGTCGATGAACGCGCAGACGCACTCCAAAAGCTTCTACGACCAGATCCTGCGCACCGCGAGCGGCGAGGCATCGGACCACGACAAGCACAACACGTTCTACGACGAATACCTCGCCGTGATGGACATGACGGCGGAGTTTTACCTGTCGACCGTGCAACGCGTGTTCAAAGGCCGCGACATCGCGCGCAATGACTTCGTCGTGGCGGGCAAGCATGTCGATATCTCGAAAATCACCGACGTGGCCGTTAAGATTGTGGAGGGGGAGGATGACGATATCTCCGCCCCTGGCCAGTGCTTGGCGGCGCTCGATCTGCTGACGGGCTTGGCGCCCGACAAAAAGGCCGCCCATTTGGAGCCTGGCGCCGGTCACTACGGGATTTTCGCGGGCAAAAGCTGGCGCAACAATATCCGGCCCTTGGTGCTCGATTTCATCGACCAGAACGCGCGCAAGAAGCCGGTCAAAGCAGCGAATGTGAACGCGGCTTAGGGCCAAACCGATAAGTTGACCCAGTGAGCTATAGCGCCGGTCCGAGGGGTGGCGTTCGCGCCGCCCCGTGGGGGCGGAACGGCGCGGCCCGACGTTGCCGTCGGGCGAGTACTTTGGGGCTAAGTGGTTTACCTCATTTGGCGACGCGCGACGCTAAACGCCCCACCGCAACCACTCCTTAATCTGCCGCGTCACCTCATGCGGCTGCTCCAGCGTGGGCAGATGCCCAGCGCCCGCCACAATGCTGAGCCCCGCATTCGGGATCAGTTCCGCCATGAACCGGTGCCGGTCTGGCGAACACAGCGTGTCATGCTCCCCGCACATCACCAAAGTCGGCACCTTGAGCTTGCGGAGCGTCGCCTGCTGGTCACGGCGGCGTTGCAGCGCCCGGGATTGGTGCACAAAGACCTCTGGCCCCAGGGCTTCGGCCATGTCCATACAGAGCTGCAGTATCTCTGCCTTGTATGGCCCGGGCGCCAGGTATTGCGGCTTCATCTCGTCGCGCATGACGTCAGCGAGCCGCCCGGCGCGCACCTTCACGATCTGCGGCTCCCGCGCTGTTGACCGCTCCGGGCTCTCAGCGATGGGATTGGTGTCGAGCAGCGCGAGCCGCGTGATCCGGTCTGGCGCGCGGCGACACATCTCCATCGCCACGATCCCGCCCATGGACAACCCCGCCAACGCAAACCGCGCGGGCGCCGCGGACAGGATGGTCGAGGCGATCTCCTCAATCCGCTCGCCGAGCATGGGCGCGACCATGACGGCACGCTCCCGGCTGAGCGCATCGAGCTGATGCGCAAACAGGCGCGCGTCGCACATCATGCCGGGCAGGAAGACGACCGGCTCAGTCACGCGCGCGCCCCTCGCTCACAACCGCGACGCGGCGAGTGCTGTGCCCTCGGCGAGCGAGGCAAGCTTGGCGTAAGCGATATCGGGGTCAACGGCGCCATAGCCCGCAAAGGTGCCAAAGCCACAGTCGGAGCCTGCAATCACACGGTCCGCACCCACAATGCCCGTGAATTTCATCACGCGTTCGGCCACAAGTTCCGGATGCTCCACAAAGTTTGTGGTGGAATCGACGACGCCCGGCACTAGCACCTTGTCCTCAGGGACTTCGCTCGCGCGGTCGCGAAAGACGGTCCACTCATGGGCGTGGCGCGGGTTCGACGTCTCAAACAAAAGCTGCGCGGCATTCACGGACATGAAGGTCGAAAACACCTTGGCCATGTCGATGTCGCAGATATGCGGGCCCTCGTAATTGCCCCAGCAGATATGGATGCGCACCCGCGACGGATCGATGCCGTCGAGCGCGTGGTTCAACGCCTCCACATGCATCGCGGCGATTTTCAGGAATTCCTCGTCGCTCAGATCGGCAAAGAGCATGTGCCGCGACAGCGCGAGGTCCGGGCAGTCAAGCTGGAGGTAGAGCCCGCTATCCACGATGGTGCGATATTCCTCGCGCATCGCGTCCGCGAGCGCGCCCAGATAGGCCTCCCGCGTGGGGTAGAAGTCGTTTTGGAGGAAGAGAGAGATCACGCCGGGAGATGCGGCGTTCATGAACCCCTCGGCCGCGCCATGGGCCTCCATCCCGGCCTTCAGGTTCGCGATATCGGTCAAAAGCTCGCCTTGGCCCTTCGACGTCACCTCACCTACACACATCGGTCGCGCATAGGTGGGGGTGCCGCCATCGTCTGCAAGCCGCTTCAGGAACCCGGGAAACTGCTTCAGGTCGGCGGGCGCGTTGCGGGGGCTATCGCCTGCAAAGCCCGTGTAGCGATCTTTGACATAAGTGGCGTAGCTGATCTTGGAGGTCTCACCGTCGCTCACGATGCCCACGCCCGCGTCCACCTGGCGGCGCACAGTCTCCGCGCAGGCGGCGGTCATGGTGGCGTCGAACGTGGCCTGGTCGTAGTCCTGCCCGTTCTCCCGCGCAAAGATCAGATCGACGACCTCTTGCGTGCGGGGCAAGCTGCCCACATGGGTTGTTTTGATCATTGTTGGTCTCCCTTGTCGTGTCGTGCGGGCTCAGCCCAAAATTTGCGCCCAGATAGCAAGCTCGTCGTAGCAAACCCATTCGCGGCGCAGGCCCCAGGGTCCGAATTCGGCGTGGCTGATGGCCATGATGTGAACGCGTTTGCCGGTCGGGCGGCCAAAGGCGCCCCAGCCGTCATGGGTGCCGTCGAGGCTCCAACGGACGGCGGCGCGGGGTGGCATCATCGTGTCCTCGCGGCCAATCACATGGTCTACCTTGAACGTGGCCGATGGGAAGGCCGACCGCAGCCCCAGCCAAAACGCGTCCGCGTCGCTTGGCCCGTGACCGCTCACCCCGCCGGGGTATTCCAGGCTACACGCCCGGTCCCATTCGCGCGGGATGACGGCGAAATCGGCGTCCATGATCGCGCCGAGGACATCCGCATAGCGCGCGCCCCATTCATTGTCATTGCCGCGACCAGGGTACGGCCCCTCGATATTGTCCTCGGGCCGGAAAACACCGTAGGGGCGGCCCGCCTCCATCTCGCTTCGCACCCACTCCTCAGGCGTGTGGCCCAGCTGGCGCACGATGGCCCCGTTGTCGCGCACGAGCCATTCATCGCTGATCATATTGTCCTTGGCATAACAATCCGCGATGCCGCGATAGACGACCGTCGCCCCCGTTCCCGGCCCAAACTTCCCACCCGCATGGGTCGCGCGGGTGTAGAGCCGGTGCGACGACAGCATCCCATCCTCAGGCGTGCCCGACCAAATCACATCCTCGCCCAAGAGCACGCGGTCGGGAAACTCCGTCAGCGTCTCGATCGTGTTCTGGGTCATCCCGGGCTCACCTGTGGCAATCCCCGCGGGCACACGCACGACGACGTCGGGATGGTAGTAGTCCTTCATACTCGCGCCCAGCCCGCGATCCTCCCAAATCTCCTTGGTGATCTTGAGGATGTAGTCAGGGAAGTCTGTGAACTCGTTCGAAAAGCCGCGCATTATCTCTCCTTCCGGGAGGAGCCGCGCTTGATGAGCTCCCCCTCGATTTCCACCCGCTCCGGGGCCGCGTCGTCCCCGATAAGCGCCATCATCCGCGACACCGCCGCCGCCACCATTTGCCCCGTGGGCTGGCGCCACGTCGTTAAGTCGTAGCTGGGCCAAGCCGCCATGGGCACGTCATCGAACCCTACGACGGAGATATCTTCGCCTAGCCGCATCCCGCGTTCATGGCGCAGAGCATCCACGACGCCAAAGGCCATGTGATCATTGCCCACGAAAATCGCGTCCACACCGTGATCATCCACCAGCGTCTTCGCCGCCTCCGCCGCCTTCGCGCGGTTGTAATCGCCGGGCAAGGTCACGGGCGCAATCCCATGGGCCTCCAGCCCCGCGGCGAAACCCGCCTCCCGGTCCAGACCCGTGAGCGAGCCCTGCCAGCCCGCGATATGGCCAATCCGGCGATGCCCACCGGCCACCAGATGCTCCGCAATATGGCGCGCCGCGGACCGGTTGGCGCAAGTCACCTGCGTCAGCCCCTCGCTGTCCTGGCCCCGGTTGAACAGGACTACCGGAATGCCAGCCCCCCGGCATCGGTCAATCAGACTATCCGACAGCGCCACAGAGGCCGCGATGATGCCATCCACCTGATAATCGAGCAGCTCATCGACCACCCGATCCACGTCCGACGTCCAGGAGGCCATGAAGATCAGCGTGTGATACCCCTCGGCCTGGAGCGCCTTCGACATCCGTTCCAACGCGTCCGGGTAGAACGGGTTTTCGAGATAGGCCACCACGAGCCCAATGATCCGCGACTGCCCGGTGATGAGCGACCGGGCCAGCACATTGGGCCGATACCCCAGCTCTTCGGCCGCTTTTCGCACCTTTTCCGCCGTCCGCCGCGATGCCGACGCGCCGGAAAAGACGCGGGACACCGCCGACTGGCTCACGCCCGCGCGCTTTGCAACGTCGGAGGAGGTGACCTTACTCATCCCGCGGTCCAGCCTCCGTCGACAAGGATCGAAGTGCCCGTAACGAGCCCCGCCGCGTCGGAGGCGAGGAACTGTACCGCGCCCATGATGTCTTCGACTTCGCCCACGCGGCCAAGCTTGATCTTTTCCTCGATCCACTTGACCCGCTCAGGGTTCGAAAACGTCTGCTCTGTGAGCGGCGTGCGGATAAAGGTCGGGCAGATCGTGTTCACGCGAATGCCCCGCGGCCCCAGGTCGATGGCCATGGATTTGGTCATCCCCTCTAGCGCGTGTTTTGTCGCCGCATAGACGCTGCGGTCGATGCCGCCCACATGCCCCATCTGGCTGCTGATCTGAATGATGGACCCACCTCGCGGCATCCCCCGCGCCACCGCCTGCGCAACAAAGAACGCCGCACGGATGTTGATGCCGGTGACGGCATCGAAATCATCCTCGGTCACGTCCAAAGTCGTCGCATGACGCGCAAGCCCAGCGGAATTGCAGAGCACATCGAACGGTTCCGCACAGGCGGCCTCCACCGCCGCGCGGTCGGTGATGTCGAGCGCGATGCCCTCTGCCGACATGCCCGCCGCGTTGATCGCTTCCGCTGCTTCGGCCACCTGATCGGCAGACCGGGCGGCGATCACAACATGCGCGCCCGCCTCCGCCAGAGCCACAGCGCAGCCCAGCCCGATCCCACGCGATCCACCGGGAACAAGGGCGCGCTTTCCATCTAGCCGGAAGGACGGGGTTTTAGGCAGCATCATAGCCTCCTGGAATGTCGGGGTATTGGATCGCACGGAAGGCGGGGAAGTCGGCGTAGCGCGCGCGGCGCTCAGGGTCTGGGGTCAGGCCGGGCTTCCACAGCACTCCTTTAGGCGCGGCATAGCTCAGCATTCGGTGGGCCATATCCCCCTCCCGCCAGGTGATGTTGAAAGCCGCGTTCTTGGGGAAGAAGTAGACTTCTTGAAACTCCAGATGGTCCCAAAGCCACCACGCCAGATCGCGCCAGTCGCGCCCGCGCCGATACTGCGCCGCAAACCACGGGATGCCCACAGTCACGCAGGCCCCCATGCGCCCTTTCCCATCGCGGATGTCCCAGATGTGATGGGCATAATTCGCCTCGTTGCGCGCGCATTTCTGCGGCTTCACCTGCGTCGCACCGAAATGGTTCATCTCCGGGTTGCGGTAGCCGGAGCGGATATCGATCGGGCCAAAGGTTTCGACGAGCGGATCCAGACAGTGCCGCGCCAAAGCGCGCCCTGCGGCGAGCGCCAAATCAGGATCGTCGGGAAAGTTCTGAAGCTGATGAAAATTCGCAATCTCGGACGTCATGAAATTGCGCATCTCAAAATGGCGCGACAGCCGCTCCCGCCCCAGCGCCTCCAGGCTCACATATGATCGCGGCGCTCTCATCCGTTCCAGTGGAAACTGCCGTCCTCGCGCGGGGGCGCGAAGGGGTTCCACGAAATCTCCCACATGTGCCCGTCCGGATCCGCGATGAACGCCGAATGACCGCCCCAGAAGATGTCGTGCGGCGGTTGTACAATCCTGCCACCGGCCCCCTCTGCGGCTGTACAAATCTGGGCAACCTCGTCCTTTTCGCGGACATTGTAGCCCAGCGTCATCGCCGCGGGCCCGAGCGTTGCGGGGTCGACCCCCATATCCTCGGCCAGCTTCTCCTTCGGATAAAGCCCAATCACTTGGCCCAGCAGTTGGAACACTGTGATCCCGTCATCGGTGTCGACCTGAACCCATCCCAACGCCTCGTAAAAGGCAGCCGCGCGCACCGCGTCGCTGGTGCCCAAAGTGATTAGCGAAACGCGCTGCTCCATCATGCCTGAACCCTCGCAAATAAATCGACGCCCATCTGGGCAAAAAGGTGGGGCATGTCGACGAACACCCAGTTTTCCGTGAAGACATTGCCGCTGCGCAGCCAGAAATCTAGACCCGACACCTCGAGCGTCGCGCCCGTGGCCCCCACGCCGAGATAGGGCCCGCCATGGGTCGCTAAGACCCCGCGCGGGCCTGACGCAGCCAGCACGCGCCCATCCGCGAAGAGGCTGTCGAGATGCGCGACCTTGCGGTCGGGGAACGCGGTCAGCCAGGGCGCCTGGTGGCGCTCCTGAAACTCCGTCAGGCTCAGACAAGCTCCGATGCCGCCCGGCCCGTACCACTTGATATTGGGGTGAAAGAACTGGTCCATACCCATGCTGGATAGATCGCTCTCGTCGAAGGCGTTTAGGCCGCCAAAGATGAACTGCCGCCCAAAGGCGAGCGTTTCGGCAGTCTCGCGTGGGTCGGCGCCCTCCACGATGCCATCATACCCCGTGGGCGCGGGGTAGACATGTTGCTCCCCCCGCGGTTTTGGCAGCATGGGTCGGCCAACCAGGTCGCTCAGATCGGCAAAGTCCCAGATCGTTTGCGCCTGCACCACCTGGCCTGCTGCATCAAAGCGCAAGAACTCCCCCCACCGCAGCCGGATGTCGTGGCCCGCACAGGGGATGCCAAATAGATCGCCCAGCCCACGCCCTGTGTAGTAGCCCGTCCCGGCCACCCAATGCGTCCCGTCTTGGTCCGTTTCATGGGCCTCAGAGACGCCGCCGCAAAAGATATGCACCTGTCGCTTGAGCCCAGCCACAGCAGCGCTGAGCGGCGCAAAGAGACGCTCCGCGATGTCACCACCCGCCACGCGGCCCACAGGCTCCGGCCCCTGCCAAAGGGCATCCGCCGGAATGGGCGCGTGCATGGGATCGCCGTCGAGTGCCTCCCAAAGCGTCCAAACCGCAGCTTTGTTGCGCGTGATGTCCATCGTTATCTTTCTCAAAATACCCCAAGCGGACCGGGGGACAGGGGCAGCGCCCCAATACGAGCGGAGCGAGGGGGTGGGTGGGCGGGCACCGCCCACCCAACCACCTTATTCGGCCGCGTCGCGGTAGGGCGCGCCCGCGCCGTAGGGCACGTTGACGCCGCCATAGCGACGCACGCGGACATTGCACTGCTCGGCATGGCCCACGAAGCCTTCGAGCATGCACAGACGAGAGCCGTATTCGCCCACCAGGGTCGCGGCTTCGTCCGTCACAACCCTTTGATAAGAATGGGTCTTGATGAACTTCCCGACCCAGAGCCCACCGGTGTAGCGCCCTGCCTTTTTCGTTGGCAGCGTGTGGTTCGTGCCGATCACCTTGTCGCCATTCGCCACATTGGTCCGCGGACCAAGGAAAAGCGCGCCGTAGTTGGTCATCTTCTCCAAGAACCAGTCATCGCGGTCGGTCATGACCTGCACGTGTTCGGACGCGATATCCTCCGACACGGCCAGCATCTCGTCATGGTCGGCGCACAGGATGATCTCCCCATACTCGTCCCAGGACACGCGCGCGGTTTCCGCAGTCGGCAGAATCCCGAGGATGCGGTCAATCTCCGCCATCGTGTCTTCTGCGAGCTTGCGGGAATTGGTGATGAGCACCGCGGGGGAGTTATACCCATGCTCCGCCTGACCGAGCAGGTCGGTGGCGCACATTTCGCCATCCACGGTCTCGTCCGCGATCACGCAGGTTTCCGTCGGCCCAGCAAAGAGGTCGATCCCCACACGGCCAAAGAGTTGGCGCTTGGCTTCCGCCACGAACGCGTTGCCGGGGCCCACAAGCATGTCCACGGGCGCGATCGTTTCGGTCCCGATGGCCATAGCGCCGACGGCTTGGACGCCGCCGAGGACAAGGATTTCATCGGCGCCGCCTTCGTGCATCGCGGCCACAATCGCCGGGTGTGGGGCGCCGTTGACGGGCGGCGCGGAGGCCACGATCCGCTTCACGCCCGCGACCTTAGCCGTCAGCACCGACATATGGGCCGATGCCACCATCGGGAACTTCCCGCCCGGCACGTAGCAACCCACAGAGTTCACAGGGATATTCTTGTGCCCCAGGATCACACCGGGCATCGTTTCGACCTCCACATCGGTCATGGAGGCGCGCTGTTCTTCTGCGAAGCGTCGGATCTGCGCTTGGGCAAAACGGATATCGTCCATCTCCCGGGTGGAGACCTTTTGCATCGCCGCCTCAATCTCCGACGCGGTGAGCTTGAACGCTTGCGGCTCATAGCCGTCGAACTTTGCCGACAGATCGCGCACCGCTGCATCGCCGCGCGCCTCGATATCGCCCAGGATCCCCTCGACGATCCCGCGCACTTTTGCGTCGTCTTCTGCGCGTTCGTCTGCTGGTTTGCCCCGCTTTAGGTGTTCGGCCATCGTCGCCTCCTCCAATCAGATGTCAGAGGCAGGATACCTGAGCCGCGGCGCGGCTCAAGTGATTTTTGCATACGATTGCAAAATCAGGGCCGCGCCACCACCCGCGCCGCCATCGGGCGATACACGATCAAGAGCAAAACGATGGACAGCGCAAAGATCGCGGCGGGCACCAGCGTCATAGAATAATGCAAGGCCGTGATTGCTTCGGGCACTTGTTCTACGCGCCCTTCGGTGGTGGACCGCCAGCCCCAAAGCGCCAGGATCAGCCCCATCGCGCCAGGCGCCAGCGCATTGGCCAGCTTTTGACCAAAGAGCCAGATGGCCGAAAACGCGCCCTCGATCGCCTCGCCGGTTTCTGCGCGGGTGACGTCCATGAGGTCGGGATACATCGCCCACGGGATCTGCTGGTAGGACCCGTTCGTGAACCCAGCGATCAAAAAGAGCAGCGCCACCGTCGTCACATTGGTCGATGGCAGCGCGCTATAAAGCCCCACGAGCAGCGCAATGTAGGCGGCAAGCCCAACGCAGAGCGCGAATGTCTTGCCCGCGCGGTTGGACAGAATCACCCAGACGACCTGGCTCAGGATCGAGCCGAAGACGAACATCCCAAGCAGCAGCGACAACGGACCCAGCGCGCCTGCCAGCCCCGACAGCGCGGTGCCGCCCTGATCCTCGATCAAGTAGATGACCGCGAAGGCCAGCCCAGCGGTGATAAGAGCGACGGAAAAGGTCATAACGCCGTAGAGCAGCGCCAAGACGACAAAGGCGCGATTCTTGAGCACAAGCCCCATCATCCGCGTGGGCGATACGCTCGACGGGAGCGCGATGCGCGGGGCGCGGCGGGTGAAGAACACCGATAGCCATACTGCGCCGATAATCACGGGCGCCACGGCGAGCGCGGCAAAGGCATGGCCCTCCAGCGTGCCGCCTGCCAAGGCGGGAAGCACTGCGCCACCGATGAGGATGCCCACCGACGCAAAGCCCATGCGCCAGGCCACCATGGCCGAGCGTTCGCGGGGATCTTGCGTCATCTCCCCCGCTGTGGCGCCGTAGGGGATGGCGACCATGGTAAAGCCTATGGTGGCCAAAATGAAAAAGCCCGTGAACCACATCGCGTTGAAGCTTGGCGTGCCGCCTGCTGGTACTGCAAACATCAGATATGTGCCCAGCGCGAGCACGACGGCCCCCGACATCATCCACGGGTAGCGCCGCCCAAAGCGGCTGTTGGTCCGGTCAGAAAAGTACCCGATCGCAGGGTCGGTGATCATGTCAAAAAGCAAGACCCCCGTGGCGATGGCCCCCGCCACCGCGGCGTCGACGCCCAGATATGACGTCAAGAACGCCAGCACCAAGAGCTGCTTGACGATCACAAAGACCACGATGCCCATATCGGCGAGCCCCCAGCCCGCCTTTTGTCCCAGTGACAGCGCCATTGTTCCTCCCCGCGCTTATGTTTTGCCGGACGCTACGGCTTTGACGGCGCCGCGCATATCGAAACTTGGCGTCACTTTTAGGGCGTGCCCGCCCGCCTCCCCCTCACATCAAAGATGTTCGGCCTTTGGTGGCGCGCTGCGCGCGGTTGGGGATATCGGTTAGGTCAGCGCTCCGATCACGTCGGTCAGCGCAGCGTCGAGCACGGCGAGCGCGGTTGGGCTAGAAAAGCTGTGATCGGCGTCCTTGAGCACGGTCAGGCGCATATCGGGCCCTGTGGCGTGGTCCAAAAGCGCGGTTGCGCGGGCGAGCGGTACGGCGGTGTCAGACGTCCCTTGCAAAAAGCGCACCGGCATCGGAAGCGGCAGCGGTTTGCGCAGAACCAGGTTGGCGCGTCCATCTTCGATCAGGCGCCGCGATATCCAATAGGGGTCGCCGTAGTCGGACGGCACGTGGAGCCCGCCGCGTTCCATAACCGTCGCGCGCTCCTCTTCCGAAAAGCTGGCCCAGTAGCCGTCTTCGGTGAAGTCAGGCGCCGCGGCGATGGTCACGAGCCCTGCCACACGGTGGGCGATCCGTTGGGTCAGGAGGAGCGAAATCCACCCCCCCATGGATGATCCAACCAGGACCTGCGGCCCCTCTGTGAGCGCTTCAACCGCCGCTTGGGCATCTGCGGCCCAGTCGCCAATAGCACCGTCTTCGAGCCGGCCAGAAGACACCCCGTGCCCAGAATAGTCAAAGCGCAGAAACGCGCGCTCCTGCGCTTTGCACCAACGCTCCAGATGGGTGGCTTTGGTCCCGGCCATGTCGGATTTGAACCCGCCGAGAAACACCACCCCTGGCCCCACCCCTGCTGTCTGGTGATAGGCGATGTCGCGGCGATCAGCGGTGTGCAAAATCTTATGGTCCGGCACGGCGGGATATCCTGTGAAGTGATCCTCGCAGCACGGTAGTCGGTTTATCGCAGGGACGGAACTAGCCGCCTACATAGACACCCGTTTTAGGGCGATAAAAGACCTTCTGGTTATGGAGCCGCCCCAACAGTTCCATAATCTCGCGGATTTCTGTGTCGTGCTCTTCGACGGGCGCGTCCTCCCGCAGGGCCGCGATCCGCTTTTCTGCCACTTCGGCTTTCCGCCGAAAGAGCGCGCGTTCGATCTGGTCCAAATCGTCAATGTTGAGCTCAAAGTGGCGGTTGTAGCCCATGTCGCAAACGCTCCGTCAAAGTTCGGTTTCACATATATTTCCTATACGAAACTTACGCAAAACGGCAGCCCAGAAAAGACAAAAGAATTGCATGTTATCATGCACTTATTGATAGGCTCGATGCATACCGCGGCACACAAAGCCTGCGCAATCAAAGGCTTAGAGACCGCGCACCGCCATCATAGTCGCCGACATGGTAGCGATCAGCACCCCATCAGCGAGCGCGCGCCCCTCTGTGAACATGAGCGTGCGCCCAGACTTCACCACCCGCCCCTCGTAGCGGAAAAGCGCCCCGCGCGCAGGCGCAAGCAGCGAGGTCTTGAACTCCACTGTCAGCACCTCCGCATCCGCGTCCATCAGTGAAAAGGCCGCGTAGCCACACGCGCTGTCCATGCCCGTGGCGGCGACGCCTGCATGGTGGAACCCGTGCTGCTGCACAAAGGCCGGGTTGAACGGCATCTCCAACACAACAAAGCCCGGCTCGACGACCGGCATGGTCAGGCCCAGACTGTCGGCCATCACCTGCGCAGCGAAACTCTTCCGCACCCGCTCCTCGTACTGCGCCACACGCGGTTCAAACATGATGCCCCTTTCTTTCGTCCAAAAATACTTCCGCCGGAGGCATCCGCCCCATCAACCCACTCAAACCATTGACTAACGCGCCGGGCTCGGCCACATCCGCCCGCACACATAACCCGCAACCGGGCGTTCCGTGGGCGCCAAACTGACGAGGATGCCGATATGGCCCAAGTTACCCTTACCCTCCCCGATGGCAATCAGCGCGTATATGAGGCCGGGATCACACCCGGCGCTGTGGCGTCCGATATTTCCACCTCTTTGGGCAAAAAGGCGATCTCAGCCACCGTGGACGGGGCTCATCACGACCTGCAATGGCCGATCCGCGCCGATGCTCAGATCGCCATTCACACCATGAAAGACCGCCCCCAAGCTGAGGAGCTTGTGCGCCACGACCTGGCCCATGTCATGGCGCGGGCCGTGCAAGAGATCTGGCCAAACGT
Organism: Pseudomonadota bacterium; assembly: GCA_039815465.1. Taxonomy (GTDB): domain Bacteria; phylum Pseudomonadota; class Alphaproteobacteria; order Rhodobacterales; family Rhodobacteraceae; genus Shimia_B. The sequence goes on from JBCBZG010000002.1 coordinate 92,523, forward strand.
CAAAGTCACCATCGGCCCGGTGATTGAAAACGGCTGGTACTATGACTTCGACCGGGCCGAGCCGTTTAGCCCCGAGGACCTCGGCGCGATTGAAAAAAAGATGAAGGAGATCATCAATCTCCGCGATCCGGTCCGGACGGAGGTCTGGGACCGCGACCGCGCGGTGCAGCACTATAAGGATGCTGGTGAGCCGTTCAAAGTTGAGCTGATTGATGCAATCCCCGGCGATGAGCCTCTGCGGATGTATTGGCACGGCGACTGGCAGGACCTCTGCCGCGGACCGCACCTCCAGCACACCGGGCAAATCCCCGCGGACGGGTTCAAGCTGATGTCGGTGGCCGGCGCGTATTGGCGCGGCGACTCGAACCGCGAGCAGCTCCAGCGCATTTACGGCGTGGGGTTCCTGAACCGCGATGAGCTGAAAAAGCACCTGACATTCTTGGAAGAGGCCGAAAAGCGCGACCACCGCAAACTGGGGAAGGAGATGGACCTATTCCACCTTCAGCCCGAGGCACCGGGCCAGATTTTTTGGCATCCGAATGGCTGGACGATCTACACCGAGCTCCAAGACTACATGCGCCGCGTTCAGCGCGCGGGCGACTATGTCGAGGTGAACACGCCGCAACTGGTGAACCGCTCGCTTTGGGAAGAGTCCGGGCACTGGGACAAGTATCAGGAGAACATGTTCATCGTCGAAGTGGACGAAGAACACGCCCAGACCAAGGCCGTGAATGCGCTCAAGCCCATGAACTGCCCCTGCCACGTCCAGGTCTTTAACCAGGGTCTGAAATCCTACCGCGATCTGCCGCTCCGGATGGCGGAGTTCGGGTCCTGCGCGCGCTACGAGCCGTCAGGCGCGCTGCACGGAATCATGCGCGTGCGCGGGTTCACCCAGGATGATGGTCACATCTTCTGCGCCGAAGACCAGATCGAATCCGAGACCGCCGTTTACATCGACTACCTGACCCAGGTGTACAAAGACCTCGGGTTCGAGGAATTCCGCGTGAAATTCTCCGACCGGCCGGAAAAGCGGGCGGGCTCTGACGAGGTTTGGGATCGCGCTGAGACAGCCTTGCTCGACGCCACTCGCGCCGCAGGGATCGAGCCGGAGATGAACCCAGGCGAAGGGGCGTTTTACGGGCCAAAGCTCGAATTCGTTCTCACGGATGCCATCGGGCGCGACTGGCAGTGCGGGACGCATCAGGTGGATTTCGTCCTGCCGGAGCGGCTGGGCGCCTCCTACATCGGTCAGGACGGCGAAAAGCATCGCCCGGTCATGCTGCACCGCGCGTGCCTGGGCTCCTTCGAGCGCTTTATCGGCATCTTGATCGAGGAGCATTCGGGCAAGCTGCCATTCTGGCTCGCCCCCCGGCAGGTGGTTGTGGCCGCCATTGTCAGTGACGCCGATGAGTTCGTCTATGAAGCGGTCGAGGCGCTCCGCGCTGCTGGCATCCGGGCGGAGGCTGACGTGCGCAACGAAAAGATCAACTATAAGGTGCGCGAACACTCCGTAGGCAAGGTGCCGGTGATCTTAGCCATTGGGAAACGCGAGGTTGAAGAGCGGACGGTGTCCATGCGCAGGCTTGGCTCCAAGCAAAGCAGCACGGTCGCGCTTGATGACGTGGTCGCTGACCTGGCCGCAGAAGCGCTCGCACCCGACATCGCGCGCACGCGGTCGTAAGCACCTAGTCGTGAGACCCGGCTGGGATTGACCTTTTCCAAAGTATCAGGGCGCGCGCAGGATTGTTTCAATGCTGCGCGTGCATAGCAAACTTCATTGCAGAATCCGCAGCCTGAATGCTGCGAAAGTAACACTTCCGTCACGTGCGCTCACGCGCCCGTGTCGCACGTCGCCGTGATTGGATTGTGGGGGCCCGCATCGGCCATCTCTTCGTTGCACACCACAGTGCACCGCAACTGGTTCAACTGAAGAGAGACACATGTCCAACACCACGAAAACACTCGCCGTAGCTGGCGCCGTCGCAGCAGCACTCGCCGCATCCCTCGCAGCCCCTGCCGCCGCGCAGGCCAATGAAAAGTGCTACGGCGTCTCGCTCGCGGGCGAAAACGACTGCGCCGCGGGTCCAGGCACGTCCTGCCAGGGCACATCCACCGTCGACTATCAGGGCAACGCCTGGACGCTCGTCCCAGCGGGCACCTGCGCCGACATCGAAGTGCCTGCAATGGCAGACGGCAAAGCACGCATGGGCTCGCTCGAAGCACTCGACCGCGACCTGCCTGCATAAGGCCCACATAAAAGCCTCTAGGGCAGGGCTTGCCCCCTGCCCCACCGCTTCCGCCGGATGGGTCACATGGATGTCTCCGGCGGGAGTATTTTTGGAAAGATGAAGCCGAGGACTGCGCCATGCTCGATACATCCCGCCCCGTTTTGCCCCTGAGCCCTGGGGTTGGCTACAAGGCGCAGCACTACACCGACATTCTCGAGGCGCCTGGCCCGGTTGGATGGCTTGAGGTGCACGCCGAAAATTACATGGGCGACGGCGGCCGCCCGCTCGCCCAGCTTGGCTTTCTGGCTGAGCGGTTCCCGATTTCTGTGCACGGCGTCGGCCTGTCCATCGGCGGTGAAGCGCCGCTTGACCGGGCCCATCTTAATCGGTTGCGCGCGTTGTGCGACCGCATCAACCCAGCGAGCTTTTCAGAGCATCTGGCCTGGTCGACCCATGACAGCCATTTCCTCAACGATCTTTTGCCCTTGCCCTACACCGAGGCGACGCTAGCGCGGGTCGCGGACCATATCGCAGAGCTGCAAGATCACATCGGGCGGCAGATGCTGCTCGAAAACCCGTCGAGCTATCTGTGGTTCGACGAAAGCACCATGCCTGAGACGGATTTCCTAGCCCGCGTCGCTGATCGCACGGGGTGCGGGCTGCTGCTCGACGTCAATAATGTCTTTGTGTCGGCCACCAACCTTAAGATGGACCCCCGCGCCTATATCGACGCATTCCCCGTCGACAAAGTGGGGGAGATCCATCTCGGCGGCCATGACGAGGATGAGGATGACCACGGTGCACCGCTGCTGATCGACAGCCACGGGCGCGAGGTCGTCGATCCGGTCTGGGCGCTCTATGACTACACACTCGCGCGGTCCGGCGCACGCCCGACACTGATTGAATGGGACACCGATGTGCCCGAATGGCCCGTACTCCGCGCGGAGGCGGACCGCGCCGCGCACGCGCTTGCAGCGGTTGTGGCCTAGGATGGAGCGCGTCGACCAAACCCAGCTGACGAACGCGATCCTGGCCGCAGACCGCCCCGTGCCTGAGGGTCTAAGCGACGGCGAGGGCCGTCCCGCAGGTAAGCGGTTCGATGTCTACCGCAACAACGTCGCAGTGTCCCTGACCGAGGCGCTCAGCGTCGCCTTTCCGACCATCCACAGCTTGGTGGGGGACGCGTTCTTTCGCGCGATGGCGGGGGTGTTCGTGCGCCAGCATCCGCCGACATCCCCAGTGCTCGTGCTCTATGGTGCTGAATTCCCAGGCTTTTTGGCGGGATTTGAGCCTGTGGCGCACCTGCCCTACCTTCCCGACGTGGCGCGGATCGACCAAGCCCTGCGGGAGGCCTATCACGCCGCCGACGCCACCCCGATCCGGCCCGAGGCGCTTCAACTCGCCCCCGACGCCCTGATGGCCGCGCGGATGGAGATTGCGCCCGCGACCCGTATCATAGCCTCCCCTTACGCGATCTATAACATCTGGATGATGTCGCGTGGCGGCGGGAAGCCAGGCACCGCGGGCCAAGGCGTGCTCATCTCGCGGCCTGAGTTTGACCCACAGGTAGACCTGCTGCCTGCCGGAGGTGCGGCGTTTCTTGCGGCGCTCGGGCGCGGAGTATCAACGGCTCAAGCACTCGATCAAGCGCCCGACCTTGATCCCGCCACCGGGCTTGGGCCCACGCTCGCCATCGCGCTGGGGCGCGGTGTCATCACACGCGTTCACGCGCCATCCTGACTGAAAGCTCTAAGACTATGTTTAGCCACCCTCTTTTGGACCGCAGCGCTGCTGCACTCGACACCGCGAGCGCGGCGATCCTTGGCACGCTTGCGCGGCTCGTTTTCGCGGGCGTCCTGCTGATCTATTTCTGGAACTCAGCCCTGCAAAAGGTCGGCGACGGGATTTTCGGGTTTCTGAACCCCGGTGCAGGCGCCTACATCGCCATCTGGCCCCGCGCGATGGAGGCTGCGGGCTACGACCCGTCTGCCCTAGGTGGGTTTCACTACCTTGTCGTGGTCGCCGGCACCCTGGCAGAATTCATTCTGCCGCTGCTCATCCTCTTAGGACTTTTGACGCGGCTGGCGGCCCTGGGCATGATCGGTTTCGTCATCGTCCAAAGCGCCACGGACCTTATTGGGCATGGTGGCTGGGCCAATGGCACCTTTGGCGCGTGGTTCGACCGCGCCTCCGACGCGCTGATCGCGGACCAACGCGCGTTTTGGATGTTGCTCCTGATCACTCTGGTCCTAAAGGGCGCGGGGCCACTATCGCTCGACCGCCTGATCTTTGAGCGGGACGTCTAAAGCCACACCGCCTGGGCGTCCGCCTTCCACCCTATGGTCATCGTGGCACCGTCCACGATGAGCGGGCGTTTCATCAGGGTTGGATGGGCTGCGAGCAACGCGCGCGGGTCCCCGGCGCGCTCCTCCTCAGTCAATCCCCGCCACGTGGTCGAACTTTTGTTGAGGAGCGCGGCCCCGAACTGGTCCAGCGCGGCATTGCGCACGTCTGCTGGCAGCGGCTCAGCACGTAGGTCCACGAACTCCGCCTCTGACAGCGCCTTTCGCGCCTTGCGGCACGTGTCGCAGGTCTTGATTCCATAAAGCTTCATACCCGGGCCCCTTGTCTTTCGCGGTATCCGCCTAGGTGTTTCTTAGGGGTGCCACAATAGGCGCTCCATGCAGAGCCGCCCTGGTAACTGGCGGGACGAAAAGGAGACAGACGATGCCTAGTGGCACCGTTAAGTGGTTCAACACCACAAAAGGGTACGGGTTCATCGAACCAGAGGGCGGCGGCAAGGACGTGTTTGTGCACATTTCCGCTGTGGAACGCGCCGGTTTGACGGGTCTTGCGGACAACCAAAAGGTCAGCTTCGAGGTGATCGAGGGACGCGATGGCCGCACGATGGCGGGCGACCTAAAGGCCGACTAACCAACCCCCAGTCTTACGCTATGTTGGCGAGCGCGCAGGCGCTCGAGCCAAATCTTATGTCTCTACGACTATCGCTTAGCTTTCTGGGCTTGCGATCATGGCCTGAAACTCACGCCATTCCCCGGCAGACATGCCGGAGCTTTCTTTTGTCACCTCTTCCCCCGCTAACATCCGCCGAATACAACCGAGCGCTTTGGCGCTGACTGAGGCGCCGCCGAGCCTGTAGTCTTCGAACGCGGCATAGGCGAGCGGGACCCAATCCGCGACAATACGGCAAATTTCGTCAGCATAGACACGAATTTCGTACTGCGCATGGCTGTCGGCACGCAGCCGCAGGAAATGGAACAGGTTGTGCAGGTCCACCTTCCAATACCACTGGGTGTAGATGTTGGCCGGCAGGTTCATCCGCGCAAGCTCCCGCGCGAGGCCCTGCTGACCGTCGGTGGAAATCATCGCCTCGTAATTGTCATAGGCCCGGGTTGAGTCGGATTTGAGCAGTTCGAGCACCCGCGCGGCCTCTGCCCCTTCGAGCGCGGCACCACGGCCCTGGTTGTTGACCGCCGACTGCGCGGCGACGTGTTCGGGGGCTGGGATGTAGAATTCGCGGTCCAGGATGGAGTAGCGGGCGGAGTATTCGTTCACATTCGCCGTGCGGTGCCGGATCCACTGACGCGCGACGAACACGGGCAGCTTAACGTGCAGCTTGATCTCGCACATCTCGAACGGGGTCGAATGCCAGTGGCGCATCAAGTAGCGGATAAGCCCCTCGTCGTTGGAGACGTGCTTGGTCCCTTCCCCATAAGACACCCGCGCCGCTTGCACGATGGCGCTGTCGTCGCCCATGTAGTCGATCACACGCACAAACCCGTGGTCGAGCACCTCGTGAGCCGTATAAAGCCGCGCCTCCATCCCTGGGCTGACGGCGCGGAGGGTCTGCTGGGACTGGGCACGTTGCGTTGCGATCTGGTTCTTTTGGTCCTCAGATAGTGGCATCTCGTCTTTCCCTTCCCGGAGCACCGCTATATTTGCGCATCTTGATAAAGCTGGCCACTAGATATCGCAATCTGTCCACAGCTTTTGCGGGCCCCTTGACGGCCCGCCACGGCAGCGCAGCTTGCACGGCAATGGGAAAGGATACGCCATGAGCCTCAAATACCTCCATACGATGGTGCGGGTGAAAGACCTCGACGCAACGATCGCCTTCTTCCAGCTGTTGGGGCTGGAAGAGACGCGGCGCAATGAGCACGAGGGCGGGCGGTTCACGCTGGTCTTTATGGCGCCGCCCGATCAGCCGGACTGCCCGGTGGAGCTGACCTATAACTGGGACGGGGATGATGGGCTTCCCTCCGACAGCCGCCACTTTGGGCATCTGGCCTACGCGGTCGACGATATCTACGCGACGTGCCAGCATTTGATGGACAATGGCGTGACGATCAACAGGCCGCCGCGCGACGGGCGGATGGCTTTTGTGCGCTCGCCTGATAACGTCTCCATCGAGCTCCTCCAGATGGGCGATGCAAAGGAACCGGCAGAGCCTTGGATCAGCATGGAAAATTCCGGTCACTGGTAGCGGCCGCGCTCATCGCGGGCTGGGCCGCTGGGGCGGCGGCACAGGCGCCGTGCCGTCAGGCGCTGGCGTTGGGGCTCGACGTGTCGGCCTCGGTCGATTCGCGGGAGTATCGGCTACAGCTTGAGGGGTTGGCCCGGGCGCTGACGGCGCCGGACGTGGCCGCGCGGATCCTAGAACAGCCGGAGGTGCCGGTGACGCTCTACGTCTTTGAGTGGAGCGGGCCGGGGGTGCAGCGGACGGTGCTGGACTGGACCCCCGTCACAGGGGCGCCGGTCTTGAACGCGCTTGCGGCCCAGATCGCCACGCATCCACGGGCGGCCATGGGCGCGAGCGTGGACCATTCCACCGCCATTGCCCCGGCCATCGCCCATGCGCTCGGTAAGATCACAGGCGAGACCCGCTGTTGGAAGCGGACCATCGATATTTCTGGCGATGGGAAACACAACACGGGCGGACCACCGGAGGCGCTGCGCGCCGCGCTGGCCGATGCGGCCGTGGTTGTGAACGGGCTCGTTGTTGGCGTCGACAGCCCCCGCGGCGGCGATATCCGGCAGCTCGAAGTGGGGGAGCTGAGCGCCTACTACAACGCGTCCGTCATCTACGGCCCCGGCGCGTTCGTTGAAACGGCGCTGGGTTTCAAGGATTTCGAACGCGCTATGCGGCGCAAGCTCTTACGGGAGCTTGAGGGCCCCGTTTTCGGCGCGCTGTCGCGCTAAAGGAGCGCTCTATCTCCGACCCTCGCGCACGGTGTCCGAGGTCGGTGCCCGCCCGCCTCCCTTCTGCGCCAGCCAGGGCTGGCTTGAACCCGAGGCCGCGCGCGCTGCGCGCGCGGGGTCGCGCCTAGTAGATATAGCGGATTTGGTCGGACCAATACCGCTCCACCCGTTTGAGTGCGCCATTGATGTCCTCGATCCCGTTGGGGCCAAGGACACCGCTGGCCTGCAACCCGTCGGCGTGGCGGCTAAACAGGTCGGCCACGATATCGCGGACGCTGCGCCCTTGGTCCGTGAGGCTCACACGCACCGAGCGGCGGTCAATTTCGCAGCGCTGGTGGTGCATGTAGCCCATTTCCACCAGCTTTTTGAGGTTATAGCTCACGTTGGAGCCCTGGTAGTAGCCGCGCGTTTTCAGCTCGCCCGCTGTGACCTCGTTGTCGCCGATATTGAACAGCAACAGCGCCTGGACCGCGTTTATTTCCAACACGCCCACACGCTCGAACTCATCCTTGATCACGTCCAGCAGCAGGCGATGCAGGCGCTCCACCAACGCCAGACTTTCCAAGTAGCCGGAAATAAAGCCTGCGGACTGGCTTTGGCCGATCTGTGAATGAATGCTCATCTACGTCTCCACGCTCGTCGTTGGAGTGTGTGTGGCGGATAAGTGCTGAAAATGTATTAAACGCCACGCTGGCGCGCGATTTCTTCGTTAAACTGCGATCTAATCTCGTTAACCATCGCCGCGTGCATGTCTGGCGCGGGGGTCTGGCCGATGATCCAGGGATAGATATCAAGGTCTTGCTCGGCGATGAGCGCCTCATAGGCGTCAAGAGCTTCCGTATCCATCTGGGGCAGTCTGGCCGTTGCAAAAGCCGTCAGGATCACATCCATCTCTTTGATGCCGCGGCGGATGGAGCGCATAAAAAGCCGCTTGCGCCGGGTTTCAATCGGTTCAGTGCCCATCGCCCAGCCTTTCTTCGATCCGTGCGAGCAGATCGAGCGCGTCTTGGAGCCGGGCGCGCAGAGCGGCGAGCTCTTCTGGCGAAACAGCATAGTCTGCGTGGGAAAGATCGTCGCCATGGCCCGTCATCAGCCAGCGCAGGGAGACGTTGAGCACGCCCGCGAGCATTTGCAGCTTGTTCGCGCGGGGCTCTGATAGGTCGTCCTCCCACTCCTTGAGCGTGCGCAGCTTGATGCCCAGGCGCTTGGCCAGCGCATCTTGGCTGAGCCCTGCGACCTCTCGCCCATAGGTGATGCGGTCGCCGAGCGTCGCTTTGTCGTCGTGATACCAGTCTGCTGGAACGGTTGTGTCTGTCATTGCTTGCCTCTTGGGCGGCTTTTAGGGCACCAGAGCACAAACATCCACCGGAGCCCGCCCATGCGCTTCCTTTCGTCTCGCCTTGACCGTGTGGCGCCGTCCGCGACCATCGCCATGTCGACCCGTGCGATGGAGCTGCGCGTCGAGGGCAAGGATGTCATCAGCCTCAGCGCGGGGGAGCCGGATTTCGGCACGCCTGACACGATCGACGCCGCCGCCATTGCGGCCATCCACGCAAAACGCGGGCGCTACACGCCGCCCGATGGGCTGCCGGAGCTCAAAGACGCCATTGCGGCGAAATTCGCGCGCGAAAATGGCCTGACCTATGGCCGCGACCAGATTTCTGTCACCTCGGGCGGCAAGCAGGTGCTTTGGAACGCCATGCTGGCGACGCTGGAGCCCGGCGATGAGGTCATCATCCCCGCCCCCTATTGGACGTCCTACCCCGACATGGTGCGCATGGCGGGCGGGGAGCCTGTCGTCATCCCCTGCCCGGTCGAACACGGCTACAAGCTGCGCCCGGAGGCGTTAGAGGCCGCGATCACGCCGCGCACGAAGTGGTGGATTTTCAACTCCCCCTCCAACCCGACGGGCGCGGGATATTCCTGGGAGGAGCTTAAGGCGCTCACCGATGTCCTGCTGCGCCACGACCATGTCTGGACGATGTCAGACGATATGTATGAGCATCTGACCTTTGACGGGTTCGAGTTCTGCACGCCAGCGCAAGTGGAGCCCGCGCTTTACGAACGGACGCTGACCACCAATGGGGTGTCAAAGGCTTACGCCATGACCGGGTGGCGGATCGGCTATGCGGGCGGTCCGGCGCATCTGATCAAGGCCATGCGCGTTATCCAAAGCCAAAGCACCGGCAACGCCAGTGCCATCAGCCAGTACGGTGCCATTGAGGCCCTGAACGGCCCCCAGGACTTTCTGGCACCCAACCGCGCGCTCTTTAAGGCCCGGCGCGACCTCGTGGTTGATGCGCTCAACGCCTGCCCGGGGATCGATTGCCCCACGCCGGAGGGGGCGTTTTATGTCTACCCGTCCATCGATGGCGTGATTGGGAAGACAACCGCCGCGGGCACGCGCATCACATCGGATGAGGACTTCGCAAATGCGCTTCTGAACGAGGCGCTGGTGGCGGTCGTCCACGGCGCGGCCTTCGGGCTTTCGCCAGCGTTCCGGGTGAGTTACGCTGCCTCGAATGACGCATTGACAGAGGCCTGTGCGCGTATCCATCGGTTTTGTACAACGCTGAGCTGACCTGAAGGACCCATATGCCCGCCGATCTACCCGACTTTTACTTCCGCATCCGCGAAAAGGGTGCCGTGGTGTTTCGGATCGATACCGAAAACCGCCAGAGGCGCATTGAGATGGAACAGATCGCGGTTGTAAATGTCGTCAACGGGCAGATCAAACCCCATGGCCAGCGCGAGCTTCTGGCGGAGGAGGAGGAGGTCATTCAAGAGTGGATGGCCGAGCGGGCGGAGGTGCTCGAAGCGCGCACGCTCGACGATATCTACCGCGCCATTGACCACATGAATCTGACCACGCAATGGGTCCAGTCCACCGCAACCGACGCGCAGTTGGAGGAGTTTACCGACGACCTCCTCCTCGCGATGCATGACCTGCGTAGCCTGCTGGTGCGCAAAAAGGCGGATCGATTACTCAAGGCGCGCAGCGCGGCGGAGTGAGCCGCGCGTTCGCTTATGACCCGTCGCGCCAGCGGTTCACGACTGGGTAGCGGCGGTCGAGCCAGAACGCCCGGTGGGTGAGCCGCGTGCCTGGCGCTGATTGGAAGCGTTTGTATTCCGAGATATAAAGCAAATGCTCCACCCGTTTGGCGACGTCGCGCGCGTAGCCCGCCGCCACGCAGTCCGCGACGCTGGCTTCGTTATCCACGAGCATCTCTAGGATGCCGTCGAGCACGTCATAGGGTGGCAGGCTGTCTTCGTCCTTTTGATCCTCGCGCAGCTCGGCTGAGGGGGGCTTGTCGATGATACTGACGGGGATCACCTCGCCCTCGGGCCCCATCATCCAGGGGCGGTGGTTGGCGTTGCGCCAGCGGCATTGCTCAAAGACGCGCGTTTTGTAGAGGTCCTTGATCGGGTTATAGCCGCCCGACATATCGCCGTAGATCGTGGCATAGCCCACTGCGACCTCCGACTTATTGCCGGTAGTCAGGAGCATCTCCCCAAACTTGTTGGACATCGCCATCAAAAGCAGCCCGCGCAGGCGCGACTGGATGTTTTCTTCGGTAATGTCGGGCGCGCGACCGTTGAAGACCGGGGCCAGTGTCTCTGTCACTGCGGCGCGCGGGCCTGCAATGGGAACAGTATCGTAGTGCACGCCCAGGCGCCCTGCGATGTCTTCGGCATCCGACAGCGACCCGCCGGAGGTGTATTCCGATGGGAGCATCACGCAGCGCACATTCTGCGGCCCCAGGGCGTCCACCGCAATCGTGGCCACCAGCGCGCTGTCGATCCCACCAGAAAGGCCAAGCAACACCTTCTTAAAGCCGGTCTTGGCCATGTAGTCGCGCAGGGTTTCGACCATGGTGCGGTAATCTTGCTCCCAAGCATCGGGATGCGGCGCCTTATCCGCCTCGCCGATCACCCAACCCTCGTTGGTCTGTGCCAGCTCCAGCGTCGTGATCGCCTCGTCAAACACCGGCATCCGCGCCGCCAGCGCACCGCCCCGGTTCAGGGCAAAGGAGCCGCCGTCGAACATCTGGTCGTCCTGGCCGCCCACCATGTTGAGGTAGACGAGCGGCAGGCCCGTTTCTGTGACCCGCGCCACCATGTGGTTGAGCCGCACATCAAACTTATCGCGGTAGTAGGGCGAGCCGTTCGGCACGATGAGAACCTCTGCCCCCGTCTCCGCCAGCGCCTCCGACACCTCGGGGTGCCAGGCATCCTCGCAAATGGGCGTGCCGATGCGCAGGCCGCCCACCGTGTAGGGCCCCTGGACCGGGCCTTGAGCATAGAGCCGCACCTCGTCAAAGACGCCGTCATTGGGACGCTCGCGCTTGAGGATTTGGTGCACAACCGCGCCGCCCTGGCAGATGAAATAGCCGTTATAGAGCAGCCCGTCTTTCTCCACCGGCCCGCCAATGCCCAGCGTCGGCCCGTCGGCGCAGCGCGCGGCCAGCGCCTCCACCGCCGCGCGGGCGGCTTGGGTGAAGGCGGGCTTCATGATCAGGTCTTGGGTCTGGTAGCCGGTGATGAACATCTCGGGCAGCACGACCATGTCTGCGCCGGCCTCCCGCCCCGCGTCCCAGGCGTGCTGCGCTTTGGCGGCGTTGCCAGCCAGATCGCCAACCGTGGGGTTCAACTGCGCAAGCGTTAAACGAAACTGTCGCGCCATTCGGTTTGCTCCCCTCGGATGCGGTTGATCGCTCATAGACTGAGCAGGAATTGGGCGAAACCCCACGCGGTGCAGGTTGAGCCGCTGCGAGGTGACGCGTCAGAATATATGTGTGTTGTGGGCTTGACCCAGCTCAATTAGCTTCCATTAACGGAATTTCCGAGTCGGGGGCAGCGCACAGGCAGCATATCTGGTCCCGCGATAGGTTCACCGAAGAACCACCAGGGGTGAGACGATGCAGCAATCTTGGACCACGCGGGCGGCGGGCGTCCTCATAGCGGGAGCGGTTGCGGCGACCGTTGCGAGCCCCGCATGGGCCCAGCGCACCACGACCAAGCAGTACGAAGATGGCGGCATCTACGAAGGCGAGTTCCGCGACGGTGTCCAGCACGGTCAAGGCACTTACACGCTGCCCAACGGCTACGAATACACCGGCACCTGGGTCGACGGCGAAATCCGCGGCCAGGGCACGGCGCGCTTCCCGAACGGGTCCGTTTACGTGGGCGAATTCGCCCGCGGCATGCCCAATGGGACAGGCCAGATCACATTCGCCGATGGCGGCACGTACTCTGGCGGCTGGGTCGATGGCGAAATCACCGGGGACGGCGTTGCAGACTACGCCAGCGGCGTGCGCTATGAAGGCAGCTTTGTCGCGGCGGTTCACAATGGCTTTGGCACGATGACCACGCCAGACGGCTACGTCTACGCAGGCGACTGGGTCGATGGGGTCAAAGACGGCTCCGGGCGCATCACCTACCCTGACGGCGCCACCTACGAGGGCACGATGGTCGCAGGCGTCCGCGAAGGGCGCGGGACGCTCACCCTGCCCGATGGGCTGGTCTACGAGGGCGACTGGGAAAACGGGGAGATCACCGGCAGCGGGCGGCTTCTGCAACCCAACGGTGATGTCTATAGCGGCGCGCTCGTCCGGGGGCGGCGCGAGGGCACGGGCACCGTCACCTACGCCAACGGCGATGTTTATGAGGGGACGTTCCTCAACGACCTGCGCCACGGCCAGGGCACGTTCCGCGGCGGGGACGGATACCTTTATGTCGGCAGCTGGGAGGCAGGCCAGATCGCCGGAGTGGGTGAAGTCACCTACCCGGACGGCTCTGTCTACACGGGCGAGTTCGCGCGCGACCTTGCCCATGGCTTTGGCAAGATCACCTACCCCGATGGGTCCACCTACGAGGGGACCTGGGTCGATGGCATCATCGACGGCGCGGGCATTGCCACCTACGCAAACGGCATCGTCTATGACGGTGGGTTCCGCAACGCCGCTCTCCACGGTCGGGGGGTGATGACCTATCCGGACGGGTACCGCTACGAGGGCGACTGGGTGAACGGACAGCGCGAGGGCGAGGGCACCGCCACTTACGCAGACGGCTCCGTCTACTCCGGCACGTTCCGCGCCGGGCAGCGCCACGGCGCAGGGCGGATCGTGATGTCGGATGGGTTTGAGTATGTGGGCGCCTGGGCAGATGGCGAGATCCGAGGCGACGGCGTGGCCACCTACGCCAATGGCGATGTCTATGAGGGCGGCTTTTTCAATGGCCGCCGCCAGGGCGAAGGCACCATGCGCTACGCAGACGGCAATGTGGCGTCAGGCACGTGGGAAGACGGGGCGCTGAGCTCCGCCCGCGAGGTGATCTTGCAAGGTGCGGAGCCGGAGGGCGCGCCCGACGACGATGCGGATGCCGCGACTGAGCCACCTGCCGACACCGACGGCTAGCGGTGCTCACCAGGGTACAGGGTCCCCTTTCCAGTCCCAAAACGTACCGCTCTGCTCCGGCGTGCGGCTCAAGAGCACCTCTAGGAGCTTTTGAGCCGAGGCTTCGGGCGTCAGTTTGTCATGGGCCGGAAACCCGCCCGTGAACCGTGTGGCCACCGTGCCGGGATGGAGCGCAAGGAGGCAGGCCTCCTTATGCGTGCGGGCCAATTCAATCGCTGCGGAATGCGTAAACTGATTGAGCGCCGCCTTTGCCGCGCGGTACGAATACCAACCGCCTAAGCGATTATCGCCGATGGAACCCACGCGTGCCGAGAGCACCGCCGCGTGGCTGGGCCCCTTGCGCGGCAAGAGCCGGGGCAGATGGCGCAGCACAAGCGCGGGACCCAGGGCGTTGACGCGGAACTGATCCTCCATCGCCTCAGCCGTCAGCGCGCGCAGTGACTTTTCAGGTGGTGCGCCCGCGCCATCGAGCCGCCCTGTTGCGATCAGCACGACGTTGAAGGGCCCCGCGCCCGCTAAGGCAGTCTCCACAGCGCCTGGGTCGGTGATGTCAAAGCCATCCACGCTCCGCGAGAGCCGTGTCGTGTCGTAGCCGCGGGCGGCGAGCGTATCGGCCAGCGCCCCGCCGATCCCCCCACTGGCCCCGATGATGAGCGCGTTTGTCATGGGACGCGAGATAGGCGGCGTCCGCGCTTTGGCGAGGCTCGGCGTGAGGGGCCAGCCCCTCACACTCCCCGAAGTTATTTTGGACATAAGAAAGTGGGTTGTTTTCTGGCGTCTTGGGTTACGTTTTATCCCATGCGGATCCTTGCAGTTCTTTTGCTCATGGCAGCGCCCGCTGCGGCGATGGAGCTCACGCTGCGGCACTCGATGGAGATGCGCGGGCCGTCGTCGCTGGAGTTTGACCCGGCGTTGTGCGGGGTTTGGATCGCCAATGAGGGGCGCGAGGTCGCGTTTATGGGTCCGAGTGGGGAGATCACGCGCCGCTTTGAGACCGCGCTGTTTACCGCAAAGGCGCTCACAGTGGCGGGCAATCGGCTGATCATCTCGGACGGCACGGGTCGGTTTGAGGATCGCAGCAAAGAGGGCGTGCAACTGCGGTCGTCTTACCGCATGGACGGGGCGATCTGGGATGTGGAGGGGATCGCGGCGCGCCCCGGCGGGCGCCTGATGTTTACCCAGGACGCCAACGCCCGGGTGTGGGAGCTTGACGTCGCGGGCGGGGAGCTTTGGTCCATCGACGGTTTCGCGACCACCCCGCCCATGGTGGAGCCGCAGGGGATCTCTGTCGACCGCCGCACGGGCGCGATTTACGTCGTGGATGATCAAGAAGGGTCAAACAGCCTGTTTGAATTCGCGCCTGATGGCAGGCTTTTGTCGGTCACACCGCTCAGCCCCTATGGCCGCGATCCAGAAGGGATCGCCGTGCAGGCCGACACCGGCACGATGTGGATCGGGTTTGACGATGGCAACCGGCTGACGGTCTTTGCCTACCTGCCCACCCTGCGCGCTGAGGCCCCGGACGCCACGTCCGACGCGTGCTTGATGTTCTGAGAAAACGCTTTTCAAAAACCGCGCCTTATGTAATGTGCCGCCTATGGTGATCGCGACGCATAGCGCCGCCCTTCTGGGCCTTCTCCTTAGCCGCTCCTGAGCGTGCCTTTCGGCGCGACCGCTCAGGAGGGACCAGCGCCGCAAGGACCACACCAGAAAGCCCCACAGATGAAACCGATCAATCTCGCTGAAAAGCTCGCGCTTTTTTCGACCCATTGGGATCCTAAAGTCGTCGCCAGCTACAATGACAACGACGTGATGGTTGTGAAGTTCAAGGGGGAGTTCCCGTTCCACAAGCACGACACGACGGATGACTTTTTCCTCGTGCTGGAGGGGGAGATGCAGATGGACCAGGGCGACGGCACCACCGTGACCGTGCGCGCTGGCGAGGTTTGCATCGTCCCGGCGGGGGTCGTCCATCGGCCGCGCGCCGTGGACGAGGTGAAGGTCCTGCTGATCGAGCCTAAGGGCGAAGCCAACACCGGCGACAGCGGCCAAGCGCCCGCGCCGAAAGACCATATCTAGGACCACGACGATGAAAGACCGCGTCTATATTTTCGACACCACCCTGCGCGACGGCGAGCAATCCCCTGGCGCCACCATGACCCATGAGGAAAAGCTCGATATCGCTGAGATGCTCGACGAGATGGGCGTGGACATCATCGAGGCGGGCTTTCCCATCGCCTCCGAGGGGGATTTTGCCGCTGTCAGCGAAATCGCCGGGCGGGCGAAGAGCTCCACCATCTGCGGGTTGGCGCGCGCGAATTTCAAAGACATCGACCGCTGTTGGGAGGCCGTGAAGCACGCGAAATCCCCGCGTATTCATACGTTTATCGGCACCTCCCCGCTGCATCGGGCGATCCCGAACCTGACGATGGATGAGATGGCCGAACGCATCCACGACACGGTCACCCACGCGCGCAACCTGTGTGACAATGTGCAATGGTCGCCGATGGACGCGACCCGGACGGAGTGGGAGTATCTGCGCCGCGTCGTCGAAATCGCGATCAAGGCGGGCGCGACAACGATCAATATCCCCGACACCGTAGGCTACACGGCCCCGGTGGAATCCGCCGACCTGATCCGCCGCCTGATCGCAAAGTGCGAGGGCGGCGAGGATGTGATTTTCGCCACCCATTGCCACAATGATCTGGGCATGGCGACGGCCAACAGCCTGGCCGCCGTAGAAGGTGGCGCGCGTCAGATTGAGTGTACGATCAATGGGCTGGGCGAACGGGCCGGCAACACTGCACTGGAGGAGGTCGTGATGGCCATCCGCACGCGCAGCGACATCATGCCGTTTCGCACCGAAATCGACACGACAAAGATCATGGCGGTGTCGAACCGCGTCGCCTCCGCCGCGGGGTTCCCGGTGCAGTTTAACAAAGCCATCGTGGGCAAGAACGCGTTCGCCCATGAAAGCGGCATCCACCAGGACGGGATGCTCAAGAACCGTGAGAATTTCGAGATCATGAAGCCCGAGGATATCGGGCTCTCTGGTACCTCTTTGCCGCTGGGCAAGCATTCGGGACGCGCGGCGCTCAAGGACCGGATGGACAAGCTGGGCTACCCGCTGGAGGGCAACCAGCTCGCGGATCTGTTTGTGCGGTTCAAGGACCTGGCGGACCGGAAGAAGGAGGTCATGGACGACGACCTGGTCGCGCTGATGCGCGATGAGATCGCCGAGGATCAGAACGAGTATATGACCATCAAATCACTGCGCGTTGTGTGCGGCACCGATGGCCCGCAAAGCGCTGCACTGACCATGGTCATGGACGGCGAAGAGCGGTCGAGCGAGGCCACCGGCGATGGCCCGGTGGACGCCACGTTTAACGCGGTCAAAGCGCTCTTTCCCCATGCCGCCAGGCTTGACCTCTATCAGGTGCATGCGGTGACCCAGGGCACGGACGCCCAGGCCACCGTGAGCGTGCGCATGATCGAAGAGGGCCGCGTTGCCACGGGCCAGTCGGCGGATACAGACACGGTCGTGGCAAGCGCAAAGGCCTATGTGAACGCACTCAATCGCCTGATCACCCGCAAGAGCCGGGAAGATGTGGGCTATGACGAAAAGGGCGTCAGCTACAAGGATGCCGGTTAGGAGCCAGCGTTTAGGTCAGCGCTCTGCAGCTTTCCTTTGAAGAAGCAGCCTAGCCTCAAAGCACTCGCCCGACGGAACCGTCGGGCCGCGCCGTTCCGCCCCCACGGGGCGGCGCGAACGCCACCCCTCGGAACGGCGCTATAGCTCGAAACTGGCCGTGTTTAAGTTCAAGATCTGCCGACTAAGGCAACTCAGCCCGATACAGCTGCAAGCTCTCAAGAAACGCCACGATCTCCTCCTGAGCGGCCTCGGACAGCGCTTCAAACGCGTCCCGTGGCTCCTGCGCCGCGCCACCATGCAACAGGATCGCCTGTTTCAGCGTCATCGCGCGCCCATCGTGGAGCCATGGACCCGTAGACCCCACCCCAGCCAAAGATCGCGTGGCAAAGACCTGCGCCCCCATGCCCATTGGGTCGTCAGGGTCGGCGAGGGCCGCCCCCATGTCGTGGCGTTTGAAATCGGTGTACCAGCGCGCCACGGCCTCCCCACTGTCGCCGATCTCCAGCGCACCCAGGTGGAACAGCGCGCGGCCGCCCATCCAGATCCGGTTGTCGGGCTGGTCGCCTGCCAAATCGAAATGGATCGCGGTCTGCGTGTTCAGCCCAACCACATCTGGTTGCGTCCCGCTGGGCAGCATCACGTCGAAATAGCCAGGCGTCGCGCTCGGTTCCTGGAACATCGTGTCGTTCATCACCATGCTGGGCACATGGCAGCCCGCGCAGCCGAGGTCATCAAACCGCGTCTCGCCTGCGGTGATCGCGGCGCGCTCTTTGCGCGACATCTCAACCATGCCGAGATCTGCAAGCTCGATCGCACTCACGGGCCGCGGTAGCGCGGCAAGAAACACGGTGAGCGCTGTGATATGGCCCACCGACAGCTCCCCCGTGACGCCGTCGAAATCACCATCCGTGTCGCCCACGAGCTCGATCCCTTGCATCCCGAGCTCATTGTGCAGCGCGTTGCGCGCAAAGACCCGCAGCGTGGACTGGGTGCCCTTCCAGCCAAAGGGGCGGATGGTTAGGTCAGGCTCGATCCCGTCGAGCGCGGTGTAATCGGTTTCCACGACGCAGGGGTCCGCAGCCGTGCGGGTGACGGACAAAGCGCCGTAAGACACACCCTTGGCGTGCAGCGCCACCTGCGCCGCCCCCGCCCCGCACGCGAGCGCCTCACCCGCGGCGTGTTGTGCACGAAGCTCCAGGCTGATCTCCTCCGCCAGGCGCTGCGGGATACCAAGGGCAAAGAGCGCGGGGGGATTGCGGGTCAGGTATTTCGTCGGATCGCCTGTGTGGCCGGGATCGGCCAGGATATTCTCGGCGAGGTTCCCGGCCCCCATGGCGATGGGCACGCCGTGGCAGGCGAGACAGTTCGTGGCGTTCACGCCGGTTTCCCGCTCTGGCACATGCTGGCCCCATTGGCCCGGCGCGTTGAGGTCAGCGCGGGGCACACGCGTGAACATCTGGCCGTTGCCCACTTGCGCGCCCACACCTTCGGCCATGGAAAAATCGTGCTGGGTCATGGCGTCGCCCATGGCAAAGGCGCGCTCAAATGCTGCCATCGGCTGCCCGTCGGCGACGAGCGCGTTCAGCTCGTCTTGGGCAAGCGGCGCCAGCGGGCCTTCTGCCTGGGGCGCGGTCGCCGCAAGGGCGCCGCCTAATACTGCAAGAACTGTCAGGGAAACGCGCACGCCGACCCACCGATTAACCATTAACATCGGGCCACACGTACCAGATCACGCGCCCGGGGGGAGAAAAATGAGCGTTCGCAGCGCCGAAACAATCCCAGCGCAGCAATTTCGCCGCGCTAGGGGCGCCGCCGACGCGCCAAAAGCCCGATCACGCCCAAACAGCCCAACAAAAGTGGCAAGCTCGCCGGGACGGGGACGGCCGCTGTCGGCGGCGTACTGTCGAACGAGACCTCGGACACAAAGGTCCAAAAGAACTCCCGGTTGATGGTCAGCGTCAGCGTGTCGGTAGGTGCCACCGCCGTCAAGTCCATCGTGACATCGATAGGCGACCGAACATTGCCGCCCCCCGGTGCATTCGGGGATGTGAGGGTCGGCGATGTCACGCCGTTCACCGTCATCGTCTCCGCCAGTCCAACCCCAAACGCGCCCTCGTTATCCTGAAAATTCACGACCATGGCGCCAAAGCTGTACACTTGGTCAAAGTTGAATTGGATCGTCGGGTTGGTGCCTTGCCAGCCCACATTGGGGCCAGGTGCGCCGAACCCATCGGTGTTAGACCACGGCAGCGTAGCGGAGATTCCATCGGTCAGCTGGCCGGTCGTCCCGTTATAGGTGTCATCCAGATAGGCGGAGCCACCATTCGGTGCGATGATGTAGGAATAATAAATCGGCTGGATCGGCGCAGCCAGGGCAGCAGCAGGCAAGAACGCCGCCACGACAAATGCGAGCAATCTCATCGCAATCTCCATCAACACAATAGCTCACACTAGTTAACACGCGCTGCGACCCCTGCAAACTTCAGATTTCCGTACCCGCCGCCCCGTCGTCCACGCTCCGGCCCAGTGGCGGGGGTTTGCGCACGCCGCACGAAACCGCCCTTTCCCCGCCTTGGCCCCCGCTCTATAAGCAACGAGCCTAAGGCGTGGGGGAGTCGCGGGCACATCGGGCACACACGCATAGGAATGTCGGGCATGACTGGGTTTGGCAGCCTCTTTTCGTCAGATATGGCGATCGATCTTGGGACCGCGAATACCCTTGTCTACGTCAAGGGTAAGGGCGTGATTTTGAACGAACCCTCCGTGGTGGCTTACCAGGTCAAGGACGGGGTGAAAAAGCCGCTGGCCTTCGGCGAGGACGCAAAGCTGATGCTGGGGCGCACGCCGGGCTCCATCCAGGCGATCCGTCCCATGCGTGACGGCGTCATCGCGGATTTCGACGTGGCAGAGGAGATGATCAAGCACTTCATCCGCAAGGTCCATCGTCGTACTACATTCACAAAGCCCAAAATCATCGTGTGCGTCCCCCATGGTGCGACACCCGTGGAAAAGCGCGCGATCCGGCAGTCTGTGCTGGGCGCGGGTGCCCGCCGTGCGGGCCTGATCGCCGAACCAATTGCCGCAGCAATTGGTGCAGGCATGCCCATCACGGACCCCACCGGGTCCATGGTCGTCGATATCGGCGGCGGCACCACAGAGGTGGCGGTCCTGTCTCTCGCGGACATCGTTTACGCCCGCTCGGTCCGTGTAGGCGGCGACCGCATGGACGAGGCGATTATCTCCTACCTGCGCCGCCAGCATAACTTGCTCATCGGCGTGGCCACGGCAGAGCGGATCAAGACATCGATCGGCACCGCACGCATGCCCGATGACGGGCGCGGGGCGTCCATGCCGATCCGGGGGCGTGACCTGCTCAATGGCGTGCCGAAGGAAAGCGATATCTCCCAGGCGATGGTGGCGGAGGCGCTCGCCGAGCCCGTGCAGCAGATCTGCGAGGCGGTGATGACGGCGCTTGAAGCCACGCCACCGGACCTTGCCGCCGACATCGTCGACCGCGGAGTTATGCTCACCGGCGGTGGCGCGCTCCTGGGGGAGCTTGACCTGGCGCTGCGCGAGCAGACAGGATTGGCGGTAAGCGTGGCCGATGAAAGCCTCAACTGCGTGGCGCTTGGCACCGGCAAGACGCTCGAATTTGAAAAGCAGCTGCTGCACGTCATCGACTACGACAGCTAAGAGCCGCGAAACCTCACCAGGCGGAGACCGCTTTGGCCAAGGATCGAAAGAACGCGCAAGACTACGGTCGGCCCGTCCGGCGCCTTTTGGTGTCGGTACTGGTGCTCGCGCTTTTTGCGGTGTTTGTGCTTTGGCGCATCGACAGCCCGCGGGTTGAGCGGTTGCGCGCAGAGGTCACCGACAGCATCCTGCCGCGGTTCGACTGGGTGATGGCGCCCGTCACAGGGATCGCGCAGCTTGCTGGCGACTTCCGATCCTACCAGCGCATTTACGAGCAAAATCAGGAGCTTAAGCGTGAACTGCAGCAGATGAAGGCCTGGAAAGAGGCCGCGCTGCAGCTGGAACAGGAAAACGCGCGGCTGCTCGACCTCAACAAGGTGCGGCTCGATCCAGATTTCACCCATGTCACCGGCGTCGTGATTGCCGATAGCGGCTCACCTTTTCGCCAATCGGTGCTGATCAATGTGGGCGCGCGCGATGGCGTGCGCGACGGCTGGGCGACCATGGATGGGCTGGGGCTCGTGGGGCGAATTTCGGGCGTGGGCAACACCACGAGCCGGGTGCTTTTGCTGACAGACGCGGCCTCCCGCGTGCCGGTGACGATCCAGCCCACGGGCGTGCGCGCGCTTTTGACGGGCGACAACAGCGCCCGCCCGCGGCTTGAGCTTATCGAAGACACCGACGCGCTGCGCCCCGGCGACCGGGTGTTTTCGTCGGGCGACGGCCGCATCTTTCCCGCGAACCTTTTGATAGGAGAGGTCGTCGCCGCGCCAGATGGCCGCCTGCGTGTCCGCCTGGTGGCCGACTACGTGAGGCTCGAATTTCTGCGCGTCATCCGCAGCTTTGAGGCGGAGGCGCTCAGCGAACCTGGGGGCCTCATCGCCCCGGCAAGCGCGGAGGTCACAGAGGGCACGGAGGGGGCGGAGGAGACATCAACCGCGGAGCTCAGCGAATGAGAGCGCCCGCACCTGCCCACCCTACGGCCCCATCGCACTGGCCGCTGCGCGCGGGTTACGCTGCGCTCGTGCTTGCCATCTTGCTTGTGCACCTTTTGCCGGTGGAATTCGGCCTGGGTGGTTGGGTCTGGCCGGACCTGCTGCTCGTGGTGTCCTGTGTGTGGGTGGTACGGCGTCCGGGTGCGATCCCGGTGTGGGCCTTTGCGCTGACGTTCTTGCTCGCGGACCTTTTGCTGCAGCGACCCCCGGGGCTTTGGGCGGCGCTCGCTGTGATCGCGACCGAGGCCCTGCGCGGGCGCGCGGACGACATGCGCGAGGTCGTCTTTTCCGTCGAATGCGCCTATGTGGCCCTGGCGATCACCGGGCTTTACGCCGGGTTTGCGGCGATCTGGTATGTGCTTGTGCCCTACGCGATGCCCTATGGACTGCTTGCGATGCAATGGCTTTTGACTTGCCTAGCCTACCCCATCGCGGCGCTGCTTGGGGCGGCGCTCTTTGGGCTTAGCAAACGACCGGCGAGCGCCACCGATAACCGGGGGGCCGCCGCATGAGAGCGTCGCCGCAGGCCCAACAGGAATCCCACCGCCGCGTCACGCGGCGCGGGCTGATCCTTGGCGGGGCGCAGCTGGCATTGATCGGGGCGCTCGGCTGGCGGATGCGCGATCTCCAGCTTCAGCGCACCGATGACTTCCGCCTGCTGGCCGAAGAAAACCGCATCAACATCCGTCTTCTCGCGCCTGCACGGGGCATGGTCTTTGACCGCGACGGGCGCATCGTCGCCGAGAACGAGCAAAACTACCGCATCGTCATCGTGCGCGAGGATGCGGGCGATGTGGACGCGGTCCTGGGCGAACTCGCGCGGCTTCTCGACCTGAGCCCCGAGCGCGTGGACCGCGCGCGCGAGGATGTGCGCGCCCGCAGCGCCTTTGTCCCCGTCACCATCGCCGACCGCCTAAGTTGGGAGGACGTCGCCCGCGTCTCCGCCAATGCGCCCGCGCTGCCCGGCGTAACGGCGGAGTTCGGCTTGTCGCGCTACTACCCCCGCGGGGCTGATTACGCCCATGTCCTGGGTTATGTCGGGCCGGTCTCGGACTACGATCTGGCGCGCATCGACGACCAGGACCCGCTCCTCCAGATCCCCAAGTTCCAGATCGGCAAAACCGGCGTGGAAAACAAGCTCGAACGCCAACTGCGCGGCCGCGCGGGATCGCGCAAGATCGAGGTGAACGCGCTCGGCCGTGTGATGCGCGAACTTGACCGGCAGGAGGGGCTCGCGGGCGCTGATGTGCAGCTCACCATCGACAGCCGGTTGCAGAACTACGTCCAAGCCCGCCTGGGCGACGAAAGCGCGAGCGCGGTCGTGATGGATGTCGAAACCGGCGACCTGCTCGCTGTGGGGTCGGCGCCCACGTTTGACCCCAACCTCTTTGTGCGCGGGATTTCTGTGCCCGACTACCGCGCGCTCACCGACAACAAGTACCGCCCGCTGGCCAATAAGGCCGTCCAGGGCACCTACCCGCCCGGCTCGACGTTCAAGATGGTCACGCTGCTGGCCGCGCTTGAGGCGGGCGTCGTGGCCCCGGACGAGACGGTGTATTGCAACGGGCACATGGATGTCTCTGACACGCGGTTCCACTGTTGGAAGCGCGGCGGGCACGGGCACACGGGCTTCGGCAAAGCCATCGCCGAAAGCTGCGACGTCTATTTCTACGACGTGGCGCAGCGGGTCGGCATCGACAAAATGGCTGAAATGGCGCGCAAGCTGGGCATCGGCACCCGCCACGATGTGCCCATGTCCGCGGTGGCCGAGGGGCTGGCCCCCGACAAAGCCTGGAAGCGCCGGGTGCGCGGGGCCGAATGGCGTGTGGGCGATACGGTCAACGCCTCCATCGGGCAGGGTTATGTGCTGGCCTCCCCGCTGCAACTGGCCGTGATGACGGCGCGTATCGCCACGGGCCGCGCGGTGGAGCCGCGGCTGATCGCGCGCCGCGATGGCTTTAAGCTGCCCGTTACGGGGGGGGAGGCGCTGGGCCTGAACGAAAACAACCTGCGCCGGGTGCGCGCCGCGATGTTTGACGTGGCCAATGACCGCAAAGGCACAGCCTACGGATCGCGCATCATCGCCGAGGACGCGCGCATGGCGGGTAAGACCGGCACGACCCAGGTCAAGCGTATCACGCCCGAGGAACGCGCCGCGGGCATCATCGACAACGAGGACCGCATTTGGGAACACCGCGACCACGCGCTCTACGTGGCCTTCGCGCCCTTTGACGCGCCGCGCTATGCGGTGTCGGTTGTGGTCGAACACGGCGGCTCCGGCTCCCGCGCGGCAGCGCCCATCGCGCGCGATATCCTGCTCCAAGCGCTCTATGACGGCACCCCGCCGCTCGACGCCTACCCCGCCAAAGACCGCGACCGGATGTCGACGCAGCAAGACGAGCTAGAGCTTTGGGACGGGGTCGAACGGCCACGGCCCACCCGGGACCAAGCATGAGCTATCTCGAATACCGCCTCCAAACCGTTCCGAGCGGGTTTCGCAAAGTCTTTGCGCTGAACTGGGCGGTGATCCTGCTGATCGCGGCCATCGCGAGCGTGGGCTTTATGATGCTCTACTCCGTCGCTGGGGGCGATTTTGGCCGCTGGGCGCGCCCGCAACTTGAACGCTTTAGCCTGGGCATCGCGGCCATGTTCGTGATCGCCATGGTGCCCATCTACTTTTGGCGCAACATTTCTGGGCTGGCCTACCTGATCTCTCTCGTTCTGTTGGTGATTGTGGAGGTCGCAGGCACCACCGGGATGGGCGCGCAGCGCTGGATTGATCTGGGCTTTATGAACCTGCAACCATCCGAGCTGATGAAGATCACGCTCGTGATGTTTCTGGCCGCCTATTACGACTGGCTCCCCATTGAGCGGACATCGCGCCCGCTTTGGGTCGCGATCCCGGTGGTGCTGATCCTGTTGCCGGTGTTCTTGGTGCTGAGGCAGCCTGACCTCGGCACCTCGATCCTCCTTATGGCGGGGGGCGGGACGATGATGTTCATCGCGGGTGTCCACTGGGCCTATTTCGCCACGGTCATCGCCGCCGCCGTGGGCACGGTGGTGGCGGTGTTCCAATCGCGGGGGGAAAGCTGGCAGCTGATCAAGGACTACCAGTTCCGCCGCATCGACACGTTCCTCGATCCGTCCCAGGACCCGCTAGGCGCGGGCTACCACATCACTCAGGCCCAGATCGCCCTAGGCTCCGGCGGGTGGACCGGGCGCGGGTTTATGCAGGGCACGCAGTCGCGTCTGAACTTTTTGCCCGAAAAGCACACCGATTTCATCTTTACGACCTTGGCGGAGGAGTTCGGCTTTGTCGGTGCGTTCTCTCTCCTCGGCCTTTACACGCTGCTGATCGGGTTCTGCATCGTGTCTGCGCTGGCCAACAAGGATCGGTTTTCGTCCCTGCTTATCCTCGGGATCGCGGCGACGTTCTTTTTCTTTTTCGCCGTCAATATGTCGATGGTCATGGGCCTCGCGCCGGTTGTCGGCGTGCCGCTGCCACTGGTGAGCTATGGCGGGTCCGCGATGCTCGTCTTGCTCTGCGCCTTTGGTCTGATGCAATCGGCCCATGTCCATCGTCCCCGGTGATCCCAGAGGTACCCATGATCAACGTCCTTTTCGCGTCCACCAAGGAAAAATGGGAAGACTATGAGCGTCCCCTGGCGGCAGGTCTGAAAGCTGCGGGGCTCAACGCGCATCTGGCGACGGACATCCCACCGGCAGAGGTCGACTACATCGTCTACGCGCCCAACAGCCCGCTCCAAGACTTCACGCCTTACACGCGGCTCAAGGCCGTGCTGAACCTTTGGGCGGGGGTCGAGGCTGTGGTGGGCAACGAGACGCTCAAAGTGCCGCTGGCGCGCATGACCGATGAAGGGATGACAGAGGGGATGCGCGACTACGTCGTGGCCCATGTCATGCGTCACCATGTGGGGCTCGACGCCCATGTGGTGAACCCGGGCCAGGTCTGGGACGACACGCCGCCGCCGCTTGCGCGGGATCGCACCGTGGGAATGCTGGGCGTGGGTGCGCTCGGGGCCGCCTGCGCGGAGGCGCTGGTGGGCCTGGGCTTTCGCGTCATGGGGTGGAGCCGGTCGCCTAAGGCGCTGCCGGGCGTTGACTGCCACGCCGGGCCGGACGGGCTGCGGGAGGTGCTGACGCGGTCGAGCATCATCGTGCTCCTCATGCCATCCACCCCCGCGACGCAGAACACGCTGAATACGCAGACATTGGCCTGGTTGCCCAAAGGCGCGGCCATCATCAACCCAGGCCGCGGGCCGCTGATCGACGACGACGCGCTGCTTTCGGCGCTCGATGCTGGCCATATCGGTCACGCCACGCTCGACGTGTTCCGAGCGGAGCCCTTGCCCGCGGATCACCCCTACTGGACCCATCCGCGCGTGACCGTGACGCCCCACATCGCGTCCACCACGCGGCCGGCTCTCGCGGCGGAGCGGGTGGTGGAGAACATCCGGCGGTCGGAAGCGGGCGAGCTGCTCATCGACGTCGTGGACCGCAGCGCGGGGTACTAAGGCACGAGAAACAAGCGATTCGAGCTATAGCGCCGGTCCGAGGGGTGGCGTTCGCGCCGCCCCGTGGGGGCGGACCGGCGCGGCCCGACGTTACCGTCGGGCGAGTGCTTTGCGGCTAAGACCCTAAATCAGCTTCGGCGGTTTGTCCGGGTCCATCCCCGGCGCGCTCGGCGCAACCGCGACCTCCGCCTCTGGCTGCGGCAGATCAAAACGCAGCGCGACCTTGGCCAGTTGCGCAGATACGCTCGACGCGGCCTTTACGAACGTCACGTCGAGCTGCCCGGCCTCAAGCCCCGAAAATGTCAGCGCCTCGTTCGCCGCCTGGCTCAACGCGTCTTCTGCGCCTGGTGCCGCGTCGACAAAGGCCAGGATGTGCCCCTTGGAGCCATCCTCATAGGTCGCCAGCGCCAAAAATGCCGTCTGTGCCGCCGCCCCCATGAGCGCGAGCTTGGCATCCAGCGCCGTGAGCAGACGTTCGGGCAACTGCCCGGGCGGCTCCACCGCCGACACGGCGAGCTCGGCCTCCTCTGGCCCTGTCTCCAACACCCCTGCAAACCACGTGAGCGCCTCATGGGGCAAAAGATAGGCCGACGGCGCGACCTCAAGATTGATCCCGAGCCCCAGCCCCTGGGCCGCGAGCATCTGCACAAGCTGGCGCCCGGGCAGCGCGACATAGGGCGACGGGCCGTCCACAAAGGCCGCCAGCCGCTCCGCCAGGTCAAAGGCTAGCACGATCCGCCCCTCTTCAATCTCAAAGAGCTGCGGCGTGACGTTGTCGCCCTCGGGCTCCTCCTCTACGAGCAAAAACAGTTCCGCATCCGCGATCCGCTCATAATAGGCCAGCCGGTCAGCATCGCTGTCACTGGCTTCCATGGCGGCAAAGGCCCGATCGATGGGGGTTTCGTCGCTCACAGCACCTCCGCCAGCGTTGATTTCAGAACAGGCAGAAGCTCCGCCTCGAACCACGGGTGTTTCGACAGCCAATGGTTATTGCGCCAGGACGGGTGCGGCAATGGAAAGACCCCGGGCGCATGGTCGCGCCAGGCGCTGACGGTGTCGGTGACGTTGCGCGTGCCCAGATGCCAGGCCTGAGCGGCTCCGCCCACGAGGAGCGTCACGCGCACCTGTCCCAGAGCATCCAGGACCGCAGCGCGCCAGGTGTCGGCGCACAGGCGCGGTGGCGGCAGATCGGCGCCTTTGGCGGTGTAGCCGGGAAAGCAAAAGGCCATCGGAACGATTGCGATGCGGCTTTGGTCGTAAAACACGTCCTCCCCCACCCCCATCCAATCCCGCAGCCGGTCCCCGGAAGGGTCCGTGAACGGACGCCCAGACCGATGCACGCGCATCCCTGGCGCCTGCCCGGCAATCAACACCCGCGCGCCTGGCGCAAACCACGTCACCGGGCGCGGCGCGTGGGCCGTCTGCGTGGCCGCAAAGCGGGGCGCACAGAGGCGGCAGTCTGAAATCTGGCGAGCAATCTCCATCCCGCAAAGACTTGGCGGCACTGACGCAGGAGGCAAGGGCAAAAGAAAACGCTTGCCACACTTCTATATTTCTATAATTGTGAAAATATGGAAATGATACCACAAAACGACCGCCTCGCCCAAACCGCCTCCACCTTTGCAGCGCTGGGGTCCGAGCAACGCCTTACCGTGCTGCGCACCCTCGTGCGCGCGGGGGAAGACGGGTTGAGCATCGGCGCGCTTGGCGACCGCAGCGGCGTGACCGGCTCGACGCTGACGCATCACATGAAAATCCTGGCACAGGCCGGGCTCGTGCGGCAGCAAAAGCAGGGCCGCTCCATCATCTGTGCGGCGGTGGCCTATGACCAGGTGCGCGCGCTGTCCCAGTTCCTCCTTTTAGAATGTTGCGCGGACGCGCCCGGTACGGAGCATGACCATGGCTGACCTCACCCAAAACCTGCCAAAGTTCCGCGACCTGCCCAAGGCGTGGCTGGCCATCGCACTGATCCTCGCGGTGGTGGCCGCACTCGACCTGCCACAACTGCCGGAGACTTTGGTGTTCACCGCGGGCGCGCTTTTGGGCACCGCGCCTTTCATCCTATTTGCCGTTGCGGCGGTGGCCTATGTCAAAGCGTCAGGCGCGGAGACGCTGCTGGCCCAAGCGTTTCAGGGCAACCAGGTGCGCATGATCATCCTGGCCTCGCTGGCGGGCGGGTTGTCGCCGTTTTGCTCCTGCGAGGTGATCCCATTTATCGCCGGGCTTTTGGCCGTGGGTGCGCCGCTCAGCGCGGTGATGGCATTCTGGTTGTCCTCTCCCCTGATGGACCCGGCCATGTTTACGATCACGGCGGGGGCGATCTCCCTAGAGTTTGCTGTGGCCAAAGCCATTGCCGCCATCGCGCTCGGTGCCGCGGGCGGGTTCGCGACGCTGGCGCTTGCGGGCTCCCCGGTGTTCCAGGACCCGCTGCGCGCAGGCCAGACCAAGCGCGGCTGCGGCTGCGGCCCCGCGCCCTTTTCCGGCAAACCGGTCTGGGCGTTTTGGGCGGACGCAGAGCGACGCCGCACCTTCCGCGACACGGCCATCGAAAACGGGCTCTTCTTGTTCAAGTGGCTCACCTTCGCCTACGTGATCGAAAGCATCATGCTCACTTACATTCCAGCCGAAACAATTACCGGTGTCCTGGGCGGCACAGGCGCAGGCCCGGTAATCCTGGGCGCGCTCGTGGGGGCACCAGCTTACTTGAATGGCTACGCCGCCGTTCCGCTTGTAGGAGAACTCATGAACCAAGGGATGGCCCCGGGTGCCGCGATGTCGTTCATCATAGCAGGCGGCGTGAGTTGTATCCCCGCCGCCATCGCAGTGTGGCCGCTCGTGAAACCGCGCGTCTTTGTGGCCTATATGAGCTACGGCATCGTTGGCGCGATGCTTGCTGGATTTGCTGCGAACGCACTGCTTTAGAGGCACACGCGCGACCTATTACCACGCCCCTCTTGCATACAATCGCACGCATTATGATTGCACTGCAGCAATCTGCTGACTAAGCCACGCCAAAAATAGCGGGGAGGCCGCCATGCGCGTCTGGAACTTTGTCAGCAACTACTCACTTCTCCTGATTGCAGGTGCTCTCATTGCCCTGATCTGGGCCAATATCGACGCGACGAGCTACCATCACTTCGTCGAGTTCACGATTTGGGACCACGCGCCCATCGGGCACTACCACCACGGCCACCGCACGCTGACGCTGCACTACCTCGTCAATGACATCCTCATGGCCTTCTTCTTTGCCATCGCCGCAAAGGAAGTGTGGGAGGCTGTGATCCTGAAAAACGGCTCGCTGCGCGGCAAGAAAGCCGCCACACCACTCTTCGCCACTTTCGGCGGCATGGTTGGGCCGATCTCCGTCTATCTCGGCCTCGCCATGGTGCTGGGGTCTGACACGTTTGACGCGGTCGCCAACGGCTGGGCCGTCCCCACGGCCACCGACATCGCGTTTTCCTACCTTGTAGGCCGCATCGTATTCGGCGCAGGCCACCCGGCGGTTCGCTTCCTCCTACTTCTCGCGATTGCCGACGACGCCGCGGGGCTTGTGATCCTCGCGATCTTCTACCCGTCGGGCGATCTTGCGCCGGTCTGGCTCCTTCTGTCGGTCTTTGCCGCCGTGGGCGTCTACGTGCTCGCCAACTGGCTGCCACGCCGGATGGACCGTGGCAAACAGGCCCGCCCGAACTCCACCTGGGTGCGTAAGACGCTGAAGTTCTGGCCTTACCTCATCGCCGCCTGCTTTAGCTGGTATGGCTTCATGATGTCGGGCCTCCACCCGGCGCTTGGTCTGCTGCCAATCGTGCCCACCATTCCCCACGCGGACCGCGACTTTGGGATTTTCTCTGAGGTCGAGGCGCATATGCACGACCTCCTCAACGACATTGAGCACGCACTGAAAGTCCCGGTGGAGTTCGTTCTGTTCTTCTTTGGCCTGCTGAATGCGGGGGTGGAGTTCAGCTCCATGGGCGACGCGACCTGGCTTGTGCTTGCGGGCCTCATCATCGGCAAGCCGGTGGGCATCTTGATCTTTGGCTGGATCGCGGCGCGACCGCTCGGGCTCGGGATTCCGGACGGAATGCGCATCGTTGACCTCATCGTGATCGGCTTTGTGGCTGCCATCGGCTTTACCGTGTCGCTCTTTGTGGCTGCGGTGGCCTTTGACGCGGGGCCTGTCCAGGACGCGGCCAAAATGGGGGCGCTGTTCTCCTTCGCGGCAGCGGGTCTGTCGATCATTGCGGGAAAAGTCCTGCGCGTTCAGCGCCAAGACGCCTAACCCCTCACCGCGCCGGGGAAGCTCACGGAGTTTTTCCCGGCGCGCGCGGCTGCATTCTCCTAAATTATGCCTTAATTCGTGGCTAATAAGCCCGTACACGCGTGATTGTATCCCCAGCGTGTCTTGAGACGACCTTAAGACTGAGGGGCTATCACCACCTTTATATCGGCATGGCAGGCCGTGGAGAGCGAATGCTCGAGTTTGTGAACGTCAGTAAGTCCTTTTGGACTGGAAAGCAGCGCAAGGTCATCCTCGACCGCGCCTCTTTTCGTGTGGAACTGGGGAACTCCCTGGGCATCCTGGCGCCCAACGGCACGGGCAAGACGACGGTCGTAAACATGATGGCCGGGCTCGAAAAACCCGACGAAGGTGTGATCCATCGCACCTGTAAGATCTCTTTCCCGCTGGGGTATATGGGGGGCGTCCAGAACAAGCTGACGGCGGTGGAAAACTGCCGCAACATCGCACGTATCTACGGCATCGACCCCGACTACGTGGAGGCGTTCTGCCGGTGGATGTGCAACCTGGATGAATATTTCGACATGCCGCTGGCGACATACTCCGCCGGGATGAACGCACGGTTCAGCTTCTCGCTTTTGCTCGCGCTCGATTTTGACATGTACCTCATCGACGAGGGCATGCCGCAATCCACCGACGTCGAGTTTAACAAAAAGGCGGGAAGTGTGGTAAAGGAACGCCTGGAAACGACGACAATTGTAATTGTCTCACACCAGCCCGAAGTGTTGGAGCAATTCGCACGCTCGGCGGCTGTATTGCTCGACGGGCAGCTGGTGATGTTTGACACGTTAGAAGAAGCGAAGCGTCTGTATGACTACCAAACCAAAAGCTAGTAAGTTCCGCATCAAGCGGGCGGGCGGCGATCGCCCGGCAGCTGACGCCGCGCCTCAAACGCCACCTCAGGCAACTCAGGCAACCCAGGCACCGCAGGCGGCAGGAACACCGGGGGCCTCTGGCGCCCGGGGTCCCGTGGCCGTACCAGCCCCGCCGCAACAGGCCGCAGGGGCAAGCCAGCCCGACGCGGACGCCGACCGCATCCGCGCCAAGGTGCAAGCCGCACGCGCGAACAAACAAGCCGTTCAAGGAGCGAACCCCGCGTCCGCCCAAGCCGGACCCAAGAAGGGGCAAGCCGCCGGCGCCACCAACATCGACGCCATCCGCAATGAAGGCCTGACCGGGCGCCAGCTGCGCCTTGCACGGCGCGTCGCTCAGAAAAACGGCATCAACGCCACGAGCGATTACGAGGCCGTCAAGCTGCTGCGTGAACGCGGCATCGACCCGTTCAAGGCCAGCGGCGCGCTCCAGCTCGTTCCGCAAGAACAGACCGGCACGGCACTCGCCCCCGCGCAAACAACCCAGGTGGCGCAACCGGCGCCAGCTGGCGGATCCGAGGCCGAAATGCGGGCCGCGGCCATCCTGCAAATGCAGCGCGACATCGCGCGCCGCCGTCGCAACAACATGTTTCGCGTGTTCGGACGGCTGGGCGTCTTTGTGTTTCTGCCGACCGCGCTCCTTGGCATCTACTTCGCCTTTTTGGCGACGCCGATGTACGGCACCAAATCATCCTTTATCATCCAAACCAACGAACCCTCCGCCGGGGGCGGCGGCGGCGGCTTGGGCGGCATGTTCAGCGGCGGCGCGCTCGCCACGATCCAGGATTCCATCGCCGTTCAAGGTTACCTAACCTCCCGCGACGCCATGCTGCGCCTGGAGGAGGAGCAGGGCTTCAAGCGCCACTTCCAAGACCCTGAACTTGATATCATCACGCGCCTGCCGCCCGATGCCTCGAACGAAGACGCCTATAAGCTTTACAAAAAGCACGTCAAAATCGGCTTTGACCCAACCGAAGGCATCGTAAACCTGGAGGTGATCGCTGCGAGCCCCGAGGCGAGCCAACGGTTTTCCAATACGCTCGTGGCTTATGCCGAACAGTGGGTGTCCGACCTGTCGCAGCGGCTGCGCACAGACCAAATGCGCGGCGCGCGTGAGAGTTTCGAAGACGCCGAAAACAAGCGCCTCGCCGCCGCGAACCGGCTGGTAACCTTGCAGACCGAACTGGGAGAGATCGACGCCGAAAGCTCCATCGCGGCGGCCCAAGGCCGGATCAGCAACTTTGAAACCGAGCTCGAAGAAAAGCGCATCGAACTGCAAGCGCAGCTCGCCAACCGCAGGCCCAACGAGGCCCGCGTCGACGGGCTCGAAACGGATATCTTCTTCCTCCAGCAGAGCATCGACGCGCAAAAGACCCGCCTGCTTGAGGCTGAGGACGGCGGGGCCTCCCTGGCCTCAATTCAAGCGCAGATCCAGATCGCACAGATCGACCTGCAAACCCGCGACACGATGCTTCAGTCAGCGGTCGAAGCGCTCGAAAGCGCGCGCGTCTCGGCCGACCGCCAAGCGCGCTACGTGGCGATCTCCACCCCGCCTACAGCGCCGGACACCGCGACCTACCCGCGGGTGTTTGAGAACACCTTTGTGTCCTTCCTCGTCTTTGCCGGGATTTACCTGATGATCTCGCTCACATCGTCCATTCTCCGCGAACAGGTGGCGAGCTGATGATGTCTGTCCCCTGCGGTGCCTTCGATATCTCAAACGAGGGCCCGCTCACGCTGATCGCCGGGCCCTGCCAGCTCGAAAGCCTCGACCACGCGCAGATGATCGCGGGGGAGATGGCGCAGGCCTGCGCGGCTGTGGGCGCGAACTACGTGTTCAAGGCGAGCTACGACAAGGCCAACCGCACCTCACTGTCCGGCAAGCGCGGGCTCGGCATCGATGCGGGCCTCAAAGTGCTCGCGGCGATTAAGGAGATGGGCCTGCCCGTCCTCACCGACATTCACGACCCAGACCAGGCCCGCCAGGCCGCGCAGGTCTGCGACATCATCCAGATCCCCGCGTTCCTGAGCCGCCAAACCGACCTCCTGCTCGCAGCGGGGGAGACGGGCGCGATCGTGAACGTCAAAAAGGGGCAGTTCATGGCCCCCGGCGACATGGCCAATGTGGTGACAAAGGTCGAAAGCACCGGCAACACGCGCATCCTGCTCACCGAACGCGGCGTGTCCTTTGGCTATAACACGCTGGTGGCCGATATGCGCAGCCTGCCCACGATGGCGCAAACCGGCTACCCCGTGATCATGGACGCCACCCATTCCGTGGCCCAACCGGGGGGCCTGGGCGGCTCCAGCGGCGGCGACCGGCGCTTTGCCCCTGTCATGGCCCGCGCCGCAGTGGCGCTGGGGATTGCAGGCGTCTTCATCGAGACCCACGAAGACCCCGACCGCGCGCCGTCCGACGGGCCCAACATGATCCGCCTCGAAGATATGCCCGCGCTGCTCGACACCCTGATGCAGCTCGACGCTGTGGCAAAGGCCGCGCCAATCCGGCTCTGAACTCCGTCACGAAATCGCAGATTCTGCGTGCAAGAGGGCTTGAAACGCGCCCAGTTCCGCAATAGCTACGCGGTCGCTGCTGGGATGTAGCTCAATGGTAGAGCACCGGTTTTTGGTACCGTAGGCTGTAGGTTCGAGTCCTACCATCCCAGCCAGCACTTTTGCTCGCAGCACCAAGCATACCCCGCCCCGATCCGGGAGTGAGGCGCGAATGCGCCATGCCCGACCTCGGGTGGGCACCCGACATGTGAACGACGCACCGCATCGGCCCTATCCCAGATATTCGGTCTTGGCGGAGAGCTCGCAGCATGCCCTCCCGTGGGGGAGGTCGGGCATGGCGCATTCGCGCCGGGAGCACCTCGTAAAATTGTATCGCTCAAACGTCTCTTCTGGCATGCTGCCAACGATAACCAATTTTTCTCCGACTATAACTTCAGTATCAGACTGTGATTGAGCCTCAATAAAGCATTTTGCCTATTGTTTGAATTCCATTACCTGAAACCCAACTTTATCCTTGCCGAAAGCCTTTAGTTCAAAAATCTGCTCCCGCTCGTTTCCCAACTGATCAATATAACCGATGTATAACTTGACACTATCAACATGACCAGTTTCCAGAAACTGAGGTCTAAGTCTCTGGCTGCTCTCACTTGGCCATTGGGGAAAAAATTTGCAACTGAATTCACTGGCGGAGGATCAAATCTAACTCGAACGTTTGCGGCTGTCCGAGCTGAGTTGAAAATCTGTATCGTATTTTGAATCTCGCCAGCTGACTTGCGCCCCCCTGTTGCTTGAATCACAAAATTGGGTTGTGCATCTTTCACTCGCGCGGCTTCAGCAACCGCCTTGGCCAGTTTTTCCGTCTCCACGGCCTCTCTCGTGGCCACTACGAGTTCTTTCTGTTGAACTACTGAGTTTCGGAGTTCTGTTACTTGTAGGCGGAGCTCATGACCCTGTTGGAAGAACCCAAGAACCAACCAACCAAGAGCCAATGGTCCAAAGACACCTGCCAGAAAGTCACCGAGCTGATTTAGCTCCAAGGGCCCGCTCTTGATTGCGCCAATCTGCATGCCCAGCAAGATAAACAGCAAAAGACAGCCCAGGTAGGCAATACTTGCCCAAATCCCGATTCTGCCCAGTTGGATTCGCCGCTTTCTTTCTGTGTTTGACTCGATCGTGTCACTCAAACATCCAACTCCTCCACAAACCGCGCGTTCTCCTGGATGTACTCAAACCGCTTCTCGGGCTTCTTGCCCATCAGCCGCTCCACCAGGTCGCCCGTCTCCCCCGGCGCGTCTTCGTCTATCGTCACCCTAATCAACTTCCGCGTCTCGGGGTTCATTGTCGTCTCTTTGAGGTCCTTCGCGTCCATCTCCCCCAGGCCCTTAAAGCGGCTGGTTTCGATTTTGCCCTTCCCGCCGAGGCCCTTTTCCAGCCAGACGTCGCGCTCCAACTCGTCCACGCAGTAGACCCGCTTGGCGCCTTGGGTCAGACGGTAGAGCGGCGGGCAAGCCAGATAGAGATGCCCGGCATCGATCAGCGGCCGCATCTGGGTGAAGAAGAACGTCATCAGCAGCGACGCGATATGGGCGCCGTCCACGTCCGCGTCCGTCATGATGATGATCTTGTCGTATCTGAGATCATCAAGGACGAATTTCGTGCCAATCCCCGTCCCCAGCGCATCGCAGAGGTCCTTGATCTCCGCATTCGTCGAAATCTTCGACGACGCCGCGCCCAGCACGTTCAGCACCTTCCCGCGCAGCGGCAGCATGGCCTGATATTTCCGGTCTCGCGCCATCTTGCCCGAGCCGCCTGCGCTGTCGCCCTCCACGATAAAGAGCTCCGTCCCTGCTCGCGCCTGTTGGGAACAGTCCACGAGCTTCCCCGGCAGGCGCAGCTTCTTCGTCGCCGATTTGCGCGCGGTCTCCTTCTCCTGCCGCCTGCGCAGCCGCTCCTCGGCGCGCAGGATCAAGAAATCGAGGATCGCGCCCGCCGACTTCGTATCCGCCGCCAGCCAGTTGTCGAACCGGTCGCGCACGGCGTTCTCCACCAGCTTCTGCGCCTCCACCGTCGCCAGGCGGTCCTTGGTCTGGCCCACAAACTCCGGCTCGCGGATGAAACAGCTGACCAAGGCGCAGCCGCCCGTGGTCAGGTCATCGCGGGTGATCTGGGCGGCCTTCTTGTTGCCCGCTAGATCGCCATAGGCGCGCAGCCCCTTCAGGATCGCGGCCCAGAACCCAGCCTCGTGCGTGCCGCCTTCGGGCGTGGGCACGGTGTTACAGTAGGACTGGATGAACCCATCGCGCACGGGCGTCCAGTTGATCGCCCACTCCACCTTGCCCGGGGTGCCGAACCGTTCCTGAAAATCGACCACGCCCGAAAACGGCGCCTCAGCGTAGGTCGTGGCGGTGCCCAGCGTCTCTGTCAGGTAGTCGGTGAGCCCGCCGGGGAAATGGAACGTGGCCTCCTTAGGGGTATCGCCGTCCTCAATCGCGCTTTTCCAGCGGATCTCGACGCCGCTGAACAAATACGCTTTGGATCGAATGCTCTTGAACAGCCGCGAGGGGCGGAAGCGGTGCTTGCCGAAAATCTGCTCATCGGCGTGAAAGGTCACTGTGGTCCCGCGCCGGTTCGGGGCCGCGCCGACCTCCGCCACGGGGCCTAAAGGCAGCCCACGAGAGAAGCGCTGCTCGTAGACCTTTCTGTCCCGCGCCACCTGTACGACCATCACATCGCTGAGCGCATTGACCACGGACGCCCCCACCCCGTGCAACCCGCCAGAGGTCTGATACGCCTTCCCGCTGAACTTCCCGCCCGCATGCAGCGTGCACAAGATCACCTCCAAAGCGGATTTATCGGGGAACTTCGGATGCGGGTCGATGGGAATGCCGCGGCCATTGTCGCGCACTGTCAGCGCGTAGTCAGCGTGCAGCTCCACCTCGATCCGGTTGGCAAAGCCTGCGACGGCTTCATCCATGGAGTTGTCGAGCACTTCGGCCACCATGTGGTGCAGCGCGCGCTCATCCGTGCCGCCGATATACATGCCCGGCCGCTTGCGCACGGGCTCCAGCCCCTCGAGCACCTCAATGGAGGACGCATCGTAGTCACCCGACCCGTCCGGGCCCGCGTTTAGCAGATCGTTCATGGCTACCGCTCGTTTTGTTTGTTGGTGTCGAGTTTGCCACGCACAAAGCGGTGACGCCAGAGCCGTGTCGCGCCGCCAAGGTGCTCGAATTTTCGGCACGTGGCGTTCGGGGGCGCAAATCCTTGTTGCCATGGGCCGCCCGGGGCGCATATCGCGCGGCAAGATGAAGGACCCGCGCCATGACCGAACACAGCCCCACCATCGGACATTCCATCGCCGACGTCCCCGATTGGCGCTACCTCCTGCGGGAGGTCTATGAGCTCTACCGGTTCATGTCGTCGGGCGGCTCAAAGCCCATCCGCGCCCACCAACGCGCCGTGCGGGAGGCGATCAACCGGTGCCTCCGGGCGAACCCCACGGTCGCCCTGCGCGATCCGCATAAATTGCCCGTCACCGCCCACCTGACCCGCGCGCTGAGCGAGGGCGGCGATGGCGCCACCCGCCCCGCCGTGCGGGCCCTGCGCCCCATCGCCGATCAACTCAGCTGGGAATACGGCTATGACCGCATCCCCAAGGGGCTCGCCCGGTCCTATGGCTACGCGGAAATCGCAGGCCCGCGCGGCCCGGTCGTGACTGATGAGCTCATCGTTGGCGTGGTCCTGTTCGCGCCGGGCTGCATCTATCCGGCCCACGCCCATGAGGGGATATCGGAAAGCTATGTGTGCCTGTCGGGGACCGTATCCCAGAACAATTACGGCGTCTTCGCGCCGGGATCGATGATCTTTAACCCCGCAGGCTCTAAACACCGCATCACGGTATCGGATGTGGAGCCCGCACTGCTCGGCTACGCCTGGACCGGCGCGGCGGAGGTGCTGCGCGCCAACAAAATGGTGCTGTCGCGGGGGTCGCGGTGATGGACCTTCGCCCCGCCGTCGTGGCTGATGCCCCCGCGCTGTCTGCGATGCTCTTCGCGCTCAAGGCCGCCGGAAAGCGCACGCGTCCTTGCGACATCGAGTTTGTGCGCGACTACTACATCGCCAACGCCCAAAGCATCCTGTGCGCCGTGGCCTTTGACGGGGGGGAGGCGCTAGGCCTGCAATCGCTGATGCGCGCGGCGGACGGCAACCCCTATGGTGCGGCCCCCGGTTACGGGATCATCGGCACCCACGTGTCCCCCACCGCGGCGCGCCGCGGCGTGGCGCGCGCGCTCTTTGACGCCACGCTCAAGGCCGCCCGCGACGCCAAGCTTCCGGTGATTGAGGCCTATATCCAAAAATCAAACGCCGAGGGGCACGCTTACTACGGCGCCATGGGGTTCGCGCCCGTGCGCGAAGACGGCACAGCGCTTGTGCGGGCGCTCACACTCTAACGACCGACCGTAGGGTGGGGTTTACCCCACCACCCCGCCGCCGGGCGCCTAGGTCCACCCCGTCAGCGCGCGCACGAACGGCGTCAGGACCTCAAAACGCGCGCGCAGACCGTCGACCGTGAGCGTCTCATCCGCGTCGCTCCAAATCGTCATCCCCTTGTGCCGCAGAAGTTCGCCATGAGGGTGATCCTTGTCAAAAGGCGACGGCACGCGTTTGAGCCCCGGCGCGCTCACCCGGTGCCCGCTCGCCCGCAAGCCTTTCAACATCTCTGCCAGCCGCGCACCATCGAGATCCACCATCTGGCGCCAGGCGGCAATCCCGTCCTTGCCGAAATCCATTTGGCCCACACCCACCGTGACATAGGAAGGCGACACGCCGAAAAAGTAGCCAGGGGCGAAAGGCCCGCCCGGCTCCGTCCCCCAGAGCATATGCAGGTGCGTGTTATAGGGTGTTTTATCCTTGGAAAACCGCACGTCCCGGTGCGGGCGGTAGAGCTTTGATTTCACCGGGTCGCCGCACATCTCCTCCAACGGTGCGCTCATGGTGTCGAGCAGCGCTTTCGCGGGCGCCTTGAGGTCGGCGTCATAAGTGGACTTATGCTCCTGAAACCAGGCTTTGGAGTTGTCGGCCTCAAGCGCTGTGAAAAAGCGCCGGGCGTCGGTGATGAGCTTTGGTAAATCTGTCATAGCCGGAGGATAGCCCGCCCCCTTGCCTGTGCAAGACGCCGCGCCTATGGCGGGGCCATGGCGTCATGGGACACATACAGGCCGGAGATGAAGGCCATGCTGGCACTGAGCGTGCCGCTGGCCGGCAGTCTCGTGGCGCAGGTTGCGCTCGGCGCCACCGACACGCTCATGATGGGTCGCTACGGCGTGGCCGAACTGGCCGCGCTCACCATCGCGACCTCCTTCTGGTTCCTCTTTTTCCTCGCTGTGTCTGGCTTTTCCTGGGCCGCCCTACCCATGATCGCGGCCGCGTCTGAAAAAGGCGACGATCGGGAGGTCCGGCGCGTCACCCGCATGGCGTTCTGGCTCGTCACAGGCTTTGGCGCGCTGTCCATCCCGCCGCTTTGGTTTGCCGAACCCATCCTCCTCGCCGCTGGGCAAGACGCCGATGTCGCGCGGCTCAGCCAAGATTACTTGCGCATCGCTTGCTGGGGCATCTTTCCGCAGCTTTGGATCACCGTGCTCAAAAGCTATCTCAGCGCGTTGGAGCGGACGGGGATCGTGCTTTGGGCCACGGTCATCGCGCTTTTGCCCAATGTGCTGCTCAACTACCTGTTTATCTTTGGCAACTGGGGCGCGCCGGAACTCGGCGTGCGCGGCGCCGCCATCGCCACCATCGTGGTGGGCACCATCACCTTTCTCGCGCTTTTGATCTATGCGCTCCGCGTCTTTCCAGAACACGCACTCACCCAGCGGCTCTGGCGCCCAGATGTGGAGTTCCTCGCGCGGGTCTTTAAGCTCGGCTGGCCCATCTCGATTACCTCGGTGAGCGAGGTCGGCCTTTTCGCAGGCTCATCGCTCCTCATGGGGATGATCG
The DNA here is from genome assembly GCA_039815465.1 of Pseudomonadota bacterium. Taxonomy (GTDB): domain Bacteria; phylum Pseudomonadota; class Alphaproteobacteria; order Rhodobacterales; family Rhodobacteraceae; genus Shimia_B. The sequence continues at coordinate 132,939 of JBCBZG010000002.1, forward strand.
GCACGGTGGAGCTTGCCGCCCATGGCATCGTGCTCAACATCGCCTCACTGACCTTCGTGGTCCACCTGGGCATCAGCCAAGCCGCCACCGTGCGCGCGGGCCGCGCCGCAGAACGAGGTTCCACCCCCGACCTGCACCGTGCGGGCCACGTCGCCAATCTCCTATCGGCGAGCTTTGTCGCCATCACGGTCGTCTTTTTCCTGGGCCTTCCCGACCCGCTGATCCGCGCGTTCCTAAGCCCGACAGAGCCGCAATTCGAAGCCGTGCTCGCTATGGGTGTGTTTCTGCTGGCCATGGCCGCGCTTTTTCAAGCCGCCGACGCCGCGCAGGTCATTGCGCTCGGGCTCCTGCGCGGGCTCCAAGACACGCGCATCCCAATGTACATGGCCGCTTTCAGCTACTGGATCATCGGCATCCCCATCGCCGCAGTGCTCGGCATAGGCGCAGGCTGGGGCGGATTTGGCGTCTGGCTTGGCCTGGCACTCGGCCTTGGCGTGGCAGCCGCGCTCCTTATGTGGCGGTTCTGGCGCGGGATCGGGCAGGACGCATCTAAGCCGGGTTCGGCGTGATACGCTGCCAATGCTCCCCCATGGCCACAATGCAGGACGTGCCGCTGGCATAGTGCTGCACCAGCAGCCAATCGCCGCTCGCAGGCGTCACCCAAACCTCTAGCATCGTCTCAGGGTCACGCAGCCCGACACCCTGCCGCTCTGCTCCCAGCGCACCGGTGAGCGTCGCCGTTAAACGCGTGCGGTCGTCGCAACTGACATCAGAAATCCCCGCGTGCCCCGCAAGCGCGAGGCAAAAACACATCAAACTGGCAAAGACATATCGGCAGATCATGGCGGCAAACTAGCCGCTGGAACGTGAAATTGTAACAGTTTTATGACGAAATTCTTCGGCAAGTTTAAGGGCTCTCAAACGCCCCAAAGCCAGCGCCACGCTTGGCTACCCGTTACAAATCCGTTGCGAATGCTTCACCAAACTGACTCAAAACTGTCACGCAACTGAAGAACTCCACCCCTAATCGACCCCCAACGACTTGGGGGCGATATGCTAAAGATTGAGACGCTGACGAAGCGCTTCGGCGAAAATGTGGCTGTGGATGCAGCCAATATCACCGTCGACCAGCCGACCATGATTGGCATCATCGGCCGATCCGGCGCAGGCAAATCCACGCTACTACGGATGCTCAACCGTCTCAGCGACGCAAGCGAAGGCTCCATCACCTTCGAGGGGGAGGAGATCACATCCCTCAAAGGCGCGGCCCGGCGTCAGTGGCAGTCGCGCTGCGCGATGATCTTTCAGCAATTCAACCTCGTCCCGCGCATGGATGTCGTGTCGAACGTGCTCCACGGCACGCTCAACCGCCGCTCCACGCTGGCGACGATGTTCAACCTCTACCCGCAAAGCGACATCCACCGCGCCATCGAAATCCTCGACCGCCTGGGCATCGCCGAACAAGCCCCCAAACGGGCAGAAGCGCTGTCGGGCGGTCAACAGCAACGCGTGGCTATCGCCCGCGCGCTTATGCAAGACCCCAAAATCATCCTCGCCGATGAACCAATCGCCAGCCTCGACCCGATGAATGCGCAGGTTGTGATGCAATCGCTCCGCGACATCCACGAAGAGGACGGGCGCATGGTGATCGCGAACCTACACACGCTCGACACCGCGCGCCGCTACTGCGACCGCGTCATCGGCATGCGCGACGGGCGCATCGTCTTTGACGGCACACCCGCACAGCTCACCACGGGCGCGGCCCGCGATATCTACGGCGCAGGCGCGGACTTTTCCGAGGCCGCCACCTCCACCGAAATCGAAACACTGGACAGGCAGGCCATCCCCGCCTGAGCCAGTTTCCCTGCCCTGCGCAACAGCGGGGCGCAAAATCTCATGGAGAGACCTATGACAAAGACCCTCGCTCTGGCGCTCGCCGCCACCACGGCGCTCAGCTCGACCGCCTTTGCCCAAGAGATCACTGAATTCCGCATCGGCATCCTAGGCGGCGAAAACGCCCAAGACCGCCTGAACTCCTATTCCTGCCTGCAAGGCTACACCGAAGAAGCGCTTGGCGTCGAAACCCGCCTCTTTGCACCCGCGGACTACGCCGGCGTGATCCAGGGTCTCCTCGGCGGCACGATCGACATGGCCTGGCTCGGCGCGTCTTCCTACGCGGCCACCTACCTGCAAGACCCAGAAGCGGTGGAGCCGGTGCTGATCAAGGTGAACATGGACGGCTCCGTGGGCTATCACTCCATCGGCTTTGCCCGCGTCGACAGCGGCATCGCCTCCCTCGACGACATGGAAAACAAGGTCTTCGGCTTCGGCGACCCCAACTCCACCTCCGGCTACCTCATCCCCTCCATCGAGATCCCGCAGTACAAAGACGGCGTGACCATGGAACCCGGTGACTACTTCGGCGACGTCCGCTTCACCGGCGGCCACGAGCAAACCATCGTCGCAGTTGCCAATGGCGACATCGACGGCGGCGTGACCTGGGCCGACGGCCAGGGCAACTGGGAAGACGGCTACAACTCCGGCGCGCTGCGCAAAGCGGTGGATGCAGGCCTCATCGACATGAACGACCTGGTGCAAATCTGGAAATCCAAAGTCATCCCAGAAGGCCCCATCGTGCTCCGCAAGAGCCTGCCTGAGGACGTGAAAGCTACGATGACCGAACTCGTGGACCTCCTCCACGAACGTGACGTGGACTGCGCCTATAGCGTGGCCGCAGGCGAAACGCTGGGCTTCCAGCCGGTCACCCACGACACCTACATCTCCATCGTGGAAGCCCGCAAAGCCAAAATCGGCGGCTAAGCCACCACAGACTGACCGCCCCCCAACGGCGCCCAGCCGTCCCCTCTCCCCCTCGGGGGAGAGGGTTAGGGTGAGGGGTTTTAGCGCGTGAGGGGGGGCGGTCCCTCCGGTTGGAGCCTTCTCCCATGACAGACATGACCCAAAGCCCCACGCTTGCCCCCGGCAGCGTCGGCCACATCCAATCCACGTATATGGCCCAGGTGCAGCGCCGCAGGCTCTATAGCGGGCTGACGCTGCTGATTTTCGTCGTGCTCATGGTCTCGGGCTTCAACATCGTGGACGCCCGCAACGCGGGCGGCTTTTGGGACGGGCTTGGCCGCATCGGCGACTACCCCGCAGACGTCCTGTCTGAGGCGTGGGAGAAACGCGCCGACCTCCCCGCTCTGGTCGCGAAATACTTCCCCGCCCTGATCGAGACGATCAATATCGCCGCTGTCTCCACGCTGATCGGGACCATGGGCGGCATTGCGCTCGCGCTCTTGGGCACGCGGGGGCTCGCCAAATGGCCCCGCCTCATCCCGCTCTTTCGCCGCATCTCCGACATTATGCGCGCGGTCCCCGAGATCGTCATCGCACTCGTCCTGATCTTCATCCTCGGCGGCGGGCCGGTGCCTGCCATGATCGCCATCGCCATCCACACCGCAGGGGCGCTCGGCAAACTTTTCTCCGAGGTGGCCGAAAACGCCGACCTCAAACCGGTCGAGGGGCTCGCCTCCACCGGCGCCTCCTGGCTCCAACGGATGCTGCTGGGCGTCCTGCCCCAAGTCGCGCCGAACTTTGTCAGCTACACGCTGCTCCGGTTCGAGATCAACATACGCGCCTCCGCCATCTTGGGCTTCGTGGGCGCAGGCGGGCTGGGCTACGAGCTGCGCAACGCCATGGCCTGGGGCCCTGGCCGCTTTGACGAGGCCGCCGCGATCTTCATCCTGCTCTTTTCCACCATCGTCTTCTTTGACCAGGTGTCGAGCCGCTACCGCAACCGACTGACCGAAGGGCAGGCCCAATGACCACAGCCGACGCGACACTCGCGGGCCCAAAGGCCCAGGCCGACCGCCTCTTTCGCCGCAAACGCGCCTTTGCCTTTGGCATCCCCGCCGTAATATTGGCCTATCTGGTCTACATCTTCTTCGCCTTCGATGTGGCCGGCCTCAGCCAGCGCGCCAATTTCGACAACGCAGCAACGCTGACCTCTGACAGCTGGTCCCACAAGGTCCACGTCACCCGCAACAACCGCACCGGCGAGATCGAGTATTCCTTTGAGGGCGAGCGCAAGGGCCGCTACCCCGAAGGCCAACGCCCCGCCTGGGTCACGGGCGACGACATCCTCACCATCGATCTGGGCGGCGACCACATCGTCCGCTACCTCCCCGGCAACCGGACGGAGATCGAGATCCCCGGCTTCCCGCTCATCACGGCCCAGGCCGAAGGCCGCACCGTCACCACGAACCTCCCCGCGGACGTGCCCGAATGGATCAACGCCTCCGCCCGCCGCGTGGGCATCACCACGCCCGAGGGCCGCATCACGCTGACCGGATCACGGACAGAGGTGTTCAACTACTTCCCCGGCTGGGAGCTCTTCTGGTTCACACTCGATAGCCCTTATCACGGCGTCCCCGCCATGACGCTCGTCTTTGGCGACCAGATCGACCCCACACGCTCCAACATCTCCGGCGCGCTCTATGACTGGTGGAACAACGCCATGTGGCGCCACCGCGACGTGGCCTGGGCGGTGTGGGAGACGATCTTGATGGCGTTCCTGGGCACCATGGGCGCGGCAATTCTCGCGCTGCCGCTGTCGTTCCTCGCGGCCAAGCGGTTCTCCCCCTTCATGCTGCTGCGCGCAGGAACGCGGCGCGTCTTTGACTTTGTCCGCGGCGTTGATGCGCTCATATGGACGGTGGTCCTCGCCCGTGCCTTTGGGCCGGGACCGCTGACGGGCACGCTCGCGATCCTCATCACCGACACCGGCACCTTCGGCAAAATCTTCTCCGAGGCGCTCGAAAACGTCGACGGGAAGCAGATCGAAGGCGTCGAAAGCACCGGGGCCAAACCGCTACAGCGCTACCGGTTCGGGGTGATCCCCCAGATCGTGCCCGTGCTTCTGGCGCAGATCCTCTATTTCCTGGAATCCAACACGCGCTCGGCCACCATCATCGGCGCGATCACTGGCGGCGGCATTGGTCTCATGATCACCCAGGCCATCCAAACCCAAAAGGACTGGGAGGAGGTCGCCTATTACATTATCCTCATCGTCGTGATGGTGATGTTCATGGACTGGCTCTCCGGCTGGCTGCGCGCCAAGCTCATCGGACGCAAGGAGTGATGGCGCGCCTCAGCGCTGAGGCGCCGTACCTACACCCCGATTGCGAGATCACCGACAGCACCTTTGGCGCCTATACGGAGGTCGGGCGCGGCAGCCGCGTCGCCCATTCCCATTTCGGCGACTATTCCTACTGCGACCGCTACGCTGATGTGGCCAACGCGCAGATCGGCAAATTCGCCAACATCGCCGCGTTCAGCCGCATCGGCGCAACGGATCACCCGCTTGACACCGCGGCCTGCCACCACTTCCTCTACCGCTCCGACGACTACTGGGACGACGCGGAACGGGACGAGGCCTTCTTCGCCCACCGTCGCAGCCGGGTCGCCCATATCGGCCATGACACCTGGATCGGTGCGGGCGCGATGATCAAGCCAGAGGTCACACTGGGCCACGGCGCGGTTGTTGCCGCGGGCGCGGTGGTGACCAAAGACGTGGCCCCTTACATGATCGTCGCAGGCACCCCAGCCACACCGCTGCGCCAGCGCCAACCGCCCGAGATCGCAGAGCGCCTCATCGCGTTGGCCTGGTGGGACTGGCCCCACGAGACACTGCGCGCGACGCTGACTGAATTCCGCGGCCTGCGCGCCGAAGAGTTCCTGGAAAAATACGGCGGCTAGGTCCGCCCGTATGGTGGGGTTTCACCCCACCTAGCTCGCTACCGCCGCCGCCATCTGCGCAAACGCCGCCTCCGTCGCGTCGTCCATCGGGAAATAGAGCTCCACCTTCAGGTCATCGAGCAGCAGATCCTCGGGCGTGCCAAACTGCGCAATCGTGGCAAACATCGCCAGCCGCACCTCGCCCTGCCGCAGAACCGTCGGGATCACGGGACTGGTGGGCACGACGTTGGGCTTAGGCACCGCCGAAAGGTAACGCAGCGCCGCCTCAAACGCCGGCACGCCGCCCAACGCGGCGCTTTCGGTCCGCAGACGGATCGCGGCGTGATGGGCGACCTCTGCCCAGTTCTCTACCAGCCCGGGCAAGGCCGGGTTCATCATCAGGTCAATCAGGCTGTCCCCAACGCCCACACCCAAACCACCAAAGAGCGCCCGCGCTACCCCGTTGGCCTCCCGAATGGTCCAAAGCCGATCGAGCGCCAGCGCCGGATAGGGCATGTGCCGCTCCAACTGCCAGGAGACCGCCCGCCGGACAGGCGCCATATCCGCGTCATCCCAATCGCGCCCCCGGTAGCGCACCGCAAAGCCCGCTTGGGTCAGCATCTGATTGCGCGCGTCAAACGGCATCTCGAGCGCCTCGCCCAACCGCGCCACCATCTCCCGACTGGGCCGCGCGCGCCCGGTTTCGAGGAACGACAAATGCCGGGCGGAGATATCGGCCTCCAGCGCCAGTTGAAGCTGACTGAACCGCCGCGCCGCGCGCCACGTCTTTAGGGATTGGGCAAACTCGCTCATGGCTCGATCCTATACCACGACACGGCGCGCCGCACTTACCTGCCAGGTAATTGCCCGGCACCCCGGGAGCGCCCTATCCCGCCCCTCACACAGTAAAAGGATTACCCCATGGGCACCCACGCCACCCACAAAGCATGGCTCAAAGTGTCGGCCATTGTCATCGGCTTCTTTGGCCCCGCACTCACGCTGGGCACGATCCCGGCGACGAATGAGCTCGCGCGGCTCGGCCTTGATATCCTCACATGGCCGGTGGACGGCTTTCCAGACTACCAGTCGGAGGAGATCCGATTTCTCTCCGCCTTAACGGGCGGGTTCTTGGTGGGCTGGGGTGTGATGATCTGGATGCTCTCAACCCATGTCTACGACCACGCGCCCGAGGCCGTGCGCAAATCCGTGCTCACGGGCGTGCTGGCCTGGTTTGTCTTTGACAGCGTGGGCTCCATCACCTCCGGTCACTGGCCCAACGCGCTTTGGAATGTGCTCGTGCTTCTTGCAGTTGTGGGCCCCATGTGGCGACCCGCGCATCCTCAACCCTCGTAGGACACTCACCATGACCCGCTTCCGCATCCTGCTTATCGCGTTCACTGTCACCATCCTTGCCTTCACCGTCGCGGCTGTCGCGACGGAGGGTCTCAACCTCCTGCCGCACTTCATTGGTCCTATCTTGGCCATGACATGGCAGGGACAGTTTAACGTCGACTTCACCTGCTACCTGATCTTGTCAGGCCTCTGGATGGCCTGGCGCGGCGGGTTCACACGGGGCAGCATCACACTCGGCTTGCTCGCGCCCCCGCTCGGCATCCTCTTTTTCGCGCCCTACCTGGTGTACCTCATCGCCAAAACCGAAGGCGACGCGCAAAAGCTGATGATGGGCGTCCACGCGCGGTAGCGCCTAGGGCCTAGGCCCCGAGCGTCAGCGTCACCCGATCCCCCGCAAACCAGGTCCGCCCGAATTCCACCGGTTGACCCGCCCCATCCACATTCACGGCCGAGGAGCGCAGCAGCGGATCGCCCTCTGCCACACCCAGCTGCAAGGCTTGCGTCGCGGTGGCCCGCACCGCCGTGAGCCGGGTGGAGGCGCGCGTGTAATCGGCCACGCCGCCTGCACGCAGCGCCTCTGTCACGCTGCTCGTCGTCCGCAGCGCCGCCGCCATCCCCGGGACCCGCACGAGCGGAAAGAGGCTCTCAAAGACCGCAATCGGCTGCCCATCCGCCAGGGAGAGCCCGTGATACGCGCACACGCCCGCGCCGACTGCGATGTCCAACGCGCGCGCCTCGCCATCGGTTGCCGCACGCTCCTCCACATCGAGCACGCGCTTTTCCGGGCGCCTCCCGGCGGCAATCAGGTTCTCATGGAACCGCACACGCGCCCCGATGGGATAGTCGGTGGGCGTGGCCGCCACAAAGGCACCGGCCCCCCGGCGCGTGCGCACCAGCCCTTCGTCAACCAGGGCCGCCAGACCGTGGCGCACAGTGTGGCGGTTGACGCCAAACCGCTCCGCCAGGGCCGCCTCCGTCGGCAAACGGTCGCCCGGCGCATAGCGCCCCTCCGCCAAATCCGCGCGCAGCGCGTCCGCGATGGCCCGCCAGATCGGGGTTTTCGGGGCCCTGTCATGCAATCTTCACAAATCTCCCCTGTCAGGCGCCGCGCAATCTGATAAGATATGTCTAGTTGTATAGGATGACAGAAAGTTGTCGAGATGAAAGACCTCGCCGACGATCACACAGATCGCAAAGCTTGGATGGGCCTCCTGGCAAAAGCGCCCGCGGGTCGCGTGACCGCGCTCCTCGACGCGTCCGGGCCGCGCCCGGCCTTTACCTGGCTGCGCCAGCCGGAGATCGGCTCGACCATGGTGCGCGGGCGGGCGGGTGCCACGGGCGCGCCCTTTAACCTCGGCGAAATGACGGTCACCCGCTGCGCATTGCGGCTGGAGACGGGCGAGGTCGGCCACGCCTATATCCAAGGCCGCCGCAAAGACGACGCAGAGGCCGCGGCCCTGGTCGATGCGCTGATGCAGTCCCCCGCCGGGGCAACAACGCGTGCGCAGGTCATCGACCCGCTGGCCGCCGAACGCCACGCCGCCAAAGCCACCCGCGCCGCCAAGGCCGCCGCGACCAAAGTCGACTTTTTCACCATGGTGCGAGGAGACGATTGATGCAGCCCACCGCGCTTTCCGGCGGCTTCGCCGACCCCGCCATCGCCGCCGCCCACGCCTTTCGCGCGGTGATGGAGGCGACGGCCCGCCCAGGCACCATCCACGAGATCACCGGTGCCGCGCCCCCCGCGCCGCTGTCGACTGCCGCAGGCACGGTGATCCTGACGCTGTGCGACACCGACACGCCCATCTACCTCGCAGGCGCCGCCGACTGCGCGGATGTCCGCAGTTGGATCGCGTTCCACACCGGCGCGCCCATCGCGGGCCCCACCCACTGCATGTTCGCCCTGGGCACCTGGGACGCGCTCGGCCCGCTCGACACCTACCCCAAAGGCAGCTCCGACTACCCCGACCGGTCTGCAACGCTCATCGTGGAATGCGACACGCTCACAGCAACCGGTGCCACACTCACCGGCCCTGGGATCAAAGACAGCGCCGCACTGTCCCTGCCCGAAACCGCCGCGTTTCAGGCCAACGCCCGGCTCTTTCCCCGGGGGCTCGACTTTGTCTTCACCTGCGGCGCGCGCCTCGCCGCGCTCCCACGCAGCACGAGGGTCACCTGATGTATGTCGCCGTAAAAGGGGGCGAGCGCGCCATTGAGAACGCACACGCCTGGCTCGCCGAGGAACGCCGCGGCGACACGAACGTGGCCGAACTCAGCCTCGCGCAAATCCGCGAACAGCTGAGCCTGTCGGTCACCCGCGTGATGGCCGAAGGGTCACTCTACGATCCCGACCTCGCCGCGCTGGCCATCAAACAAGCCCGCGGCGACCTGATCGAGGCGATCTTTCTGATCCGGGCCTACCGCACGACGCTGCCCCGCTTCGGCGCGTCAGAGCCGGTGGACACAGGCACCATGGACTGCGACCGCCGGATCTCCGCCACGTTTAAGGACCTACCAGGGGGGCAGATTCTGGGGCCGACCTTTGACTACACCCACCGCCTGCTCGACTTTAAACTCGCCGCCGACGGCGAGGTGGCTCAGGCGCCCGTGCGGGACACAGACCCCGCGGACGTGCCCCACGTCACGGAGTTCCTGAACCGCGAGGGCCTGATTGAGGAGGCGCCGCACGACGACACAGCGCCCCCTGACCTGACCCGCGAACCGCTGGAAATGCCCGCCGACCGCGCGCTCAGGCTCCAGGCGCTGACACGGTCGGACGAAGGGTTTACGCTGGGCCTCGCCTATTCCACCCAACGCGGCTACGCGCGCAACCACGCCTTTGTGGGCGAGCTGCGCATCGGCACCGTGGCCGTGGAAATGGACATCCCAGAGCTCGGCTTTGCCGTCGACATCGGAGAGGTCACACTCACCGAATGCGAAACCGTCAACCAGTTCAAAGGCTCCAAAACCGAGCCACCGCAATTCACGCGGGGCTACGGGCTCGTCTTTGGGCAATCCGAACGCAAAGCGATTTCCATGGCGCTGGTGGACCGCGCGCTCCGGTGGGAGGAACTGGGCGAAGATTTCGAAGGCGCCCCCGCCCAAGACACGGAGTTTGTGCTCTACCACGCCGACAATATCCACGCGACAGGGTTCCTAGAGCACATCAAACTGCCCCACTATGTCGACTTCCAATCAGAGCTCGAGCTCGTGCGCAAACTGCGCCGGGAGGCGGGCGCGCACAGCATGCCGGAGGCCGCAGAATAATGGCAAACACATCCCACACCCCCGATATCGTCGTCTTTGACATCGGCGCCGTTCTTGTCGACTGGGACCCCGCACTGGCCTGGGCCCCCGAGATCGGGGCGGAGGCGACAGCGGCCTTTCTGAAACGCATCAACTTTGACAAAATCAACCTCGCAGGGGACGCTGGCGCGCGCTTTGCCGATGCAGCCATTGAGGTAGCTGACCCCGCGGACGCCGCGCTTTTGACCAAATACGTGGAAAACTACACCCGCACCGTGCCCAACAAGATCACCGGCACCTGGGACATCCTCTACGAGCTCAAGGCCAAAGGCACGACCATCCACGCCATCACCAACTGGTCGGCAGAGACCTGGCCCGAGGGGCTAAAGGTCCATCCAGAACTGGGCGAGGTGTTCGAGGTCACGGTCGTCTCGGGCGAGGTGGGGATGATCAAACCCAGCGTAGCGATCTATAAGCTCTTGTGCGATCGCGCGGGCGTGGCCGCAGAACGCTGCGTGTTCATCGATGACGGGCTCCATAACTGCATCGGCGCGAAAGCGGCGGGCATGGATGCGATCCATTTCACCGGGCCGGACGCCCTGCGCGCCGCGCTCACGGACCGGGGGCTCTTATGACGCTAGTCGCCGCCGCCCCCACCGCCATCGCCGCCGCCGCCACCGTCAAAAAAGCCACCGTCGGAGCTGACACCGCCGCCCCGCGTGGAGACGTACCACGCGCCATCGGGACCGTCGGGATGGGTCTCCGACCGGCGCTCTCGGCCGTCGTAGTCGATCCAGACCCATGTCCCCGCGTCGGTTTGGTGCAGGCTATCGCGACGCCGCGTCTCGCGGCGCGTATTGCGCGCGTTGATCACGACCATCGCCACAAGACCCAAGATGATGAGCCCCAAAATTGCTTCACCCATGGTGCGGCCCTCCCTCAAGGCGCGTTGATATGACCGAGTATAACTTCGCCTATCTCGACGAACAAACAAAGCGGATGATCCGCCGCGCGATCCTTAAGGGGCTCGCGATCCCGGGCTATCAGGTGCCGTTTGCCTCCCGCGAGATGCCCATGCCCTATGGCTGGGGCACCGGCGGGGTGCAGGTGTCGGCGGCGGTGCTGACGCCCGAGGACCGGTTCAAGGTGATCGATCAGGGCGCCGATGACACCACCAACGCGGTATCCATCCGCAGCTTTTTTGAGCGCACAGCCCGGGTTGCGACCACCACGGCCACGGACGAGGCCACGGTGATCCAAACCCGTCACCGCATTCCAGAGACGCAGCTGAGCGAGGGGCAGATCCTCGTCTACCAGGTGCCCATCCCCGAACCCCTGCGCTTCCTTGAGCCGCGCGAGAGCGAGACCCGCAAGATGCACGAGCTCGAAGAATACGGGCTCATGCACGTCAAACTCTACGAAGACATCAGCCGTCACGGCCATATCGCCACCTCCTACGCCTATCCGGTCAAGGTCGAAGGGCGCTACGTGATGGACCCGTCGCCAATCCCGAAATTCGACAACCCAAAGCTCAGCGGGATGGAGGCGATCCAGCTTTTTGGCGCGGGTCGCGAACAGCGCATCTACGCGCTGCCGCCCTACACAGAGGTCGTCAGCCTGGATTTCGAGGACCACCCGTTCGAGGCCACCAAGGCCCAACACGCCTGCGGCCTGTGTGGCTCTGACGACAGCTACCTCGACGAGGTCATCGTCGACGACGCGGGCGGCCGGATGTTTGTGTGTTCCGACACGGATTACTGCGAATGCCGGCGCGCCGCGGGTCAGGGCGCGTCAAGCCGCGCCGTCGAGCATGCCTCCGGCGGAAGTATTTTTGGACGAAAGAAAGGGGCAGCATGAACCCGTTGCTCTCAGTACGCGGCGTGGGCAAGCGATACGGTGCCCATATTGGCTGCGAAGATGTGTCCTTTGACCTTCATCCGGGGGAGGTCATGGGTATCGTAGGTGAAAGCGGCTCGGGCAAGTCGACGCTGCTCAACTGCTTGGCGGGCCATCTGACGCCCGATTGTGGCGAGGTAGTCTTTGACACCCGCACCGACGGCCCCCGCGATACGCTTGCCATGTCGGAGCCGGAGCGGCGGATGCTTGGGCGCACGGACTGGGCCTTTGTTCATCAGCATGCGCGCGACGGGCTGCGCATGGGTGTCAGCGCGGGCGGCAATGTGGGCGAGCGGCTGATGGCCGTGGGGGAGCGCCACTATGGCGACATCCGCGGCAAGGCCACCGATTGGCTCGAACGGGTGGAGATTGACGCCGCCCGCGTCGATGACCGTCCCACGACATTTTCAGGCGGGATGCAGCAGCGGTTGCAGATCGCGCGCAATCTGGTGACCGGGCCGCGGCTTGTGTTCATGGACGAGCCCACGGGCGGGCTCGACGTGTCGGTGCAGGCGCGGCTTTTGGACCTTTTGCGCGGGTTGGTGCGCGACATGGGATTGTCCGCGATCATCGTGACCCATGATTTGGCCGTCGTGCGGCTGCTGGCCGACCGGCTCATGGTCATGAAAGACGGCCGCGTGGTGGAGGCCGGGCTCACCGATCAGGTGCTCGACGATCCGCAGCACGCCTATAGCCAACTCCTCGTCAGTTCCGTTTTGCAGGTGTGAGAGATGATTGAACTTCGCAATGTGTCCAAGACCTTTACGCTCCACAACCAGGGGAGCGCGGTGATTGAGGTACTGTCTGGCGTGTCCTTGCATGTCGCGCCTGGCGAATGTGTGGCGCTGACGGGCGCCTCGGGCGCAGGAAAATCGACGCTGATGCGCATGATATACGGCAACTATCTGGCGCAGTCGGGCGAAATCCGCATTGGGGGCACGGACCTCGTCCAGGCCGAGCCGCGCGATGTCATCGCCATCCGCCGCGATGTTCTGGGCTATGTCAGTCAGTTCCTGCGCGTCGTGCCGCGCGTGGCCACCCGCGATGTCGTCGCCGAGCCGCTCCGCGCGCTTGGTGTTCCCGCAGAGGCCGCCATAGCCCGTGCAGAGGCGCTTTTGTCCCAGCTCAACATCCCGGAGCGGCTCTGGTCGCTGTCGCCCACAACGTTTTCGGGCGGGGAACAGCAGCGCGTGAACATCGCGCGCGGCTTTGCCCACACCTACCCCGCCCTGCTCCTGGATGAGCCGACCGCCAGCCTCGACGCCGCCAACCGCGAGGTAGTGCTGAGCCTGATTGAGGCCGCCAAGGCCCGCGGCGCGGCCATAATCGGTATTTTCCACGACGAGGCCGCGCGGGCCCGCGTCTGCGACCGCGAAATCGATGTGAGCCGCTTTACCCCCGGGATGGCCGCATGAACGGGCGGCTCATCGCCGTCGTCGGCCCCTCGGGCGTGGGCAAAGACAGCGTGATGGCCGCGCTCGCTGCCGCGCTGCCGAATGCACAGCTTGTTCGCCGCACGATCACCCGCGCCAAAGACGCAGGCGGTGAGGACTATGAGGCGGTGACGCCAGCCGAGTTCGCTGCCCGCGCCGCCCAAGGCGCCTTTGCGGTCCATTGGGGCGCGCACGGGCTCTCCTATGGGATCCCAGCCAGCGTGACGGGTGAGCTTGCCCGCGGCGCCACCTGCCTTGCTAACTTTTCGCGCAAGGCCCTGCCCGCGGCGGCGCAGGCCTTTCCCAACCTGACGATCCTCAACATCACCGCCCGACCTGACACATTGGCGGCGCGCCTGGCCGCACGGGGCCGCGAAACGCCGGAGGAAATCGCCAAACGCCTGGCAGAGGCGGACAAGCCGCTGCCCCCCGACCTTCCCACGCTTCATCTGGCCAATGACGGGCCGCTCGCAGATACCGTCGCCCGTGCCCTAGCCCTGCTTGCTCCCGCGCCCGCAGCCTAATCGGAACCGATCCATGAACGCACTCTCCCCCGCCCCCACGCCCGATACGCACCAACACCCCGCCGCGAACCTGTGCCTGGCCAATGCGCGGCTGGTGCTGCCTGACGCGGTCATCACGGGGCAGATCACCATCAAGGCGGGCAAAATCACCGACATCGCTGAGGGCACCGGCGTGCCCCAAGGCGCTACCGACTGCGCGGGCGATTACGTGGTGCCGGGGCTCGTGGAGCTTCATACCGACAACCTAGAACGCCACATTGAACCGCGCCCCTCGGTCGACTGGCCACACCTGCCTGCGCTCGTGGCCCATGATGCGGAGCTCGCCTCCACCGGGATCACAACGGTCTTTGACGCGATGCGCGCGGGCTCGATCCATTCCGGCAAGGGCCGCTATATCGACTACGCCCGCACGCTCGCCAATGAGCTTTTGGCCGCGCGCGCCCAGGGCGTGTTCAAGATCAGCCATTTCCTGCATCTGCGCGCTGAAATCTGTTCCGAAACGCTGCTGGAGGAGCTGGCCCGCTTTGGCCCCGAGGATCGCGTGGGCATCGTGAGCCTCATGGATCACACGCCGGGCCAGCGGCAATTCAGCGACCTCACCCAGCTCAAGACCTACGTCGCTAAGAAACGCGGCATGGATGACGCGGATTTTGAGGCCCATGTGAAAAACCTCAAGGGCCTGCAGGCCCGCTTTGGCGCAAAGCACGAGGCCGGCGCCGTGGCCGAGGCCGCCCGCTTGGGCGCAGTGCTCGCCAGCCATGACGACACCACCGCGGCCCATGTTACGAAATCCGCTGAAAACGGCGTGGGCTTTGCGGAGTTTCCCACCACGCGGGAAGCTGCGGAGGCCTGCCGCGAAACCGGCATTGCCGTGATGATGGGCGCGCCCAACCTGATCCGCGGCGGATCGCATTCCGGCAATGTCGCGGCCTCTGAGTTGGCTGAGGCCGGGCTCCTCGATATCGTGTCATCGGACTATGTCCCGTCCGCGCTGCTGCTGGCGGCGTTCAAGCTCGCCGAGCTTTGGGATGATCTGCCGCGCGCGGTGGCCACCGTCACGCGCAACCCCGCGCGCGCCGCGCGGCTCAGCGACCGCGGCGCGCTGGCGCCTGGGCTGCGCGGCGATGTGGTTCGCGTGCGCGCGCTGTCTGATACCCCGCTCCTGCGCGGGGTATGGAGCCAAGGGGTGCAAGTCGCGTAGATCATGCTTGCGGTCGCCCGGTGGGTCCCACCTGGCGGAAAAGACTGCTAGGCTCGTCCGCATGTTAGATTGCCGTTTTCCATCATGCGCGCGCTGATCCTCCTTGTCCTCCTCGCCGCGTGCG
Source organism: Pseudomonadota bacterium (assembly GCA_039815465.1). GTDB lineage: Bacteria > Pseudomonadota > Alphaproteobacteria > Rhodobacterales > Rhodobacteraceae > Shimia_B. The sequence goes on from JBCBZG010000002.1 coordinate 148,455, forward strand.
GTCGCCCGCTGACGATGAACGAGGCCGCGCTAGTGGACGACCTCTTTGGCCCGTCTCTTGATACCCAGAAAATCCGCCTGGTGGGCCACGCCCCGCTCGGGTCCATCGACGTCACGCTCCCACCTCGGCCCCGCGTGACCTGTCAGGAGCGTGTGCTACCCGCGCGCACCGGGCCAGTGACGCTCAACCCCGCGGCGCTTGTGGCGTTCAACCGTGTGTTCCTGTCTGAAAGCTGGTCGCTCAAAGACTTCGTGCCTGGTTACCCGGAGGCCGTGAACCTCTATGACGTGCTGCTCTTTGCCCATGAGATGACCCATGTCTGGCAATGGCAGAACCGCGACCGCACGGGCTACCACCCGCTCAAAGCCGCGGCAGAGCATGTGCGGCTCGACGACCCCTACCTCTTTGACCCCGGCGACACGCAGCCGTTCCTGAGCTACGGCTATGAACAGCAGGCGAGCCTTGTGGCTGAATATACCTGCTGCGCCTTGCTTGACCCGATGGGTGCGCGCACAGAACGCCTCAAAGCGTTGATATCGCAAGACATCCCCCTGGGGCCACTTCCGCCCGCGCAGACCTTTATCGCGTGGCCGGGCGCACCGCGCAGCGGGCTATGCAGCGAGTGACTGTGTAAGCTCCCAAAGCGCGTCGGGCACGTCAATCTCTGCCTTAGGCGCCCGCGCCGCGCCGGGCAGACGCGCGCCAGGATCCGCCGTCACCACGGCCTCTAGCGCGGCCAGGTGCCCCGCGAAATCGGCTGCGAACACATCGGGTGAGATCACGATATAGCTCTGCCCCAGCCCATGGGGCGGACCGTCCGACAGCTTGAGCCCCGACACATCCCGCGACGCCACCGACCCAGTCAAAGCGGCGGCCAAAACCTCCACCAGGAGGCCAAGCCCCCAGCCCTTGTAGCCCGCCGCAGACACAAGCGAGCCCTGCAACGCTGCCGCAGGATCAGTCGTCGGCGCCCCGTCCGCATCCACGGCCCAGCCTTCGGGAATACGCTCCCCCGCGGCCTTAGCCATGGTGATCTTGCCCAACGCCACGGCAGAGGTGGAGCTGTCGAAATGCAGCGCCAGCCCGCTGCCGTCCCGCGGCACCGAAAACGCCAAAGGGTTCGTCCCAAGCATCCGCTTTGCCCCACCGGGCGCCGACACGATGGCGGACGCATTCGTCATGCCGATGGCCACACACCCCGCCCGCGCAATCTGTTCGGTAAAGTAGCCCAGCGACGTGCATGTGTGGGAATGCGCCACGGAAAAGAGCGCGATCCCCTGATCCCGCGCAGCGTCGAGCGCCACAGGCAGGCCCCGCTCAAACGCAGGCTGCGCAAAGCCAAACCGTGCGTCGGCCAACACGGCACCGGGCTTTGGCCGTGTCACCTCAGGCTCCACCGTGCCGCTAACCCGCCCCGAGCGGAGCTGGAGCACGTAGGATTCCAAGTAATAGAGCCCGCAAATGACGTTGCCATGGGCCTCCGCCTGCGCGACGGCCTCTGCCACTGACGCGGCCACCCAGGGGGCCGCGCCTGCGGCCGTCAGGGCGTCTCGGGATGCCTGCCTGATCTGATCCACCGATACTTTCATGGAGCCTCCTCAATCTGCCCAGCCACCAAGCGCAGCCGCCTGTCCATCCGCGCCGCAAGCGCAGGGTTATGGGTGGCCACGAGCGCCGCCATCCCGTCTTGCCGCGCCAGCCTGAGCAGCGCGTCAAACACCGTGTCGGACGTATCGGGGTCCAAATTGCCGGTGGGCTCATCGGCCAAAAGCACCTTGGGCCGGTTCGCCAGCGCCCGGCAAAAGGCCACGCGCTGCTGCTCGCCGCCCGATAGCTCCGCCGGGCGGTGGGTGGCGCGGGCGCTTAGCCCCACCTCTCCCAAAAGCGTCATGGCCCGCTCCGTCGCGGCGCGGCGGCTCTGACCCGCGGCGAGTTGCGGCAGCAAGATATTCTCCAACGCGCTGAATTCCGGCAACAGATGGTGGAACTGGTAGACAAACCCCAGCGTGGAGCGTCTGAGCGCCGTGCGCTGCCGGTCGCTGCGCCCCGCGGCCTCGCCTGCTACCACCACTTGGCCCGCGTCGGGCGCATCGAGCAGCCCCGCGATATGAAGGAGCGTTGACTTGCCCGACCCCGACGGCGCCTCCAACGCGGCAATCTCCCCCGCTGCGAGCGTCAGGTTGAGGTCGCGCAACACAACGATCTCATTGGGCTTACCGGCATTGTAGCCCTTACCGATCCCCTTGAGTTCCAGCACCTCACTCATAGCGCAGCGCCTCCACCGGGTTCAGACGCGCCGCCGCCCGCGCCGGAAAAATCGTGACGGTAAAGGACAAAATCAGCGACAGCCCCACCGACCGCGCCACATCCCAGGCGCGCAACTCCGCGGGGAGCTCGTAGAGCCCCCGGATCGACGGGTCCCAGACCCCCCCGCCGGAGAGGTAATTGACCACGCTAAAGATCGCCTGGATGTTCAACACAAACGCAACGCCCAGGATCACACCGAGCAGCGTCCCCACCAGCCCGATCCCGGCACCGCACAGGAAAAACACCCGCAGCACCGCGCCCTCGCTTAAGCCGATTGTGCGCAGGATGCCGATATCGGACCCCTTGTTTTTCACCAACATGATGATGCCTGACACGATGTTCATCGCTGCCAGCAGCACGAGCACCGACAGGATCACGAACATCACGTTGTCCTCGATCGTCAGCGCCCTCAGAAAGCTCGACGCCTGATCCTGCCAGGTCCACAGCAGCGTGCGCGGCCCGCTCGCCTGGTTCAGCGCCGCGCGAAAGGCATCGATGTTTTCGGGATCATCGACCATCACCTCGATCTCGGTCGCGACCCCGTCGCGGTTGAAAAACAGCTGCGCCTCCGAAAACGGCATGTAAATCCGGGTGTTATCGATGTCGAAGCGCCCGGCGGTAAAGATGTAGGTGACCGGGTAGGATTTGACCCGCGGCGTCGTCCCAAAGGCGGTACGCACCCCGTTGGGGGATATAAGCTTGACCGGATCACCGAGCCCGATCCCAAGCTCCCGCGCCACGCCGGACCCGATGGCAACGCCCGCGTCGAAGTCGCTCAGGGACCCAATCGCGGCCTCCGCATTGGCCACGCGCGGCACGCCAGCCAGGTCGTCTGCGGTGATGCCGTAGACCTCCACGCCTGTGTTGCGGTCGCGGACATTGGCCATGACTTGCCCACGCACCAAAGGCGCCGCACGGGTCACACCCGGGATCGCCGCGACGCGCGCCGCCACGCCAGCGTAGTCCTCGATCAAAGGGATGCCCATCCCGGTATCAGTGAAGTCCGCCGTGTGGTAGACCGTCACATGAGCGTTCGCGCCCAGGATCGTGTCCACGAAATCGGTCCGAAACCCGGCACGCACAGCGAGCGTGATGATCAATGCCGCCACCGCGAGCATGATACCGATGATCGAAATCCAGGTCATTGTGCTCACGCCGCCCTCGGCGCGGCGAGCGCGGACATAGCGCCAGGCGATCATCCACTCATAGCCCGCAAAGGCGCGCGATCCGGTCATTCCTTAGCCTCCTGCGCCGCGCGGCGCTGCTCTGCTGTGACCTCTTTGAGGCGGGTGAGCAGCCGCGCCGCAGCCGTTGCAGGCTCCCGCCCGGGTTGAAGCCCGGCCACAACGACCCCGCGCTGAACGACGAGCACCGTGGGCGCAAAGTAGCTCTGATGGGCCACAAAGACCCGCGGCAAGTCGATTTCGAATGCCAGTTGAAGACGCGGGTCAGACAGGACCGGGAACGGCAGGGCAAGCCGGTGCGCCGCTTCGCGCAGTTCCGGCACCGTTTGGGAGCTGACGCCAAAGAGGTCTTTGATCCCGAAGCGCTCGAAATCGTCCATCGCATCGCGAAACGAACAGGCCAGCGCCGCCGACCCATCCGCATCGGGCACCTGATCCCAGCCCTCGGGCCAGGGCACACCGGCCACGCCTAGATGGGGAAAGGTAAAGAGCACAGCAGGGCTGTTGAGCGCGCTTAGATCGGTGGTCGCCCCATCATGGCTGCGCAGCGCCAAGGATGGCAGGTCACGGCGCAGCGCGTTGCGCAGATCGCCTTCGTATTCCACGACGGGATCGTCGTCTGGCTGAGGCCCCGGCTCGGGGACTAGCCCTGCCGCCATCTGTGGCTGCGGCGCGGCACCGGGCTCGGCACCGGGTTCGGGCTCGGGCGCGTCGCCGAAGCGGCCCAAACCGCCCATCAGTCGCGACAGTATGCCCTTTGCCAAATGGTCCGCCTCCCCAGCTTTCGGCGCATTGATAGCCCTGTCTGCCGGGGCGGGTACAGTCGCAATCATCCCACGCGGGACCGCGCGCGCAACCCCCTAGGCGTAGAGCGCCACGATCCGCGCCACGGCGGCTTCTGGCGTCATCTCCTCGCTCTCGCCCGTCCGACGGGAGGTCACCTCCACCACGCCGTTTTTGAGGCCCCGCGGCCCCACCGTGATCCGCCACGGCAGCCCGATCAGGTCCATGGTGGCAAATTTGCCCCCCGCGCGCTCGTTGCGGTCGTCATAGAGCGGTTCAAGCCCGGCAGCGCTGAGCTGCGCATAAAGGCTGTCGCAGGCCGCGTCGGCTTCTGCATCGCCCTGCTTGAGGTTCACGATCCCGCAATGGAACGGCGTGACCCCCTCGGGCCAAATGATGCCCTTATCGTCATGGGACGCCTCAATGATCGCGCCCACCAGGCGGCTCACCCCGATCCCGTGGGAGCCCATATGCACCGGCACCTGCGCGCCATCGGCATCCTGAACCTTGGCGCCCATGCTTTCCGAATACTTGGTGCCGAAATAGAATATCTGCCCCACCTCGATCCCACGGGCAGACCGGCGCCGATCCTCCGGCACCTCCTCAAAAAGCGCCTCATCATGGGTCTCATCCGTGCGCGCGTAGCGAGATGTGAATTCCTCCAGCACGCCGCGGCATTGATCGACGTCGTCATAGTCGATCTCGCGGTCCCCGAACTTCAGGTCGGTGATCTGGCTGTCATAGAACACCTCGCTCTCGCCCGTTTCGGCCAAGACGAGGAATTCATGGGTGTCGTCGCCCCCAATCGGGCCACTGTCGGCGCGCATGGGGATCGCTTGCAAGCCCATCCGCTCATAGGTGCGCAGATAGCTGACGAGGTGGCGGTTATAAGCGTGCAGCGCGGCCTCCTTCGTCAGGTCGAAGTTATACCCGTCCTTCATATAGAACTCGCGCCCGCGCATGACGCCAAAGCGGGGGCGGCGTTCATCGCGGAACTTCCACTGCACCTGATACAGCGTCAGCGGCAGGTCCTTGTAGGACCGCACATAAGAGCGGAAGATATCGGTGATCTGCTCCTCATTCGTGGGCCCGAAAAGCATGTCGCGCTCATGGCGGTCTTTGATGCGCAGCATCTCCTCGCCGTAGTCATCATAGCGGCCGCTTTCGCGCCACAGGTCCGCCGACTGCATGGTGGGCATCAGGACCGGGATATGGCCTGCGCGCGCCTGCTCCTCGTCCACGATCTGTTTGATCTTTGTCAGCACCTTGAGCCCGAGCGGCAGCCAGGAGTAAATCCCCGCGCTCGCCTGCTTGACCATGCCCGCACGCAGCATCAACCGGTGGGAGACGATCTGCGCCTCCGCAGGGGTTTCTTTCAAAACGGGCAAGAAATAGCGGCTCAGGCGCATGGGGCTCTCCGGCGAAACTGGTTCCTAGCCGCATACTGGAGCGTTAAGGGCGCAGCAAGTGGCGGGCAACGGTGGCCCGCCCCTTTTGAGCTGTAGCGCCGTTCCGAGGGGTGGCGTTCGCGCCGCCCCGTGGGGGCGGAACGGCGCGGCCCGATGGTTCCCATCGGGCAAGCACTTCGCCGCTAAACTAGTTACTCGCCTTCCAACCGCCGCTGATACGAAACCACCCCCGCATTCCACGCCTCATTATCAGCCACCGCCTCCGCATCCGGCACCGGCAGCCCTCCGATCCCATCGGTAAAGCTCAGACCATGGGCGCGATTGATCTGCACCGTAGGCGGCGCAATCTCGGGGTCATCGAGCGTCCCCGTCGCGACTTCCACGAGGCTCCCATCCAGGTTCTCAAGCGTCAAAGGTGTCCCGCAGGCCGCGCAAAACCCACGACGGCTGACGTTCGAGCTCTGGAAATAATTGGGCGTACCTGACACCCACTCCAGCCCCTCAACCACTACCAGCGGCGCGTAAAAGCCGCCAAAAGCGCGCGCGCACATCCGGCAGTGGCACACCGATGACCGCCCCAAAGTGCTTACGCGGTAGCGCAGCGCGCCGCACTGGCATCCGCCCGAAATCACAGCATCCTCCGGCATCTGAGCCCTCCCTGACCTGCCGCCCTACCTGCCACCGCGCGCTTTCCTCTTGCAAGCGCGCCACGAAACCCCGACCTAGGAGGCACAGCAAGCTTAGGATCCGCCATGGCCTTACCCACCCGCACACAAACGACGTATTGGAGCCTCGCCGCCCTAATCCTCGCGCTTGTGCTGTGGTATTTGGGATCGGTCGTGATGCCCTTTATCATCGGCGCCGCGATTGCGTACTTCCTCGACCCTGTGGCGGACCGCCTGGAAAAGCTGGGCTGTTCGCGGGTTCTGGCCACGGTGATCATCACCTTTGCGGTCGTCATGCTCTTTGTCCTGCTCGTGCTGCTCGTGGTGCCGACACTCGTGGAACAGGCCGTGTCGCTCTTTAACGCGGCGCCCACGATTTTCACCAACCTGCGCGACTTTCTTGTCGAAACCTACCCATCCATCTTGGATGAAGAGAGCACTGTGCGCCGCTCGCTCGTCTCGGTGGGGGAAACGATCCAAAGCCGCGGGGCGGAGCTTGTGAACACGCTCCTGACCTCCGCGGCGGGGGTCGTGAATGTCGTGCTCTATTTCGTGATCGTGCCGGTTGTGGCGTTCTACCTGCTGCTTGACTGGGACAATATGGTGCGGGAGGTCGACCGGCTGATCCCCCGCGACCACCTGGCCACAGTGCGCCGCCTGGGGCGGGAAATCGACACCGTCATCGCGGGATTTGTGCGCGGCATGGGCACCGTTTGCCTGATCTTAGGGACGTATTACGCCGTGGCGCTCATGGTCGTGGGGCTGCAATTTGGCCTCGTCGTGGGCTTTGTCGCAGGCCTCGTGACCTTTATCCCGTATCTTGGCGCGCTGATCGGCGGGCTACTGGCCGTGGGCCTCGCGATCTTTCAGTTCTGGGGGTCGCTTGAGGGCGGCGAGACGGACTGGATGCGCATCGTGATCGTGGCCGTGATCTTTTGGGTGGGCCAATTGGCCGAGGGCAACGTGCTGACGCCCAAACTCGTGGGCAACTCCGTGGGCCTGCACCCCGTGTGGCTCCTGCTGGCGCTGTCGGTTTTTGGGGCGATCTTTGGCTTTGTGGGCCTCCTCGTGGCTGTCCCCGTCGCCGCCGCCATCGGCGTCTTGGCGCGCTTTTTCGTGGGCGAATACAAGGACGGGCTCCTCTACCGCGGGACCGGAGAATTCGGCGACGATGACTAACCAGCTCAGCTTTGAGCTGCCCGTTGGGGTGTCCTACGGCGCCGCTGATTTCCACCCCGGCACCGCGAGCGAAACCGCACGCGCCATGCTCACCGCGCCCGAACGCTGGCCCAACGGCAAGCTGATCCTCATAGGCGCCACAGGCGCGGGCAAAACCCACCTTCTCCAGATTTGGGCGCAGGCCCAGGGCGCGGCGGTGGTGGACGCGGCCAACCTCCCCCACCGCGCATCTACACCTGTGGCCGTCGATGGCGCCGACGCAGTCGCAGGCAACGCCGAGGCCGAAGAAGCGCTTTTTCACCTGCACAACAACCTGGCCGCCGAGGGCCACGCGCTGCTTTTGACCGCGCGCCAGGCGCCGCCGCTCTGGGGCCTGCGCCTGCCCGATCTCAAAAGCCGGATGGAGGCCACGACCGTTGTGCCCATAGGCCCCCCCGACGACGCCACGCTCCAAGCGATCCTGATCAAACTGATGGCTGACCGCCAGCTTATCCCCGCACCCAACCTCGTGGGCTACCTCGTGGCGCGCATGGAACGGTCCTACGCAGACGCCGCACGCGTCATCGCCGCACTCGATCACCTGTCTTTGAGCGAAAAGCGCAAGATTACGACCGCTCTGGCCGCCCGGGTGCTGGACGCCGCCGCCGAATAGCGCGACACTGCGCCGTTACAAACCCCTGTCACACAGCCCTGTCAGCTCTCCCGCTTGGTGCACCCAATGGACACTCTCGTCGATACCACGACCCATGCCGATTTCCTGCACTCCGACGCCCGCGCGGTGGTGGAGCCTGATTTCGACATCGAAAGCCCCGCCCGCTTCAACAACCGCGAGCTCAGCTGGCTGGGCTTCAACTGGCGCGTTCTGGAGGAGGCGGAGAACCCCAAGGTCCCGCTCCTCGAACGGCTGCGGTTTTTGTCGATCTCGGCCACGAACCTGGATGAGTTCTACACCGTCCGCGTGGCAGGCCTGCGCGAACTGGCACAGGCAGGCAACACGACACCAGCCGCCGACGGGCTCAGCCCCGCCGAACAGCTCAAGCTGATTAACGCGAACGCCCGCGCGCTGATGCTGCGCCAGCAGGTCGTGCTCGCCGATCTGCGCACATTGATGGAGGACGCCGGGATCACGATCCTATCGGCGGACGCGCTCACCGACGCCGACCGCACGCATCTTGACGATGTGTTCGTCAACCAGGTCTTCGCCGTGCTGTCGCCGCTCGCCATCGACCCTGCGCACCCGTTCCCGTTCCTGCCCAATATGGGCTTCTCGCTCGCGCTCGAACTTGAACGGAAATCCGACAAATCCATCCTGCGCGCGCTTTTGCCGATCCCGGGCCAGCTGCGCCGGTTCTGGACGCTCCCCTCCCCCGAGGGCACCCGCCGCATCCTCCCTACGGAGGAGCTGCTGCTCATCCATATCGAGCGGCTCTTTCCGGGCTACAAACTCAAAGGCCACTGCGCCTTCCGCATCCTCCGCGACAGCGACTTGGAACTGGAGGAGGAGGCAGAGGACCTCGTGCGGGAGTTCGAAACCGCCCTCAAACGCCGCCGCCGCGGCGAAGTGGTGCGCATGAAGCTTTCTGCCGGTGCGCCCACCCGGCTGAAATCCCTGATCATGGACGAGCTTGACGTCACCGACGAAGAGGTGATCGAAATCGAGGGCCTTGTCGGCATGGCGGACCTGTCCGAGCTCGTCACTGACGAACGGCCCGACCTGCTTTGGCCCTCCTTCACGCCCCGCGTGCCTGAGCGCGTTCAGGACCATGACGGCGACATGTTCGCGGCAATCCGTCAAAAGGACATGCTGCTGCACCACCCTTACGAGACCTTCGACATGGTGGTGCGTTTCCTGCAACAGGCCGCCCGCGATCCCCATGTGGTCGCGATCAAACAAACGCTCTACCGCACATCCAAAGACAGCCCCATCGTCGCCGCGCTTTGCGAGGCGGCAGAGGACGGCAAGTCGGTGACCGCCCTGGTGGAACTCAAAGCCCGCTTTGACGAGGCCGCAAATATCCGCCAGTCCCGCCGCCTCGAACGCTCCGGCGCGCATGTCGTTTACGGCTTTATGACGCTGAAAACCCACGCGAAAATCTCGACCGTTGTGAGGCGGGAGGGCGACCAGCTCGTCACCTACACCCATTACGGCACCGGCAACTACCACCCCGGCACCGCGCGCGTTTACACCGACCTCAGCCTCTTTACCTGCGACGCGACGCTCGGGCGCGACGCGACAAAGGTGTTCAATTTCCTGTCCGGCTACGCGGAGCCAGACACGCTCGAAAACCTGTCCATATCCCCCTTCGCGCTCAAGGCGCGGCTGATCGAACTGATCGACGCCGAAATCGAACACGCAAAGGCAGGCCGCCCGGCGCAAGTCTGGGCGAAAATGAACTCGCTCATCGAGCCGCAAGTGATCGACGCGCTCTACCGCGCGTCGCAGAATGGCGTCAAAATCGACCTCGTCGTGCGCGGCATCTGCGGGCTGCGGCCAGGCGTGCGGGGGCTGTCGGAAAACATCCGCGTCAAATCCGTCATCGGGCGCTTCCTCGAACACTCCCGCATCGTCTGTTTCGGCAACGGCGCAGGGCTGCCGTCGAACAAGGCGCGCGTGTTCATCTCCTCCGCCGACTGGATGGGCAGGAACCTCAACCGCCGGGTTGAGACGCTGATCGAGGCCAAGAACAAAACCGTGAAAGCCCAGATCGTCAGCCAGGTCATGGCCGCGAACCTCGCCGACGTGGCGCAAAGCTGGGTGATGAACGCCGACGGCTCCTTCACCCGCGCGCCCCTGGGCGAGGAATTTGCGTTCAACTGCCACCGCTTTTTCATGGAAAACCCGTCGCTGTCGGGCCGCGGGTCGGCAGGCGCCAGCGACGTGCCCAAATTGACGCACACCACCGACGATTGACGCACGCGCCCGGGCAAGGCATCACTCCCCCGTCCAGCCTGGGGGAGGATCATGGACGGCCAAGGCAGTGACCTCGACGATTGGGGCCCGTTCGGGCGCCCGCTGTTCGACGATCCGACCGCGCGGCGGCTCAGCCGCGTTGGCGTGATCGACGTGGGATCAAACTCCGTGCGCTTGGTCATCTTTGACGGCGCCGCGCGGTCGCCCGCCTACTTTTACAACGAAAAGATCCTCTGTGGCCTTGGGACCGGGCTCGGCGAAACCGGCAAGCTGAACCCCGAGGGGCGCGAACGCGCGCTGTCCGCCATGACGCGCTTTGTGGCCGTGGCGCTCGGCGCAGGGGTCAAGGACCTCACTGCTGTGGCCACCGCCGCCGTCCGCGACGCCAGCGACGGCGCCGCCTTCCGGGCCGAAGTCGAAAAGCTCACCGGCCTCAAAATCTGGGTCATCGACGGACGGGAAGAGGCGCGTCTGTCTGCGCAAGGCATCCTTCTGGGCTGGCCAGGCAGCTACGGGCTCGTCTGCGACATCGGCGGCTCCTCTATGGAGCTCGCCGAAATCGAGGGCGGCAAAGTCGGCCGCCGCGAGACATCGCCGCTCGGCCCGCTAAAGCTTGGCCTCATGGACACGCCCGACGCGCGCGCGACCGAGATCGACGCCCACCTGACCCGCATGGCCGATGCCCTGGGCAAACAGCGCAACAGGCTCTTCCTCGTGGGCGGGTCCTGGCGCGCATTCGCACGCGTGGACATGGACCGCCGCGACTACCCGCTGCGCGTGCTCCACGAATACCGCATGACCTCCGAGGACGTGCACGCCACCGCCGCCCATATCGCAGCCTCTGACCCCGACGCCCTGCGCGCGCGCTGCGGCGTCTCCTCCACGCGGATGAGGCTTTTGCCGGTCGCCTCCGAGGTGCTCGTGCGCCTCACGGACCGCTTCCGGCCCCGCGACATCGCGATTTCCGCCTATGGCATCCGCGAGGGGCTGCTTTATGAACAGATGCCCGAGCGCCTGCGCGAGCGTGACCCCCTGATCGAGGCCTGCCGCTTTGCCGAGGCCAAGGACGCGCGCCTGCCCGGCTTTGGCAAGCGGCTCTTTGAGTTCATTCGGCCCGTGTTCCCCGACGCCGACCTCGCCGAGCAGCGCCTGATGCAAGCGGCGTGCCTCCTCCATGACGTCAGCTGGCGCGCCCATCCCGACTACCGGGCGGAGGTCTGTTTCGACAACGCCACCCGCGCCAATCTGGGCGGGCTCAAGCATTCCGAGCGGGTGTTCCTAGGCCTCGCGCTCCTTCACCGCTATCGCAACGGGCGCACCGGCTCGCGCATTGAGGAGCTTTTGCCGATGCTCGACGCCGACCAGCAAGCCCGCGCGGAGCGGCTGGGTAAGGCCATGCGCTTTGGCGCGATGCTTTGGGCGGATGCTAAAGACACCGGCGCAAAGCTCAAATGGCGGAAAAAGGATGAAACGCTACTCCTGACGCTCAAGAAACGCGCGCAGCCGCTCTTTGGTGAGGTTGTTCAGTCGCGGTTCAAGTCACTGGCTGATGCGCTGGGCGCGACGCCTGAGATCGAGTTCGACTAACGCCAACCGTCGGAACGAATTCAGAGGGTATCCCCGGCCGAGGGTGGGGGATGTATCGCCCGCCCTCGGTCGGGAATGCCCTCAATGCCCAATACAAACGCTGAAATTTGCACTTTATGGGGCTCAGTACACATCCTTCAAATACCGCCCCTGCCGCCGCATCTGGGCCAGACGATCCGCCGCATAACGCTCAGAAACCCCACCATGCTCGGCGATGATGGCAATCAACGCCTCTTCCACCGCGGGTGCCATGCCCTTGGCATCGCCGCACACGTAGATATGGGCCCCGGCCTCAATCTGCGCCCAGACATCCGCCGCCGCAGCGCGCAAGAGATCCTGAACATAGACTTTTTCCGCCTGATCCCGCGAGAACGCGAGATCGAGCCGCCCGAGCACACCGGCCACCTCAAACGCCGTAAGCTCTGCCTCATAGACATGATCGGTCGCCCGCTGCCGGTCCCCGGTGATGAGCCAGTTTAGCCCATCATCACCGCGCGCCTGACGCTCCTGCAGGAAACCGATGAAGGGCGCGATGCCCGTCCCCGGCCCGACCATGATCACAGGTGCCGCGCCGTCTTCTGGCAACCGGAACCGTTTGTTGGGGATCATGAAGACCGCGGCCTCTTCCCCAACCTCCATCTCATCAATCAGATAGGTCGAACACACCCCGTTATAGCGGCGCTTAGCGCCTGCCCAGCGCACCGCGGCCACGGTCAGATGCACCTCACCCGCGTGCACACGCGGTGACGACGCAATCGAATAGGTCCGGTGCTGAAGCGGCTTCAAGAGCCCGAGCAGAATATCCGCCGTCACCACGAGCCGTGGGTCGATGTTCAGGACATCAAGCACGTCCTTGCCCCAGAAAAAAGCCTCCTGCGCCTCGCGCCCGCCTGCCATGGCGGCGGCCAGTGCATCGTCCTGCACGACGGACGCAACGCCCTCAATCAGGTCCTTTGACGGCGTCAGAATTTCAAACTTTGACGACAAAAGCTCGCCCAGGGGCAGGTCATAGCCCTCCACCCGCGACACCCAGGGGCGGTTTAGCCGGCGCAGGATCTGCTGCACCAACTCCTGCGCATTGCGCGGCACCACAGCGATCCCGTCGCCCGCCGCGTAATCGAGCCCACTGTCACCCAGCGACAGCACGATGTGGTGGACCTCCTTGGTCGACCCCTCGCCCGTCAACGCCCGGTTTTCCACGATCCGCGCGGGGTAAGGGTTGGCACGGGACCACGCCACGACCTCCTCGGCGGTCTCTTCGACCTCGTCGACGACCGCCGCATTGCCAGAGGCTGGGATGGCCTGATCAATCCACGCCTCCGCCGTCGCCTCGTAATTCAGATCGCAATCCGCCCGGTCGATGCGCCGCGTCGCACCGCACTCGGCCAGCATCGCGTCGATGTCCTTGCCCGCCTGACAGAACTGCTCATAGGCGCTGTCGCCCAGCGCGCAGACGCCGAACTTGACCCCCTTTAGCACGGGCGGCGCGGCCTCGATCTCGTCCCAAAAGAGCTCCGCGTTGAACGGCATCTCGCCTTCGCCATAGGTCGACACGAAGACGAGCACATCGTCCATTTCCGCCAGCTCCTCCATCGAGACGGAGTCGAGCTCGCAGATATTCACCTGATGTCCCCGGGACTTAGCGAGCTTGGCCGCAGTCCGCGCGACGTTCTCGGCGGTGCCGGTGACGGATCCAAATAATATGTTCACCCTCAACCTCCACTGGTGAAAGCGGCCGGGCATCATAGTCGGGCTTGGGCCCGAGATGTGGCATGGCGGTTACCTTTACGGGCGCGCGAGCGCCCGCATAATGTAAACCATGTCAGACAGTATGTGACAAGTTAGATTGACAATTCTGCTATAGCGCCGGTCCGAAGGGTGGCGTTCCCGCCGCCCGTCAAACCAAAGGTTTGCCTTTGGCAAAACGGGGGCGGAACGGCGCGCCCCGACGGGGCCGTCGGGCGAGTACTCTGGCGCTATGTGAGGCTAGAGTCAGCCGCCCTGCAACGCCCGCTCGTGCTGGGTAATCCCATATAGCGCAATCGCCGACACGATCACCCCCGACAGCAGGTAGAGCGACGCAGCCCACAGCCCGAACATCGCCGTCAGCCCAAGCCCGCAAAGCGGCGCAAAGGCCGCGCCCACGATCCAGCTCAGGTTCACCGACAATGCGGAGCCCGAATAGCGGAACCGCGCCGGATACCGCCCCGGCACGATGGAGCTCGCCTGCCCATAGCTGAACCCGAGCAGCACAAAGCCAACGAGGATGTAGATCGCTGGCTGCGTGTCCAGCGTCGGCATCAAAAGGCACAAAAGCGCCACAGACCCCGTCACCGACCACTGCACGATCCGCTGCCCCAGCTTGTCAGCCAGGTACCCCGACGCGATCACCGCGCCGATGGCCAGCGTCCCGCCCACAAGCTGCCAAAGCAGGATCGTCTCGATCGCCACCGTGCCCGTCATCAGTTTGTAAGCCAGCGGGAAAATCGTCACCATGTGGAACAGCGCATAGGACGCCAGCGGCAGCATCGTGGACATCAGGATCGGACGCCACTGGGTCGTCACCAGCTCCCTAAAGGGCGCGGATTGAAAGCTTTCGTCGTCGCCGCCGAAATCAGTCTGCAACAGCCGGATCCGCGCGAAAAGCGACACAACATTCACCGCCATCACCGCAAAGAACGCGAAGCGCCAGCCGTACTGAATGAACTCCTCCGCCGTCAGAAACCCGGTGAGCACGTAGTAGAGCGACGCCGCCACACAAAACCCGATGGGCCCGCCCAGCTGAGCGACCATGCCATAGCGCGCCTCATACCCAGCAGGCGCGGCCTTGCGTAGCTGCATCGTGATCCCGTCCCACGCACCACCGAGCCCAATCCCCTGCGCGATCCGCAGAACACACAGCGCAATCACCGCGCCCCAGCCCCAGACCTCGAACCCGGGCAAGAGACCAATTGCCACAGTCGACGTACCCAGAATGAACAACGCCAGCGTGATCTTGCCCGTCTTGCCGATCTTGCGCTGCACCCAGCGCCCCCAGACCTGCGCAAAGGGTCGCACCACGAACGCCAGCGCAAAGGTCCCAAAGGACAACATCATCCCGGTATAGAGGTCATACATCGGGAAAAAGAGCTGCGGAAACACCAGCGCGCAAGCGATCCCATAGACAAAAAAGCCAAAGAAATCAGTGACCCGCGACATGATCACCGTCGTGATCACCTCATCGAGTGTGGCCGTATGTTCATGCGTGGCGTGGGTATCTGCCATGACCTGTCTTCCTGCCGCTGGGCGAATGCGTGTTCTCGCCTATCTACATGTGCACACCGGGATATAGGGCAAGTTTTGCGGGTGCGTACTTTTGTTGCAGTGCAGCGAAGCGATGCGGACCTAGCTCTGACACATACGACAACAGGGCCGCACGCGACCGATCTCCCCGCGGTGCGGCCCACGATAACGACAACGGTAAGGTGACGCCGCCATGCGCTGGTTCAGAGCTTTCCTCCTCATTCTCACAGCCTTTGTGCTGTCGGGCTGCAATCTCGTCCTCTTGAACCCGGCGGGCGATGTGGCCTCCCAACAGGGCGACCTGATCATCTACGCGACGGTGATGATGTGCCTCGTGATCATCCCGGTCATGGCGCTCACCGTGTTCTTCGCCTGGCAATACCGCGCCTCGAACCAGCGCGCGCGGTATGAGCCGGAATGGAGCCACTCCATCAGCCTCGAAATCGTGATCTGGGCCGTGCCGCTCGCCATCATCATCGTGCTGGCGGGCCTGACCTGGGTCGCGACCCACCGGCTCGACCCCTACGCAGACCTAACGCGGATTTCTGAGACGCAGGAGGTCGATCCAAATGTCGAACCGCTCGAAATCCAGGTCGTCGCGCTCGACTGGAAGTGGCTCTTTATCTACCCCGAGCAGGAGATCGCGACCGTAGGCGAGTTCGCCGTGGTCAAGGACCGGCCTGTGGAGTTCAAGCTGACCTCCAACACCGTCATGAACGCGTTCTACATCCCCGATATGGCGGGCATGATCTACGCCATGGCGGGGATGGAGACGGAACTGAACGCCGTCCTCAACTCCACCGGTGAGTTCGAAGGCTTCGCCGCCAACTATAACGGCGCGGGCTTCTCGCAGATGCGTTTTGAGACCATCAGTCTCGAAAACGAGGCCGCGTTTGACGCCTGGGTCGCCGATGTCCGCGCGACCGGCATCCCGGAGCTGTCGGATGACACGTTCAACACGCTGGCCACCCCCTCCATCCAAGAGGGCATCACCTATTACGCCCGGCTTCAGGACGGCATCTATGACCGCATCCTGAACATGTGCACCGTCCCCGGGTCACTCTGCCTCGACGATCAGATGATGGTCGACGCGCTCGGCGGCGGGGGCATCGACGGGCTCTTTAATCGGGAGGTGTTCGCAGGCATCTGCGACGTGGACGATCCACGCTCGCTCATGGCGCTGCTGCGACCCGAGGCCATCAGCGAGGACGAGCGCCTGCTCGCCGCGCTCATGCCGCCCTCCCAAGACCAAATGCAAACGCGGAGTAACTGACCGTGGCAACTGCCGTACCTGAGTTTTCCGGGCAACTGATCCGAGGCACCCAAGGGGCCGAGATCGCGCACCCATTCTGGGGCAAACTGACCTGGGACATCTTTCCGTTCTATGACCCGATCTTGCTGGGGACGTTCATCGTCGTCGTCATCGGCGGTGGCTTGCTCTTTGCAGCGCTGACCTACTACCGGCTCTGGGGGTACCTCTGGACCGAATGGTTCACGAGCGTGGACCATAAGAAGATCGGGATCATGTACATGATCCTCGCGACCGTCATGCTGGTGCGTGGCTTCTCTGACGCTGTACTCATGCGCGGCCACCAGGCTTTGGCGTCAGCCGGCTATGTGGGCTACCTGCCCTCCTACCACTACGACCAGGTCTTTACCGCCCACGGCGTTATCATGATCTTCTTCGTGGCGATGCCGTTCATCACGGGCTTCATGAACTACATCATGCCGCTCCAGATCGGTGCGCGCGATGTGGCCTTCCCGTTCCTTAACAATTTCAGCTTCTGGCTGACCGTCTCTGGCGCGATCCTGATCATGGTGTCGCTCTTTATCGGTGAATACGCGGCCACCGGCTGGCTCGCCTACCCTCCGCTCTCGGGCCTCACCTTCAGCCCCGGCGTGGGGATGGACTACTACCTGTGGTCGCTGAATATCGCGGGCATCGGCACAACGCTATCGGGCGTGAACCTGATCGTGACCATCGTGAAAATGCGCTGCCCGGGCATGACCTGGATGCGGATGCCGATTTTCACCTGGACCACGCTCATCACGAACATCCTGATCGTGGCGACCTTCCCGGTGCTGACCGTCACGCTCGCGCTGCTCACGCTCGACCGCTACGTCGGCACGAACTTCTTCACCTCCGACCTCGGCGGCAATCCAATGATGTATGTGAACCTCATCTGGATCTGGGGCCACCCGGAGGTCTACATTCTGACCCTTCCCGTCTTCGGCATCTTCTCGGAGATCGTGCCGACCTTCTCCCGCAAGCGGCTCTTTGGCTACACCTCCATGGTCTACGCCACCGCCGTCATCATGATCCTGAGCTACATCGTCTGGCTCCACCACTTCTTCACCATGGGGGCCGGGGCCGACGTGAACTCCTTCTTCGGGATAACGACGATGATCATCTCCATCCCCACGGGGGCAAAGATCTTCAACTGGCTCTTCACAATGTACAAAGGGCGCATCAGCTTTGAGCTGCCGATGATGTGGACCGTCGCGTTCCTCCTGACCTTTGTGGTCGGTGGCATGACGGGCGTGCTGCTGGCAATCCCGCCTGCGGATTACGTGCTGCACAACTCGCTCTTCCTCGTGGCGCACTTCCACAACGTGATCATCGGCGGCGTGGTCTTCGGCATCTTTGCCGGGATCAACTACTGGTGGCCGAAGGCGTTCGGGTTCAAGCTTGACCGCACCTGGGGGCTCGTGAGCTTCTGGGGCTGGGTCGTCGGCTTCTACTTCGCCTTCATGCCGCTCTACGTGCTGGGCCTCATGGGCGTCACCCGCCGCCTGAGCCAGTTCGAGGACACGATTTACGCCGGCTACTTCTTCACCGCTGCCATCGGCGTGGCGCTGATTGCCGTGGGCGTCTTGGCGTTTTTCGTCCAGATCTACGTGTCCATCAAGAACCGCGAACAGCTAAAGGACGAAACTGGCGACCCATGGGGCGGGCGGACGCTCGAATGGTCAACCTCCTCCCCGCCGCCTGCCTATAACTTTGCCTTCACGCCCCGCGTCTACCGTCAGGACGCCTGGGACCATATGAAGGCGAACGGCTACGCACGGAAAACCGACGGCTACACGCCCATCCACATGCCCCGCTACACCGCCACTGGCGTTGTGATTTCGGGCCTCTGGACGGTCATGGGTTTTGCACTGGTCTGGCACATCTGGTGGCTGGCGCTGGCAAGCGGCGTCGCCAGCCTCGTCTACGGCATCGCGCATACCTTCAACTACGACCGCGACTACTACATCCCCACCGATGAGGTCGCGCAGGTCGAAGGCGAGCGCACGAAAAAGGAGGCCGCGTACGCAAACGCGGTGGCAGCAGAATGACCGACGCAACGACCGATATCGGCGGGCCACGGCTCGCGACACAGGCGCCGGTCTACGACTGGCACGTCGTCGACAGCTCCCACCCGGCGACGGAGGATGGCGCCCACGCGCACCACGAAACCGGCACCATGCTCGGCTTCTGGATCTACCTCATGTCCGACTGCCTGCTCTTCGGCATCCTCTTTGCCGTCCACGCGGTGCTGGGCCAAAACTACGCCGCAGGCCCCGCGCCCGCGGACCTCTTCGAGATTGAGCTGATCCTTCTGAGCACCTTCTTCCTGCTCTTTTCATCCATCACCTATGGGTTTGCGATGATCCAGATGCAGAACGGGTCAAAGGGCGGCACGCAGGCCTGGCTCGCCATCACGGGTGTCTTCGGCCTCGCGTTCCTCGGCATGTCGATCTACGAGTTCGAGCATCTCTGGCACATCGGCGCGACGCCCATGGCCTCCGCGTTTTTGTCGAGCTTCTGGGCCCTCGTGGGCACCCACGGGCTCCACGTGGCCGCGGGCGCGATCTGGCTGGTCGTCTTGCTCGTCCAGATTCAACAGCACGGGCTCACGCACGAAAACAAGCGCCGCGTGATGTGCCTGAGCCTTTTCTGGCACTTCCTCGACCTGATCTGGATCGCGGTCTTCAGCTTCGTCTATCTCACGGGGGTTTTGCTATGAGCTCTGACACCCATCAAAGCACCTATCGCGGCTATGCCATCGGCTTTGGCCTCTCGCTTGTGCTGACCCTGATCCCCTTTGGGATCGTCATGTTCGACCTGATGGAAAACAGCGTCGGCTGGGCCATCGCCATCATCTTCCTCCTCGGCGGGGCGCAGATCATGGTGCATGTCTACTACTTCCTGCACGTCACACTCGGGAACGAGGACGGCTGGCAGGTGATGAGCCTCGCCTTCACCGGCGTCCTCCTCGTCATCATCCTAGCCGGGTCCATCTGGGTCATGTTCCACCTGGAGGAAAACATGATGCCCGCCCACGAACTGATCGAGCGGGTCGAGCAACTGCCATGACCCGCCCGCTCTGGGTCGATGCAGTGATCCTCGCGCTGGCGGGGGTGGTGTTCGTCGTGCTGGTTGGTTTGGGCAACTGGCAGGTGCAGCGATTGGCGTGGAAGGAAGCCCTGATCGAGGCAGTCGACACCCGCGCCTTCGCGCCAGAAGTGCCAGCACCGCTTGGCCCAGTGACGGAAGAGGCCGATGAATACACGCGGGTGGAGGTGACCGGCACGTTTGATCACGCCCAGACCCGCCGCGTGAAAGCCGTGACCGATCTGGGCCTAGGCAACTGGCTCCTCACCCCGCTCGACACCGGGTCAGAGGTCATCTGGATCAACCGCGGCTTCATCCCGCAACGTTTCGACGGTGTCCTGGTGGAGCCCGAAGGCCCCCAACGCATCACCGGCCTCCTGCGCATCACGGAGCCTGAGGGCACCCTGCTCGAATCCAACGCCCCCGCCGCCGACCGCTGGGTCGCCCGCGACGTGGCGCGACTGTCAGAGGTCGCAGGCGTGGACGCCCTGCCCTACTTCATCGACGCCGACCACCTGAGCGCGCCCGGCACCTGGCCGCGCGGCGGGCTCACCATCATCGAATTCCGCAACAACCACCTGAGCTATGCGCTCACTTGGTACGCCATGGCGCTGCTGTTTGCGGGTGGGATGGCCTATGTGATCTGGGACCGGGTGAGAGCGCGGGGCCTAGGGTGGTCGAACTAGAGCGCTCAGGGCGTCCCCCGGCCGAGGGTGGGGGATGTATCCCCCGCCCGTGGGGGCGGTCGGGGGATGCCCGGTGTTGCCCACCGGGCGGGTGCTTAGTTCGAAGAGAAAGGCAAAATCACTTCCGCAGTTGGAAAGTTCGAGCGCACGTCCGCCTCACTCTCAGCGAGGAAAATGAGCTTCACATTCGCCCCCGCATCCATCGTCGCATAGGCTTCCAAGCCATCAGCCCGCGCCGCCCAAAGCCGCCCAAGCACCGCCCAGCTCTCCGGCTTCAGATACGTCAACGCTGGCCGCGCGGCCATCATCGTGGCGTGCATGGCCAGCGCATTTGCCTCTGCCAGCGCACCCAGCGTAGCGAAATCCCGCGCGCGCACCGCCCGCTCAATGTCCGCGCAATCCGCCTCCGCTCGCGCGGGCCAAGGCGGGAACAAAGGCGAGGTTTCCACAGTATGGGTCATCCCATCGGTCGACGACTGCGCCTTTGGCCCCGTATCCACCGGCACAATCGCAATCCGAAACTCAGGCCAGACGACGTCCAAAGCCCGCCCGTGGCTATCCGCCCCATCGGCGACCTCCCCCCGGTCCCAGCGCACGAAACCATGCCAAAACGACCGCGTGGCCGACCCCGACCCGTAGCGCGACAGCATCGACTGCGCCTCGAGCGACAGCCCCACTTGAAACGCCCCGTTGAGAGCCCCGGTCAGAGCCGCAAACCCACTGGCCGACGACGCAAGTCCCGCCGCCGTGGGGATCGAATTCACCGTCTCAATCCGCACGGGCGCGTCCTGCCCCCGCCGGAACCGATCCACAAAGCGTAGCACCTTCCGCGCGAACGCGTCGCCCGAATCCACCTTAATCCCGTTCAACACCACCGCATCCGCATCCGCAGGCACCACCCGCGTCCGCGTGCCCCAATCGGCGAGCGAAATCGACAGCGACGAATTCAACGGCAGGTTCAGCGCCGCGTCCCGCTTCCCCCAGTATTTCGAGAGCGCAATGTTCGAGGGCGCATAAACCTCCGCCTCCACCGGCTCCGGCAACCGCGCGGGGAGCAGCGCGTCAAACGCATCAGCCATGGATCACCAACCCCTCCCGCGCGAGCTTGGCGCGCTCCCACCCGTGGGGCACACCACCAAAGGCCAGCACGCAATCGCCCAAACCAGACCCCGAAATCTTCGCCGCAAGCGCCTGCCCCCGGCCTTCATCCACCAGCGCATCCAGGTCCGCATTGGACACCCCAAGCTCCGCCATCAGCCCCTGATACCCGTCCAATGCAACCGCCATCGCCGCCCAGTCCCGCGCGCGCGCAGCAACAACCGCAGCCTCCGCCGCAGCCCCCATCCGGGTATACAAAGCATCCACATCGCGCCCGGCCCAAGCCTCCGCCACCCGCGCCAGAACCTCGCCCGTGGGGGTCTTGTAGCCGACATATTTCAGCGACATCGCAGGCGGTACGGGCAAAGCCTCCACCGCCGCACCCAGCTGGTAGCGAGACAAGCCACCATGCAATGACGCCGCCAGATCCGCGCCCGACCCGCGCCCCTGAATGGCCCGAACGATCACCAAAGCCTCCGCATGGATATCGACCTCAGCCCCGCTGAACGCCGCTAAAGCGCCGAAAGTCGCCACCGTCACCGCCGCCGAGGACCCGAGGCCCAGCGTCGGGTCGATGGCCGACGTCGTCGTAATCTCCACCCCCTGCTCCGGCCCAATCGCGGCCACGCAGGCGAGGACAAAGCGCAGCGGACCTGCGGGCTCTAGCGCATCCAGCGTCGTCTCAACTTCGCCCAGCGCCGAGTGCACCCGCACCGTGCGCCCGGGCAGAGGCGCGACTGTCACCGTCGCGCGTTGTTCGACAGCGGCCACAACGCAGGGATGGCCGTAAACCACGGCATGCTCCCCCGTCACCATGACGGAGCCGGGCGCCGAGGCCGTGATGGTCATGGGGTGGGAAGCGCCGCCTGGCTCGCCGCCAAAGCAGGCGCGGGGCCGGTGAGGAGATGCGCGCCCTGGGAGGAGACGCGCAGAGGCTCCCACCGGCGTTCGGGGTAGGACTGCATCAGGCTTGCCATCGCTTCGGCGTCGGGGAGGTAGACGAGCATCACGCCCGCGTGGTCCCCACGCACAGCGCCCGCGCCGGAGATCTTCGCCGCGCCGCCAGCCGCCGCCACCGCGTCGGCAAAGCGGGCTGCGGGCTGCGGCACAACGCCGATGCGGTCGAGGAGCGCCTGATTGGCCGCAATCACGGCGCGCGGGTCGGCGTCGGCGGCGATGACATCGGCGAATTGCGCGGTCACGGCCTCGAACTCCGCCCAGAGGGCTGTGTCGCTGCCGTGATGCTCGCGCACCTTGGCCACGCACTCGCCAGTCTTTGATTCGGGCGTACCGAGTTGGACCCAGTACCAGCCGGAGATGGTTTTCAGGGAATGATCGGCGCCGAGGTCGAGCGGCGTCACCTGGTCCCCCTGCACCCGGTTGAGGCCGCCGAAGACCACGGCGGAGGCATCAATCGCCGAGCCCTTCCCGTGTTGCAGCCGCTCGCAAAAGCGGACCTTTTCGAAGCGCTGCTGGACGGTCTGCTCCTGACCGAGCAGCGCCTCATAGAGGACAATGGTGGCCGCAACGACCGCAGCAGACGACCCCATCCCGGCGCCGAGCGGCATGTCGGAGCGGCTCGATAGCTGGCCCGGCACGGGCAGGCCCCGCGAGGACGACCCCGGCATCGGGATCATCGGCAGAAGCGACGTGAGGGTATAGATCGCCAGATCATCGGGGCGTTGGAGCACCTTTTGCACCGGCATCTCACCGCGCATGAACTGATCAAACCGCTTATCGAGCCCCTCCTTGAAGGACTTCAAAGCGTCAAACGGGTAGAATGCGGAAGGCGACAGGCTTTCAAACGCGGTGAACAGACCACCCGTCTTGTGCAGCGGCGTAAACCAAACCTCGGTGTAATGCTCCACCGCCACGGCGAGCGCGGGCGCGCCGTAGACGACGGAATGCTCCCCGCTCAGGATCAGCTTGCCGGGGGCGCGGGCCCCCTGACCATTAGACGGCTTCGTAGTGGCGTTTGTGCTCATGGATCCGGGCTAACCGATATTTGCCCCGAGCAACCTGCGCCATAATGGCCTCGCTCCCATCCGTGGGATCGGGCGCGTGGCGGAAGGCCAGGTATTCGTCGTAATTCAGCGCCACCCGGTCTTCGAGCAGCTTATTGTGATGGGCCACCATCAGGTGATCGCGGTAGCCGGGTTGCACCACGGCGGAGAAAAACTCCGCCACAGCCCCAGACCCGTAGGAGAACATGCCCACAGGCCGGTTCGTCAGGTCCACATCGGTGTTTTCGAGCATCGAAATCAGCGACAGGTAAAGCGACGCCGCATAGCAGTTCCCAACCTCGCGGTTATAGACCATGCCCGCCTCGATCAGGTTCGCATCATTCTGCGCCTGGTTCATCTTCGACAGGTGCACATGGGCCTTGGCCCCCATGCGGGTGAAGGGGATGTGGTAGCAGAACTGCGCCATCTCGTTGAAGGCACGGCCCCCTTGGGACAGGTAATCCTCCCACGCGTGGGCTAGTGAATGCAGGTATTTAACGGTCGAATACTTGCCATCGACGAGCGGCGTCTTCCGGTAGTTCGGACGCCAGAAATCCATGATGTCCTCGGAATGGCAGCCCGTCGCGGTGTCGAGCTCCATTACGCGGGGATCCGCACTCACCAGCATCGCCACAGCGCCGCAGCCCTGCGTGGCCTCAGCCGGGCTGTCCACGTCATAGCGCGACACGTCAGAGGCAATCACAAGCACCTTGCGATCCGGCTTCCGCGCCACATGGCCCGCAGCCAGTTGCAAACCAGCCGTGCCGGAATAACAGGCGTGTTTGAGCTCCACGACGCGCACGTTCGACGGCAGGTCGAGCAGCTTATGAACGTAAACGCCCGCCGCCTTCGACTGGTCGATGCCCGTCTCGGTCGCAAACAGAACGGTATCAATCTTCTCCGCATCCTCGGCCGTCACGATCGCGCGGGCGGCCTCGGCGGCCATCGTCACCACGTCCTCGTCATGGGCGGGCAGCGCGATTTTGTTCTGGCCAATGCCGCGCGAAAACTTCGCCGGGTCCTGCCCGTGGCGTTCAGCCAGCGTGTCCAACGACATGTAATGCTGCGGGACGTAGAAGCTGAGTTTGTCGATACCGATCTTGGTCACTTTCGGTTCCTCTTCCGGATGCGCAAAATGTAGTCCGCCGCCAGGAGCACTGGAGCTACGATGATTGCAAACCATGCCTTCCCGATGTGCGCCGCCGATCGGCTCCCGTCGTGGAACACCACGAAAAGCACCAGTCCGATCCACGCCGCAACGGCGAGCCGGTAATACCGCAAATGGTAGGCTTTGGGTTCAGCCGTCATCCGCGCTCCATCTTGAAATGGGTGCGCATCAGTTCGCCTGGATTGGTCTGCGCGGCGAGGAGCGACAGCTCACCACACAGCACGGTTGCCGCACAAAGAACGGCAAGACGCTGAGCGTTCTGCCCCGGCTCCCGGTCCTCTTTACAGCCCATGCGTTCAAGGTTGCGTTCCACGACCTCGTTGCCCTTGCCCGAGCCCACCGAGCCCACGATCAGGTTCGGCAAGGTGCAGGAAAAATAGAGGCTATCAGGCCGCGCCTCGACATGGTTCATGCCCTGGCTGCCCTCGATAATGTTCGCGGCGTCCTGGCCCGTAGCCAGATAGAACGCGAGCAGCATATTGGCGTAATGCGCGTTCGCTGACCGGAGCGAGCCCGCGATGATCCCGCCAATCAGATTCTTCTCGGTGTTCAGCTGCGCCATCTTCTCCGGCGTCGTGCGCAGGGTCGATGTGCAGATATCGCGGGGGATTTCCATCTCTGCGATCACGTACTTGCCGCGACCGTGGAGGCCGTTCACCGCGCTCACCTTCTTATCCGTGCAGAAGTTGCCGGAGATCGAAGAATATTCCAGCTGCGGGTATTCGGCCAGCAGCCAGCCCATCATCGCATCCGCGGCGCCCGTGACCATGTTGTGGCCCGACGCATCGCCCGTGCGGCATTCGAACCGGATAAAGAGCAAGTTGCCCACAACCTGACGGTTCATCTCAATGAGGTTCGCAAAACGGGACGTCGTGGCGATCACCGCCTGCAGTTCCTCCTGGCGCGCCTCAATCGACTGCCACGCGGCAAAGGCCGCCGCGGCATCGGTCGCGCGCAGGATGATCGACCGCGTCATGCGTTCATCGACCAAAGTGCAGCGAATGCCGCCCTCGATCTTGCGGCTCACCCGCGCGCCGCGGCCCGTCGATGGCCAAAGCGGCGTCTCATACGTGGCCATGGGCACGGTCACATGCTCGTTGACGACATTGCCAGTGATCGCAATCGGCCCCACCCATTGGGTCGGCATGGGGGTGATTTCTTGCGTATGTTGCTTCATTGTCGTCTCCCAGGCGGCGGACGGTGTGCGGACAGCCCGGCTTTCCCTATAGTGTAAACTTGATCTGACACATGCTGTCCAGTCAAATTTACAACAGTCACTCTCTCAGATCGCTCATACTCTCTACGCTCAAAGCGCCCAGGCAGACCGAAAAACTGCTACGCCAAAACGCCGCAGCACCCGCGCGCAGACACCACTAAAGGCGCGGAAACGCAACCACTTCGCCAGGTCGCCCTAGCGCAATTTTTCCAGAAAACCCTCTGCGTTGTCTAAATGCTGGTTCAGCTTGTCCTCGTCCATCCGCGCCACGGTCCGGCACATCATTGCCCAGCGCGGGTTGGAGCCCAGCGCCTCCCGGTGGGTCCAAATGAACCGCCAGTAAAGGCCGTCCCAGACCTCCGCCCAGGGGCCCGGCTTCCAGTTCGACATCTTGCGCACGTAGTTTGACCCGCTGAAATAGGGCTTTGTGGTGATGAGCCCCCCATCCGCGTGCTGGCTCATGGCGTAGGTGTTGGGGACCATGACCCAGTCATAGCTGTCCACGAACATCTCCATAAACCAGCGATAGACGTCATCGGGATCGATCTCGCACAGGAACATGAACCCGCCGAGCACCATGAGCCGTTCGATATGGTGGCAATAGCCGGTGTCGAGCACGCGGTGGATTGCGTCATCAATCGGGTCGATGCCCGTGGTCCCGTCGTAGAAAGACGCCGGCATCGGGCGGTTATGCTGCCAATGATTCGTCGTGCGCATGGGGACATGCAGGTCCTCATAGGTGGCGCGCATGAACTCCCGCCAGCCGATGATCTGGCGCACGAAGCCTTCTACGGCGTTAAGCGGCACGTCCGGCCCGTGATCCAGCGCCGCATCGAGCACCTGACGCGGGGTCAGAAGACCCACATTCAGCATCGGCGTGAGCACACCGTGCCACAGCCAGCTTTCCCCCTTTACGATGGCGTCCTCGTAATCGCCAAAGCGGTGGAAACGATCCTCCACAAACCGTGTCAGCCAGGCCTCTGCCGCGGCATGGCTCGTGGGATAGATCAACTGATCAAGCCGCCCGGGGTTGTCCGGGAATTCGTCCAGAACACTCTCGCGCGCGTCCTCGTCAAACGCATCGCGCGACACGGGCGGCACATCCGGGATCTGGGACATCAGCTTTGCGGGAACCTTTTTGCGGTTCTCCTCGTCAAAGCTCCACTGGCCGCCTTGGGGCCCGTCACCATCCATCAGCACGTCCAAACGGCGGCGCTGCTGCTTGTAGAACTCCGCCATGAACCAGGACTTGCGGCCCGCCCGGTGGTCGGCGTTGTCCTCTGCGGTGTTCAAGAAGTTGGGCGTTGGCAGCACCTCGACATCCATCCCCGCCGCCGCCGCGGCCCTGTCCAACCGCTTGGACAGTATCGCGTCAGTCGGATCACATAACACCACCTGCGACACACCGTCCCGTGCAAGCGCAGCAAGACAAGTGTCGAGCATCTGCGCATCCGCGCGGTAGCGCTCAATCCGCGCCGTGTAGCCCTGATCCGTCAGCTCCGCGCAATAGCGCGCCATGGTCGCGCGATGCAGCCAAAGCTTTTGTTTGTGCATCTTAGCCGGATAGCGCGGATCACCAAAAAACAAAGGCTCTTCAAGGAGTAAGACAGCCCCCACATCGCCCTCAAGGGCCGGATGATCCGCAAACAGCTGATGCGGAAATATCAATGCAGCTTTGGTCACACGATCGCCTCCCATTCGGGTCCAGACCTAAGGCGCACCGCGGCAAAGGCCAGTCCCGCGGCGGCCCCAAAACCACCCCCAGACCAGGCCATCAGAAAATTTTTGCAGCAAATCGAAAACTAAACTAGAAAGTTTGTTGAAGTGTCATACTTCTCTGTAGAGTTGTATTCACTCTAAAGCGCCCCTCCTCCCTCGGCGCATTCAATGACGAACGGCGAACAGTATGAAAAAGACGCTGGCAGAGCTAGACCCGCCTGACACCTCCCGTGACCCGCTGACGCTGCGCATTGCGGAGCTGGAATACCGCCTGGCCACCGACGGCCTGACAGGCGCGCGGTCGCGGGATTTCTTTTTAGAGCACTACACCCGCTTCGCGCAGAGCCACGGCACGCTGTATTTCATCGACCTCGATAATTTTAAGACCGTCAATGACCACTACGGCCATAGCGCGGGCGATGATCTGCTGCGGGGCGTGGTGCGCTCCATCCAGCGGCTCCTGGCGGGTGGCGACTTTGTCGCGCGGCTGGGCGGGGACGAATTCATCGTGCTCAGCCACCTGTGCCACCCCGCCGATATCGAACGCTTTGGCGACCAGTTGCGCGCCGCCTGCGGCTCCGCCTCGTTGCGGATTGGCGAGCTCTCGGTGAGCCGGCGCGCCTCGATCGGGTGCGTGCGGCTGACGCCCCAAACCCAGACCCACGAGGCCATCGACCTGGGCGACACAGCCATGCGCTGTGCGAAATCCCTGGGCAAAAACCGCGTTCACCACCTCAACAAACACGACGCCAGCCGCGCCGACCTCAACCCCAGCGTGGACGAGCTACGCCTGGCCCTGGAGCGGTCGGAGATCGGGTATTACCTCCAGCCCATCGTCCGCTGCACCGACCGCCACGTGGCGGGCTACGAGGCGCTCCTGCGTTGGGAACGCGCCAATGGCGATATCCTGGCCCCGGCGCAGTTCCTGTCCACCATGACCGACGCCTACACCGCCAATGCCCGCCCCCCGCTGCAATTCGCGCGCAAGGCGACCGAGTGGGTCACCGTCGATCAGGGCGCCTTCTGCTGCTTCAACATCTCCATGGCGTTTTTGGAAAGCATCTCCAGCGGTCACGACGATTGGGTGCCCGAGATCATCGGATCCTCCCCCCGCGACCAGATCGTGTTCGAGATCACCGAGACGGCTGTGAATTCAGAGATCGAAAGCGTCGCCTCCACCGTCAACGCGCTCCGCGACAGCGGCGTGCAGGTAGCGCTCGATGACTTTGGCGTCGGGGCCTCGAACATGGAACGGCTGCACACCATGCGCGTGGATATCATCAAGATCGACCAGCGCTTTGTCCGCGGCGCGCCGGGGAACAAGCGCAGCCAGGACATCCTCGCCGGGATGATCGACCTCGCTCACAAGATCGGCGCCGAAACGGTTGTCGAAGGAATCGAAGACGCCGACCAGTTCGACCTCGTGCGGTCGCTGGGGGCGGATTACGCGCAGGGGTTCTACCTCGGGCACCCCCTGCCGTACCAACGAACCTAAGAAGACCACTTAGCCCAAACGCACTCGCCCGACGGCAACGTCGGGCCGCGCCGTTCCGCCCCCACGGGGCGGCGCGAACGCCCCCCCTCGGAACGCCGCTGTAGCGCAAAACGCGCACTGAAAAGGAAAAGGGCGGCCCAAAAGCCGCCCCTTCAATTCTAACTCTGAACCCAGCTCACCCGCCGAAGTCGTCGAGCATGATGTCCTCGCGATCAACACCCAGATCCACTAGCATGTTGATGCAGGAAGAGTTCATGATCGGCGGGCCGCACATGTAGAATTCGCAATCCTCGGGCGCCGGGTGGTTCTTCAGGTACTCTTCATAAAGCACGTTGTGAATGAACCCGGTGTAGCCGTCCCAATTGTCCTCGGGCATCGCGTCAGACAGCGCCACATGCCACTCAAAGTTATCGAACTGCTCGGCGAGCTCGTCGAAATCCTCGACAAAGAACATCTCCTTGCGGGACCGCGCGCCGTACCAGAACGTGATCTTACGATCCCGGTTCTCAAGCCGCTTAAGCTGGTCAAAGATGTGGGAGCGCATGGGCGCCATGCCCGCACCACCGCCGACGAACACCATCTCTTTTTGCGTGTCGCGGGCAAAGAATTCGCCGAACGGACCAGAGATCGTCACCTTGTCACCCGGCTTCAGGTTAAAGATGTAAGACGACATCTTGCCCGGCGGGATTCCTTCCGTCCGCGGCGGAGGCGTCGCGATGCGGACGTTGAGCATAATCAGGCCCTTTTCGTCCGGGTAGTTCGCCATGGAATACGCGCGCTCGATCGGCTCATCGACCTTCGACTCGTACTGCCAGATGTTGAACTTGTCCCAGTCCTCGCGGTACTCCTCCTGCACCTCAAAGTCGGTGTATTTGACGTGATAGGCAGGTGCCTCGATCTGGATATAGCCGCCCGCGCGGAACGCGACGTCCTCGCCCTCGGGCAGTTCCAGCACGAGGTTCTTGATGAATGTCGCGACGTTTTCGTTGGAACGCACAGTGCATTCCCACTTCTTCACGCCGAACACCTCTTCGGGAACTTCGATCTGCATGTCCTGCTTCACGGCCACCTGACACGACAGACGGTCGCCTGCGGCCGCTTCACGCTTGGTGATGTGGCTTTCCTCGGTCGGCAGGATCGTCCCGCCGCCCTCGTGGATTTTCACGCGGCACTGCGCGCAGGTGCCACCGCCACCGCATGCGGATGGAACAAACAGCTTCTGCTCCGCCAGCGTTTGCAGCAGCTTGCCGCCCGCCGGAACAGACACGGTCTTCTCGCCATTAATGGTGATGTTCACATTGCCCGTCGACACCAGCCGGGACCGGGCCGCCAGGATGATCATCACGAGCATCACGACGATAAGGGTAAAGAGCAAGATCCCGAGTGAGAGCGTTGCCATAGGTCGCGCCTCCTAGAGTTTGACGCCGCTAAAGGACATGAACGCCATCGCCATGAGCCCCGCGGTGATAAAGGTGATCCCGAGGCCCTGGAGCCCATCGGGAATGTCAGAGTATTTCAGCTTCTCGCGCACACCCGCCATCGCCGTGATCGCCAGCGCCCAGCCAAAGCCAGAGGACAGGCCGTAGGTCACGGATTCGGGGAAGTTATACGCCCGCTCCACCATGAACAGGGACCCACCCAGGATCGCGCAGTTCACCGTGATGAGCGGCAGAAAGACCCCCAGCGCGTTGTAGAGCGGCGGGAAATACTTATCGAGCACCATCTCCAGGATCTGCACGAGCGCCGCGATGACCCCGATGTAGGAGATGAGGCCGAGGAACGTGAGGTCCACATTGCTAAAACCGGCCCAGCTCAGCGCGCCAGGCGCCAGCAGGTAGGTCAGGATCAGGTTGTTGGCAGGCACCGTGATCGCCTGCACGATCATCACAGAAATCCCCAGACCAATGGCCGTCGCGATCTTTTTCGAGACAGCGATAAAGGTACACATCCCGAGAAAGAACGAGAGCGCGAGGTTTTCGACGAAGATCGCCTTAACCGCGAGGGCGAGATAGGCTTCCATCTTAGTGGGCCTCCACCGTTTGGATCTTGTATTCGCGCTCTTCGACCTGCTCCGGCTTCCACGTACGGAAGGCCCAGATGATCAGACCGATGATAAAGAACGCCGAGGGCGGCAGCAGCAGCATACCGTTAGGCACATACCAGCCACCATTGTTGACCGTCTCAAGGATCGTGACGCCAAAGAGCGACCCGGAACCAAAGAGTTCGCGGAAAAAGCCCACGAGCATCAGAATCAACCCGTAGCCCAGACCGTTGCCCACCCCGTCGATGAACGACGCCACCGGCGGGTTCTTCATGGCAAAGGCTTCGGCGCGGCCCATCACGATGCAGTTCGTGATGATGAGACCGACGAAGACCGAGAGCGTCTTTGAGATCTCATAGGCAAAGGCGCGCAGGAACTGGTCCACGATGATCACGAGCGAGGCGATGATCACCATCTGCACAATGATCCGGATCGAACCCGGGATTTGGTTCCTGAGGCAGGAGATAAAGAACGATGCAAACGCGGTCACAAAGATCACCGCGAGCGACATAACCGCCGCCACCTGCAGCGAGGACGTCACAGCCAGCGCCGAACAAATCCCAAGGACTTGGAGTGTGATCGGGTTGTTGTCGACCATCGGGTCGACAAGCATCTCACGTTTTGTCTGTGCCATCAGACGCCTCCTTGTTTGAGGTTTGCCAGGAACGGCGCGTAGCCTTCCTCACCCAGCCAGAACTTCACCAGGTTGTCGACGCCCACCGACGTCAGCGTTGCACCGGCCAGCGCGTCCACGTGGTAATCCGGCCCCGCTGGCGGCACGGATTTGGCAACCGTGATCGCCAGATCGCCGTCATCGGTGCGCAGCTGCTTGCCGTTCCACTGAGCCCGCCAGCGCGGGTTGTCGACCTCTGCCCCCAGACCGGGGGTCTCGGCGTGCTGGTAGAACTGAAGGCCAAAGATGTCGTTGCCGTTCTCCTCGATGGCGATAAAGCCATAGAGCGTCGACCACAGACCGTAGCCATGGATCGGCAGGATCACCTTATCCACGCCGCCCTCATCATCGCGCAGGATGTAAACGGTGCGGTACTCGGCCTGACGCCCGATGCCCGCCGGATCATCGTCGAGCTCGCGCGACAGCGCAGGATCATCGGCGGCAGCGGCGTCATCAAACGTCGCCGCGTCAAACTCGGTCGAGAACTCACCAGTGTCGAGGTCAAGCACCTGAGGCTCAAACGCCGCAAACGCCTCTTCCACCGGCACGTCCGGGTCATAGACCCCCGCAACCTGTAGAACGTTGACGCGCATGTTGCGCACCTCGTTGATTTCCTGCGTGGGGCGCAGGCTGACCGCCGCGGCGGACACCACGAGCGACGCCACAAGGCAGAGCCCCACAGCCACCGTCAGCGTTTTGCCCACGCTGTCAGGCGGCGCGGCGAGGAATCGGGCGATAGGGCCCTGAGCTTTACCCTGGGGTTCGTTGGTTTCAGGCGTATCAGACGGCATGACGGCGCGCCCTCCTGCGAATGTTGGCCTGCACGACAAAGTAGTCGATCAGCGGCGCGAATACGTTCCCGAACAGGATGGCAAGCATCATACCCTCTGGGAAGGCCGGGTTAATCACACGGATCATCACAACCATGAAACCGATGAGCGCCCCGTAGATGTAGCGCCCAGTGTTGGTGTGAGACGCCGACACAGGCTCCGTCACCATAAAGACGAGGCCGAACGCAAAGCCGCCGGTCACAAGGTGCCAGTACCACGGCATCTGGAACATCGGGTTCGTGTCCGACCCGATCAGGTTCAGCAGCGTCGAAAACACCATCATCCCGGCCATGCAGCCTACGATCAGCCGCCAGTTGGCGATCTTGGTAAAAAGCAGGAAGCAAAGGCCAAGAAGGATCGCGAGCGTCGACACCTCGCCCATGGACCCAGGCACGACACCCACGAAGTGATCCCACCACGTGCCCGTCGTCGCGACCACATTGGCCATCCCGTCAGCAGCGGCGACGGCGAGCGACGTCGCCCCCGTGTAGCCGTCAACAGCCGTCCAAACCGCGTCACCCGACAGCTGCGCCGGATAGGCAAAGTACAGGAACGCGCGACCGGTCAAAGCCGGGTTCAGGAAGTTTTTCCCTGTCCCGCCAAAGACTTCCTTGCCGATCACCACACCGAAAATGATGCCCAGCGCGACCTGCCAAAGCGGCACAGTGGCGGGCAGGATCAGCGTGTAGAGCATCGACGTGACAAGGAAGCCCTCGTTCACCTCATGGCCCCGCACAACGGAGAAGATGACCTCACAGATACCACCCACGACCAGCGTCGTTATGTAGATCGGTAAGAAATAGAGGAGCCCGTGGACGAAATTCGCAAACGGGTTCGACGGGTCAAAGCCCACCGTGGCGCCCAGGATCGCCGCGCGCCAGCCGCTCGGGTCAAGCTCCGGCAGTGCCAGCGCGGTGTTGGCCTGGAAACCCACGTTCCAAAGGCCAATCAGGATCGCCGGGATCGTGGACAGGACCACATAGGTCATGATCCGCTTCATATCGATGTAGGACCGCGCATGAGGCGCGGCCGTCGTCACCGTCTTGGGCGTGAACAGAAAGCTCTCCACCATCTCGTAGATCGGGAAGTACTTCTCGTACTTCCCGCCCTTCTCGAAATGGGGCTCAATACTGTCGAAAAAGCTGCGGGCACCCATGGGCTTATCCCTCCTTCTCGATCTTGGTCAGGCAGTCGCGAAGCGCCTCGCCATATTCATACTTCGCCGGGCAGGCAAACCCGCACAGCGATAGATCCTCTTCGTCGAGCTCCAGCGCACCCAGCGCCTGCGCACTGTCGGTGTCCATCACCAGCAACGCACGCAGCAGCTGTGTCGGCAGGAAATCCTGCGGCATCAGCTGCTCGAACGTGCCAATTGGCACCATCGCGCGGCGACCACCGTTCAGGTTCGACGTCAGTTCATAGGTTTTCTTCGCCAGCGCGGAGCCCAGAACAGGCTGCACCGCGAATTTGGAGGCCATGGGCCGGATCCACCCCATGGGGATCTGCTTCTTGTCCTCCTCGATGATCGTGATCTGGCGCGCGTAGCGACCCAGATAGGCCGACGCACCTTCACCCGCGCGGCCCGACAGGACCGAGCCGGAGATGATGCGCACCGGCGCACTCTCATCAAACTCACCGCGCGTGAGCTCCACCATGGAGGCCCCCGCGAGCGTGCGGATCATCCGCGGGTTCTTGCACCGTGGCCCACACAGCGCGACCACGCGCTCGGACATCACGTTGCCCGTCGTCATCAGGTGACCTATCGCGATCACGTCTTGATAACCGATCGACCACACCGATTTCGACGCGCTCGGCGGCTCCAGGAAATGCATATGCGTCCCGGCAAGCCCCGCAGGGTGGGGGCCGGAGAATGTCGCAACCTCCACACCCTCAATGTCACCGCCCGGCACATCTGCCCCGTCGGAGTGACACAGATACGTCTTACCCTCGGTCAGCTTGGTGATCGCAGCAAGACCCGCGGCGAACGCGTCGCGCGCGCCGTCGATGACCTCGGATGCATCACCAGACAATGGCTCTGTATCCATGGCCGTGACGTAAATCGCAGCGGGACGATCCGTGAGTGCGGGCACCTTAGAATAAGGCCGCGACTTAAACGACGTCCAAAGCCCCGCCGCGGCGAACCGCTCTGCGAGCCCGTCTGCGGTGTTTGCGTCGCCCACGGTGCTGAAATCAATCGGGGCCGCGTCGCCGCCCACCTCGATCTCCACACTGATCAACACACGGCGCGCGCCGCGGTTGACGGCCTTGACCCGGCCCGCGACGGGCGAGGTGACGAAAACGTCAGGCGTATCTTTATGGGCGAATATCGGGCTGCCTGCGGCGACCTCATCCCCCTCCTCAACAGACAGACGCGGCTTGAGGCCTACGTAATCGGCACCAACGAGGGCCACGGTCTTCACCGCCGGTCCATCCTTGATTCCGCTGGCTGGCATCCCTGTGATGGGTAGGGACAACCCTTTCTTGAGTGAAAAGTGCTGCACGCTCGTCTCGACTCTCATGTTCTTGCTTGCGGTTGCACGCGATGGGATACAATGACCGCCCCCCACCGGCTAGAGCACCCGCACGGCTTTTGAGCGTTCGGGCCACTATGTCGCAAGCGCAGCAGGCCCGGAGCCCGCTTGCGCTAACATAAGTGACAGGCCACCCTGACACATCCGCACTGACACACGCCGATTTGTGCCCGGTCGGGTTACTTTGTCGCAATACTTCGCCGCCCAGCATGCTATTACAGCCACGATCCGACGATGAGGCATACCGTGGTAGACCCAACCATCATTTCCCGCAGAACCCTGTTCGCCGCCCCGCTCCTGCTGGCGGCATGCAAAGACCGCACCTCGGTGATCGAGCTCGCGGGCAGCACGATGGGCACGACATATACAATTGTCGCCATCGACAGCACCGGCGCGCTCAGCCGCTCCAAGGTACAAGGCGCCGTTGACGGCGTGCTGGCATCGGTGAACGCGCAGATGTCGAACTGGGACGCAGGCTCCGAAGTGTCGCTGTTTAACGCAGCCCGCACGACCGACGCCGTCGCCGTCTCCCCCGAATTCGCCCAAGTCATGGCCGCCGCGCAGGAGGTGCACGAGCTCTCCGGCGGGCAGTTCGACGTGACGACGGGCCCGCTGATCGAGGCTTGGGGCTTCGGCGCCCGCAAACCGGGTGACGCGATGCCCAGCGACGCCGCCATCACCGCAGCACTCGCAGCGACCGGCCAGTCCCGCCAGATCACCGTCACCGACGGCGCGCTCCAGAAATCGAACCCAGAGGCAGAGGTTTACCTCTCCGCCATCGGTAAAGGCTACGGCGTCGACGCCGTGGGTGAGGCGCTCGCAGGGCTCGGCATCGAAAACTTCATGGTCGAGATTGGCGGCGACATGCTTACCGCAGGCGTGAACCCGCAGGGCGACGCCTGGCAGATCGGGATCGAAACGCCCGACGCATACGACCGCACCATCCAGCGCATCGTGGGCGTGTCCAACATGGGCCTCGCGACCTCCGGCGACTACCGGAACTACTTCGAGGTCGACGGTCAGCGCTACTCACACATTCTTGATGCCACCACCGGCCGCCCCATCACGCACAAAACCGCGTCGGCGACCGTGATGACAGAAAACGCAATGCTCGCAGACGCTTGGGCGACCGGCATGCTGGTGCTCGGGTCCGACACCGGCCTCGAACTCGCCGACGCGCTCGACATGGCCGTGCTCTTCATTGACCGTGCCGAGGATAGATCCGGGTTTGTAACCAAACCCTCCCGCGCCTATGTGAGCCTCACCGCGTAACGCGCCAAGCCACAAACGGAGCCCGGCGATGGAAACCTTTCTGCTAGCCTTCGGCCTTCTGGCCCTGGTCATGCTGGGCATGTCGCTCGGCGTGATCTTCATGGACAAGCGGATCAAGGGCTCCTGCGGCGGGCTCAACGCCATCTCAGACGCCGACCATTGCCTGGTCTGCAACAAAGAGGTGGACCCAGACAGCCCGCTCAAAGAGCGCCTCGGCGGCTGCCCCCGCGCTAAAAAGATGCTGGAACAGATGAACGCCGAAGAGGCGTGAGGCTTTCGTTCCAGCATTAAACGGCTTACGCACCCCCCACATCGACCTATTCCAAACTTTATCTACGCGCGGTCGCCGTGCGGAGCGTGTTTGACGAAGGTCTTGACGCAAAGAGCGTCGATACCGCACTCTCATCACCGAACCATTCGTAGCGTCCTCCGCTTTGACCTCTGACAGAGACAGGCCACCCCCGGCTCAACGGCTGTTTTGGGATAAATCGGCGTCCAAATATTTGAAAGCAGGGTTCTAAAGCCCACCGAGCGCGGCGGAAAGGCAGCTCATGACCGATTTTGAAACGCGTTGGCGGGATTTTTCTGAGACACTTTTCAAGGCGGAGGGCGTCGACGCCAAATTCGCGGCGCTGGACCAGGAATTGCGCGCCTTCGGGTACGTTCAATACAATTACAACCGCGTGCTAAAAACGCGCGATGGCCAATTCATCGGCCTTGCCGCGCATACCAATTTCGATGCGGACTACCTGGCGGGCTACATGAGTGGTCGCATGTACGAGGCGGATTACACCATCGATCACTGCACGTCGTCACGCGCGTATTTGCCGTGGTCTGACATGCTGTCCAATATCCAAAGCACCGCGATTGATGCCAAAATGCGCCGGACCCTGCGCTATATCTACGACAACCGCCTCCACTCCGGTGTCAGTGTGCAATTGAGCCGGGAAGACGTCTCCGGCGGCGTCATCTATTCAGGGGTTGGCTTAACACCCACTCCCGGAACCAAATCCGAGGAGCATGACATGCATCTGCGGGCAAAAGTCGACCAACTCAGCGCCCTTTTGTCCACGTTAAACGCGGCTCTCGACCCCTGGGACGTGGTCGAGAGCCACTTTCAGCTCACCGAGCAGCAGCGCACCATCCTGCGCTTTCTAGCCGCGGGTCACCAAATTCAGCAGATCGCTGATAAAGTCGGGCTGTCTGATCGGGCGGTGGGATGGCATTTGCAAAACATTCGCACCAAACTGCGTACCCGCAGCAATGCCCACTCCGTCGCGCTGGCCATGGGGTTCGACCTGATCTGAGGTCAGGCCGCGTGCGGCCTTGCCCTCTGGCTTTAGATCAACGGAAACGCATCCGGTCATGCCACCCATTAACCTTGCCGGAACAGACCCAGTCCTTGCTCGACGTGGTTGATCCGACCCAAATGGCGCTCGTTCTCCCCGTGGCGTCGCCGGTTACCCATGAGCTCGTCCGCCCAGCCCGAAGGCCAGTCGAGCCACAATCTGGCGACCCGGAGCTTCGTTGGTTGCAGTACTTGATATAGATCCGGGCGCCGCAATTATTCGTAAAGCGCGACTTGAACGACCCCGATGACGTCCATTCCGTATTGATCGCAACACAATAGTCCCGCGTCGCGAAACACCCATCCCGATCTTGAGCTACGGCCTCGACCGCCAAAAGTGAAAAGAGTGACGCGCAGATCCCCATCTTAAAATATCGCAATTTAAGGCTCCCACTTAGATATGACCTTGAGCGGACCAAATCACAGGCGCCTTTGATCTAGAATTGCCGGTATCGGCAATTGACAGGGCCGTACCGCACGTCGTCCCTCCTCGGGCGGCCTTAGACGATGCTCAGGGTGCTTGCGCGGTTGCAGCAGGGTTGCAAAGATGGGGAGGTATCCGTTTTAGAACACAGGCTTGCACGCACGAGCCACCCCGCGCCCCTTCGACCGAACACCGAAGCCACCGGGCCGGATATTTACGGCGATGGCAGGAGAGCTCCGCCCTACCCCGCCTCCACCGGCAAAAAGCCCACCGTTAACAGGCAGACCGCAGCAGTAACCCCATAGACCCAAAGCTGCCAGCGCGGCCCCTCGGCTTTCCACACCGACCGGTAGCGCATACCGGCGAGGCAGGCGGTGACGAAGATCATCGTGGCCACAAGGGGAGAGAGTGTCATATCGTTCATTTCAACTGCGCCCTTCCCAGGTTGGGGGTTCGTCGTCTAGGCTCACTTGCACAGCCAAGGAACCAAAAACAACTGGGAGGATCCGACGCCATGGCCCCAAGCTCATACCAAGCCCCCAAGCGCGAGCAAGCCAAGCCGCGCACGCACAGCCAATCTCTTGCGACCAACACCGCGGGGGAAACAGGAACGGTCGCTCAGTTATTGAAAGGGAAAGAGGGGCATGTCATCTCCATCGGTCCCGACGACACGATCTCGGCGGCGGTGGCGATCCTCAAGGAGCGGCGAATCGGGGCCTTGCTGGTGACCGATGGGACCGGCGCCTTGGTGGGGATTTTGTCGGAGCGCGACATCGTGCGAAAGCTCGCAGATACGCCGGGCCAAACGCTGCCGCAGAAGGTGTCGGAGAATATGACCGCCAAGGTCGTGACCTGCGGCCCGTCTGACAGCCTCGTGGATGTGCTCAAGCAGATGACCGAGGGGCGGTTCCGCCACATGCCCGTGGTCGAGGGCAGCGCCGTGATTGGCATGGTGACCATCGGCGACGTGGTCCAGTTCCGCCTGGCGGAGGTGGAGCATGAGGCGCTGCAGCTCA
Source organism: Pseudomonadota bacterium (assembly GCA_039815465.1). Lineage (GTDB taxonomy): Bacteria > Pseudomonadota > Alphaproteobacteria > Rhodobacterales > Rhodobacteraceae > Shimia_B. The sequence goes on from JBCBZG010000002.1 coordinate 187,660, forward strand.
AGCAGATGATCGTCGGCTAGGGGGGATGTCCCTCACGAAGCTCCCCGCCGGCCTGCCGGTGCCGGAGGATGATGGCGGGGCGGCGCATCTGATCGGGGCCGCGCTGCCGCCGCTGGCGCTGCCCGCGACGACGGGCGGCGCGATCAAGCTTGATCAGCTTCCCGGGCCGCGGGCGGTGATCTATATCTACCCCATGACGGGCCGCCCAGACCGGGCGTTGCCGGAGGGGTGGGATGGCATCCCTGGCGCGCGGGGCTGCACGCCGCAATCCTGCGCCTTCCGGGACCACGCCGCTGAGATGGGGGAGCTAGGGGCCTATGTGTTCGGGCTCTCCACCCAGAGCTCAGAGTACCAGCAGGAGATGGCCGCGCGGCTCCACCTGCCCTTTCCGGTCCTGTCCGACGCGGGGTTGGAGCTGACGCGAGCCCTTGATCTGCCGACGCTGGATGTCGCTGGGATGACGCTCCTGAAGCGGATGACGTTGATCATTCGTGAGGGGCGGATTGAGCATCTGTTCTACCCGGTTTTCCCGCCCGATCAGAGCGCGGAGCAGGTTTTGGGCTGGCTCAAAGAGCATCCGTGAGGTTTCGCCGCGAAACCTGCGGGACGGAGTGTTAGGGAAATCTTTGGTCCTATCTGCCTGCAATTCCCGTCACCTCTGCCAGAAGCTCGCATAGAGCCCGTTCACTCGATTTTGCCTCAAGCTAACTGCCGTGGGCTGCACGCCCCCTTATCGTAGACTACCAGCGGTACTTTCTCACGCGAACGAGCTTTGGCTTTGGTCTCTCAAAAGCAATCCTGACAAATTGGCGAACAAACATCGCGTAGGCGGCATCGCTGTAATGGAACCCGTCCTTGAAGGCTTTGCGCGGATTTGAAAACTGTTCAGAAATGAGCCTATCCGTTTCGATAAGGACCACGTTTTCGTACGCCTCGCTGAGGTCCCTTTGAGCCTCCATCACGGGTCTCCAACCTGGGAAATGGTCGGGCTTGCGTTGGAACTTGGGCATCTGTCCAGACAGCTGCTGCACGACAAATTTCACCTGACTGCCATACCTGGCGCGCATATCCGTGTAGACGCATTCCAAACAGCGGTAGTAGAAGCCGGGATCGTCGATCCATGTTTGTCGATGTGCGTCGCTCTCGCCGTTGACCCAAAAAACTGCCTTTAATTCTGCGCCGCGCCCGTTTTGCCGCCGCATCGATCTCATCAAACATCTGGGTATAGTACGTGCCCAGTTGCCCTTTCTCATCCGGGAACGGGCTCCAATTATTCTCATCCACTGGTGAAAACGCCGTGCTGCCGCGCGCGGTGTTGACCACGACCGCGGATTTCCTCCGGTTGGCGAGCGCAAACATGTGGTGACCGGCAGTGTATGCGCGCGCGGCATTGCTTTGTCCCGCATACACCAATAACGGAATTGGTTTCTTACCTTGCACTTTTTCAAATTACTCGTGAATCGAAACAACTCAATTGCGTCACTATGAACTACAACTGATATACAGGTCTAAACTCAACTCCCTTCATCTTTCAAAAAGTAAGCCTGCGGAAGGCAAATTGGGTCTTGCTTGAACATGAGGGGGCGCGCTTCGCGCGTTTGCCTCCCCTCTCGCGGTCATTCGACCGCTGCCGGGCAAGGGCCGGAAGTATTTGGGGACGAAAGAAAGGGGGAAGGCAGGCTTCATCTGGCCTGAAACACGCTCGCTGGAGGCGGCTTGGGTCTCGCATGCGTGCACATTGGCTCTGGCATCTTGCGCGGAATCGGCGCAACGCTTCTGTCGACCAAAGCGCTTTGAGGGGGACTCGGCATGGGTGAGTGGTGGCGTGGGGCGGTGATTTATCAGATCTATCCGCGGTCGTTTCAGGACAGCACGGGCGACGGGATCGGGGATTTGCCGGGGATCACGGCGCGGCTGGGCCATGTGGCCTCGCTGGGGGTGGATGCGATTTGGCTGTCGCCGTTCTTTACCTCCCCCATGAAGGATATGGGCTATGACGTGGCCAATTACCGGGACGTGGACCCGATTTTTGGCACGCTTGCCGATTTCGACGCGCTTTTGGCGCGGGCACACGCGCTCGGGCTCAAGGTTATCATCGATCAGGTGCTGTCGCATTCGTCGGACCAGCACGCGTGGTTCGCCGAAAGCCGCCGGTCGCGGGATAACCCGCGCGCGGATTGGTACGTTTGGGCCGACGCGAAGGAGGATGGCACGCCGCCCAATAACTGGCTGAGCGTCTTTGGTGGCCCGGCCTGGGAGTGGGAGCCGCGGCGGCATCAGTATTACTTGCACAACTTCCTGACCGAGCAGCCGGATTTGAACCTGTGGAACCCAGATGTGCAAGACGCGATCCTGGGAGAGGTGCGGTTTTGGCTGGATCGGGGGGTCGATGGGTTCCGGCTCGATGTCGCGAACTTTTATTTCCACGACCGCGCGTTGCGCGATAATCCCCCGGCCCCGGCCGAACAGCGCGCCTGCGCGCGGGAGACCTATGGTCATCAGGACCCGATCTATTCCAAGAACCAGCCGGAGAACCTGGCGTTTCTGGAGCGGCTGCGCGCGCTCACCGATGAGTACCCCGACCGGATGATGGTGGGCGAGATCGGGCAGGATGGGCAGGTCGCTTTGGACCTAATGGCCGCCTATACGGACGGGCCGACGCGGCTGCACAAGGCTTATAGCTTTGAGATGTTGGGGGCGGGTTTTAGCGCGGGGCATTTCCGGCGCACGGTGGAGCGGTTTTTTGACACTGCGCCCGAGGGCTGGCCGTGTTGGTCGTTTTCCAACCATGATTGCGTGCGCCATGTCAGCCGCTGGGCGGAGCATGGCGCGCGCCCCGAGGCGCTGGCGCGGCAGTCGATTGCGCTGCTGTGCGCGCTGGAAGGGTCGATCGGGCTCTATCAGGGGGAGGAGTTGGGCCAGTTGGAGACGGAGCTTGCGTATGAGGAGCTCACCGACCCGCCGGGCTTGCGGTTTTGGCCGGATGTGAAAGGGCGCGACGGGTGCCGCACGCCCATGGTGTGGGAGGACAGCGCCAATGGCGGCTTCACGGTCGGGACGCCCTGGCTGCCGGTCAAAGCGCCCCAGCGCGCGCGCAGTGTTGCGGCGCAGGAGGCGGATGGCGACAGCGTTTTGCACGTTTATCGGGCGATGCTGGCGCTCCGCCGGGGGTCGGCGGCGCTGACGGTGGGGCGGACGGTCTTTCTAGACACCGAGGAGCCGGTTTTGGCCTTTCAGCGGGTGGCGGAGGGGGAGACGGTGACGTGCCTCTTTAACCTAAGCCCCGGGGTACACACCGTGACGCTGTCTGGCGGCGGGGAGGTGATCGCGGGCGCGGGCGCGGCGGTTTTGGACGGGGTTTTGACGCTCTCGGCCAATGGATTCGCGTATGTGCGGGGGGCTGCGCGGGTTTCTTAGTGGGTCAGCCCAGGGCATTCGCCCTGCAAGCCGTTGATATACAACATATTCCAAAGAATATGTCGTAACTACTGACATAAAATGCGCCCTGGCCCTTGCCAGAGGGGGGTGCGAGCGAGTATTCCCACCGGACTGCCGGACCGGGCGCGCTGCGCCCGGCCTCTTACTGACACTAGCCACTGCAATCGCCCCGTATGGCTTTGACAGGCTAACCAGCCGCCAAAGGACAACGCCCGTGACTGAAATTGTGACTGATTTTGCCCACTCCACCGGTCTTTATGATCCCCGCGAGGAAAAGAGCTCCTGCGGGGTTGGTTTTCTGACGCGAAAGGGTGGCAAACAGACACATGACCTGCTGCTCAAGGGCCATGAAGCGCTGTGCGCGGTGCCCCATCGCGGCGGCATGTCCTCGGAAGGTGTGGGCGATGGTGCGGGGATTTCCGTGGACCTGTCGCAGCGCTTTTTCTCCAAGCTTGTGGGGCGGGAGCTGGAGCTCGGCACCTTTGGCGTTGGCAACTTTTTCATGCCTGCGGATGCGATGCAGACCCCGCGCGCGGTTGAGCTGATCGAAGCCACGCTGCGCGAGTGGGGGTTCGAGATCCTGCTGGTGCGCGAGGTGGAGGTTGATCACACGGCCATCGGGCCACGCGCGGTGAAGTGGCAGTTGCCGATCAAGCAGTGGATTTTTGCGGCGCCCGAGGGGCTGCGCGGTGCGGCGCTCGACAGCCGGATCCACACCGTCCTGCTGGAGATCGAGGCGGTGGCGTATACCACGCCCGAGCTTGACGGGCTTTACCCGTTGTCGCTGTCGGCGCGCATCCAGAACTTTAAGGGTCGCCTGAATTCGTGGGAGTTGATCCCCTACTTCCGGGACCTCTGGGACGAGGACCATGAAGTTCATACGATGTATTTCCACACGCGGTTTTCGACGAATACCGACCCGCATCCCACGATGGCGCAGCCGTTCCGGTTGATGGCCCACAATGGCGAGCTGAACACGGACAAAAAGAACCGGTTGAGCGAAGCGGCTGTGGCGCTGGCGCGCAACAAGGCGATTGTGCGGCCCAAAGGGCAGTCGGATTCCTGCCGGCTCGACCAGACGTTGAACGCGCGGGTATTTGAGGAAGGTTTGGACCTCGTTACCGCGGTGGTGGCGATGATGCCGCCTGCGTGGGAGAATGATGAGCGGGTGCCAGCGGATGTGCGCGCGATGCTCGAATATTTCTCGCTCTTTGAAGAAAAGAATGACGGGCCTGCGGCGCTGGTGTTCGGGGATGGCAACATCATCGGGGCGCGGCTCGACCGGCTTGGGCTGCGGCCTTTGCGGACGGTTGAGACAACCGAATATCTGGCCGTGATGTCTGAGGCGGGGCAGATCAGCTTCCCGCCGGAGGATGTGATCAGCCGGGGCCGCGTGGGTGCGGGTCAGATGATCTATTACAACCACGCTGAGGGGCGGTCCTATACCTCCGAGGAGGCGCTGGAGATGCTGGCGCAGGCGGCGGATTATCCGGCGCTTCTGGCCGAGGCTGCGGTAAATATCGACGATCTGCCCAGCGCGGATGGCGACCCGGCGGCGGCGGCGACGCGGTATCTGGGCGATATGAGCAATGCCGCGCGCTACGTGGCCTACACCCACAACCAAGAATCCTTTAAATTCCTGATGGACCCGATGCTGCAAACCGGCGTCGAAAAGGTCTCCGCCATGGGCTACGGGAACGCGATCAACGCGCTTTCTGACCAAGAGGGTGGCGTGGCGAAGTATTTCAGCCAGCGCTTTGCACAGGTAACGAACCCGCCGCTTGATTCCATCCGCGAAGCTGATGGGATGACGCTGCGCGTGGCGCTGGGTGAAAAGCCCCACATGGGCAAGTCGCGCTCCCGCCAGATCGTGGTGAACACGCCGGTGCTGAGCATGTCGACGATGCTCAAGATCAAGGCGCAGGATATCACGCCCTGGGACCGGTTCGACACGCTCTATGCGCCGGTGTTTGACGACCCAAAGGCCAACGAGGCCGCGCTGGTGGAGGCGATCAATATCGTCGCCAATGACGTGGTGGCGTTCGCCCGCGACAAGGGCGGGATTGCGATCCTGACGGACCGGCATGTGTCGAAAGCCCATGCGCCGCTGCCTATGACGCTGGCCGTGAGTGCCATCAACCAGCGCCTCATCGAGGAAGGGCTGCGGTTCAAGGTGTCGCTGGTGGTCGAGTCGGGCCAGATGTCGTCATCTCACCACATCGCCTGCGCCTTGGGCTTTGGCGCGTCTGCGGTGTACCCGCTGGCCGTGCGTCTGCGCGCAGAGGAGCTGTTTGGTCAGGACGAGGCCTATAAGGGCTACCAGAAGTTCCAGAAGGCGGCTGAAAAAGCGCTGATGAAGACTATGGGTAAGGTCGGGCTTTGTACGGTCGAGTCCTATTCCGGTGGTGAGTTCTTTGAGCCGAACTTCCTCGACACCAATGACCCGGTGTTCAAGCGCTACCTGCCGAATATGAAAGCGGTTGTGGGCGGTGTCCGCTTTGACCGCGTGGCGCAGTCGGTGGCGGATTGGCACCAGCGCGCGCTGCAAGTGACGGGCGAGGCGGATATCCCGATCCTCGGGCTGTTCAAGGAGCGTGCGGAGGGGGCGGGACATTCCTACGGGACCACCGCTGTGCGCGGCTTTGTGGACCTGACGGAGGAGCCGATTGCGTTTGATCAGCCTGGCGACACGGCGGACACGGCGCTGGATGGTGAAACGGACCCGTTCCGGTTGCTCACGATCCGGCAGATGGAGGATGCGTTTGGGATCGACGAGGCGGGGTATGTGAATACCTCCTTCGACAAGCTCAGCAAAGATCAGATCGACAATTTCGAGATCACACCGGGCTATCGGAACTTTAGCCTCACCATGAGAGAGGAACGGAGCCGCCGCCCCGCTGCGCTGCGCGATGTGTTGGCGTTCCCGGCTGACATCACCTTCATGGACACGGTGGATGACATCACCAAGGAGATGATGCGCTTTAACCGGGCAGGTAATAATGACTTTGTTATCCGCGGCTTGGACGTGGTTACCGTGGGCGATGGGGAGTTCCTGATCCGTCTGACGGGGCCGAAAGCACGCGATACCGGGCGGCTTGAGGCCCTGTCCGAGAGCCTGTTCCGTCGCTTTGGCGCGGAGGTTGAGGGGCGGTTCATCACTGAGGGCGGGCTGCAAGTGGCCGTGACGGGCATGGCGCTCGATTACGTAAGCCGCATCCGGCAAGCACCGGATCGTATCCCGGTGGAAGAGGTTCAGCCTGCGTCGGAGATCACGGGGCGTTTGGCCTCCGGCGCGATGTCGCACGGGGCGCTTGTGGCGTCGGCCCATGAGGCCGTGGCGCACGGCACGAACATGGCCGGGGGCATGTCGAATTCCGGTGAGGGGGGCGAGCATATCTCCCGCTACGGCACCATCCGTGCCTCCCGGATCAAGCAGTTCGCCTCGGGCCGTTTTGGCGTTTGGGCGGGGTATCTTGCGGATCCGAACCTCGAGGAGTTGGAGATCAAGATCGGCCAGGGTGCGAAGCCCGGTGAGGGGGGGCAGCTGCCTGCCCCCAAGGTCACGGTGGAAATCGCGGCGGCCCGTGGTGGCACGCCGGGGGTGGAGCTTGTGTCCCCCCCGCCCCACCACGACACCTATTCGATCGAGGACCTCGCGCAGCTGATCCACGACTGTAAGGCTGCGCGGAAGCGGGTGATTGTAAAGCTCGTGTCGTCCGAGGGGATCGGCACGATTGCTGTGGGCGTGGCAAAGGCGGGCGCTGACGTGATCAACGTGGCGGGCAACACCGGCGGGACCGGTGCGGCCTCTGTGACGTCGCTGAAATACACCGGCCGCGCGGCGGAGATCGGCATCGCGGAGGTGCATCAGGCGCTCTGTGCCAATGGCATCCGGCAGAAGGTCATGCTGCGCTGTTCGGGCGCGATGCAGACCGGGTCGGACGTGGTGAAGGCGTCTTTGCTGGGTGGGGATTCTTTTGAGTTCGGCACCACGGCGCTCATGATGCTGAAATGCGTGATGGCCAAGAACTGCAACATCAAATGCCCCGCCGGTCTGACGACCAATGCGGAGGTGTTTGACGGCGACCCGCGGGCGCTGGCGCAGTATCTGGTGAACATCGCGCACGAGGTGCGCGAAATCCTCGCCAAGCTCGGGTTCAAGAGCCTCGATGAGGCGCGCGGGCGGGCAGATTTGCTGCATCTCCTCGATCACGAGGCCAGCGTGGGCAAGCTGACGCTGCGCGCGATGCTGACCCGTGTGCCGGAGAATATCGTGGAGAACCCCACCTATCTGGAGCGGGATTTCCAAGTGGATGATGCGCTGCTGGAGCAGGTGAAAAGCCGGATCATTGAGGGCGGGGATCGCGCGATTGAGCTGCGGCCAAACCAGCCTTTGAACAACCGGAACAAGACTGTGGGCGGGCAGCTCGGTATCGATATCGAGCGGATGCTGAACCATGAGCTCAGCGAATTGCCTGCGGCAGCCCACGAGGATGTGCGCGGGCGGCGGTTCCTCGATCCACGGACGATCCGGGTGGTCACCAATGGGTCTGCGGGCCAGTCGTTCGGCGCGTTCTGCAATGACGGGATGGTCATGGACCACACCGGCACGTGCAATGACGGCGTGGGCAAAGGCGCCTCTGGCGGGGAAATCATCGTGAAGTCGCCCGGCGGCTGCGCGAATGGTGAGAACGTGCTGATCGGGAACTTTGCTTTGTTCGGCGCGACCGGTGGGCGGACGTTTATCGAGGGTCAGGCGGGCGACCGATTTGCTGTGCGGAACTCCGGCGCGACGGCTGTCGTCGAAGGCGTCGGTGACTTCTGCGCCGAGTACATGACCAATGGCGCGATCCTGAACCTCGGCGGCTTTTCCAAGGGCTATGGCAACGGGATGTCAGGTGGCTTTGCCTACCAATACGACCCCGAGGGCCTGCTGCCCGACGCGATCAGCCACGATTCCGTGTTCATGGGCACTTTGGGTGACGGCACGGCGGAGGGGGATATCCACCGCGACGCAGTCCATCAGCTGCTGGAGTGGCATCTGGAGGCAACGGGCTCGGCCAAGGCCGAGGCGCTGCTCGGCGATTGGGATACGGTTCAGCACCAGATGGCATGGGTCATGCCCAAGGCGCTGCTTCAGTATCAGGATCAGGACGCAATCCTCGCGGCACGGTCGCGCAAGGATCTGATGGACGAGCTCGCCACGGCCCTGTCCATGTACCAGATCCAGGAGCTGAAACGCGCCTGGAAGAATGGCCGCCCGATCCATCACGGTGCGATGCCTGGTGACGATCCGGCGAACATGTACCGGCTTCTGAATGCCTACACCGTGCTCGACCTCGCCCAAGTGGCGGCGGCGAAGCGGCTGGGCAAAGGGGCTGCGCAGCCTGCGATTGATAAGGCGGTGAAAAACCTCGTGCTGACCGAGGATTTCGGGCTGATGGCGGCGCTGTCCAAGCACGCCAAGCAGGCGATTGCGGATTACTCGGACCCTGAACTGGCGGCTTTGGTGGCCAATAAGCGGCTGAGTGATTTCAAATCGGCGCTGTCGCTGCGCAACATCCTGAGCATGGATAGCCCCGGCACCTATGCCTGGATCATGCATCAAAGTGCCAAGAACCGCGCGGCCCTGGGTGAGGTGCCGAGCTTTGACGAACTCTTCTCCCAAAACGCGCTGCCGGATCTGGTGGCCCGCATGGCCGCGGAGTAACTGTAATGACTGCACCTTATATCCAAACCGATGCACCGTTTTCCGACGGACAACGTGCGTTCCTCGACGGGTTCTTGAGCGGGCTGGCGACGAGCCGGGCGCTTGGGCTGGGGCCGAAACCTGACACGGGTGCCGCCCCTGCGCAGCCGCTCGACATCCTTTACGGGACACAAACGGGCAATGCCGAAGAGCTCGCCAACCAAGCTGCGGCGATTGCGCAGACGCGGGGGTATCAGCCGCGTGTGAACGAGCTCGACGCTATCGAGATGGACGCGCTCGCAGCCATGAAGGACGTCATCATCGTGGTGTCGACCTATGGCGAGGGCGAGATGCCCGACAACGCTCATATGTTCTGGGAAGCGCTGAGCGCGCCAACGACGCCGCGCATGGAGAGCCTGAACTACGCCGTGCTCGCTTTGGGCGATACGTCCTACGACGAGTTCTGCCAGGCCGGGAAGGTCATCGACACACGGCTTGAACAGCTGGGCGCCAAGCGGCTCGGCGCGCGCATCGACTGCGACGTGGATTTCGAGGATGTGGCGACAGCCTGGCTCGATAAGACGGTGCCAACGGCGGAGGAAGGCGCGGTCGTGGCCTCGGCCCCCATCGCGGCCCCGGTGAAATCCGGCTGGAACCGGAAGAACCCCTACCCGTCTGCCGTGGTCGAAAACACGCTGCTGAGTGGGACGAATTCCGCCAAGGAAATCCGGCACTTTTCGTTCGATCTGGGCGATAGCGGGATGACCTACGAGGCGGGCGATGCGTTGGGCGTGATGCCCATCAACGCGCCGGATCTGGTAGAGGCCTGGCTGACCCGCCTGGGCGCGGATGCCGATATGGCGATCCCGGGCCAGGACGCGCCTTTGGGAGAGCTGCTGACTAAACGGTTCGAGATCATGACGCCGGGCCGCGAGTTCATCCGCGAGATTGAAAAGCGCGCGGGCCATGAGGAGCTGAGCCATGTGCAGGGCAATGGCGACAAGGAGGCTTTGGAGGCGTTCCTGTGGGGCAAGGACGCGCTCGACCTGATGAACCTGAACCCGGGGCTGACGTTCGACCCGGCTCAAGTGGTAAGCTGGCTCAAACCACTGCAACACCGCGCCTATTCGATTTCGTCCTGCCCCGTGGCGCATCCGGGTGAGGTCCACCTGACCGTGGCCGCTGTCCGCTGGATGGCCGAGGGTCGCGCGCATAAGGGCGTGGCGTCAACCTTCCTCGCCGATATGGCGCCAGAGGGCACGCCGGTGGGCATTTTCATGAGCCCGAACAAAAGCTTCCGCATCCCGACAGATGACAGCGTTCCCATGGTGATGGTGGGCCCCGGCACCGGCATCGCCCCCTTCCGCGCGTTCCTGGAGGCGCGGCGGGAGCGTGGTGCGCAGGGCATGAACTGGCTCTTCTTCGGCGATCAGCACCGGGAGAGCGATTTCATCTATGAAGACGAGCTCGCGGCGATGTCTGAGGCCGGGGTGCTGAACCGCCTCGATCTGGCGTTCTCCCGCGATCAGAAGGAAAAGATCTACGTCCAGAACCGGATGGTCGAGAACGGCAAGGCGCTGTTTGCAGCATTGGAAGAGGGCGGCCATTTCTACGTCTGCGGAGACGCCACACGCATGGCCAAAGACGTGGACGCAGCGCTCCACGCGATCATCGCCGAACACGGTGCCCTGAGCGAAGACGCCGCCACCGACTACGTCAACGCGCTCAAACGCGACAAACGCTACGTGCGCGACGTCTACTAAATTGTGCAGGCCCTAGTCGGGCCTGCGTTCCTTTCTTGGTGCCCTGCACCGCCCCTCCGCTTTGGCTGCGAGGGCAGCATTGAGGGGCCAGCCCCTCGTCGCCATTGTCGCTCGGACCAATGGAGCGCCAATGACGACCCCCGAAGTATTTTCGGACATAAGAAAGACATTCCTCCTTTCTTTCGTCCCCAAATACTTCCGCCGGAGGCCTCCTTAGGCGGCCACCGGCTCCGCCAATAGCTGGAGGAGCGTAATGATCTCCTCCCGCCTGAGCTCATGACCGCCATCGTGGATGACCTCTGACACACTCGCGCCTCGGGCGGCGAACCAGGTGAGGAGCTGCTGGCTCTCGGCCCATGGCGCGATCGCGTCGCGTCGGCCCATGGTAATGAGGACATATGTTTCGTTGAGTTGGACCAGTTGGTGGTCCCACGGAATCAACGGGCGAAGGGGACTCACGTGGTCGAACAGGCCAGGATGTTCAATCACTGTTGCGAAGGGTGATCGCGCCGTTGGCGTAGCCGCCCTATGAAGCACCGCCGCCGCTCATGGCGGCGCCTAGTTGGTGTTTTGAGGGGTACCTGAGGGTTGCGGCGAGGTAGACCATTATAGGTTGGCGCAACACACAGTCTGAAATGTGCTTTGATATGCCGAGGGCAGCCTTTCGACCATAGGTGGGGGGTAGCTTGCTCACAGGGGGGAGGCCTCCCGGGACCGCACAGCGACCCTGCCGATAGAAGTCGGGGGCGGCCCGATGGTTTCCACCGAGCGCGTCGCATCTTCTGAGCGGACTCACGCGCGCAGCGCGCCACCGCCGCGCATGGAAAAGTTTTACGAAAACTTTTGGCCCCGCTCAGAGGGCAGCGCTAGAGCGCGCCGGCGGCGATAAGCGCGTCGCGTTTGGCGGCGTCCATCCACCAGAATTCCACGTTGCGGTTGAAGTCGTAGGGCGCGGGCGTCTCGGGCATGCCAAAGATGTCCCAGACGGCGACGCGGTGGGCGCCGAGGTACCATGCCCCGATCCAGATGTGTTTGGCGCGCAGCACGCGGTCGAGGGCGGCGATGGCTGTGTTTAGGTCCTCGCGGCTGTCCGCCTCTACCGCGCGCTCGATCAGCGCGTCGACGACGGGGTCTGCGAGGCCGGTGAGGTTGTTAGACCCCTCTGCGGCCGCAGCTGCGGAGCCGTAGAAGGCGCGCAGCGTAGCACCTGGCGTCACGGACACGCCCCACGCGACAAAGGCGATGTCGAAGTCGAACCGCTGGCGGCGTTCGGACCAGGATGCGGGGTCGAGGATCACGAACTCCGCATCGATCCCGAGGGTTTTCATATTCTCCATAAAGGGTTGGATGATCCGTTCCAGGCTGCGGTTGTCGTCCACGATCTCTACCCGCAGGACCTCCCCGGCTGCGTTGCGGCGCATGCCGTCATCGCCCACGGTCCAGCCAGCAGCATCCAGCAGCCCGCTCGCGGTGCGTTGCGCGCGGCGGTCGCGGAGCGTCGCGGAGCCGTCATAGGGGCTGTAGGCGGGCTCTGAGAACACTTCAGGCGGGAGTTGGTCACGGAACTCCTCCAGCAGCGCCAACTCCGCGCCTTCGGGCATCCCCACGGCCTGCATATTCGTGTTTTCAAAGAAGCTGTCGGTGCGCCTGTAGGCGTCGTAAAACACCGCCTCGTTCGTCCATTCAAAGTTGAACGCATATTCGAGCGCCTCGCGGACGCGGATGTCTTGGAACTTCTCCTGGCGCATGTTGTACCAGAACCCTTGCGCGTTGGAGGGGCGGCCATCGGGGATGAGGATCTGCTTGACATGCCCGGCCTGGGCGGCGGGGAAGTCGTAGCCCGTGGCCCAGGAAGCGGAGCGGTATTCGGTGCGCATGGTGTATTCGCCGGCCGAGAACGCCTCCAGCCCCACCAAATCGTCCACGAAGTATTCGTAGGTGAAGCATTCAAAGTTGTTCTTGCCCGCATTCACGGGGAGCTCCGCGCCCCAGTAGTCGGGGTCCTTGCAGAACCTGAGCGAGCGGCCTGCGTCCGCGCGGTCGAGCAGGTAGGGGCCGGAGCCGAGGGGAGCGGTGAGCCATGTTTCGTCGAACGGGGTCTCCTCGCCGTAAAAGTGTTCGGGCAGGACGGGGAGCCCGGCAATCTCCGCCGGGAAGGCGCTGCCTGCGCCGGGGGCGAGGTCAAAGCGCACGCGATGATCGCTTTCGGCCACCACCTGCTCCACGTCCGCCAACATGTTGCGGTAGAACGGGTGACCCTCGGTTTTCAGTGCGTTGATGGTGAACACCACGTCGGAGGCGCGCACGGGGTCGCCATCATGGAATCGCGCCTCGGGGCGCATGTTGAAGGCGACGTAGGACAGGTCCTCGGGATACTCAATTGTCTCCGCGATCAGACCATAGACCGCGTCGGGTTCGTCATTGGCGCGGACCATGAGCGTGTCATACATGTGAAACAGCACCTCGGGCGCGCTGTCGCCCTTGATGATGAAGTAGTTGAGGCTGTCGAAGGTGGGCGTGCCAAAAAGTTGGCGCTGCGCCATGGTCCCGCCCTGCGGCGCGTCGGGGTTGGCGTAGTCGAAATGGGCGAACTCGGGGCCGTATTTCAGGTCGCCAAAGGCGGAGTACCCGTGGCTCACCGTCACCTCTGCCGCCGCGGGGAGTGCCAGCGCCAGCGCGCCACCGATCCATGCAAGTCTCATCGCCACTTCTCCTGTTGCCTTATCCAAGGGTTGCGCGTCACGGGCGGGTGTCAAGGGTGGTCAGGGGGGCTATGGTGGCCAGATGACGGAATTTTCATCTCTCAACGCGTTGCTCGACCACCCTGCCGACACGATCATCGATGTGCGCAGCCCGGCGGAGTTTGCCGAGGATCACGTGCCCGGCGCGATCAATCTGCCGGTGCTCGACAATTACGAGCGGGCGGAGGTTGGGACGATCTACAAGCAGGACTCGCCCTTCAAGGCGCGCAAGATCGGGGCGGCGAAGGTGTTTCGCAACGCGGCCAGCCATATCGAGCGGGAGCTTTCCCATCACGAGGGCGCGTGGCGGCCATTGGTTTACTGCTGGCGGGGCGGGCAGCGGTCGGGGTCGTTTGCGTGGATGCTGGGGCAGATCGGCTGGCGGGCGGAGGTGATCGATGGTGGCTACCGCACGTTTCGGCGGCTGGTGGCGGCGGCCTGTTACGATGACCCCCTGCCCGTGCGGCTTGTGCGGCTCGGTGGGCTGACGGGGACGGCAAAGACGGAGCTTTTGGGGCATCTTTCTGCGGCCGGGGCGCAGGTGATTGATCTGGAGGGGCTGGCGCGGCACCGCGGGTCATTGCTGGGCGCGATGCCAGAGCCCCAGCCGTCCCAGAAGGCGTTTGAGACGGCTCTGGCCGTGGCGCTGGCCCGGTGTGATCCGGCGCGGCCTGTGATTGTGGAGGCGGAATCGTCGAAGATCGGGGCTTTGACACTGCCGAAATCGCTTTGGTCGGCCATGAAAGCCGCCCCAATGGTGGAGGTTCTGGCGCCTATTGAGGCGCGGGCGGTGTATCTGGCGCGGGCTTATGCCGATGTGCTGGCCGATGGCGCGGCGCTGCGGGACAAGCTTTCTCCGCTGCGGCGGGTGCGCGGGGCCGCTGTGCTCGCGGCGTGGGACGAGCTCATTGCAGCGGGTGATCACGTGGCACTTTGCCGGGCGCTGATGGAGCGGCACTACGACCCCGCCTACCGTCGTTCACAGGCTGCGCGCCCGGCAGTGGCGCGGCGGGAGGTTGTGTTGGGGGATTTGGGCGAGGCGACTTTGGCTGCGGCTGCGCCGCGGATATTGGGGGCGGTGGAGGGGTTGGTAGCGTCGCAAGCAACTGCCTGATTCTTAGCCGCAATGCACTAGCCCGACTGCAACGTCGGGCCGCGCCGTTCCGCCCCCACGGGGCGGCGCGAAAGCCACCCCTCGGACCGGCGCTATAGCTTACAAGGCCAAGTCATTGCTTGGTAGTGTCTCAGTTTGAACTTCACGGGGGTTGAGGGTGAGATGACCGCTACCAACGTTAAGGGCATGACAACCTTTTTCAAAGACCTTGGGCGCGCGCTGCGGCGCAGCGTCCCCTTGCGCCTTTGGGAAAAAGGTCCACATACTGTCAACAATATGGTACACATCCCGCAAGGGCAGGCAAAACTGCCCGTGGGAGGAGAGGAAGATCATGCCAAAGGGTCCGAACGGGCAGAAGCGCCCAGCGGACGTGATAGGCAATGCTGTCCACATTGCCCGGATCGCGACCGGAGAGGAGCGGGAAACCTGCTACAAGCAACCGGCGAAGCGCAACAGCGGCTTGGCGGGTGCGAAGGCTCGCGTGGAGAACACCACATCCGAGGAACGTCAGGAGACCGCGCGGAAGGCCGCAGCGGCAAGGTGGGGCTGATGGCACGAGCAGCGGCAATCGCAAACGAGTTTCTATCATTGGCGTTGAGCGACCCTCAGTACGGTCCTATTGATCAAATGAAACTTCAAAAGCTGGTCTATTATGCGCACGCGTGGTGGCTGGGCACCAAAGGTGTTGAGCTATTTCCCGAAGATGTTGAGGCTTGGCCATGGGGACCAGTGGTTCGTGATATTTACTACCAAACCGCAAGCTTTGGTAAGCAACCTGTAACCACGCGCCTAAAGGCGCTAGATGATATGGGCAATTGGGTTACTCCAGAGCTTACAGAAGGCGAAGAAAAAGCGCACGTGAGAGCTGTCTGGGATGTACACAAAGGTTTCAGCGGAATTGAGTTATCCAACGCGACCCACATGCCTGGGGAGCCGTGGACCATTGTTAGTGAAAGACATGGTGGCGACGTATCTACAAAGCCCATGATTCCGGGAGACTTAATCCGTCATGTTTTTCGGCAGAAGGCATCAAGCTAGAAGGCCGTGACAATTAAGCCGCCACCACCGCAGCAACCGCTGCCTGACGCTAAAACTAAGCTTGGCCTTCCGGACGATCAAACAGGAAAAGAGGCCAAGGGTAGGATTTTCTTCATCAATTTGGGCTTGGTGAGGTATGGCTCGACCGACAAGGCGCACGGTGCGGCGGTTTTCCTTAGCCTACTGTTGTTTGTATTGCTTTGCGCGCTTCTCATTCTAATGGTCGTATACCCCGAGAATGACAGCCTTGGCCGATTTTTTGATTGGTTGAGCGGCGCTTTCTTGGTCATTGCCGGGGTGGCTATAGGCCGAAACCCACCTCCGAAAAACGAAGATATAGATGAATGAAGTGAACTTTTTGCTTGATAAATGACGTTAGCATACCCACATAGAGGGTATGAACAAGCTACCCACCCACAAGCGCGTAATGATCCTGAACATGCTGGTAGAAGGCATGTCGATGCGTTCCATCAGCCGCACGGTTGGCGTGTCTATCAACACGGTTTCCAAGCTTCTCGTTGAAGCTGGTGAGGTCTGCGCTGCCCACCATGACGAAGCCGTGCGCGACGTTAAATCCACCCGCATCCAGTGCGATGAAATCTGGTCCTTTGTCTATGCCAAGGCAAAGAACGTAGAAGGCGCTACGGCTGCCACTGAGGGCGCTGGTGACGTGTGGACGTGGACGGCGCTGGATCAGGATAGCAAGATGATCCTGTCCTATGAGGTTGGAGACCGTTCTGGCGGCACTGCATATGAGTTCATGGTTGATCTGGCGTCCCGCCTTCGCAACCGGGTGCAGCTCACCACTGACGGCCACAAGGCCTATCTCGACGCCGTTGAGGGTGCGTTTGGTGGCGATATCGACTACGCCATGCTTGTGAAGCTCTACGGCGATGCAACGGGCCAGAAGGGCCACGAGCGCAAGTACAGCCCAGCTGAGTGCACTGGCGCGCGCAAGGAGAAGGTCTTTGGCGATCCGGTGAAGGAATGGGTCAGCACGTCACACGTGGAGCGTCAAAACCTTTCCATGCGGATGGGTATGCGCCGCTTCACCCGCCTGACGAACGCGTTCAGCAAGAAGCTTGAAAACCACATTCACATGCTGAGCCTGTACTTCGTGCACTACAACTTCGTGCGCATCCACAAGACGCTCAAGTGCACCCCGGCGATGGCTGCTGGCGTGTCTGACACGCTGCGCGATATGGAATGGATTGTGAGCCTTATCGACGCCCGGGCACCAGCACCTAAGAAGCGCGGGCCATACAAGAAGCGTCAGAAAGATATTTCAAACTGAGACACTGCCCATTGCTTCAAGTAATGGTAATGGAGCCGGGCTCGTTCATCACACGCCCAATAAGGGCAGCTTCATATCCTGCGGCCTTGAGCGCTTCGATCACAGCTGCTCCATCCGGCACTGCGGCAAGCAGCCCACCGCTGGTCTGCGGATCAAATAGCAGCGCGTGGCGCGGATCGTCTGGCGCATCTGCCCCGGCGTTCTCTGCGTAGAGCGACGACCGGATGCCCGCCTGAGCCAGCTCCAACGCCCCCGGCAGCAGCGGCACGGAGGCGAGGTTTACCGTCGCGCCCGTCCCGGACGCCTCCATCATCGCCCGCAGATGCCCGAGGAGGCCGAAGCCCGTCACATCGGTCATCGCGTGGGCGCCGCTCAGGATGCGCGACGCCTCCCCCTGATCCTGGCACATCGCCTCCCACGCCGCGGCCACGTCCCAGCCCCGGGCGCGGCCCTGCATGGCGGCGGCCATCAGCGTGCCGGAGCCTATGGGTTTCGTCAGCACGAGGTCATCGCCGGGCTGCGCGCCGGCCAGAGTGATGGGACGTTCAGCGACCCCCGTCACGGTGAAGCCAATCGTCAGCTCCGCGCCTTGGGTGGTGTGTCCGCCCACAATCTCCACCCCTATCTGGGCGGCGGCCTCGCGGGCGGCGGTCATGAGCTCGCCCGCCGCACGTTCGGCCATCGCGGGCGTCTGGCGCGGCAGGATAAGGGAGGCGAGCGCGGCCTGCGGCCTGGCCCCCATGGCCCAGATATCGCCCATGGCGTGGGTCAGCGCGATGCGCGCCATGAGCGCGGGGTCATCCACAAAGGCGCGCAGGTGGTCTGTGCTGATCACCTGCCCCCCCGGCAGGATCGCCGCGTCATCGTGGGCGCCGCCCGGGCCCAGCGCCGCCTGCAGTGCCCCCTGCCCCAACTTGGACCCGCAGCCACCGCAGAGCATGGGCATCTCCGCCCCCAGCGCTTTCGGCGCAGGCCGCGCGGGGACCATGGCGGGCACGGGTTGGTTGAGCTTTGACATGAACTTTTCGTCGATGTCGTCTTTCAGCTTCCATAGCCGGTCGGCGGTGACAGACATCCCCCACTTCTCCCCCAAGGCCGTCTTGCGCCCCAGCGAGATGAGCTTGAGGTAGTCCTTTTGCGGCCGGTAGGGCTTGCGCGTGCCCGCGCGGCCCAGGGCGTAGCGCAGGTTGGCAAAGAGGAACGGCGCCTGGCGCACCGCGTAGACCCCCGATTTGGGCCGGGGGTCGGGCAGCGTGGCGCAGTCGCCCACGGCATAAAGGTCCGTGTCGGCGGTGCGCAGGTACGGATCGACCGGCAGAAACCCGTGGGCGTCGGTCAGCCCCGTTGCCTGCAACCAGGGATAGGGGTTGGAGCCCGCCGCCCCGACGACGAGATTGGCCGCGACCTCCTCCCCGCTGTCCAGCTCCACCGCCTCGGCAGTGACGCGGGCGGGCGTCGTGCCTTCGATGAGGCGCACCCCGTGATCCTGGACCGCGCGGCGCAGCGTCGCGGCCGCGCGGGTAGGCAGCGCCGCAAAGGCGCGGCCTCGGTCGATGAGCGTAACGTGGTGCTCGCGCCCGTCAGCGCGCAAGGCGTGGACCATGGCCATGGCGACCTCCGCCCCTGCGACGCCTGCGCCCAGCACCACGATCTGCGCAGGGTCGCGCCCCTGGCGATACGCAGCCCAAGCGCGTGCAAAGCGCGACAGCGGTTTTGCGGGCAGGCCATGTTCTGCAAAGCCCGGCAGGTCGGTGAGCGTGCTCGTAATCCCCACATCGATGGAGGCGACATCGTAACCAATGGGCGCGCGGCCCGGCACGGTGATCTGCTTGGCGCTGCGGTCTATGGCCTCTGCCTTGCCCAGGATCAGCCGCGCCCCGGCCCGGCGGCACAAACGCACCAAATCGATGTCGAGCGCGTCGCGCGTGTAGTGCCCCGCGATATAGCCCGGCAGCATCCCGGAATAGGCGGCCACGGGCTCCGGGTTGATGACGGTCACGCGCACCCCGGCCAGAGGGGTCATCGCCCAATCATGGAGCACGAGCGCGTGGGTGTGACCGCCGCCAATAAAGACAAGATCGCGGCTAAGGGGGGTCGTCTGTTCCATGGCGCCAGTTACCCGCTCCCCACCGGTCTTGACCAGCCAGGGCGACACAAGAAGCGGTGAGCGGATGAAAGATACCGCCGCCCTCACCTGCCTCCCCGGCGCGTCGATGAAACGCTCTGCGCGGGCCCGCCTGCGGTCGAAATATTGATCCGCCCGCGGCCCGGGAGCGATCCAATGACCGCGAGCGCCAGAACGCGCGCAGCGCGCCCCCCTTGGTTCAAGCCAGCGTAAGCTGGCGCAGAAGGGAGGCGGGCGGGCGGCGCTACAGCAACCCCAGGCGGCTCGCTTTCGCGACAGCGCTGAGGTTTGAGTTCACGCCGAGCTTTTTGAAGATGTTGTTGATGTGATTGCCCACCGTCCCGACGGAGATCCCCAACCGCAGCGCGACCTCCTGGCGGCGGTAGCCCGCGGCGAGGTCGGACAGGATCTCCCGCTCCCGCTGGGTGAGGATGGGCAGCGCAGGCGCGCGCGGGGCGGCCTCCCCCCGCGCCATCGCTTCAAGGAGGAGCCGCGCGACTTTGGGCGGCACGGGCGCCCCGCCTGCGAGCACCATTGTGACGGCGCGGGCTAGACCCGCGCTCCCCGCCTGGTCGGACACAAAGCCGCGCGCGCCGTGTCGGGCGGCGGCCAGCAGCGCCTCAGGCTCCGCCGCAGGGTCAGCCGCAGGGTCAGCGCCCTCTTCAGCGCGATCAGGCGCAATCACGAGCGCGGCACAGTCCCAGGGCGCGTGACGGCAGGCATCGAGCAGATTGAGCGTCGCTCCCCCATCCAGCGCGAGGTCGAGCAAGACCACATCGGGGCGGTGCTGGGTCAGCGCATCCATGGCGACGGGCGCCTCGCCCGGGCACGCGGTGACGCTGACACCAGGGAGCGCGCCCAACGCGGCTGTGGCGTAAGCTGCCCGTGCGGGAGCCGCGATGATCAGTACGCTACGGCTGCGGATGTCACGATCTACATGTCCCATGGGCCGCTCTATGGACGCCAGTTTGCAGCGATTTCAAACCCTTATGCGGGCTTGAGACGCTGGGGCAAGTTTTCTGAGACGGCTGGGCAAAGCTGACCCGCGCAGCTGGTACGGCGCCTAACGCACCTGCGCCAGATCGCGCAGCCAAGCATCGACCAGCGTGCGGGAGCCCTCCTGGTCGGCGCTGCGCAACAGCCCGTCGCGCTTTACCTCTGACGGGGTCTGGCCGAACTCCGCCTTGAAGACGCGGGTGAAATGGCTTTCAGACTTGAACCCCAGCGCCGCCGCGATGCCAAAGACGGACTGGTCCAGGCCGCTCTGCGACAACCCGCGGTAGCTGCGCACGAGGCGGCGCTGCTGGACATAGCGCATGACGCCGCCATGGTCGGCAAAGATCCGGTAGAGCTGCGCGCGCGAAATGCGGAACCGCTGGCACAGCGCCTCTGCGCCCAGGTCATCGCCCAGATTGGCATCGATATAGCAGCGGATCGAATGGGCAAGCGCGGGGCTCGCCAGGGCCGAACGCCCCTCGATATCGAGGGTTTGGTCGCTGGTGACAACGGATTTGAAGAACTCGAGCGTGCTGTCCATGGCCGTGCTCATCTGGGCCAGTGACATGTCGCCCTGCAGCTCCCAGAGCTGTGACATCTGGCTAAAGATCATCCGCACGAAAGGGTGGCTGGCCGGCAAGCGCTTTTCGTGCATCCGGTCAAGGAGCGCGGTGAGCTCCGGGTCGCGGTCGCGGGGGATGACAAACGACAGCGTGCGATGAGGCCAGCTGTCGCGCGCATGCGCCCGGCCCATATCGATGATGAGCATATCGCCCGGTTGGATCACCGGGCCCTCGTCGATGGGCCCGCCCCCCTCCAAAAAAATCTGCAAGATGAAATGGTCGAGCCCGTCGAGGATCAGCCGCTTGCGGTCGCGGGTGTAAAGCTGGCCCTGGGAATGCACCTCCCCAAAGATGATGTCGGAGCATTGAAGGAGACTGAGCGAGCCCTCAAAGCCCAGGCGGATCGTCTCGGGCGCCGGCTTTTCAATGTCGAAAAAGGCTTCGATCTTGTCGACCCAATAGTCCAAGCGCTCGGTCGTTTGGACCTCCTGCGTGTCAAAGGACACGCGATACATGGATGCACGATCGCTGGTCATGGTGTCTGTGTCTGTCGTCCCCGGGGTCGACTGTACCCGAAGTGCTTGTGAAATCAACGATGTGGATCACCCGACCCCGGCCCGCGCCGTGGCGTCACACCAAAGCCGCCGCGCGGGCGCGCCCTACCCCACCCGCACCCGCCCTTTCCGCGGGGGGAAAAGTTTTTGAAAAACTTTTCCATGCGCGGCGGTGGCCCGGCTGGCGCCGGGCCGCTTTTTGATAGGTTTGAGCCCTCGGCCCTGCTAGAACCCTCAAAACAAACCCGAAACTGGCGCCGCGCGGCGTGGGGAAACGCAAAAAATAGGACTCCGACACGGACGCATGGGCCCTATCGAACTGACCACAGAGATGATCGTTGTCTTTGCGATCTTGGGCACGACGGTGGTGCTCTTTGTCACGGAGCTCTTCCGCATCGACTTCACCGCGATCCTTGTGATGCTATCGCTGGGGCTCTTGTCCCAGGTGCCGGGATTGGATGCGCTCGCGGACCCGAACCGCCTATTCGAAGGTTTCGCATCGAACGCCGTCATCTCCATCATCGCGGTGATGATCATTGGCGCGGGGCTCGACCGGACGGGGCTCATGAGCAAGGTAGCGAGTTTCATCCTGCGCTTTGGCGGCAAGACGGAGACGCGGATTATCCCCATCGTGTCGGGCACGGTGGGTGTGATTTCATCGTTCATGCAGAATGTGGGGGCGGCGGCGCTGTTTATTCCGGTGGTGAGCCGGATTTCGGCACGCACCGACATTGCGCTGTCCCGCCTTCTGATGCCCATGGGGTTCTGCGCGATCCTGGGGGGGACGATCACGATGGTGGGCTCCTCCCCCCTGATCCTGCTTAATGACTTGATCCTGGCGGCCAACGAGAGCCTGCCGGAGGCCGCGCGGATGGCGCCGTTCAGCCTCTTTTCCGTGACGCCGGTGGGCATCTGCCTCGTGGTCACGGGGATCCTGTATTTCATGCTGTTTGGCCGGTTCGTGCTGCCCACCTATGCGCGGGAGACGGGGACGTCAGGCCAGTCGGTGCGCGATTACATGCGCGGGCTCTACGGTGTGGACACCGAGATTTTCGAGGTCGTGCTGCCGCGGGGGAACCTGCTGGAAGGCGTGTTGATGTCCGACATCATGGCCGCCAATGGCGTGCATGTGGTGGGGTCTTATTACGAAAAGCAGCGCTATTTCATGCCTCCACCGGCGCTCACCACCATCCAATCGCCGTGCCGTTTGGCGATCATGGGGCGGCGCGAGGATGTCGAAAACCTTGTGGAGCTTGCGGCCGGGCGGATCCTGCCCGCGCTCGATATCTTCGCCGATGAATATGCGCCCACGGTCTGCGGGATGGCCGAGATCGTGGTGCCGCCGGGATCGTCGTTCATCGGCAAGACCGCCGGTGATCTGGAGTTTCGCAAAGCCTTTGGGCTGAGCCTCGTGGCCATTCACCGCGTGGGCGAGACGTTGAGCCTGGTGGAGACGGAGGATCATGCGCAAACGCGTGTTGGGCTGGAGCCGCTACAGGCCGGGGACACGATGGTGTGTTTTGCCAAGTGGGAGCGGCTCGCGCGGCTCGACAAGAACCCCGATGTCGTGATCGTTACGCAGGATTTCCCGCGCGAGGAGCTGCGCCCGCAAAAGGTCAGCTTTGCGCTGCTGTTCTTTGGAATCGCGCTCGGGCTTATACTGTTTTCGGATGTGCGGCTGTCGATCTGCCTGCTCGCCGGGGCCTGCGGGATGATTGCGACCCGGGTCTTGAGCATTGAGGAGGCGTATGAGGCGATTTCGTGGAGCACGATATTCCTGCTCGCCAGTCTGATCCCGCTGGGGCAGGCGGTGCAGAACACGGGCACGGCGGCGTGGATCGCGCAGGAAGTGCTCAAGGTGTTCGAGGGTGTGCCCCTTTTCGGTCTGCAGGTCGGGGTGGCGGTGCTGGCGACGGCGTTCACGCTCGTGATGTCGAATGTGGGCGCGACGGTTCTGCTGGTGCCGCTGGCGATTTCCATCGCCGTGGCGGCGGGCGGGGATCCGGCGATATTTGCGCTGACGGTGGCGATTGCGACCTCGAATTCCTTCCTCATCCCCACCCACCAGGTGAATGCGCTGATCATGGGGCCCGGCGGCTACAAGGTCACCGATTTCATCCGCAGTGGAGGGATCATGACGATTCTGTTCCTGATCGTGTCCATGGGTGCGATGCAGCTCTTCCTCTGACGCTGCGCTGCAGCGCCGAAATTTTGGGCATCGGGTCGGGCGGGGGCCGGATTTGCGCCTGAATCGACGGATGGCCATTGCGCGGGTGCGGGGCTTGAGTCGATATCTGTCACAGCACTGACGCTGACCGCCCCTCGTGGCGCCGAAAAGACCAAGGATGGTCTTTGTCCTTAGAACAGCTTCGTCCTGGCCCCGCCGGGACCGTCCTTTGGGATACGTGCCATGTCAGATACCCCCGGTTTCACGCGCGCGCAGCAGGAATACCTCGCCAGCGTCATCATGAGGATGAACCTGCACAAGGCGTTCGCGCCTGCGGGATCAGGTGCGGCGGAGCCAGAGCCGGAGACGTATTACGGCACCCCCGTTGAGGACCTGTGCAAGGAGGAGGCGCGCAAATACGCCCAACACCCGCTCGACATCTGGCGGATGCTGGAGGAGTGGTCAGAGGCCGATGTGATGGCCGAGGGGCTCGACCAGTTTATGCTACGGCATCTGGGGTTCTTTAACGTCACGCCGAATTCCCAGGGGTATATGATGCGGCTGCGCGCGCCTGCGTGCCAGTTGACGGCGGCGCAGATGGATACGCTGGCCGATTGTGCGGAGCTTTATGCGGGCGGCTATTCCCATGTGACCACGCGGGGGTCGCTCCAGCTGCGGGAAATCCAGCCGCGGTCGGTCATTCCGATGATCGAACGGATGGAAGCAGCGAACCTGACGGCGCAGGGGACGGGCGCGGATAGTGCGCGGAACCTGACGGTGACACCGTCGGCCGGGTTTGACGTCGATGAGCTCGTCGACATGACGCCCCAGGCGCGGCGGCTTTCCATGCGGATCCTGCGGACGCGGGAGCTGCAGGGGATCCCGCGGAAATTCAACATCTCCTTCGATAATGCGGGGCGGCTGAGCTGCCTGAGCGATACCAATGACATCGGGTTTCTGGCGACCATCGTGCGGGAGAATGACGCAGGCGTGGAGGCGGGGCTTTGGTGCCGGATCGCGCTCGGCGGGATCACGGGGCACAAGGATTTCGCGCGCGACACCGGGCTCATGTGCCGCCCGGAGGAGACGGTGGATGTGTCCGAGGCGATGCTGCGAGTGTTCGTCGAGCATGGTGACCGGACGAATAGGAAGAAGGCACGGCTCAAGTATCTCTTGGAAAAAGAGGGGGTTGAGTGGTTCCTGGAGCGCGCGCAAGAGAAGCTGGATAGCTTCAACACAGGCGTGAAGCTGGTGCGGCTTGATCCCGCCCATTGCGAGCCGAGGACGCCGATTGACCGGCAGGCGCATATCGGGGTCCATCCGCAGAAACAGGCGGGGCTGAACTATATCGGCGTGGCGCTGGAGCTCGGGCGGCTGTCGCCGGACCAGATGCGCGCGCTGGCGGATGTGGCGGCGCGGTATGGCACGGGCGATGTCCGGCTGACCGTGTGGCAGAACCCGATCATCCCCCATATCGCGGACGCGGATGTGGACGCCGCCGTTGCGGAGATTGAGGCGGCGGGGATGTTCACCCGCGCCTCCGCGTTCGCGGCGGGCGTCGTGGCCTGCACGGGAAAATGGGGCTGCAAGCTCGCGGCGGCCTATACCAAGCAGGACGCGCTGAAGCTTGTGAAGCATCTAGAGGCGCAACACACGCTCGACAGCCCCATCAACATCCATCTGACGGGCTGCAACAACTCCTGCGCGCAGCACTATATCGGCGATATCGGGCTGATGGGCGCGGCGGCTCCTGGCGGTGGCGAAGGGTATCAGATCGTCATTGGTGGGGGCTCGGACCTCGACCAGGGGCTGGCGCGGCCGCTGGTGGGGCCGGTGGCCGCAGACGACGTTCACGACATTATTGACCACGTGGTGGGCGCCTACATGGCGCGGCGCGCGGGGTCCCAGACATTCCTTCAATTCGTGCGGGGACTGAGCGACGGGGAGCTTCAAACGCTCCTGCCGCAAGACCTGCAGCAGGCGGCCTAGGGGGCAGATACGCTATGAACATGCAAACACCGCTCATCGCGCAAACCATTGAAGCCGCTGCCGGATCGGCGGAGCCTATGGTCGAACTGATCCCCGCTGACGCGCCGTTTGATGAGGCGCAGCGGCAGTGGCTCAATGGGCTTTTGACGGGCCTCTCCGCCATCGCGGCCTCTGCTGCGCAGGGGGCCGAGGAGGCACCGCTGACGACAATGCAGGTGCTCTATGGTTCGCAATCCGGGAATTGCGAGGTGCTGTCAAAGGACCTGCGCAAGTCTGCGGGTGGGTTTGGATTTGAGGCGGAGGTGTCCGTGCTCGACGACATCACGCTGGGCGATCTGGCAGGGATGGAGCATGTGGCCATCGTCGTGAGCACCTTTGGCGAGGGGGAGCCGCCGGACAATGCGGCCAAATTCTACGCCGCGTTGATGGCGGACGATGCCCCTGCCCTGCCTGCGTCGCTGAATTTCACTGTCTGCGGGCTGGGCGATACGAGCTACGCGGATTTCAACAAATGCGCGACGGATATCGATGCACGGCTGGCGGAGCTTGGGGCGACGCGGGCCGCCGATCTGGTCGCGTGCGACGTGGATTTCGACGACGATTATGCGGGGTGGAAGGCGGCTATGTTTGCGTCTGCCCCCTTCGTGGCAGCGGCGTCGAGCGCATCGGCACCCATCGTCATCGACGCCGAGCCCGCCCCGATGTTCGACAAAAACCGCCCCTTTATGGCGCAGCTTTTGACGAGCGAGGCATTGAGCGGGGACGACAGTGCGAAATGCGTGAACCATATCGAGATTTCGCTCGCCGGTGGCGGCGCGGATTTGGATTACGCCGCCGGTGATGCGCTGGGGCTGTGGCCGGTGAACTGCCCCGATGAGGTGGCGGCGATGCTCGCGGCGGCGGGGTTGACGGGGAAGGAAACGGTGGAGCTCAAATCCGGCCCGGCGAGCCTGCGCGCGGCACTGACGACGCGGCTCGATTTGACGACGGTGACGCCGAAGACGCTTGAAGCCCTCGGTCTGGAGGCCGCACCCGAGGGCGCACAAGTCTATGATTTGGTGGCCGAAAAGGGCGCGGTTGAGGCGCAGGTGCTCGCCGATGCGCTGCGGCCCCTGCAGCCACGGCTCTATTCCATTTCGTCGAGCCCGAAGGCGCATCCGGGTGAAGTCCACCTGACCGTGGGCGAGGTGCGCTATGACCTCAATGGCCGCGCGTGCAAGGGCGTGGCGTCGACCTATCTGGGCGACCGGCTGAGCGCGGGTGGCATGGTGGGCGTCTATGTCCAGAAATCCGCGCATTTCCATCCGCCTGCCGACGACATGCGGCCGCTGATTATGATTGGGCCCGGCACTGGCATCGCCCCCTTCCGCGCCTTTCTGGAAGAGCGTGAAGCGCGCGGTGCTGAGGGGAAAAACTGGCTCTTTTTCGGCGATCAGCATGAGGCTTGCGATTACCTGTATCGCGACAGCATTGAGGCCTGGCAGGATAGCGGGTTGCTCACCGAGCTGTCGCTCGCCTGGTCGCGGGACAGGGCGGAAAAGGTTTATGTGCAGACCCTGCTCGAAGAGCGCGGGGACGAGGTGTTTGCCTGGCTCGAAGAGGGGGCCGCGATTTACATCTGTGGGGACGCGTCGCGGATGGCCGTGGATGTCGAAAAGGCGCTGCTGCGCGTGATTGCCAAGGGCACGGGCGGGGACGAGGCGAGTGCGAAAGCGTATCTCGACGCGATGTCGACAGATCACCGGTATCAGCGGGACGTCTACTGAGGTGCGGCTAATCTGGAAGCACTTGCGCCCATACCCGCACAAAAAACAGTCACTTACGCAACAAGAGGCGGGCCCACGCGCGTCTTCATTTTGCTGTCACGAAGTCGATCCCGCTAAAGCTGCGGCGTGAGTGCTGATCTATCCATTCTCGTCGTCGAGCCGGACCGCGACAAGGCGATGCTGATCGTCGATAGCCTGGGCGAGGCGGGGTATACGACGATCCAGGTGATCGCCGAAGCCTCCAGCCTTGGGCGGCAAATTTCGGCGTTTAATCCTGATGTTGTGCTGATCGATATGGCACATCCGTCGCGCGACATGCTCGAAGAGCTGGCGCTGGCGTCGGGCCCGCTGGAGCGGCCCGTGGCGATGTTTGTGGACCGATCCGACGATGGGCTGACCTCTGCCGCGATTGAGGCGGGGGTGTCGGCCTATGTGGTCGATGGCCTGCGGCCCGCGCGGGTCAAACCCGTGATGGACGCCGCCATCGCGCGATTTCGAATGTTTCAGCGGATGCGCACCGAGCTGGCAGAGACGAAGCGCGCCCTAGAGGACCGCAAAGTCATCGACCGTGCCAAAGGCATCATCATGAAAGCCCGCGGCGTGGAGGAGGAGGAGGCCTATGCCCTGCTGCGCCGCGCCGCGATGGATCAGGGCAAGCGGCTGGCGGATGTGGCGCAGGCGCTCGTGGCCTCCGCGGGGCTCTTATCGTGACACCGGAGACGCTCAAGCTGGGCTATATGCCGCTCGTGGACGCGGCCCCGCTGATCATCGCCGCAGAGATGGGATTTGCGGAGGAAGAGGGGCTGGCACTGACGCTCGAATCCTCGCCGTCCTGGTCGATGCTGCGCGATAAGCTGAGCTTTGGGCACCTGGATGCCGCCCACATGTTGTCGCCCGTGCCGGTGGCGAGCGCGTTGGGCCTGGGCGGGGCGGGCGCGCTGCTCCATGGGCTGATGGTGCTGTCGGTGAATGGCAATGTGATCGGGGTGAGCCGCGCGCTCGCCGATGATATGCGCGCCATGGGCTATGGCTTTGATTTCAATGATGCCTGGGCTGCGGGGCGCGCGGTGGTGGCGGCGCGGCGCACCGGGCTGCGGGTCAGTGTACCCTTTCCGTTTTCGATGCATGCGGAGCTGATTTACTACTGGCTGTCGGCGCTCGGGCTCCATGCACCCCAAGACGTCAATGTGCGCACAGTGCCGCCCCCGATGCTGGCCGAGGCGCTGGAAACCGGAGAGATTGACGCGTTTTGCGTCGGCGAACCCTGGGGCTCGCGGTCGGTGGATGCGGGGCTGGGCGAGCTGTTGTTGCCGGGCAAGGCGATCTGGGCGCGGGCCCCGGAAAAGGTCCTGGCCGTCCGCGCGGATTGGGTCGAAGGCCACGAGGATATCGCGCAGCGGTTGATCCGGGCGCTGTGGCGCGCGACGCGCTGGCTGGCGGACCCGGCCTCCCACGGGCTGGCGACCGAGCTGATGAGCCATCCGCGGCATCTGGGCTTGCCCGCCGAACTGCTAGAGCGCGCGCTGCAGGGGCATTTCGTGATCAATGCGGGCGGCTCCACCCGCGAGGTGCCCGATTTCGTCGATTTCTATACCGGCTCGGCCGGGTTCCCCTGGCGCAGTCAGGCGGAGTGGCTGGGTGCGCAGCTTGCCGCCCGCACGGGGCTCGACCGCGCGGCGAGCGTGGCTGCGGCGCGGGGCACGTTCCGCAGCGACCTGTATCGTGCGGCGCTCGCGGGTGTGGCCCATGATTTGCCGCTGGCCAGTTCCAAAGTTGAGGGCGCGGTGAGCGAGCCGCTCACGGCCGCTTCCACCGGGGGACGGCTGATTCTGGCGCGCGACAGCTTCTTCGACGGGCGCAGTTTTGAGCCATCGGCGGAATAGTGCAGCTTTTTTGTGCACTTCGCAGGCCAGATTGACGACAGCACAACAAAGAGCCCCTCACCGCCCATTTTTGCTTTGAGCAATGGATGCACTCGCAGCATTCTAAGCATGAGCAAAGGCGCTCCTCCCATATTGCCCGGCTGATCGGGCTCCTCCCAGCAAAGCCGCTTCTGGACCTGCGACATGATCGTCGCGGTCTCGTTGCGGCTTTTTTTCGTTGGCGCCTCCTTCCGCGCCGCACTGAACAAGGACCAATATCTATGATCGCTCGGAAAGCATTGGCCGTCGCGGCCTTTGGCATGATGGCCGCCCCAAGCTGGGCCGAACTGCTCGACCTTGAAAAGGACGAGCTGACATTTGGCTTTATCAAACTCACCGACATGGCCCCGCTCGCGGTGGCGTATGAACAGGGCTACTTCCTCGATGAAGGGCTCTTTGTAACGCTCGAAGCGCAGGCCAACTGGAAAGTCCTGCTCGACGGCGTGATCGACGGCACTTTGGATGGTGCGCACATGCTGGCCGGTCAGCCGTTGGCGGCTACGATTGGCTTCGGGACAGAGGCACATATCATCACGCCGTTTTCCATGGACCTGAACGGCAACGGCATCACCGTGTCGAACGAGGTGTGGGAGATGATGCGCCCCAACATCCCGTCCATGGATGATGGCCGCCCGGTTCACCCGATCTCTGCGTCCGCCCTCAAGCCTGTGGTGGAAGAGTTCGCAAACCGTGGTGAGGCGTTCAACATGGGGATGGTCTTCCCCGTGTCCACCCACAATTACGAGCTGCGCTACTGGCTGGCGGCCGGTGGTCTGGAGCCTGGCTACTATTCCCCCGAAAACATCACCGGCCAGATCGGCGCGGATGTGTTCCTATCTGTGACGCCTCCACCGCAGATGCCTGCAACGCTCGAAGCGGGCACGATCCACGGCTATTGCGTGGGCGAGCCCTGGAACCAGCAGGCCGTGTTTAAAGGCATCGGCGTGCCGGTGATCACCGACTACCAGATGTGGAAGAACAACCCTGAAAAGGTGTTCGGCATCACCAACGAGTTCGCGGAAGAGAACCCGAACACCACGAAAGCCATCGTAAAGGCGCTGATCCGCGCGGCGATCTGGCTCGACGAGAACGACAACGCCAACCGCATGGAAGCGGTGGAGATGCTGTCGATGCCGCAATATGTGGGTGCAGATGCGGAGGTTATCGCGAACTCCATGACGGGCTTCTTTGAGTTCGAAAAGGGCGACCGCCGCGACATCCCGGACTTCAACGTGTTCTTCCGCTACAACGCGACCTACCCGTTCTACTCGGATGCCATCTGGTACCTGACACAGATGCGCCGCTGGGGCCAAATCGCCGAGACGAAGCCTGACGAGTGGTATTTCGAGGTCGCGCAGTCGGTCTATCGTCCTGACATCTATCTGGAGGCTGCGCGCCTGCTCGTGGACGAGGGCATGGCCAATGAGGCCGATTTCCCCTGGGACAGCGACGGGTTCAAGGAGCCCACGCCTGCGGCCGATATCATCGATGGCATCCCCTATGACGGGAAAGCGCCGAACGCCTACCTCGAAAGCCTGCCGATCGGTCTGAAGACCGGCCAGACGGTGATCGCGGACGGGGTTCAGGGCTAAGCCCCCCCTCACCCTAACCCTCTCCCCCCGACTGGGGGAGAGGGAACCCCGCTCGGGGACAGAATTCACACCTAGCCGCGCCACGCGAGGAACAGTTTCATGACCGCCATCGACCCAGATAGCCTGAGCCCCGAGGCCGCGCGAGACGCGCGCAAAGAGCGGCTCTTTACGAAAATCAATGCCGCCGACAAATGGTTCCAGGTCCTTGGGCTGTCGTGGATGACGCCGGTCCTGAAGGCCGCAGCCGGTGACAACCCGAAGGCGCAGGCCAGCGAGATTTGGCGCCTGCTCGGCGTGCCGCTCCTGGCAATTTGCGGCTTTCTATTGGTCTGGGCAACGCTCGCGCCCACAGTGCAGACATCCCTAGGCGCCATCCCAGGGCCATCCCAAGTCTGGTCCCAGGCCGTCAACCTGCACGAGGACGCGCAGGCCAAGGCCGAAAGCCGCGCGAAGTTTGAGGCCCAGGTGGCGACGCTGAACGAGCGGCGCATTGCATCGGGCCGCGAGCCAGTAGAGCGGGCCTACACGGGCGCGCCGAGCTATTACCAACAAATCTGGACCTCGATCAAAACCGTCTTCTTCGGCTTCTTGATCGCGTCGGTGATCGCAATTCCTTTGGGAATTGCGGCGGGCCTCAGCCCAACCGCGAATGCGGCGCTCAATCCGATCATTCAGATTTTCAAGCCTGTCTCCCCGCTCGCGTGGCTCCCGATTGTGACCATGGTCGTCTCAGCCGTTTACGTGACGAATGACGGTTGGTTCGCGAAATCCTTCCTGAACTCTGCCATCACCGTCACCCTCTGTTCGCTCTGGCCCACACTCATCAACACGTCGCTGGGTGTCGCGAGCATCGACAAGGATCTCGTGAACGTCTCCAAGGTTCTGAAAATGGGCACGTGGACGAAGATCACGAAGCTGGTGCTACCCTCCGCCCTGCCCCTCATCTTCACCGGTTTGCGTCTGAGCCTCGGTGTGGGCTGGATGGTTCTCATCGCCGCAGAGATGCTGGCGCAGAACCCCGGCCTTGGCAAATTCGTCTGGGATGAGTTCCAGAACGGATCCAGCCAGTCGCTCGCGCGGATCATGGTTGCGGTCTTCACCATCGGCATCATCGGCTTCCTGCTCGACCGTCTGATGTACGCGATCCAGTCGCTCTTCACCTTCTCCAACCACCGGTGATCACATGGCTCTCATTGACCTCAAGAACGTCTCGAAGAGCTTCGGCGAAGGGACGGCGCGCACGGATGTGCTCAAAAACATCAACCTGGAAGTTGAGGAGGGCGAGTTCCTCGTCCTCCTAGGGTTCTCGGGCACTGGGAAAACCACGCTGATCAACCTGCTGGCGGGGCTGGAGAAGCCCACGAAGGGCAGTGTGGAGTTCAAGGGCGCTCCGATCACGGGGCCGGGGCCAGAGCGCGGGGTGATTTTCCAGAGCTATTCGCTGATGCCCTGGCTGACGGTGAACGGGAATGTGCAGCTGGCGGTTGATAGCCTGTTCCCCGGGATGCCTAAGGCAGAGCGGGAAGCGACAGTCGAGAAATACGTCAAGATGGTGGGGCTGGGCCACGCCACAACGCGCCGCCCGGCGGAGCTATCGGGCGGGATGCGGCAGCGGGTGAATGTGGCCCGTGCGCTGGCGATGAACCCCGAGGTTCTGCTGCTCGACGAGCCTTTGTCGGCGCTCGACGCACTGACGCGGGCGAACCTGGCGGACGAGATCGAGGCGATCTGGCAGGCCGACAAGAAGACCTGCGTGCTGATCACCAACGACGTGGACGAGGCCATCGTTCTGGCCGACCGCATCATTGCGCTCAATCCCGACGGGACGCTGGGCGATGAGTTCAAGGTCGACATCCCCCGCCCCCGCGAGCGGACAGCGATGAACACTCACGAAGGATTCAAGAAACTGCGTGCGGCGGTGACGAGTTACCTGATGGATGCGGGGATTGAGGCGAAGGTCGAGGGCGTGAAAGAGCTGCCCTCCGTCACGCCAATCCACGGCATTCCGGCGGCGGTGGCCAAGGCGCAAGAGGGGCAAATTGAGAATCGTTTTCTCGATTTCTCACAGCTTCACAAGGTCTACCCGACGCCCAAAGGCCCGCTCACAGTCGTCGAGGATTTCGATCTGAAGATGAAGAAGGGGGAGTTTATCTCTCTCATCGGGCATTCGGGCTGCGGGAAGTCCACGGTTTTGACCATGGCCGCTGGCCTCAATGAAATCTCCAAGGGGGCGATCAAGCTCGATGGCCGCCATGTGGAGGGTGCGGATCCTGAGCGGGCCGTTGTCTTCCAGGCGCCTTCGCTCTTCCCCTGGCTGACGGCCAAGGAGAATGTCGCGATTGGGGCGGACCGGGTCTACCCCCGTGCGTCGCAGGCAGAGCGTCAGGATGTGGTGGAATACTACCTGGAGCGGGTCGGTCTGGCGGATGCGATGGACAAACCTGCGAGCGCTTTGTCGAACGGCATGCAGCAGCGGGTCGGCATCGCACGGGCCTTTGCGCTGTCGCCGAACCTCCTCCTCCTCGATGAGCCCTTTGGGATGCTCGACTCGCTGACGCGGTGGGAGCTGCAAGAGGTGCTCATGGAGGTCTGGTCGCGCACGAAAGTGACTGCGATCTGTGTGACCCATGACGTGGACGAGGCGATCTTGCTGGCCGACCGCGTGGTGATGATGACCAACGGGCCGCGCGCCACGATCGGCAAGATCACCAATGTGGACCTACCGCGCCCGCGCACGCGCAAAGCGCTGCTGGAGCATCCAGATTACTACGCCTACCGGCAGGAAGTGCTCGATTTCCTTGAGGAATACGAGCACGGCGCGACGCCAAAGCCAAAGGCCGCGGCAGAGCCTGAGCCCGAAAAGCCAGCGGTCGCGGCGGAGTAAGGGCGATGGACGACACGCAAATCGACCTCGTCCAGGGCAGCTTTAAGTCCGTGGCACCCATTGCGGATACGGCGGCTGAGATTTTCTACGCCGATCTCTTCGAGACCGCGCCCGCGGTGAAGCCGTATTTCGCTAATTCGGACATGAGCGAACAGGGTGCCAAGCTGATGAAGACGCTGGGGACCGTCGTTGCGGGTCTGCGCAATCTGGATGCGATTGTGCCAGTGGCGCAGGCGCTGGCGGTGCGGCACGTGGACTACGGCGTCAAGGCGGATGACTACGCATCGGTGGGCGCATCGCTGATCCGCACGTTGGACAAAGGTCTGGGCGACGCGTTCACCGATGACACGCGCGACGCATGGCTTGCGGCCTATGGGCTCCTGTCCGGCGTCATGATCGAGGCCGCTTATGGCGCGCCCACCGATGGCTGAGAAGCTTGTTGTCATAGGCGCTGGCATGGCGGCGGGGCGGATGCTGGAGCATCTGACCGATGCCGGTGCGCCCTATGACATCACGCTGATCAATGCAGAGCCGCGGGGCACCTATAACCGCCTCATGCTTTCCCCCGTGCTCGCGGGTGAGAAGACATATGACCAGATCGTCACCCATGATGACGACTGGTACGCAACACACGGGATCGCCACGCGCTTTGGCGAGCCTGTGACCGAAATCGACCTCGCGGAGCGGACGGTGGTGAGCGCGTCGGGTTCCCTTCCTTACGACAAGCTTGTCATTGCCACGGGGTCGACCCCTTTCATAATCCCCCTGCCCGGCCACGACCTAGAGGGCGTAATCGCCTACCGGGATGTGGAGGATACGGACCGGATGATCGGGCTCGGCGCGGGTGCGCGGGCTGTGGTCATTGGTGGTGGGCTGTTGGGGCTCGAAGCTGCGGCGGGCATGGCTGCGCGGGGCATCCATGTCACCGTGATCCACATCATGGGGCACCTGATGGAGCGGCAGCTCGACCCGGAGGCCGCGGGGCTTTTGCAGGCCTCGCTGGAGGCCAAGGGCATCGACGTGATCTGCGAGGCGCAGTCGGAGGCGATCCTGGGCGAAGACGGCCATGTCCGCGCGCTGAAGCTGAAAGACGAGCGCGAGATCCCCTGTGACCTGCTCGTCATGGCAGTGGGTATTCGGCCTGCCGTGGGGCTGGCTCAGGCGGCTGGGCTGACGGTTGAGCGGGCCATTGTGGTGGACGACCAGATGCGCACCTCCGACCCCGCGGTCTACGCCCTGGGCGAATGCACGGAACATCGCGGCACGCTCTTTGGCCTCGTCGCGCCGCTTTATCATCAGGCGGCTGTGCTGGCCGCCACGCTCTGTGACCGCGAGGCGGCGTTTGTGCAGCAAAGCCTATCGACGAAGCTCAAAGTCACGGGCTGCGACCTGTTCTCCGCCGGTGATTTCGCGGAGGGCGAGGGGCGCGAGAACGTGCTTTACCGCGACCCGGCAGCGGGCATCTACAAGCGGCTCATCATCGAAAACGGCGCGCTGATTGGCGCGGTCATGTACGGCGACACCGCTGATGGCGCTTGGTTTTTCGACCTCATTCAATCCGGCGCGGACATTAGCGCCTTGCGCGATGGGCTCATCTTCGGCCCCAGTTTCGAACCCTCCCCGCTGCCCAAATGCTCCCTGGCGGCGTGATGGAGCCTGCCCCACCCCCCTGCAAGGCACCCTGACCCATGGATGGCACTCCCCTTTCGACGTTCAAATCCACATGCGCCTATTGCGGCGTGGGCTGCGGGGTGCTGCTGACGCCTGATGGTGCGGGCGGCGTGATGGTGCAGGGCGATCCGGATCACCCGGCGAACCTGGGCAAGCTGTGCTCGAAGGGTTCAAACCTGGGCGACACGGTGGGCGAGGCGCTGAATGCAAGCTACCGGCTGCGCACGCCCATGGTCCACGGCGAGGAGAGCGGGTGGGACGAGGCGCTGCAACTCGTGGCCGACCAGTTCCGCCATACTGCAGAAACGCACGGGCCCGATGCCTGCGCCTTCTACGTCTCCGGCCAGCTCCTGACCGAGGATTACTATGTCGCCAACAAGCTGATCAAAGGCTTCATTGGCACAGCCAATATCGACACAAACTCCCGCCTGTGCATGGCCTCCACCGTGGCAGGCCACAAACGCGCGTTTGGAACGGATACGGTGCCCGGCACCTATGAGGACCTTGATGAGGCCGACCTCGTGGTGCTCGTGGGCTCAAACCTCGCCTGGTGCCACCCGGTGCTCTACCAGCGGGTGCTGAGGGCACGCGCGGAGCGCGGCACCAAGATCATCGTTGTGGACCCGCGCCGCACCGCAAGCTGCGACGCCGCCGACCTGCACCTGGCGTTGGAGCCCGGTTCTGACGTCGCGCTGTTCAACCACCTGCTGGCACAGATCGAGGTGCGCGGGGCCATCGACGACAGCTTTCAACAGCACACCACAGGGCTCGACGACGCGTTGGAGGCCGCCCGCGCAGACGGG
This sequence comes from Pseudomonadota bacterium, assembly GCA_039815465.1. Classification (GTDB taxonomy): domain Bacteria; phylum Pseudomonadota; class Alphaproteobacteria; order Rhodobacterales; family Rhodobacteraceae; genus Shimia_B. The sequence goes on from JBCBZG010000002.1 coordinate 223,769, forward strand.
TCCTATGTCACCGGGCTCTCCCGCGAGACGCTGGCGCAGTTCGCAGATATGTGGATCGGGACCGAGCGGGTCGTGACGATCTTTAGCCAGGGGGTGAACCAATCAACCTCTGGCGCGGATAAGGTCAACAGCATCCTCAACTGTCACCTCGCCACGGGTCGGATCGGTAAGCCCGGCATGGGCCCGCTCTCCGTCACCGGCCAACCCAACGCCATGGGCGGGCGGGAGGTCGGCGGGCTCGCCAACATGCTGGCCTGCCACCTCGACCTTGAAAACGCAGCCCACCGTCAGGCCGTGCGCGGGTTCTGGAACGCGCCGCAGATGCCGGAAGCGGCGGGGCTGAAAGCCGTGGACATGTTCCGCGCCGTGGGCGACGGGCGGATCAAGGCGCTCTGGATCATCCACACCAACCCGGCGGTATCTATGCCGGAGGCCGACGCCGTGCGCGACGCGATCGCAGGCTGTGACTTCGTGGTGGTGAGCGACGTGACCGGGGCGACGGACACCGCTCGTCTCGCCGATGTGCTGCTGCCAGCGGCGGGATGGGCGGAAAAGGACGGGACGGTGACGAATTCCGACCGCATCATCAGTCGCCAGCGGTCTGTCTTACCGCACTACGCGGGCTCCCGCGCCGATTGGGATATGCTGGCGGAGGTCGGCCGCCGCATGGGGTGGACGGAGGCGTTCGATTATGGCTCCGCCGCCGAGATTTTCCGCGAGCATGCCGCGCTATCCGGGATCGCGGGCGCACTCGGGCGGGATTTCGACATCTCCGCCCTCGCGGATGTGAGCGACGCCGCCTATGACGCGCTGCCGCCCACCCGCTGGCCGGTGACAGAGGCGCGCCAGGGTGGTCGGTTCTTTGCCGATGGGGCGTTCTTTCACGCCGACGGCAAGGCCCGGATACTGCCTGTGTCCTGGCGCCCACCTTCGGCCAAACGCTCCCCCCGCTATCCGTTTCGGTTCAACACGGGCCGGGTGCGCGACCAGTGGCACACGATGACGCGCACGGGACTGTCGGCCAAGCTGTCGGCGCATCTGGCGGAGCCGTTCTTGGACATTCATCCGGGTGATGCCGCCACGCAGGGCATCGCCGCCGCCGACCTGGTGGAGCTGCGCAGCCCCCACGGCACGGCCATCCTGCGCGCTCGGATCACGGCAGATGTGACGCCGGGCCAGGTCTTTGCGCCGATGCACTGGACCGGCGAAACGGCCCCCTCCGCGCGCATTGACGCGCTGGTGGCGGGGGCGGTGGACCCTGTGTCCGGCCAACCGGAAAGCAAGGCCGCGGTGGTGGCTGTGACGCCATTCAAGGCCGCCTGGTATGGCTTCGCCGTCAGCGCCAAGGCGCCGCGCCCTACGAGCGACTACTGGGCCCTGGCCAAGACCGCGGCGGGCTACCGGGTGGAGCTTGCGGGCCGCACGACGCCCGCGGATTGGGAGGCGGCGGCGCGCACGCTCTTTGGCTTGGGCAACAACGTGGGCGACAACCTGGGCGGCGGCGACCAGGCGCACGTGACCAGCGTCACAGACCCCGCGCGGGGGCTGACGCGCTTGGCGTTTCAGTCTGGCGGGCGGCTCCTTGCGGCGCTCTTTGTCGCGCCGGAGCCTGTGGCCGTCATGCGCGACTACTTGGCCACGCGCCCGGGGCAAGCGGCAGGCGGTGTGCTGCTGGGCCGGACGCCCGCCGACATGCCCGACCCCGGTCCGGTGCTGTGCTCGTGCTTTGAGGTCGGGGTCAACACCATCGCGCGCGCGGTGGAAGATCAGGGGCTCACAAGCGTCGACGCAGTGGGCCGCGCCCTGCGCGCTGGCACTAATTGCGGCTCCTGCCGGCCAGAGATCGGCGCGCTGCTCGCATCGCTGCGCGCACGCGAAGCTGCGGAATAGGACGGGGACGATCCATGAAAGCCTTTCCCATGTTCATCAAGACCACCGACCGCCGGGTGATCATCGTGGGCGGTGGCGAACAGGCGGCGCAAAAGGCCCGGCTGATCCTTAAGACGGACGCGCAGATCGTGATCGCGGCGCAGGGGCTGGATGATGAGCTGCACGGCCTCGTGGCGGATGGCCGGGCAAAGCACTACACCGGACCACTGACCGAGGCGTTCTTTTCCGGGGCGGCGATGGTGTTTGTGGCGTCGGGCTGCTTTGCCATCGATGTGAGCGCCCACGCCATCGCCAAGGAGGCGCGCTGTCTGGTGAATGTGGTCGATCAGCCCGCGCTGTGCGACCTGACGACACCGTCGCTGGTGGACCGAGACCCGGTGGTGGTGGCCATCGGGACAGAAGGCACCTGCCCCGTCCTCGCCCGCCAGATCAAGACGCAGCTCGAAACGCAGCTTCCCGCAAACCTGGGCGGGCTGGCCGCGCTGGCCGGGCGCCTGCGCGGGTCGGTGGCGGCCCATGTCCCGCGCGCGCGCCGCCGGGCGTTCTGGGCCTGGGTGTTCCAAGACGGCCCCATGGCGCTCTGGTCCCGCGGGGCCGAGGCCCACGCCGCCCAAGCCATCAAACGCGCCATCGCCGCAGGCGGTGCGCCCGACGCACGCGATGGTGGAAGCGTCGCGTTTCTGGGCGCTACGCCCGGCGCCGCGGATCTGTTGAGCCTGCGCGCCGTGCAGCGCCTGCAAGAGGCCGATGTGATTTTCCATGACGCGGAGATCGGTATCGATGTGCTCGAACTCGCGCGACGCGACGCGGAACGGGTGGCGGTGGCCGCAGACGGCCCCTGGCCCAGCGCTAACCCCCTGCTCGCACCGGCCCGCGCCGGGCAACGCGTGGTGCGCCTGCGCGCCAGCGATCCCGCCACCTGCACCGCCACACGCGCGGAGATCGAACACCTGAGCGCGAACGGCATCGCCTGCGAACGCGTCCCGAGCATCGCCCCACAGCCAGCCCCCCTGCGCCGCTCCGCCTAGCCCCTCACCCCCAACCCCCTCTCCCGCCGGAGAGGGGGCTTTCCCGCCGCGCGCGACGGTGGGGCGTGGCTCCCCTCTCCCTGGGGAGAGGGGTCGGGGGTGAGGGGAGTTAAGCGCCTGTTAACCACGATGGCGTAGCGCTGGAGCATGGAACAGAGGGTTGGACCGATCGCGCGGGCGCGCGAGGCGCGGCAAATGATGGTGGGGTATGAGCGCACGCTTTGGCACCACCTGCGGAACCGACGCCTCGGTGGGCTCAAATTTCGGCGCAAGGCTCCGGTTGGCGATGTGATCGCGGATTTTCTCTGCGTCCGTGCCCGGCTCGCGCTCGAGGTCGGCGGTCACGCCCCCGGCACCGACGACAAGCTGCACGCCGCGTGGCTTTCCGTCTACCGTGTGGGTCGGGCGGATATCGAGCGTGACCTCCCCTCGACGCTCACGCGCATTTACCTGATCGCGGAGGCGCGGTTGCCGGATGTGATCGCTGACCCGGATCCCGCTAGGATGCTTCAGCCGCCGCCAACACGGTTTTTGCCACCCGGAAGCACTCCAGCGCTTGGGGCACACCGCAGTAGATCCCGATGACGTGGATAATGGCGCGGATTTCCTCTGCGCTCACGCCGTTGTTCAGGGCCCCCTTACAGTGGGTTTCCCATTCGTGCATCTTGCCCAGCGCACCGATCATGGCGAGGTTCATCATTGACCGCGTCTTCGGGTCAATCACGTCATCGCCCCAGCCGAACCCCCAGCACCAGGCGGTCATCGCCTCTTGAAACGGGCGGGTGAAGTCATCGGCGGCGGCGAGGTTTTTCTCCACGTATTCAGCGCCTAGCGTGGCTTTGCGCTGCTCCAGCCCCTTCAAGAACAGGTCTTCGTCGAATGTGCTCATGGCGTGCTCCGGATGCGGTGGGCGTAGAGGTGATCGTAATGTGGCTTCATACGGCGGTGGACGCGGCGGACGCGCTCGGGGGCGTCGGCGACCTCGATATAGCGGCGCACCTGCGGTTTTAGCCCGGTGGAGGCGCGCAGATTGGCATGGAAACTGCCCCCGTCCCACCAGCTGTAGTCGCCGGTGTCAGCGCCTGGTTCCCAGCTGAGCGCCTCGGGCAGGTAGTCGATGCCGACGGCAGCGCAGAAGGCCGCGACCATGCCCTCGGGGTCCTCGAGCAGGTCGTCGCTATCGATTACGGGGGGCGGGGTGCCGTTCAGCGCCGTGAGCAGGTCAAACAGGGCGCGTTGTTCGGGAAAGCCCACTTCAAGCTCGTCGAAGTCGGGCCATTTGGCATACATCGAGGAGATGGTTTTCGCCGGGTCACGGATCAGGAAAGCGTGGGTGAAGTGGCCTAGGAATTCCGGCGTCCACATGTGGTTGATGTAGTGGGGGAAGTCCTTGAGAAAGACCGGTCCCTGTTCCGCGCGCGCCTGGATGTCGGCCCAAACGCTGTCGATGCTCAGGCCCGGTGTTGTCTTTTCCCCCTCGGTGAAGCGGGGCCAGAGCGGGTCCTCGCCCTGATACCAGGCCTCCCCAAACGGCTCGTGCAGGCAGTCGAGGTCACCGCGCTGGCGCATCATCCATTCGAACGCGGTGGAGGTGGAGCGGGGGACGGCCCAGAGGGCTATGATTTTATGCATGGGACCTCTCCTGCGGCGGTATTGGTCACAACGGAAGCTGGGGCGCGGCTGCCTGGGCGGGCGCATATGCGCCTGCCAGGGGGCAGGCAGGCGCGTCCCGGCGTGCCGCCGGAACTGAGGGATGACGGCAGCAGCTTTCGTGCGGAACGCCCGGTCACGCGGCCGACCTCCCCCCGGAGGTCGCGTGACACGCGCCCCCCAGGTCGGCCGCGCGACCTACGGGATACGTGCAAGCTAAACATGGCCACCTCGATAGATCGGGTCGTCTTCGCGCAGCGCCACCACGTTGCCGTCGGGGTCGCAGATCTCGGCGACGCGGCCCCAGGGGTGTTCGGCAATCTCGATGCTGACCCCCTTGGCGCGGAGCGCGGCGACTTCGGCGTCGAGATCGGCCAGATTGATCCTGATCTTCATCGGGGATTGCGCCACATCCTTGCGGCCAGCGACAGCGGCGCCTCCCGTTTCGACCATCAAATACGCGCTGCCCCAGGTGAGGCAGGTCAGGCCCCAGGTGCCGTGATCCTCCTCGAACACCACGGGCAGGCCCAACGTGTCGCGGTAGAAGGCGCGGCATTCGGGGTAGTTTTCGGTTTTCAGGACAAGGCCCGGTTGCACGATGTTCATCTAGCCCTCCAACCGGCTCAGCAGCGCGCCTTGGGGCGTCACGGGCGCGATGCCCAGGTCCGCCATGATCCGCCAGTAGAGCGCGATGTCGTGGCCGATAAGGGGTTTGCCAAGCTCCGCCTCCAGTTCCCGCGCGAAGTGGAGCGGGCGTTGGGGCAGACCGCCCGGCCCGGTGCGGAAATTGCACATGCCGTTGATCAGGTAGGCGTCCACGTTTGGGGCCTGTTCGGCGACGTAGAGGAAGCTTTTGCGCGCCAGATCGCCGTCGAAGACCCAGCGTTTGGCGTTCACCGCCTCCTGATCGGGGAACCACCCCTGATCCACGAAGTTCCCCGCCCAGACCACGTCGAACCCGGCCTCCCGCAGAAAGCCCACGGTGCCCTGCCACCAGGCGGGCCAGTGGTAGGCGGCGTTGAGCGCGACCTTTTCCACGTTCATGGCGCGCAACGCCTCTACCATCGCATAGCCTGCCATGTGGAAGCGGACGCCGTGGCGGTCGGACAGGTCGGCGCAATGTCGGCGGATGCCGTCGACCCCCAGCCCGCTGGCATGGACCCAGTTTGACCCCACCTGCCCGCAGACATCGACGCCGTTGCGAGCCATGCAGTGGACGAAATCCTCCAGCATCCCGAAGTTCTGTTTCCGCTGGTCGAGCCCGTGGGCGTAGTCGGGCGCGTGGAGCATCCAGCCGTGGACGCCCACCGTTTCCGGGCACATGCGCAGGAAATCCGAGGGAGCTGCGTCATAGTCAAATGGCGGGCAAGTGAAGCCCACCTGATGGGGGAAGAGCTTGTGCTCCGGAGCCCATGTCTTTGGCATCATGAGGCAGTGGCCTCGTGTCGGGGCAGGCCGTCCGGCATGTGGACCCAGGGCAGTTGCTCGCCAACATGGCAGTGCAGGTCGGGCGTGTAGGCTGTGGGGTCGTCGAGGCTTACGGCATAAAGATGCAGCTCCCCCGGCCAGCGGGTGCTTTCGAAACTCATTTGGGACCCGCAGGTGCCGCAAAAGCTGCGGGTGGCGATGGTGGAGGATTGGTAAGTCTGGCGCGGGCCGCTCCACGACACTTCCTCAGCAGCGAACCCCATCCAAGCCACCACGGGGGCGGAGCACGCGCGGCGGCAGCTGTCGCAGTGGCAGAGCGCGGTCCATTTGGGTTGCGTGGGTGCGCGATACCGGACCGCGCCGCACAGGCATCTGCCGGTCAGATCACCCATCCACGCCCTCCCGCATCCAGCGTTGTAGGTGCATGACCGGGTGCTCGGAGTTCACGCCGCCCTTGGGGTCAATGACCAGCGGCCCCGGTGTGTATCCGCGCGAGCGAAGGCCGCGTTGGACGGATTCAACAAGGTGGATGTCTTCGGCCACCGTTGTCTGGCGGTCTTGAACGGCCAGCGCGCGGACCTTGAGGTCATCGACGCCGTCCACGGAGTACCATCCGCGCCAGACCACCACGTGATCCGCGTCGACCGCGCGCCAGTGGTAGGTGTTGAGCACGTTGCCCGGGTAAACCTGGAAGGAGAACATCGGCCAGAGGAACCAGCTGGAATATTCGTCAAAGTGCTGGAAGCCGGAGTGGATGTCGTAGGTCATCGACTCAAGGCTCTGGCATTCGGTCGTGTGGCGCAGGCATTTGCCCTGGGGTTGGATGTCGTAGGTGGCCGGTTTGACCACGCCGTTGGCGAAGGTCGGGTGGTTGAGCGAGCAGTGGTAGCATTCGCTGTAATTCTCGACCGACACCTTCCAGTTGCAGTTCTCGGGGATCTCCACCCATTCGAGCGGCTTGAGCTCTGCCCAGTTTGGCACCCACTCCTCTAGCTCTGCGCGGGCGCCGGGGAACCAATCCTCCATGGGCGCGGCGTCCGGGTCGAGGTTGACGAAGACGAAGCCGAGGAATTCCTCGCAGCGGGCTTGGGTCAGGCAGATGGTTGAGGGATCGAACCCCTCCACCGCTTTGATGTTGGGGCCGCTCCTGAGCTCGCCGGTCAGTTGGTAGACCCAAGCATGATAGGGGCAGGTGATCGCGCGCGCCTTGCCACTTCCGTCAAGCAACTGGTGCGCGCGGTGTTGGCAGACGTTGTAGAACACCCGGATGACCCGGTCGCGGCCGCGGATGGCAAAGAGGCTTTCACCGCCGATCTCGAACGTCTGGTAAGAGCCGATTTCGGGCAGGTCCGCGCTGTGGCAGCCGAACTGCCATGTCTTGGCGAGCACGCCTGCGGTCTCGATCTCGAACACCTGCGGATCAGTGTAGTAGCGCGCATCAAGCGACCGGATGGGCTGTGTCATGACGGGTCCCCCTGATAGAGGCCAAGCTGGTGGCGGCGTTTGTGGAATGTCTCCACGCGCCCGACGATTTCATCACTGGCGACGGCGATGACAAAGCTCAGGAGCGTCTCCAGAAGCGCGATTATCGACACGGACGACGGAAAGAACTGCGGCGTGTCCACGGCCACCTGAAACGGATGGTCGGCGTGGCGCAGGATCGGGCTGGCCGGGCTGTCGGAGATGCCGACGATCTTTAGCCCCTGCTCGCGTGCGGTGGCGACCGCCTCGATCACTTCGGTCCGGAAGGGTTTGCAGGTGATGGCGATCAGCACGTCGCGCTCATCCGCCCAGGCGAGGTCGTCGATGGCGGTGGACCCTGCCTGCGGGATCGTCTGGAACTGCGTCATGCCAGTGGAGGCGAGGTAGGTGAAATTGCGCGCGTTGGCGTTGTTGATGCCCACGCCCAGCACAAAAACATAGCGCGAGTTCCAGATGGCGTTCGCCGCTGCCTGCAGCTGGTCTGCGGTGATGCTGGCGAATGTGTCCTCGACGTTGCGCATCACGTCTTGGACGACATCGGCATAGAGCCCGCCCAGATCGCCGGACCGGCGCACCTCCTGCAACCAGCGCGCGCGGTCGGGGAAATCGGCGGCGCCCTGGCGAATCGCCTCGCGAAACGGGTCGCGGAATTCCTCGTACCCCTCGAACCCCACCTGACGCGCCATGCGCACCACGGTGTTGGGCTTCACATTCGCGGCCTCGGCGATTTCGCGCACGGTGGACACCCCCACATCGCGCGGGTTTTCAAGCACATAGGTCGCAGCCTTGCGCGCCTCTGGCGTGAGCTCTTCAAGCTCGCCGGCGAGACGCTCCAGGATTGATCGTGATACATTTGTCCCATTCATGATTGACGATGGTATTTTTGTTTGCTTAGCGTGTCCATCAGAAATCGCAGCTGAAAGGCCTGTCCCCGTGTCAAAAGATCTGCCAACCCACGCCCGTGTCGTCATCGTCGGGGGCGGCGTGATGGGGGTGGGGCTCGCCTACCACCTGGGCCATGAGGGCTGGGGCGCCGATACCGTGCTCCTCGAAAAAGGGGAGCTCACGAGCGGCTCAACCTGGCACGCAGCGGGACAGATCACGCATTCGACGTCGTCATTTTCTCTTGGAAAATGCGTGGACTACAACATCGACCTCTATTCCGGGGCATTGGAGGCGGAGACGGGTCAGCCCGTGACCTGGCACGGCTGCGGGTCGTTCCGGTTGGCCTATACCGAGGATGAGATGGACTGGCTGCGCCACACGCTGTCCGTTGGTCGGTCGCTCGGCTTCAATATCGAACTGGTGGGAACGGAGGAGATTGCAAAGCTCCACCCCTTCTACAATCTCGACGGGGTGCTTGGTGCGCTGCACACCCCCGACGATGGCCATGTGGACCCAACCAACGTCACCATGTCCATGGCCGCCGGCGCGCGGCAAAAGGGCGTGCGCATCTTCCGCCGCTGCCTGACGACGAACATCACACAGGCCGACACTGGCGAGTGGGTGGTGGAGACGGACAAGGGCACGATCATCTGCGAGCATGTGGTGAACGCGGGCGGCACCTATGCGCGGCAAATGGGGGAATGGTCGGGGTTGCAACTCCCCATGACCTCCATGACGCACCACTACTTTGTAACGGAGCCGGTTCCGGAGTTTGAGGGGCTCGACCGAGAGCTGCCTGTGATCCGGGATGACAAAAAGGTCTCCGGCTACATCCGGATGGAGCAGAAGCGCGGGCTGATTGGGATCTATGAAAAGGAAAATCCGAACTCCGTCTGGCACGATCACTGCCCGTGGGATTACGAAAATTGGCTGTTTGATGCCGATTATGATCGGATCATGCCGTATCTGGAGGAATCGCTGAACCGGATGCCGATTTTTGCGGAGCTTGGCATTCAGCGGGAGGTCCATGGCGCGATCTCGCACCCGCCAGATGGGAACCCGCTGATCGGACCCGCCCCGGGCGTGCGCAATTACTGGTGCTGCTGCGGCACGCAGATTGGCATCGGCTGGGGCCCGGGGCTCACACGAGAGCTGGCGCGCTGGATGGTGCATGGGGCGGCTGACATTTCCATGCGGGACTACGATCCGCGGCGGTTCGGCAGCTATGCGACGAAGGACTGGCAGGTGGTGAAGGCGGAGGAAGATTACTGCCTGCGCCACGAAATCCCGTTTCCCCATTTCAACCGGTTGGCGGGGCGGCCGGTGAAGCCTTCGCCGCTCCACGAGACGCTGAAAGCCAAGGGTGCGGTGCATGAGGAGGTGTATGGCTTCGAGCGGCCACGCTTCTTTGCCAAGGGGATCGAGCAGCGGGATCACTACAGCTTCCGCCACACCCCCGTGGACGACATGGTCGCTGCCGAAGTGAAAGCGGTGCGGGAGGCCGTGGGGATCATGGACATCACCGCCTTCACGAAGGTGGAGGTGTCGGGGCCGGATGCGGAGGCGTTCCTGGACCGGCTTGTGGCGAACCGGCTGCCGAAGAAGGTCGGCGGGATTGGCCTGACGCATATGCTCAACCGCAAAGGCCGCATTGAGCTTGAAACCACCGTGGTCAAGGTGAGCGAAGGGCAGCCCCCGGCCGCGGGTGGGGGTGCAGCCCCCGCCCATCAAACCGAAGGTTCGCCTTCGGCAAAACGGGGCGGTCGGGGGCTGCCCGGCGTTGCCGCCGGGGAGTCCAGTTTCTACCTCGTCTGCGCCGCCTTCTTCGAACAACGCCTCCTCGACCATCTGGCCACAAACCGCGCGGACGAAGATGTCACCGTCACTGCCTTATCTGACAGCTGGGCTGCGCTCGCGCTCAACGGTCCGCGTGCGCGGGACGTGCTGGGGGCCTGCACAGACGCGGACCTCAGCAACGCGGGGTTCCGGTGGCTGTCCTCCCAGACCATCCAGATCGCCGGGCATGACGTGCTCGCCATGCGCATCAGCTACGCAGGCGAGCTGGGGTGGGAGCTTCACATGCCCAACGCCGCCTGCAAAGACGTCTACGACGCCTTTTGGGCCGCGGGCGAAGCACATGGCATCACCGACTACGGCAGCTTCGCCATGAACGCGATGCGCATGGAGAAGGGCTTCAAAGGCGCGGGCGAGTTGACCAATGAGGTGACGCTCGCGGAGGCGGATGTCCTGCGCTTTGCGCGGAAAGATAAAACCTTTCTCGGCTCCGATCAAACTTTTAACGACGATATGGCCTGGGTCTGCGCCTACCTCCAGATCGAGCCGGAGGGCGACATATACGGTCACGGCGGGGAGGCCGTCGTGCACAAAAACACCGTCGTCGGCTCCACCGCCTCCGTCGCGTTCGGCCCCACGGTCGGCAAGATCCTGGCCTTTGCCTACATCAAACCCGAGGCCGCCGCGCCAGGCACAGAACTGACGGTCATCATCCACGGCAAGCCCCGCGCCGCGCGCGTGCTCAGCGACCCGGCCTACGACCCCGAAAGCCGCCTGCCCCGCACAGATGCGGTCCCGATCGCTGCGCAATGAGCCCTATCGCGCGCCTCCTCGCGGCGGTTCGCACGCTGCACGAAAGCCAGCCCGCGCTGATGCGCTTTGCGCCCTGGCCCGATGATCTGACGGAGCAGCAGGTGACGCCTCTCCCCTGCCCGGCTGGACAATCGCTGGGCCAACGCGCGCTGCCCGGCTCCCGCTGGACGGCGCCCGTCATCCGCGCGCTCCGCCGGGCGGCGCCCGACATGGAATGGCGCCGCACCTACACGGAGCAGGAGGTCGGCGCGCGGTTCCTCGACACCTATGGCTACGTCGAACTCTTTGGCCCACGCGGCCATTTCCTGTCCCGAAAGCTGCGCGGCTATCTGGGCTACTGGGGCCCGGACCTGACCTATGACTGGCACGCGCACGAGGCCGAAGAGCTCTATTTCACGCTCTCAGGCAGCGCCGTCTTTTCCGCCCACGGCTCACCAAACGCGGTGATGAAGGTAGGCGATGCGCGGCTGCATAGCTCAAATCAGCCCCACCTGATGATCACCCTCGACCGCCCCTACCTCGCGTATGCTGTCTGGCGGGGTGACGGGATCGAAGGCCTGCCCATGATGTCCGCGTCATGAAAATCACCCGCATCCGCATATACAAGACCCCCTTGCCCTATGTGGATGGGGGTTACGCCTGGGGCGTGGGTAATGTGATCGAAACGGCCATGGCCAGCGTCGTAGTGGTCGACACGGATGCGGGGCTGCAAGGCTGTGGGGAGTTCACGCCCTGCGGCGAAAACTACATGGTCGCGCATTCAGAGGGGGTGGAGGCGCTCGCGCGGCTCGTGGCCCCGGCGATGCTGGGGGAAGACCCCCGGCAAATCGCGCGGATCGAGCGGCTGATGGACCACCTCGTGCAGGGGCACGGTTACGCCAAGGCGCCCTTTGATGCCGCCTGCTGGGACATTCTGGGCCAAGCCACGGCCCAACCCGTATGGATGCTCATGGGCGGCAAGCTCACCGATGGCGCGCCGATGTATCGCGTCGCGCCCCAGCGCGCGCCTGACGAAACGCGCGCCGAAATGCAACGCCACCGCGCGGCGGGCTACCGTCAGTTCCAGATCAAGGTTGGCGCAGACTGGGCCAACGACATCGACCGCATCCGCGCAGGCGCGGCGCTGCTGGAACCGGGGGAGAAGGCGATGGCAGACGCCAACCAGGGCTGGCGCGTGGACAACGCCATCCGCGTGGCGCGGGCGACGGCCGACCATGACTACATCCTCGAACAGCCCTGCCGCACCTATGAGGAATGCCAGCAGGTCCGCCGCGTGGCCACTCAGCCCATGAAGCTCGACGAATGCGTGACCGGTATTCAAGCGGCCCAGCGCATCGTGGCGGACCGTGGGGCGGAAATTTGCTGCCTCAAGATCTCCAACCTCGGCGGGCTCTCCAAGGCGCGCCGGGTCCGCGATTACCTGATCGACAACCGCATCCCGGTGGTGGCCGAAGACACCTGGCGCGGGGAAATCGCGACCGCAGCGCTGGCCCATTTCGCGGCGTCGACGCCGGAGGACTACCTGATCAACTCCACCGATCTGATGAACTACAACACCCGCTCCACCGGGGTGGGCGGCGCCTGGGCGGACGGCGGCAAACTCTATGCGCCCGACACCTCCGGCCTGGGCGTCACGCCAGACTGGGACAGTTTGGGCGACCCCGTAGTGGAGTGGATGTGATGTCAGTATGCAACAGTATACATATTTTGAAGGCCACCCTCTACTGCCCGACGCATCCGGACCTAAGTGATTATCATATCACACAAATCCGGAGGACCGCCGATGACGCTGACCCTTGTCGCCATCACACTATTCGCATGTGCATTCCTTTTGGGACGTGCGAGCACGCAATGGACATGGGCCACGCCATCGAACGCTTCAGACACAACCGACAGCGAGCGAATACCGATGTCGGCCGGTCGGCTCTTCGCACTCTTGTTCCTATGCGGATGGATGCTGGCGTGGAGCGCCGGGATCCTCATGGCTCTCGCAATGTTCGTGACTTCTTGGGGCAATCCGCCAGTGGCGGTGTTCATGGGCGGTTGGCTCATAGCAGCCGTGGCCGGGTGGTTCGCAGTCGCCAACCTGATTTGGCGCTTGGCGACAGGCAAGCCCGTGAAAAGTGGTTGGGACAAGCTCTAGCCTCCTCGGGGGCGGGCGCATGAAAATCACCCGCATCACCGTCTACCACGTCGACCTCCCGTTGGAGCATCCCTACTGGCTCTCCGGCGGGCGGCTGAAGTTCGAGATGCTCGACGCCACATTCGTGAAGATCGACACCGATGCGGGGCTCACCGGCTGGGGCGAGGGCACGCCCTGGGGGCACACCTATGTACCCGCCCATGGGCCGGGCATCCGCGCGGGGATCGAAACGATGGCGCCTTTCGTGCTCGGCCTCGACCCGCGCCGGGTGCTGGATGTGGAACGCGCCATGGACCTCGCACTGCCAGGACATCTTTATGCCAAAAGCCCCATCGACATGGCCTGCTGGGACATCGCGGGTCAGGCGGCGGGCCTACCCATCGCCGACCTTATGGGTGGTGGCTCGCGGACGCCCCGCCCCATCGCGTCATCCGTGGGCGCCAAGACGGTGGACGAAACCCGCGCCGTCATCGACCGCTACCGCCAACGCGGCTACGTCGCGCATTCAGTGAAAATCGGCGGCGACGTGGCCCGCGATATCGCGCGCATCCGCGACGTGGAGGATCTCAAGCAACCCGGTGACATCATGCTCTACGACGTCAATCGCGGCTGGACGCGGCAACAGGCGCTGCGCGTCATGTCAGCGGTCGAAGACCTCAATGTCATGGTCGAACAACCCTGCGAGAGCCTCGATGATATCGCCGCCATCGCGTCGCGCCATGCAACGCCGGTATCCGTCGACGAGAGCCTCGTGACACTCCAAGACGCCACGCGCATCGCCCGCGACGGCGTGGCTGAGATCTTTGGTATCAAGCTCAACCGGGTGGGCGGGCTGACCAAGGCGGCGCGGATGCGGGATGTGGCGCTCGCCCATGGGATCGATATGTTCGTGATGGCCACGGGCGGCTCCGTGCTCGCGGATACCGAAGCGCTGCACCTGGCTGCCACGATCCCCGACGCCAACTGCCACGCCGTCTGGGCCTGCCAGGACATGCTGACCGTCGATATCGCAGGAGGTCGCGGACCAAGAAACGTCGATGGCCACCTCCATCTGCCAGAGGCCCCCGGCCTCGGCGTCCACCCGGACGAAGACGCGCTCGGCGCGCCGGTGGCTAGCTATGCGTCTTGACCAGCACCCAATTGCGCAAACCAAAGGTTTGCGCAGCGCCCGAACCGCCCCCACGGGGCGGGCGCTACTCGCCCACCCCTCGGTTCGGGCACGGCACTCAACACACCGGGATCATCCATGAAAATCACCTCCATCACTCTCTGGCAGGTCCCGCTCACCAGCCACGAAGCCTATTACATGGCCGAAGGTAAGGCGTGTGAGACGGTCACAACCTCGATCCTGCGTCTGGGCACCGACACGGGGCTCGATGGCTGGGGGGAGGTCTGCCCAATCCCTCACTACCTGCCCGCCTACGCGGGTGGGGTGGCGCCTGCGCTGACCGAACTCGCGCCCATCCTGCTCGGCGCTGACCCGGTAGGGCCAGAAGCGCTGATGGCGCGGTGTGAGTCGCACCTGGTGGACCACCGCTACGCCAAATCGGCCATCGACATCGCCTTGCACGACATTACGGGCAAGGCCGCAGGTCTGCCCGTCTACACCGTGCTCGGCGGGCGGCAGATGGAAACGATGCCGCTCTACCACTCCATCACCTGCGTCGCGCCCGACGAAATGGCGCGCATGGCCCGCGAAGCGCAGGCCACCGGGATCACCCAGTTCCAGGTCAAGCTCGGCGCCGATGACAATACCGAGGCCGACATCGCCCGCCTACGCTTGGTCCGGGATGCCGTGGGGTCCGGGCCATTGGTCTATGGCGACTGGAACTGCGGGACGACGGCATTGAAAGCGATCCGTGTTGGGCGCGCAGCGGCCCCTGCCGACGTAATGCTCGAACAGCCCTGCGCCACCATCGCCGAATGCGGGCGCGTCGCCGCCGCCACAGGGCTGCCGATGAAGCAGGACGAGACCGCCCACGACACCGCCACCCTCATCGCCGCGCGGGACGCGGGCGCGATGGACGCCGTGGCGCTGAAACTGTCGAAGTTTGGGGGCCTCAGCAAAACCCGCCAGGCACGCGACCTCTGCGTCCACCTGGGCGCGATGATGTGCGTGGAATGCACTTGGGGGTCTGACATCGTGACCGCCGCCGCGCTCCACCTCGCGGCGTCCACTCCGCCCGCCTACCTGCTCAACACCTGCGACCTGTCGGGCTATGTCGGCCCCCGCGTCGCCCCTGACTGCCCCACCCGCGCCGCAGGCCGCATCGCGCCGCCCGAGGGGCCGGGGCTCGGCATCACGCCCGATATGGGCACCCTTGGCACCCCTATTCTGGAGCTCGCCTAGCCATGCAAAAAGTGCTCACCCAGTCCGAGTGGATCGCCCGCGCGCATGCGGTTTTGCCTGCGGGCGGCTTCGGGAACTTTGATCCCGGCATCGTCATCGCGCGCGGTGAAGGTGGCCGCGTCTGGGACGAGGATGGGCGCGAATACGTGGACTATCTGATCGGGTCCGGCCCCATGCTGCTGGGCCATGGCCACCCGGAAGTGATGGACGCAGTGCTGGAGCAATTGCCGCGCGGGATGACCTTTTTCGCCAATAATAGCAGTGGGATAGAACTGGCTGATGCGATTGTGGAGGCCGTCCCCTGCTGCGAGCAGGTCCGCTTTGTGGCCTCCGGCGGGGAGGCCGATATGTACGCGATCCGCCTCGCCCGCGCCTACACGGGCCGCGACAAGATCCTGAAATTCGAAGGCGGCTATCACGGCATGAGTGCAGAGGCGCAGATGAGCCTCGCACCAGCAGCGCGCGTGAACTTCCCCCAGGCCGTTCCAGACAGCGCGGGCATCCCGCAATCCGTGGCGGACCAGATGCTGATTGCGCCGTTCAATGATCTTGATGCCGTCGCTGATTTGCTAAATGAAAACAGTGATGTAGCCGCCATCATCGTGGAACCTTTGCAGCGCATCATCCCAGCCGTGCCGGGGTTCCTGCAGGGCTTGCGCGACCTCTGTGACCGCCACGATGTGCTGCTGATTTTCGACGAAATCGTCACCGGATTCCGCCTCGCCTATGGCGGCGCGCAGGAGCGGTATGGGGTCACGCCCGACATTTGCACCCTCGGCAAAATCATCGGCGGCGGCTTCCCTCTGGCGGCCCTGGGGGCCTCGGCCGAAATCATGAAGCATTTTGATAAGGCGGAGGTCGGCGCCGAGGGCTGGTTGATGCAGCTAGGGACGCTGTCAGGGAACCCCGTGGCCTCCGTCGCGGGGCTGAAAACGATGGAAGTGCTGCGGCGGCCGGGCACTTATGACACGCTGCGGGCGCTTGGAACGCGGCTGCAAGCGATGCAGAGCGAGGCGTTGAAAGCAGCAGGGATCCCGCACCGTGTGGTGGGGGATGAGACGTTGTTTGACATCCTGTTTACCGAGAGCCTGTGTCGGGACTACCGCGATGCGCGACATGATGATCCCGCAAGGAATGCGATTTATAACAATGTGTTACGGGAGCACGGGGTGTTTAAGTCGCCGGGTAAGCTCTATCCGTCGCTGGCGCTGGCAGAGGCAGATTTGGAGCTGACCGAGCGTGCGGTCGAGGCCGCAGTCGCGGCGCTTGTCGAGGTGTAACGCAACCAAACGGTCACACATCAGAGCACAGGGCAGCCCCCGATCCTGGGTGGGGGTGGTAGCCCCCTCCCGGGGGGAGGGTCGGGGGCTGCCCGGTCTCGCCACCGGGCGGGTGCTTTGGGCTGAGCGCGGCTAACACCTTCTAAGCTGCACGGGTTTTGTGCGTTCATGACGTATACACAACCCGCCTGACGCCTTATTTGTTCAAAAATTCACAGATGTAGCGGAGAAACCCGATGTCTTGGAACCCGACCCAAAACCCTGAATGCCCCTCCTCAGAGGCCGCGCTCGATACGCTCATCATCCCCCGCGCCCGCGACCTGGGCGGGTTCGAGGTGCGCCGGGCGCTGCCCTCCCCCAAGCGCCAAATGGTTGGGCCGTTTATCTTTTTCGACCAGATGGGCCCGGCTGAGTTCATCACCGATGGCGGCATCGACGTCCGCCCGCACCCGCATATTGGGCTGGGCACGGTGACCTACCTCTACCAAGGCGAGTTTGAGCATCGCGACAGCCTGGGCACCCACCAGATGATTTATCCCGGTGAGGTGAACTGGATGACCGCCGGGCGCGGCGTGACGCATTCCGAGCGCACGAGCCCGGAGACCCGCGCAACGCGACATAAGCTCTTTGGAATCCAAACCTGGATCGCGCTCCCCGAAGACAAAGAAGAGATGGCGCCAGACTTCGAACATCATAAGGAAGCTGCGCTGCCGCTGATCACAGACACCGGCGTAGAAGCACGGCTGATCCTGGGCGACGCCTACGGCGCGACAAGCCCTGTAACGATGCAGTCGGAAACGTTCTATGTCGACGTCCAGCTCGCCCCCGGCGCGGCTTTCCCCCTGCCTGACAACCACGAGGATCGCGGGCTTTATATCACCGAAGGCTCGGTCGAGATCGCAGGCGACGTGTTTGAGGCCGGGCGCATGATGGTCTTCCGCCCGGGCGACAAGCTGTCGGTCAAGGCAGGCCCGCTCGGCGCGCGGCTAATGGCGCTCGGCGGCACGACGCTCAACGAGCATCGCTACATCTGGTGGAACTTTGTGTCCTCCTCCAAGGACCGGATTGAAACGGCCAAGGAGGCGTGGAAAGCGGCAGATTGGGACAAAGGCCCGTTCAAACTGCCCCCCGGCGACGATGCGGAGTTCATCCCGATCACGCCGGAGCTCGACCGGATGAAGCCAAAGGAGCCGGGCGAGCGGCCCGCCTAAACTGCCGGTGGGGTGGCGCGCTTTCGCCGCCGCAAGGCCGCGATCCCAAGGGCGCTTGCCAGCAGCACAAAGCCCGCGGGCAATGGGACGGCGGCGGGGTTGGGTTGGATGAAGTCGGAGCCGATGTTGAGCGTGATCGTTTCGCCATTGCTGACTAGGTAGTCGTATCGCCCCAATATGAACCCGCGGCTGGACAGGCTTTCACCCTCCCAGATGTTGAACGACGTGAAGCCGTCGCCGGACACATAGGCTTGGTCAACGTAGAGTGTGCCGTCGCTGCCGATCCCAAAGACAAGCCCGCCGGATTGAGTGCTAGTGATAAACCCGGATCCGCCTGTTCCCCAGGATGCCGGTCCTGTCAGGGCGTTTTCGTATACATTTTGGAACTGATTGCCGAATTGGCTTGGGTCGGATCCGATAAACATGAGCGTCGGAAAGAAAACGCCGCCACCGCAGCAGTTCGCGTAGTCTGGACCCAGTCCCGCCAGATTTTAGCTCCCGTAGGCTTCTGCGTACAGGTCAGACCCTTGGTCTGAGACATTGAAGATGACGGCAGCAACAGCCGGTTGGGTGAAAAGAAGGATGGCAAGGGTCGCGAAAAATCGGCGCATCTCAAAAATCCTTGGATTGAACGATTACCCTCTTTTACACGGGTTGGGCGCGGTGGCCTAGTCCCGCGCCTTGTCCAGCACTTCGCGCACGTGGCGCAGGAAGGCTGTCGTTTGGGCGAGGTCTGACGCGTCCATTTCTGGCAGGATGGGGAGCATATCGCGGGCGAGCGTCGCGATGGCCTCGTCCCGGAACTGGCGGCCTGCGTCGGTGATCCAGATCGTTTTCGACCGCTTGTCGGTCTCGTGCGGGCGCATTTCGATCAGGCCGCGTGCCTCCAGCCCCGCGAGCGTGTGGGTCATGGAGTTCTTGGGGACCTGAAATGCGCTTGCGATGCGTTTGGGGGTGGTGCCGTCGTTCACGCGGATGAGGTGGTTGAGGACGCTGAAATGGGTGGACAGGACGCCGTCGGGGAGCCGCTCCTCCAGAAAGGCGCGGCTCAGTTGGTTGATAATCCCGATCTCGTTGAAGAGCTCGAAGATCGATCCGGGAGTGTTATGCAGGGCGTTCGACATCCGATATCTAAGCTCTGAATGGGGTGTAACTGCAAGCTGTCCTTCTTGCATCGTGGGTGAATACGACAGCCGGCTCAAAGAAGACGCTGGACGCGCTCAGCATTACCTGCGAGGATCCTCACCGTCGCTTCCGCCATGCAAGTGAGAACTTGATACCGCGGAAAGGGCACGCGTACGCAGCTCTTAGCGATAGGATTACCCATGCACATCAAACGACTTATGACCGCAGCCATCCTTGCCATTGGGTTGGCGGGGACCACGAATGCGGCCACCGTTGCGGTCGGCGGCACGGGAACGACCGGGGCGGGCGGCATTACCTTCTTTAACGGATCGCCGACCACGGATTTTGTGGGCCAGCCATCGGTTTGGACAAATGCCGCGATGATCGAAGCGGCAACCTGGGTTCAATCGGGCGGCGGTGCCACGAACGTGTTCAGGTTTGACTTTGACCTGACCGGGTTTGATATCTCCACGGCGTCGATCACGGTGGACTGGGCCATTGATAACGAAGGCACTTTGGACCTGAATGGCTCCCAGATTGACGCAATCGCGTTTGGGGGGGCGGCGTATTCCACGGTTCACTCTGTGACCGTTTCCAACCCGAGCGCGTTTTTGGCGGGGCAAAACACGTTGCTGTTCAACCATGCAGGCGACCAAGCGTCTGATGGTCTACGCGCTGCGGTGCGTGTGACGGCAGATACAGCCCCTGTCCCGTTGCCAGCGTCCGGTCTTTTGCTGGTCGCGGCGCTTGGCGGTGCCGCGCTGTTGCGGCGCAAGCGTTAGGATCAGCCCAACGGGTGGCCCGCCGCGCTTGCGGCAGGCCCGAGGTTCGAGGCAGCGCGTACATCACGCGTCCACCACCTTTGCATCGATAGGCCAGCGGGGGCTTGGCGGCACCTCGGGGCCGTAGCCCAGGCGGCAGAGCATTTGCACGGTTCCCCCCTCCGGCGCCAGTCGCGAGTGGACTGTCTCGTAAAGCGTCTTCATCTCCGGATACTCTTGCAGGGCTTGGCTGAGCGGTTGGAACCCGAGCCCTTCCCCCGTGGCGGCGAGGTTGACGCGGACCCAATGGGCGCCTGTGGCGATCTGGTCAGCGCGGCTATTGCCTGCCGTCGTGATCCAGACATAGCCCATGGCGGAATTCGTGTTGTCGGTGGTCGCCTTCATCCCCTCCTGAAAGGACATGCTGGTGGTGTCCATCAGCACCTCTGGCGTCATCTGGCCGCCGATGCGGGCGAATTCGATCATGGGGCCGGTGAGGTCGATGCCGTCGGGCTGGGCGTCCGTGGCGCGGGCTCCGATGCGCATGACATCCACGCTTTCCTTGAAGGTGCGGGGTGTCAGGAGCTCGATTTCGAGCGCCTGGGTCGTCAAGTCACGGAAGTCGGCGATGAAGGTTGGATCGTTGGATGTGCCGATCTGCGCCCCCGGCACTGCCGCCTCTAGCGCCGCGAGGGAGGCGGTGGGCACGGGGCGGGAGACGTCGAACGGCTCCTTCAAGGACCGGCGCTCAGGGATCAGGGCAAAGAGCGGATCTGGGACGGCATCAGTCGCCACAAAGCGCACGCGCGCCACGGGCCGGGCGTCGAGCGCGGCGGCGTCGGAGCCGTCGGGGAAAAGCTCCATCTGCGCCTCCAGCCCCTCCTCCAGCGCGGCCATGCGCAGAACTTCGAGGAAGCAGCCCAGGCCGATGGTGATCTGGCGGGAGAACGGGTCGGTGTGGGGCAGGAGCTTATCAGGGTTGACGTAGAGCGCGACGGTGTCCGCCCCCTCCAGATCCACCAGCCAGGGCTGCTGGTTGTGCGGGTTGGGCGCCAGGATGGCCCAGCTCAGCGCGCGCATCCGGGCGTCCGGGTACTGGCCCGCCAGCCCCCAGGGTGCGGCGGCGGTCTGGGGCGTGCGGGTGACGGCCACCCCCATGCTTGCCCCTGCTGCAACAATGACCCCGCCACCAAGAAGAGCGAGCGTTTTGCGACGTGAAAGTGCCATCTTGGCCTCCGTTATTAATTCGATATCGAACGATATAGTTCTACGTCGAATTATATTCAAGCCTTTTCTTGCCACCTCTCGCGGGCGTTGCTACCCACCTGGAAACCGGGAGGAATTCATGGCCAAGATCACGAATATCCAAGACCTCAAGGACATCTACGCCCGCCGTGTGCCGCGGATGTTTTACGATTATTGCGAGAGCGGCTCCTACACGGAGCAGACGTTCCGCGAGAACGTGAGCGATTACGGCCAGATCAAGCTGCGCCAGCGGATCGCGGTGGACATGACGGGTCGCTCGACGGCGACAAAGATGGTGGGCCAGGATGTGGCGATGCCGGTTGCTTTGGCCCCCGTGGGGCTCACCGGCATGCAATCCGCCGATGGGGAGATCAAGGCCGCCCGCGCCGCCGAAGCGTTTGGCGTGCCGTTCACGCTGTCCACGATGTCGATCTGTTCGATCGAGGATGTGGCGTCCCACACGACCAAGCCGTTCTGGTTCCAGGTTTACACGCTCAAAGACGACGACTTTATGAAGCGCCTCTTTGCCCGCGCGAAGGAGGCGAAGTGTTCGGCGCTGGTGATCACCGTGGACCTGCAAATCATGGGCCAGAGGCACAAGGACATTAAAAACGGGCTCTCTGCCCCGCCGAAATTCACGGCGTCCTCCATGCTCGACCTGGCCACGAAGTGGCGCTGGGGGCTGGAGATGCTGGGGACCAAGCGGCGGTTCTTTGGAAATATCGTGGGCCATGCCCAGGGGGTCAAAGACCCGTCCTCTCTGGCGTCCTGGACGGCGGAGGCGTTTGATGCCTCCCTCAACTGGGAGCGGATTAAGGAGCTGCGATCCTGGTGGGACGGGCCGGTAATCCTTAAGGGGATTTTGGACGAGGATGACGCGCGCATGGCCGCCAATGTGGGCGCGGATGCCATTGTGGTGTCAAACCACGGCGGGCGGCAGCTCGATGGGGCGATGTCATCGATCCGCATGTTGCCCCGGATCATGGACGCGGTGGGCGACAAGATCGAGGTGCATGTCGATGGCGGCATCCGGTCGGGCCAGGACGTGCTGAAAGCTGTCGCGCTCGGCGCGCAGGGCACGATGATCGGGCGCGCGTTTGTCTATGGGCTCGGCGCGCATGGTCAGGCGGGCGTGACCCAGGCGCTTGAGGTCATCCATAAGGAGCTCGACACCACCATGGCGCTCTGTGGCAAGCGCGACATCGCCGATGTGGGTCGCGATATCCTGCTTGTGCCCCGCGACTTCGACGGGCGCTGGCAAGCCGCGTAATGCTCGTCTTTCACCGGCAAAAGCTCGTTGTGCTTGCGGTGCCGCGCACCGGATCGACCTCGCTCCACCGCGCGCTGAGCCCGTTTGCGGATATCGAATTCACGACCCCGCCGGGCCGCAAGCATATGAGCGCCCGGGGGGTGGAGCGGTGGGCGCAATCGCGCCCCCGCGCGGTAGAGAGCTATAAGCGCATCGCGGTGGTACGCGACCCGCTCGCGCGGATCATCAGCTGGTATAGTTACCGCAAGCGCAAACAGATCGCGGGGCAGCCTGCCTCCACCCGGGGGATGAGCTTTGACGCATTTGTGCGTGCGACGCTGTCCGACAGCCCCCCGCCCGCCGCTCAGGTGGGCAATCAACACAGGTTCTTGTGCGACGCCGAGGGCGCTTTGGCCGTGGATGAGATTTTCTGCCTGGAGCGGACGGATGTGCTCGTGGCCTATCTGCGCGGTATCTTTGGGGTGGTGGAGTTCCCGCACCGCAACGCCTCGCGCCCCCAGGACGTGACCATCGACCCCGCGCTCGAGGCGGAGCTGCGCGCCGCCCGGGCGGAGGAGTTCGCGCTGTTTGAGCAGGTCGCGCAGCGGGGCCGTCTGACGGTATCGCGTTAGGCGGGCGTCAGTCGCGGGGCAGACGCAGGACGAGCGCGATGGTCATCAGCACCGCCACCGCCACCACGGCGTAGGCCACGCGCAAGCTCGTCAGCTCGCTGATCGTGCCCATGAGGACGGGGGCGATGAAAAAGCCCGAAAAGCCCATGACAGCGACCTTTGCGATCGCCTCTGTCCGCAGCCGCGCGGGCACCATGCGCCCGATAAGCGCGAGCCCAAGGGGTCCGATGACCGACACGCCGAGCCCGAGGGTCCCAAAGCCGATATAGGCCACCATGGGCGTCGCCGCGACCGAGGCGATCAGCGCGCCGAGCGAGGCCAGGAGCGTGGCCACGATGATCACATGCTCGTCCCGGAACCGGTCCGACAGCCCCTGCCCCCCGATGCGCCCGATGGCCATCGTCAGCCCAAGCATCACCGGCCCCAGCGCCCCGGCGAGCGGGTCACCGCCCAGCGTACGTTCGACATGGAGCGCCGACCACGTCTCCACCGTGGCTTCGGTCATGAACGCGAGGAACACAATCGCCCCGCATAAAAGGACCGCGCCCCAGGGGAGCCCGCTCACGCTGCCCTCGGGCTCGTCATCGGGGGCCTCGACAGAGATGCGCAGGAAAAAGCACAG
The DNA here is from genome assembly GCA_039815465.1 of Pseudomonadota bacterium. GTDB lineage: Bacteria > Pseudomonadota > Alphaproteobacteria > Rhodobacterales > Rhodobacteraceae > Shimia_B. The sequence continues at coordinate 247,357 of JBCBZG010000002.1, forward strand.
CGCCAGCCCCGCCGCCGCGGCGATAGACAGCGCCACGACAGGAGGCTGGCCGCCGTCGCGCAACAGACCCGTTGCGAGCGCCGAGACCGCGTAGGAGGCCGAGAACATACCGTGGGCCACGTTCATCAGCGTGCGTTTGTGATGCGCCTCAAGCTCGCTTACTCGCGCGTTCATCAGCACATCGGTGAGGCCAGAGGCCGTGCCCAGCGCCACGATCCCCAGCGCAAAGGCCAGCGGCGTGGGCGCAAGGCCCGGGATGATGAAACAGCACGCAAAGCCCACCGTCACGGCCTGGAGCGCGCGGGGCCCCAACGCGGCATCGATCCGGGGTGCAAGCCACATGGCGCTGACCAACCCAATGGGGTTCCCGAGCAAAAGCAGACCAAAGACAGCATCATTGACCCCAAGCCCCGCTTTGATGTCGGGCACAGAGGCCGCGAAGGCGCCCCAAAAGAAGCCTAGGACGATGAAGGCCGTCGAAGGCACACGGGCGATCCAGAGAGCGGAGAGAATACGCATGACGCGGCGGTGTCACGGCCCGCGACCCAAAGCAATCCTGAATTTCTTTGAACCTGTTTGGAGCGCCCTCGCGGCGGGGCGCCGAAATCTTTCAAAGATTTCGGACCGATTTCTTTGAAAGAAATCGGCTCTGCCGCGGACAGCCCTTAAGCAGGGGCCGCGTAGAGCGCCGCTAGGCTGTCGAGATCGCAGATACGGCTGACGTCTTTGCCCTGCCGCTCGTACGCGTCGCACAGTTCGCGCAGGACGGGCATCCAGTCCCGGTCCACCTCCCAGATAATCTCGAAGAGGCGCTTTGTCGGGGGCATATCTTGCCCCCCGGCGGGGGGATACTCCAAGGCGCCGGTTGACCACGCGATCTGGCGTTCGGCGGCGCGCCAGTAGTGGATCCACAGTGGGAAATCGAGGAGGATCACCTCCGTGGCCCGCGTCAGACGCCGTTTGATGGAGGCCAGATCGCCGCCGCCATCGATGATCCAGCTGTCTTTGGCGATGGCCGCGTCATGGTGGCGGTCATAGGTGTCCTGCGGGGTTGGGGACCAGTCGGGCTGCCAGTAAAGCGCGTCGATCTCCACATGCTTTAGGCCATGGCGCTGCGCGAGGTGCCGGGCCAGGGTGGATTTCCCCCCAGCCGCATTGCCCAGGATCACGATGCGCTGCGCGCTCACCGATCGCCCACGGGAAAGGGCACCCGGCCCGGGACGCGGGCTTTGTTGAATTCGCGCATGCGCGCGAGCACGTCGACGCCCAGTTGCGCATAGGCGTCCAGCAGGTCCACCATCACCCAGTTTTCGCGGATCTTGCCAGTCTCGAGCCGCCAGAAGTCGAGCGACTTCATCGTAATGCGCGTGCCCGCGGGTGCGATGCCCATCCAGCCGTCATGGGTCACGGTCTGGATCATGTTGGGCCAGCCGGTCACCCCCGCGTAGTCGCCATCGCCAAAGAAGTGATACGTCACCTCATCCACATATTGCCCGCGGTCGGGCATGGCGTTGATGAACGGGATTTGATGCCAGTTCCGAAACCCCGCGATGCCGCGGCTCGTGCCGATGCCCGCGGGGCCGTACCAATTCATCTTGTCGCTCCAAAACCGCGGCATCTCCATGACGTCCGGGCCGCCCTGGCTGGGGTGCTTTTTCATGTAGGTGAGCATGGTCACGATGTGGTCGCAGGAGGTTTGCGCGCGTCCGCGGTCCCAGGGGCCGGGGACGAGCCCGTCCTGAGTGGCGGGGCCGGGGATGCAGAACTCCCGCCCCAGGGACGGCGCCATGGGCCAGGCCCCGGCCTGCATCATCACTTCGGGGATATCCCAGAGCGTCTGGACCTCCACGACCTTGCCGCCCTCAAACCGGTAGAACTCGTGAAAGCGCATGTGGACGAGATGCCCGGTGGGCGGGATGTCGAGCCAGGGGCCCACAAGGGTCCCCATGTAATGCCCGCCGCAGCCCACCCAATCCGCGCCCGCGTCTGTTTGCCCGGCCATGACAATCCAGTCGCGCCGCTCTAGGTCGGGCAGCGCCGACAGAAGCGGGGCGTAGCAGGTGTCATAGAACGCCTCTGGCCCCGACATATCCCCTAGGGGATGGGGCATGTGGATGGCGGCGTCTGGCGCCATCAGATCGGCCAGGGCCGCGCGAACGGTCGCGGGGTCAAAATCGACCATAGCGCGGCGCAGCGCGGCGATGCGCGATTTATGCTCCGAATGCGGATCCATCACGGCTACCTCTTTGGGACCAGTCCCGCCCACTCAGCATCAACGTGGTGTCTTGCGCAACCGCTTAGCCCCCGTAAGCGCCCCGAGCCCTGTGAGCAAGATCAGCGCCGAGGCGGGCACGGGGACGGGGGCAAGCCCGGTATCAAGCGCCCAGGTCCCGCCTGCCGTGGCGGCGTTTGCCGTTACGGCGCCGTTGAGGTTGTAGACATCCGGTTGCGCCCGTCCAAACAGGAACTGCCCGTCCACTGAGCTGATATCCACAGAGGCAGACGTGATGTTTCGGGCTGCATCAAAGGTCAGAGCCATGCTGGAACTGCCCGAGCCAGAATGGAACCCACCTGAAGTGCTTCCCGCAGTCCACGACAGATCGAGCTGCCACGGCACAGTGGCGAATGCGGCGCCGTTCAACGAGAAAAATGTGACCCCACCACCCGCGGCAATCGTGACGCTACCCCCAGCAAAGGAGCCGCCGAGCAGCGCCTCATCGAGCACGATCGTGGCCTCATAGCCCGGCAGCGTTCCAACGCAGCCGAACGTGCACTCAAGATCGGGGCCGCTATAGGTATAGGTGTAGGTATTGGCCTGAGACGCAGAGGCGAAAAAGACCACAAAGAGAGCGGTAAAAAGACGTTGAAGCATGGGGACCCTGTTGAGTTATCCGTGCCTCGACTTTTGGCAAAGCCAAAAGCCCGCGCAAGAGGCGAGGCTGCAACAAACCGAGATTGTTTAGTGTGCAGCCATGCCGCGCCTAGGTGCTAAGCGCCACAGGCGCTTGGTCCGTTGCCCGGACGCGTTCACACCTGCGACGGGCGCGCCCACGGCGACCCGGAGAACAGCAGCGCTCAGGTGGCGCGGCGCGGGCGGCGACCGACCGCGACAAACCCGGCCAATGCTCCCAGCAGGAGCCATCCGGCAGCAGGCAGCGGAACGGCGGAGGGCGCTGTGTCTAGGCTTATGCCGGAGAAGCGGACATTTGACTGCGAATAGGTGTAAAAGCCAAACCCACCATCGCTGAAATTGCCCGCAAAGCTAAACTCTTCGACGCCGTCTACGTTCATCCTGATCAGGGTCGATGTGAACTCGATCTCGAAATCATAGGCCCTGTTATCGGCCCAACCGACGGAGCCCTTTGTATTGGCCAGCGCCAGTGGGGTCACCGCGCCAGAGAAATGGTCCCAAAACCCATTGTCGAACGGATTACTGGGGCCATTGCGCAGATCACCGCTCACATGGCTTAGATACATGCCAGCCCGGGCGCCGCTTTGCTGGGACTGCTTCCAATCTATCAAATAGAAATCGGCGGCTTGGCTGTTGAATTCGCCGTCTTCGTACCCGATCACAAAGCCGATAAAGTCATCGTCGGTCGCCGTGCGGACTTCCACTGTGCCGCTTATCTGCGTCCCTTGGGCGTTGCCGCTCGGGTCGAAGAAAACTGTGGGATCGTCGTTTACGAACTGTTCTGTATAGCTGCCATCCACGGCGACGATCCAGTTCCCGGCACCCAGGTTGCCTTGATAGCCATTTTCTTGCCATCCAGTAAGGTCAACGGACGCCGCAAAGCCAGCCGATGGCAACGTAAACGCCGTTGCGAGAGCGATGGATTTCAGGTGCATGGATGGTCCCCCAACACGTTGGCTGCAAAAGGCCGATCCGTGCCGCCAGCCCCACGACCCTACGTGAGCGGGCGACGTTATACAATCGTACAGGCTGCCCAACGCGGCGCGCGGGCACAAAAGCCTGGTGTTGGCTCTTTTCATCGGCGCCAAAGCGCTCTAAAGGCACGGCTTCACGCGGGCGTACACCCTTGGAGGACGCCTGCCCTAACATGATAGGAAATACCAATGGCTGGTGAGATCCCTGATCTTCACGCCACGGTACGCGCGGGGACAGGCAAGGGGGCCGCCCGCCAAGCTCGCCGCGACGGGCAAGTACCTGGCATCGTATTCGGTGGCGACACTGATCCGCTCCCCATCAACATCCCGTTCAATGTGCTTCTCAAGAAGCTCAAAGAGGGCCGGTTTAAGTCCACGCTCTTCAACATGAAGGTGGACGGCCAGGACGATGTGCGCGTGATCTGCCGCGACGTGCAGCGCGACGTGGTCAAGGACCTGCCGACGCATGTGGACTTTATGCGCCTGCGCCGCACGACCAAGATCAACCTCTTTATCCCCGTCGAATTCGTGGGCGAAGACGAGTGCCCCGGCATCAAGCGCGGCGGCAGCCTCGTGGCCGTGCGCCCCGAGGTGGAACTCGTGGTGACGGCGGGCGACATCCCCGAAAAGCTCACCGTGGACCTCGCTGGGCTTCAAATCGGTGACACGATCACGATCTCCGCGATCACGCTGCCAGAGGGCTCAAAGCCGACGATCGACCGCGACTTTGTCATTGCAAACATCGCCGCGCCCAAGGGCATCGGCAGCAGCGATGACGAGGACGGCGAAGACGGCGACGGCGAAGCAGCCGGCGCCGACGAATAACACAGATCGCGAGAGGGGCCCCTGGTGGGCCCCTCTCCACATCCCAGGCCAGCACGGCAGGCTGCCTGTACAACCCCCCCAGCAACACGGTACGTATCGCCAAAGCGCCCAGCGCGCCCCCGATATTGAAAGAGCTTCGCCCCCGCCCCGTGTCCCTGCTGATCACACGCCACCAGCTCCAAATCCTGCAATCGCTCGGCGTGCGGATCAACCACCCGCCCGAGGCTGAGAGCCTGCGCATCCCCAACGCCCCCTTCGGGATGGAGACGCACACAAACCACCCCTATGAGGGCGCCATGCCCCTGGGCGCTTACAGCTATTCGCACAGCTACGCCCCGCTCGTGTCCGAAATCGGGCGTTACGTGTCGATTGGGGCGGGGCTGAAGGTGACGGAGAACACGCACCCCACGGACCGTATCTCCACCAGCCCGGCCTTTTATGCGCCGCGCAAGTTCACGCAGTGGGGCGGGGCCAAGGCCGCGCTGCCCACGCTCACTCCCTTTGAACCCGTGGCGGAGACGGTGACCATCGGCCACGATGTCTGGATCGGCGGCGACGTGCGCATCCGCGCAGGGGTCCATATCGGGACAGGCGCCATCATCGCCGCGGGCAGCAACGTCACCAAAGACGTCCCCGAATTCGCCATCGTGGGCGGGGTGCCCGCCAAGGTGATCCGCATGCGGTTCTCCCCGCTGACCATTGCGCGCATCCGGGATCTGGCGTGGTGGCGCTTTGCGGCCTCCGACATTGCGCCGCTCGACACCGGGGCGCCGGAACGATTTCTGGACGCGCTCGACACACAGATCAACGCAGGCGCCATCGCCGAGCGGCCCGAGAAGCGGTTCTTGCTGCGCAAGTTCCTGCGCAGCCGCGCCTTTCGTGTGCCCCCCGACGCGAGCTAGCTGCATGGACATCCCCCAAGCATCCCCCCGCCCAACACAGACGGAGACACGGCCATGCAGCTTTTTGTAGGGCTCGGAAACCCGGGCGCGAAATACGCCAAGACCCGACACAATATCGGCTGGATGGCGCTCGACGAGATCGCGCGCGATCACGGCTTTGGCCCCTGGCGGTCCAAGTTCCAAGGTGCCGTGAGCGAGGGCACACTGGGGGGCGAAAAGGTACTGCTGCTCAAGCCGGAGACCTTCATGAACCGCTCCGGCCAGTCGGTGGTGGAGGCTGCGCGGTTCTATAAGCTCACCCCCGCCGACATGGTGGTATTTCACGATGAACTCGACCTCGCCCCCGGAAAGGTGCGGGTGAAACAGGGCGGCGGTCATGCGGGCCATAACGGGCTGCGGTCGATCCACAGCCATATGGGCGACGCCTACGCGCGCGTGCGGTTGGGGATCGGGCATCCCGGCCACAAGGACGCTGTCGCAGGCTACGTGCTGCGCGATTTTGCAAAGGCAGACGCGGGCTGGCTCGACGACGTGCTGCGCGGTGTGGCCGATGGCGCCGCGGACCTCGCCAAAGGCGACAGCGGGCGCTTTATGAACGCTGTGGCCTTACGTGTGGCGCCGCCGCGCCCGTCGAGTGGCAAGAAAGGCCCGCCCGCGGGCGCAAAGACCGCGTCTGCTGCGGCCAAGGCACCCACCGCGGCCAAAGCGCCCCGTGCGGCGCCGACGCCAAAGCCTCAACCTGCTCCGGCAACGGAACCTAACCCTGACACGCGCAGCGCGATGCAAAAGCTGATGGATAAGTTCAAATGACCCCTGCCCTGACGGATGCCTTCACCCGCCAAGCTGAGGCCTGCGAGGCGCTTGGCTCCCCCTTTATGGGTCGCGTGCTTCGGATGCTCTTGGACGCCGTCCCGCCCGGCCCCATCGCGGCGCTGCTCACCGGATGGCGCGAGGACCGGCTGGGTGCGGCCCATGATTCGCTGCCGCTGCGCTTGGCGGCGGCGCTTCACCAGTTGGTGCTGGCGGGGGACCACCCGCTTTCAGCGGTGTATCCCCCCCATACGCCAGGCGATGACGCCCTGCGCGCGGCCCTGACGGCCGCGCTCAGCCGCGACGCGGACGCGATCCTTGCGGCGATGGAAAGCCCGCCCCAGACGAATGAGGTGCGCCGCGCCAGTGTGCTCATTGCCGCGGGTCACTGGCTCACCGCGCGCTTTGGGCGCCCGCTTGTGGTGTCCGAGGTCGGCGCGAGCGCGGGGCTGAACCTCAACTGGGATTTCTTTTGCCTGGAGACCCCGCACGGGTCGCTTGGCCCTGTGGGCTCGCCGCTCAAGCTCACGCCGGAGTGGCGCGGCGTGGTGCCTGTCATCTGCCCGCCCTACGTGGCGGAGGCCGCGGGCGTGGACCTACGCCCCATCGACATCCGCGATGCGGGCCAGGCGCTGCGGCTGCGCAGCTACCTTTGGCCGGACCAACCGCACCGCAAGGCGCTGACGGATGCGGCGATAGCGCTGTTTCTCTCGCCAGATACCGAGGCGCAGGTGAGCGCGGGCGACGCGCTCGACTGGTTGCCGACGCGGTTGGCGGGGCGGGCCGGTCACTGCCACATGATCTATTCCACCGTCGCCTGGCAGTATCTGCCGTTCGAGGCGCAGGAGCGTGGCGCGGCCATGATCGCGGAGGCCGGCGCGCGCGCCACCACTGACGCGCCGCTCGCCTGGGTGCGGATGGAAAGCGATGGGCAAATGTCAGGGGCTGCGGTGACGCTCGACCTGTGGCCCGGTGGCTCGCACATCTCGCTCGGGCGGGCGGATTTCCATGGCCGCTGGGTCGATTGGGCCGCGCCGGCGCCCTAGGCCATGCGCCGCGCAAGATGGCTGACGACGGGCCCGCCCGCCTCCCTTCTGCGCCTTGCAGGCTTGAACCTGAGGGGGGGCGCGCTGCGCGCGCATGCCGCCTGCGGCGGCCGTTTTTTCGCGACCGCTACGGCGCGGCTGAGAGACCGTATCTGGCGGGATAAAAAGGGAAATGACGCTGCGTGCGGCTTGGCAGGTCCCGGGGCGATGGGCAGGGTTGCGCCATGAAGACGCTCTTGCTCCGTTCCGGCCTGGTGGTCGCTATCTTGCTTGCCGCACTCGCCATCGCGAGCCGGGAGCGCATCGCGCAGCTCCTGGCGGTCAATTCGCTTTTTGACCCGGACACGATCGTGGAGAACACGGTGTCGATGCCCGAGCTCTTTCATTCCACCGAGCTCTCGCGCGGGACTGGCCCTGTGTCCCCGCTGACCGTAGGTCCGCCGCTCGACCTGCCACCGGGCTATGCGGATTGGGTGCGCGACCGCTCGGTGACCGCCATTGTTGTCCTCAAGGACGGGCAGTTGGTGCATGAGGGCTACCACCTGGGCACCGACGCGAGCGATCGGCGCATTTCCTGGTCGGTGGCGAAAAGCTACCTGTCGACGCTGATCGGTACGGCGGTGGATGCGGGGGAGATTGCCTCCATCGACGAGCCCGTCACAGCCTATGTGCCCAGCCTCTCCGGCACCGCCTATAACGGCGCGCGCATCCGCCATGTGCTCAACATGTCGTCGGGCGTGGTGTTCAACGAGGACTATTTCGACTTTTGGAGCGATATCAATCGCATGGGCCGGGTCCTCGCGTTGGGCCGGTCCATGGATCGCTTCGCGGAAGGATTGGGGGAGACCTTCGCCCCACCCGGACAGCAGTTTCGCTACGTGTCCATCGACACCCATGTCCTGGGCATGGTGCTGCGCGGCGCCACGGGTCAGAGCGTGCCGGAGCTGCTTGAGGCGCGGATTATCGAGCCGCTGGGGCTCGAACAGGATGGGGCCTATATCACCGATGGCTACGGTGTGGCCTTCGTGCTGGGCGGGCTCAACTTTACCACGCGGGACTACGCGCGCTTTGGGCAGATGGTGCAGAACGGCGGCACTTGGCAGGGGCGGCGCATCGTGAGCGCGGCGTGGCTGCGGGAGGCGACACGGGCCAGCGCGGCCACCGCGCCAGGCGATCTGCACTACGGATATCAGTGGTGGATGCCCGCGGATGAGGATGTGAGCCGGGCCGACCATGCGTTTATGGGGCTCGGGGTCTACGGGCAGCATCTTTACATCGATCCTGAGGCCGGTGTGGTGATCGCGACCAATGGCGCGGATCGCGGGTTTCAGGAGGACGGTGTGCTGGAGCGGAATGTTGAGATGTTTCGCGCACTCACGGCCGCCGCGACGGGTCCGTAACGCGACCACATCTGCCGCGGGCCAAAAGTTTTTGAAAAACTTTTGCCGCACCGCGGGTCTCTTGCGCCTTCCCACGGGCTCGCCTATGCCGCCTCGCGACATCTGCGAGGCCCTATGCCCATACTTGTGATGAAATTCGGCGGCACATCCGTCGCCACGCTCGACCGTATCCGCCGCGCCGCAAAGCGCGTGGGGCGCGAAGTTGCCAATGGCTATGACGTGATCGTCATCGTCTCCGCCATGTCTGGGGAGACCAACAAGCTCGTGGGCTTCGTGGGGGAGACCTCCCCGCTTTATGACGCGCGGGAATACGACGCCGTCGTCAGCTCTGGCGAGAACGTAACCGCGGGGCTCATGGCGCTGACCTTGCAGGAGATGGACGTGCCCGCGCGGTCCTGGCAGGGCTGGCAGGTGCCGGTGCGCACGACCTCTGCCCACTCTGCCGCGCGGATTGAGGAGATCCCGAGCGACAACATCCTCGCCAAATTCGACGAGGGCATGAAGGTCGCCGTCGTCGCGGGCTTCCAGGGTGTGAGCCCGGAGGGTCGCATCACGACGCTGGGGCGTGGTGGGTCCGACACGACGGCTGTGGCATTCGCGGCGGCGTTCGACGCGGAGCGCTGCGATATCTACACCGATGTCGACGGCGTCTACACCACCGACCCGCGCATCGCCGACAAGGCCCGCAAGCTCGACAAGATCGCGTTTGAGGAGATGCTGGAGCTCGCATCCCTTGGCGCGAAGGTCCTGCAAACCCGCTCTGTCGAGCTCGCGATGCGCTATAAGGTCAAGCTGCGCGTGTTGAGCTCATTCGAAGAAATGTCCGACGAGGCGGGAACGCTCGTCTGCGACGAGGAGGAAATCATGGAATCCAATGTGGTGAGCGGCGTGGCCTACAGCCGCGATGAAGCGAAGATGACCCTGATCTCTGTCGCGGACCGTCCGGGGATCGCCGCGTCTATCTTTGGCCCCTTGGCCGACGCCGGTGTGAACGTGGACATGATCGTCCAGAACATCGCCGAGGAAGGCCGCACCGACATGACGTTCTCCTGCCCCACCGACCAGGTGGCGCGGGCGCGGAAGGCCATGGAAGATGCCAAGGCTAGGGACGAGATCAACTTCCACGATCTGGTGGCGGATGAAAACGTGGCTAAGGTGTCTATCGTGGGGATCGGCATGCGCTCCCACGCGGGGGTTGCGTCCAAAATGTTTTCGACGCTGCGCGACGAGGGCATCAACATCCGCGTGATCACCACGTCGGAGATCAAGGTGAGCGTGCTCATCGACCGCAAGTATATGGAGCTCGCGGTGCAAGCGCTCCATGATGCGTTTGAGTTGGAAAAGGCTTAAGCGGCCCTGCAATCGGGGGCGGAATCAAAGCGAAGCCGCCGCCCCCTCGACGGGCCGCCCCCACTGCACGTCGATACTTTCCAACCGGCGCGTACCTTCGGCAGCAGAGCCATCTGGCTGCCATAAAGTGCGCCGCAGAAACCCCTGATCGACGCACCGCGGCCCGACGATGGGGCTGTTTTTGCACTTAGAATGCGAACTTGAAGCCTACCGACACGTCGAAGGTGTCATAGTCCACGGTCGCCGTCCCACCACCCGCCCGGTCCAGCGTCATCTCTCCCACCGTGAAGTAGCGCACATCACCAAGGACGGAGATCTGGTCGGTGATCTGATACGCCACCCCAGCGATGGCCTGCAGCGCGGTGCCGCCGCGGCCGGAGAACTCGCCCGCCTCAGGCCCGGCGTCGATGTCGATGTCCATCTCGGTCACGACACCGATCCCTGCCCCGACATAGGGCCGCCAGGGCGCACCCGCGACAGTCTCAAAGCTGTAGATCGCATTGACCATCGCCGCGGTGGAGGCCAGGTCGCCGCCGGTGCCAATGGCCGCAGACAGGTCGCTGGCATCCCCGCTGCGGTAGGCCCACTCAAGCTCTACCGCCATATTGCGCTCTGGGTACGCCCAGCCGATGCTGCCCCCGGCCAAAAGCCCGGGATCAAAGCCGAGCCCGGTTTGGGTCGGCGCCGCCCCCACCGTGGCGTCGGTACTCGATAGCTGGGACATCCCGGCAAAGCCTTTGACATAGAGCCCGTCCGCGGAGGCCGCGCCGCCGAGGGTGAGCAAAGCCAAAGCGCCCGCAAGGGCTGGGATAGAGGTGGTGTGCATGTCGCATCCTTTGTCGTCATCGTGGTGACGATCAGGTCACGTGGCGCGCCGCGATCTCAAGCGGTCCTGCACGAACGGCACGCGCCAATGCACGAACGGTCACAGGGCGGCGGCGACCTCGCGCCGTCGCGCGCGGCTCACGGGCAGCCGCTGACCGTTGGACAGCACACACACCGCGCGCGCGCCCTGTCGCTCCAGCGTCTCGATGTGGCGCAGGGCCGCCCAGTGGGATCGGTGGAGCTGCACGCCCGGCACCTCACTGGCGACGTCGCTGATCGCGCCGCTGATGGGGTAAAGCACGAGCGCTTCGCCCTGGGTCGTTGTCACGCGGGTGTAGTGCAGCTCCGCCGACAGGCTGATCAGATCGCGGCCAAGCGCCTTTGGCAGCGTGGCCCAGAGCCCCGTCTCCACTGCGGGTTCGGGCAGGGCCGCGCGGTCGGGAACGGCAAGGATGTGGCGCCCATTGAGCCCGAGCCAGACCAGCATCACGAGGGGGGCGAGCGCGAGGGCCTCTGTCCCGATCTCAAGCCAGAGCGCGCCGTCATCCTCGATCTCCCCCACGACGGGAAAGACCCGGTCGAGCGCGACGGCCACGGGCGCAAAGGTGACGGCCCCAAGCGCGCCGCTCGCAGCGGTCTGCGCGATGGCCGCGACCCGACCGCCCCGGCGGTAGCGCGCGAGCGCCGCTTGCCAAAGTTGGCATAGCGCGAGGAGCGGCACGATATGGCAGCTCCAAAACAGGACCCGCATGGGCGCGCTGAGCCCGCGGGACGGCGCCGGGTCGAGCAAGGTAAAGACCAGGATCAACACAACCGCCGCGAGCGCGAGCCACGTAGGCCAGCGCAGAGCTGGCGCAGAGGTCACAGGGTGGTTAGGCGGGGCCACGCTGACCCTCGCGCGCGAACCCGGACCCAAGCACCCGCCAGGACGCAAGCGTCAGCACGAGCGCGCCCAGCGCTGTGGCGTAAAGCGGCACGGTGATCGCCACCCCGCGCTCAAGCGGCCCATCGGCCAAGTTAATCATAGCCCCCGACAGCATCAGCCCCAGCGGCATCATCCCCCACGCCAGAAGCCGGTAGACACTGTTCACGCGCCCCAAAAGGTCGGGCGGCGTTACACGCTGGCGGTGGGACACGGTGACCGTGTTCCAGATCACACCGGTGGGCTGGAACGCCACCATCACGAGCGCCAGCGCGACGGCGCCGGGCGCCACCGGGATCGCCACAAAGGCCACAAAAGACGCAAACAGCATCCACTGCGCCGTGCGCCCCTGCCCTAGCCGCTTGATCACACGGTCGCCGATCATGCTGCCCGCGATCCCGCCCACGGCCCCGGCAGCCAGGATTAGGCCATAGGCCGGGGCGCCGAGGCCCAGGTTCTCTTGCACATGCAGCACGAGCGCCACGGTGATCATCATCCAAAGCAGGTTCCAGATGCCTGTGATCAACGCCAGCGCCGTGAGCAAACGCGAGCCTAGCAGGAATGTTAGCCCCTCCCTCAGCTCTTCACGCCAGGGCGCGCGGGCCCGCGGGGGCGGACGAAAGGCCCCCGGGATCGCCAGCAAAAGGAGCGCAGCGACCGCAAACGCACCGGCGTTGAGCGCAAAGGGGCTCCACACCGCGGCGGCGATCAGAAACGCGCCGAGCGCCGGACCGAGGAGCTCGTTTCCCACAATCTCCACCGACCACAGGCGCCCATTGGCGCGTTCGAGCTGATCATGGGGCACGAGCGCGGGCAGCATGGTCTGCGCCGCGTTGTCGCGAAACACCTCTGCCGTGCCCACGGCCAGCGCCGCGAAAAGCAGCACCACAAACAGGCCGGGGAGCGCCACCCCCTCCGCCGCTGGTTCGGGGAGCGGGTGCGCCAGGAACACAGCCACCGCCGCCCCTGCAAAGGCCCCCGCCCGCGCCACATCCATCCATAGGATCAGCGCCCGGCGGTCCACGCGATCGGCCACGATCCCGGCGGGCAGCGCAAAGACAAACCACGGCAGCCGGAGCGCCACCGGCATCAACGCCACCAAAAACGCATCCCGCGTCAAAAGCGTCGCCACCCAGGCCCAAACCACCGTTGCAATCCCGTCCGCGAGGTTGGTGAGCCCACTGGCCGCGACAAAGCGTGCGAATACCGTCATGGCGCTATCAGGGCAGTCTGACAGGGGCGCGTCAACCATCCACGATTGCCCGACGCGAAAGGAGCGGCTAGGAGTCCCACTAACGACCGGGAGACGAGCCAACCGCCATGAGCGCACCGACCGAAACAGAGAGCCGCAAGCTCCTGGGCCGCCTCCGCGCGGCCATGGCCGATGATACATCCGGCCAAGCCCGGCTCGACCGCATTGTGGAGCTGACTGCGGCCTCCATGGAAACGGAGGTCTGTTCCATCTACCTTTTTCGCGACGCCGAAACGATGGAGCTTTGCGCCACCGAGGGTTTGAACAAAGAGGCCGTGCACCAGACCCGGATGCGCCTGAACGAAGGCCTCGTGGGGCGTGTGGCGCGCACGGGCAAGGTCGTGAACACCGCCGACGCGCCCTCCACCCGCGGGTTCCGCTACATGCCCGAAACCGGGGAGGAGGTCTTTTCCGCGTTCTGCGGCGTGCCGATCCAGCGGCTGGGCGTCCCGCAGGGTGTGCTCGTCGTGCAGTCGAAAACCGCCAGGCAGTATAGCGACGACGAGGTCTACGCGCTCGAAGTGGTGGCGATGGTCCTGGCCGAGATGACCGAACTCGGCGAGCTGACGGCCCGCGACGACTACGTCATCGCCCGCCACAGCCAGCCCGCCATGATGCGCGGCGTGGTGGGGCAAGAGGGCGTGGCCGTGGGCCATGTCCACCTGCACGAACCGCGCGTGGTGGTGACGAACCCGTTTTCCGACGACCCAGACGCCGAGCTTGCGCGCCTCAACGCCGCGCTCGACGAGCTGCGGATTTCCGTGGATGCGCTCCTTGCGGGCGCCCAGACGGGCACCAAGGACGAGATCGAGGTGGTCGAGACATTCCGCATGTTCGCCAATTCCCGCGGCTGGCGGCGCCGGATGGAGGGCGACATCGCCAGCGGCCTGTCGGCTGAGGCGGCGGTGGAAAAGGAACAGAGCCAGGCACGCACGCGGCTCAGCCAAGTGCCCGACGCGTACCTGCGCGACCGGCTCCACGACCTCGATGACCTATCAAACCGCTTGCTGCGCATCCTGACGGGCCAGGGCGACACGGCAGAGATGCCCGATGACGCCGTGCTCGTGGCCCGCAATATCGGTCCCGCGGAGCTGCTGGAATATGGCCGCGACCTGCGCGGGATCGTGCTCGAAGAAGGCTCCGTCGGGTCCCACGCGGCAGTGATCGCGCGCGCCTGGGCGATCCCGCTGATCATCAACGTGCCTGGCATCACGACCGAGGCGCTCAACGGCGATCACATCATGATCGACGGCGAACAGGGCATCGTGCACCTGCGCCCGGACGACACGGTCAAATCCGCCTTTTCCGACAAGGTCGCCATGCAGGCCGCCGCGCAGGAGCGCTATGCCTCGCTCCGCGATCTGCCGGCCCAGGCGCAATGCGGGTCGGTGGTGACACTGACGATGAATGCGGGGCTCATGGCCGACCTGCCATCGCTGCCCACATCAGGGGCGGAGGGCGTCGGGCTTTTCCGCACGGAGCTTCAATTCCTAGTCCGCAACCAGATGCCCAAACGGGCGGAGCTTGTGGCGCTCTATAAGCGGGTGATGGACGCCGCCGGGGGCAAGCCGGTGGTGTTTCGCACCCTCGATATCGGCTCCGACAAGGTGCTGCCCTACATGAAACCCAATGACGAGCCGAACCCAGCGCTCGGTTGGCGCGCGATCCGCGTGGGGCTCGACCGGCCGGGGATGCTGCGGATGCAGCTCCAGGCCCTGATCCGCGCCGCGGAAGGCCGCGAGCTGCGTGTCATGTTCCCGTTTGTGGCGCAGTTCGAGGAATACCGGGACGCGAAAGCCGAGCTTGATAAGGCGATGGAGCGGGAGGCGCGGCTAGGCCACGTGCTCCCCTCCGATATCCGCGTCGGCGCGATGCTGGAGACCCCATCGCTCGCCTTCGCGCCGCGCAAATTCTACGAGGAAGTGGAGTTCATCTCCATCGGCGGCAACGACCTAAAGCAGTTCTTCTTTGCCGCCGACCGCGAGAATGAACGCGTGCGCCGCCGCTATGATACCCTCAACGTCAGTTTCCTGAGCTTTATCGAACAGATCGTGGCCCGCTGCGTGACGACCGGCACCCCGCTCAGCTTCTGCGGGGAAGATGCGGGCCGCCCGCTGGAGGCGATGTGCCTCAGCGCCATGGGCTTGCGCAGCTTGTCCATGCGCCCGGCCTCCATCGGACCGGTCAAACACGCGCTGCGCCGGGTAAACCTAGATGAGCTAAAGGCCGTCATAGACGCCGCCCGCGCCGCAGGCGTGCAATCTGTGCGCCAGCCCGTGCGCCAGTGGATGGAGGAGCGGAGCAGGTAGTCTGCGCCCGCTTCGCAAACCTAACTGTCTCGAAGACTCCTACTTAGCGGCTATGTACTCGCCCGACGGCAACGTCGGGCCGCGCCGGTCCGCCCCCGCGGGGCGGCGCGAACGCCACCCCTCGGACCGGAGCTACAGCTCGCAAGTTCTAACGGTTAAAACCCACGGTCTACCAAGCCGGTGACACCCTGCCACGCCCCCGGCTGCAGATCATAGCCCAACACCCGCTCCGGGTTCGTCGGCGGCGGCATTGTCACGAGATCGAGGCGGCGGAACCCAAAGCGCCCGTAATACGGAGCATCCCCCACGAGCAGCACCCGCGCCCAGCCCACCGTCCGCGCAGCGTCGAGTGAACTTTCCATCAGAAGCCCACCCAGCCCCTCCCCCTGCCGGGTCGGGTGGACGGCGATGGGCCCAAGCAGCAGCGCGCGGCTCTCCCCCACCCGGATCGGCCAATACCGGATCGCACCGGCGAGGATATCGTCACCGTCGCGCGCCGTCAGGCACAGCGCCGCAACCCGCGGCACGCCCTCGCGCAAGCGGTAGGAGGACAGCCCCTCCCGCCCCGGACCAAAGCAGGTGTCGAGAAGCGCTTCGACCTCCCACCAATCCTCGGCCCGCTCTTCGGTCAGCCGATACATCGCCGCCCGTCCCTCGCCTGATGCCCAAATTTCGCTGGCAGGCGCGCTAGCACAGCGCTAGCTCTGCCGCAAACGCCGAAAGGAAGTCCGATGTTCTACCGCCCCAAAGATGGCCATGGCCTGCCCCATAATCCGTTCAACGCCATAGTCACCCCGCGGCCCATCGGCTGGATCTCGACCCGGGGACGCGCGGGCGACAACCTTGCGCCCTACTCCTTTTTCAATGCCGTGGCCTATGTGCCGCCCCAGGTGATGTTCGCCTCCACCGGACAAAAGGACGACCGTCGGGGGACCAAAGACAGCGTGTCTCAGCTGCGCGAGACGGGGGTGTTCTGCGTGAACGTGGTGGAATACGGCGCGCGCGACACCATGAATGCCTCCGCCGGGATGCACGCGGCTGGCACCGATGAGTTCGCCGTCGCGGACGCGGCAAAGGCCGAATGTGACACCATCGACTGCCCCCGCGTCGCAGGCGCACCCGCCTCGCTCGAATGCCGCGTGACCCAGATCGTACGCCTGGCGGGGGAAGCGAATTTCGTCGTGTTCGGCGAAGTCACCGGCGTCCATATGCGCGATGACTGCCTGATCGACGGCCTTTTCGACGTCACAAAGTTCGAGCCCCTCGCCCGCCTCGGCTACCGCGACTACGCCCGCGTGAGCGCGCTTTTTTCCCTCAAACGCCCCGGCGAGTAGACCCTAGGAGTTGGTCGGGGGCGCAAAACTCTTTCAAAGAGTTTTGCCAAGGATTTTTGAAAAATCCTTCCCGCGCAGCGGCCACCGCCGCGCACGGAAAATTCTTGCGAAGAATTTTGCTAAGACTTTTTGGAAAAGTCTTTGGCGCTCAATGCCCGCCGGACAGGATGCCCGTGCGCACGCCGTAGTCGGCGGCGATTTGGTAGTCCGGGTCATCATCGCTTTCGACCACGAGGTGACCCGCATTGGACAAAAGCGTGTGGCATTCTTTGCTCAGGTGACGCAGTTGCAGCCGCTTCCCGGCGGCCTCGTACTTCCCGGCCATCGCCTCGATCGCTTGCAACGCGGATTGGTCGGCCACGCGGCTGTCGGCAAAGTCCACGATCACGTCGCGCGGGTCGTCCTTGACGTTGAACAGCTCGATAAACCCGTCCGCCGACCCGAAAAAGAGCGGCCCTTGCACCTGGTAAACCCGCGCCCCTTCCGGCGTGATGTAGGTCTTGGCCGCGATGCGCGTGGCGTTTTGCCAGGCATAGGCCAAGGCGCTGACGATCACGCCCACGACAACCGCGATGGCGAGGTCGGTCATCACGGTCACCACCGTCACCAGCACGATCACAAACGCATCGATGCGCGGCACCTTCCGCATGATCTTAAAGCTGTTCCAGGCGAATGTGCCGATCACCACCATGAACATCACGCCCACGAGCGCCGCCAGCGGGATCTGCTCAATCGCCGGTGACAGAAAGATGATAAAGGCCAGCAGAAACAGCGCCGCCACGATCCCCGAAATCCGCGTCCGTGCGCCGGACTTCACGTTGATCATCGACTGGCCGATCATCGCACAGCCGCCCATGCCACTAAAGAACCCCGTCACGGTGTTCGCCACGCCCTGCGCAACGCATTCTTGGCTCGACCCGCCACGCGTATTCGTCATCTCGCCCACGAGGTTCAGCGTCAGCAGGCTTTCGATCAGGCCAATGGCAGCAAGGATGATCGCGTAGGGCGCAATGATCTGCAGCGTCTCCAGCGTCAGCGGCACCATGGGGATGTGAAAGCTCGGCAGCCCCCCCTCGATGGAGGCGAGGTCGCCCACGCGCGGGACATCGATGCCAAAGGCGATCACGATCCCGGCCACAATCGCGATCCCTGCGAGCGGTGCGGGGATCGCTTTCGTTACCCGGGGCATCCCCCAGATGATGGCCATTGTCAGCGCAACGAGCCCCAGCATCCAGTAAAGCGGCAGGCCCGACATCCACTCCCCACCCGTCATGCCGTGCCCGTCAGAGACCATGGAGCCTGGCACTTTGAACTGGCCAAGCTGGGCGAGGAAAATCACGATAGCGAGCCCGTTCACGAACCCCAGCATCACCGGGTGTGGGACGAGGCGGATAAACTTCCCCCATCGCATCACGCCCACCACGATCTGGATCAGCCCCATCAGGACCACCGTGGCAAAAAGGTACTCGACCCCGTGCACCGCCACGAGCGACACCATGACCACAGCCAAAGCCCCCGTCGCGCCGGAGATCATGCCAGGACGCCCCCCGATAAGCGCCGTGATCAGGCCCACGATAAACGCCGCATAAAGGCCCACCAGCGGGTGAACCCCGGCGACAAAGGCAAAGGCCACGGCCTCCGGCACCAGCGCGAGCGCCACCGTCAGACCGGCCAAAAGCTCGATCCTGAGCCGCGCCACGCTCAATCCCCCCGCCTGCAACGCATCCCTCGACATCGAATTGCCGAACGCAGAAAGGATACGGGTCATGGGCGGGTCCTGTTTTTTGGGGCTCTTTTGCTCAAGCCCCCGCACATAGCGGGCTCAGCGGAAATTGCACGGTATTCTTGCGCATACCCGCCATGCGTTTAACATCTGTTAAGCGAGTGCGACCCATCCGTGCGGCGCGGGGGCAAATTCTGAACCGCTTGGTCGAAAATTGTGCAGGTGCAACATTTTGCAGGCCAATGCGCCCGCAGGGGCGCGGGCGACATTCCGCGTCTTCCAATTTTTCGGGCCCTGTGCCCTACTTCGACCATTCCCGCAGGAGGCGCCCTATGCAAGACATCCACCTGGCCATCATCGGCGGCTCCGGCCTGTATCAAATCGACGGGCTCGAAAGCGCCGCGTGGCGCGACGTCGACACCCCCTGGGGCACACCGTCAGACGCGATCCTGACAGGACAGCTCGGCGGGATGCCAATGTCGTTTCTGCCGCGCCACGGGCGCGGGCATGTGCAATCGCCCACCACCGTCCCCTACCGCGCCAATATCGACGCACTCAAACGCATCGGTGCGACCCATGTCGTCAGCGTCTCCGCCTGCGGGTCCTTTCGGGAGGAGATGGCGCCGGGCGATTTCGTCATCATCGACCAGTTCATCGACCGCACCTTTGCGCGGGAAAAAAGCTTCTTCGGCACCGGCTGCGTGGCCCATGTGAGCGTGGCCCACCCGATCTGCGATGCGCTGGCGGACGTGTGCGAGTCCGCCTCCCGCGGCGCGGGCGTCAAAACCCACCGCGGCGGCACGTATCTGGCCATGGAGGGCCCGCAGTTTTCGACCCTGGCCGAATCCAAGCTCTACCGTGAAGTCTGGGGCTGCGACGTCATCGGCATGACCAACATGCCCGAAGCCAAACTCGCCCGCGAAGCCGAACTCTGCTACGCCTCTGTGGCCATGATCACCGACTACGACAGCTGGCACCCTGAACACGGGTCCGTCGACATCACCCAGATCGTCGAAGTGCTCCACGGCAACGCCGACAAGGCGCGCGCCATGGTCGCCGCAATCCCGGCCCTACTGGCAAAGGCAGAGCCCTGCACCCAAGGCTGCCACACCGCGCTCGACCACGCTCTGATCACGCCACCAGAGCACCGTGACCCCGCGCTGATGGCCAAGCTCGACGCCGTGGCCGGGCGGGTGCTGGGCTGATGGAGATCACACGCGAGCGCGCCATGCAGAATATCAAATATGGAATCGGCCTAATGGCGTTTGGGGCGATAAACAGTTTCATTTTTATAGAATACAGAGAGTTCGTGTTGGAACATGGCCTCAACATACCACTGTTTGTGCTTGGGCCGTTGGCGATGTTTTGGGGATTCGTCCGCACGAGTCATTTCGGCACTGCCCCGATCCTAAAACACGCTGCAGGCGGGTCTAAACTGTTCAATTCATTCTTTTTTTACCCATTCGTCCCTGCCCTCAAAGACAAAGATGAAGAGGACGGCAAAGACAAGAAACAGCCTCTCAAATGATGCGCTAACCCATCTCATCTAGCTCTAATCTACTGCCTCCCAAGGGATTCCCCTATGACCTTCGACCTCTGGCTCGCCTTCGTGGCTGCCTCCACCGCCCTCCTCCTGATCCCCGGCCCCACCGTCCTGCTCGTCCTGTCCTACGCGCTGTCCCAAGGCCGCCGCGTGGCCGTCGCCTCCGCCGCAGGCGTGGCGCTGGGCGACCTCATCGCCATGAGCGCCGCGCTCCTCGGGCTGGGCGCAATAATCGCCACCTCAGCCCTCGCCTTTACGATCCTCAAATGGGTCGGCGCGGCCTATCTGATCTGGCTGGGTTTCCGGATGCTTCGCAGCGCAGGTGCGGCCCCTTCCCTTACGGACGCCCCACAAACAGAGGCCCGCGGGATCTTCGGCCACGCTGCCCTCGTCACCGCATTGAACCCGAAAAGCATCGGCTTCTTCGTCGCCTTCGTCCCCCAGTTCATCACGCCCGATGCCGCATTCGCCCCCCAAGCCGCGGTCCTCATCGCCACCTTCGTCGGCCTCGCAGCGCTCAACGTGCTCGCCTATGCGCTCGCCGCCGACGCCATGCGCGCCCGCCTTGCGCGGCCTTCCGTTATCAAACGCCTCACCCAAGCGGGCGGTGTCACGCTCATGGCCATGGGCATCCTCACCGCCACGCTTCGCCGCGGCACGGTCTGAGCCGGTGGACGCCGCCCTCTTCACCCTCTTCCTCGCAGCCGCCGCGACCTTTGCCGTGATCCCCGGCCCCTCCATCGTCTACCTGATCGGGCGCACGCTGGCAGGCGGCCGCCGGGCGGGGTTTGCGGCCATGGCGGGCGTCCATGCGGGCGGCTATGTCCACATCCTCGCCGCCACCGCGGGCCTCGCGGCGCTCTTTGAGGCGGTGCCGCTTGCCTTCACACTCGTGAAAACAGCAGGCGCGGTCTATGTCGCCTATCTTGGCGTCCAGCTCCTGCGTCACCCTACAGACCTGAACCGCACGGCACCCGACGCCAGCCTGTCGTTTTGGCAAAGCGCGATGACGGAGGTGCTCAACCCCACCACCGCGCTCTTCTTCTTCGCCTTCTTGCCGCAATTCGTAAGCCCCGACGCCGCCCTGCCAGTGGCAGCACAGCTGCTGATCCTGGGCGTCATCACCAACCTGATGTTCTCGCTCGCCGACCTGCCTTTCGTGCTAGGCGCTGCCGCGGCGCGCCAAAAGCTCACCCAAACCCACCTCGCCGCCCGCATCCAACAGGGCGGCGGCGCGCTCCTCGTCGCGCTCAGCGCGTATCTCCTTTTCAGCCGCAGCAACCCGTGAGGGCCCCATGAAAACGGTCAAAGACTACATCCGCACCATCGTTGACTTCCCCCATGAAGGGATCCTCTTTCGCGATGTCACCACGCTCTTCGCCGACCCCCGCGGGCTCAGGCTTGCGGTGGATCAACTGCTTGACCCCTATGTCGGCACCCGCATCGACAAGGTCGCAGGGCTCGAAGCACGCGGGTTCATCCTGGGCGGCGCCATCGCCCACCAACTGTCCGTAGGCTTCGTCCCGATCCGCAAAAAGGGCAAACTGCCCGGCGCCACGATTTCCGAGGCCTATACGCTCGAATACGGAAAAGCGATCGTGGAGGTCCACGACGACGCCTTCGAACCAGGCGAACGCGTGCTCCTCGTCGATGACCTCCTCGCCACAGGAGGCACGGCCGCCGCAGGGATCAAACTCATCGAACGGCTCGGTGCCACCACCATCGGCGTGGCCATCGTGATCGACCTGCCCGACCTCGGCGGGCGCAAGAAACTCGAGGCGATGGGCCAAGAGGTCCACAGCCTCTGCGCGTTCGAGGGACTCTGACCCTCCCAAACGTGCGACCCAGCGCGCCACCCTGTAGCCCGCGGCGCACCACCTGCGACCCGTGAGGGGCCAGCCCCTCACACTCCCCGAAGTATTTTCAGACATAAGAAAGGGGCACGGCACGCGTCTTTCTTACGTCCAAAAATACTTCCCCCGGAGGGCCGCCGAAGGCGGAACACGCGGCGCAGCCGCGCCCCCTTTGGTTCAAGCCTGAAAGGCGCAGAAGGGAGGCGGGCGGGCCCGACGTCGAAAAGGGCGGGGCGTTTGGTCGTTAGCGCAGCATCGCACCCGGGTTTAGGATGCCAACAGGATCAAGCGCCGTCTTGACCGCACGCATCATAGCAAGGAGCGCCGGGTCGCTATACCGCTCCAGGTCTTCGACTTTAAGCCGCCCGACGCCGTGTTCCGCGGCGACCGATCCGCCAAGCGCATGTACCAGATCATGGACCGCCGCTTTGATCGCGGGGCGTTCGTTTTCGTGATCGGCCCGGCGCCGCCCCGGCATCGGGAACACGTTGTAGTGCAGGTTCCCGTCCCCCACATGGCCAAAGCAGTTGATCCGAAACGCGCCAATCTGGTCGAGCTGCGGCCCGGCGGTGGCGATAAACTCCGGGATCGCCGATAGCGGCAGCGAGATATCGTGGGACGACACCGACCCGATCCGGCGGTTGGCCTCCGGGATGTGCTCGCGCACCGACCACAGGCCTTGGCGCTGCTGCTCGGACTGCGCGATCACCGCGTCGCCCACGAGCTCCTCCGCCGCCTCATAGAGCGTCTCAAAGGCCACTGGCGCGCTCAGGCCCCGCGGCAGGCCCAGATCGATCAGCACGCACCACGCGGGCGGCGTGTCAAAGGGCAGCCGGATGTCGGGCAGCGTCTCCGCCAAAAACGCAAAGCTCTGCGCATGGATGAGCTCAAAGGCGCTCACGCCCTCTCCCACCTGCGCGCGCGCCAGCGCCAACAGCGCCAGCGCCGCCTCGGGGGAGGCGACCTCGAACACCGCCGTGCCCTGCTCTGCGGGCACAGGCGCGAGCTTAAGCGCGGCCGCGGTGATCACGCCCAGTGTCCCTTCTGAGCCGATCATCAGGTTGCGCAGGTCGTAGCCCGCGTTGTCCTTCCGCAGGCGTGAGAGCCCATTCCACACGGTCCCATCCGCCAGCACAACCTCAAGCCCCAGGCACAGGTCCCGCGCATTGCCGTAGCGCAGCACGTTGACCCCGCCCGCATTGGTGGCGAGCACACCGCCCACCCGCGCCGAGCCCTCGGACGCAAGCGAGAGCGGAAAGAGCCGACCGGCCCGCTCTGCCGCCGCCTGCACATCGGCGAGCACCATGCCCGCTTCCACCACGATGGCGTTTTCGTCTGGGTAAAGCCCGCGCAGCGCCGTCATGCGTTCGAGCGAGATCACGATCGGCGCCACTCCGTCCTGCGCCACTTGCCCGCCCACAAGACCCGTGCCGCCGCCATAGGGCACCACCGGGCAGCGCGCGCCATGGGCCAGGCGCAGCACGGTGGCGACCTCGTCTACGTTGGAGGGCGCCACGATCACACCGGCCTGCCCGCTATAGCGACCGCGGGGCTCCTCGAAATAGCGCGGCTCGGGCGCCTTAAAGGCCGCGGGCGGAAGGGCCGCGCGGAGCGCGGTGACTAGGGCATCATCGACGGCGTTTAACATGGGCCCGACAAACCACGTCGCAGCGCCACTGTCACTGCGGCTCGCGCAAGAATTGCGGGCGCAGGACGCGGATGGTGGGCCGTGAAGGCAGGTTGCGCAAGCTGACAGTAACGCTCGTGTCGCCCAGCCGCTCAATCGCGAAATCACTGGCCATTTCGACCAGGAAACGGTCCAAGTTCGCCTCGCTGAACCAATGCATCGGCAACACCAGCGAGGACCGCAGCCGGTTGAGCATGCGCTTGACCTCCGCCGTGCCGAGCGTAAAGCCGCCATCCACGGGCACCATCACCACGTCGAGCCGCCCCAGTGCCGCGTATTGCGCGTCGTCCGGCTCGTGGTGGAGATGCCCCATATGCCCGATGCAGAGCCCCTCGGTCTCGAACACAAAGATGGAATTGGCATCCTCTTGCACTTCGGTAGACCCAAAAGAAAACGCGCCGGGACGGGTGTCGGTGGTCACGTTGCGCACGAGCATCTCGCCCACCTCCAGCCGGTGCCGCGCGGGCGCGCCGTCTTGCCACCAGCCTTGCAGCACGTTTGGGATCGCGGGGTCCGGGATGGCCGTCCAATGGGTCCCGTGGGCGTTGTTCATCGTGACCACGTCTGGGACAAAATCCACGAGCCCGATGAAGCCATTGTAATCCGTCACCGCCGTCGCGCCGGAGGCCGACTGGATCAGGAACATCGAATGATCAACATAAGAAATCCGCACGCTGAACGGGTCGAGCGGATCGCGGAAACTCGCGCGGTGAATGTACTCGATCCCCGGCGCGGCATCCGCGATGGCAATGCAGTGGCTGGGCCGCTCAGATTGGGCGAAGGCGGGCGATGCGAGCATCAGGGCGAGGAGGAGGGTCAGCAAGCGCATGTGATCAAAAATAGCGCGCACCAGCGGATGTCGACTCAGAAGAATTTGCTGCGCGGGTTCTGTTCAATGCGCGCTTCTGCGGAGCGCAGTCAAACCGCACAAAAACTCGGGAAGCAGACACGTCGCCTGCTTGACACTCAATCCATCCCCGAAATTAGTTGATCGTGCATCCAATTTTTGTTTGTAGTCAATCCAGTGTACCGAAGGAGGCTCCAATGTACGTACGTCGCTTGCTCGCAGCCCTGTTCATCATGGCACAGGCCACAGTCGCCCAAGCGGCAACTCTGACCTCAACCTTTACGCAGGTTGGTGCAGATGTCGTTTTAGAAGTATCGGGGTCAGTCGATTTAACGGGCTACATCGCTGCCGGGCCAGACACTGGTTCCGGCGGTACAATCAATCCAGGGCTCTCAGGCCTTTCATCGGGAGCAGCAGGAACCGGTGATTCATACCTAGCCATAAGCGGGGTTGGCATATCCGGTTTTGGCGGCGTCCTCACATCGACTTCGAACTCCAACAGCGGCGATACCATTGTGTTGGCCGTAGCGGGGGCACCTTTTTTTCTGATTTTGCCTACCGGCTATGTCTCAGGCAACGCTCTCCTGTCTTCTTCCACCTTCGCGAGCACTGACTTTACAACGCTTGCCCTGACACCTGGGAGCTATCAAGCGTCAGCAGGCAACACGACCTTTGACATTATTGTAGGAGCGGCCCCCGTCCCGCTGCCCGCTGCGCTGCCGCTTCTACTCGCTGGGTTTGGGGGCTTAGGCCTGCTGCGGCGGCGCAGATCGTAAGCGCTCAGCCGCGCCGGTGCCGGGTCGGGGACCGGTGGTCCGACGCTTGTTCGGGGCACTTTATGGATCAAGGATATCGCTCTGCCAAAGCGACGCGCCAAGCTTTGCCATGCCACCGGGCCGCGGGACGACCCGGCGGCGGCGCGGCGGGCTTCGCCCTTGTTCCGCGCCCGGGCACTTAGATCAAAGGTCAGCCTGCGTCGGTCTTTCCGCGCCGGTCGCCGCGCAAATTCGCGTAAAGCACATGGGTCCGCCAGCGCCCGGCGATTTGCAGATAGCTCTGCGCGACGCCCTCATACTTGTACCCGCATTTCTCCAGTAGGCTGCGCGACGCTGTATTCTCGGGCAAACAGGCCGCTTCGATCCGGCTGAGGTCCAGCTCGGTGAACGCATAATGCACCAGCCCCTCGATCGCCTCGCGCATATAGCCCTGCCGCGCGTGAGGCTCCCCGATCCAGTAGCCGGTGGTCCCCGCCTGGGCTGGCCCACGGCGAATATGGTCAAGCGTGATCGCGCCCAGCAGGTTCCCGTCGGACCGGTTGATCAGGAACACTGGCACAGCCGTGCCTCCCGATATTGACCGCTGCGCCCAGTAGACCCGGTTCGTGAACCCCTTGCGCGTCAGGTGGTCTGGCGCCCAGGTCGGTTCCCACGGGCTCAGGAAATCGCGGGACCGCTCACGCAGCGACGCCCACGCACGGTAGTCGGAATGCTGTGGGGGTCTAAGGGTCAGCCGCTCGGTCTCAATCCGGACCTTGCGGGCCTTCTTGAGGATCACGCCGCCAGCCTCTCCTGCAATGCGTCGAGGCTCACCGCGCCAGAGACGGGACCATAGAGCGCCATGGCCATGCGCTGTTCCTCGATCATGCGGGCCGCAAAATCTCGGATATCGCCGGTCGTGACACTGTCGATGGACTGGATGACCTCATCAAGCTCCGGCACCCGGCCCCAGATCGACGTCATGCGCGCCAGCCGCTCGGCCCGGTTGGACGGGCTTTCCAGCCCCATAAGCGTCCCCGCCTTCATCTGCGCCCGGGCCCGCGCAACTTCGGCGGCGCTCATGTCGGACGCCGCGCGCTTGAGCTCGTCCATCGTGATCGTGGCAAGCTCCCCCACCTGTTCCGCACTCGTGCCCGCATAAAGCGTGGTCATGCCCGTATCGGCATAGGCCCCGGCCTGGCAGAAAATCGTGTAGCAGAGCCCGCGCTTTTCCCGCACCTCTTGGAAGAGCCGGGACGACATCCCCCCGCCAAACGCGGTGGAAAATATCTGCGACGTGTAAATCAGCGGATCGCGGTAATCAGGCCCCTCAAAGGCCAGCGTGAAATGCACCTGTTCGAGCGACTTTTCCTCGAACCGCGCTCCACCGGCAAAGGCCGCGGCCTCCACCGGGCGGGCTGGCCGCGCGCGCAGATGGCCAAACACCTTTTCCGCCTCGCGCACGAGCGCGTCATGGTCCACAGCCCCCGCCGCCGCCAGGATCATCTGGCCGGGCGCGTAATGCTCTTCCACAAAGGTGCTGAGATCCGCCTTGGCAAAGGCATTCACCCGCTCCGTCGGCCCCAGGATCGTGCGCCCTATGGGCTGATCTGGGTAGGCCACCTCTTGCAGCCAGTCGAACACCACATCATCGGGCGTATCGAGCGATTGCCCGATCTCTTGGAGGATCACGCCCCGCTCCACCTCGATCTCGCGATCATCAAAGACGGGGTTGAGCACGATGTCGGAAATCACGTCGAGCGCCAGCGGCACATCGTTTTCCAAAACGCGGCAATAGTAGGCCGTCATTTCGCGGCTGGTATAGGCGTTGATATAGCCGCCCACATCCTCAATGGCTTCGGCGATCTGAAGCGCCGTGCGCCGCTCCGTCCCCTTAAACGCCATGTGTTCCAGGAAATGCGCGATGCCGTTCTGCTCAACCCGTTCATGGCGTCCGCCCGCTGCGACCCACACCCCGATGGAGGCGGACTTCAGCCCCTCCATCCGTTCTGTGACGATCCGAAATCCGTTTGGCAGCGTGTGGGTTTCGACGGTCAAATTCTACGGTCCCGAATAAGCGTTTCTAGAGCATGGAGGTCATTTGGCACCTCCGTGACGCGTTCCGACCGTTCATACATGTCCGCCATGCGCGGGGGCAAGGGGGGGCGTTGGCCCATGGCCGCCTCGACCGCGTCCGGGAACTTCGCGGGGTGCGCGGTGGCGAGCGTGATCATGGGCTCGTCGCCCAGTTGCTCCTCCGCCACCTTCACACCCACCGCGGAGTGGGGGCAGAGCAGTTCACCCATGCTGGCAAAGGCCTCGGTGATGGTCGCCGATGTCTCATGCTCGTCAGACCGGCCGCTGGTGAAATGCTCGCGCAGCCCCTCCAGCGCGCCTTGGGAGATGTGGAAGCCGCCACCCTTGAGCTCGTCCATCAACTGCGCGACCGCCCCGCCGTCGCGCCCATACGCGTCAAAGAGAGCACGTTCGAAGTTGGAACTGACTTGGATGTCCATGGACGGCGTGATTGTCGGATGCACCTCTCCCGTCTCATAGGCCCCGGTGGAAAGCGCCCGGTGCAGGATGTCATTGCGGTTCGTGGCCACGATGAGCCGCTTGATCGGCAGCCCCATCTTCTTGGCGATGTAGCCTGCAAAGATGTCGCCAAAATTGCCCGTGGGCACGGTGAACGACACTTCACGCGCAGGCGCGCCAAGGGATGTCGCCGCCGTGAAGTAATAGACAACCTGCGCCAGCACCCGCGCCCAGTTGATGGAGTTCACGCCCGCCAACCGCACCTCATCGCGGAAGTCGAAATCGTTGAACATATCCTTCAGCCGCGCCTGGCAGTCATCAAACGTTCCGTGCAGCGCCAGCGCATGGACATTCGACTCCGTCGGCGTCGTCATCTGACGCCGTTGCACCTCGCTGACGCGCCCATGGGGATAGAGGATGAACACATCCACCGCATCAAGCCCCTTGAACGCCTCAATCGCCGCCGATCCCGTATCGCCCGAGGTCGCGCCAACGATCGTCACCTTCTCCCCCCGGCGCGCAAGCGCGACTTGGAACAGCTGCCCGATGAGCTGCATGGCGAAGTCTTTGAACGCGAGCGTCGGCCCGTGGAACAGCTCCAGCAGATGGTGGTTCGGCCCCAGCTGCACCAAAGGCGCCCGCGCGCCATGGCCAAAACCCGCATAGGCGCGCTCGATGCAGCCGCGGAACTCGGCATCGGTGAAGCTCTCGCCCACGAACGGCCGCATGACGCGGTAGGCCACTTCCTCATAGGGCAGCCCCGCCAGCGCCGCGATGTCATCGGGCGCCATCACCGGCACCACTTTGGGGACATAAAGCCCGCCATCCCGGGCAAGCCCGGTCAGCATCGCCTCTTCAAAGGTCAGTTCAGGCGCGTTCCCGCGGGTGGAGACATAGAGCATCAAAGTAGCCTCAAGCAGATGTGCGACGCCCGCGGTAAAGAAAAAGCGCGGTCATGGAAAGCCAAACAGCGGCAAGCCCGAACCAAGTAACGGCATATCCGAGGTGGTCATTGGGAATGCCGGAGGTGTCGACAGGAAAGGCCGTGACGCCGGGCACGGGCGGCGTGACCTCGGCGGCGATGATCATCACCGGATCAGTGCCCAGCGCAGCTGCCATCACCGGCACCTCCCGCGCAAACCAGATATTGCCCGCCACATCATTTTCGGGTGTGAAGCTGTCGACTTCTTCGGGCCAGTGCAGGTTTCCTCGCACGCCCACAGGCCCCCCGGGGCGCGCAACGCCTTTGTCCTCTGTTCGAATGAGCCCAAGGTCCACCAGGACCCGCCGGTCCCCCAAATCCAGCGCCCGGATCACGCGGTAGCCAGCACCGAAACCTTTGGCTGAGACGAGCACGTGCAGTTCCTCTTCCGCGAGTTCCCCCGCAGCCTCGACGGCCAAATACCGATCTCGCGCCTCGTCTGGTGCCGCAGGCACTGCCACAGGTGCGTCGGAAATGCGCGCCTCGATCTCCGCCAACACGCTTTCTTTCCAGTCCAGCCGCTGCACCTGCCAAAACCCGAGCCACAGCAAAACCCCCGTCCCTGCGACCCCGATCACCAGCAAAAACACAACGCGCATGTAAGTCATCGTCAGCCCACAATCTGCGCAAAGGTCGCCAGCGCGATGAACACAATCAGCGCGCCCAAAACAATCGCAAGCAGTTTAGACATGCTTCCAAAAGCTCCAGATCTGTATCCGATCACTCTCAAAAGAAACCCACGCATCACGCTCTCCCAACGTCAAAGGGGTGAGAAACCCCACCCCTTTCTTTCGTCCCAAAATACTTCCGCCGGAGGCGCGGATTTTCCAAAGAAAATCCGCTCACCCGCGCCGCCTTACGAGCCCCAGATATAGATCGCCGCAAAGAGGAAGAGCCAGACAACATCCACGAAGTGCCAGTACCAAGCCGCCGCTTCAAAGCCCAAGTGGTTCTCTGGCGTGAAGTGACCCTGGCGCACCCGCAGGTAGCAGACAAAGAGGAAGATCGTCCCGATCACCACGTGAAGCCCGTGGAACATCGTGGGCAGGATGAAGTTGGAGCAATAAACCTCGCAGCCTTTGCCAAAGCCGAACGTCGCGTGGGAGTACTCGTAGGCCTGCAGAAGCGTGAAGAAGAGCCCGAGACCAACGGCCAGCAGCAGCCCGTCTTTGATATCTTTGCGCACATTGCCGTGGACCAGCGCGTGGTGCGCCCAAGTCGCCGCACAGCCCGAGCACAGCAGGATCAGCGTGTTGATCAGCGGCAGGTGCCAGGGGTCAAACGTCTCGATCCCCACGGGCGGCCAGACGCCGTCAACGGCAGGCGACAGCGGCCCCATCGGGTAAAGCGCGTTCTTGAAGAAGCCCCAGAACCACGCGGCGAAGAACATGATCTCCGACATGATGAACATGATAAAGCCGTAGCGCAGGCCGATCAGAACAACGGGCGTGTGATCGCCCACGTGGTTTTCGGCCACGGTTTCCGCCCACCAGGCGTACATCGTGTAGCAAACCCCAACAAAACCCATCAGGAACAGCCACGGACCGCTGCCATGCATCCACAGCACCGCGCCAAACAGCATGACAAACGCGCCGACCCCACCCGCGAAGGGCCAGATCGACGGGGGCAGAATGTGATAATCGTGGTTCTTTGCGTGGGCCATGTCGGTGCGTCCCTGATGCGTTAGTTGTAGTTGGGGCTTTCGCCCTCAGTCGTCAGTGCGGCCTGCTCGGTGGTTTCGGGCAGGTCGATTTCGTAGAATGTGTAGCTCAGCGTGATCGTGTGGATGTGCTTGCCTTCGCGGTCATCCACGATCTCCGGGTCGACGTAGTAGGTCACGGGCATCATGACCGTCTCGCCGGGTTGCAGCACCTGCTCCTCAAAGCAGAAGCAGTCGATTTTGGAGAAAAAGCCACCCGCCTGGTAGGGCGTCACGTTGTAGGACGCGGACCCCGCGATGGGGCGGTCCGTTGGGTTGTGCGCCTCGTAAAAGGCCAGCCCCGTCTCCCCAATGCGGATCTCGGTGGTGCGCACCTCGGGCTTGAACGTCCAAGGCATCCCTTTTTCGAGAGAGCTGTCAAAGCGGATGTTGATCGTCTGATCAAGGATCTCGTCAGAGGCGACCTCGGACACGCCCGTAGCCCCGCCAAAGCCCGTCACCCGGCAGAACCAGTCATAAAACGGCACCGACGCGTAGGCCAGCCCGAACATCGTGGCGATCAGCGCGCCGCATTTGGCCGCCGTCCGCAGGGGGGAGGACACGCGTTCCATCACCCGTCCACCCGCTCTGCAAGCGCTGGACGTGGCGCGTGGTCAAACCCCTCAACCGCGCCGAGCTGCTGAATCTTCACAGCCGTCAGCACAAAGAGCAGCACGATGAAGGCGCTCAGGCACACGGCCACGCCGACATTGCGGCTTTGGCGTTTGTCGTGCACGCCGCTGGTGACGTTTTCAAACATAGCTTGCCTCCCTACCAGCCGGACCATGCGCCAGCGGGCAAAACTGCCTCGACCCAGATCGCTCCGAAATGGAGGAAGAGGTAGAGGAGTGAGAACTTAAAGAACGCCTTTTCAACGCGGAAGTTGTCGGCCTCCGCGTCGGTTTCGTCCCGCCGCCAGATGCGCACCGCATCACGCAGAAAGATCGCGTTGGCGATGACGGCCACGGCCAGGTAGAGCGGCCCACCGATGCTGGTGAACGCGGCGCCCACAGCCAGCGCGGCCAGGGCGATCGTGTAGCCCAGGATGTGGTTGCGCGTCGCGCGGCGCCCGTGCGTCACGGTCAGCATGGGCACGCCCGCATCGTCGTAATCGGAGCGCATAAAGAGCGCGAGCGCCCAGAAATGCGGTGGCGTCCACATAAAGATCAGCGCGAACATCAAAACGGCCTCGACGCTTACAGACCCGGTCACAGCCACCCAGCCGATCATCGGGGGGAAGGCCCCCGCCGCGCCACCGATTACGATGTTCTGCGGCGTCGACCGCTTGAGCCACATCGAATAGATCACGGCGTAGAAAAAGATGGTGAACGCCAGCAGCCCTGCCGCCAGCGCATTCGTCGTCAGCCACAGCATCATCACCGACAAAAGCGACAGCGCCACACCTACGTAAAGCGCATCCGTGGCCGACACACGCCCCGATGGCACGGGGCGCTTGGCCGTCCGCTTCATCACCGCGTCGATATCTGCGTCCCACCACATGTTGAGCGCACCAGAGGCCCCCGCGCCGATAGCGATAAAGAGCAGGGCAGCAAAGGCTTCGACCGGGTGCAGGCTTGCGGGCGCCGCGAGCAGCCCCACGAGCGCCGTGAACACCACCAGCGACATCACCCGCGGCTTGAGCAGCGCGAAGTAGTCGCCAAAGCTCGGCTCATAGTCGCCCGACGTGGACCGGGGCGCGATATCGAGCGACGCGTCAGACATCAGTTGGACGCCACCATGTAGCCAGGCGCCGTTGTCGGATCGCCAGCGTATTCGTCAATGGCCCCGCCCAGCCAGGCGTCATAGGCCTCCTGGCTCACCACTTTGACCGTGATGGGCATGTAGGCATGGGCGAACCCGCACAGCTCGGAACACTGGCCGAAATAGATGCCCTCTTGCTCCGCTTCGAACCACAGCTCGGCCAAGCGGCCCGGCACGGCGTCTTGCTTCACGCCAAAGGCAGGCATCGCCCAGGAGTGGATCACGTCCGCCCCCGTCACCTGCATCACGATGGTCTTGCCCACAGGCACGACAACGGCGGTGTCGGTGGCCAGCAAAAAGTCCTCGTCGCGGTAGCCTGCGGCTGCGAGCTGCGCGCTCACCTCCGGGGTCATGCGGTAGTCGCCGCCGGTAGCAGGGGCGCCGATCATAAAGCTTTCAAAGCCGAAATCATGGTCGACATATTCATAGCCCCAGTACCACTGGTAGCCCGTCACCTTGATGGTGATGTCGCCCTCGGGGATTTCCTGCTGCTTGAACAGGATCGGCAGGGAGAACGCCCCGATAAACACGAGGATCAGCACCGGCACGATGGTCCACGCGATCTCGATCGGGGTGTTGTGGGTGAACGTCGCGGGCGTCGCGTTCGCCTTGGCGTTATAGCGCACAGCGACAATCGCCAGCAGCGCCATCACAAACGCCACGATGAGCGAAATGATAACGAGCAGCATATTGTCGAGCCACACGATATCGCGCGCCAGCTCCGTCGCGGAGGTCTGGAAGTTAATGCCCAACGGCTCCGGTGCGCCGATGACCTCCAGGTCGCCCAAATTGCTTTCAAGTGCCGACTGGCCACGCGCGACCGTAGCGGACGCAAGAACCGTGGCTGCGGAAAGGAGTGATCGTAAACCCATAGTGACCCTCGCCTGCGGAGCAGCGCTCGCGCTGCACGCAATGGTATTCCGTTGCTTGTTGGCAAGCACAAACCATATGGAGGGGAAGCGGGCAATCGTCCGTGGGCGCGTCAAAAGCGCACCTTTGCGCCCAAACCCACCGCGGGCGCCCCAGAAGTTGAGGCAATACCATGACCCAGGCCCCGTTTCGCCCGTTTGAAAGCCATTTGGACGCAGAGCGCGCGCTGACGCTGCTTCGCGCGGCCACCGATGGCGCCGATGACGGGGAGCTTTTCCTCGAACGGCGCCGGTCAGAGGCGCTGGCCTTTGACGATGGGCACCTGCGCACATCAAGCTACAACGCGTCGGAGGGATTCGGTCTGCGCGCCGTGCGCGGTGAAACCGCAGGCTACGCCCATGCGTCCGAGATTTCCGAGGCCGCCATATCCCGCGCCTCCTCCACCGCGCGGCTCGCCGTCGGCGATGGCGGCGGCGTTTTGGCCGAGGCACCCCAGCACACCAACCAAAAGCTCTACGCCGACACCGACCCCATGGGCGACGCGACTTTCGCGGCCAAGGTCGACATTCTGCGCGAAATCGACGCCTACGCCCGCGGCAGCGATGCGCGCGTGGTGCAGGTGTCGGCCTCGCTCGCGGCGTCCTTGCAGGAGGTCGAGATCATGCGCCCCGACGGCGCGCGCTACGCCGATATCCGCCCCATGGCGCGGCTGAATGTGTCGATCATCGTCGATGAAAACGGCCGCCGCGAAAGCGGGACGGCAGGCGCAGGCGGTCGGCACGGGCTGACCGGGCTCCTCGACCCCACGCATTGGAAAGGCGCCGTAGACGAGGCACTGCGCATCGCGCTCGTGAACCTCAGCGCGGAGGCCGCCCCCGCGGGCGTCATGGACGTCGTGCTAGGCTCCGGCTGGCCGGGGATCCTGCTGCACGAGGCCGTGGGCCATGGGCTCGAAGGGGACTTCAACCGCAAAGGCACCTCCGCCTTCGCCGGGCTCATGGGCCAGCAAGTGGCCGCCAAGGGCGTCACCGTGCTCGATGACGGCACAATCCCCGACCGCCGCGGGTCGATCACATTCGACGACGAGGGCACGCCCAGCGCCAAGAATGTCCTAATCGAGGACGGCACGCTCGTGGGCTTTATGCAGGACCGCCAAAATGCGCGGCTCATGGGCGTGGCGCCCACCGGCAACGGGCGGCGTGAAAGCTACGCCCACATCCCCATGCCGCGCATGACCAACACTTACATGCTCGCCGGTGACGCCGACCCGGCGAGCATGGTCGCAGAGCTCAAGGATGGCATCTATGCCGTGGGTTTTGGCGGCGGACAGGTGGACATCACCAACGGCAAGTTCGTGTTCTCCTGCACAGAAGCCTACCGCGTCAAAAACGGCCAGGTCGGCGCGCCCGTCAAAGGTGCCACGCTGATCGGCGACGGGGCAACTGCGCTCAAACACATCCGCGGCATCGGCAATGACTTTGCGCTCGACCCCGGGATCGGGAATTGCGGCAAGGCGGGCCAGTGGGTGCCCGTGGGCGTGGGTCAACCGTCGCTCATGATCGGCGGGCTCACGGTGGGCGGCTCGGCCGTTTAAAATGCCTTTACCGCGCATCTGGCAGGCTTTGTTCACATCTCGTTAACCCGTTTACCGTAATTCTGATTCTGCAAGTTGGCGGAGACAGGGATGGAATTTGGCGGAACCTCTTCCTCTCACCCCCCACTCCCACCCATCTCGGAAGAAGATCTGTTTTCCTGTCTTCGCCTCTTGCGCTCTCGCAGAGTGGGACCTGCGACCTACACCCGCCTCATGGACGAACACGGCAGCGCCCAAGCCGCGCTAGAGGCTCTGCCGGGCATTGCCCGCGCCGCGGGCGAAGACAATTACCAAGTCTGCCCAGAAGGGGTCGTCGCCGCCGAACTGCGCGCAGGCCGCGCGGCCCACGCCCGGCTCGTCACCCGAAGCTGCGCGGCCTACCCACGCGCCCTCCTGGATGTTGACGATGCCCCGCCGCTGATCTGGCTGCGCGGCCCGCGGGATGTGAACGCTCAGCCCCAAATCGCGCTAGTGGGCGCGCGCAACGCGTCCTCCCTCGGCACGCGCATGGCGCGGCGCTTGGCCCGTGAACTGGGCGCAGCAGAATACGGCGTGGCCTCGGGGCTCGCCCGCGGGGTGGATACGGCCGCGCATCTGGCCGCGCTCGACACCGGGACCGTGGCCGTGATGGCCGGCGGGGTCGACGTGGCCTACCCGACCGAGAACACCAAACTGATGGACGAAATCGCCGAAAAGGGGACCGTGCTCAGCGAAATGCCCATGGGCACCAAACCCCAGGCGCGCCACTTTCCCCGGCGCAACAGGCTCATCTCCGGCATCTCGCAAGCCGTGATCGTGGTGGAGGCCGCGGCGAAGTCCGGCAGCCTGATCACCGCGCAAATCGCGCTCGACCAAGGGCGGGAGGTGCTCGCCGTGCCTGGCCACCCCTTCGACGTGCGCGCCGCGGGCTGCAACATGCTGATCCGCGACGGCGCAACGCTCGTGCGCGGCGCCTCCGACGTTGCAGAAGCCCTGGCTCTCCCTGAACGCACCGCTCCCATCCCAAAACCCACACCCGAACGCCCCCGCACCCTGCGCCAGATCGCCCAAATCCACCAAAAAATCATCGACCGCCTCGGCCCCTCCCCCATGGCCGAAGACCAGATCATCCGCGACGCAGGCGCAAGCCCCGAACAGGTCTCCTCCGCGCTCGTGGACCTCGAACTCGACGGCCAGATCGAGCGCCAGTCTGGTGGGCTCTTGTCCCTAAAATCTCGCCGCTAAAGCCACCGCAACAGCTTGAACTTGCCCGGCAAGACCGGATTGAGGATCCCGACCCGCGCCCCCGGCCTGAGTTCCAGGTCCAGCGACGCGCCCCGCAGCGGAGCGTAGGCATGCCCCTGCACCCAAAACGCCTTGCAGGGCGCGCCAGCGACATTCACCGAAACGACCCCGTCCGTGAAAGTGATGTCCTTGAGCCACTTGGCCCAAATCCCTGCCTGAAGCTCAAAGTCGAAATTCGCGTTTCGCCTTCTCTCGAAATCCACGACCTCAAGGCGCGCGTCCACCCAAAGGAACGTCGAAGACTCCGGCAACACCGCCCAAAGGAACCCGTGACCCGGCGACGACCAACGGTCATACAATTCGAACACGTCCCAATGGCGCAACACCTGACCGTCGTAACGGTAACACCGCACATACCGCCGCCGCGCCGAAAACAGCCACCGCGAATTAACGCCGATGTAAAAGTCACCCAGCCCGGGATCGTCCCCAATCGCTGCCGCCGCGAACGTCTTTGTGATAGGCACGAGCCCGTGCGTAGCCGGATCAAACTCGGTCATCTGCAGCTCCTTCGGGGCTGCGTCGACCGCCCAACCAACACCCCGGAACCACTCGGACCACCGCAACCAGGCGTAGAACGCAGTCGTCCCCAAAAGGCAGACCGCAAGAACCAAAAGCTCGACCATAGGGCGACTGTCGCACTGGAAACCCACCCTGCGAACCCGGTGCCTGGCGCGGACGCCAAATAATGTGCAATGGCCGCATTTCCCCCCGCTCAAACGCCCCGCCACAAAGCTGTTCATTGACAATCCCTGCGCCCTGACCATGTTTCGCCCACCGCTTGGGGTCAGTAGAAAGCAATCCGCACATGGCAGTCGTTGTTGTCGAATCACCGGCTAAGGCTAAGACAATTAACAAGTATTTGGGTAAAGACTTCACGGTTCTCGCCTCCTACGGCCATGTCCGCGACCTGCCGCCAAAAGACGGCTCCGTCGACCCGGACAAAGAATTTGAGATGCTTTGGGAAATCGCCAGCGATAGCAAAAAGCACGTCAAAGCCATTGCCGACGCGCTCGCCGAAGACGGCGAACTGATCCTCGCCACCGACCCCGACCGCGAGGGGGAGGCGATCTCTTGGCACCTCGAAGAGGCGCTCAGAAAACGCCGCGCGATCAAGAAAGACACGCCCGTCAAGCGCGTCGTCTTTAACGCCATCACCGAACGGGCCGTGACCGAGGCGATGAAGCACCCCCGCCAGGTCGATATGGAGCTGGTGGAGGCGTATCTGGCGCGCCGCGCGCTCGACTACCTCGTGGGGTTCAAACTGTCGCCCGTGCTCTGGCGGCGTTTGCCCGGGGCGAAATCGGCAGGCCGCGTCCAGTCCGTCTCCCTGCGGATCATCGTCGAGCGGGAGATGGAGATCGAGGCGTTTAAGCCCGTCGAATACTGGGGCGTGAAAGCGATGCTCGAGACGCCCCGCGGCCAGACCTACGAGGCGCGGCTGACGACCCTCGGTGGGAAAAAGCTCGACCGCTACGACATCCCCAACCGCACCGCCGCCGAACTGGCCGTGCAGGCCGTGACGTCGCGCGCGCTCAGCGTGACGAATGTGGAGGCGAAACCGGCCTCCCGGAACCCCGCCCCGCCCTTTATGACCTCGACCCTCCAGCAGGAGGCGTCGCGCAAATTCGGCTACGGCGCGCGACAGACCATGAACCTCGCCCAGCGCCTCTACGAGGCGGGCTACATAACATATATGCGGACCGACGGGATCGACATGGCGCCCGAGGCCGTCACCGACGCCCGCGCCACGATCAAGGACCGCTACGGCGACGC
Source organism: Pseudomonadota bacterium (assembly GCA_039815465.1). Taxonomy (GTDB): domain Bacteria; phylum Pseudomonadota; class Alphaproteobacteria; order Rhodobacterales; family Rhodobacteraceae; genus Shimia_B. The sequence goes on from JBCBZG010000002.1 coordinate 285,123, forward strand.
CTACGTGCCCGCCAAACCGCGCACCTACAAAAACAAAGCCAAGAACGCGCAAGAGGCCCACGAATGCGTGCGCCCGACCGAAATGGGCCGCGCCCCCGGCGACCTGCGCGTCACGGATGAGGATCAGCGCAAGCTCTATGACCTGATCTGGAAACGCACGCTCGCCTCCCAGATGGAAGGCGCGCGGATGGAACGGACCACCGTCACTGTGGGCTCAGCCGACGGGCAGGTGGAGCTACGCGCGACGGGCCAAGTTGTGCTCTTTGACGGGTTCCTCAAGATCTATGAAGAAGGCCGCGACGACGTCGAGGATGACGACGACAAGCGCCTGCCAAAGATCGAACAGGGCGACGCGGCCCCGCTCAAACCCTGGTACGGCGAACAATTCGCCAAAGCGGAGGCCGCTGACGACGCCGTCGTGACCGATGACGCGGGCGATATGCGCCTGGCAAAATCCGCCGTCATGTCCGCCGATCAAGGCGTGCTCGCCAACCAAAGCTTCACCCAGCCCCCGCCTCGCTACACCGAGGCCACGCTGGTCAAACGGATGGAAGAGCTCGGCATCGGGCGCCCCTCCACCTATGCGTCCATCGTCACCACGATCCAGGACCGTGAATACGTCCGCAAGGACAAGGGGCGGCTGCATCCAGAGGATAAAGGGCGGCTCGTCACGGCTTTCCTCACCAACTTCTTCCGCAAATATGTGGGCTACGACTTCACTGCCTCGCTGGAGGAGGAGCTCGACGACGTCTCCGCAGGGTCGCGGGAATGGAAAGACGTGCTCGACCGGTTCTGGGCCGACTTCTCCGTCGCCATTGGGGAGGCCATGGACCGCTCCATCACCGAGGTGCTGGAAAAGATCAACGAGGAGCTTGCGCCGCATATCTTCCCACCGCTCCCCGGCGGCGGTGACCCGCGGCTTTGCCCCAACTGCGGGGAGGGGCGGCTCAGCATGCGCACGGCGCGCTCGGGCGGGGCGTTCATCGGCTGCTCCAACTACCCCGAGTGCCGCTACACGCGCCCCTTCGGTCCGCCGCTGTCGGAAGAGGAAGCGAAATCCGTCATCCCGCCAGAGGGCAAGCTGCTGGGCACCGATCAGGGCGACGAGATCCGCGTCTTCAAGGGCCGCTTTGGCCCCTACGTCCAGCGCGGGCAGCAGCAGGGCGACGAAAAACCCCCGCGCCAGGGCGTCCCCAAGGGCTGGTCGCCCGAATCGTTGAGCTTGGAAGAGGCGCTGAAACTCCTCAGCCTACCGCGACTCATCGGCCCCCACCCAGACGACGGCGTGCCGATCTGGGCCAATATCGGACGCTACGGGCCTTACCTGAAATACGCCGACACGATCTCCAACCGGGGCGGTACGAATGCCAACCTGGAATCGATCGACGAGGTCTGGGAAATCGGCATGAACCGCGCGGTGGAAATCATCGCCTCCAAACCCAAACGCGGGCAACGCGGGCAGGCCGCAACACCCGTCCGCGAACTGGGCGAGCATCCGGAGGCCGGCGGCCCCATGAACGTGTTCAAGGGCAAATACGGCCCCTACGTGAAATGGGACAAGCTGAATGCCACTATCCCCGACACGGTGGAGGTCGACGACCTTACCGTCGCGCAGGCCGTTGACCTGATCGCAGAGGCCGCCGCGCGCAAAGGCAAAAAGGTCAAAAAGGCCCCGGCCAAGAAACCAGCGGCGAAAAAGAAACCCGCAGCGAAGAAACCCGCGGCCAAAAAGCCTGCAGCTAAAAAGTAACGCGCGCCGCGGGCTTGACCCGCGGCCTCCCACCCCCGACGATGACGGCCCGGGTCACCCCCGGGGCCCCTGCGCGTCATGCGCGCCCTTCACATCCTCGGGACTGTCTTTGCCATGGCCACGGGTTCACCCCGCACCGACAATCTGCCCCTGGCCATCGGCGCGATGGTCGGGCTCACGTTCTTTCTGTCCCTGGGCGACGCGCTGATTAAAGGCGAAAGCGGCGGCGTGTCGATCTGGCAGCTCTTTGCGCTGCGCTCCGCCCTGGCGGGGCTCGCGCTTGGCGCTGCGGCCTTTGTGTTTCTCAGCCTCACCCGCCCGACCTCCCTGCGTTGGGTCGCCCTGCGCAGCGCGCTTCTGGTGGCCAACTGGGTGGCCTACTACGCCGCGCTGCCCCACCAGCCGCTCGCGCTCGCAGCGGCGAGCTACTACACGCTACCGATCTTTATCACGCTCTTTTCCGCCCTGTTTTTGCGGGAGCGTGTGGGCCCCCTCGGCTGGCTCGCCACCGCGTTGGGCTTTGCGGGCGTGCTCTTGGTGCTGCGCCCCGGCGCCAGCGGTGTGAGCGTCGCGACCTTTCTGCCAATCCTGGCGGCGATCCTCTACGCGCTCTCGGCGATTGTGACCCGCGCTAAGTGCCGCGATGACCACCCGGTGACGCTCGCGCTCGCGCTGCACGCGGGGTTTGTGGCCGCAGGCCTGGTCGGTGCGGGTGTCCTGGCATGGCTCGCCCCCCCGGCGGCGGACGGGTTTATGAACCGCGCCTGGGTGCCGGTGGATGCGTCGCTGCTGGGCATCATGGCGGTCCTTGCGGTGATGATCCTCATTGGCTCCGTGGGTACCGCGGTGGCCTACCAGAACGCCCCCCCGTCCCGCGTGGGTCCGTTCGATTTTGCCTATGTCGGCTTCGCGGTGCTCTGGGGCTGGCTCTTTTTTGGCGCGCTGCCGGACACGCTCGCGGCCTGCGGCATTGCGCTGATCGTCTGCGGCGGGCTCCTCGCGGTCCGCGCGAACTGACGCGGCATCACCGAGCGCCTATAGTTGCCCCGAATCACAAGAAGGCCGCCCCATCATGTACATCGCCATGAACCGTTTCCGCGTCACCGAAGGCAATGAAGCCGAATTCGAGGCGATCTGGCTCAACCGCGAGGTCCACCTGACCAAAGAGCCCGGCTTTGTCGAATTTCACATGCTCCGCGGCCCAGCCGCCGACGGCATCACGCTCTATGCCTCTCACACGGTCTGGGCGGATGAGGACGCATTCCTAGCCTGGACCCGCTCCCAAAGCTTCCGCGACGCCCACAAAGGCGCGGGCAGCCGCAAAGCGCTCTATGACGGACATCCAAATTTTGAGGGCTTCACGGCCATCCAGCACATCACGGCCTAGCGCGGCGCGCCCGCCACCACACCGTCCCAAAGCGTCCGAAACGCGTCGATATAGGTGTCTTGCGGCGCGCCCTGGGCCACCTCCAGCGCCGCGCGCTCAAACGCCGCTGAGAGGATCAGCGCCAGTGCCTCCACCTGGGCCGCTGCCAGCCCCGGCGCGGCCTCCCGCAGACCCGCGGCGATCGAGCCACGCCCGTTGCCCGCGTCCACCGCAGCGACTTCTGCCAGCCCGAGCACCGCAGGCGCGTCGATCAGCATCAGCCGCACCCGCCCGGGCACGCGCATGGCCTCGAAATAGCCCCGCGATCCGGCAAGAAGCGGGTCCTTTTCTGTCCCAATCGCTGCCGCTTCAATCGCTTCTGTGATGGCGGCGGCTTCGGCCCAGACCACAGCGCGAAACACATCCGTTTTGTCGGCAAAGTGGTGGTAAAGCGCCCCGCGCGTCACCTCCGCGGCCTTTACGATCTCGGGCGTCGACGTCTCCGCGAACCCTTTCTCCACAAAAAGCGCCCGCGCAGCGGAAAGGAGCCGCGCGCGCATTTCCTCACTGCGGTACTTGTTCGACTTCCGCTCGGATTTCTCTTGCATGCATACAGCCTGTATGTTTATAAGAATTCACATACAGACTGTATGCATCCAACTGAAGAGGACCGCAATCATGAACATCACCCAGTACTACCCCGTGCTCCAGGTCGCCGATGTGGCCGCGACGACGGCGTTCTACCGAAACCACTTCGATTTCGACCCTGCATTTGAGGCGGATTGGTACGTGCACCTGCAATCCCGCCATGACCCATCGGTGAACCTCGCAATCCTAGACGCCTGGCACGACACGATCCCAGAACCGGGGCGGGGGCTCTCAAAAGGGGTCATCCTGAACATCGAAGTGGCCGATGTTGATGCGCTCTATACCCGCGTGACACAGGCCGGGCTGCGCGTTCTCAAATCGCTCCGCGACGAACCGTTCGGCCAACGTCACTTCATCGCGTGCGACCCCAACGGCATCCTCATCGACGTCATAAAGCCCATCCCGCCAGCACAGGAGTTCCTCGCGCAGTACGCACCGGACGCGGTTCCAGCCTAGGGCGCCGAAATCTTTCAAAGATTTCGGACCGATTTCTTTGAAAGAAATCGGTACCCCAGCCGCAGCGCAGGAAAGCCCCACAGAGAATTGACTTTGCCCCTAGGTCAGGCGCAAAAAGCGCCTGCACCTGAGAGGGGACTCCCATGAAGAAAATCTACGGTTCCGCGGCGGAGGCACTCGATGGCCTTCTCTTTGACGGGATGTTCATCGCCGCGGGCGGCTTTGGCCTGTGTGGCATTCCGGAACTGAGCCTGGAGGCGATCAAAGCAGCCGGCACAAAGGACCTGACATTCGCGTCCAACAATGCGGGCGTGGATGATTTCGGCATCGGGATCCTGCTGCAAACGCGGCAGGTCAAAAAGATGATCTCCTCCTACGTGGGCGAAAACGCTACCTTCATGGAACAGTACCTGTCGGGCGAGTTGGAGCTTGAGTTCAACCCCCAAGGCACGCTGGCAGAACGCATGCGCGCCGCGGGCTGCGGCATCCCAGGGTTTTACACCAAAACCGGCGTGGGCACCGTGATCGCCGAGGGTAAAGAACACAAAGACTTCCCCACCCGCGACGGCGGCTCCGACACCTACATCATGGAAACCGGCCTGTTCGCGGACCTGTCCATCGTGAAAGCCTGGAAAGCGGACGAGACCGGCAACGCCATCTTCCGCAAGACCGCGCGCAACTTTAACCCGCCCGCGGCCATGTGCGGCAAAGTCTGCGTGATGGAGGTCGAAGAGATCGTGCCCACAGGCAGCCTCGACCCCGACCATATCCACCTGCCCGGCATCTACGTGAACCGCATCGTCCAGGGCACCCATGAGAAGCGGATCGAACAGCGCACCACGCGGCCCAAAGGCTGACATGCGCGCAATCTTGGCCTCCTGGATTGTGGCGGCGCTGCCGCTGAGCGCCCACGCGCTCGACGTGGATGTCGAGGGTGAGACCGCGTTTCTCAACGGTGTGATCGACGGTCGCTCCCTCGGGACACTCCAGCGAGCGCTCAAGCGCAACCCGGGGGTGGAGGTGCTTTATTTCGAGGACATGCCAGGCTCCGCCGATGATGAGGCGAACCTGGAGATGGCTCGCTGGGTCCGCGCCCAGGGCCTCACCACCGAACTGGGCGCGAACTCGATCATCGAATCGGGCGCCGTCGACCTGTTCCTCGCAGGGGTGGACCGGCATGGGGCCTGCGGCGCGCAAGTGGGGGTCCATAGCTGGGCCGATAGCAGCGGCTACACCGCCGCCGAGCTCGCGCGCAACCACCCCGACCACGCGCCCTACCTGTCCTACTACGCGGCCATGGGTATTCCCGGGGCGTTCTACTGGTTCACCGTAGCCGCTGCCCCAGCCGAAGGCATGTACTACATGACCCCTGCCGAGATTAACCAATTCGCGGTCGTGACCGACCCGCTAACCTGTTCCTGACCGACGAAGGAGGGCGAAAGATGCCTTGGGATCGCAATCAAATGGCCGCACGGGCCGCAGACGAGCTCGAAGACGGCATGTATGTGAACCTCGGGATCGGCATCCCGACCCTTGTCGCCAACTACGTGGGCGACAAGGACATCACGCTGCAATCTGAAAACGGCATGCTCGGCATGGGCCCCTTCCCCTATGAGGGCGAAGAGGACCCGGACCTGATCAACGCGGGCAAGCAGACCATCACGGAGATGGACCGCACGGCCTATTTCGACAGCGCGACCTCCTTTGGGATGATCCGCGGCGGCAAAATCGCGGCCGCCATCCTGGGCGCGATGGAGGTCGACGAAAAGGGCGACCTGGCCAACTGGATGATCCCCGGCAAGCTCGTCAAAGGCATGGGGGGCGCCATGGACCTCGTGGCCGGCGTGGGCCGCGTCATCGTGGTGATGGACCACCAGAACAAAAAGGGTGAATCCAAGGTGCTGAAAGCCTGCACGCTGCCGCTCACCGGCGCGGGCGTGGTGGACCGCATCATCACCAATCTGGGTGTGCTCGACGTAGCCGATGGCGGGCTCAAAATCGTGGAACTCGCCGACGGGGTAAGCGAGGCCGACATGCGCGCGGCCACCGAGGCCACGATCCTCTAAGGGCGTCCCCCCCCTGCACAGCAACGGTGCGGCGCCTTTCGGGCGCCGTTTTCATATCTACATACCCGTGATGACACTGCAGGAGGACACCCCATGATCCGCCACGACATCGATGGCAAAAAGGGCCGCTACGTATTCACCAAAGACGGCCACGAGGCTGAGATGACGTTTTCCATCGCCTCCGAGACGCTGCGCATCGTCGACCACACCGGCGTTCCCGATACGCTGCGCGGCACAGGCGCGGGCAAAGCGCTGTTCGAACATCTCGTCGCCGACGCACGCGCCAACGGATTCAAGATCATCCCGCTCTGCCCCTTTGTAAACGCCCAGCGCGCCAAACACCCAGACTGGGCCGACGTGTTCCAAGTCTGACGCGCCTCAGTGCCAGCACGCGCCGCGGCCCAAAACTCTTTCAAAGAGTTTTGCCAAATTCCTTTGAAAGGAATTTCCCGCGCGGTCGGCGGCCTAGCCGCTTTGCCCCTGGAACACGCACCCGTCGGAGACGAAGTAAGGTGGTGTGACGCAAAGCGTGCGCGCGACCGCGAACGCGGCGAGCACTTTGGGGATATAGGCACGTGTTTCCGCAAATGGGGGCACGCCGCCGTGGTCGCGCACGGCGCCCTCCCCCGCGTTATAGCCCGCCAAGACAAGCACCGGGTCGCCGCCATAGACCTCCATCAGGTGGTTGAGCACGGCCATCCCGCCGCCGATGTTGTCCGCAGGGGCAAACACGTCGCCGACGCCAAACCGCGCAGCGGTGGCAGGCATCAGCTGCATGAGCCCCGCCGCCCCTGCACTGCTCAGCGCACGCACATCCCCGCCGCTTTCCACCGCCATGACGGCCAAGGCAAAGGCAGGCGACACCTGTGTGCCCGCGCTTTGGGCCATCAGCACGCGTCCATAGGCGTCGGCCATGCTATGCAGCTCTTGCAGCCGCGGGGCGGGCACGCCGGACAGAGCCTCCATCGCATCAAGGAGCCGCCCTGGCCCCGGCGTCTTAGGCTTCGATGACAGTGCAGCCCAAAAGGCCGTGGCATAAGCGTGCTCCGGCGGGGGCGCGGCACTGGCACTGGCACTGGGTTTGACCGTCGCTGCTGGCGCTGTCACGGCAACCCCGGCTGGCGCGATCTGTACCGTGATGCGCCGCGTGGCGCCGGGCTCCGGCGGTTTAACCCGTTTGAAGGTGAAGTCTTTGAAGGGCTGCGGGGTCGGCGCCTCCTGCGCTGCGACCGGTCCCGCAGCCACGGCCGCCGCCATCAGCGCGGCACCAAGTAGACGGTGTGTCATAGTCGAGGTCCTGCCCTGCCCCGTTTTTGATTGCAGCGAGCCTACGAAATCGCACCGCTCCGCGCCACCTCCCCCCCCGCGAAACGGGGCCAAAGGCGCCAGAATGCGTCGAAAACCGCACAAATTCGCACGGCATTGCGCAGACCTCACGCTGCAAGAGAAGTAAAAACCATTACGTTTCAACGCTCTACAACTTTTCTGCAAAAAATCTGCGGCTCCCCGAAATTTAACGATTGCTGCCAAATTCAGGCCCCATTCCGACAGCCATATAGCGTCATACCGAGACGGGCAGAGGCAAGACCAACCGCCACAGCTGACCCGGAACGGTTACACGAAACGAGACCAAACCCGAGCGAAAGGGACGAACAATGCAAAAGGTTTTCAATCACTTCTGTCGTGACGAACACGGCGCAGTGACTGTTGACTGGGTTGTTCTGACCTCAGCGACGGTAGGGCTCGGTGTAGTCGTCCTGACAACTGTGTCCGGCGGTATCAGCGATCTTGCGAGCGCTGTCGACGGTGAATTATCGGCGATGACCATTGCCGAATATTGACCAACCCAACCCAACTAACCCAACCCAAACTAAGGACTAGTAACATGCAAAACTTCATCAACAAATTCCGCCGCGACGAAGATGGTGCCGTGACTGTTGACTGGGTCGTTCTGACCGCAGCGACCGTGGGCCTCGGCGTGGCAGTGCTGACGACCGCATCCGGTGGTATCTCCAACCTGGCCGGCGACGTCGACACGAAACTGACCGACATGACGATCGCGTCCTACTAAGCTCTGCTCGCTTAGTCTGACATAGGGCCGTGCCCCAGCAATGGGGCACGGCTTTTTTGTGAACGCAGTGTGAAGGTTACCAAAGTGTTACGAGATATTTTGCGCAAGTTTACGCGCGGCGAGGACGGCGCTGTTTCAGTGGATTGGATCGTCTTGACCGCTGCGATGATCGGCATCGCCCTCATCTGCGCCAGTGTCATGGCCAATGGCACCACAGACCTCGGCACGACGCTCAAAGGTGAGCTGGGCAAGGTCGGCGACCGCGTTCACACAAACGATGTGCTCCCGCGGGACTAACCGCGCGCGCACCGGCGCTCCATTTTAGGGCCGAAATGGCCCGAAAGCTTTCCCATCACGCCCCCTTTTTCGACGCATTCCCCGCCTACCATCAGCGCCACGACACGAGGCGCGCAAGGCGGCGCGCAGCATAAGGAATTCGGACCATGCGTCTTAGTCAAATTCTTCGAATGGTTTTGCGACCCATCCTGTCCCGCCTGATCCGACGTGGCATGAACCGCGGCATGCCCGCGATGGGCGCCGGGCTGCGCCCCTACCTCAAGGCGGATTGGGTGATCTTGGCGCTCGGGCTCGCGGCCCTGACGATGGGCGCGTTGGCCGTCGCAAATATGGGCCCCACCCCACAGATGACGCTGGCCGATGTGGCGCCTGCGCTGCCCTCGACCTAAGGGCGGCCCGGCGCGCAGGCGCGCACCTTGGAAATGCCCAATCGCGGGCCGCGTGGCTCCACGATTTGGCCCCATTTCACCGCCAGTTAGATCAAAAGCCCGCAGTCCCGCGGGGAAGGAGCACACAGCATGCGCATGATTTTCGGACTTGTCTTGATGATGGGCGTCGCGCTGGCCGGTGGGGCCGTGTACCTCGCCCAGGGGTACATCGACGAACACCAGACCGCACTCGCCAAGGAGCGGGCCTATAACATCCCGCTGACCGACATTATCGTCGCGAAGAAAAAGCTGAAATACGGCGATGAAATCACCAAGAAAGACATCGCGCTGATCAAATGGCCGGTGCCTGCGGTGCCCAAAGGGGCGTTCAAAACTCCCGAGGAGATCTTTGCCAAGGGCGGAGATGAGCTGCGCACCGTGATCCGCACCATGGAACAAGGCGAGCCGATCCTAGCCGTGAAAGTGACGGAGCCAGGCGAAGGGGCGGGCCTCACGTCCCTCCTCGAACCCGGCATGCGGGCCTTTACCATCCGCGTGGATGTGGCCACGGGCGTCTCCGGCTTCCTGCGGCCCGGCGACCGGGTGGACGTGTTCTGGACGGGGCGCCCCGTGGGCGGCGCGCGCAATGGTGGCAACATCACGCAGCTGATTGAGACGGGGATTGAGCTTGTGGCCGTGGACCAGACCTCCCAGACCGACAGCACGCGGGCCAATATCGCGCGCACGGTGACCGCGCAGGTCACACCACTCCAGGTAGCCCGCTTGGCGCAAGCGCAGAACTCCGGCCGCTTGTCGCTGGCGCTCATGGGGACCCGGGACACCATCGTGGCCGAAGCGCCTGAGGTGAACCAACGCTTCCTCCTCGGTGTCGAAGACGAGGTCCGTGAGGAAATCGTGGCCGAGGTGGTCGAGCCCAAGCAATGCACCATCCGCACCCGCCGCGGGTCCGAAGTGGTCGAAATGCCAATCCCCTGTAGCAACTGATCCCATCGGCGCCCGGCGGTTCCACCCTGGGCGCCGAAATCTTTCAAAGATTTCGGTCCGGAGTTTTTGAAAAACTCCGGCGCCCCCGTTGAAACCTTGGCGCAACACGAGCTTTGGGGGGCAAGCCATTGATTCTTGCATGGATTCACGTTTCGGGGCATGGTGCGCCCAACCGCGGGCACCAAGACCCGTGAACAGAGGCGTGATCGGAGGCAGGTCACATGACATCGAAATCACTTATCGCCGCGGCTTTGCTGGGGCTTTTTAGCGTATCGGCGCTGCCCGTGGGCACCGCGCAGGCGGACACGCTGCGTGTGATGCAAGGGGCGCGCACGGCGGCGCTCAATGTCCCGGTGAGCCGATCGGTGGTCGTCGAATCAGATGTGCCCTTTGCGGAGCTGTCCATCGCGGACCCCAATATCGCCGATATCTCCACCCTCTCGGACCGGACGATTTATGTGCTGGGCAAGGCCCCCGGGCGCACGTCGCTCACGCTTCTGGGCGTTGACGGGCGGCTGATCACCAATGTCGAGGTGCGTGTGGCGCCCGATATCTCGGAATTCAAGGAACGGCTTCAGCAGATCCTCCCGGGCGAGGATATTGAGGTGCGCACAGCCAATGATGGAATCGTGCTGTCTGGCCAGGTGAGCTCCATCGCGCGCATGGACCGCGCGCTTGACCTCGCGAACCGCTACGCCCCGGACCGCGTGTCGAACCTGATGTCGGTGGGCGGCAATCACCAGGTGATGCTCAAGGTCCGCTTTGCAGAGATGAGCCGCACGATTTCCAAATCGCTTGATGGTGGCCTTGTCGCAAACCAGGGGGCCAGCCCGTTCAATAGTGACGGCGCAATCGGCGTCGGATCCGGTGGTATCGGGGCCACGGAAACAACCGACCCAGTCACCGGTCTGGCAGGCATCGTTGGGGCCTTTCAAACGGCTACAAATACCGCGGGCGGCGCGACCTTTGGCTTTAACGTTGACGATGTGCGCCTGAGCATCCTGCTCGAAGCGCTGGAAACCAAGGGATTTGTGCGGACCCTGGCCGAACCAAATCTCACCGCCCTGTCCGGGCAACAGGCGAGCTTTCTCGCAGGCGGCGAGTACCCGATCCCGGTGAGCCAGGACAACGGGGCGGTGAGTGTCGAATATCGCCCCTTTGGCATCGAGCTGACCTTTACGCCGCGCGTGGTGGACGGGGATTCCATTAACATCCAGATGAAGGCGTCGGTCAGCGCGATTGACACCAACAACGCGCTCACTGGTAACGGCTTTACCATCAACGCGTTTTCGAAACGCGAAACCGCGACCACGGTAGAGATGGGCGACGGTCAAAGCTTTGCCATTGCGGGGCTGCTCGAAGACGATTTCAACGATCTGAACCGCCAGGTGCCCTGGCTTGGCGACATTCCGGTGCTGGGGACGCTATTCCGGTCCACATCCTACGCGCGTGACCAATCGGAGCTGGTAATCATTGTAACGCCCCATATCGTGACGCCTGTCAGCGGCGAAACCTTGGCACTCCCCACCGACCGCGTGCAAATCCCGTCGGAGCGGGACCTGTTCCTCTTTGGCCGCACCACAGGGGATACACCCACCGTGGGTGCCGCCGCCGAAGTCGCCAAGCAGGACTTTAGCGGCTCTTATGGCTACATTCTGGACTGATGATGATGAAAGCGGTCACCTTTTCGATCCTCGCGCTCGCAGTTCTCGCGGGCTGTAGCAACGCCCCTGCCGGGCGCATGCTTGATGAGGGGCGGTTTGGGAACCCGACGGCGGCCAACCAACTGGCGATGACGGGCCAAGGCCAAGCCATGGTCGATCTGGGCACCCGCTTTGCCCAAGCTGTGCCCACGACCGTCACATTCGGCTTTAACTCCACCACGCTCGACGCGCCCGCGCGCCAAGCGCTGGCACAGCAGGCGGCGTTTATGCGCCAGTTCCCCGAGGTGCGTTTTACCGTCTATGGCCACACCGACGCGGTGGGGTCTGCGGCCTATAACCAGCGCCTGGGGCTCCGACGCGCGCGCGCGGCGGTGAACTACTTGGTCAGCCAGGGCGTGTCCCGCGGGCGGCTGGAGGCGACATTGAGCCTGGGCGAAACCCAACCGCTCGTGGCTGCCGCGACCCGCGACCGTCGCAACCGGCGCACCGTGACAGAAGTGTCGGGCTTTGTGCGATCCAACCCATTGGTGATGCAGGGGAAATACGCTGAAGTCGTATGGCGCGAATACACCGAGGCCGCGACCGAAAGCCCCGAGGGCGCGCAGGTCGCCATCGGTGGTGCGGGCGTTGAGGTGGGTGGCTGATCGGGGCTGATGCTCTGAACCACGCTTTTGCTACATGCAGCTTAGCCGCACGGCACTCGCCCGACGGCATCGTCGGGCCGCGCCGGTCCGCCCCCACGGGGCGGCGCGAACGCCACCCCTCGGACCGGCGCTATAGCAGACTGCACCCCCCCCCGAAAGGTGCACCAGATTAACCGCGATTGTGGCAACAATCCTACCAAACTCTTCACGATAATTCTCGATTGCGGCCCCAATCTCGCCCGCTTTCGCCGCCACCAAGGACCCTGAGGTAATAGCACAGCAGCCACCCGGTTGCAGGCATTGCGTCAGGGGCACACCGAGCGGAGCACACACCCGCCACGTCCCGACCGTGCCAGAACGTAAAGGGACCCGACGCGATGATGACCGCGCCAAAAGAGCCAGAGATGCAGCCGATGCGCGCCTGCACGATCAGCCGTGACATCCAAGTCTTCGATATGCTCATCGAAGACATGGAAGCCGCGCTGGGCCAGGCCTGGGGTGACCTAACATTTACAGACGCGCTGGCCTATCTGAGCCAGCCGGAAGCGCGCGGGCTCGACTTCATCGCGCTCGCGCTCGATGACGCGGACCAGGACCGCCTGCCGCAAGCGCTCGACATCGTTCGCACTGCCGTGGGCCAAGGCATCCGCGTGATCCTCGTGGCCGAGGACCTGGGCACAGCCGCGCTCCACCAGCTGATGCGCGCGGGCGCGGCGGAGTTCATTCCCTACCCTCTCCCCGAAGGTGAATTGGCGGAGGCGATCGCCCGCCTGGAACCCGCGCCGGAGCCCGAACTTCCCCCCGCGCAGATGCGCACAACGCTGGAGGCGACAGGCGACTATAATGGCGCGATCTTTGCTGTCCACGGGCTCGCCGGGGGCACGGGTGCCTCCACGCTCGCCGTGAACCTGGCGTGGGAGCTTGCCAATATCGACCGCGCCACGCCGCCCCGCGTGTGCCTCATTGACCTTGATCTGCAATTCGGCGCGGCCTCCACCTACTTGGACCTGCCCCGCCGCGATGCCGTGCTCGAGATGCTGCAAGACACCGAAAGCATGGATAGCGAAAGCTTTATGACCGCGCTTTTGGCCTATGAGGAAAAGCTCCACGTGCTGACGGCGCCCTCTGACATGGTGCCGCTCGACCTGATCGGTCCCGAGGATGTCAGCCGCGTGCTGGACACGGCGGCGGCCAATTTCGACTACGTCGTCGTCGACATGCCCACAACGCTCGTGCAGTGGACCGAAACGGTGCTTGAAGCCGCCCATGTCTATTTCTGCATGATCGAGCTCGACATGCGCTCCGCCCAAAACGCGGTGCGGCTGAAAAAGGCGCTCCAGGCAGAAGAGCTGCCGTTCGACAAAACGCGCTTTGTGGTGAACCGGGGGCCAAAGCGGCTCGACCTGACCGGGCGCAGCCGGATCAAGACAATGGCCGAAAGCCTGGCGATCAGCATCGACATCCAGCTCCCCGATGGGGGCAAAGTGGTCACGCAGGCGTCTGACCACGGGCTTCCCCTGGCGGAGGCTGCCGCGAAATCACCGCTGCGCAAAGAAATCCAAACGCTTGCTGCGTCGCTGCACGCGATCAACCTCTCTGATGAGAAGGCCGCTTAATGTTCTCGCGCTACAAAAAAGACCCGAACGCTCAGCCCGTCACGGCCGCCGCACCGCAGGTGGCCGAGGCCGCGCCAAAGCCCACGCTGCGGACGCCGGCCAAAAAGCCCGCCCAGGCGACGCCCGCTGACCGCGAAAAGCGCCGCAAGGAGCGTCTGTCCGAGATCAAGCTCGACCTGCATAAGGCGCTGCTCGACAACCTGAACCTTTCGGCGCTTGAAACCGCGTCTGAGGCGGACCTGAAATCGGAAATCACAGCCATCGTGGGCGAAAGCCTGAGCGAGATGGAGGTCGTGCTGAACCGCGAGGAGCGGCAGACGCTGAACCAGGACCTTTACAATGAGGTCAAGGGGTTAGGCCCCATCGAGCCGCTGCTGAAGGACGATGATGTCAACGATATCCTGATCAACGGGCCCAAACAGATCTTTGTGGAACGCAACGGCAAGCTCAGCCTCAGCGACATCACGTTCAAGGATGAAAAGCACCTCTTGCGGATCATCGACAAGATCGTGAGCGCCGTGGGCCGCCGCGTCGATGAATCGAACCCCTATGTGGACGCGCGTCTCGCCGACGGATCGCGTTTCAACGCGATGGTGCCGCCTGTGGCCGTCGATGGATCGCTCGTGTCCATCCGTAAGTTCAAAAAGGACAAGCTGGGCATCGATGACCTCGTGCAGTTCGGGGCGTTCAGCGATGAAATGGCGGTCTATCTGGAGGCTGCGGTCGCGACCCGGCTCAACGTCATCGTCTCCGGCGGGACGGGCTCGGGTAAGACGACGACGCTCAATGCTTTGTCCTCCTTCATCGACGATAGCGAACGCATTCTGACGATCGAGGATACGGCGGAACTCCAGCTGCAACAGACCCATGTCGGGCGGATGGAATCGAAGCCCGCGAACGTGGAAGGCCGCGGGGCGGTCACGCAGCGGGACTGCCTGCGCAACGCGCTGCGGATGCGCCCGGACCGGATCATCGTGGGCGAAACCCGCGGGGAGGAGGTCATCGACATGCTCCAGGCCATGAACACGGGCCACGATGGCTCCATGACCACGATCCACGCCAACAACGCCCGCGACGGCATCAGCCGTCTGGAAAATATGGTCGCCATGGCAGGGATCGAGATGCCGCTGAAAGCCGTGCGGTCGCAGATCGCATCGGCTGTGAACCTGATCGTCCAGGCCTCACGCCTGCAAGACGGCTCGCGCCGGATGGTGTCGATTACGGAAGTGACAGGGATGGAGGGCGACGTGATCTCCATGCAGGAGGTGTTCCGCTACCAGCGTACGGGGCTGACGCCTGACAACAAGATCCTCGGCCATTTCACCGCCACCGGCGTACGGTCCCACTACTCCGAACGGTTCAAGATGTGGGGCTATGACCTGCCACCCGCGCTCTTTGAACCGGCGAATGTGAGCTAGGCCATGACCTTTGCCCCGGAACTTATCATCTACGGTCTGATCTTTGTCGCCGTGCTCGTCCTGGTGGAAGGGCTCTACCTCACGGTCTTTGGCAAATCGATCAAACTGAATTCCAAGGTGAACCGCCGCCTTGAGATGATGAAGCAAGGCGCAGGCCGCGAAGACGTGATGGAGCAGCTCCGCAAGGAGATGAACCAGCACCTCGGCGCGCGCAAGTTGCCGCTTTATTCCCTGCTCGCCGAAAAGGCGCAGAAGGGCGGGATCGCGTTTTCCCCGCGCCAGCTGATGCTGGTGATGGCGGGGCTTGCGGCGGTGGCCTTTGCGGGGCTGACCTTTGGCACGGGCACGGATGTGGCGACACGCGCGGGGATTTCCGTCGTGATGGGCGTTGCGGGGGTCTATATCTGGATCTCGGCCAAGGCCAAAAAGCGCATGGATATGATCGAAGAGCAGCTCCCCGACGCGGTGGAGCTTATGGTGCGCAGCTTGCGCGTGGGCCATCCGTTTTCGTCCGCGTTGCAGATCGTCGCCAAGGAGGTCCCTGACCCGCTGGCGTCCGAGTTCGGGCTGATTGCCGACGAAAGCGCTTATGGGCGCGACGTGGGCGATGCGCTCAAACACATGGCTGAACGGCTCGACATGCAGGACCTTCGGTTCCTGGCTGTGGCGGTGACGATCCAGCAGCAATCGGGTGGCAACTTGGCCGAAATCCTCGACGGGTTGGCTAAGGTGATCCGCGCGCGTTTCAAGCTCTTTCGTCGCGTGACCGCCATCACGGCGGAGGCGAAGTGGTCCGGCAATTTCCTGTCCGGCTTCCCGTTTTTGGCGCTGATCATGATCAACGTCATCCAGCCGAATTACTATGACAAGGTGATCGACACCCCCGCCTTTGTGCCCGCTTGTTTGGCCGTGGCCGGGTTTTTGATCGCGAACCTTTTTGTCATGAGAAACCTTGTGAATATCAAAGTCTAAGGGGCGCGCGATGGATATGATCACCAGTCTTTTCAGCGCCTTGGGCCCGTTTGGCCCGATCATCGTGCTGGGCACGATGGGCGCGCTTTTGATCTTGGGCACCGTCATCATGATGATGAAGACGTCCCAAGACCCCTATGAAAAGCTCAAGCAAAAGGTGACCGCGCCCGAGGCCTCCCCCAACCGGGACCGGCTGCGCACGGGCACCGATAACGACAAGCTTCAGAAGTATTCCCAGTTTCTCGAACCCCAGGACGAGGAAGAATATTCTGCCGTGCGGCTCAAGATGATCCAAGCGGGCTATCGCGGCAAAAACGCGGTGCGCATCTATCATTTCTCCCAGTTTGCGCTGGGGCTCGGCCTGCTGGCGGTGGGCGGCATTCTGGTGCTGATCCAGAACGCCACGCAGGAGGAGGTGTCCACCCAGATGATGCTCGCGCTGGGGCTCGGGCCGGGCCTCGTGGGCTACATGGTGCCTAAGTACTGGGTCACAAAGCGCGTCGAAAAGCGCCACGAGGAGATCGAGAACGGCTTTCCCGATGCGCTCGATATGATGCTGGTGTGTGTGGAGGCGGGGCAATCGCTCGATCAGGCGATCATCCGTGTGTCGGGGGAGCTCAAGGCCGGCTTTCCCGCGCTCAGCGAAGAATTCGCGCTGGTGGCGTATGAGATGAAAGCGGGCAAGGACAAGGCCGTCGTGCTGCGCGATATGTCTGAGCGCTGCGGCGTGCCCGACGTACAAAGCTTTGTCACCGTGCTCATCCAGTCACAGCAATTCGGGACATCCATCGCCGACGCGCTGCGCGTCTACGCGGGGGAGATGCGCGACAAACGGGTGATGCGGGCCGAGGAAAAAGCCAATAAGCTCCCCACGAAGATGACCCTGGCCACGATGATGCTGACGGTGCCGCCGCTTCTGATCATCCTCATCGGGCCCTCGGTCTATGACGTGGTCACGCTCCTGGGTGATGGGGGGCCTGGCGTAAGGGAATACTAGATGAGACCCAGGATAAGACCCTGGCTTGCGCCGCTAATCTTGATGCTGGCCGCCTGCTCCACAGGCGGCCTTCGCGCGCCGGAGGACGCCCGATTTGCGCCTGGCGCGGCCTCAGAAGACCGCGTTGTGTCGAATATGGAGCTTGGCCACAGGCTCATGGCGGGCCGCGAATACGAGCTCGCCCTGCGCGCCTTTTCCCGCGCCGCGGGCGAACAGGGGCTGACGCCCGACATCCTTATGGCGCTGGGGACCGCCAATATCGGCCTGGGGCGCCTTGGGCAGGCCGAAAAGCTTTTGCGCGACGCGGAGGCTGGCGATCCGTCCTCCCCCGATATCAACAACAACTTGGCCGTGGTGCTGATGGAACGTGGCAAGACGCCCGAGGCCGCGCAGTATTTCCGCCGCGCCTTTGCGCTTGATAACGGGCAATCGGTGTCGATCCGCGACAACCTGCGCAAAGCACTCGCAAAACTGGAAAACCCCGGCTATGATGCGACCAACAACGAGGCCTACCAACTGGTCCGTCGGGGCAGTTCAGATTACCTGATTTCCGAATTTCCCTGACCCCAGCCTAGGTCCAAGCGCCTGTGAGGCGGCGCAAACACAGGGCATGACGGCGCATCAGACGCCGCAGGCCGAGCAGGAGAAGACGTATGCGGGCACTGGCATGTGTTGCGATACCCCTCGCCGCCCTAGTGGCGGGCTGCGAGACTGTGCGCGGCAATCAGGTCGAGCGGGCGCTGAGTTCTGTCAATGTGGTGGACGAAACGAACCTCAACGAGGTGATGTTGACCGTCGCCGACCCCAATGAGGCCGTGACTTATTTCCGCCGGTCGCTGGGCGATGAGCCCAACCGGATCGATTTCCAGCGCGGGCTGGCGATGTCGCTGATCCGCGCCAAGCGCCCGGTTGAGGCGCTCGATGCCTGGAAGCTGGTGGTCAGCCACGAGGATGCGACCCACGAGGATGGCGTGGACCTGGCCGACGCCCATATCCGCAACGGGCAGTGGGCCCAGGCCAAGGCCGCGCTCGATGCTGTGCCCCCCACCCACGAGACGTTCAAGCGCTACCGGCTGGAGGCCATCGTGGCCGATAGCAACCAGGAATGGGACCGCGCCGACAGTTTCTACGAGACCGCCATCGGCCTCACCGCCAAGCCCGCGAGCGTGCTGAACAACTGGGGGTATTCCAAGCTCACCCGCGGGGATTTCGGCGATGCGGAGCGGCTCTTTATCGATGCGATCTTGCAGGATCCGACGCTGTTTACGGCCAAAAACAACCTCGTGCTCGCGCGCGGGGCGCAGCGGAAATACGACCTGCCGGTGGTGCAGATGAGCCAGGTGGAGCGTGCGCAGCTCTTACACACGCTGGCGCTTTCGGCCGTCAAGCAGGGCGATGTGAGCACCGGGCGCGGGCTCCTGCGGGAGGCCATCGACAGCCATCCGCAGCATTTTGAGGCCGCCGTGCGGTCGCTGCGCGCGCTAGAAGCCAACGTCGCCAACTGATGATCCCCGCCTTTGAGCCGAGCTACCCCGCGGGGGCGGCGCTGGTGTTTCTGGTCGTGATGGGGCCTGTGTGGCTCTACATGGCGTGGGTGGACATGGCGCGGCTCAAGATCACGAATGGGCTCGTGCTGTTTGTGTTCGGGGTCTTTGTGGTGCTGGGGCCGTTTCTGATGCCGCTCGACGTGTATCTGTGGCAAGTCGCGCAGGCGGCGGTGATGCTGGCGGTGATGTTTGCGCTGTATTCCATGGGGACGATGGGGGGCGGCGATGCAAAGTTCATCGCGGCGGCGGCGCCGTATTTCATGGTCGCCGATTTTGCGTTTGTGATGGTGCTGTTTCTGGCCTGCGTGCTGGCGGCGGTGGCGGTGCACCGCTTGGCGCGGGCGCTCGGCGTGGATCGTGCGGTGCCTTTGTGGGCAAGCTGGACGTCAGGCCGACGGTTTCCGCTCGGGCTGGCGCTGGGCGGCGTGGTGACGATCTATCTGGGCCTAGCTGCGTTCTGAGCGGATGGGCAGAATCAAGGCGAAGCCGCCGCCCAGTCGGCGGGCCGCCCCCCGCCGACCGGGCTCACACATCATTGATCTTGGCCGAATTTGAGCGCTAAGGGCAGCGCCGTTCCGAGGGGTGGCGTTAGCGCCGCCCCGTGGGGGCGGAACGGCGCTGCCCGGTGGTTCCCACCGGGCCTGCACTCTGATCAGAGACCTTTTGAATAGAGCGTGTAGAGCGGCCGCACGGCGACCTCCTCCAGCGGCTCATCGGCCAGCAACTCCGCAATCCCATTCCGCACGGTCGTTAGGATCGGGCAACTGGGCAGGAGCACAAACTCCGCATCCTCGTACCCAGGTAGCCCGCCGTAGTACCACGGCGTCCCCCCCGCCAGCGGGCGGTGATCGCCGTAGAGCCAGTAAGGGTTCAGGATATCGACCACGAACACCCCCTGCCCCTGCGCCAGCCCCTGAGCCTCCAGATCAGACGTGATGGAGGCGAAATAGCCCGCCACAGGCTCCGTCCGGCAGTCGGGCAGCGGCGCGCCGCGGAATATCGGTTGGGTCGGCAGATCTACATCGTCAAAGAGCTGCGCTCCGGCCAGGGGCGTATCGCTGCGCAGGCGGTTGGCCTTGAGGCGGCTCACTGCGATGTCCTGGTGCCGGTCGGCGCCGATCAAGAGCGGTCGGTAGTCCTGGGCCGGGATGGCGAGGTGGCGAAACGGGCTCCCTGCCATGTTCAGAAAGCTGGGCAGTACCATCGCCGCCGCCGCCGCCGCCGCCAGCGTCATTGCGCGCCCGGCCCCGCCTGCACGGGGCGCCCAAACCACGAGCAGCAGGGCAAAAAGCGCGAGCCAGAAGTGCTCATTCCCGAAGTTCTGGTAGGTGATATAGGCGCCCGCACCAAGCAGTGGAAAGGTCAGCAGACCCTCGACGGCCAGACCGCGGCGCCGTATGAGCACGGCCATGGCAAAGGCCAGCACGGTGCCCAGCAGGTAGGCGGGTGAGGTCAGCACCGCACCAAAACGCAGCCCCGGCTGCGGGCGAATGTCGGAGGCCGCCACGGCCAGCAAATCCCCCGCATAGGCCGCCCAATACCCAACCCCAAGCGTCAGCGTCAGCGCCCCGGCGATCAGCGCCCCGGTGACCGCCGCGACGCCAAGCGCGCGCCACTGCGCCGTCATCGCCAGGCCCAGCAGAACAAGCGGCATGAGCGCCACAAAATAGGTGACTTTCGTCATCGCGAGCGCGGCCATGAGCGCGCCGATGATCACGCCATCCACCAGCCGCGCCCGGTCGGGCCGCAGCACGGCCGCGGTGATCACCACAAAGGCAAAGCCCCAGGCCCAGCGGTTGTAATGCATGGAGATGGTGATCGCGATCTCCGCCTCGCCGGGCACAAGCGCCATTGCCAACGCAAGCACCAGCGCCGCCAACGCCGACGCCCAGACGGGCGCCATCCGCGGCAGCGCGATCGCCAGGGCGGCCGCCGCGCAAAGCGCGCCGATGGCGACTTGGGCCACCAGAAACGCGCGCCCCGCGCCCAGCCCCGCATCGACCAGAGCCGCGATGGGCCAAAAGGCAAAAGCCCCGATCGGCGTCATGAAATCCAGATGTGGCACCTGACCTTGGGCCATTCGCTCCACAATCGCGATCATGTGCAGCGCGTCACCGGCGTGTTTTGTCAGAAAAAGCGCCTCGCTGACCAAAAGCGCCCCAGCCCCCGCCGCCCAAAGGGCCACGGTCAGCCCCACCGCTGTCAGTTTCTTGCTCATCGCCCTCTCCCGCATTGTGCTTGCGGTTCGGTGCCACGGTATCAGAGCATCCGCGCCCCATAAACGCCCAAATGCCGCGCTACGCGAGGGGCGCAGCGAAAGAGGGACCCGCCCATGAACATGCACGTCACCAACGTCATTGCCCCGCCAGCGCCCAAGCGGCTGGAGGATATGCAGCTGAGCATGGTGATGATGCGCGACGTCCTGCTGAAAACGATGTTCCGCAAAAACCTCGACACCGTGCGCGATCTGGCGGAGGCCGTGTGCCTGCCCGTGCCCGTGGTGCAGGAGCTTGTGGACCTGTGCCGGTCCCAGCGTCTACTCGAAGCCATGGGGACGCTGGGCGCCAATTCCGGGTCGGAGATGTCCTACCAGCTCACCGATGCGGGGCGCGGGCGGACCGAGGACGCGCTGGCGCAATCGGAATATTACGGCGCGATGCCTGTGCCGATGGCGGTCTATGCCGCACAGGTGAAACGCCAGTCGATCCGCAACACCCAGATCACCCGCGCGCAGCTCAATGCCGCCATGGGCCACCTGATCTTGCCCGATACGCTGATGGACCAGCTTGGCCCCGCGGTGAGCGCCGGGCGGTCCTGCCTGATGTATGGGCCCCCGGGAAACGGGAAATCGTCGATCTCCAACGGGATCCGCGATGCGCTCGGCGACAAAATCTACGTGCCCCGCGCCATCGAATACGCGGGTCAGGTGATCACGGTCTATGACCCCATCGTGCACTCCGCCGCCGAGGCAGAGGTCGATGACCCCAATTCGCTGCGCCGCACCACGGGCCGCTTTGACACGCGCTACGTGCGCTGCCACCGCCCCGCTGTGATCACGGGGGGCGAACTGAGCCTTGATATGCTCGACCTTGTCTACAACCCGACCGCGCGGACGTACCAAGCGCCGCTCCAGCTGAAATCCACAGGCGGGATATTCATCGTGGACGATTTGGGCCGTCAGGAGGAGCCACCCCAAAAGCTCGTGAACCGCTGGATCGTGCCCTTGGAAGAAGGCAAGGATATCCTTGCGCTGCAATCTGGCGAAAAGTTTGAGGTGCCGTTCGACACGCTCGTGATCTTTTCCACCAACTTCCACCCGAACGAGATTTTCGACAAAGCGGCGCTGCGGCGGATTTTCTACAAGATCAAGATCGACGGCCCGAGCCAGGAGAACTTTCTGAAAATCTTTGCGCTGGTGGCGAATAAAAAAGGGATGCCGCTGAATGAGGAGGCGCTGATCTACCTTTTGTCGCACAAATACCCGGAGATTGATCACGTCTATGCCAACTACCAGCCGGTGTTCCTGATCGACCAGATGATCGCGATTTGTGAGTTCGAAGGCATCCCGAACCAAATGACACCCGACCTGATCGACCGCGCCTGGGCAAACATGTTTGTGGAAGAGGCAGACATCACGCACTGACGCAGCGTCACCGCGCCGCGCGACGCTTCCATTGCCGCTTTGGCCGAATTCTCGGTATGGTTGCGTGGGGGAATTGTTGATGACGTCAAAGATTAGCGCGTTTTGGGCAAAGTGGCGCCGACGGGTGAGCTACCCGGGTAATATCGCCATCTGGGCGCTCGCGAGCTTGGGCGCCGCCTGGGCGGGACCCTTTGGCAGCTATTACGGTTTGAACTTTCCTGGGGCGCTGGCGTTCTGGGGGACCATCATTGGCACATCGCTTGTGCTGGCCTCTGTGATCATGACCGTGCGGGAGGTCGCCTTTGCCGACCGCAACCCCATCCTGGCGGAGCTTGTGTCCTGCATCACGTTTACGGCGGTGTTCGGCCCGCTCGTCTGGATGTTCATCGAGGT
Organism: Pseudomonadota bacterium; assembly: GCA_039815465.1. Taxonomy (GTDB): domain Bacteria; phylum Pseudomonadota; class Alphaproteobacteria; order Rhodobacterales; family Rhodobacteraceae; genus Shimia_B. The sequence goes on from JBCBZG010000002.1 coordinate 308,044, forward strand.
GGTGCACGCGGCCCATGGCGGCGCGCTCCTGTCGCTTTTCCAGTGCATTTTGGCGACGCTGATCTTGTCGGTGGGAATCGTGATTTTGCGCCTGATCCTGGTGCCTGCCCCCACCGTTCCAGTGCTCCAGCCGATCCCCCAGCCTACGGGGCCGCGGCTGATGCGGCGCCTGCCGGATGGCGATGCGGGGCCCATCCTGCGCCTGAGCGGGCGCGACCATTTCGTGGAGATCGTGACCCCCGCTAGTAAGCACCAGGTGCGCATGCGGCTCAGCGATGCCGTGGATGAAATGGACGGGGTTGAGGGGCTTTACACCCACCGGTCGCACTGGGTCGCCCGCGAAGCGATCAAGGAGCTCAAACGCTCCGGTTCGCGGCACTATGTGGTGAGCGCAGATGCGGAGCTGATCCCGGTCTCCCGCTCGAACCTGCCAAAGCTAACCGACGCGGGGCTCGTGTTTTAAGCCACCCGCGGCAAGGGGATCAGGTGGGCCGCTTTGCCGATCAGGATCGCCTTAGCGCCTGGCCCCATGAGCGCCTGCAGCGCAGGGTGGTCGGCGTAGAGCCCGCCGGTATAGGTGCCGTAGGCGGGCATGATGAGCCGATGTGCATCAAACAGGAACGCCGGGCGGGTGATCGACCGCCCCCGCGCGAGCATCCGCACCTTGGGGTGGTAGTGCCCGCTGATCTCCGCCTGGGGCGCGGGTTCTGCGATGTGGCGGAAGGTCAGCGGCGGTTCGTGGAGCGCGCTTAGATGCGTGCCGCCGAACTCCACCGGGCCGGGGTCGTGGTTGCCCTCGATCCAGATCCAGCGCCGCCCAGCCTGGAGCCGCGCGAGGGTCAGCTGATCCTCCTCCCCCAGGCTTTCGGCGGCGGCGAGGTCGTCAAAGCTGTCGCCGAGGCAGATGATCGTCTTGGCGCCGGTGCGCGCGATATCCGTCTCAAGACGGGTGAGCGTGTCGCGGGTTTCATAGGGCGGCAGCATGGCGCCCGTGCGCCGCGCGATACGCTCTGACTTACCCAGATGAAGGTCGGAGACCGTGAGCACGCCGCGCCCGCCCCACCACAGCGCGCCGGAGGGCAGCGCCGTCAGCGGTTGGCCAGCAAAGGTGAAATCTTGCCCGTTCATGCAATGTTCTTTGCGCGAGCGGGGGCAGTTTGCAAGCGCCATCGCGCCGCAGGCCGATGCGATGGCCCTGCGCCGTTGGGGCGATGTGGAATGGGATACGCGGGCCCGCGTGGGGCGACCGGTGCGATCCTTGGTCGGGGCCCCGGCTGCTCTGCACCTTCGTCAGGTGGTCTGAGAGCCGGATCTCGTCTGGTCTGAATGCGGGTGTGTCAGTCCCGCAGCGCGCGGGGACGGGTTTTAGGCGCAGGGTGTTAAGGGTGGGTTGGAGGGGCGTTCGGTGGAGCCTAAAGCAAAGGGCGGAATCAAGGCCGAAGGCCGCCGCCCGGTCGGCGGGCCGCCCCCACGGCCCGTCGACAGTCGACGCTTGCGACCCGCTATGGGCCGAGAGCCATACGGCGACCATAAAGTGCCCCGCACAACGTGCGGATCGACGCGCCGCGGCCCGCCGACCGAGCTCCCATCGCGCCTAGAACGGCACGGCCCAGCGTTTTTCCTTTGGCTTGTCGATCTCTCCCAGACCCGCGGTGTCCATCAGCCGCTCTGCCTCCTCCGCCATCAGGCGTTCATCGGCCAGCCCCTTCACAGGCACCCGCCCCGCCTCCAAGAAAAGCGGCGCGGCAAGCGGTGTGACGCGGCTGAGCACGCGGTGGTCGATGCGGTCGCCCACACGCGCGAGCATCTCCTCAATCCGGCCGAAATCCACGAGGCCGCGCGTCGCCTCCTCCCGCGTGATCTGCATGAGCACGTGGTCGGGATCATATTTCAACAGCGTGTCGTATAAGATGTCAGAGCTAAACGTCGCCTGTCGCCCACTTTTCCGCGCCTGGGGGGAGTTCCGCTCGATGAGCCCAGCGATGTTCGCCGACGCCTTAAACGTCCGCTTCATAACCGCATTCCCGGCCAGCCAGGTTTCCAACCCGTCCACAAGCCCCGCCCGGTCAAAGAGCGCCGCAGGGTCGGTCACGGTATCAAGCGACCAGATCAGGGTCGCGTAATCGGTCGCAACAAAGCCCATGGGACCCAGCCCCGCCTCCTCCATCCGCTGCGTCACCAGCAAGCCCAGGGTCTGCATCGCGTTCCGGCCCGCAAAGCCATAGACCACCGTCTGCGCGCGCCCATCATGGGGGAAGCTTTCAACAAGCAGGCGGTCGGCTTCGGGCAGTTTCGACACCTCCCGTTGGAGCCGCAGCCAATCGCGCGTGTGGCCGGGCAGCTCCGGCCAGTCGTCTTGCTGGAACATCCGCAGAATGCGGTGCGTCAGGCGGGTCGATGTGGCGAATTTCGTGCCAAGGAATGTCGCAATCTTTGGCTTGTCAGAGGCACGGCGCGTGACCTCTACCGTCATTTCCCGCAGGCCTTCGTAGCGCACGATCTGCCCGCCAATGAGAAACGTGTCGCCGGGGGTGAGCGTGGCTGCAAAGCCCTCCTCCACCTCGCCCAGGGGCCTGCCGCCCGCGCGGTTTTTAAGACGCACCTTGAGCGTGTCGGTGTCCTGGATGGTGCCGATATTCATCCGGATCCGTTGTGCGGCTCGCGGGTCGCGGAGCTGCCATTTGCCGTCGGGCCGCTGCATGAGCCGCTGCCAGCGGTCATAGGCGCGCAGCGCGTAGCCCCCCGTGGCGCAGAAATCGAGGCAGGCCTCGAACTCCTCCCACGCGAGGCCCGCATAGGCGCCTGCGCTGCGCATCTGGTCGTAGAGTTCGACATCGTCAAAGGGCCCCGCGCAGGCCGCGATGAGGATATGCTGGCACAGCACATCGCGCGGGCCAGCACCGCGTGCGTCGCCGTCCAAATCATGCTCCGCCACCGCCTGGAGCGCGGCGATGCACTCCACCACTTCGAACCGGTTCGCCGGCACAAGCAGGGCCTTCGACGGCGCATTGTAGCGGTGATTGGCGCGCCCGATCCGCTGGACGAGCCGCTTGACGTTTTTTGGCGCCCCCACCTGGATCACCAGGTCCACATCCCCCCAGTCGATCCCGAGATCGAGCGAGCCCGTGCAGACAATGGCGCGCAGAGACCCTTCGACCATCGCGGCCTCGACCCGTTGGCGCTGCTCCTTTGACAATGAACCGTGGTGGATGCCGATGGGCAGCCCCTCGTCGTTGGCGAGCCAAAGGTTGTGGAAAAAGAGCTCCGCCTGGGCGCGGGTGTTGTGGAATATCAGCGTGATCTTGTGCTGTCTCACCTGTTCCAGGATCGCCGGGATCGCGTATTTGCCGCCACCGCCCGCCCAGGGCGGCAGCTCCTCCGTTTCGAGCATTTGGATGTCGGCGGGCGGACCCGGGTCGGCATGAACGATCTCGCAGGGTTCTGGGTGCTTGGCCAGGAACGCGGCGATGGCAGCGGGGTCCTCCACCGTGGCTGACAGGCCGACGCGGCGGATGCCAGGGGCGATCTGTTCCAGCGCCGCAAGCGCCAGCATCAGCTGATCGCCGCGCTTGGATTCGGACAGCGCATGGATTTCGTCCACAACCACGCGCTTTACGCCCGACAGCATCCGCGGCGCGTCCTCGTAGGAGGTCAGCAGCGCCAGCGACTCCGGCGTGGTCAGCAGGATATGCGGCGGGTCCACGCGCTGGCGCTTTTTCTGCGTTTGCGTCGTGTCGCCCGTGCGATCCTCGATGCGGATGTCGAGCCCGATCTCGTCGACGGGCGCTCGCAGGTTGCGCTTGATGTCGGCGGCGAGGGCCTTCAGAGGCGACACGTAAAGCGTGTGCAACCCGTCATGGGGCTCCTGCGCCAAATCCGCCAGCGTGGGCAAAAACCCCGCCAGCGTCTTGCCTCCACCCGTGGGCGCAATGAGCAGCGTCGCAGGCGCCTCCGCCCGCGCCAACATCGCGCGCTGATGCGGGTGAGGCGCCCAGTCCTTGCGTGCAAACCACGCCTCTATCCGCTCAGGAAGCTCCATACCCCTCATATAGCGCGCCGGAGTTTTTCAAAAACTCCGGACCGATTTCTTTGTAAGAAATCGGCGCCCTAAGCGGTGAGGCCGGTGGGCTCTGGCAGGCCGTTGGCGCGGCAACACGCGGTAACGGTATTGGCCAGGAGGCAGGCGATGGTCATGGGCCCGACCCCGCCCGGCACCGGCGTGATCGCCCCCGCCACGGCCGCACAGCTGTTATAATCCACATCGCCCACGAGGCGGGTCTTCCCCTCCCCCTTCTCGGGCGCATCGATCCGGTTGATGCCCACGTCGATGACCGTGGCGCCCGACTTGATCCAGTCGCCCGGCACCATCTGCGGGCGGCCTACGGCGGCCACGACGATATCGGCACGGCGCACCACATCCGCTAGATCTTTCGTCCGCGAATGCGCGATCGTCACCGTGCAGCTATCGCCCAGCAAAAGCTGCGCCATAGGCTTGCCGACGATGTTGGAGCGCCCGATCACGACCGCATCGAGCCCGCTGAGCGACCCATGGTGGTCGCGCAACATCATCAGGCACCCGAGCGGCGTGCAGGGCACCATGCTTTTCTGCCCCGTCCCCAGCAGCCCAACGTTGGAGATATGGAACCCATCCACATCCTTAGCCGGATCAATCGCCCCGATCACCAGGTCTTCGTCCAAATGCCCCGGCAGCGGCAACTGTACCAAAATCCCATGCACCGCCGGATCGGCATTCAACTGCTCCACCAGCGCCAAAAGCGTCGCCTCATCGGTGTCGGCCTCAAGCCTATGCTCGAAGGAGGCCATGCCCGCCTCCACCGTCTGCTTGCCCTTGGAACGGACATAGACCTGGCTCGCCGGGTCCTCGCCCACCAGCACCACGGCCAGACCCGGCGTGATCCCGTGTTCTTCCTTCAGGCGCGCCACATGGCCTGCAACCTGGTCCCGCACCGTGGCCGCAAAGGCCTTTCCGTCAATCACCTGTGCGCTCATTCGCTCACGGCCTCCTGATATTCGCTGACCGTCACGACGATCTCTGTTTTCACTGAACTGGCGATGAAGCAGGCGCCATGGGCCTGATGATGCAGCGCCTCTTCCTGCTCTTTGGTTGGGCCCTCGCCGGCCCAGACCGTGTAAGGGCTCAGATCAACCCGCGCGACCCAAAGCCCGCCATCCGCGGTCCGCTCCATATGGCCCACGGCATGGTCTGTGTAGCTTTCGGGCGCAAAGCCTGCACGCCGGGCAAAGTCCAAGAACCACAGCATATGGCAGGACGCGAGCGAGGCCACATAGGCCTCCTCCGGGTCCACCGCAGCAGGCTGAGAGTAGGGCACCGGCACGATGTCCGGCGACGCGGAAGCTGGCACAATAGCCCCGCCGTCAAAGTGCCAGGAATGCGCGCGGGAGTATTGGCCCGCCAGCACGTCCCCGTCGGCTTCCCAGTACACTTCTGCGATATGCGTCACAGGCCTTCCCCCTTGATCCTTTCGATACGATCGCCGTACGCGCCATGAAGCCGGAACGGCTACGCGCTGCCAAGGGCCTCAATGGCCCGCGGCAGCGCAGCACCCTTAAAACAGGCCTTCGATCTGGCCGTCGGCGTTGAGGTGGATGTTCTCGGCGCTTGGCACGCGGGGGAGGCCGGGCATGGTCATGATCTCCCCGCAGACGGCCACGATAAAGCCTGCGCCTGCCGATAGCCGCACTTCGCGCACGGGCACGGTGAAGCCTGTGGGCGCGCCCCGTTGGCTTGGGTCGGTGGAGAACGAGTACTGCGTTTTTGCCATGCAGACCGGTAGGTTGCCGTATCCCTGATCCTCCCACAGCTTCAGCTGGTCGAGGATTTTCTTATCCATCACCGCCTCATCGGCGCGGTAGATTTTCTGGCACACGGTCTGGATCTTGTCGGCCAGCGGCATGTCGTCGGCGTAGAGCACCTCGAACGCGGCCTCGCCCTTTTCGATCACCTCCACGACTTTTTCGGCCAGCGGCGCGGAGCCTTCGGAGCCGAGCTCCCAGTGGCGGCTCAGCACGGCCTCGGCGCCCTGCTCGGCCACGAAGTCCTTCACCGCCTGCACCTCCGCCTCGGTGTCGGTGACGAAGTGGTTGATCGCCACGACCACCGGCACGCCGAACCCTTTGAGGTTCTCGATATGGCGGCCGAGGTTCGGGCAGCCGGCCTTCACCGCGTCCACATTCTCCGCCCCCAGATCGGCCTTGGCCACGCCGCCATTCATCTTCATCGCGCGCACAGTGGCCACGCAGACCACGACCGATGGCGCGAGCCCCGCCTTGCGGCACTTGATGTTCATGAACTTCTCTGCGCCGAGATCCGCGCCAAAGCCCGCCTCGGTCACAACATAATCCGCCACTTTCAATGCCGTTGTCGTCGCGATCACGGAGTTACAGCCGTGCGCGATGTTGGCAAACG
>JBCBZG010000027.1:0-53105 GCA_039815465.1 Pseudomonadota bacterium
CCGCCACACGCCGTTCTTCGCGAACTACCGCCCGCAGTTCTACTTCCGCACGACGGACGTGACGGGCACGGTGACGCTGCCCGAGGGCACGGAGATGGTGATGCCCGGCGACAACCTGAAGTTCGAGGTTGAGCTGATCGCGCCGATCGCGATGGAAAACGGCCTCCGCTTCGCCATCCGCGAAGGCGGCCGCACCGTCGGCGCAGGCGTCGTAAGCTCCATCGTCGAGTAACTCCGCCCCGCGGAGTTAACCGTGGGCGCCGGGGGGGCAGGGCATTTCTGAAGGACATGTCCCGAGACCCCGGTGCCGAAGATGACCCCAATTCGGGTGCAAGGCTAACCGCCGGGCACCCGAATTCTGACACAGAATTCGGTCCGGATTTCGTAACGAAATCCGGGCCACCGAAAAAACAACGGTTCGAAGTGGGCGATTGGTGTCCACCTCTCAACGAAAGGACATGACATGGCCGTCAGCCAGAACATCCGTATCCGGCTCAAGGCGTTCGATTACCGCGTGCTGGATGCCAGCACGCAGGAAATCGTGAACACCGCCAAGCGCACCGGTGCGCAGGTTCGTGGGCCCATCCCGCTCCCGAACAAGATCGAGAAGTTCACCGTTCTGCGTGGCCCCCACGTGGACAAAAAATCCCGCGATCAGTTCGAGATCCGCACGCATAAGCGTCTGCTCGACATCGTGGATCCCACCCCGCAGACCGTTGACGCGCTCATGAAGCTCGACCTCGCCGCGGGCGTGGACGTGCAAATCTCGGTATAAGGGAGGCCTCACATGCTACGCTCTGGCGTTATTGCAAAAAAGATGGGGATGACGCGCCTCTTCATGGAAGACGGTAAGCAAATCCCTGTGACTGTACTGCAGCTCGACAACCTTCAGGTTGTGGCGCAGCGCACTGTTGAAACCGACGGCTACACGGCTGTCCAGCTCGGCGCTGGCACAGCCAAGGCAAAGCGCACATCGGCCCCGATGCGCGGTCACTTCGCCAAGTCCAAGGTGGAGCCCAAGCGCAAGGTTGCGGAATTCCGCGTCGCGCCGGAGAACCTGATCGAAGTGGGCGAGGAAATCATCGCCGATCACTACTTCGAGGGTCAGTTCGTGGACGTCACGGGCACCTCCATCGGTAAGGGCTTTGCGGGCTCAATGAAGCGGCACAACTTCGGCGGTCTCCGGGCCACCCACGGTGTGTCGATCTCCCACCGCTCCCACGGCTCCACCGGTCAGTGTCAGGACCCCGGCAAGGTGTTCAAGGGCAAGAAAATGGCCGGTCACATGGGTGCTGCCCGTGTCACCACGCAGAACCTGCAAGTGGTGCGCACCGACAGCGACCGCGGCCTGATCATGGTCAAGGGCGCCGTGCCTGGATCCAAAGGGGGCTGGGTGACGGTCAAGGATGCCGTGAAAAAGGCCACGCCTGAAAACGTGATCCTGCCCGCCGCACTCATGTCCGCCAAGCGGGAAGCGCAGCGTCTGGCTGAGGAAGCCGCAGCCGCCGCAGAAGCCGAAGCCAAAGCCGCCGAAGAGGCCGCCGCCGCAGAAGCCGCCGCCGCAGAAGAAGCCGCTCTGAAAGAGGCCGAGGCCCAGATCGAAGCGGAAAAGAAAGAGGGTGACGAATAATGAAACTCGACGTCATCAAATTGGACGGCAGCACCGATGGCTCCGTGGAGCTCGACGAGGCCCTGTTTGGCCTCGAGCCACGCGCGGACATCCTGCATCGCGTCGTCCGCTGGCAGCGCAACAACGCGCAGGCTGGTACGCATAAGGTCAAGACGCGCTCGGAAACGTCCTATTCCACCAAGAAGATCTATCGCCAAAAGGGCACCGGCGGCGCACGCCACGGTGACCGCAACGCGCCGATCTTCCGCAAGGGTGGGATTTACAAGGGCCCGACCCCGCGCAGCCACGGCCACGAGCTGACGAAGAAATTCCGCAAGCTGGGCCTGATGCACGCACTCTCCGCCAAGGCGAAAGAGGGCGCGATCGTGGTGATCGATGCGGCAGAAAGCGACGGCAAAACGGGCGCCCTGGCCAAGCAGGTGAAAAACCTCGGCTGGAAGCGCGCGCTTGTCATCGACGGCGCTGATGTGAACGAAGGCTTCCTGCAAGCCTCCCGCAACATCGAAGGGCTCGACATCCTGCCGTCCATGGGCGCCAACGTCTATGACATCCTGAAACGCGACACGCTCGTCCTCACGAAGGCCGGTGTCGAAGCTCTGGAGGCCCGCCTGAAATGAGCGCTGCAGCCAACCACTACGACGTGATCCGCAAGCCGCTGATCACCGAGAAATCCACAATGGCGTCCGAAAACGGCGCCGTGGTCTTCGAAGTCGCCATCGACGCCAACAAACCCCAGATCAAAGAGGCCGTCGAGGCCGTCTTTGGTGTGAAGGTGAAGGCAGTGAATACGACCATCACCAAAGGCAAGCACAAGCGCTTCCGCGGGCGCCCCGGCACCCGCAAAGACGTCAAAAAAGCCTACGTGACGCTCGAAGAAGGCAACACAATCGACGTGACCACGGGCCTCTAAGCCCCCATCGCGCGACAGTTCAAAGGCCCCGCCGCAAGGTCGGGGCCTTTCTTTTGCCCTTGACCCGGGCCCCCGCGCAACCCATATGCCCCTTGCTACGTTACCCCCTCGACCCATTCTCCTACTAAGGCGTTCGGCACCGATTGAGACTGACGACGCCACGCTGCCGCATAATGCGGGCAGACTATATCTAGGAGAGACGGCATGCCCACTGGCACCGTAAAATGGTTCAACACCGACAAAGGCTACGGCTTCATCGCACCTGACGCAGGCGGCAAAGACGTGTTCGTGCACATCAAAGCAGTCGAACGCTCGGGCCTCACCGGCCTGCAGGACAACCAAAAAGTGTCCTACGAACTCGAATCCGGCCGCGACGGCCGCGAGAGCGCAGGCAGCATCGAGCTCGCATAAGCAATAGTTATTCTGAACACGGAAGGCTGACCATCAAATCAGTGTGGGCGGCAAATCTGTTTAGGTTTCCGAGGGGCTCGTTCGAAAGAACGAGCCTTTTGCACTTATATGCTTTAGTTATAGTGCGGGATAGGTATTACTGGGCAAATTAAAAAAGAGAGTAATGGCAGATCGGTGGCACGTAACTTGGCTTAGAGAAGGCGTGGTCGCTTGGAACAAAAGGCGCTCGCGTGTAAAGTTTTCGCCTGACCTCAGCGGACTAAGTTTTCAAGAGATCTTGCCAGTGGATTTTCGCGATGATCCCAAGGCTTCAAGGTACTTTGAGGGAATTGACCTTTCTGAATCTGACCTGTCTGGCGCCGAGCTATCTAATTTGAATTTTCAGAGATCAAGGTTCGACCATGCGAACTTGTCGCGTGCGTCTATTTCTAACTCTAACCTCAGAAAGTGTAAGTTTCTTGGGGGGCGATTAACTGATGCAGACTTGTCGGGATCATGGTTGGAGGGTGCCGTTTTTGAGAACACATCGCTTGAGCGTGTCTTTCTTAAGGATGCCGGACTAAGAGGTGCAGTCTATATCGGTGAGGTGGTCCCTGACGTCCTTCAGGCAGCGTATGCTTCGAGCAAAATCGAATTCTATACCTCCCGAAATGCAATGCGGGCTGCCCGAAGTGTTTACGAACAGACTGTCGCGAGAGGGGCTGACGAACCGACAAAGGTTGATCCCGAGAAGACTCACAAGAACGTTTATGATGTATTCTTCGGTACCACACGGCGACCTGTGTTCGAACGCGGAGCGCTAGTAGATTTTACCGCAACTGATCGGCGGAAAATGAGTTACGGTGTTGCGGAGGTAACGATACCGGCCCAGCACCGCTTAGGAAACATTGGCCCCTCTCTTTGGCGTAGACTTTTCAATAAGAAGCCGGATGAAGTTAAGCGCACAGCCTTGATCTCTCTTAATGAAGAGTTGTTCTTCAAGATTCTGCAACAAGTGAACGCTAAGACCAACAAGATTCACCGGCCGACTATTTTTGTGCACGGCTACAATAACACCTTCGACGACGCGGTCGTAAGGGCCGCGCAGTTCGGACATGATCTAGGGCTTAGTCAGGGTATTGGCCTGTTCAGTTGGCCGACTAAGGGCGAAACACAAGAGTACCCAGCGGATGAGGCCACTGTTGAGCGAAATAAATACAACCTTGCCGACTTTATTGAATGCTTCAGCGTGGCCTTTCCGGAGAAGGGGGTAAGCCTTGTTGCGCACAGTATGGGCTGCAGATGCCTTCTTGGTGCGCTTGAAGTTCTCGCTTCGAGAAACTCCGGTGCACTTACATCCCTTCACCAAGTAGTACTAGCTGCTGCGGATGTTGATGCGGGAACGATGCCGAACATCGGTCAACATGCTACAACAAACGCTGATCGGACCACTTCCTATGTTGGGAATAGAGATAAAGCCTTGAAGTTGTCTAAGTGGCTTCACGGATTCAGCAGGGTTGGATTGAAGCCACCTACATTCACGATGACTGGACTCGATACGATTATTGTCAATGAGAAGGAGCTCGGTGCTTTGGCCCATGGGTATGTTGCGTCAAGCCGGGCAGTGCTAAATGACATCCATGCGCTTCTCCAATCAAATATGCCGCCCAGTGATAGGTTTTCGATCAAGGCGGTTGACCAGCATGCCGGGCTCACCGTTTGGAAGTTGGTGGACTGAGTAGGCGACCCCTAGACACCCCCCAAACCCCCTGCTATCAGCGCGCATCTCAGGTGGCCTCGGATTCTCCGGGGCCTCTTAAGTTTTTGTACAAGTTGATTTCAGGCTTCCTGAATCTTGTACAAAACGAGTCAAAACCGGGGACCTTCGGGGCCCTATACTCCGCCGGGCTGAAGCCCGGCCTACATAGGCGGGTCTGGGATTGCTCGGGGTCGTCGTTCAAACGGAAGACAGTGAACATGGCACTCAAGTCGTACAAGCCGACGACGCCGGGCCAGCGTGGGCTGGTTCTGATCGACCGTTCGGAGCTGTATAAGGGGCGTCCTATCAAGGCGCTGACCGAAGGTCTCACCAAGAATGGTGGCCGCAACAACACCGGACGGATCACGATGCGCCGCAAGGGCGGGGGCGCGAAGCGTCTCTATCGGATCGTCGATTTTAAGCGTAAGAAACAAGACGTTACGGCCACGGTCGTACGGATCGAATATGACCCCAACCGCACGGCCTTTATCGCGCTGATCCAGTATCAGGACGGTGAAAAGGCTTACATCCTCGCGCCGCAGCGTCTGGCAATCGGGGATCAGGTGGTGTCGTCTGCGAAGGCGGACATCAAGCCGGGCAACACGATGCCGTTCTCCGGCATGCCGATCGGCACAATCATCCACAACATCGAGCTAAAGCCCGGAAAAGGCGGCCAAATCGCCCGCGCCGCAGGCACCTACGCCCAGTTCGTGGGCCGCGATGGTGGTTATGCTCAGATCCGCCTGAGCTCCGGCGAGCTTCGGATGGTGCGCCAGGAATGCCTGGCCACGGTGGGCGCCGTGTCGAACCCCGACAACTCCAACCAGAACTTCGGTAAGGCCGGTCGCAACCGCCACAAGGGCATCCGCCCCTCTGTGCGTGGTGTCGTGATGAACCCGGTCGATCACCCCCATGGTGGTGGTGAGGGCCGGACGTCCGGTGGTCGTCACCCCGTGTCGCCCTGGGGCCAGCCCACCAAGGGCAAGCGCACCCGCAATAAAAACAAGGCCAGCCAGAAGCTTATCATCCGCTCGCGGCACGCTAAGAAGAAGGGGCGGTAACACATGTCACGCTCTGTTTGGAAAGGCCCTTTTGTGGACAGCTATGTCCTTAAAAAGGCTGAAAAAGCTCGCGAAAGCGGGCGCAACGAAGTCATCAAGATCTGGTCGCGCCGTTCGACGATCCTGCCGCAATTCGTGGGCCTCACCTTTGGGGTTTACAATGGCCGCAAGCACGTCCCGGTTATGATCTCTGAGGAGATGATCGGCCAGAAGTTTGGCGAATACTCCCCCACGCGGACCTATTACGGCCACGCGGCGGACAAAAAAGCGAAGCGGAAGTAAGTCATGGGCAAGGAAAAGAACCCCCGCCGCGTGGCTGACAACGAAGCAATGGCGAAAACGCGCATGCTTCGCACAAGCCCGCAGAAACTGAACCTGGTGGCAGCGATGATCCGCGGCAAGAAGGTGGACAAGGCCCTCACGGACCTGACCTTCTCCAAAAAGCGGATCGCCGGTGACGTGAAGAAATGCCTTCAGTCCGCCATCGCGAACGCGGAAAACAACCACAACCTCGACGTTGATGAGCTCATCGTGGCCGAGGCCTGGGTTGGCAAGAACCTGACGATGAAGCGCGGCCGCCCACGGGCGCGTGGTCGTTTTGGCCGTATTATCAAACCGTTCGCGGAACTCACCATCAAGGTGCGCCAGATCGAGGAGCAAGCCTAATGGGACATAAAGTCAACCCGATTGGGATGCGTCTGCAGGTCAACCGTACCTGGGACAGCCGCTGGTACGCAGACACCAAAGACTATGGTGACCTGCTGCTCGAGGATCTGAAGATCCGCGAGTTCATCCAGACGGAATGCAAGCAAGCCGGTGTAAGCCGTGTGATCATCGAGCGTCCGCACAAGAAGTGCCGCGTGACGATCCACACCGCCCGTCCGGGCGTGATCATCGGCAAAAAAGGCGCCGATATCGAAGGGCTCCGCAAGAAGGTCGCGAACATGACCGACAGCGAGCTGCACCTCAACATCGTTGAAGTGCGCAAGCCCGAGCTCGACGCGCCGCTGGTGGCCGAAAGCATCGCGCAACAGCTGGAGCGTCGTGTGTCGTTCCGCCGTGCGATGAAGCGGGCCGTGCAGAACGCCATGCGTATGGGTGCCCAGGGTATCCGTGTGAACGTTGCGGGCCGTCTCGGCGGCGCGGAAATCGCGCGGACCGAATGGTATCGTGAGGGCCGCGTGCCGCTTCACACCCTGCGTGCGGACATCGATTATGCACATGCAGAGGCGGAAACGCCCTACGGCATCATCGGCATCAAAGTTTGGATCTTCAAAGGCGAGATCATGGAGCACGACCCGTCGGCTCGCGATCGCAAGGCTCAAGAGATCCAAGACGGCCCAGCACCGCGCGGTGCCGGCGGTCGTCGCTGAGGAAGGTAGAAAACAATGCTACAGCCAAAGCGTACAAAGTACCGGAAGGCCCATAAGGGCCGGATCAAGGGTCTCGCCAAAGGTGGCTCCGACCTGAACTTCGGCTCCTATGGTCTGAAAGCTCTGGAGCCCGAGCGGGTGACAGCGCGCCAGATCGAAGCCGCCCGCCGGGCCATGACGCGCCACATGAAGCGACAGGGCCGTGTCTGGATCCGTATCTTCCCCGACCTGCCTGTGACGGCCAAGCCGATCGAAGTGCGGATGGGTAAAGGTAAGGGCTCCGTCGACCGGTGGACCGCAAAGGTCAAACCCGGCCGCGTGATGTTCGAGATCGACGGTGTGAATGACTCCGTCGCGCGCGAGGCCCTGCGCCTTGCTGCGATGAAGCTGCCGATCAAGAGCCGCGTCGTGGTGCGGGAAGACTGGTAAACCTGTCGCCGTCTTTAGCGGCGATCAGGAGTGCGGTGTAGGCGGTTTCGGAACGAAACCGTCCGGGCCGCACCTGGTAAGTGTCAAAAGCGCGGCTCCGAAAGGAGCCGCGTTTCTTTTCTTAAACAAAGGGTTAACGGAGGATCGAAGGCCAAGAGGCAATACCCCTACCTTATGAGACAATATAAATAGGAAAGACCTCTACATGAAATATCCCGTGCCAAATTCGTCCTCTCCGAGTGAAATCACTATACAACAAATCAGCAGCATTTATTCGCCTCATCCGGTGGCAAGAAGTGGGCCCATTTCAAACGAGTTTCTGCACTTGTTGTATGACGCCGAACTAAATCTGCTTGGCAGCACGGGCACAGGCTTGGGAGCGGTCCTCTTGGCGACAATCGCTTTGAGCATGATTTTCTTCGCTCCAGAGGCGTTTTCAGTCGTCGCAGGTGCACTCGCTGCCTCAATCGGCAAATGATGCCGTGCGATAACGCGCAAGCGCCCTGCCCGACCTCGGGAGGGCTTTGAGCCATGTGGGCGGAGCGCAATGCTCTCCAAAACTCATACCTTCCTTCTAATTGCACCGTCGCAGTTGCCCTCCCGGGGGGGGAGGTCGGGCAGGGCGCTTGCGCGCCCGGGTGCGGCTTCTGAGGTGCGGGCCAAAAATGGCGATGCCATTGCTTGCGGCACTGCGGGCGACTAAGGCCGCTTAGTCCCAGCCAGGAGCCCGCCATGACCCGCGTCGACACTGTGAAATGGATCGCCACTGCCGTGCAGCTTGTGGGCTATGGCCTTACCGGGCTCAATATGACGCCTTGGAACATCTATGCCTTTTTCGTTGGCATCATCCTTTGGATGGCCGTGGGCTTCATGTGGAAGGACAAGGCGATTGTCGTGGTGCATGTGGGCGCGTTCATTTCGCTCTTTGCCGGGTTTGTGAGTTCCTAAGCGGCCTCACGAAAATGCCGATTGCCTGCGCACCCCTTTCGGCCTAACTCCGACTAGGCTCAGGCAAGGTGAGGGACATCATGCGCGTTCAATTTCTCTATGGGACAGAGACCGGCACGGCGGAGATGCTGTGCGAGGATATGGAGGCTGCGGTAAACGGGGATCACGAGACCACCGTCACCGACATGGACGACGCGGACCCTACGGCGCTCGACAAAGACGCGTTTCACGTGCTGGTCTGTTCGACCTTTGGCACGGGCGAGCTGCCGTCGACCGCGGAGGCGTTTTTTGACAAGTTGCAGGGGGCGAAGCCGGATCTGAGCGGGTTGAGCTTTGCGATTTTTGGCTTGGGCGACCGGACGTTTGGCGAGACGTTCAATCAGGGCTCCGAGCAGTTGATGAACGAGATGATTGCGCGGCAAGCGGTGATGGTTGGCGAACGGGGCATCTATGACGCGTCAGGGTCTGACATGCCCGAGGATGTGGCCGTGCCGTGGCTTGAGGACGTGCTGGCAAAGGCGGCATCTTAGGGCGCGCGAGGCCCCTCGCCCTCACCCAACCCTCTCCCCCGGGAGAGGGCTTTTGGCGTCTAGCCCCACCGGTAGTTAAAGCTGACAGAGATCCGGTTGTCGTCGGACATGTTCATGGGCACCTCGTGTCTAAGCCAGCTTTCCCAGAGCAGGACATCGCCTACTTTTGGGCGTTGGTAGGCGAAGGTTTTCAGGTCGTCGGGCGCGTCTGGGCGTCGGGGTGGGGCAGCCATCATCATGGGCAGGCGCGGGTCTTCGAGTTTGAGCGCATTCGTGCCCTCGGGCAGCGCGACATACGTGGTGCCAGAGATCACCGCGTGCGGATGCAGGTGGCCCGTGTGGATGCCGCCTGGCGGTAAGATGTTGATCCAGATGTCTTCCAGCGTCAGGGGTTTGTCGCCGAGGTCGAAGGCGAGCTCGTTGGCAAAGGCCGCGACATGGGCGTCGAGGGCAGCCACCACGTCGGCAAAGATGGGGAAGCGCCAGGGTAGGTCCGTGAGCGAGGCATAGGAGGTGTAGCCGGGAAAATTGTTTTCCTCGCACCATGCCTCCCCCGCGTCGTCGTCATCGGCGATGCCCAGGCAAGCGGCTTCGAGCTCGCTTGCGTCTACGCCCGGGCCGCGGGTGTTCAGAGCGGCGGAGTAGATGCGGGTGGAGAAGAGCGATGAGATGGCCATGGGAGGTGGGTAGCGCGGGGTGTTTCCCTTTGTCCAGCGATGCTGCGCCTGGCGTCGTTATGCGGCTAACGCTGGGACCGTGCCTTTGCTAACAGGATCGGATGGACCCATTTCTCCACCACCCGTCGCTGCGCGGTGCGATCAACGCGCCTGAGAGCTCTTTTTTCTATGACATGACCGCGGCCCGCTTTGTGCAGTTGATGCTGGACGCAGGCCTCACGCCCTTTGACGTACACAGCGATGCGGTGCGTGAGGGGATGCGCCGAGCGCTTATGGCGCAGGCGCCCGCGGAGGAGGTTTGGGTGTTCGCCTATGGCTCCCTCATGTGGGACCCGGGGTTTCATTTTGCCGAGGTGCGGCGTGCCCGCATCGACGGGTATGCGCGCCGGTTCGTGCTCAAGGACGATGTGGGCGGGCGTGGCAATCCCGATGCACCGGGGCTGATGGCTGGGTTGGCACCGGGGGCGCATTGCGATGGGCTGGCCTACCGCATCGCGCCTGAGGCGGTGGAGGAAGAGACCGCGCGCCTGTGTCGCCGCGAGCTTCTTGGTCCTGCGTATTTGCCCGCGTGGCACCCCGCGCAAACAGCGCAAGGCCCGATCCAGGTCATGGTATTCGTGGCCGATCCGGATGCGGACGGGATCGAGCTTGATCTGTCGTGGGCGGCGCAGGTGGAATATCTGGCCACGGGCGAGGGCATTTTGGGCACGAGCTATGACTATATCCGCGAGTTGGTGGAAAAGCTGCGCCAGCTCAAGATCGAGGATGCGGAGATGGAAGCGCTCCTTGCGGATGTGGAGCAGTTCCGCGCGGCTCGGTAAGGGGTTGCGCGGCGTCCAAGCGGGGGCTACACGCGGCGTTTCATGAGACCCATCGGGAATCGGGTGACGTGCAGACAACTGTGCATGGCCCGCCGGTGAGAGCAAAAGGAGAGGGCGATGAACGCCAGTGACCTGCGGGAGAAGACTCCCGACCAGCTCCGTGAAGAGCTGACCAATCTGAAGAAAGAAGCGTTTAACCTGCGGTTTCAGCAGGCGACGGGCGCATTGGAAAACACCGCGCGCATGCGCCAGGTGAAGCGGGACGCCGCCCGCGTGAAGACGATTTTGAACGAAAAAGCACGTGGGGAGGCCTCCGATGCCTAAGCGTATCCTGACCGGCACCGTCACCGGCGACAAGAACGATCAGACGATCTCTGTAAGCGTCGAGCGTCGCTTCAAGCACCCGCTGCTGCAAAAGACGGTTCGTAAGTCCAAGACTTACCGCGCGCACGACGAGAAGAACGAGTACAAGATCGGCGACAGCGTGCGCATCATCGAATGCCCGCCGCGGTCGAAGACGAAGCGCTGGGAAGTGTATTCGGGTTCTGAGGCGTAAGGTGCGCCGGGCTGAAGCCCGGCCTACGAGATTTGAAAGCGCGTCCCGAGAGGGGCGCGTTTTGCGTTCTAAGGGGCTAGTCCAGGCCCTTGCCGCCGGGCAGCAGGACCGGGCCGACAAATGACCAGAGCGCAATGCCCGCAATGCACCCGACAAAGAGCGCGAGTGCGCCCGCAATGCCTTGAGCGCGGAAAGCACGCATCAGGACGATGACGAGACCGGTGACGCCTAGTGTAACCGTTAAGACACCCAAGGGTGTCGCCGAAATGGAAAGCGCGCTGGCCACCGTCACTTCGTCATTCGTGAATGTCGAGACGTCCTGGCCTGCGAGGCTTTTGATCGTGAAGGGCAGGATCACGATGTGGCGTGAGCAGGCCCCAAGGCCCAGTGCCAACACCGCGACGTGGGAGGACCTGCTGAGCAGGGCCCATAGGATTATCACATGATTGAAGAGGGGCCCCGCCGCCCAGATAGCGGCGGTCGCGAGGTTGCCGATGCTGTCCTCCAAGAAGGTGACATCGGCCCAATGCAACGACAGGTCTTGCGCCCCCACCGCGGCGGCGGTGAGGTAATGGGCCAACTCATGGCCAATGATCGTCAGCGCAGTCAGCAAGGCAGCGGCGACGAACCAAGTGGGAATGGTCTTTGCTATAGGTCCATGCCTCCGTCCTAGACCACGCAAGGGGACCGTGCCTGATGCGGAGGGGAAAGTCCAAGACCCGCTGCGCTCGACGACGAAGCGCTGGGACGTGTATTCGGGGTCTGACGCGGGGGCGAAACCACAACGGACATCGATAAA
This sequence comes from Pseudomonadota bacterium, assembly GCA_039815465.1. Classification (GTDB taxonomy): domain Bacteria; phylum Pseudomonadota; class Alphaproteobacteria; order Rhodobacterales; family Rhodobacteraceae; genus Shimia_B. Next base: position 11,884 of record JBCBZG010000027.1, read on the forward strand.
TGCACCCACAGTCCATGGCGCGTCTGATTTTGCACCAAGCCCTCAGAGACGCCGGCATGCGTCGATGTCTGCTCCCCTAACAGATGCCGCATCAACTTTCCGTTATACGTTTGGATAATTTTCCGTTAACGTCACCCCTGTCGAGCGTGTTTGCCAAGCGAAGCGTGTACGATTGGGCGCCTTATAGGCCAACTGGCTTGCTGCGGTCCGGGCTGATGCTGAAGAGCGCGGGACTTTGAAATGGGCGCGTCGCACTCAGTGCGTTTTTTGGCCGCGCAAATACTGGAAACTCACTATGCTTTTTCGCGATGCTCTCGCGGCTGCCGCCTGTGCGGTAGCCTTTACGCTTGCGACCCTTGCTGGGGGTGCGCAGGCCGCAACCGTGACGGTCAGCGGGACCGACTACGACCTGACGACTGACTTTATCAACTACAGTTCAAACGTCGCTTTGTTGCAGGGTCAGGACTGGTGGGGAGATGCAACCTTGGCAAGCGACCTTGCACTCGCATCCGCAAACCTGCTGCCAACACAAAATTCCGGGTATCAATTCGGTGGCAGCGATTACGGAGCCTTCTTTGTGTACAAGACCTACCCGAATGGCGGGAGCCTGTTCGTTGCGATCGCGGTTTACAACTTCAACACTGGCATGGTCGAGGTTGATGATGTGTCGTTTCAGTCGACCCGTGCGTTCCTAGCAAATGGATCACGTGTCTTGGCGATCGCCGATGAATCCGCGCAGGTCCCTGTGCCTGCAGCGTTGCCGCTGCTGATGGGAGGGCTCGCCGGTTTGGGCCTGCTTGGCCGCCGCCGCCGCGTTTGAGGGCTGTGGTCGGGGTAAGGGCTGGCCCCTTTCCCCGCGTGCGCATCATCGAATGCCCGCCGCGACCGAAGACAGAGCGCTGGGAAGTGTATTCGGGCGGCGACGCGTGAGGCGCGCTGGGCTGAAGCCCGGCCTACGAGATATGAAAGCGCGTCCGGCGAGGGGCGCGTTTTTTGTTTAAGTGTGAAGAATTTCTTTGGTACCCCTATGCTTATGAAGGTTTGGGCACTGCTTCTCATTTCAGGTTCGCTCGGTGCGGCCCTTAGCTTGCTGGCGGCATCGAGAAGGGAAACATACCTTCTGGCCGAAAGTTTGACTTGGCTAGAAGTTAATGAGGATCCGCTCGTCGAAGTTCTCTTGTGGTCAGGCGCCGTTTCTGGGTTCGTTGCAATCTGGGCCTTCATATTCCTGATGAGAAGTTCCTCGAGAGAACTGACCCGGTGGCTTTCTGGTCCGCCTCATTAGCGTGGAGCCGTCATTTGGCGCTCTGGCGGTTACACCTAAGCACCCGCATGTTGTTCTAGCTCACTGTCGAGGTCCGAGGGGCGCGCCCGAGCCTGCGCGGGTTTTTGCGGTTTGGTGGGATGGGTGTTCGGTTGACTGATCCGTCCGCGTGCGTGGCATTCGTTCGAAGTACGCCCTCCCGGGGGGAGGGTCGGGCGCGGCCCGGTGCCCGGGCCGAGGTTTGTAGGTTGAGCTGAGTGCACATCAACTGGATTGAGTTGGGTGCCTAGCTAAGACGTGTTAGGCATCGCTGGTAGGGTATTTTGGGAGTTGGATTACTTGGGCCGTCTAATCGCGATTTTCTTGACAGTGCTTTTTTCCTCGACTCAGGTCATTTCGGAGCAAATTAAGCTGGACTGGAATGATGTTGAGCTTGGCTTTTTTGAAAGGTCGGCTGAAGACGGAGGGCGGGCTCACGGGCTTGCAGTGCATGTGCCGTCAAGCCGGATCGCGACGGAAGATGATTTTTATGCGGTTCTTCCGGTCTTTTGCTCAGACATCCTTCCTGCGCTTCTTGAATTCGTTACGAGGATTGATGGCGCGCCGGAAGTTGCAATAATAAATCTACAGTTTGACTTTTACGGGCCCAAAGTAGGCGAGGTTGAGCCATACCTCGCCTTTTCAGCAACTTTTGACCTGTTCAATGGCGGATGTCCGGAAACATAGCAGGTTCCCCCACTTAACTCTTGCGCGGCTCCCGAAGCTCCTCTAGACGGCCCCATCCGCGCTAGCCCGGAGGGTTAGTGCGTTCATACGAAACCCGGGGGTCAATGTCCGTAAGGCGGCGGTCCCCAAGGTCGGGAGTATACCGATGATTCAGATGCAGACGAATCTGGATGTTGCTGACAACTCTGGCGCGCGCCGGGTTCAGTGCATCAAGGTTCTTGGCGGCTCGAAGCGTAAATACGCCTCGGTCGGCGACATCATCGTTGTGTCCGTCAAAGAGGCCATTCCACGTGGTCGTGTGAAAAAAGGTGACGTCCGCAAGGCCGTCGTCGTTCGCACGGCAAAGGAAGTGCGCCGCGAAGATGGCACAGCGATCCGTTTTGACCGCAACGCGGCCGTGATCCTGAACAACAACGGGGAGCCGATCGGCACCCGTATCTTTGGGCCGGTTGTGCGCGAACTGCGGGCAAAGAACTTCATGAAGATCATTTCGCTTGCGCCGGAGGTGCTCTGAGATGGCTGCTAAGTTGAAAAAGGGCGACAAGGTCGTCGTGCTTGCTGGCAAGGACAAGGGTAAGGAGGGCGAGATTTCGTCCGTGAACCCGGCCGCTGGCAAAGCAGTTGTTGACGGTGTGAACATGGCCGTTCGCCACACACGCCAGTCGCAAACGTCGCAAGGCGGTCGCATCCCAAAGGCGATGCCGATTGATCTGTCGAACCTCGCACTGCTCGACTCCAACGGCAAGGCCACCCGTGTGGGCTTCCGCATGGAAGACGGCAAAAAGGTCCGCTTCGCGAAATCCACGGGGGAGACAGTCTAATGCTTGATGCAACTGAATACACCCCACGCCTGAAAGATCTCTACGCGACGTCGATCAAAGCGGCGATGGTTGAAGAGTTCGGCTACAAGAACGCGATGATGGCGCCCCGTCTGGACAAGATTGTCCTGAACATGGGCATCGGTGACGCCGTTAAAGACACCAAGAAAGTGAAAGCTGCTCAGGAAGATCTGACCGCGATTGCAGGCCAAAAGGCCGTGGTGACGAAAGCCAAGAACTCCATCGCTGGTTTCCGTGTCCGCGAGGACATGCCGCTCGGCACGAAAGTGACGCTGCGCGGGGACCGGATGTATGAATTCCTCGACCGCCTAATCACGATCGCGATGCCGCGCATCCGTGACTTCCGCGGTGTGAAGCCGAGCTCGTTTGATGGCCGGGGCAACTACGCCTTTGGTATCAAAGAGCACATCGTCTTCCCCGAGATCGACTTCGACAAGGTCGTCGACATGCTCGGCATGGACATCATCATCTGCACAACGGCGAAAACGGATGACGAAGCGCGCGCGCTTCTGACGAAGTTCAACATGCCGTTCACCAAGCAAGGAAACTGATCAATGGCTAAGAAATCCATGATCGCCCGCGAAGTTAAGCGCGAAAAGCTGGTGAAGAAATACGCCGCAAAACGTGCAGAGCTCAAAGAGATCGCGCGCGACGAAAGCCGTCCGATGGAAGAGCGTTTCAAGGCACAGCTCAAGCTGGCCAAACTGCCGCGCAACTCCTCGGCGACGCGGTTGCACAACCGTTGCCAGCTCACCGGGCGTCCCCACGCCTACTACCGCAAACTCAAGATCAGCCGGATTGCGCTGCGGGACCTCGGTTCTGCCGGCCAGATCCCCGGCATGGTCAAGTCCAGCTGGTAAGGGAGGGTAAGATATGAACGATCCTATCGGCGATATGCTCACCCGGATCCGCAACGCTCAACTGCGGCGCAAGTCCACCGTCGAAACCCCGGCATCCAAGGCGCGCGTGCGTGTCCTCGAAGTGCTGGCCGACGAGGGCTACATCCGCGGGTTTGAATCCACGACCGGCAAAGACGGCCACCCGGCCATCGAAATCTCCCTCAAGTACTACGAGGGCGAGCCCGTCATCCGCGAGATCAAGCGCGTGTCCAAGCCTGGCCGCCGCGTGTACCTCAACAAGAACGACATCCCGCAGGTCCGTCAGGGCCTGGGTGTGGCCATTGTGACCACGTCCAAGGGCGTCATGACCGATGCAAGCGCGCGGACCCACGGTGTGGGTGGCGAAGTGCTCTGCACCGTCTTCTAAGGAGGGAACGATGTCTCGTATTGGGAAAAAACCGGTCGAGCTGCCCTCCGGCGTAGAAGCCAAGGTCAGCGGCCAACAGATCGAAGTGAAGGGCCCAAAGGGCACTCGCAGCTTCAAGGCCACCGATGATGTCACGCTCACCGTCGATGACGGCAAGGTGCTCGTCGAGCCACGCGGCAAGTCCAAGCGCGCGCGCCAGCAGTGGGGCATGTCCCGCACGATGGTGCAGAACTGCGTGACGGGTGTGACGCAGGGCTTCAAGAAAGAGCTGGAGATCCAGGGTGTTGGTTACCGTGCGCAGATGCAGGGCAACACGCTGAAACTGTCGCTCGGCCTCAGCCACGATGTGAACTACGACGTGCCAGCCGGTGTGACCGTCACGGCGCCTAAAGTCACTGAGATCGTTATCGAAGGTGCTGATGAACAGCAGGTTGGTCAAGTGGCGGCCAACATCCGCGAGTGGCGCAAGCCCGAGCCGTACAAAGGCAAGGGCATCCGCTACAAGGGCGAGTTCATCTTCCGCAAGGAAGGGAAGAAGAAGTAAGATGGCTAATTCTAAGCTCCAACTCTTTCAGAAGCGCCGCCTGCGGAACCGCAACAAGCTGCGCAAGATTGCCAATGGCAAGCCACGTCTGAGCGTGCACCGCTCGTCCAAGAACATTTCGGTCCAGGTGATCGACGATGTGCAGGGCGTGACCGTGGCGGCAGCATCGAGCCTGGAAAAGGATCTCGGCGTTGTGGGCAAAAACAACATGGAAGCAGCAGCCAAAGTGGGCGCGGCAATCGCCGAGCGCGCGAAAAAGGCTGGCGTGGAAGAAGTGATCTTCGACCGCGGCGCGTTCCTGTTCCATGGCAAGATCAAATCGCTCGCGGATGCCGCGCGCGAAGGTGGTCTGAAGTTCTGATGCGGCGGGGTGCGCAATGCGCACCCTACGGCATGTGAAAACGGTAGGGTGCGCACCGCGCACCTTGCTTTGCAGAGAGGGAGAGCCTCTCTCGATGATCCGGGGCGGTATCGCCACCTGGGTTGGACAACCAAAAGCTCAAGGAGGCCACAATGGCAGAGCGTGATAACCGGGGTCGCGGTCGCAACCGCGAAGACGAGACCCCAGAATTTGCAGATCGCTTGGTCGCGATCAACCGCGTGTCCAAAACCGTCAAAGGCGGTAAGCGTTTCGGTTTTGCCGCGCTTGTCGTTGTGGGCGACCAAAAGGGCCGCGTGGGCTTTGGCAAAGGTAAAGCGAAAGAGGTGCCTGAGGCGATCCGCAAGGCCACTGAGCAAGCCAAGCGTCAGATGGTGCGTGTGCCCCTGAAAGAGGGCCGCACGCTTCACCACGACATCGAGGGCCGTCATGGCGCCGGTAAGGTCGTGATGCGCACAGCTCCAACCGGGACCGGGATCATCGCGGGTGGTCCAATGCGTGCCGTGTTTGAAATGCTGGGCGTTCAGGACGTGGTGGCAAAGTCCATCGGGTCCCAGAACCCTTACAACATGATCCGCGCAACGCTGAACGGCCTTGGCCGTGAATCGTCGCCCCGCATGGTCGCGCAGCGTCGCGGCAAAAAGGTCGCCGACATCCTGCCCAAGCGCGATGAGGCCCCAGCGGCCCAGACCGAGGAGGCCTAACCCATGGCGAAAACGATTGTGGTCAAACAGATCGGCTCCCCCATCCGCCGCCCGCAAAAGCAGCGTCAGACGCTGATCGGGCTGGGGCTCAACAAAATGCACAAGACCCGTGAGCTGGAGGACACCCCCTCCGTGCGCGGGATGGTGAACTCTATCCCCCACCTCGTGGAGATCGTGGAGGAGCGGGGCTAAGCAGGCCTTGTTTTCTTTGGAAAAGAAGGCCCCGGGGCGGGAAGCTCCGGGGCCTTTTGCGTTTCTGGGGTCGTGGTCCGCGGCTCAGTTCGGGGCGCGGATCGCTTCGAGTTTTTGTTGGCGGTCGTTTTCGCGGACAAAGTCGACGACGCCATTGGCGGCCATTTGAAAGTAGCGGCGGCGCGGATTTGCGACGCCCTCGAACTGCATGTCCATGACAAATCGGTCGCCCTTCCAATTTGTGGTGACGTCGACGCGCCGCGCGCCGCGGTCTGTTTCGACCGTATGGCTGCATGTCCCCACCACCCGCTCGCAGTTATAGGGCGCGTAGCGCAGGGTGCGGCCGGTGGCGTAAGCGCGCTCCACCTCGAGCCCTTCGGCGTTGAATGTGCTGGCGAAGTAGAGCTCGCCGTATTCACCGCCTTTGCGCCGCTCCATGACGTGGCGGCCCCCGCGTTCGCCCATATAGACCTCCGCAAAGCGGCCTTCCTTGGAATCGCTGTAGTCAAAGACCGTGCCCGCCGGAAAGGCGGAAAAGTTCACGCCGAGAGTGTCCGCGTTCAGCGCGCCGGGCAGGAGCGCGCAGGCAAAAAGGAAAGTTCGCATGTTCAAAGCACCTCGCAACATTTGCGATGTGCCTAGCGGCGAAGGGTTAAGGTCTAGCGAATGGGCGTAAAGAGCGCGTCGCGCGCCTGGCAATCGCGCCGCACATCAGCGCCGCAAGCGCGCGGGGCCAGGTCCTTGGTCAGGCAGATGCGCGCCTCTTGGATATACCCGTCTCGGCACGTGATGGTGATCATATCGGGCTCAAGTTGCTGATTGGACTGGATAAACGCCTCCTCCACGATGCGGGCACTGATCTCGAATGTCCGCTCGAGTTGTCGAAAAGCAGCGGGGCGTGTGATCGCCTCATAGGCCGCGCGGGAGGCGGCGTAATACTCCGCCGCCGAACTGCCCGTGCAGGTGCCGTGCTTGTTCCACTGGTGCCATGCGAGCCCGCTGGAGCCCATGATATCGGCCATCGCCCCCGTCATCGCCCGCGAGGGGTTCCGCGCTGTTGTAGGGCAGTAGGAGGGCCAGCCACGCTCGTATTGTGGCCAAAGCCCGTGCAGCGACCACCCCAGATCGGTGTCGCATTGCGCTGCACTGCGCGCATCGCCTTCGCGCGCGCACCAATTGGGCGACCAGGACAGCGCCAGCACGTAGTAGTCAAAGTCACCGCTCCGCTCGCCACGGGCAAGGGCCGGCGGGGCGAGGAGCATAAGTAAGACCAGGATGCTGCGCATTTGAGGGCTTTCCCTTTGTGAGCCTCACGCTTATATCCCCGCTAACTCCCTTCACAAGGTAGCGCATTCTGGCCAAGCCAGGACAGCCTCAGCCAGGCGACGGGATAGGTGCATTCAAACGGAGGCAGCAATGGCTGACGGAAAACCCATTATGGCAAAAGCCACGGCGGTCTGGCTCGTGGACAACACGACCATGAGCTTTAAGCAGATCGCAGATTTCGTGGGGCTTCACGAGTTGGAGGTTCAGGGCATCGCCGATGGGGACGTGGCCGTGGGCGTCAAAGGGTTTGATCCGGTTGCCAACAACCAGCTGACCCAAGAAGAGCTCGACAAGGCCGAGGCCAACCCGGCCCACAAGCTCAAGCTGAAATATTATGCCGCCGCCCAGGGCGAAGAAAAGCGCCGCGGGCCGCGCTACACGCCGCTGTCCAAGCGTCAGGACCGCCCAGCGGCGATCCTGTGGCTCGTGAAGTTTCACCCCGAACTGACCGACGGGCAAATCGGCAAGTTGGTCGGCACGACGAAGCCGACGATCCAATCGATCCGCGAGCGCACGCATTGGAACATCTCTAACATCCAGCCCATCGACCCGGTGGCGCTTGGCCTTTGTAAGCAGACGGAGCTTGATGCCGCCGTTCAGAAAGCCAACGCGAAGAAGGCTGCCGAGGGCACAGCGATGTCTGATGACGAGCGCCGCAAGCTCGTCTCCACCGAGCAGAGCCTGACCATGGAGCCGGAGCCTAAGATCCCGACAGCGATCAGCGGGCTTGAGACCTTTACGTTGTCCGAAACTCAGGACGACGACGAAAAAGAGGCGCCGCTGCCAGATGCAGACAGCTTCTTTAACCTGCCGGGCGATACTGACGACGACGAGGATTAAGAGGTCAAAGTAAGGTGGGAGGCTAAGACCTCCCACCGGTTACCCGTGTCTACGAAGCCGGGAAAGCAACACAAGACCAGCGGCCAAAAGCGCGCCACCAGCGGGCACTGGCACCGGCGCAATATTGTTCGCATCAAACCCCGCGACATAGTCAAACCCAGAGGTTGAGCCGGAATAGATCGCGTCGTCCTGGGTCCCTGAGCCATTCAGAACGCTCATGCCAGAAAACACCATCCGGACGTCCGACATGTTCACTTCGCACTGACCGTCAGCTCCGCCGCTGGAGCCACATCGCCCCTGCGCGAGCAAGTTTGCGGTCAGATTCAGTTGACCGCCGGTAAAGGCAATTGAGACCGACTGTGCGTCGTTCAGTGTCGAAGTATCATTTATTTGCCCGGTCGAGAATCCGAGGCTGCCATTAAAGGCGGTTGAGCCAAGATTGTAGGACAGTGACGCGTTGTTTTGCTGCAATGGGTTCGTCGCCAAGCGTTCAAGCGAACCACTAATTGCGACGTTCAGTAGTACGGTCCCGCTGCTTTCGGAAAAGAACAATGTGTCTGACAGAGAAGCACTTGCTGTCGCTGTACCGGAAACGCCCCCAACACTGCTTATCGTGGCCGATGTGGTCAACAGAGCTACGGTAAGGAGGCCGTCACCAGATGCAGCAGATGCGCCTGCGAATGCATTGCTGTTTGTAAAGCTGCTCGACGCGGACACGGGGTCCAGGCCGGAATCGGTATTGCTGCCAGACCCGGTAGATGCGCCGACGGTGAACGTTGATGCAGCCACTTGCCCTGAGCAAATAATTGCGAGGAGCACTAAAATTGCCCGAGCCATATCAGCGTCCTTTTTAATATATCAATTTAGAAACACTATCAGTTGGCGTTGTTGCGTAAACCCTCAGGCGAATTGTTCTGACAACGAAAGGCGGTTTTCAGCGTATCCACGCAAGTCCGTCTTCCGTCGCACCTGCGGGCTCGTACTCCCCAGCGACCCAGCCGCGGTAGCCCGCGGCGTCGAGCATGTCGAAGAATGCGGGGTGGTCAAATGGCTCAGCGCTCGGTTCATGGCGGTTGCCGCCGTTGCCGACTTGAACGTGGGTGACATGCGCGCCGTGGGCCTCCCACGTGGCCGTCACGTCGCCTGTGATCTCATGGGCGTGGAACGTGTCGAATTGCAGCCCGAGGTTGGGCGCCCCCACTTTATCAATGATCTGCGCTGCTTGGTCGTAGTCATGAAGGAAGTAGCCCGGCATGGTGGTCCGGTTGATGACCTCAATCGTGATTTTGTGACCTGGCGCTTCCGCACAGGCCCAGGCGAGGTTGTCGATGAACACGGCCTCCGCCTCCGCGCCGTCGGCGACGCCTGACATGATGTGCAGGATTTGGGGCTTGAGCACCTGCGCGTAGCGCAACACGCGGCCGAAATCCTTGCGGAAGCGCGGCGCCAGGTCCGGCACCGCAGCCCAGCCTTGTGCCCCACCCGTATAATTCGGCGGGGGGGAATTGATCAGCGCCATCTCAACCCCGTGGATCACGCAGGCGTCGCGCAGCTCCTGCGCGTTCACGTCATAGGGAAAGAGCACTTCGACCCCGTCGAACCCTGCGTCTGCTGCGGCGCGGACGCGGTCGATCAGGGGGAGCTCTTTGAAAAGCCAGGTGAGGTTCGCGGCGAATTTGGGCATGTTACGGCAGCTCCTCCGCCGGGATGATGGGGAAGAAGGCGCCGCTTGACCAGACGCCGAACCAGTCCTCGCCCTCATGGGGTTCCACGGTTCCCAGGTCCACGAGCCGGTAAAAGCTTTTGCGGTCGATCAACGCCTCCAGGTTCGCGCGGATCAGGATGTAGGGGGATGGCTCGCCCGTTTCAGGGTCGCGCACCACGCGGATGGGGGCGTCGGGACCGGCCACCGCGGTGTCATCCACGTGAGTCGTAAAGGTCAGCACTTGGTCGCGCCCGTCGCCGTTGACGGTGAAGTCTTGGGCCACAAATGGCGCGTCTTCGACCCGGATGCCTACTTTTTCGACAGGGGTCACGAGAAAGTATGCGTCGCCATCTTTGCGGATAATGGAGGAAAAGAGCTTGACCAGCCCCGGGCGGCCAATCGGGGTTCCGAGGTAAAACCACGTGCCATCCCGCCGGATTTCCATGTCCAGGTCGCCACAAAAGGGGGGATTCCACAGATGGACCGGCGGCGGCCCTTTTTTCTTGCTGGCCGCTTGGACCGAGGCCACCAAGCTTTCCGCGGAGGGTTTCACGATATTCTCACCAGACATGCTTTTGCCATTCGCCGAACCAACGTTAGTTTGACAGGTATAGCGGCACGAGGAGAGATGTCATGAGCGAAGAGGCCGACCTTGTCGCCGAAATCGAAACTCTAGGCGAAAAGCTAGGCGCGGCGCGGCAGTCTATTGCGGCACGGTTTATCGGTCAGGACCGGGTCGTAGAGCTTGTGCTGGCTGCACTGGTGTCCGGTGGTCACGCTCTGCTGATCGGTTTGCCGGGGCTAGGCAAGACGAGGCTTGTGGATACGCTTGGGACGGTCATGGGCCTTCATGACAACCGGGTGCAGTTTACGCCCGACCTGATGCCTGCGGACATCTTGGGCTCTGAAGTGTTGGAAACCGCAGGCGACGGCACGCGGTCGTTCCGGTTCATCGAAGGGCCGGTGTTCTGCCAGCTCCTCATGGCTGACGAGATCAACCGCGCGAGCCCACGCACGCAATCCGCGTTGCTGCAAGCGATGCAGGAGAAATCCGTGACCGTGGGTGGTGTGAACCGGCCCCTTGGCAAACCCTTCCACGTGCTCGCCACCCAAAACCCGATTGAACAGGAGGGGACGTATCCCCTGCCCGAGGCGCAGCTCGACCGCTTCCTCGTGGAGGTGAACGTGCCTTATCCCGACCGCCAGACTGAACGCGACATTCTGATTGCGACCACCGGTGTAAGCGAGGCGGAATCGGTGGCTGTGTTCACCGCTGATGAGCTTCTTGCCGCACAGCAGGTCGTGCGCCGGATGCCTGTGGGCGACGCGGTGGTGGAGGCGATCCTCGACCTCGTGCGCGCCTTCCGCCCCGCCGAACCCGATGCGCCCCAGATCGTGCGCGACAATGTCGCCTGGGGGCCCGGCCCCCGAGCGGCGCAGGCGTTGATGCTGACCGTGCGGGCAGAGGCATTGCTGCAAGGCCGGCTTGCGCCGTCCATGGAGGACGTCATCACCATGGCCAAACCCGTGCTCAGCCACCGCATGGCGCTGTCCTTCTCCGCCCGTGCGCGGGGCGAGGATTTGGGCGCGCTCATCGACACGGTTGTGGCCGATATCACAAGGATCGAGGCCGCCGCGTGACAGACCCCCTCGCGCTCCGCGCTGACGCGGAGACGCTCGCCGCCCCATTCCCCAAGCTCCTCGCCGCAGCCGAACAGCTCGCGGCGACGGTCATGCTGGGCGATCACGGGCGGCGGCGCGCGGGTACGGGGGATGATTTCTGGCAATACCGCCCGGCGCAGCCTGGCGATCCAGCGCGCGCCATCGACTGGCGGCGGTCGGCCATGGCGGATGTGGAGTTCGTGCGCGAGCGTGAGTGGCAAATCGCGCAATCCGTGATCCTTTGGGTCGATCATGCGGCGTCTTTGGAGTTCGCGTCCAAAGGGCAGGAGCCGAAATCCACGCGCGCCCGCACCCTGGCACTTGCCGTTGCGATCCTGCTTATCCGAGGGGGTGAGCGCGTCGGCCTGACGGGGTTCTCATTGCCGCCGCGCGCAGGCGAGCATCAGATCGAACGCCTCGCCGCCGCGCTGAGCCTCCCCGGCGACGGCCCCGATTTCGGGGAACCCGAAGCGCGCGGGATGCTGCCGCACAGCCGGGCTTTGTTCATATCCGATTTCCTTGGCGATCCAGCCCCCGTTGAAACGGCGCTCCAAAAGGCCGCCGACCGCGGTGTGGGCGGCGCGCTCCTCATGGTGCTCGACCCGGAGGAGGAGGCATTCCCTTATGACGGGCGCACCGTCTTTGAAAGCATGGGCGGCGCGGTGCTGCACGAAACGCTGAAGGCGGGCCAGCTGCGCGACCGCTACATCGACCGGCTCGCCGCGCGCAAAGACCTGCTCGCAGGCTGGGCGCGCGCCGCAGGCTGGCAGTTCCACGTTCACCATACTGATCAGAACGCGCAGCCCGCGCTGCTCTGGCTCTATGGCGCGATGGAGCGGCACTGATGTGGTCGCTGGGTCCCATTGGCTTTGTGACGCCCTGGCTGCTTGCCGCGCTCGCGGCGTTGCCGGTGCTTTGGTTTCTGCTGCGCGCCGTGCCGCCAGCCCCGATCCGGCGGCGGTTCCCGGGCGTGGCCCTGCTCTTGGGGCTCCGCGATGACGACACGACCACGGACAAGACGCCTTGGTGGTTGCTCTTGTTGCGGATGTTGGCTGTGGCGGCGGCGATCCTGGGCTTTGCGGGCCCTGTCCTGAACCCAGATGTCGATGTGGCGAGCCGCGCGCCGATCCTTGTCGTCGTCGATGGCGGTTGGGCAGAAGCGCCCACTTGGTCTGAGCGGCAAGAGCGGATGTCGGCGCTCCTGACGGAGGCTGCCCGCGACGGGCGCGCGGTGGCGATTGCGCAGCTCACCGATCTGGATGCAGGCCCGATCACTTTCCAAACCGCGGAAAGCTGGCAGGAGCGGCTGCCTGGCGTGGCGCCACGGCCCTGGCTGCCGGATGGCGCGGACCACGGGACACTCGCCGCGAAAGTGGCGGGTTTGGATGGGTTTGAGACGTTTTGGATGTCAGACGGCATCGCCCGTGACGCGCGGGACGGGCTGGTTACCTTGCTGCAAACCAAGGGCCGCGTGAGCGCGTTCGAAAGCACGCGCCCGGTTTATGGGCTGGAGCCTGTGCGGTTCGAGGACGGCGCCGTGCGTATCGTGGGCCACCGCCTGCGCGCAGGCGCACCGGCGGTCGCAAATCTCAACGCCATCGGGCGCGACCCTGGCGGGGTGGAGCGTGTGCTGGCCACCGCAACGCTCGATTTTGAGCAGGGCGCGACACAGGCGGCTACTGCGCTTGTCCTGCCGCCCGAACTGCGCAACCGTATCACCCATGTGGCCGTCGCAGGCGCGCGGTCCGCGGGCGCAGTCGCGCTGACCGATGACGGGTTGCGGCGGCGCGAGGTTGCGCTGATCGCAGGGCGCGAGGATCGCGAGGGGCTCGAACTGTTGTCGCCGCTCCACTACCTTGAGCAAGCGCTGATCCCCACGGCGGATCTCGTCAGCGGCACGATGGCTGACATCCTCCTCGCCAATCCCGATGTGATCGTGCTCGCCGATGTGGCGCAAGTGGCGGAGGCGCCAGATGTGCTCGATTGGGTGGACCAGGGCGGGGTGCTCTTGCGCTTTGCAGGGCCACGGCTGGCGGCGGCGGATTTGGGCCGCGACGCGGAGGACCCGCTCTTGCCCGTGCGCTTGCGTGCAGGGGGGCGGTCCATCGGCGGCGCAATGTCCTGGGGTGAGCCGAAAACGCTGCGTGCGTTCAGCGCAGATTCCCCCTTCTTCGGCCTCGCAGTGCCCGAGGATGTCGCGATCACCGCGCAGGTCCTGGCGCAGCCGGACCCCGCCATGGCCGAGCGCACCATTGCGACACTCGCCGATGGCACGCCGCTCGTGACGCGCAAGCGGGTGGGCGATGGGCAGATCATCCTGTTCCACGTCACCGCCAATGCCGAATGGTCGACGCTGCCGCTCTCTGGTCTGTTTGTGGAGATGTTGGAGCGGATGGCGATCTCGTCCCGGCCCCCCGTCCCATCGTTGGAGGATCTCGTGGGCACGACGTGGCAGCCCGAACAGCGCCTAAGCGCCTTTGGCGATATCGAGCCCGCAGGCGTGAGCGCCGCTGTCACGGGGGAGGTTCTGGCCGCGGGGCAGGGCAGTGCGGAGCTTCCGCCGGGACTTTATAGCGGCAATGACCGTTCCATCGCGATTAACGCCGTGCCGCGCGAGGCGGGTTTCGCCGCGCAGGTCTGGCCGTCTGATATCCCGGTGGAGGGGCTGAGTGTCGCGCAAGAAATGCCTTTGAAAGGCTTCGTGCTTATGGCTGGCCTAGCGCTTTTGATGATCGACCTTTTGGCATCGCTTTGGCTCTCAGGCCGGTTGACGGGACCTCGTGCCCAGGGGGCGGCGGCTGCGCTCATGCTCGCGGCTTTTGTGCCACAGGGGGCGGAGGCCACCGATGGATTTGCGCTGGATGCCACAAGCGAGGTGGTGTTGGGCTATGTCATCACCGGCGACCCGCAGATTGACGCGGTCACGCGCGATGGGCTGCGCGGGCTGAGCCAGACGCTTTTCCGCCGCACCTCCGTCGAGCCGGAGGATCCAGTGGCGGTAAACATCGAAACGGATGAGCTGGCGTTTTTCCCGTTCCTGTATTGGCCCGTGGTGGCCACACAGCCGATCCCGTCGGCGCAAGCCTATGCGCGGCTCAACCGCTATCTGCGCGGGGGCGGGATGATCCTTTTTGACACGCGCGATGGCGACACGTCCCGCTTTGGGGCGAGCTCGCCTGAGTCGCGCAAGCTCCAGCAGCTTGCCGCGCTGCTCGATATCCCGCCGCTGGAGCCGATCCCCGATGACCACGTGCTGACGCGGGCGTTCTATCTGCTGCAGGATTTCCCAGGGCGTTCCATGGGCGCGCCGGTCTGGGTGGAGGCCGCGCCCGCGGACGCAGAACAGATCGAGGGGATGCCATTCCGCAACCTCAACGACGGCGTCACCCCGGTCGTCGTGGGGGGCAATGACTGGGCGTCTGCGTGGGCGGTGGACAATGCGGGCAATTGGCGCTTCCGCGTCGGCGCAGGCTTTTCCGGCGAACGCCAGCGGGAGATTTCGCTGCGCTTTGGTGTGAATCTGATCATGCACGTGCTGAGCGGGAACTATAAGTCCGATCAGGTTCACGTGCCTGCGTTGCTCGATCGGCTCGGGCAGTGAGGGGGCGGCGATGAACGGTGAGGTTATCTTTGACCCGCTTCTGCCCTGGCTCGCAATCTGGGTCGGGCTGGGCATTGCGGCGATCTTGATCGCCTATGGGGCCTGGCGTGGGCTTGCGGGCTGGTGGCTGCGCGGGCTGGCGGTACTGGCGCTTCTTGGTGCGGTCGCGAACCCTGCACTGCAGCGGGAGGAGCGGGAGGGGCTCAGCGACATCGTGATTGCCGTGGTGGATGAAACGGCCTCGCAATCGCTTTCGGACCGCAGTGCACAAACGGCTCAGGCGCTCGCGACGCTGGAACGGCAGATTGCCGGGCGCGAGAACACGGAATTGCGCGTCACGCGTGTGCCCGATGGCGAAGGCGACAGTGGGAGCGCGATCTTAACCGCAGTGTCGGATGCGTTGGCTGAAACCCCGCTTGCGCGGGTGGCGGGGGTCATCGTGATCTCTGACGGGCGCGCTCATGATATCGAGGCCGCGCCCGATCTGCCCGCGCCCTTGCACCTGTTGCGCACGGGCCGGGCCGAAGACTGGGACCGCCGGCTGTCGGTTCAAAACGCCCCGGCCTTTGGTATCTTGGGGGAGCCCATCACACTGACGCTGCGTGTGGATGATCTGGGCGCGGGGCCGAACGCGCCGCTTGTGCCCCTGTCTGTCAGCGTTGATGGCAGTGTCCCTCAGGAATTCATGGTGCGCGCGGGGGAAGACCTCCAGGTTCCACTCACGCTGGAGCATGGCGGCATGAACGTCATCCAGTTTTCCACTCCCGAAGCGGAGGGGGAGCTGACCGACCGCAACAACTCCGCGATTGTGCAGATCAATGGTGTCCGCGACCGGCTGCGCGTTTTGCTTGTCTCGGGGGAGCCGCATCCCGGGCAGCGCACATGGCGCAACCTGCTGAAATCCGACGCCTCTGTCGATCTGGTCCACTTCACGATCCTGCGCCCGCCTGAAAAGCAGGACGGTGTGCCGGTGACGGAGCTGTCGCTCATTGCCTTTCCCACGCGGGAACTGTTCCAAGACAAGATCGACGAGTTCGATCTGATCATCTTTGACCGCTACAAACGCCGCGGGATCCTGCCCGCGATTTATCTCGATAACATTCGCCAATATGTGGAGGATGGCGGCGCCGTGCTTGTTGCCGCGGGCCCGGATTTCGCAACGGCGCAGAGCCTCTATCGCTCGCCCCTGGCGGAAGCGATCCCTGCAACGCCCACCGCCCGTGTGATCGAGGAAGGGTTTGCGCCCGCGATCACAGAGCTTGGGCAAAAGCACCCGGTGACAGAGGGGCTCGACCTGCTCGCGCCGGAGGGTGGCTGGGGGCGGTGGTTCCGGCTCGTCGATCTCATCCCCAAGGAGGGCGATGTGGTGATGTCGGGGCTCGATGACCGTCCGCTTCTGGTGCTTGACCGGGTGGGGCAGGGGCGCGTGGCGCTCCTTGCTTCTGATCAGGCGTGGCTCTGGGATCGGGGTTATGAGGGCGGCGGGCCGCAGTTGGAGCTCCTGCGCCGCCTGGCCCATTGGATGATGAAAGAGCCCGAGCTGGAGGAAGAGCGCCTGACCGCCACGGCAGAGGGTCAGACGATGACGATCCAACGCCGAACGCTCGGGGAGGCCGTGGGGGATGTAGAGGTTCAGCGCCCCGATGGGCAAATCGTGTTGGTTCCCATGCAGGAGGTCAGCCCCGGCCGTTGGGAAGGTGTCTACGAAGGCCCGACGCTCGGGCTTTACCGTCTGGCCGAGGGGGAGGAGAGTTCCGTCATCGCGCTGGGCCCGGCGGCCCCGCGGGAGTTCATTGATACGCTCGCCACGGACGCGCTTTTAGCCCCCGTGATTGAGCCGCTGCGCGGCGGGGCGATGGCGCTTGAGGATGGGGTCCCAAGCCTGCGCGACGCGCGGCTTGGCCGCCCGGCGGCGGGGCGGAACTGGATCGGCCTCACCCCGCGGGAGGCCTATGTGACCACAGACGTGCGCGTGGCAGCACTGATCCCTGCCTGGGCGTTCCTGCTGCTGGCGGCGCTGTTGATAATCGGCGCGTGGCTGCGCGAAGGGCGGCGGTAGCATTTTCTGCCCGGGCGGCAAAATGCCCGTGCTGAGAGAAGGGGATCTCTACCGCTTTGGTAGGGTGAACGGGTAGGCCCGCGTGCCCCAACCGCCGACGCTTTCGCGCACAAAGAGCTCCACCTCGTGGATGCCGTCGGGCACTGCCACCACATGGCTGCGCGTGAACGGCTGTTCGTCAACATGCGGATGATAGAGCACCCGGGTGCCGAGCACGGTGCCGTCTTCTAGCCGCACTTCCCACCCGTCGGCGTAGTCATCCCACCCGGTGTCGGCATGTTCGACGGTGACCGAAAACCGCCAGCCATCGCCAGAGGGGGTGGCGGTGATGTCGGTGAACGTCGCGGGGTCCGCGAGGGCGGCTGTCGGCAGCAGCAAGAGCGCAAGGTATCTCATGCTGTGGCTATAGCACCACAGTTTGACCCCGTGCGATCACCATTGCGGGAGCGCTGCCCAAGTTTCGCCACAACTGCCGCCTACGCGGACCGAGATTGGGAGGAATTTGTGCGCGTATTCAAGGCACTGATGCTCGCTGCGATGGCGTCTGTGGGGCTGGTTGAGGCCTCCGACACCCCGCTGGAAGAGCTTACGACCGGGGACGCCGCCCGCCCGTGGGAGGCCGTAGGGCGGCTCGACATCGGGGGAAGCGGGTTTTGCACGGGCGCGTTGATTTCTGACACCCATGTCCTGACCGCCGCGCATTGCCTTTATGCCAAAGGATCCGGCGAGCGCATTGATCCCGCGCTGATCGAATTTCGTGCCGGGTGGCGCAACGGGCGCGCCGGCGCCTACCGCATGGTGCGCCGGGCTGTGGAGCACCCCGACTATCAATTCACGGCAGAGGCCAGCACCGATCGCGTGCGCAATGACGTTGCGATCCTGGAGCTTGTGCACCCGATCCGAAACGGTCGCATCACGCCCTTTGCCATCGCCGAACGCCCGCGCAAGGGCGCGCGGGTGGGGGTGGTGAGCTATGCCGCCAACCGGTCCGAGGCGCCGAGCCTGCAACAAGCCTGCCGGGTCATGGCGCGCCAGCTTGGGATGCTTGTTCTAAGCTGTGACGTGGATTTCGGCTCGTCAGGCGCGCCGGTCTTTACCTTTGAAACGGGCGTTCCGCGGATTGCATCCGTGATCTCCGCCAAGGCGGAGGTCGAGGGGCAGCCAGTGTCGCTGGGTACCGGGCTCGAATCCCAAGTGACTGATTTGATGTCGGAATTGGCCGCAGGAAAAGGCGTGCATCAAGTGCCCCCGCCCCAAATTCGCCGCGTGGGAGAGACCAACACCGCGCTGGGTGCAAAGTTTGTGCGGCCCTGATCAGGCCCCTCTTGAACGCCCCAATCTAGTCACCATCTAAGCGATGTCGGAGGCCAAATGGCTCCGGCGACTAAGGCCCTGGGCCCGAATGGGGCAGGGCAGACATACATCGCTTGAAGAAGGATGACTGACTATGCGTAACCTTGATTTCGCACCGCTCTACCGCGCAACCGTTGGCTTTGACCAACTCGCCGACTTGATGGACCGCGTTCTGACCTCAGACGCCAGCGCGCCGAGCTACCCCCCTTACAACATCGAAAAAACCGCTGATGATGCGTACCGTATTTCGGTTGCCGTGGCTGGTTTCACCTCTGACGAACTCGACGTCGAAGTGAAAGAAAACGCGCTCCATATCACGGCCAAGAAGGCTGAGGACAGCGCCGACCGCAAGTACCTGCATCGCGGGATCGCGACGCGCGCCTTTTCGCGCCGCTTCCACCTTGCGGACCATGTGAAGGTGACGGGTGCAAGCCACGAGAACGGGATGCTCCATATCGAGCTCGCGCGGGAAGTGCCCGAGGCACTGAAACCACGCAAGATCGAGATCGGCCGCACCGCTGCGATCGAGGCTGAGGTGGTTGACGCCTAAGCGGGCATTGAAAACCGTGTGAGAAGGGGGCCCAAGCGGCCCCCTTTTTTGTGGCTTCCAGTAAGACCCCGCCCGGTGGGCACCACCGGGCAGCCCCCGACCGCCCCCACGGGCGGGGGCTACTCCCCCACCCGTCGGTCCGGGGCTGCCCTCAGCACATTGTTGAGGACGTGCAGCTTACTCGTAGCTCCGTGTATCTTCAATCAGCACGCCGTCCTGGGGGAGCTCCCCCGCTCCAACCACCTCAATCGCCGCTTTAAGCTTGAGCAGCTCTGCCACGCTCTCCCCATAGGCGCCCGCGGCGTCCGCCGCGCCTTCGATGCGGACGGTCATCGTGTCGGTCTCCCCATC
Source organism: Pseudomonadota bacterium (assembly GCA_039815465.1). GTDB lineage: Bacteria > Pseudomonadota > Alphaproteobacteria > Rhodobacterales > Rhodobacteraceae > Shimia_B. Next base: position 31,245 of record JBCBZG010000027.1, read on the forward strand.
GCGGCCAGCCACAACGCGCGCGCGCGTAACCTCCGGATGTTTAGCGACAAGTGCTGCGACCTGTTCGGGGCGCACAAACATGCCTTTGATCTTTGTCGTCTGATCCGCGCGGCCCATCCATCCCTTGATGCGCATATTCGTGCGCCCACAGGGGCTTTCACCCGCCATCACGGCGCTCATATCGCCGGTGGCAAAGCGGATCAGCGGGTAGTCGGCGTTCAGGCTCGTCACGACGACCTCGCCCACTTCCCCCTCGGGGAGGGGATCGCCTGTGCCGGGCGTCACGATTTCCACGATCACGCCTTCATCGACGATCAACCCCTCCATCGCGGCGCTTTCATAGGCGATGTTGCCCAGGTCGGCGGTGGCGTAGCACTGGCGGCAGGCAATGCCGCGGTCCGCGTAGAACGCGCGCAGGGATGGGAAGAGCGCGCCGCCTGAAACAGCGGCCTTAGTGATGGCCAGCGTCAGCCCAAGCGCGTCCGCTTTCTCCAGGATCACCTTCAAGTAGTCAGGCGTGCCTGCGTAGGCTGTGCATCCCAGATGCGCGGCGGCCTGGGCCTGAAGCTCCGTCTGGCCGGTCCCCGCGGGGAGCGTCACAGCCCCGACCGCCCGTGCCCCGTTTTCAAACATCATGCCTGCGGGTGTCAGGTGATACGAGAAACAGTTCTGCACAATATCGCCCGCACCGATCCCCGTGGCATGCAGGAATCGGCCGAACCGCCACCAATCGTCGCTGGCCCCGCCCGGCTCGTAGAGCGGTCCGGGAGATTGAAACACATGGGCGAAGGCGGCCAGGGCGCCGCCTGTATAGCCACCAAAGGGCGGCGCGGCGGTCTGGGCCGCTCCCAGGTCGGCTTTCCGCAGCACCGGAAGCGTGGCGAGAGCCTCGCGGTCCGTGATGCGCGCGGTATTGATCCCGGTCAGGGTCGCGTAGCCCTGAAGCGTTGCGGCGCCCGCGATGAGGGCAGGCAAACACTCCGCCAGGCCCGCGGCCCGTGCGTCCGCGCTGCGGGTTTCTAGGTCGTCGAAATAAGTCATGTCGCCCCCTCCGTTTCGCTACATTAGGCCGCGCGCAACGCGCGTGACAATGGCTGGCTCTCGCGCTGCGCGCCGGGCTAAACTCGACCCGAGATGAGCGATTTCGACCCAGACGCGCTGGATGCCCGCATCACGCTGCACGAGGCGGCCCAAGTGCTCGAGCTTGATTTACAAGGGCTCGTGTTCCGCGAGAGCGCGCAGGCCAATGCGCTGTATGACAGGCTGGAGACGCGCATCGCGGAAACGGGTGAGCCGCTTTGGTTTTTCCTCGTCAACGCCACGGATTACCGCGTCTGGGATGAGGCGTGGTTCGCCTACACAAGGCGGGGCAAAGAATGCCATGCAGCTCATTCCATGGCCACGGTCCATGTCGATGACAGCGATCTAACGCGCGCGCAGATCGCTCGCACCAAGGGCACGGACCTCTACGATCCGACGCTCTTTGCCAGCCGGGATGAGGCGTGGGAGGACCTGACCGCGCGCCCCTCCACCCGGCGGGAGCGGCTGGTGCATGTGCCTAGCTACCGGCGCTTTGGCTTTATCAAACGCTTTGTGTTTCGGCCTAAGGATCAGATCCTCGACATCGACTTTTCAGGCGTGAACATGGCCCATAGCCGCGATGTGCACGACATCTACAATTGGCTCGAACACGCCGTTCGCGCGACCGGCCAAAAGTGGTGGTTCGTGATGGATTACACCGGCTTTCGCATCCAGTCCGGCGCGTGGGTCCCCTATGACCAACGCAAAACGGCCTGCGAGGCGGAGTTCGCGCTGGGCACCGTGCGCTATGCGCCGGGGGCGGAGACGGAAACCGACATCCGCCTGCGCATGGAAAGCCGCGGCACCCGCCCCAACATCCGCAACACGCGTGAGGAGGCGTTGGCGCGATTGGCGGAGCTAAGGGGGTAGACCACCTTGCACATACTCCCAACTTAGCCAATCTGGCCCCTCGCCCGGTGGGAACCACCGGGCATCCCCCGTCCGCCCCCACGGGCGGGGGATACATCCCCCACCCTCGGTCGGGGGATGCCCTCAGTTCTGAGAGGAAAAGTAGCTGACTTAACCCGCGGCAAACTCCTGCATAATCCCACGCAGCTCTTCCGCCGACCCAGGAACGGTCTCAAAGCTATGTCGTACCGGCAGCTTGACCCAAGCTAGGCTATCTACGGTCATGACCTCCAAAAACGGCGGGAAACGTTCTGCCTGGTCCAAGGCCATGGTCCGCACATTCACCCGCCACGCCGCTGCATCAAGCTGCGAATATACGAACCCCAGACAAGACGCGCAGTAGTAATGCGCGCGCCCCGGCGTCTTTAGCGCCCCGAGCGTCAGTGGCCCCGTAATCTCCACGCCCTCTGCCGGAAACATGGTGGTCATGGAAAACGCGCTCGCCGTTAGCTTTTGGCAATCCAAACAGTGACAGGCCGCGGTTAGGAACGGCGGGGCTGTGATGCTCAGCCGCACCGCCCCGCACAAGCAAGCCCCCTTATAGGGCGGGTTTGGATAGAGTTTGGGCATGCGGGTGACCTTTCTGTCTTGTGCCCCGCTGACAAGGCAAAGGAACACTCACCGGCGCTATGACGGTCCGACCCGCGCGTAAACGCAACGTCACTCCGCCGGGATGACCAGCGGTTTTCCGACCGCTACGATGGAGGTGGTGATCGCGACAAGCGGCGCATCCACCGCCGTTAGCCCGCCATGCACCGACCCTTGCGGGAAATAGAGCGTCGCGCCCACGGGAAACTCCCGTTCTTGCCCGTTAGGCAGGCGTGCCACCCCGCCGGAGATCACCACCGCGTGCTCGTCGCCATGGTGGCTGTGCAGCGCCATGGTCGCCCCGGGCTCGATGGTCAGCCGCATGACCACGACCTCCATTGTATCTGATCCGGGGACGGGGGTGCGTCGAATTTCCTCCCTCACGACCTCTTGGGCGGTGGCGGTTCCGGCGAGCAGCGTGAGCATAAGGGTGAGGGCGCGCATAGGGGTCTCCTTACATGTCAAGCACAACGGTGCCGAGCTTGTCACCGGACGCGACGCGCTCGTGGCCTGCGGCGATATCGTTGAGGCCGCCGCCGGGCACCACCGCGTGGCTGAGCGCGCCTGTGGCCAACCAAGCGTTCAGTTGCTCGGTGCCGCGGCGGCGGGTCGCTCCGTTTAGATGGTAGACGATCAACATCCGCAGCGTGATGTTTTGGAACATAAGCGGATAGAACGCGAGCGTGGGCGCCATGGCGGAGGCGGAGGCATAGGCCGCCACAGTGCCGCCGGGCTTCAAGCACGCCGTCGCGATGTGTTGGTTGGCCGCGAAATCCACGTCGACGATCCGGTCGAGCCCGGCACCTTGGGTGAGGTCATGCACCGCCTCTACCACGTCCGTCTCACGGTAGTTGATCCAGTCAGCGCAGGTGGAATGGATGGCCTTTTCCTCGGATGATACCGTCGTAATCACCCGCGCGCCGAGCAGTCGCGCCATCTGGCAGGCGTAGCGCCCCACGCTGCCCGCACCGCCGGTGACGAGCACGGTTTGACCCGGCTCCACGCCGTCGAGCGCGTACCACGCCGTCATGGCAGGAATGCCCAGGCACGCGCCTTCGGCAAATGTCGTCCCATCGGGGAGCGGCGCGACCTGATCTTTGGGGACGCACAGATACTCCGCCGCTGTGCCGTGGGCGCGCTGCCAGGCGGCGTTCCAGATCCAGACGCGCGTGCCCTCAGCCATGGCTCCGCCCGCGACGACACCGGCCCCATCGGATTGCGGGATGACACGCGGGTAGGCCATGGTCGCCCCAGGCCGCGCCCCGGCCCGCAGCTTTACGTCAGATGGATTGATCCCCGTCGCGTGGAGCCGCACAAGCACTTCGCCCGGCCCAGGCTCCGGCACAGGGATCTCGCCCAGCTCCAGAACCTCTTGGGCAGGCCCAAACCGCTCATACCAAGCAGCGCGCATGGCAGGGCCGCCTAAGACAACCAACGCTTGCGGCGGCGGTACGACCGCACATCGCGGAAGCTTTTGCGCCCCTCCTCGGACATGCCGAGGTAGAATTCTTTGACGTCTGGGTTCTCCCGCAGCTCCGCTGCGGGGCCGTCCATCACCACGCGCCCATTTTCCAGAATGTAGCCGTAGTGGGCAAAGCGCAGCGCCACATTGGTGTTTTGTTCCGCGAGGAGGAAGGACACGCCTTCCTTTTCATTGAGATCCTTCACGATCCCAAAAATCTCTTCCACAAGCTGCGGCGCGAGGCCCATGGACGGCTCATCGAGCAGAATGCAGTCGGGGCGGGACATGAGTGCGCGCCCGATGGCTGTCATCTGCTGCTCGCCCCCCGACGTATACCCTGCCTGCGCCTTGCGCCGCTCTTTGAGCCGCGGGAAATAGCGGTAGACCAGGTCCAAATCCGCCGCGATCGCCGCCGACCCGTCCGAACGGGTGTAGGCCCCTGTCAGCAGGTTCTCTTCGACGGTGAGGTGAGAGAAACAGTGCCGCCCTTCCATCACCTGCACGACCCCCTTTTCCACGAGCGCGGCAGGGTTCAACGATTGGACGCGCTCGCCCTTGTAGGAGATCGCGCCCTTCGTCACCTCGCCCCGCTCATTGTGCAACAGGTTCGAAATCGCTTTGAGCGTCGTCGTCTTCCCCGCTCCGTTGCCGCCAAGAAGCGCGGTGATGCCCCCCTTGGGTACGCTCAGCGACACGCCTTTTAGCACCAAAATCACGTGGTTATAGATCACCTCGATGTTGTTGACGTCGAGCAAGACCTCGTCCTGCGCCGTACTATCTAGCATCGTGCTGTCCCCCCGCTTCCTTTGGCCAAAAATACCTAAATGCCGACGGCGACCGCAAAGGCCGCCGCCGGATCAATGCGCTTAGCTTTCAGCGTCGCAGCTTTCATTCACAGCCCATGGCGCATTCGCCTCCGCGTACTCGGACGCGGATGCTGCCAGAAGTGCGCGGTAGTCGTCGACGTTGGGCACCAGGTGATCGGAGGCACGGTTAAACTCCGTCCCATCCCACTCGATGATCCAGCCACCCGCATGGCCCGTGTGGTTCGCGCAGGAGGTGGAGAATGGCGGAACCATCCCTGTCATCCCAAGCTCGGCCAGACGCGCTTCCGTGATGTCGAGGTTCTCAAGCCCCCAGCGCAGCTGCGAGGCGTTGATGGCCGCAACGCCGTATTCGGCCTGTGCCGCGGCGATGCCCTCGGCCAGGATCATCGACATGACGAGACCGCGGTTGTAGAATACGCCGGTCATTTCCTCGGCATTCGACAGTGACTTACCAGCATCGACCACATGGGTCTTGATGTCGGCATGCACGCCCGCATCGGGGTTCGGGTAGGACCAGGAGATGGCTTTGTAGCCTTTGCCCTCTTCCCCCACGAGCCGCAGATCGGCGTCCTGACCGGACCACCAAACGCCCACGAACTGATCCATCGGATAGCGCGTTTTGACGGCCTCGGTGATGGCGCCCGCGTTCATGGCACCCCAGCCCCACATCACGACGTAGTCGGGACGCTCACGGCGAATTTGCAGCCACTGTGACGACTGGTTTTGCATCTCGCTCAGACCCACGGGGATCGGCAGCAGCTCAAAGCCCTTGCTGTCGGCCAGTGCATTGAGCAGCGGCAGCGGCTCCTTACCATACGGGTGATCGAGGTGGAGGAACGCGATCTTTTTCCCGCTCAGGTCGCCCTCGGTTTCGAGGTACTGAACGATCATATCAGCGGCATCCCAATAGCCACCGGGGACGTTGAACGCCCACTGGAACGTCTTGCCGTCCGACATGGGCGAAAAGCCATAGCCAGGCGCAAGAATCGGGATTTCGTCGACGTTGGTCTTGGGCAGAACCTGCAGCGTGATGCCGGTGGACCAGGGCTGCGTGACGATCGCGTCCCCCTTGGTGCGCTCATAGCATTCCACGCCCTTTTCGGTGGAATAGCCGGTCTCGCATTCCTCGAACTCGATCTTGATGCCGCCAATGCCGCCATCACGGGCGTTGAGCATCTCGAAATAGTCCTTTTGCCCGTTCATCAGCGGGATGCCGGTCGAGGCAAAAGGCCCCGTCCGGTAGCTGAGGTTCGGCACATAGAGGCTTTCCGCCGCCACCGCCGCGCCGGTCACGGCCACAACGGCTGCGGCAGCCAGTTTCGTAAAGTGCTTCATGGTGTCTCCTCCCTGAGACTTGGGTTGGGGGCGTTCCGTCTTAGTGCGGAAATGGCCAGATGATGAGCTTTTCACGGATCAGCGCCCAAAGACGCGCGAGGCCGTGAGGCTCGATAATAAGGAAAAAGATGATGAGCGCGCCCACGATCATGATGTTGATATGCTCGACCGTGGCTGACTTGATGTCGAGTCCGACGAGGCCCGGAACGGTGTTGAGCACCACAGGCAGTCCCACAATCAGGATCGCGCCGAGGTAGTTCCCGAGGATCGAACCCAGCCCGCCGATGATGGCGATAAAGAGGATCTGGAAGCTCAGCGAGATATCAAACAGGTTCGGCTCCGCCGCGCCCCGCCACATAAAGACGAACAGCGCCCCGGCGACGCCCACGATGTAAGACGAAATCGCAAAGGCCGTCAGCTTTGAGCGCATCAGATTGATGCCAATAAGCTCTGCAGCGATGTCCATGTCGCGCGTGGCCTTCCACGTGCGCCCCAGTGTCCCGCGCGTGAGGTTGATGCAGACCACGGTCATGAGCGTGACGATGGCCAGAATGACGTAGTATTGCGTGAGGGACGTGGCCTGAGGCCCCGTGACAAAGACGCCAAAGCTTTCCAGGTTCGGCACCTGGATCGCACCGGAGGCGTTGTAGTTGTAAAGCCAGGCCCATTTCTCAAAGAGCCAGACAAGGAAAAACTGCGCCGCAAGCGTCGCGATGGCGAGGTAGAAGCCCTTAATTCTGAGACTGGGGATCCCAAAAATCACCCCAATCCCCGCGCTGAAGACACCCGAGAGCAGGATCGCCAGGATCGGGTCCATCACCTCGATGAGCTTGTAACAGGCATAGGCCCCCACCCCCATGAACGCCGCCGTGCCAAGGCTCAGCTGCCCCGCATAGCCCGTCAGGATGTTGAGCCCCATCGCCGCTAGCGAATAAATCAGGATGGGAATGAGCAGCGTCTGAAACGTGAATTCTGACGCCGTGAACGGAAAGATGACCCAAGCAAAGACGAGAATGATCCCAAGAAGGATCGCATCTTGCCGCACAGGAAAGAGCGCTTGATCGGCCTCGTAGGATGTCTTGAACTGTCCGGCGGTCCGGTAAAGCATCACTTACCCCCTGCCTGTTTCATTCGCAGATACGCCACGCCGCCACAAAGTGCCGCCAGCGCCACAGCGGTCGCCACCTGTCCCATGGCCCCGTCCTGATAGGCCAACCACCCGATGTAAAGGTTCGCGGCCACACCAAGGATAAGAAGGATGATCCAAACCTGCTGCATCATATCCACCAACTAAACGCGCCAAAATATAGTGCAGCGGCGAAAGCGGCCATGATTGCCAAGGCCGCCAATGACGCTACGAGCAGGGACATTTCCAAGCTCCAGACGTCCGATCCAGGCGCTAAAGGCACCCTCGGATAATACGTCCCTAGAAACGTGACCACGAATGCCATTCCCCCGAGGAGCATTAGAAGCCATGCGAAACCAATTCGGGTCATAACTCCTCCCTCGCCTTCCAAAATTCTATGTAGAATTTTCCTTGCGCGACGGCGGCCGCTGCGCGGCAAGACTTTTTCGAAAAGTCTTGGCAAATTCCTTTGAAAGGAATTTGGCTCCGGGTGGGGTCAGACGCGCTCAATGATCTTTTCTCCAAACAGGCCCTGCGGGCGAAAGAGTAGGACGATAAGCGCTAGCACGTAGGCAAACCAGGCCTCCGTTCCTCCGCCCATGAGGGGTTGGCCCCAGTAGATCTCAAAGAGCTTTTCAAGCATGCCGATCATGAGCCCGCCGATGATGGCGCCCGAGATGCTTTCAAGCCCGCCGAGCATCAGCACCGGCAGCGCTTTGAAGGCGATGACTTCGAGGGCAAAGGACACGCCGGCGCGGCTGCCCCATGCGATGCCCGTCACCAGCGCAATGATGCCCGCGATGAACCAGACCAGCACCCAAATGGTTTGCAGCGATATCCCAACGCTCAGTGCCGCTTGGCTGTCATCGCCCAGCGCACGCACCGCCCGGCCCATACGGGTGTAGTTCAAGAACCCAAGCAGCGAGAGCACCAGGAGCGCCGCCACGATGACGGACGTCACATCCTGCTGTTCGAGGATCAACAGACCACCCCAGGGTTCGAGCAAGAAGCTCCCCGTTGGGATGCCAAGATCGGCTGTGATCATCTGCTTGTTCTCGCCGCCAAAGATGATCTCGCCCAGGCCGATAAGAAAGAGTGTGATGCCGATCGTGGCCATGAAAAGGATGATGTCCGGCTGGCCCACCAGCGGGCGCAGGACCACGCGTTCGATTGTGACTGCGAGTGCGAGCATGACGGCGAGCGTCAAGGCGACGCTGATCCAGGCGGGGACGCCCATGGCGTGAAAACCCACGAGCGTCAGGGCCGCAAAGACCACCATGATCCCCTGCGCAAAGTTGAAGATACGGCTGGAGCGAAAGATCAGCACAAAGCCCAGCGCGATGAGGGCATAAAGGATGCCGCTTACCAGCCCCTCCCAAAGCACTTGCAGCAGGAAGTCGGGGGCGGAAAACATGTCCACGAAGGGGGTGATGAAGATGTCTTTCATATCAGTGCTCCACCCCCAGATACGCATCGATCACCGTCTGGTCGTTGCGCACTTCATCGGGCGTGCCATCCCCGATCTTTTTGCCGTAATCCATCACCACCACGCGGTCGCTGAGGTCCATGACCACGCCCATATCGTGTTCGATCAGCGCAATCGTCGTCCCGAATTCGTCATTCACGTCGAGGATAAATCGGCTCATGTCCTCCTTCTCCTCCACATTCATGCCTGCCATGGGCTCGTCCAGAAGCAGCAGCGACGGCTCCGCCGCCAGTGCCCGCGCAAGTTCCACGCGCTTTTTCAGGCCGTAGGGGAGGCGACCCACGGGGGTTTTCCGGATCGACTGGATTTCGAGGAAGTCGATCACACGCTCCACCCGTTCGCGGTTCGCGATTTCTTCGTCCCGCGCTTTGCCCCACCAGATCGCCTGGGCCAGGATGCCCGATTTCATGTGGTTGAGCCGCCCGGTCATGACGTTGTCGAGCACGGTCATCCCCTCAAACAGCGCGATGTTCTGGAATGTCCGCGCCACACCGAGGCGCGCGACCTCGTAGGGTTTCATCGGCGGACGTTTGGCGCCCTTGTAATGCACCTCACCCTCCTGCGAGGTGTAAAAGCCACTGATGACATTGAGCATCGACGACTTTCCCGCCCCGTTCGGACCGATGATGGCGCGGATCTCGCCCTCATGGATATCGAAAGAGATATCCTTGATCGCCGTCACCCCGCCGAATTTCAGCGTGATGTTCTTCATCTCCATCAGCGTGCCGCCGATCTGGCGGCCATCGGCGGTGGTGTATCCTTGGGATTGATCAAGCATTTGATGTCACTCCCAAAAGCGCCATGAGACAGAAAGCTGCTAACATCCCGTGTGCAGCCAGACCAAAGAGAAAACTCAGATTAACCTTTCGATCGCCAATGGCGACCTTGCCCGAATGCGTCCAACCGAAGAAGGCGGACATCTTGTCAGTGAGCGTTGTAGCTTCCCGAAAGTCCTTGGCGGACCACCGCATGCTTTGCAACATCGCTTCGCTTACAGCGAAAAACCCAACAACAAAAATGACCGCGAATGCCGCGGTAATGCTAAGATGCCCAAGTAGAATTACTACCACAAAGAACCCAAGCCATACCGCACGACGGCGTCGAACGTTTAAGGAAGCACCGATTCCAGGACCAACCCCGAACTTCGCAATCACGCGATCAAGTCCGATCAACCCAATGCTTGTAACGAAGAGAAGGAATGCGGTCACCGGCCAAGGGAGCGGGACCTGCGTGGTTGCCGCAATCATGCGAAGCTCTCCAGACTATAACTGGCAGAGGAAAGGATCCAAAGAGGTACAAAAAGCCCTATAGGGGTCTGCGTGTTCAATACGGGCAAGAGCTTACTCAGATCGGTGAGCGTTCCGGATATGTTGTGCGCACTACTCATTCCGCCGCCTCCAACGTCGTCGCCGTGACAGGCGCCGTCGCCGCATCCATCAGCGTCAGCGTCGCACTGATCGACCCTTTCCGGCCATCTTCGTAAGTCACTTCGGTCTCGGTGCTGATCTCGTTTGAGCCATCGTAGAGTGCGCCGATCAGGTCGGCATATTTCTCCTCGATGATCCGACGGCGCACTTTGCGGGTGCGGGTCAGTTCGCCGTCATCGGCATCAAGCTCTTTGTGCAGCACCAGGAACCGGTGGATCTGGCAGCCGTTCAGCATTTCGTCAGCTGCCACGGAGCGGTTCACCTCCTCGACATGCTCCCGGATCGTCTCCCGCACTTGGGGGTGCTGCGACAGTTCCTGATAGCCGCCGTAGGCGATGTTGTTGCGCTCCGCCCAGTTCCCAACGGCCGTTAGGTCGATGTTGATGAAGGCTGTGCACGTCTCCCGCCCGTTGCCGAGTACCACGGCTTCTAGGATGTTGGGAAAGAACTTCAGCTTGTTCTCAACATATTTCGGCGCGAATAGCGCGCCGTTCGCCATTTTTCCGACATCCTTGGCGCGGTCGATGATCCGCAGGTGGCCGGTGTCCTTCTCCAGGAACCCCGCATCGCCGGTCGCGACCCAGCCTTCGGCGTCCTTAGTGTCCGCGGTGGACTCGGCATTCTTGAAATACTCCACGAACACGCCCGGCGACCGGTAAAACACCTCGCCACTGTCCGCGATCTTGATCTCCACCCCTGGCGTCGGAGTGCCCACAGTATCAGGCCGCACCTCATCATCCTTCTGCTGGGTGATGAAAACGGACGCCTCTGTCTGCCCATAGAGCTGCTTCAGATTGATGCCGAGTGAACGGTAGAAATCGAAAATCTCTGGCCCGATGGCTTCGCCCGCAGTGTAGCCGACCCGCACGCGGCTGAGGCCGAGGGTGTTCTTCAATGGTCCAAAGACCAAGAACTCCCCCAGCGCATACATCAGCCGGTCGCCCAGCCCCACGGATTTCCCATCGAGCAGTTTCGGCCCCACGGTCTTTGCCCGGTCCATGAACGTCTTGAACAGCCACTTCTTGAACGCGCCTGCATCCTCCATCCGGATCATGACGCTGGTCAGCTGCGTCTCGAACACGCGCGGCGGGGCGAAGTAATAGGTCGGCCCGATCTCCCGAAGGTCGTGCATGACGGTATCGGCGGATTCGGGGCAATTCACGCAAAACCCGGTCCAATAGGCCTGCCCAATCGAGAAGATAAAATCCCCCACCCACGCCATCGGCAGATAGGCCAGCACCTCGTCCCCCGGCAAAAGCCCGTCGAATTCCGCAGAGTTCTTGGAGGTCTCAATGATATTGCGGTTCGACAGCACCACGCCCTTGGGCCGCCCCGTCGTGCCAGACGTGTAGAGCATCACGCAAGTGCTGTCGTAATCAAGCTCCGCCCGCCGCGCGGCCAGCTCGGACCCCAGACCCGCGGCGCGCCCGGCCTCCTGCAAAGCCTCAAACTGGGTCAAGCTGCCGTGGTCGTATTTCCGCATCCCGCGCGGGTCGAGATAGACGATATGTTCTAACCCCTCCAACCGGTCCTGGATATCGAGCACCTTATCCACCTGCTCCTGATCGCCCGCGATGATGTACCGTGCCGCGCAGTGGTCGAGCACATAGGCCACCTCCTCCCCCACGGCGTCTTGATAGAGCGGGACCGGGACGGCACCGACCGACTGCGCCGCGACGATGGACCAATACAGATAGGGCCGGTTGCGCCCGATGATGGCGATATGGTCGCCCCGCGCCACGCCCAGTGTCAAAAGCCCGAGCGCGAGCGCGTCGATTTCCGCCGCGGCCTCCGCCCAGGTCCAGCTTTGCCAGATCCCAAGCTCCTTTTCACGGTAAGCGGGTTCCGCGCCAAAAGCCCGCGCGTTGCGGGCCAAAAGTGCCGGTACAGATGTGAGCTGACCCGCTGTCGCAGGGTCCGTCGCGTGTGACGCCAAAGCTAACCTCCCGACCCCTGCCACATCACCGCGCGGCTTTCGGGCCTGTAGCCAGAATGACGCAAGGGCAGGGCAGGTCAAACAGTTTTTTTGAACGAGCGTTCATTTTTTGCAAAATCACGCTCAGGGGTTGGCGTATCTCCACCCGCGGCGTAGTCTGCACGCACGGTTGGCATGCACCGAGGCGTCGCTGTTTCCTTTGGAAGGGCTAAAGCTGCCATAACACGCGACCGGTTCCCTTTCACACGGCACCGCATCGCCAAGTCAGCGACCAGCGATCACGGCAGGTGCCTTGAGGGACCAAGCATGACCCGAACCACGCTTCCGCTGCATTCGGCGGATATCACGGAATTTACGCGCGCGCTGGCGCGACAGTTGGGCGACGCCAGCCCATCGCATTTAAAGCTGATGAACATGGTTGCCCGCGCGGCAGGGTACGAGAATGTGCAGCATATGCGCGCGCGACAGGCAGCCACCCGCAGGCTCGCGCAGGACCGCAGCCCTGAGGAGGCGTTTGATGCCCGGCTCGTCGAACGTACTTTGCACCAGTTCGATGACGGGGGGCTGCTCATCCGATGGCCGTCTAAACGGCGCGTGCAGACGCTCGCGCTTTGGGTGCTCTGGGCGCGGCTTTCAACGGGGGCACTGACCGAAGGCCAGGTGAATGAGGCGCTCGCGCGGCACCACCATTTTGACGATGTTGCGACGCTCCGGCGGACGATGATCGCGAATGGGCTTTTGTCGCGCGACACGGCCGGATCGTGCTACCAGCGCGTCGAACAACGGCCGCCGCCGGAGGCGCTCGCGCTCCTCGCGCGGCTTCCATTTGCAAAGGGCTAACGCGTGTCACGGAGAGTGCGGGTCCAAGCGACCCGCGCCCTAGTCACGCAAGGGTCAACACGCTAGAGCGGTGCGGGTAGGGTCGTTTGGAAAGAGGCATGTGATGGCAAAAGATCTCGTCGCGAAGGAAGAGTTTCGCGCCCGTGGGATGCAGTACTACACCTTCCTCGCTAAGCTCCACGGGGCGCTCCGCTTTGACTGGTATATGGAAATCGGTTGCCGGGCGGGCAAATCCTTTGGCCCGATCAGCTCCAACACCGTGGCCGTCGACCCGTTCTTTCAGATCGAGACGAACGTGGTGTCCAAAAAGTCCCGCCTCCATATCATCCAAGAGACAAGCGACTCGTTCTTTGAGAGCCAGTTTCTGGAGAAAAACGACATCAAGCCCGATCTCGCATTCCTCGACGGGATGCACCACTTTGAGTTTCTACTGCGCGACTTCATCGGGACGGAGCGGAACGCAAAGCCGCATTCAGTGGTCATGATGCACGATATCTGCCCTTGGACGTCGGATATGACGACCCGCGGGCGCGATGACTTCACCGGTAAGGCCTGGACGGGGGATGTGTGGAAGGTGATCCCGATCCTTCAGAAATACCGCCCGGACCTCGATATCCAAGTGCTCGATGCGCGCCCCACGGGGCTCGGCGTGGTGCGCAATCTTGACCCCGGCAACACGGTCCTGACGGAGGCCTATGACGACATCATGGCCGAGTTCCTCGACCTCGATATCGCCGACTTCGGGTTCGACACCTATTACGGGTCGTTCAATTACACGCGCGCTGGACGCCACGCGAATGGTGGGTTTGGGTATTTCACGCAGGCGGGGACGCCGCACGAGTAGGGCGGCTCATTCAAGGCCCTCGGAGAAAACCACTTAGCCGCTTTGTACTCGCAAGACGGCAACGTCGGGCCGCGCCGTTCCGCCCCCGTTTTGTCAAAGGCAAACCTTTGGTTTGACGGGCGGCGGGAACGCCACCCCCCAGAACGGCGCTATAGCTCGCAACACATGAAGCCGCGACTTACTCCGCCGCGATTTTCCCCGACACCGGCTCCACCCTTACGGCGGAGTATTTGAACTCTGGGATTTTGCCGTATGGGTCGACGGCTGGGTTTGTGAGGATGTTTGCGGCGGCTTCGACGTAGGCGAAGGGGAGGAAGACCATGTCGGGTGCGACGGCGCGGTCGGCGCGGGCCATGATGTCGATGGATCCGCGTTTGGTTGTCAGGCGGATCATGTCGCCGGGTTTGACGCCCATCTGGCGCAGCGTGCCGGGGTGGAGGGAGCAGTTGGCCTCCGGCTCCACGGCATCGAGGACCTTGGCGCGGCGGGTCATGGACCCGGTGTGCCAGTGTTCGAGTTGGCGGCCTGTGGTCAGGATCATCGGGTAGTCGGCATCGGGCGTGTCATCGGGGGGGATCACCGCCGCTGGCGTGAACCGCGCGCGCCCGTCGCTGCGGGGGAAGCCGTCGCCGAACACCACCGCCTGGCCCGGGTCCTCGGGCGTGAGCGACGGGTAGGTCACGGCGGTGCCTTCGAGCCGGTCCCAGGTGATGTTCGCCAGCGACCTCATGTTCAGCGTCATCTCGTGGAAGACCTCGCGCGGATGCGTGTAGGCCCAATTGAGCCCGCAGCGCTTGGCGAGCTCCACCTGGATCCACCAATCCTCGCGCGCCGCGCCCGGGGGCGTCACGGCGGGGCGCACCATCTGCACGGTGCGGTTGGTGTTCGAGACGGTCCCCGACTTCTCGTAGAGCGCCGAGGCCGGCAGGATCACATCGGCGTAGTTCGCCGTCTCGGTGATAAAGATGTCCTGGACGACCAGGTGGTCGAGTTTCGCCAGCGCGTCGCGGGCGTGTTCGACATCGGGGTCCGACATCGCCGGGTTCTCGCCCAGGATATACATCGCCTTGATCTGGTCGGCATGGACCGCGTCCATGATCTCGGTCACGGTCAGCCCCTTCTCGGCAGAGAAGTCGCCAGAGGCCCAGACATCGGTGAACGCCGAGCGCACGCCGTCATCCATCACGCTCTGATAATCGGGCAAGAACATCGGGATGAGCCCCGCGTCGGAGGCCCCCTGCACGTTGTTTTGCCCGCGCAGCGGATGCAGCCCCGTCCCCGGCCGCCCCACATGCCCGCACATGAGCGCGAGGCTGATCAGGCAGCGGGAGTTATCCGTGCCGTGGATGTGTTGGCTCACCCCCATGCCCCAGAAGATCATGCCATTCTGCGACGTGGCCCAGAGCCGGGCCACCGCGCGCAGCTCCTCGGCCGGGATCCCGCAGAGCTCTTCCATCTGCTCGGGCGCGAAGCCTGCCAGATGCGCCTTCTCGGCCTCCCAGTTCTCGGTGTAGCCTTCGATATATTGCTGGTCGTAAAGCTCTTCTTCCACGATCACATGCATGATCGCGTTGAGCATCGCCACATCGGCGCCTGGCCGGAATTGCAGCATATGCGTCGAAAAGCGTTTGAGCGCCTGGCCCCGCGGGTCCATGACAATGAGCTTGCCGCCGCGCTTGGTGAACTGCTTGAAGAACGTCGCCGCCACCGGGTGGTTCTCGATCGGGTTGGCGCCGATGACGATGGCCACATCGGCGTTCTCGATCTCGTTGAAGGTGGCCGTCACAGCGCCCGATCCCACATTCTCGATCAGCGCCGCAACGGATGACGCGTGGCACAGCCGCGTGCAGTGGTCGACATTGTTGTGGCCAAAGCCCTGACGGATGAACTTCTGAAACAGATACGCTTCTTCGTTGGTGCACTTGGCGGAGCCAAAGCCCGCCACCTCGCGGCCGCGGCCCTTGAGCCCCGCCGCCGCCAGATCCAGCGCCTCCTCCCAGGTCGCCTCGCGGAAGGTCGCCTGCCAGTTATCCGGGTCGACGTTCAGACCCTTGGGCGCCCCCTCGCGCCGGATCAGCGGCTTTGTCAGGCGGTGCTGGTGGTGAATATAGTCGTAGCCGAACCGGCCCTTGACGCAGAGCCGGCCTTCATTGGCGGGGCCGTTGATGCCCTCCACGTACTTCACCTGGTCGTCCTTGACCTTGATCGAGATCTGGCAGCCGACGCCACAGAAGGCGCAGACGCTCTCCACCTCGCGGTCGTAATCCTTGCTGTCGCCCACACCCGCGCCGGGTGTGACCGTCGACGGCATCAGCGCGCCCGTGGGGCAGGCCTGCACGCACTCGCCGCAGGCCACGCAGGTGCTGTCGCCCATGGGATCATCCATGTCGAAGACCGGGTAGGCATCCATGCCGCGCCCGGCCATGCCAATGACGTCATTGACCTGCACCTCGCGGCACGCGCGCACGCACAGCCCGCAAGAGATACAGGCGTCGAGGTTCACCGACATCGCCACGTGGCTGTCATCAAGGAGCGGGATGCGCCCGTCCTCGAGCTTTGGGAAGCGGCTGTCTGCGACCGCCTGCTCCTCGGCCATGTCCCACATATGGGCGGACTTATCATGGGCCTCCTCCCGCGCGGGCTGGTCGGTGACGAGCATCTCCATCACCATCTTGCGCGCAGTCTTGGCCCGGTGCGTGTCGGTGTGAACAACCATCCCCTCGGAGGGCGCACGAATACAAGACGCAGCCAACGTCCGCTCCCCCTCGATCTCCACCATACACGCCCGACAGTTCCCGTCAGACCGATACCCAGGCTGATCCTTGTGGCACAAATGCGGAATGATGAACCCGTCGCCCTTGGCAACCTCCCAAATGGATTGCCCCGGCGCCGCCTCAACCAAGCGGCCATCAAGCGTAAAGCGGACCGTGTCAGACATTAAACCTCTTCTCCGAAATGTTTGATCACCGACCGGATGGGGTTCGGCGCCGCCTGACCCAATCCACAGATCGAGGCATCGACCATCAGCGTCGATAGCTCTTCGAGCAGCGGTTGGTCCCAGCGCTCCGCTTGCATCAGCTTGACCGCCTTTTCGCAGCCCACGCGGCAAGGTGTGCACTGCCCGCAGCTTTCATCTTCAAAGAAGCGCAACATGTTGAGCGCCGCGCCCCGCGCGCTGTCTTGATCGCTGAGCACAACGACCGCCGCGGAGCCGATGAACGTGCCCAAGGGCTGCAAAGTGTCGAAATCCAGTGGGACGTCGTTGATCGTGGCGGGCAATAGGCCCGAGGACGGCCCCCCGGGCTGGTAGGCTTTGAACGCGTGGCCCGGGGCCATGCCGCCCGCGGCTGCGATGATGTCGGTGATCGTGGAGCCTGCGGGCAGCAGATAGACGCCCGGCTGCGCCACGCGCCCCGACACCGAATAGGATCGCAGCCCTGTGCGTCCGTTCTGTTCCACGGCGTTCAGGCATTCGGGGCCCTCGCGGCAGACGCGCGCGATCCAGTGGAGCGTTTCGACGTTGTGAACGAGCGTTGGTCGCCCGTGGATGCCCACCTGCGCCACATAAGGCGGGCGGTGGCGCGGGATGCCACGCTTGCCCTCGATGCTTTCGATCATCGCGCTTTCTTCGCCGCAGATATAGGCGCCCGCGCCGCGGCGCAGATCGATGTAGCCAGGCTCGACAAGGCCCGCTTGTTCCAGCGCCGCGATTTCCTGGCGTAGGATTTCGAGCACGGCAGGGTATTCGTCGCGCATGTAGATAAAGGCCGTCTCCGCCTCCACCGCCCAGGCGGCGATGAGCATCCCCTCAAGGAAAAGATGCGGCGTGCGTTCCAAGTAATAGCGGTCTTTGAATGTGCCCGGTTCGCCCTCGTCACCATTCACGGCCAGGTAGCGCGGCCCGGGATTGGCGCGCACGAACCCCCATTTCGTCCCCGACGGAAACCCGGCGCCGCCCAGCCCGCGCAGACCGCTGGCCTTGATCTTGGCTTGGACATCTTCCCAGTCGCCGCTCTCCCGTAGCGCGCGGAGCGTGCTGTAGCCGCCGTCGGTTTGGTAGTCGGCCAGTGTTTCGTAGTCGGGCATATCGGGATGGACATGGCCCGCAGCCAACGCGGCTTGGACCTTATCCGGCGTGGCGTGATCAATGTGATGGTGGCCCAGCTCCAGCACCGGGGCTGTGTCGCAGCGCCCCATGCAGGGCGCCCGCAGGACGCGCACCGCAGCCGGGTCGAGCCCGCGTTCCAGCGCCGATTTGAGCTGTTGCGCCCCGGCAAGCTCGCAAGACAGCGAATCGCAGACACGGATCGTCAGCGCGGGCGGCGGCGTCTCGCCTTCTTTCACCACGTCGAAATGCGCGTAGAAGGTGGCAACCTCATAGACCTCCGCCATGCTCAGCCGCAGCTCTTCGGCTAAGGCGCGCAAATGCGCGGCGGAGAGGTGGCCATAGGCGTCTTGGATCAGATGTAGGAACTCGATCAACAGATCCGCGCGGCGCGGTGCATCGCCCAGCAGGTCACGCACCTGCGCCCAGGCCTGATCGTCGAGCTGCCGCCCCTTGGGCGTATGCCGACCCTTGCCCTTGCCTGATTTCCAAACGCCCGCGGGTGTTGGTGCCGTCATAATCGCCGCCTCCGATATTCTTTTTGTTCAATTAATTTTCCTGACAGTCAACACTGATTTGCACTCAAACCAAGCCACCCGGGCCGTTCGGCCTCAGGTTCGGCCCAGCGGGGCAGGGTGTGTGTTGTCTATCGGAAACGCAGCAAGCGGGCGCTCGCCCGGGGACTGGCGTGCACCCGCCTTGGCAGGGCAACGGACCTAGAAGTCGCGGCGCATGGGCGTAGCGCGTGCTACGCTCGCAGGCCTACGACAGGCCGCCGAAGCGGACACCGGACAGGTCCGCCATCTCCCGCTTCCACGTCGTGAGATCGGTGGCCGCGAACTGCGACAGGTGGTCGTGCCCACAGGCCCGCGCCATCACCTGCATCAGCTCGGTGGAGGCGCCAAAGAACCGCGCGAGCCGTTCGGCGCCCACCTGCACGTCCAGCCGCCTGCGCAACTCGGGCTTTTGCGTCGCCACGCCCACGGGGCAGTTGTTGGAATTGCACATCCGCGCCGCGATGCAGCCCACCGCCTGCATGGCGGAGTTCGAGACCGCGATTGCATCCGCGCCAAGCGCCATCGCTTTCACAAAATCTTCTGCCACGCGTAGCCCGCCGGTGATGACCAGCGTCACCTCCCGCCCGGCTTTGGCATCCAAGTGCCGCCGCGCGCGGGCGAGCGCTGGGATGGTCGGCACGGAGATATGGTTGCGGAAAATGAGCGGGGCCGCGCCCGTGCCGCCGCCCCGGCCATCAAGGATGATGTAATCGGCGCTCGCCTCCAACGCGAAATCGATGTCGGCCTCGATATGGTTGGCCGATAGCTTGAAGCCGATGGGGATGCCGCCCGACCGCTCCCGCACCGCATCTGCGACGCGTTTGAAATCGGCAGGTGTGTGCAGATCCCGGAACGTGGAAGGGGAAATCGCGGCCTCCCCCACGTTTAGCCCGCGCACTTCGGCGATCTTGGCGTCGACCTTGTCGCCGGGCAGGTGCCCACCTGTGCCGGTTTTTGCGCCTTGACCGCCCTTGAAATGGAACGCTTGCACGTTTTCGACCTTGTCGAGGTCCCACCCAAATTTGGCGGAGGCGAGCTCATAAATATACCGTGAGTTTTCCGCGTGTTCTTCGGCCAGCATGCCGCCTTCGCCCGAACAGATACCCGTACCGGCAAGCTCCGCACCCCGGGCCAGCGCAGTCTTTGCTTCGAGCGACAACGCGCCAAAGCTCATGTCCGACACGAAAAGCGGGATATCGAGCGTGAGCGGCTTTGCGGCCCGCGGCCCAATCGTTACCGCAGTGCCCACATCCGCGTCGTCGAGCAGGGGCTTGCGCGCCATCTGGGCCGCCAGGATCTGGATGTCATCCCAATGCGGCAGGTCTTTGCGCGGGACGCCCATCGCGCCCATCTCCCCGTGGTGGCCGAGTTTCGACAGCCCGTCGCGCGCCAGCTCATGGATGCGTGCCACTGTGGGTTCCTCGGGCGTGGCTTTGGCCTGGGGCCGCTCGGATGTGGGGGCAGGCGCGGGATCGCCGGGCGCGGCGTCGCCCAGTTGCGCATGGGTGCCGTCGCAAAACGGTTGGTTGGCAGTACCCTTGCACTGACACAGCGCCGCTTTCCCAGCTTTATCTGCCGTGAACTTGACCGGGGTCAGACCCGTCCCTGCGTGTGACCCATCGCAAAAGGGCTGACTTTTGGATCGCCCGCAAGCGCACCAATAATAGTCCTTCCCAGCCTCCAATTCGGCCATCGCTGGCGCTTTCGCGGCAATAAGCGGAACAGTCTCAGTCGTCATGGATCACCCTTTCTGTCGTAGCGCGCGGCGGTGCGTCCAATACCAGGCGCGGTAGGCTTCCAGCGCCGCAAGCGGCCCGAAATGCACAAGCCCAGGTCCCACACCGCCCCAATCGTGGAGCGCGGCCCAGTGGATCAACGTCAAGACCGCCGCGGCATAGGTCCAACGTTGCAGCTGCTTCCAGCGCGTCCCCATCAGACGCACGAAATAGTCCATGGAGGTTACAGCCAACGGGATAAAGATCGCAAACGCGACCCAGCCCGTCCAAATATAGAGCCTTGGCAGCTCCGTGATCACACGCGCCATCGTTGGCGCGTCGATGAGGTAATAGAGCGTATGCAGCGCCGCATAGCCGAACGCCGCCACGCCAAAGTAGCGCCGGTTCCGCTTGAGCCAGAGCGGCCCACGCCACCCTTTCAGGACCAGCACCAGCGGCGAGGCCAGCATCGCGATGATCATGAACCGGGCAGAGAATTCGCCGGTGGGGTGCAGGAACTGCTCGTAGATGTCGGGGTCCTCTGAGCCCAGCACTGCCGATACAAACCCGGCCGCAGGCAGCGCCAAAAGCACCCAGAGCCAGTAGGGCGACAGGGCTTTGCCAAGCGCGCTCAACTGGCGTCCTGCGAGCTGGCGGCCTTCAGGCGCGCAAAATAGGCGTCCCAGCTCTGATGCGGACGCCCCGCGGCTGTGTCAAAGTCGCTTGGCACGTTAAAGACACCGCTGCGGATGCCTTCGTAGATGCCCGCAATGATCGTGCCCATCATGTCGCCCAGCGCTGCGCGACGGTCCGCGCGGTAGTGTTCGACCGACATTGCGCGGTAGCGCAACTGAGTGCCAAACGCGCCATTGAGGTGCGCCGCCAGGTCCGCTTGGGTCATTGGCTGACCGTTGAGGTTGTAGGTTTGCCCATTGTGCGCGTCATCGAGCGCCACATTGGCGTAAGCCGCCGCGAGCTCTGCGCGGGTGGTATAGCCGCAGACCCCGTCACCGGCGGAATTGGCGATCTCGCCCTGTGCCGCGTAGGTGTCGATATAGTCGATGTCAGGCTCGATATAGATGCCGTTTCGGCCCACCGACCAGGCAAAGCCCAGGTCGCGGATGTCGTCTTCTGTCTGTCGGTTGCTTTGGATGACGGGGGAAAAGGCGGTGCCCTCCTCGGCGCCTTGCACGCTGGTGTAGACGACCCGGCGCACCCCGGCGCGCCGCGCAGCAGCCAGGGCGGTGCGGTGCTGGCCCGTGCGGATATCCGGCGGTGTGTTCAGCGACACCATGACGAGCGTATCCACGTCCCGCAGCGACGCCTCAAAACCAGCCGCATCGGTGTATTCCCCCGCGCGCACCTCCATCCCGGGAAGCGTAACCTTGTCTGGCGCGCGCGCGAGCCCGATCACCTGCCGCCCATCGCTGCGTTCGAGAAGCATGCGCGCGATGGTATGGCCCAACTGGCCAGAGACGGCGGTGACTGCGATGGTCATGGCAAGCTCCTTTAGGGGTTAGCAGAGTGGCGGGGGGCGCGCCCCCCCGGCGGCACGAGGCCGGGGTGGGCCCCCACAAAACCAACCAACCGACGCCCCCGAACGCAAAAAAGAGAACAGCCAAGG
>JBCBZG010000004.1:0-5689 GCA_039815465.1 Pseudomonadota bacterium
ATACCGGAAGCTTGCTTTGCTTTTTTCATTTGAAAAATGAGGTGCAGGCTAACGCTATACGACAAGTCAAAAGAGTCAAAGCAACGTTGTTATGCCGCTGACTAATTCTGTGGATGCTAAAAAATTGCATACTGCCCCAAAGGGGATCTGTGCGTGTAATCTTAGCCGGCAGTGGTAAATCTGGTGCCATATTGTTCGGCAATCTACCATTTGTAGCAACGTCATGATATTCAACCATCGCAGGTTGGGTTATGGACAGTCGTAATTTGGTTGCGATTTTTGAGAAAGGCTTTCCCGGTTGATTCTGACTGATAACGAAACGAAGGTGGATCTCCTCAACAACGAGGCTATCGCCAAAACTATTATCGACCTGCTTGCAAAACGACCGGAAGAGGCCATCACGATCGGTGTGCACGGCGATTGGGGCGCGGGCAAATCGAGCATATTGGAGATGATCGACGACTCGCTTCGTGACGAGGACGACGTTCTTTGCGTTAAATTCAACGGCTGGCGTTTCCAGGGGTTTGAAGATGCAAAGATAGCTCTCATCGAGGGTATCGTTACCGAACTGATCGAGCGACGATCCCTCGGCACCGAAGCCGCAGAAGCGGTCACGAACATATTCAACAGGATAGATTGGCTCAAAATCGCGCGGCATGGAGGGGGTTTGGCATTCACCGCACTGTCAGGGGTCCCGACACCCGATCAGATACGTGCAGCTGTTGGTGGGGTGAAGAGCCTGCTCGCGGATCCGGGTGAGCTAGCGACGAAGGAGAATTATGACGCGGTGGTGGACGGCATTGACGGCCTGTTGAAGCCCGATGAATCGAAGCGTTTGCCCGAGGAAATCGGGGCTTTCCGGGAAGCCTTCGACGAACTGCTAGATAAAGCTGGCGTGAAGCAACTCGTGGTGTTGATCGACGATCTCGATCGGTGTCTGCCCGACATCGCGATCGAGACGTTGGAAGCGGTCCGCTTGTTCGTATTCACGAATCGGACGGCGTTCATCGTGGCAGCGGACGAAGCTATGATTGAATATTCCGTCCGCAAGCATTTCCCCGAATTGCCAGAAACGACGGGTCCGCGTGACTATGCACGCAACTACCTCGAGAAGCTAATTCAGGTGCCGTTTAGAATACCTGCTCTGGGTGAGGCCGAGACCCGAATTTATGTGACACTTTTGCTGATCGGCGCGGAACTTGGGGAAGATGACGAAGACTATGGGAAGCTGATCGCGGTTGCGCGAAAGCAGCTCGAAAGGCCGTGGGAAGCTGGCGGTCTCGACGTAGCAACGGTGAAGGAGACGCTGGGTGACCTCGACGCCAAGGTGACCAACGCCCTGACGCTCAGCGATCAAATCGGTCCGATCCTCGCAAGCGGCACGCAGGGCAATCCGAGGCAGATTAAGAGATTTCTCAATACCTTGCTCCTGCGTCACCAGACCGCGCTGGCCCGGGGGTTCGGTCGTGACGTACGGCTGCCGGTGTTGGCGAAGCTCATGCTCGCGGAACGGTTTATGTCGCGCTTGTTCGACCAGATCGCCAGTGCCGCAGCGAAAGACGAAGGCGGGAAGTGTGAGGATCTCGCGCTCTTGGAGGCCGATGATTCATCTGCGAAAAAGCCGAAGAAGAGGTCCACAAACGGACCAAAAATCTCATCGCTTGACGACGCGCGAGAGAAACCAGAACCAGGCCCCGAGGGCGCAATGCTCGCCGAATGGAAGGGTTCTGACGCCATCCGATCTTGGGCGAAGCTTTCCCCCAAGATTGGTGAAGAAGATCTGCGACCGTATTTGTTCGTCGCGAAAGATCGCAAAGACTATTTTGGTGCTGCGTCAGTTCTTGGACGCTTGAGTGCGGTGGTCGAGAAATTGATGGGCTCGAAGCTCGCCGTGCAAGCTCAAGAGGGCGAATTGAGGCAGCTAGCACCAGCCGAAGCTGGCCAGATCTTCGAAGAGTTGCGTGGGCGGATCATTGGAGGTGACTCGTTCGATACAGAACCTGCAGGGATGGCGGGAATGACAGTGTTGGTCCGCACGCACGATCTCCTACAAGCGAACCTACTCGATATGCTGGAGAGCCTACCTGCTGATCGTTGCGGCGCCTGGGTCGCTTCGGGTTGGACTGGTGTGATCAAGGGTAGCGATTTCGTCGCCCGTCTCGATGGTCTACTCGCGGGCTGGGCGGAGACTGGCTCCCCAACCCTTAAAGCGGCCGCAAGCGCTGCGACCCGCACAAGCAAAAGAGGACGCTGATGGGAACGTCAAACGCATTCGGAGGAGCGTCGGGAGGCACACCTTTGGTCCCGAGTTGGCTTGACGGCGACGGCGCTGTCGGAGCCGATGGTAATGCACCCGATGGAGGTAGCGCGCCGACTGATGGCGATGACGCCGGCGCGCCTGGAGCCGCACCCGAAGCGCCGCCCGCCGCGCCTGCAGATCGACAACCGGTGGTTCCGGCCCAGACCGGTGATAGATTTCGGTCGGCGCGTAGCAATTTCACACGGTTTGCCGGTTCAGGTGGAAGTGACCGACGCAGCCTTGGTCGGCCGGTGTCACAGTATGTATCGCGATCATCGGGTGGTGCGGCTTCCGCGGCGCGTCGAATGGGATCGTCCCGCAGCACAGCGTCAGGCCTCGTCAGCTTCTTGGGAAATGCCAGCGCGAACGGCGCTCGGGAGGCCTTGCGATCGCTCAATCTAGAAGGTCTCGCCGGTCGCCCAGTGGAAGAGATATTCGCCGGATTGGCGGACTACATCTGTCCCGATGGGGGGTCAATCGACGAGGGTATCGCCCGCGACGCCTTCATCGAAACCATCGCCGATCTCGCGGACGCGGGAATCAACGATATCGACGGGCTGACATCGGATCAAATTCAAACGGTCTTCGAACTTTATGCGTCGCACACCATCGAGGCGAGGATCTGCAATGATATCGGCACGCGGGTCGTGACGATGCCATCCGATGCCCGGACCGTGGAACGTATCGAGGCGCAATTGTCAGAGTTCATACAGCGCGGCGTAAGCGACGCGGTAAATGCGTCCGGGATCGACCTTGGTGCGCTCTCGCAAGATCAGGTCACAGGTTTTGTGGACAGCGTATATGAGGCGGCATTCGAGATGCTCGAAGCACTCGGAGAAAGTGAGGCCGAGACATGAGACGGCACCTATTGATCGGACGGTTCGGGACAGCGGACGATGTCGGTATCCCAGCAGCCAGCGATGAGATCGTGTCGGAGCTCGACCTCTTGGTCGGCGACCGTCTTGGACACGGGATCGGCTACGCCTTGTCAGATATGGAGAAATTGAACCTCGGACCGAGCGAGGTTGCGGTGGATCTAATGGTGCTAGCCGCGCATGTCCACGCAGCCGACACACGGCTTGCCCGCAACACGGAATCGCAAGATGGATGGTCCCGTGAGATCAGGTTGGTTGTGCCTGTCAGCAATCCGAGGCTCTGGACCCGGTCGGCGAGAATTGTGAAGCGTGCGCTAGACTTCCTTACGGGCGATCGATGGCAGATCGGATTCAGGGCCCGACCCGAGGCTCTGGCAACGCTAACGAAGCCGCGACCGAAACCATTGCTGCCGGTGGCATTTGACGCGATCAATCTCTTCTCTGGTGGCCTCGACAGTTTGATAGGTGCGATTGATACCCTCGAAGCCGGTGGCGCGCCTTTGCTAGTGAGCCATGCCGGCGAAGGCGCGGTCAGCAAGTCTCAGGAAGAATGCTATGACATTCTGAAAACAGCGTATCCGGACGCCGCATTCGATCGACTGCGAATTTGGATGACTTTTGGGGATGGGCTAATCGATGGCGTCGAGTCCGAAAGCACGACGCGTGGACGTTCGTTCTTGTTTTTCTCCCTGGGGGTGGCGGCAGGCGTTGGCTTAGAGAAGGAATTCGTCTTGCGCGTACCAGAAAACGGCCTCATCGCTTTGAACGTTCCACTTGATCGGCTACGACTGGGTGCGTTGAGCACGCGCACAACACACCCCTTCTACATGGCGCGTTGGAACGAACTCTTGGACTCGCTCGGGATCGACGGTGAACTGGTCAATCCCTTTTGGAACAAGACTAAGGGCGAGATGGCGGACGAGTGCGCCAATACTGATGTTTTGGACAAATCCGTCGGACATTCGCTGTCATGTTCCTCTCCCGCGAAGGCAAGATGGAAAGGCGAACCACAAGGACATTGTGGGTACTGTCTGCCTTGCTTGATCCGCAGGGCATCCCTGTCGGGCAACGACCCGACTGAGTATGGCGACTCAGATCTAGCGGCCCACACTCTGGACACCCGACAGGCAGAAGGACAGCAGGTGCGATCCTTTCAGTTGGCGATCCACCGATTGGCGCGTCGTCCCGACCTGGCTCGGGTGCTGATCCACAAACCCGGTTCACTGTCCGACAATCCTGAAAGGATCGATGCCTATGCGGACGTCTATCGCCGGGGGCTGAAGGAGGTCGGCGAGATACTGGATGGTGTGAAAACGGCACCGTCATGACCGACCGGAAAAGCGCGCGATTGATCGATTTTCATTGCCACCTCGACCTCTACCCGGATCACGCCGCAGCGGTCGCGCGACGTGAACAGGAACGCGTGTTCACGCTGACGGTGACGACGACGCCAAAGGCCTTTCCGCGCAACAAGGAATTGGCGGATCGGACGAAATATGTGAGGGCCGCACTGGGTTTGCATCCGCAACTCGTTGCGGAGCGTGCGAAAGAACTCTCCATTTGGAAGGAGTATCTCCCGACTACGCGATATGTGGGAGAAGTCGGCTTGGACGCCGGACGACGGTTTTACTCGTCGTTCGAACAACAGAAGTCCGTGTTTTCCGAGATCCTAAGCACATGCGCCTCCGCTGGTGACAAAATCTTATCTGTCCATAGCGTTCGCTGCGCAAAGGTTGTCCTGGACATGATTGAGGCAAAGCTACACGTCGGAAACAACAAGGTAGTACTTCATTGGTTCACTGGATCGGCGTCAGAGGCGCGGCGAGCCGCGGAACTGGGATGTTACTTTTCGATCAACGCCGAAATGCTACGCAACGATCGATCTGCAAAGATCGTACATTCACTGCCGAGGGGACGTATTCTGACGGAAACAGACGGTCCTTTTACTGCTGAAGCAACGAGTGGAGGAGCGCCAGCTGACGTTAGGCCCGCCCGGGACGGTCTGGCAAATCTATACAAGATGGAGAACGATGAAGTGGACGAGTGGCTTAACGGAAACCTAAGGGCACTCCTCAGCTAAGTCGCCTCATCCTGGATCTGAGACCTTACAATGGCCATAGCTTGGTTGTCGCATGCTGTGATGATGGCAAAGGGGCCGAACTCCTGCCGCTTTGCCGCTTCATCCAACCCTGTTTGAAGTACGGTTTGGTCTTCAGGAGCGCCGGGTGTTTGTTGGAGTGAAGCAGCAAGGCGCGGTTGTCTTTCATTCGTATGACCTCGTCAGCGGTCATCAAAAATTGTCCCGACGCGTTACCGCTGGCAGCAAGCCTGCCAAGGCGAGCTTCGAGTTGGCGCGCCGTGTCGAGGCTCTGGCCGGGAAGGTATATCTCAGTCTGCAGTCCGTTGAGGATCGTTTCGGCATCGTGCCGACCATATCGGGCTTCAAGTTGGCTGAGCGACTGCAGAAAGACCCAAAAGCCGACTTTGTATTTTCGAGCAGTGGTCGCAAAGGTCT
>JBCBZG010000005.1:0-150628 GCA_039815465.1 Pseudomonadota bacterium
CTTGGCTCAGCATCAGCTTGTCCTGAGGGGTGAAAGGGATGACTTCCTCGTCCACCACCACCTCACGCTCCACCCAGTTGCCGGAACCGGGCGGCTCTTCAACCTCCTGGATTTCGATCACCGGGCGCGTGCCGCGCCCTTCGCGTAATGCGGTTTGCATTTCGGTGGCATTGCGGGGTCGAGTGGGCCTGGTCGGGTTGATTCCGAACTCAGCGGCAACGGCGCTCTGAAAACCTTCACTGAAACCACTGTCAAATTCTGCCGACGAGAATACCGACGTTTGAATAAACTGCGCCGGGCTGGGTAACCCGGCACTGAGATCCAGCGTATTGATGCGTTGGGCTAACAGTGGAGCATCGTCCGGATACTGTTGCGAAAGCGTCAAAAGGCGTTGAAAACCTTCCAACTTGGCTAACTCCGACGCCGGAATAAGGTCGCGAAAAGCGACCTGATCTTCCTCTCTCCGGCCTGTCAAAAGTTGTTGGATTTTTTCGACATTGCTGCCGCTCAAACCAGACACGATCTCCCGATAAGTGTTGGCTCTAGCTTCAACAGCTTCGGTCGCGGTTCTTTCTGTTTCGGTTTGCGCGGCTTCGTTCGCTGCGTCTACAGCCAAATCGGCTTCGGCTTCCAGAGCTGCAGCTGAAGTTTCTGCCGCCGCTGCTTGTTCAAAGCCACGATCTATTATTCGATCTAAACGCCGTCGCTCTTCTTGAGTTACATCATAGTCGGATCGACCACGCTCGTGCTGGCGCTGCTCATGTTCGCAGAACAGCGCGGTCAGTTGGTCGGCAACTGGGTCGTCCTTGGGCTGAATGTCGAAATAGTCACACTCCGCTTCCACCCATACCTTCACTTCGGCTCGGCGCTGTTCGGGGTCTTCTGCCGCAGCATGGGCCGCCTCCAAATCGCGAACGGCTTCGGCTTGCGCCGCACCTGCCGCCAGAACCTCGGCTTCGGGGCGTAGTTCGGGGCTAGCAGATGGCGGTTGTTGCTCGGGAACGTCCGAAACTTCGCTCATAAGAAAAAGGAGAATATTCTCAATATTCTACCACAAGTCTCCTGAAATTCAAAATTTGGGTTCAAAGGCCAGTTTCCGCTCGAGCGCCATCAATTAGGCCTTGGGTTATGGCTTCAATTTCAGCATTCGCAGCATCTCGCCGGGCAAGCAGCGCTGCTTGTTCCGCATTGGCTATTTGAATTTCTCCCCGTAGCTCGGCTTGGCGTGTTTCAGAAGCCGCAACTACGAACGTTTCTTCGGCAATTTCGGCACAATGCCCACGTTCATCGTCCCAATCGTACTGCTCATCACCTTCAATCGCGCCGTTTTCGTCAGCATCTGCAAAGGCAAAACCGTCCTCCAAACAAGCTTGCAAATGCCCCAAAATCTCGGCCTGGGTTTCGAGCGCCACCCGCGACACATCTAGCGTGATCTCACCGTCAGGATGAGGGA
The DNA here is from genome assembly GCA_039815465.1 of Pseudomonadota bacterium. Classification (GTDB taxonomy): domain Bacteria; phylum Pseudomonadota; class Alphaproteobacteria; order Rhodobacterales; family Rhodobacteraceae; genus Shimia_B. Next base: position 1,454 of record JBCBZG010000005.1, read on the forward strand.
GGAGCAGTTCTGTTGCTTGCGCGTCGGCCTGTTCGGCAGCTCCTAAGGTTACGGTTGCAGCAAGGGCTCCGGCAGCCAGAGTTCCAAATTTTGCCATAGAGAATAGTGAGGAAACGGCCTTATTATCTAACGAAAACAGCGATTTAGTCAAATTTTCTTGACAGAAAATCGTTTGACACCAACGCGTCTTGACCAGTCGGATGCTTCTGCCCAGCACATGGTTTTTGCCAGCTTGGCGCATCTGCCAGATTAAGGTTTGATGAAGTTTTGCCCTCCGCCCATCATTGAATGGCGCAAAGCTGCGGCTTCCGCCTTGTGCTGCGTGATGCCTAGATACTCGATGGTGTTGGCGATCGACTTGTGTCCCAGCAAACGCGAGATCAGCGCGATGTCCTCGCCCTGCCAATACATATGCGCCGGTTTGCTGCGCCGGATCGAATGGCTGGAAAATTCCGATGGTTCGTGCCCCAACCACGCCGCCCATGCTTTGATGAGTTCGGCGTAGTGGGGGCGACTGATCGGTTTCGCGTTCCGTGGCTTGTAACGCGTGAACAGGAAATCCTGACCCGTCTTGCTGCTCACCTCTAACCACTGGCGCAAATACCGCCGGGTTGTTGGCGTCAGCACCGGATTGACGATGTGGCGCGTTTTCTGCTGCCGCCGCGCAATCAAGGTGCGGATGGGCCCGTTTGGATATTTGACCTGCCACACCTGCGTGGCCAGCAAATCGCTGGCGCGAAACATCGTGTCCAGTCCAAAACTCAGCAGCGCTAAGTCGTGCCAGTTCTCCTCGGCCAGCAACTTTGTCTCGATCGCGGCGATCTCGTCTAACGTGAAGGCACGTTTCTGCCCGACGATTACCCCCGCATTCCACGCCTTTTTTTGGGGCCGGTAAGGGATTGTCATGTGGGGGAGTGGTCAGAGTTTCGCTTTTGTCAAAAGCGAAGGTATTTTGATATTTTAAGTCCGGAGCAAAAGCGCCGTTTGGCCGCTCCAGCATTGGAGACAGCCCTATGATACATGAAGATTACATGAAGAAACAGGCTCAGATCGATTTCGCTTTTGACAAAAGCAAGGCTACGCTCGCGGTGTTATCCCCCAAACATGACCACAAGAGCGTATCACTTCGGCAAAGGGCAGTATGTTACCATCTGCACCCGATCAGATCTGGAGTCCTTATTGGCTGACCGCGCCGCGCGTGGCGCCGGGGCTGCGGTTTTGGACGAACTTCGGAAGGCTTGGCTTATTCAACTCAACGCGTGATTTCAGGCGTTCTGTTGGCGCGGACGGTCTGTCGCAAAACACTGGCCTGATCGGGTTTGATCAGATTCAGCATCACCGCTTCGTCGATTTCCGCTTCGGACAGTTGCTGCGACAAGGCGCTCTCCCGCTGACGCAATTGGTTCAACCGATGCACAATCGCGCGTGTGTCAGGTTCGATGGTTTCAAGCCGTCGTCGTATTTTCGCGGTTTCCTGCGATGCCAAATACTTGCGTTCATCAGCCACTTCAGCGGCTTGACCGTGTTCTCTCACCGCTGCTTCCATGGCGTGGATGCGGCGGCGTGCGGGACTGCGATAACCCATAAAACTGACACCGGGTTCGTGTTTGGCCATACGCGCCAAACGATCTTCGGCTTCCGTACGAGATTGCAGTCGCCGCGCATACGAAGCGCGTGCGGCTTCTTCGATTTCCAGTGCACGCCGCAAGTCAGCCAACAATCGCTTGTGATCCACACTGGGCGTACCCAGTTCCGCCAACAGTTTTTCTTCCGCCGCGATATGGGCCTGCAGTTGGAGCATCTCGGTGAGCGTGGCGGTGGTCATGGTCTGTCTCAGAATCTGTTTGGACAACCTTGCAACCAAACGACACCGCGCAGACCGCGTGGGAACCCACCGCTTGGTTTTTTACGAAGCTTTGCAAAGGTCCTGGAGCGCAATTCATGAGCTTCACCATGCCTTCCATCTCAACTGATCGACGCGCCGTCTTGCTGGTCCAAGCCTTTGCCGAGGCCGGGCAGACCGTTCAGCGCGTGGTGATCGAAGGCAAGCGCTTAGAAGTGATCCTGCACCCAGACGGGCAGTCGATCGACGTAAACGACGATGAATTTGAAATGGTGGAGATGAAGAAATGAAGCGTGCCTTGCCGCCTTATGTGTATCTGAAAAAAGGAAAGCTATATTTTCAGCGGCGGGGCTATGACACCGTTCGGCTATTCGAAGAATACGGCAGTGCTGAGTTTGACCTCGAACTCGCGCGCGCCAAATCCGGTCGAGCGAAAACTCCGGGCAGCAAGCGCAATTTTCACATTCTGATCGAAAGCTACCGCCGCTCGAACCGCTTCAAGAACCTGTCGGACCGGTCCAAGGCAGATTACGTCAAGATATTGGAGTTCTTTCGGGATCGGTTTGGAGACCTGAACCCGGTCAAAATGCAGCGCAAAGACATTATTCGACTACGCGATAGCAATGCCGAAAAGGTGCGTTTCGCCAATTACTGCGTGCAGATCATTCGTATTCTGTTCGAGCACGCCATCGATTTGGGTTGGCGATCGGACAATCCGGCCAAAGGGGTGCAACTGCTCAAGAGCCAGGCCAAGCCGCGTGAAGCTTGGCCAGCCAAGTTGATTGAGAAATTTCGGGAAACGGCCACGGGGCGGGAATTACTGCTGTTTGAACTTTGCGTTGGAACGGGCCAGCGGATTGGTGACGTGCTGAAGATGCAGTGGTCCGACATCGAAGACGGCGGCATTCACGTCCAGCAGAATAAAACGGGTCAAAAGCTATGGCTGCCATTTACGCCTCAACTGGAGGCCTTGTTGGCCAAGACCCCGAAATCCTCTCTGTTTTTGCTGTCTAACCTGCAAGGGACCGGGCCCTGGAGTTATCGCGGGGCGTCCCATGCGGTACGACAAGTGCGCAAAGAGATTGGCGCTTTGGACTATGACATTCATGGTTTGCGACACACGGCGACCAGTGAACTAGCGGCCATAGGGCTGTCCGACGAATTGATCATGGCGATCACTGGACACAAATCTTCGGCGATGATTTCGCACTACAGCGGTGCGTCTCGGCAGAAAGCGCGAGCGCTGTTGGCCCAGCAAAAAAGAACAGGAACAGAACGAGAATGTTGAGAGCTTTGTTGAGAAATCGCTCACTCCGGCTCGAAAGAACGTCAAAAAATCCTGTAAGTCAATGAAATTAAATGGAGGCGAGTACCGGAATCGAACCGGTGTACACGGATTTGCAATCCGCTGCGTCACCACTCCGCCAACTCGCCTGCCGTGTGGTGGGGAGGGCTTAGTGCGGTGGGGCGGTGGGCGCAAGTGGGGGAATGGGGGCTTGGGGCATTGGGCCTGTGCGTTTTGCGGTGGTTTACGCCCGTGACGGGGCCGTGCAAGCGCGCCGGGCGCGCTGTAATCTGTGCCCGGAATGCCGCACCAGTCGGAGGAGTGTCGTTCGCGCGACGCTAATTTGACCGCGAGCCTGCGATGGCCGTTGCCAGGGCGCGCTAGGGGGTGCACATTCTTCCCAAAGTTGCATTGTAGAGCACGCCCGCGTGACTACCTCTACCGCGAAACCAGACACAGGGAGAGCCTCCGTGCGATCACTTGAGCCTTCGACTTCTCAACCCCAACGCGCTGCGCCGCGGGCGGCGCGTCAGTGGCGCCGGGCGGCGAGCCTGATGGCGATCTGTGCGGGGCTTGCAGCCGTGCCTGCCGCGTCGCTCGCGCACACGATCAACGAAGCGCTCGCGGCGGCCTATGAGAACTCTGGCTTGCTCGACAAAAACCGCGCGGTTCTGCGCGCGGCGGATGAAAATGTGGCGCAGGCGGTGGCAAGCTTGCGGCCCTCGCTCACTTACGCGCTGCAATCGACCTACTCGAACCCTGGCGCCTCCACCGGCCGTCAGGAGGGGGTGACGAATACGCTGACGCTCGCGGCGAGCATGACGCTCTACGACTTTGGTCGAACGGCAATGGGCGTTGACCTCCAAAAGGAACTCGTGCTCGCCACGCGTCAGGCGCTTGTGGGGGCGGAGCAGGGCGCATTGCTAAACGCCGCCATCGCATTTTTTGACGTGCTGCAGGCAGAAGAGTTCGTGCGCCTGCGGACGAGCAACGTGCGTCTCATCACCGAGGAAAAGCGCGCCGCGGAAGATCGCTTTGACGTGGGTGAGGTCACGCGCACCGACGTTGCGCTCGCAGAGGCGCGGCTTGCCGGTGCGCGGTCGAGCTTGGCATCAGAGCGTGGCACGCTGGTTCAGGCCGAAACCGCGTTTGAGGAGGCTGTGGGCATCCCCTCCCACGCGCTGACCCAGCCGCGCGGCCTGCCGCGTTTGCCTGCCAACGCCGACGCTGCCAAAGCGATCGCGCGGCAAAGCCACCCCGACATCGTCGGCGTGCGCCACCAAATCACCGCCAATGAAATCGCGCTGCAAAGCGCCAAGATGGCGCTGCGCCCGTCGCTGACGGGGCAGGTGTCGTCGAGCTTTGACCTTGATGAAGATTTGGAGCGGTCTGACACGGTGTCGGTGACGCTGGGCGGTGTGATCAGCCAGGGCGGTCAGCTCAATTCGATCATCCGGCAAGCCCAGGCGAACCTGGATCAAAGCCGTGCGGACCTGCATATCGCCACACTCGCCGTCGATGAGGCGGTTGAGAATGCCTATGCGTCGTTGTCGGTGGCGCGCGCCTCTCGCATTGCCAGCGACGAGCAAATTCGCGCCTCAGAAGTCGCCTTTGAAGGCGTGCGCGAAGAAGCCACGCTAGGCGCACGGACCACGCTCGACGTGCTCGACGCGGAACAAGAGCTGCTCGACGCGCGCGCGAATCGCGTGGCGGCCGTGGCATCGGAGTTCAAGGCGGCCTATGCGGTGTTGCAGGCCACTGGGCGCCTGACGGCGCAGGACCTCGGTCTTCCGGTGCAGCTCTATGATCCCACGGAATATTACAACCTCGTGAAATCCGCGCCGGCTGTAAACATGTCCGAGCAAGGCGCCGCGTTGCAGCGGGTGCTCAAGAGCCTGGGAAAAAATTAGAAATCTCACTATCTGTTGTGTGATCTGGTGCCCTCGCGTACACTATAGGCGAGGAACTGAGCGGGTGTGAGATGTCTGAACCGGTCAAATCGGTAGGAAACGCTGCCGAAACCACTGCGGAGATCGAGGATGTTTTGACCTCGATCCGCAAGCTTGTGTCACAGGATGCGAAATCTGCCCGTAGCCGTGGGGTGGGATCGGCGCTCGTGCTGACGCCCGACGCCCGGGTCGATGCGACCAAGCGTGCTGATGGCGCTATGGGTGACGGGGGCGAGACGGGCGACCGGGGCGAAGAGGCGCACGCAGCCGCCGCCCGTGCCGTGCGCACCGAACTTGAGCGCGCGCTGGCCGAGCTGGAAAGCGCCATGGGCATCCCAGACGACGGGACCACCGCGCCAGAGGCCCCCATGGCCACCGAGACGGACCCCGTGGTCGACGATCTGGATTGGGACGCGCCAGTGGGGCGGGCCATGGCGGGGCCACCCCCCGCAAAGCCTGCGCCTGCACAGACTGAGGTTGAGAGTGGCGAGCCCGAAATCGAAGAGGCGCTCAAGCGAACGATGCTCAACCCCAGGACCAAGCCAAAATCCGCGCTCGACCGGTTGCGGCTCGTGTCCAGCGAGGCCGAGCAGCTCAATGAGCCGTTCGAAGACGCCTACGGTTCGGCGCGCCCGATGCGTCCGGCGGATATTGATATCGCGGACCATGAGGAGGCCAGTCTTGCTGAACCGGCCGTGGTTCAGGAGCCTGAGCCAAACGCGGTAGACGCGCCACTGGCGACGGACGCGGTCGAGCCGGTGGTCGCTGAACCCACTGAGCCTGTGGTCGCTGACGCCGTTCAGCCTGCGGTCACCGACGCAGAGCAAGCTCTGGGCGACATAGACACCCCAACCGCCGACGAACCCGAAGCGCCTGAGGATGCGTTTAAAATGCCCCCGATGGCGGGGGAGGCGACCCATGACGACCCCTACCAAAGCTTTGACAGCGATCCTGCGGCAGATGAGTTCGAAGCCTCGCTCAAACGCGACATTGCGTTCGACGACGCGGAATTGCGCGAAATCGTCGCCGACATCGTGCGCCAGGAGCTCCAAGGCGCGTTGGGTGAAAAGATCACCCGCAATGTCCGGCGCCTCGTCCGGCGGGAGATCAACCGCGCCCTCGCGGGCCAGGACCTGATCTAAACCTCCGCGCCCAGCGACAAGAGGCGATCCATATCCAGATGGGTTTCTAGGTGATCGGCGAGCGCATTGAGCGTCTCGTCCACCTCAGCACCGTAGTCTGCCAGCCGCGACCGCCCGCCGAGATCCGCGAGCGCCTTGGCGCGATAGGTATCGCCGGTAAAAAGCCCATGCAAATAGCAGCCTTTGACCTGTCCGCTTTGGCTCGCCGCGCCCTCCGCGCGGCCATCGAGCGTCAGCCAGGCGTGGGCGGTGTCGGGCCCCGTGGTTTTGCCGATGTGTATTTCGTAGCCTTCAACGGCGATCCCGTCGCGGGTCGTTGCGCGCGACAGGGCCAGCCGTTTTTCGGGCTCCATCACCGTTTCAACGTCCAACAGGCCCAGTCCGGTTTCGGACCCTGGCGCGCCCTCAATCCCTTGGGGGTCGTGGATCGCGCGCCCTAGCATTTGGTAGCCGCCGCAAATGCCCAGCACATGGCCGCCCCGGCGCAGATGCGCGCTAAGGTCAATGTCCCATCCCTCCGCCTTGACTGCGCGCAAGTCGGCGATCGTGGATTTGGAGCCTGGGAGGATCACGAGGTCCGCATCGCCGGGCAGGGGGCTGCCCTGTTCGATGATCTCCACGGTCACGCCCGGCTCCGCCGAAAGCGGGTCGAGGTCGTCGAAATTGGCGATGCGGGGCAGGCGGGGGACGGCGACCTTGACCTCCCCACTGCCGGTCGCTCCGGCGATGTCCATAATGTCCTCTGCGGGCAGCTTTCTGGCCTCAGCGAACCACGGGATGATGCCGAGCGGTGCCCAGCCCGTGGCCTCTGCGATCATGGTCATCCCGTCGTGGAAAAGCGTGGTGTCCCCTCGAAAGCGGTTGACTGCAAAGCCGCCGATCAGCGCCGCATCGCTCGCGGGCAGCACCGTTTTGGTGCCCACAAGCTGCGCGATCACGCCGCCGCGGTCGATATCGCCGATCAACACAACGGGGACGCCCGCAGCCTCCGCAAAGCCCATATTGGCAATATCGCCCGCGCGCAGGTTCACCTCCGCGGGGGAGCCCGCGCCCTCAACGATCACCCAATCATGGGCCGCTGACAGCCGCTGAAAGCTGTCCAAGACCCGGGGCAGGAGGGTCGGTTTGAGCTTTGAATAGGCGCGCGCCTTGGCCGTTGTCATGCGGGTGCCTTGGACGATGACCTGCGCACCGATCTCGGATTCTGGTTTTAGGAGCACGGGGTTCATATCGGTCAGCGGCTCCCGCCCCGATGCCCGCGCCTGGAGCGCTTGGGCCCGACCGATCTCCCCCCCGTCGACGGTGACGGCGGCGTTGTTGGACATGTTCTGCGGCTTGAACGGGGCGACCGACAGCCCGCGGCGGTGCAACACGCGGCAAAGACCGGCCACGATGACGGATTTGCCGACATTGGACCCGGCGCCCTGGATCATAAGTGACTTGGCCATGGTCTGCCTCCCCGCTACGCTGCTTAGCGGCGCAGGGGAGGCGCGGCAATGAATACACCGGCACATTTGATCCTCGGCGCGGCGGCCTTTGGCAAACCCAACCAGAACCACGTGATTGCGGCGGCTGTGATCGGCTCACTTCTTCCGGACCTGTCGCTGTATCTGTTGGCGGGGTGGGAGCTCGTGGTGCGCGGCACGAACCCTCAGATTGTGTTCGGCCAGCTCTATTTCAGCGACGCGTGGCAGCAGGTTTTTGCCATCGACAACTCCTTTGTGCTGTGGGGCATCGCGCTAGGGCTTGCGGTCTGGCGGCGCATCGACTGGGCCGTGGCGCTGACGGCAGGGGCGCTGCTGCACATCGCGCTCGATTTTCCGCTCCATAATGAGGACGCGCGGATGCACTTCTGGCCCCTGACGGAGTGGCGGTTTTATTCGCCCTGGTCCTACTGGGACAGCGCCAGTGGCGGTCGCGTGATCGGGGTGATGGAGCTTGTACTGGTGATGGGTGCCGCGGCCTTTGCGATCATGCGCTTTAGGGCCTGGGGCTGGCGCGCGCTCATCGCGGCGTTAGCTGCGCTCCAAGGCTACACGTTCTACCAGTGGTACTTCTTTTTCTAAGCCTGAAACGAAAAAGCGCGCCCCCTAGGACGCGCCGTTTCGTAGCGATGTATACGCCTGCTAGGCGGCTTCGGCCTGAGCAGCAGCGCGGCGTTCGCTTTCCTCGCGCGAGAGCGCGACAGAGGTCCGCACGCCTTTGGACACAAAGTCCATAAGCCCCTCGACCACGCGTTCGTTGGGGTCGATGCCCGCGCAGGACAGCACCTCGCGACCGTCGCGGGACCGTGCCCAGCGCGCGATCTGCTCTGGCCCGTTTCCATATTTTTTGTCATCTGCGATGGCATCATCCAGCGCAGCCAGGACCACAGCCGCAAACAGCTTGCGCGCGCGGTTACCCTGTTCGTTATTGAAAGCAGTTCCGTCGACGAAATCGTTCATCGTGGTTCCTTTGTTCTTGCTCTTGCGATTTGGCAGCGTCGTTATTGATCTTGAAGTCAGACAGCGTCCGGTCCTTATGACGCATTATGACTGATTCGGGGCTCCGATTTTTGCATGGCAGCTATGCGTCTGCTGCATGGCCTTTCAGCGACCCCCGCTAGATACCTGCGCTTGTCAGCGTATCCGACGCCAGATATAGGGGCCGTCACAGCCAGTTCAACCTTTTGCCACGATTGTGACACATGCCAAAGATTAACGGAAACGAGATTCGCCCGGGGAATACCTTGGAACATAACGGTGGCCTCTGGTCGGCGGTTAAGGTCGATCACGTCAAACCCGGCAAGGGTGGCGCGTTCGCCCAAGTGGAACTTCGCAACCTTCGTAACGGCTCGAAACTTAACGAACGGTTTAGAAGTGCTGACAAAGTGGAAAGAGTTCGACTGGAACAGAAGGACCAGCAGTTCCTTTATGAATCCGACGGCATGCTCGTGTTCATGGACATGGAAACCTATGATCAGATCGAACTGCCCGCGGAATTGCTCGGCGACCGCCGCCCGTTTCTGCAAGACGGGATGACGGTGCAGATCGAATACTACGAAAGCGAAGCGCTCAACGCGACGGTGCCGCAAAAGGTAACCTGCAAGATCGTGGAGACGGAGCCCGTGGTCAAAGGGCAGACTGCCGCGAACTCCTTTAAGCCCGCGATCCTGGACAACGGCGTTAAGGTGATGGTGCCACCCTTTGTGGGCCAGGACGAGATGATCGTCGTCAACACCGAGACGATGGAATATTCCGAGCGCGCCTAGGCCCGTGTGATCGTCGCCGCGCCCGCGCGCATCGCGCCCTTGATCCGGTTGAAACGCAGGAAGGCCAGCGCCTCATCCCCCACGCGGGTATGGAGCGTGCCGACCGGCTTGCCATCGCAGGTGATTTCGTCGCCAGGCTCCGCCGCGCCGTCCACGCGCACGCGCACGATACCCTTTTGCAGCTCCGTCTTGTGCTTCATGCGGGCGGTGACCTCCTGACCCACATAGCAGCCCTTTTTGAAATCGACGCCGCTGAGGCGTTCGAACCCAGCCTCTAGGATATATGTCTCTGCGCTCAGCTCTTGGCCCGTCTCCGGCACGCCGGCGGCCACGCGCAGCGCGTCCCAGTCGGGCAGGGGGGCGGCCACGTCCCCATAGGCCCGCCAGCCGAGCGATGGGTCCCGGGGGTCGGCAAAGGCGCCCTCTGGCGCGGGCCCAGGCCCCTGCGCCACCTGCCGGTCGTCCCAGTTCAGCGTCACCGCCGAGCGCAGCTTGTACATCATCAGCCGTTGCGCCAGCGCAGGCGCCACGCTCGCCTCGATATCGAGCAGGATGTCATCGCCTGCGGGCACCATAAAGAAATCTGCGATCAGCTTGCCCTGCGGGGTCAAGAGCGCTGTGTAAACCAGCCCGCGGGCCAACCCATCCACGTCATTTGTCACCAGGTTTTGCAGGAAGGCGTGGCGGTCCTCACCACCTACGCGCAGAAGCTTACGAGCCATGGGGCACCTCCAAGGCCTGTGGACCTACACGGGCGCCGGGCGCGATGGCAAGTGCTGCGTTGACGGCCATACCCTTGCGGCTTACCTCCCGACTAAACCAGACGCGAAAGACATCCCCATGAGCCGAGCCAACCTGTCCCACGGCCGCGAAATCCTCGCTATCCCAGGCCCATCGGTTATGCCCGACCGTGTGCTGCAAGCGATGCACCGCGCCGCGCCCAACATATACACCGGCGAGCTGGTGGACATGACGGCCTCGATCATCCCGGATCTCAAGGCCGTGGCAAAGACCGAACAAAACGTCGCCATGTATATCTCCAACGGTCACGGCGCGTGGGAGGCCGCGGTGTCGAACACGCTGTCGCGCGGCGATCGGGTGCTGGTTCTGGCCACCGGGCGCTTTGCCCTCGGCTGGGCCGCCATGGCGGAGATGATGGGCATCGCATGCGAGATCATCGATTTCGGCAAACGCGCCCCCATCGACATGGCCCAGGTCGAAGACGCGCTGCGCGCAGACACAGGCCACACCTTCAAGGCGGTGCTGGCGGTGCAGGTCGATACCTCGACCTCCGTCAAAAGCGACATTGCCGCGCTGCGCCGCACGATGGACGCCGCGGGCCACCCCGCGTTGCTCATGGTGGACTGCATCGCCTGCCTGGGCTGCGATGACTTCCAGATGGATGGCTGGGGCGTCGATGTGATGGTCGCGGGCTGCCAAAAGGGGCTCATGACCCCGCCGGGCATGGCGTTTGTTTACTTTTCTGACAAGGCCGACCGGGCGCGGGACACGGCGGGTTGCGTGACCCACTACTGGGACTGGCGCCCCCGGTCGCGGCCCGAGGAATACTACCAGCATTTCGACGGCACCGCGCCCACCCACCACCTCTACGGTCTCCGCACCGCGCTCGATATGATCGTCCATGAGGAGGGGTTGGAGGCCGTCCTGGCCCGCCACGCGGTGCTCGCGCAGGCCGTCTGGGCCGCGTTTGAAACCTGGGGGCAGGTGGGTCCGCTTGAGCTCAATATCGCGGACGCCGCCCATCGGTCCCACGCTGTGACCAGCGTGCGCATCGGTGCGCCCCATGGCACAGCGCTCCGCGACTGGTTGGAGGGGGAGGCCGGGGTGACGCTGGGCATCGGGCTCGGCATGGTGCCGCCCGGCGATCCCGCCTGGCACGGGTTCTTCCGCGTGGGACATATGGGCCATGTAAACGCCCACATGATCCTTGGCACCCTGGGCAGCATCGAGGCGGGCCTTGCATCGCTCGGCATCGCGCATCAGCCGGGCGGCGTGTCCGCCGCCGCGCGCGTGATTTCAGGAGCGGCGGTCGAGCAGGGCGCGAAAGCCGACCTCGGCAAACGCAGCGCCTAGGATCACCCAGATAAACCCAAAAAGCCCCGCCACGACCCACAGCGACATGAATGTCAGGGCTCCCATCATCGTCAGAAAGGCGTTCGTGTAGTTCGGCGCGCTCTTGGGGATGAAGTTTTCGTCACTCATGGCCGAAAACTACCACGAGCCGCGCCGAGGCAAAGCAAAATTTGCGTTAGGGCTCCGTCGAATCCTCTTGGGCGTGTTGCGCCCGGTTTGGGGCGCAGATGTCGGATGCGGATGCGTCAGCCCGCCGCCGCCAACGCCTTGGGCAGCGCATCAGCAAAGGCACGCATGTCAGCCGCGCTCCCGCAGGAGACGCGGATACAGCGGTCGAGCGGCGCGACACCGGGCATCCGTGCAAAGATCCCAAGCTCGATCAACTGCGCAAGCACGGCACGCGCGTAGGCGCCATCACGTCCGCAATCGATGGCGACAAAGTTTGTGGCAGATGGCAGCGCTGTAAGGCCATTGTCTGCAGCGGTCGCGGCCAGCGACGCCTTCGCCGCCGCGATCTGGGTCACGACCTCGCGCAGATACGCCTGATCTTGGAGCGCTGCGAGCGCGCCCGCTTGGCCCATCCGCGACATGCCAAAATGGTTCCGTACCCGGTCAAAGGCCGCAATCAGCGGCGCGGGACCGATGGCATAGCCCACCCGCGCCCCGGCGAGCCCATACGCCTTCGAAAACGTCCGCATCCGGATGACGCGCGGATCGGTCGGGTCGATTTCGGGCGCGGTGCCGGGCGGGGCAGTGTCGATATAGGCCTCGTCCAGGATCAATAGCGATCCGTCTGGCACCGTGTCCAGCGTGTCGCGGACCGTCTGCGCACCGTACCAGGTGCCCATGGGGTTGTTTGGGTTCGACCAGTAGATCAGCTTTGCAGACACGGCCTTGGCCCGCGCGATTAGCGCCGCTGGGTCCTCGTGATCGCCAGCGAATGGCACGGCCTCGATCACGCCGCCAAAGCCCGCCACGTGGTAGTTGAACGTCGGGTAGGCGCCCTTTGACGTCACCACCGGCGTGCCTGCGTCCACAAGCAAACGCACAAGCAACCCCAAAAGCCCGTCGATCCCTTCGCCCACCATGATGTGCTCGGCGCCGATCCCGTGATGGTCGGCCAGCGCGTGACGCAGCGCGTGCGCCTCGGGGTCGGCATACATCCACGCCCCGCTTGCGGCCTCCGCCATAGCGGCGATGGCGCGGGGGGAGGGGCCGAAGACGCTCTCATTGGCGCCCAGCCGCGCGGCAAAACCCGCCCCGCGCGCGCGCTCCTGCGCCTCTGGCCCTACAAAGGGCACCGTGGCGGGCAGGGCGGCGGCGAGCGGCGTCAGGCGCGGGTCGCTCATCCCGCCATATCCTGAAGCCGTGCGAGCGCCTCTGCGAGCTTGGCGCGTTCCTCATTGCGGGCGGTGAGGTTCGCACGCGCCTCTTCCACCACCTCCTCGGGTGCCGAAGCCACAAATTTCGGGTTGTTCACCCGGCCAGCGAGGCCTTTGATTTCTTTGTCGAGCTTCGCCACGCCCTTTTCCAGGCGCGCTTTCTCCGCGGCGACGTCAATCAGATCAGCCACCGGCAGACCCAGCGTGCAGCCCGGCGCCGCAACAACGAGCGCCCCTTTGGGCATCTCGCCCGCGTCCGTTGGGCCTTCAACCCGCGCAAGCCGTTCGATGAGCGGCCAGTTGGCGGTGAGCGCCGCGCGCCCCGCCGCGCTCATATCCACGGCCACGAGCGGCACCCGGGCGGAGGCGGGGACGTTCATCTGCGCGCGCGCGGAGCGGATGTTTTCGATGAGCGTAATCACCCAGTTCATCTCCTGATCTGCCGCAGCATCGATCAGCTCGGTCCCGTAGGTGGGCCATTCCGTCTGCGCGAGCATCTGCGCGCGCGGGCTTTGGCCCCAAAGCTCCTCGGTCACGAAGGGCATGATGGGGTGAAGCAGGATCATGCACTGGTCGAGCGCCCAGGACATAACCTTGCGCGTCTCTTCCTTCGCGGCCTCATCGTCGCCCTGAAGGAGCGGTTTGGAGAACTCCAGATACCAGTCGCAGAACTTGCCCCAGATGAACGCATAAAGCGCGCTGGCTGCGTCGTTGAAACGGTAAGCGGTGAGCGCCTCATCGACCGTGATGCGCAGGCGGCCAATCTCGCCGATGATCCAGCGGTTGACAGTGTGCTGCGCAGAGCCTTCGCCGCTCACATCAATGCCCACGGCCTCGTTCATCTCCGCAAAGCGGGCGGCGTTCCAGAGCTTGGTGCCGAAGTTCCGGTAGCCCTTGATCCGCTCCATATCCAGCTTGAGCACCCCGCCGAGCGCGGCCATGGCGGCTGAGGAAAACCGCAGCGCGTCCGCCCCGAACTCATCAATGATGTCGAGCGGATCGATGACGTTGCCGGTGGATTTCGACATCTTTTTACCCTTGGCATCGCGGACGAGGCCATGGAGGTAGACGTTTTTGAACGGGATATCGTCCACAACGGCAAGCTGCATCATCATCATGCGGGCCACCCAGAAGAACAGGATGTCTTGGCCGGTGATGAGATCGGTCGTGGGGAAGTAGCGTTTGAGTTCGTCGCTATCCTCCGGCCAGCCGAGGGTGCCGATGGGCCAAAGGCCGGACGAGAACCAGGTGTCCAGGACGTCGGGGTCGCGCCGAGCGGTGAGCGTTAGCTGGTCGTTTACAACTATCGCCGGTGTTCCAACACCCGAGGAATCCGGCTGTGCAAGACCAATATCTTCCTCGTCGACTTCGCAATCATAGCCTATCTGCTGCTTTAGCAGCGGGACAGCTTCTTCGAAGGTTGGGGCACACGCCTTAGCTTCAAGCCAATCATATCCCTCTAAATCCTCCATACCCTTTATGAACGCTATGTCGCTGCTCGGATACGATACGTACCAAACAGGAATCTGGTGCCCCCACCAGAGCTGGCGGGAGATGCACCAGGGTTCGATGTTTTCGAGCCAGTGGTAATACACCTTCTCCCCGCTCTCCGGCAGGATCTTGACGTCGCCGTTGCGCACCGCATCCAGAGCAGGGCCGACGATCTTGTCAGTGTCCACGAACCACTGGTCCGTGAGCATCGGCTCGATCACGACCTTGGAGCGGTCGCCATAGGGCTGCATGATGGGCTTGGCCTCGACGAGCGGCATGTGGCTTGGGGCTTCTTCGCCCTCGGACGGCGCCGGGCTGAAGCCCGGCCTACTTTTGTCCTCGTGTTGAACGGGGATCATGACGGCCAGGCCTTCTGACGTGATCTGATCCACGACACGGGTGCGCGCCTCGAACCGGTCGAGCCCGCGCAGGTCGTCGGGGACGAGGTTTATGGCGTCCACCTCATTCTCGGTGAACGCGGCTCCCTTCCCGTGGGCCTGCGCCTTCGCGGCTTCCTCGGAGTAAGGTGCCCCATCCGCGCGCATGGTGCCGTCAAAGGCCATGAGGCGATACATTGGGATGCCGCCCCGCTTGGCGACCTCGTAGTCGTTGAAATCGTGCGCGCCCGTGATCTTCACCGCGCCTGACCCAAATTCAGGGTCAGGATATTCATCGGTGATGATTGGGATCAGGCGGCGATGCTCCTTTGGTCCCACCGGGATTTCGCAGAGTTTTCCGACGATTGGCGCATAGCGCTCATCTGACGGATGAACGGCAACTGCGCCGTCGCCCAGCATGGTTTCGGGCCGTGTGGTGGCGATGGAGATGTAGTCGCGTGTCTCCCGCAGGGTGACATTCCCGTCTTCATCCTTCTCGACATACTCATAGGTCGCTCCGCCCGCGAGCGGGTACTTAAAGTGCCACATGTGCCCGGGCGTTTCGATGTTCTCGACTTCGAGGTCAGAAATCGCGGTCTCAAAGTGCGGGTCCCAGTTCACCAGCCGCTTGCCGCGGTAGATCAGGCCCTTGTGATACATCTCCACGAAGACCTTGATGACGGCGTCGTGGAAATTGCCGTCATTACCGTCGGGAGCTCCAGGCGCGCCAGACATGGTAAAGGCCTCCCGCGACCAATCGCAAGACGCGCCCAGACGTTTGAGCTGGCCCTTGATCGTGCCGCCGGACTGTTCTTTCCATTCCCAGACCTTCTCCAGGAACTTCTCACGCCCCAGCTCGCGGCGGCCTGCATTGCCTTCCTCAGCCAGTTTGCGCTCCACGACCATCTGCGTGGCGATACCTGCGTGGTCCGTTCCGGGCTGCCACAGCGTGTGGAACCCGCGCATCCGGTGCCAGCGCGTCAGGATGTCTTGGAGCGTGTTGTTGAACGCATGTCCCATGTGCAAAACGCCCGTGACATTGGGCGGCGGGATCATGACGCAATAGCTCGACGTCTCCGCATTGGGCACGTGCTTGCCCGCGGTGAAACAGCCCGCATCCTCCCACGCTTGATAAAGCCGCGGTTCCGCCTCTGCGGCGTCGAATGTTTTGTCCATGGCCATGGGGCTACCCGCCTGCTGTCACTCAACTGTTGGCGGTGTTTAGCCAAAGGAGCGGGGGGCGGAAACCCGTCAATTCGCGCGCGCCTCTCACCAGAACTTGGCTGGTATGTGAGCGGCCTTTCGGCCAGGGTCCGGGCATGGAGTGGTTGGCCTATATTCGCGAGCTGTTTGGGCAGGGATACGTCCAAAAGGACATCGACGCCCCAGCGCGGGGGCCGCGCAAGCTCGTGGTGATCCTCGATGGGACGCTATCGTCGCTAGAGCCAGGGTGCGAGACGAATGCCGGGCTGACCTCCAAGCTTTTGCGCGACGGGGCGCACCCGGATGTGAGCCTGTATTACGAGGCCGGCATCCAATGGGCCGATTGGGGCGATACGATCAAGGTGATGCGGGGCGACGGGATCAACACGCAGATCCGCCGGGCCTATGGGTGGCTCGCCTCGCGCTACCGGCCAGGGGACCAGATCTACCTGATCGGGTATTCGCGCGGCGCCTACGCAGTGCGCTCGCTCGCGGGCGTGGTTGGCAAGATGGGGCTCTTAAAGCCGCAATTCGCGACGGAGCGGAAACTGCGCGCGCTCTACCGTCTCTATCAGTCGCCGGACCGCGACCCGGCGCGGTTTGCCCGGCTCTATTGCGAACAGGGTGTGGAGATCGAGGCCATCGCCGTGTGGGACACGGTCAAGGCGCTTGGCCTGCGGTTGCCGCTGATTTGGATGGTGGAAAATGAGCTCCATGACTTCCACGACCACCGGCTTGGGCCCCATGTGCGGCGCGGGTTTCAGGCCCTGGCGCTGAACGAGACGCGGCGCGCGTTCGAGCCAATCTTGTGGGAGAGCCGCCCGACCTGGCAGGGCGCGCTGGAGCAGGTTTGGTTTCGGGGCACCCATGGCGATGTCGGGGGGCAGCTTGGCGGCCGCCACGCCTCCCGTCCGCTGTCAAACGTGCCGCTTGTGTGGATGCTTGGACGGTTGGAGGCCAGCGGTCTGCCGTTGCCGGACGGCTGGCAGACCCGCTTTCCCGCTGACGCCAACGCACCGTCGATCGGGGCGCTGGCGGGGTGGGCAAAGTTCTTTTGGAACAGACGACGCCGCAAGGTGGGCAGGGACCCGAGCGAACGGATCCATGACAGCGTGCCTAGAGGTCGCGGCGCAGCTCCGCGTTTCGCGCGCGAGTGAGCGCCCCGCTGGGCGGCGCGGCGTTAGGCTACTTCGCGCAGCGTGTCTTCCATCTCAGCACCCAGCGCACGGCAGATGTCGCGCGTCAGCTCTGGGCGATTGAGCGTGTAAAAGTGCATCTGGTCGACGCCCGCGTCCATCAGCTCTGTGCAAAGCTCGGTGGCATGGGCCAGCGCGAAAAGCTCCGTGCGGTTGTCGCGCGTGGCGGCCTCGAACCCTTGGGCCAGCTCGGCGGGGATGTCGACGCCGCAGCGCGTAGCAAAGGATTGCGCCGATTTCCAGTTGTGGATCGGCAGAATGCCAGGGACGATCTCCGCCGTGACACCGGCATCCGCGCAATCGTCGCGGAACCGCAAGAACGTGTCCGCGTCAAAGAAAAACTGTGTGACGGCCTTCGTCGCGCCCGCTTGGGACTTTGCGCGCAGCCATTCGATGTCTGCGGCCCGCCCGCGGCTTTCGGGGTGGGGGTCGGGATAGGCGCCGACCTGCACCTCAAACCCGCGCGCCGACAGCGCCTCGATCAGGTCGAGGGAAGAGTTGAAGCCCTCAGCATGCGGCACAAAGCTTTCGCCATTTGGGGCGTCGCCCCGCAGTGCCACGATATCGCGCACACCCGCGGCCCAGTAGCGTTCTGCAATCTCCATCGTTTCCGCGCGGGATGCACCGACGCATGTCAGGTGCGCCGCCACCCGCGCACCCTGCTGCTGGAGCGCCTCAACCGTTTCGTGGGTCAGCTGCCGGGTGGAGCCACCCGCACCGTAGGTCACAGACACGTAGCGCGGCGCGAGAGGGAGCAGCGCTTGCGCGGTTTCCCACAGTTTGAAAGACCCTTTGAGGTCTTTGGGCGGGAAAAACTCGAACGACAGATTGGGCGTGGTCATGGGTATCTCCTGGATGTCGCATTGATCCCACGGCGCCCGACATGATACAAATTCATAAAGCTGAACAATGTTATGAGCATTCCTTGCATATAGACCTCAAGCACCTCCGCGCCGTTAAGATGATCCACGAAGCAGGCGGGCTCGCGCGGGCCGCTGACCTCCTCCACATCACGCAATCGGCCCTGTCGCACCAAGTGAAGGGGCTCGAAGATCAGGTGGGTGTGGACCTTTTTGTCAGGCGTACCAAACCCTTAAAGCTTTCGCCCGCGGGTATGCGCCTGCTGCGTCTCGCCAACCAGGTGCTGCCCGAGATCGCCGCTGCGGAGGAGGAGTTTCGCGGGCTTCAGCAGGGCAAAACCGGGCGGCTGCATATCGCGATTGAGTGTCACGCCTGTTTCGAATGGCTTTTTCCCGTGCTCGAAGGGTTCCGCAAAGCCTGGCCCGACGTCGATGTCGACATCCGCCCCGGCCTCGCGTTCGAGGCCATGCCCGCCCTTGAACGGGAGGAGGTCGACCTGGTCGTCTCCTCTGACCCGGAGGAGATCGACGGCGTCACCTTCTCCCCGCTTTTTGACTACGAGGCGGTGTTCGTGGCGTCCTCCGCCCATCCCTTAGCGTCGCGCGAGTTTGTAGAGGCGGAGGATTTCCGTGATCAGCTGCTGATTTCCTACCCGGTGGAACGCTCGCGGCTCGACGTGTTTTCCCAACTCCTGATCCCCGCCAAGGTGGAGCCGCGAGGGATCCGGCAGGTGGAATTGA
The DNA here is from genome assembly GCA_039815465.1 of Pseudomonadota bacterium. Classification (GTDB taxonomy): domain Bacteria; phylum Pseudomonadota; class Alphaproteobacteria; order Rhodobacterales; family Rhodobacteraceae; genus Shimia_B. The sequence continues at coordinate 20,267 of JBCBZG010000005.1, forward strand.
CGGCTGTGATCCTGCTCCTTGTGGCGTCGAACCGCGGGGTGGCAGTGCTGCCCGATTGGGTGGTCCGCGAGGTGCGCTATAATTCGGACTACGTGACGCGGCCGCTGACCGAACAGGGTGTGACGCGCAGGCTGTATGCCGCCACGCGCAGCGACGACACGACAAAGCCCTTTATGGCGCATCTTTTGAAATTGGCCCGCTCTGAGCCGCTGAAATTGCAACGCGGATGATCGCGGCTTGCTCCGCGCTGGCGCGGGGCGTATAGCGCGCGCCTCAAGCACCGGAGAATGCGCCATGATCGGCTCTGCAAATCTTAACGTTATGATCAACACGGCCCGCAAAGCAGGCCGGTCGCTGGTCAAAGACTTCGCAGAGGTCGAGCAGCTGCAGGTGTCGACCAAGGGCCCGGGCGACTTTGTGTCCAAGGCCGACATCGCCGCGGAGGAGATCATCCGGGAGGAACTCACCCGCGCACGCCCGACCTACGGCTGGCTGGCTGAAGAGGGGGGGGAGACCGCTGGCGAGGACCCAACGCGCCGCTGGATCGTGGACCCGCTTGATGGCACGACCAACTACCTGCATGGGATGCCACACTGGGCCGTGTCCATCGCGTTGGAACACAAGGGAAAAATCGTAGCTGGCGTCATCTACGACCCGGCCAAGGATGAGATGTTTTACGCCGAAAAGGGCGTCGGCGCTTACATGAATGACCAACGCCTGCGGGTGTCTGGGCGGCGGTCGATGATCGAATGCGTGTTCGCCACAGGCCTGCCCTTTGGCGGGCGCCGCGACTTGCCCGAAACGCTCCAAGACCTCGCACGGCTCTTGCCTGCCACGGCAGGCGTGCGGCGCTGGGGGGCGGCGTCGCTCGACCTCGCCTACGTCGCCGCGGGGCGGTACGATGGGTTTTGGGAACGCAATCTCAAGCCATGGGACCTCGCCGCGGGGATCGTCGTGGTGCAGGAGGCCGGCGGCTTTGTCGAGGCGCTCGACCCCGAGGCGGGGATCGTGGAAACCGGCGGCATTATCGCGTCCAACGATCCGATTTTCCCTGCGTTTTCAAAGATCATCCGAAACTAGCGCGCCCCAGGCGCGTAAGCTCGAACCTAGCGAAGCTGCCGCCAGGACCGGCAACGCGGGTGCGCTTATGTCTTTCCCCGGGTCGGCAGCGTATCAGGCAGGCTGATCTGCGCCACCTGTTCCGCGATAGGCGCGACGGACAGCGGGTGCACATCCGTCTCGTAGGCCTCAGGTTCCTGCAAGGACTGCCACTCGCCGCCGCGGTAAATCTCCAACCCCGAAAAGCGCGCTTTATAGCCCATCTTATCAGACCCCGGCACCCAATAGCCCAGATAGACATAGGGCAGCCCGTTTTCCTGAGCGATCTTGATGTGATCGAGGATGATATAGGTCCCGAGCGAATTGTGTTCGAGCGCGGGCTCGTAGAATGAATAGACCATGGATACGCCGTCATCGAGCACGTCTGTGAGGCATACGGCCTTGAGCGTTTCCGTGCCCTCACCAGCCTCCGCGTGATATTCCACGACGCGGCTGCGCACGGGCGTCTCTTCGATCATGGCGGCGAATTCAAAGATATCCATGTCGGCCATGCCACCATCAGCGTGACGGCTGTCGAGGTATCGGCGAAACAGGTCAAACTGTTCCTCCGTCGCCCAGGGGGCCGTGGCATGGCGGCGCAGGTCGCTGTTTTTCTTGGCCACGCGCTTTTGGCTGCGAGATTTGGTGAAATTCGCCACATTGATCCGCGCGCTGAGACAGGCCGCACACTCTGCGCAGGATGGCCGGTAAAGCACATTCTGCGAGCGTCGAAAGCCCTGCTTGGACAAGGAATCATTCAGCGTCTCCGCCGTATCCCCCTGTAATGCAGTGAAAAGCTTACGCTCCATCCGGCCCGCCAAGTACGGGCAGGGCTGTGGCGCAGTCACATAGAACTGCGGAACAATGGGAAGCGAATGGCGCATAGAATATCTCTTTGCTTTCATCGAAGCCTATCAACGCGGCGCCATCACGCAAGGGTAAAGGTTAAATTGAAATGAATCGGTAAACAGAAAGAAAGGGTCAGGGCCCCCGAGCCTCCGCGGTTGAGGACGCGGCGCTCGGGGACCTTGACCCTAACGTTGACGTTAACGCTTGGCCGTCCGGTTCACGGCCACCGTGCCAAACAGCATATCGGTGAGCCCCTGACCGCGCTGGGTGAACGCCATCATCGCGACCGAAATCAGCTGCGCTGGCGCCATCGCAAAGGAGATGTAGAAGCTCGCCGTGTGGATCAGCGCGTCCAAAAAGGTGAACCGCTCGCCGTCGTGGCGCAAAAGTTCGATCCCCATAAAGCGCATGCCCCAGGTCGCGGACCCTTGGGCGATGGTCAGCACCCGGTACAAAAACCCGCCGATCCCGAAAAAGAGGATCGCACCAAGCCCCAGCGTCGCAATGGCAATGAGCGTGGACAACACGGCAATGATGACGACGTCGATGAAAAAGGCGATGAGGCGCTTGAGGGGGACATCGGCGTAAAAGCCGGGTTGAGAGACCGGGTCGGGCAGGCGGGCGTAGGGGGTGTATGTATGGGCCATGTTCTGTCTGTTCCTGTGCGGAGCCTCGGCAAGGCGGGCCTGCCGAGGCGTGGAGGCGCAATGCTTATTCGCTGTCGAGCACGCGCGCTTTGGACGCACGGTCTTCCATAAAGTCGTCGAATTCGGACTTGTCCTTGGCCGTGCGCAGCCGCTCGAGAAAGCCTTCAAAGGCCACTTGCTCTTGCTCAAGACGCTGGATCATCTCCTCCCGATAGGCATCAAAGGACGCGTTACCGGATGTCTTGCGCGCGCTGTCTTGGCCCATATTGGGGATCAAGCGGTCGACGGTGTCGTCGATGGGGGTGGTGCCATCGGCGCTCGACATCCGCATCCAGAGGTAGCCAAAAAACGCGGCAAGCACGATGCCCGGCACAGTCGTGATCGAGATCGCCACAATGGAGACCGGGATCGCGAAGCCTGCGAAAAGCGCCATGTTGGGTTTATGGGCCTTTTGCGCCTTTTTCTTTTTGGGTTTGTCGATGGTCATGTCGATATCAATCTCGGTGTCAAAATCAGTGGCGTGGGCCATGAATACATCTCCCTAGGTGGGGGAGGGGGCCGCGGGTGCGGCCCCGTCCGCGATACTTGCGTGTTACTTGGCCTCGGCGGGCATGTCATCGGCGTCGGCGTCCACGTCTGCCTTGGCATCTTTGGCGCGCTCTTCCATGAACTCGTCAAACTCCGCCTTGTCTTTGGCGGCGCGCAGCCGCTCAAGAAAGGCTTCAAAGCTGCCTTGTTCGTCTTCCAGGCGGCGCAGCGTTTCGGCCTTGTAGGCGTCAAAGGCGCTGTTGCCAGACGGTTTCATCGCGATCGCGGCGCGATGCATCATGTGTTTACGCGAGCGGCCCGAGCAGGACCATTTTCCAGTTGCGGTCATGTAGATCACCATTGCGAGGCCAAGCGGCCAGAAGAAGATAAAGCCGAGCACCATGGCCGCGATCCAAGCGCCCTTACCGCGCTCATCGAGCCAGGCCTCTACCCGGCGCAGCCAGTTTTGACGCGGCATGGTCGTGTCCTGGGCGGGGTGTGGGGTTGCTAGGGTGGTCATGTGTGTCTCCGTTTCGGGGTTAATGTGAAGTCTTTTCACATTGAAGATATGCGGTCGCCAAACCCCACTTGCAAGAGAAAATGTAAAACATTTTCACATAAAGTGACTTTATGATTTAAAGTCAGACACTTGGGCGCTCGCTAGGGCGGCTATTTCGGCGGGCGTAGCCGGGAAAAGATGCCGTGGCGTGCCCGCTGCAGCGTAGATTATGTCGTAAGTCAGCAGTGTCCGCTCGATCCAAGCCGGGCAGGGGTTGAGGTGCCCAGTGGGGGCAACACCGCCGATGGCAAAGCCCGTTTGGGCGCGGATAACGGTGGCGTCGGCCTTACCCAACGGCTCCCCCGCCAGCGCGCTGGCTTTGTCGAGATCGACCCGCTCCGCCCCGCTCGACAAAAAGAGCTTCACCTGACCGCTCTCGCGCCCCAGAAGGATGATGGAGTTGGCGATCTGCCCCACCTCGCAGCCCAGGCTTTCCGCCGCCTCAGCCGCCGAACGCGCCTTTTCGACCTCCACAATCTCAGTCGACAGGCCAGACGCATCGAGCGCGGCGCGCACACGTTTCAAACTCTTTGACATCGGGCCCTCTCATCATGTCGCGGGCGCCACGATATGCATTTGCCGTTGACGTGACCAGGGCGGACCGCAAAGGGTCGGCCCCATGCGCTTGGCCGACCATATCACCCGATTGCCCCGCGCGGTGGAGCCTTTACGGGGGCAGGACGTCGCCGCGCCCTACGATCTTTCCGGTCCGGTACATGAGTTGATTATCGGCGCAGCGGGGACGAGCCCCTACCTGTGCCACCTCCTAGACCGGGAGCGTGACTGGGCCGCGCAGGCCATGGCTGACATTAATGCCGCACGCGCTGCGCTCTTGACCTTTGACGCGGACGGGTTTGCCGAGCTTCGGCAGGCAAAGCGGCGCGCGGCGCTTCTCACGGCGCTGTGTGACCTGGGCGGGGCATGGTCGCTGGGCGAGGTGACCGGGTTCCTAAGCGCATTCGCGGACCACGTCGTCGAACGCGCGCTGGGCGCGGAACTGCGGCCCCTCATCAAGGCGGGTAAGGTCCCAGCGGATCACGGGCTCTTTGTTCTGGCCATGGGCAAGCACGGCGCGGGGGAGCTGAACTATTCCTCCGACATCGACCTGGTCGTCCTCTTTGACGACGCAGGCCTCACGCCCGTGGACGCAGGCGAACGGCGCCGCCATCTGGTCCGCGCCATGCGCGGCGTGGTCAAACGCCTGTCAGAGGTAACCGCAGACGGCTACGTCTTTCGCACCGATCTGCGGCTGCGCCCGGATGCGGCGGTCACACCCATCGTCATGTCCACCTCCGCGGCGGAGGCGTATTACGAAAGCGCTGGGCGCACCTGGGAGCGTGCGGCCTATATCAAAGCCCGCGTCGCGGCGGGGGATCAGGCCGCCGGGGCCCGGTTCCTGGCCGCCATGGCGCCCTTTATCTGGCGCAGGCACCTCGATTTCGCGGCCATCGAAGACGCGCATTCGATGATCCTCAAAATCCGTGATCATCGCGGGCTCCACGGCCCGATCACGCTGCCCGGCCACGACATGAAGCTAGGTCGGGGCGGCATTCGCGAGATTGAGTTCCTGGCCCAAACGCGGCAGCTGATCTCCGGCGGGCGGGACCCGCGCTTGCGCCCGTCTGCAACACGCGCCGCGCTTGAGGCGCTCACCGGCGCGGGGTGGCTTGCGCCAGACACCGCCGCCACGCTCGACGCGGCCTATGTCAGCCACCGGGAGGTGGAGCACCGGCTCCAAATGATGCGCGATGCCCAGACCCATGCGCTGCCCCACAGCGAGGAAGGGTTCGAGCGGCTCGCAGCCCTCATGGGGTTGGAACGCCCCGCGCTAGAGGCGCGCCTGACCCAGACCCTGGAAGACGTGCACGCCGCGACAGAGCCATTCTTTGCCCCCGAGGGTCCCCGCGATACCCCGTCAGAGCCGCAATGGGGCGAGGACGTCACTGCCGCCTGGGGGCGCTACCCGGCGCTCCGCTCCGAACGGGCGCAGCGGCTGTTTGAGCGGTTGCGGCCTGACATCCTCGCCCGGCTCCAGGACGCCGCGGACCCGGAGCGCGCGCTGCGCCACTTCGATGCGTTCCTGGCGGGGTTGCCCGCGGGCGTGCAGGTCTTTTCGCTCTTTGAGGCGAACCGGCAGCTTTTGGACCTGGTGATCGATATCGCCAGCATCGCGCCTGCCTTGGCCCAACATCTGGGGCGCAACGCGGCGGTGATCGATGCGGTCCTCGCGGGGCAGTTCTTTTCGCCCTGGCCCGGCGCGGCAGCGCTGAGCGCGGAGTTCGCGGCGGCCATGGCGCGCCACGCGGATTACGAGACCCAGCTCAACGCCCTGCGCGGGACAGTGCGGGAATGGCACTTTCGCGTCGGCGTCCATCACCTGCGCGGGCTCACCACAAGCGCCGAGGCAGGCCAGCAATATGCGGACCTTGCAGAGGCCGTGCTGGCCGCGGTGTTCCCCGTTGTCTGCGCCGACATGGCCGCGCGCCACGGGCCGCCGCCGGGGCAGGGTGCCGCGGTGGTGGCGATGGGATCGCTCGGGGCAGGGCGGCTCCATGCGACCTCCGACCTTGATCTTCTGCTGATCTATGATGCCGCTGGGCAAGAGAGCTCCACAGGCGCCCGCCCACTGGCCACCCGCGCCTACTACGCGCGGCTCACGCAACGGCTGATCACCGCGCTTCAGGCGCCGATGGAACAGGGACGGCTCTACGAGGTGGACATGCGGCTGCGCCCGTCGGGCCGTAACGGGCCACTCGCGACCTCGCTGGCGGCGTTCGAAAGCTATCAGCGCAACGACGCTTGGACATGGGAGCATCTGGCGCTGACCCGCGCGCGGGCCGTCGCGGGCACAGCAGAGGTCCGCGCCGCGGTGGAGGCCGTGCGCTGCGCACTCATCGCCGCACCGCGCGAGCCTGCGCAGGTCGCCACAGACGTGGCCGATATGCGCGCCCGCATCTTTGCCGCCCGCCCCGGCATCAAAGAGCTCGACGCAAAGGACGGGCCAGGCCGGATGCAGGATCTGGAGCTGTTTGCCCAAACCCTCGCGCTCCTTGCAGGCAGCGACCGGCGCGATGTGGCGGGCCAACTGGCCGCAGGGCAGGGGGCGGGGACCATAGACGCGGGCGCGCTCGACACGCTTTTGGCCCATGCGGCGCTGCTTTGGCACGTGCGCAGCGTCACGCGGCTGGTGCTCAAGCCTGGGCAATCCGCAGACGCGCTGCCCGGGATCAGCGCAGACCAGTTTTTGGCCCGCGAGATGCCGCCCGGGGCCACATCTGTCGCACGCGCACTGTCCGATGCCGCCACTGATATCGCCAAAGCGTTTGAGGCGTGTCTTGTCACATGGCAGGCCGCGGCTAACTCCGGCTCAAGAGGTGCGTGATGGATTTACAGTCAGTCGACCCCAAGGGGCTTATCCGAGAAGCCTATAAGATCGAGGGGATTACCGGTGGGGAGTGCCGGTCCATCTTTCTGGATTGGGCGATCAACGTCCCAGCGGAGGCCGACACACTGGAACAGGTGCAGTTCCTGCTGGGCAGCTACGGGGCGGACGCGCCCGAGCATCCCATGACCGAGACGCTCAAGGCCGCGCTTGACCGCCCCGTGCGCACAGGGCGCCGCGGCGGCTATCGCGGACGTCGGGCCTAGAAACGTATCTGTACAAGACCGACCTGACGGCAACGTCAGGCCCAGCCGGTCCGTCCTCACAGGAAACAGCTCATGCGCGTGTGACGGAGCGCTTAGCCGCGAAGGGTCTGCGCCGCTTGCGCCAGCGCCTCTATCCCGGCCCAGTCACCCTCAGCAACGAGGCCCTTGGGCGCGACCCAGCTGCCGCCCACGCAGATCACATTGGGGAGCGACAGATAGGTTGGCGCGGAGGCAGGCGTGATCCCGCCCGTGGGGCAAAAGGTGATCTGCGGCAGGGGTGACGCAAAGCTCGCGAGCGCTGGCGCGCCCCCTGCGGCCTCAGCCGGAAAGAACTTTTGCAGCGTATATCCGCGATCAAGCAGCGCCATCATCTCGCTCGCCGTGGCCGCGCCGGGGAGGAGCGGCAGTTCGTTGAGCATGGCGGCGTCGATGACGTCCTGCGTGGCCCCGGGTGATACGCCAAAGGTCGCGCCAGCCTCCTTCGCGCGTTCGACATCGCGCCCGTTGAGCAACGTGCCCGCGCCCACGAACCCGCCTGGCACCGCCGCCATCTCCCGGATCACATCGAGGGCGGCGGGCGTGCGCAGCGTCACCTCAAGCGCGGGCAGACCACCGGCCACAAGCGCCGTTGCCAGGGGCGCAGCGATAGCGGCGTCGTTGACGACCAGCACCGGGACCACTGGCGCGGCCTCGCAAATTGATCGGGCGGCGGCGGATTGTTCTTCGGGCGTCATCATCGGGCTCCTTACACCACGACCCGCGCGCCAGAGAGCGCGGGGCTTGCATTCGCGCGGAAGACCTCGAACAGCTCGCGTCCGACCCCGTGGCCATTGCCGCTCAGGTCCGGCTGCGCGGGCGTGCGTGTCTTCCAATTTGGTTCGAGGTTGTCGAGTATCCCGGCCTTGGCGTCCACCCGGATCGTGTCGCCATCCTGAATATAGGCCAACGGCCCGCCATCGGCGGCCTCGGGGCTCACATGGATGGCCGCAGGCACCTTGCCGGAGGCGCCCGACATGCGCCCATCTGTCACCAACGCCACGCGAATCCCGCGCTGCAGCAAAACCGACAGGCACGGCGTCAGGTTGTGAAGCTCGGGCATCCCGTTGGCCTTTGGCCCCTGAAAACGGACGACGACGACAGTGTCCTCGGTGAACTCACCCTTTTGGAACGCGGTCTTTACCGCCTCTTGATCTTCGAACACGCGCGCAGGCGCGGTGATCTCGTGCAGGTCCTCGGCCACGGCTGACACCTTCATGACGCCTGTGCCCAGATCGCCCGACAGCCGCTTGAGCCCCCCGGTGGCCTGGAACGGGTCAGAGGCCGGGCGAACAATTTTCGTGTTCAGGCTCTCGCGCGCGCCATCGACCCAGGCCGCACGCCCGTCTTTCAGCGTGGCCTCCGACGTGTAATCGCGCAGACCCTCGCCTTTGACCGTCACCGTGTCGTCATGGAGCAGCCCGGCCTCGATCAGTTCCCCGATCATAAAGCCCAAGCCCCCCGCGGCGTGGAAATGGTTCACGTCCGCGAGCCCGTTTGGATAGACCTTGGCCAGAAGCGGCGTGACGCTTGCGATATCAGCGAAATCCTGAAGCTCCAGGATCACGCCCGCCGCCCGCGCCATGGCGGGCAGGTGCAAGATCAGGTTCGTGGACCCACCGGTGGCCATCAGCCCCACGATGCCGTTCACGAACGCCTTTTCATCAAGCACCCGGTAGACGGGCCGGAAGTCATTGCCGAGCGATGTGATCGACAGTGCCGTCTCAACCCCCGCCTCGGTCAGCGCATCGCGCAGTGGCGTGTTTGGGTTCACGAACGACGCGCCGGGCAGGTGCAGGCCCATGAACTCCATCAGCATCTGGTTGGAATTTGCCGTGCCGTAGAACGTGCAGGTGCCTGGCCCGTGGTAGGAGGCCATCTCCGCCTTCATTAGGGCGTCGCGGCCAATCTTGCCCTCCGCGAATTGCCGCCGGACGGAGGCTTTCTCGTCATTGGGCAGCCCCGACACCATGGGCCCCGCGGGGATGAAAATGCCCGGAATATAGCCAAAGGTCGCCGCCCCGATGATCAGGCCCGGCACTATCTTGTCACAGACGCCCAGATAAAGCGCCGCGTCATAGCAGTTGTGGCTGAGCGATACACCCGCGGCGAGCGCGATGACATCGCGGGAAAACAGCGACAGCTCCATCCCCACTTGGCCCTGGGTGATCCCGTCACACATGGCGGGCACGCCGCCCGCGACCTGCGCGGTGGCGCCGCGCGCGCGCGCGGCCTGGCGGATCAGCTCTGGAAAGCGCTCGAACGGCTGATGGGCGCTGAGCATGTCATTATAGGCCGTCACGATCCCGATATTGGGCGCACGGCCATCGGCGAGATCACCCTGGGCCTCACCCATGGCGGCATAGGCGTGGGCCTGGTTGCCGCAGGTCAAATGCGCGCGGCGGGGCCCTTCGGCGGCGGCGCTTTCCATGCGCTCGACATAGCGGCGGCGCGTGGCCTGGGAACGTTGAATGATCCGGTCTGTGACGGCGGCGATTTGATCGTGGAGTGGCATCATGCGTCTCCGATTCCTGTGGGTTTGGCGCCTCCATACACGCACGCTCCCCAAGATGATAGCGCTAACGGAGCGCCATTTCCGCGCAACACGGCCTAACTCGCGCTGCCACCACATGGCCCGGTTAATCCCATCTTAATACCCTGCGCGTGTCCAAGTTTCGCCCCGATTGACCCGCAACTTCCACCTCGAAACCGCCGCAGATCGGCGAAGAGAGGTAAGACAGATGTTTATCCGCGCTATTGCATTCGCATCGCTCGCTTTTGGCATCAGCGCATGCGCCACCTTTGACCCCGCCACCCGGGGTGTCCCACTGGAGGCGACAAGCTTTGCCCAGGTGGCCCCGTCCTATGACGTGGAAACGGTGCGCATTGCCGTGCCGGGCTCCCTGAGCGTGTCAGAGGCGAACTCCTATTACCCAATCGCGGATATCGTGTGGCGCGGCGACCCCATCGGAAACCGCCACCGCCAAGTGCTCAACATCTTTGCGACCTCTGTGGAGCGTGGCACCAAAAACCTGAACGGCGCGCAGCCCATTGATGTCGACATCGAGGTCATGCGCTTCCATTCGCTGTCCGAAAAGGCGCGCTTTACCATCGGCGGCGTCCATTCGATCAAGTTCAAGATGACGATGCGCGACGCCACGACCGGCGCCGTCATCGGTGAGCCACGGGTCATCAACGCAGACTTCCCCGCGCTGGCCGGGCGGGCCGCAATGGCGGCAGAGTCCTCCGGGCAGACCCAAAAGGTCCGCGTGACCGACCATCTGTCCTACGTCTTTGAAAAGGAGCTCGGGCGGCCCGCGACATCGGCGCACTTTGATCTCTAATCCGCGCCTACACAAAGGCTGACACAATCACTAAGGGGGTGGCATGACGCTGCCCCCTTTGCCTGTGATCCGCCTGAAACCCAAAACCGACGCCCGCCGCCTGCGGTTTGGGCACCCTTGGGTCTATGACAACGAGCTCGTGCTGGACCGCCGCACAAAGGCGCTGGCGCCGGGGACGATTGCGCAGCTGGAGGATAGTGAGCGGCGCGCGCTGGGCGTCATCGGGTTCAACGCCGCCTCCCGCATTGCGGGGCGCGTGCTGGCGCGGGACGCCGACACCCAGATCGACGCCGCCTGGATCGCGGGCAAACTCACCGCCGCGCTGCGCTTGCGCGACACGCTCTACGACGCCCCCTATTACCGGCTAACCCATGCGGAGGGCGACGGCCTGCCCGGCGTCGTCATCGACCGCTTCGGCGACTACGCCGTCCTGCAACCCAACGCCGCCTGGGCCGACACGATGAGGGAGGCATTTGCCGACGCGCTCGCTGCGCTTGGCATGCCCAATGTCATCATGAACGGCACAGGCCGCGCCCGAGGGCTGGAAGGGTTGGCGGAGGACCGCGTGGTGCTGCGTGGCACAGCGCCAGCCGGCCCGCTGCCCGTCACGATGAACGGCGCCACCTACATGGCCGACCTCATGGGCGGGCAGAAAACGGGGCTCTTTTACGATCAGCGTCCCAACCACGCCTTCGCGCAGCGCTTTGCGCCCGGTGCGCGGGTGCTTGACGTGTTTTCCCATGTCGGCGGCTTTGGTCTGGCGGCGCTTGCGCACGGCGCGGCCCATGTGACCTGCGTCGACGGCTCCGCCCCCGCGCTGGAGCTTGCGCAAGCGGGCGCAGATGCGATGGGGCAGGGAGCCGCGCTCACCGCGCTCAAGGGCGACGCATTCGACATCATCGCTGACCTGCCGCCCGCGAGCTTTGAGCTCGTCATCTGCGATCCGCCCGCCTTTGCCCCCGCAAAACCCGCGTTGGAGGCAGGGCTGCGCGCCTATGAAAAGGTCGCGAAAATGGCCGCGCCCCTGGTTGCGCCGGGCGGGGTCCTAGGGCTCTGCTCCTGCTCACACGCGGCGGATCTGGACCGCTTCCGCAAGGCAAGCTTGCGCGGCATCGGGCGGGCAGGGCGCGAGGCGCAGCTGCTCTACACCGGGTTTGCGGGCCCCGATCACCCGCAACACCCGGCGCTCGCGGAAACGGGGTACCTCAAAGCGATCTTCCTGAGGCTGGCATGAAGGTCCTGCTCGACGCCTGCGTGCTCTATCCCACCGTGCAGCGCGAAATCCTGCTGAAAACCGCCCGCGCGGGGGCCTACCAGCCCCTATGGTCCGAACGCATTCTTGAGGAATGGCGCCGCGCCGCCGCGCGCCTCGGCCCGGTGGCCGCTGCCCAAGCAGATGGGGAGGTCGCGTTCATCCGCAGCATGTGGCCCGACGCCGCCGTGGCCCCGCGCGCCGGGGACGAGGCGCGGCTGTGGCTGCCCGATCCCAACGACGTGCATGTCCTGGCCTCGGCCATCGCGGGCTCCGCCGAGGTGCTTTTGACCGAAAACGCCAAGGATTTCCCCCGCGGAACGCTCCACGAGGAGGGCATTCGCCGCGACACACCCGACCATTTCCTAACATCGCTCCTGGTGAGCTACCCGGCTGCCGTGCGCGGCGCGGTGGATGAAACCTGGGCCAAGGCGCGCACGATGGAAGGGTGCCCGTCGACCCTGCGCGCGACGCTGAAAAAAGCCCGCCTGCCGCGGCTTGCCAAAGCGGTGGAGATGGAGTGGTAGCGGCGAAGGCCGGCGGCCCGATGGTTCTCACCGAGCCTGCAAGCGAGGCTCAGCAACGCTCACTTCACCTCGCCCACTTCGCCTCGTTCGCTTCAATCGCGGCAATACGCTCAGCGCTCTTGGGATGCGACAAAAGCCAAGCCGGGGCCTGACCCGCCCGGGACTTTGTCAGCGCATCAAGCTTTTCAAAAAGCCGCTTTTGCCCGTCGAGCCCGATCCCCGACTTCATCAGCAACGCGGAGGCATAGGCATCAGCCTCATACTCATCGGCCCGCGACAGGCGCGCCGCGAACAGCCCGATCAGAAAATTCGCGATCCACGGCCCGATAAAGGGGATAAAACGCCCGATCACCATGGTCAGCGCCGCCCTTGCCGCGTTTTGCGCGGAAAAGTCGATCATCCGCCGCCGCGTATGGCCGAGCGCCACGTGACCAAGCTCATGGGCGACAACGCTGGCCATTTCATCCGCCGTCACCGCGCCCTGGCGGAACTGCTCGTAGAACCCGCGGGTGATGAAGATGCGGCCATCAGGTGCCGCAAGACCGTTCACCATGTCCACCTCAAATAGGTTCACCTTGATCCGCGGCAGGTCGAGCGCGCGCGCCATGCGCTGAAACAGCGGCTCAAGCTCCGCATCGACCAGCGGGCGGGACTTTTCATTGAGCTGTCGCTTCGTGGACCACGCCGAAAAGCGCATCATCACAAAACCATAGACCAGCGCCAAAAGGATCGGAGTTAGGAGTGCCATGGCGCACATATGGGCGCGCCATGGCGATGTCTCAAGCCGCGCGTCAGAGGATGAAGTCGCTCTGCGTCAGATCCGCGGCCGCGACGTTCAGGATCGACACCCGGTCGCCCGCCTGCCCACCAAGGGCGGCAAGGTCGATGACTGTGGCCCAGCCCTGGTCATCCATCGCCGCCTGCACGTCCGTCCAGGTCGTGTTGAAATGCTTGAGCTTGATGTCGTCGATCCCGATCTCAAAGTCGTGGACGAGGTCCGAGCCCCCCTGGTGGGTCTTAAAGACAAAGATGTCCCGCTCCCCGTCGCCGCCGGAGAATGAGCCCCCCCAAAGGTTGTCGTTGCCCTTACCGCCGACCAGCGTATCGGTGCCGTCGCCGCCGATGAGCTTGTCGTTGTCCTGACCGCCTTGGAGCCTGTCATTGCCCTCCTGGCCAAAAAGCTCGTCGGCGCCTTTGTTGCCCTTGATGTGATCGTCGCCCGCGCGCCCATACATGATGTCGTCACCCTGACGCCCACGGAACTCATCGTCCCAGCGCGTCCCAAAAAGCGACTCGGACGCGTTTGTGCCGTCATAGACCTGCGTGTCGGTGTTCGCGCCATCCTCGTAGATGCGGATATAGTCGATCTCGAACGGTTGGGAGATATCGGCGCCGTTCGGCACCGGCCCCGTCCAGTTGGTGCCCACCGCGAGCGATACGGCCAAAAACATCGGCTCATTGACGGTATTGGCCACTGTGCGCACGGTCACGCCGTCCACGATCCACGAAATCTCCGTCTCAGTCCAATGGACGCCAAAAGTGTGCATTCCATCGCCCAGCCCAGCAATCACATCGCGGCCCTCGTCGGGGACGCCATTGTCCCAAACATTGGTGTTGAGCGTGTCCGTGTCGCTGCCCAATTGCTCGAAAATGTCGATCTCTGCGGTCCAATCGCCATCGGCAGGCAAAAGCCACATCGCGCTCAAGAACCCTTCGACATCGGGCACATCTGCGCGCATCTCAAAATAGCCTGTCTCGGCGGCAAAGGTCATCTCGGTCGTGAGCAGCCCGGACGCGTAGGGCAGGCCACCGGTTTGACCTTGATCTGCGGTTGGCACCTCCTGCGCGGTGATCTTGAGCGTGCCGTTCGATACCTCAAACGGGTTGGGCAGGGTGGTGTCATCGGGATCGACATACCACTGGCTTTCGCCATTGGCGGTGATGGTGCGCGTATCGTCGAGATGCGGGCTAAAGGACGTGGCCCACAGCCCGTCGGACCCATGGCCCGTCCAGGCATCAAGTTCGGTCCCGTTGAATTCGTCGCTAAACGTGAGTGTGTAATTTTGGGGTACCCCAGAAGGTGGTAATGGCATTCGCTCTCTCCATAAATGCGGCCACATTTAGGCATCAGCCCCGGGCCATGCCCAAGATTTGACACAATGTCGTCGGATTTGGGGACGGATTGGTGAAAGTAAGGTTAACGAAAGCCGTGGATTTTGGGGCAAATCGGCACAGCGCTGGGTTTTCCGCACGGCGCCAAGAACAAACTGCAAACGGGTTAACGGCGTGTAACCGCGCGCGTTAAAAGGGCCTTAACCACGACTGAGCAACCGCATGCCCGCGTCAATCCCGTCGAGCGTCATGGGTACCATGCGCTGCTCAAAAATTGTGCGAATCATATCGATGGACTGCGTGTAGCCCCACCATTTTTCTGGCACCGGATTGATCCAAAGATGCGCAGGCCACTGATTGCGCGCGCGGGTGAGCCAGACCTGACCGGCCTCCTCGTTCCAGTGCTCATTGGCCCCGCCTGGAATGGCGACCTCGTAGGGCGACATGGACGCATCGCCCACGAAAATGCAGCGGTAGTCGGGCCCGTAGGTGCGCAGCACCTCATGGGTCGGGATCTGCGCGTTCCACCGCCGCCGGTTGTCGCGCCAGACGCCCTCGTAGAGGCAATTGTGGAAGTAATAGTATTCCAGATGCTTGAATTCCGCCCGCGCGGCGCTGAACAGCTCTTCGACCACTTGGATATGCGGATCCATGGACCCACCCACATCGAGGAAGAGCAGCACCTTGACGGCATTGCGCCGCTCTGGCCGGGTCTGCACATCGAGATACCCGTTCTCCGCCGTCTTGCGGATCGTCCCATCCAGATCGAGCTCATCGACCGCCCCGTCGCGCGCCCAACGGCGCAGGCGTTTCAGCGCCACCTTGATGTTGCGCGTGCCAAGCTCAACGCTGTCGTCGAGGTTCCGAAACTCCCGCTTGTCCCAGACCTTAACCGCGCGGCGGTGGCGGCTTTCGGCCTGGCCGATGCGCACGCCCTCGGGGTTGTAACCATACGCGCCAAAGGGGGAGGTGCCCGCCGTGCCCACCCATTTGGACCCGCCCTGGTGGCGCCCCTTTTGCTCCTCCAGCCGCTTCTTGAGCGTCTCCATCAGCTTGTCAAAGCCACCGAGCGCCTCAATCTCTGCCCGCTCTTCGGCGCTCAGGTGCTTTTCGGCCATCTTTTCCAGCCACTCCCGCGGCAGGTCCATGGCCTCTAGCACCTCGTCGGCGCTGATCTGTTCGAGCCCCTGAAAGCTCGCCGCAAACGCCTGGTCAAAGCGGTCGATGTGGCGCTCGTCTTTGACCATCGTCGTGCGGGCGAGGTAGTAGAACGCGTCCACGTCATAGGTCGCGAGGCCCGATTTCATGGCCTCAAGGAACGACAAATACTCGCGCAACGACACCGGCACATTCGCCTGGCGCAGATTGTCGAAAAACGGCTGAAACATCGCTCAGAGCAGGCGGCTCAGACCGATGGTCAAAAGCGTGCCGATGATAAGCCCCATAACCGCATAGACCGCCCCGTAGTGGATCAGGTCGAGCGTCTTGCCCCCGCGCTTTTTGGCGCGCCAAACCCCGTAGCCGCCGAGCCCAAGGATGAAAACAAGCGTCACAAGCATTGTGGCCCCGGATGCGCTGGCGCAAAGGCGCCTAGAAGGACACGCGCCCGTGCTTGGTTGGGTTGAGCAAAGCGATCTCGCGCAAGCGCGCTGTCACCGCCTCGGTGGAGCCGAAGCCGTATCGCGCCCAGCCCAGGCTGTCCAGCCGGAGCGCGCGCGCCTGCGCCATGCGGCCCTGAAGCTCCAGCGCCTCAGCGCGAAACATCATGAGAGAGGCCATGAGCGCCGCGTTTTCATGCTGCGCGGCGGTGGGGATATGGCGGTCCGTGATCGCGATGATCGTGTCGGCATCCCCGTCGAGCAGCGCAAAGGCCGCGATCTGCGCGCCCACATAGGCGCTGTGCAGCGCGGTTGTGGGGCTCTGCTGGAACAAACTGTCCGCGGCCACGAAGGAGTTGAATGCCCGCTGCGGTTCCGTGGCGATGGTCAGACGCCCCAGCGCATAGTGGCTAAAGCCCAGCCGCGCATCGATCCAACCACGCTTGCGGGCGATGGCGATGGCCATCTCAGCCGCATCGCGCCGAGCCTTGGGCGCCCGCGTGCCGCCCAAGGCCTCTGCTATGTTTGTGCGCCAATCGAGCGTTGTCGCCGCGCGGAACTCCGGCCCGACGCCTTCGCCCGCGGGGTTCAAACGCGCCAAAAGCTGGGGCAGGCGCGCGCGCACCTGCGTCTCCGTCATGCCGTTGCGCAGCTCGGGGCTGTAATAGGCGCGCAGGACCAGCATGTCGAAGCCCGTCAGCACCGTATGGATGTTGTCGTCGTTGAACACGCTATCGGGCAAACGGTAGAGATCGTTGAGCGGGCCCAGTGCCTGGGCAAGCTCCTCATGCAGGCAATCGCGCAGCTCCTGCGGCGCCGCGTTCGAGGGCACGAAAATCGCCACCTGTTCGCGCGTGGTCAGGCGTGTCCAATCGGCGCGGACGGTGCGCCTCGCGCGGCGGAAATCCTCCCAATCGGTGGTGTTGGGCACCACAAAGCAGGCCGCCCCTGGCACCGCGCGCTGCATCTGGGCGCGGGGGACGAGGACGATGTTGATATTGGCGGTCTCGGACTGGGTGACGCTGATCTTGATGCCAGCCTCGGCTCGCAGCCGCTGCAAAAGCCGCCCCAGGTCGGGCGCAAGCGACACCGGTGCGCGGCCCACAACGCGCAGCGTGATCGGGCCCTCGAACCGCGTCATCCGGTCGAGCACGCGCCCGCTTTCCATCCGAAACGACAGGTCCACAAAATCGCGCGCGATGTCAGCGTTCGCACGCGTGGGGGGCGCCACGGGCCGCAGCGCAAAGGTTTTCATCGCCGGCATCGTGTTCACGAGCGCCGTGGCTTCTCGCGTTGGCAGGTCGATGGAGGGCAGCGGCGCACAGCCAAACGCGGCCAACAGCGCGCCAAGCCCCGCGGCACGGATCAAATTCCGCCTCATGGGGCAGGCCTGTTGTAGCGGATAAAGGGCGTCAGCTGCCCCACACGGTCATACAGCGCGCGCGCCTGGGCATTGGTGTCTTGCGTCAGCCAGTAGACCCTCGGGTTTCCAGCCGCATCCGCGGCCGCATAGACCCGTTCGATCAATGCCCGCCCCAGCCCCGTGCCGCGCTGGGCGCCGTCGACATAGAGGTCTTGGAGATAGCAGACCTCCTCCACCCGCCAGGCGTGGGGGTGAAAGACATAGTGGACAAGCCCGACAATCTGCCCGTCGCATTCGGCCACAAAGCCCCGAAAGCAGCGCGGGTCGTCCGACAACAGCCGCGAAAAGAGTGTTTGGTGGATGTCGGCAGAAAGCGCGGTCTCGTAAAAACCAAGATAGCCGCTCCAAAGCTCCGACCACTGGTCAAAATCGCCCGCCTCAGGCGCGCGGATCACTGTTGATGACGTCCTGCTGCTCAAACTGCACCCGCCTCGCCGTCGCGGTCGCGACAGTTTGCCTAAAATTCCTGGCATCCCTTTGACCCGGCGAATGGGGCCAAAGTGAGGCGTGAAGCGGCCTATCGACCGGACCGCGCCATGAAGGCCAGCCGCTCAAAAAGCTGCACATCCTGTTCGTTTTTCAACAGCGCCCCGTGGAGCTTTGGCAGCGCCGACCCCCGGTCAGCGCGCAGGTCTTCGGCGCGCAAATCCTCGGCCAGCAGCAGCTTGAGCCAATCAATGACCTCACTCGTGGACGGCTTTTTCTTGAGCCCCGCGGTCTCCCGGATCTCATAGAACTGCGTCAGCGCCGCCGTCAGCAGGCTCTCCTTGATCCCAGGGTGATGGACCTCCACGATTTTGCGCAGCGTGTCAGCATCCGGAAAGCAGATGTAGTGGAAAAAGCACCGGCGCAGGAACGCATCGGGCAGCTCCTTTTCGTTGTTGGACGTGATGATGACCACCGGACGCTGCACAGCGCGCACGGTCTCCCCCGTCTCGTAGACGTGGAATTCCATCTTATCGAGCTCTTGGAGCAAATCGTTCGGGAACTCGATATCGGCCTTGTCGATCTCGTCGATGAGCAGCACGACCTTTTCTGACGCCGTAAAGGCCTGCCAAAGCTTGCCCTGTTTGATGTAGTTTGCGACGTCTTTGACCCGCGCGTCACCCAGTTGACTGTCACGCAAACGGCTCACCGCATCGTATTCGTAAAGGCCCTGCTGCGCGCGCGTGGTGCTTTTGATGTTCCACTCAAGCATCTCCAGCCCAAGCGACGCGGCCACTTGCCGCGCGAGCTCCGTCTTGCCGGTCCCAGGCTCCCCTTTGACGAGCAGCGGGCGTTCCAAAGTCACAGCCGCATTCACAGCCAGCGTGAGGTCTTCGGTGGCGATATAGGTGTCGGTGGAGGTAAACTTCATGCGCTCTCATCACTTTATGCGCAGGTCTTGCGCTCTGCGGCCTGTGGTCAGGACTTATCCGATCACGAGCCGGTTTCCAGGTCTTTTCGATAGTGACAACGGTCCAGCGAGCCGTTAACCCGGCCCCAGACTGACGGGGCGCCTGGGGAGGGCCCGTTACGGCTCCCCGGGGTGCCTCATCGCTCAGCGATAATAAAAGGTGCCGCAATGAAAGCCGAAGTTTTCCTTCCTGACGATTATCAACCCGCTGAAGATGAACCCTTTATGAACGACCGCCAGGTCGAATACTTCCGGCGTAAGCTGCTGAATTGGAAGGCGGAACTCGTCTCTGACAGCCGCGACACGATCGAAGGCATGAAGGACAGCACGCGCAATATCCCCGACATCGCCGACCGCGCGAGCGAGGAAACGGACCGCGCGCTCGAACTGCGCACGCGGGACCGCCAGCGCAAGCTCGTCACCAAAATCGACGCTGCCCTGCGCCGCATCGACGAGGGTGAGTATGGGTATTGCCGCGTGACGGGCGACCCGATTTCGCTCAAACGCCTTGATGCGCGACCTATCGCGACGATGTCGCTTGAGGCGCAGGAGCGTCATGAGCGCCGGGAAAAGGTCCATCGCGACGACTAAGCCATGGCGCTGACCGGGCAAAAGATCGCCGTCGTGGGCGGCGGATTGGGCGGCCTTTGCGCCGCCCTTTGCATGCGTGCGCGGGGCGCAGACGTCACCGTCTACGAGGCGTCGCGGGGGTTTGGCGAGGTTGGGGCGGGGATCCAAGTCTCCGCCAACGGGTTGCGCGTTTTGCGCGCGCTCGGGCTTGATCCGTCGGGCGCGGTGCGCTCCCAAGGGCTGACGCTGAACAACAGCCGCGGCGGGCGCGTGGCGATCCTGCCCAACACGGCCAAGCGTGAGGTACGGCTGTTTCACCGCGCGGACCTGCTCGCGCTTTTGGCCGATGGCTGCCGCGCCGCGGGGGTGGAGATCGCGTTTTCCACCCGGCTGACTCCAGACACGGCCCCTGCAGCGGACTTGCTTGTCGCCGCCGACGGCGTGCGATCCGCCTTTCGGTCCCATGTCGCGCCCGCCCATGCCGCGCCCAGCTACGCGGGCCAAACCGCGTGGCGCGCACTCGTCACGCCCCCCAACCCGGTGGGAGAGGCGGGCGTGAACGTCTATATGGGCGCGGGGCAACACGTCGTCGTCTATCCAATTCGCGGCGGCACGCGGATCAATATCGTGGCCGTCGATGATACCGGCACCCAAACGCCCGAAGGCTGGCAAAACGCCACCACGCGCGACGCGCTCGTCGCGCGCTTCGCGCAGTTCGGCGGGCCCGTGCCCGCGCTCCTGACCCGCGCAGAGGAGGTGAACCGCTGGGGGCTATTCCGCCACACCCTGCCACACCGCTGGTCCGAAGGCCGCGTGGTGCTGCTGGGCGATGCCGCCCACGCCATGCTGCCCTCACTCGCCCAAGGTGCCTGCGCCGCGTTCGAAGACGCGTGGGAACTCGCCCGCTGCTGGGACGACTTTGCAGATCCCGACACCGCGCTGGGCACCTATGAGCGCCGCCGCGCCCCCCGCGTCGCCCGCGTCATGGCCGAAGCCCAGGCCAATGCCACGCGGTTTCACCACGCAAACGCCGTCACCCGCGCGCTCGGCCACAGCGCGCTCAAGCTCGGCAGCCGTCTCGCACCCGCGCTCTTTGAGCGCCGCTACAGCTGGCTTTACGATTTCGATCCAACGGCTTAGGCGCGTAACTTCACCCAGATCGGCACGTGGTCCGAGGGCTTGAGGCCTGCCCGCACGTCGCGGTCGATCACACAGTCTTCGAGCAGGTCCGCACAGGACGGTGTCAGCAGAAAATGGTCGATGCGGATGCCATTGTCGTTTTCCCACGCGCCGCGCTGATAGTCCCAGAACGAATAGTGCCCGGGCCCAGGCGTGCAGGCGCGAAACGCATCCGTGAAGCCCAACGCCACGATCTCCCGCCAGGCGCGCCGCGCCTCGGGGCGAAAAAGCGCGTCCTCGCGCCAGGCATCGGGCGTCTTGGCGTCCTCGGCCTGAGGGATGATGTTGTAATCGCCCGCCATCAGCGCGGGCTCCTCTGCGGCCATCAGCTCCGCCGCGCGGGCCTTGAGCCGCGCCATCCATGCGAGCTTGTAGTCAAACTTGGGCCCCGGCGCCGGGTTCCCATTGGGCAGGTAAAGCCCGCAAATGCGGATCGCCCCTTCGCCCACGACCGTGGCCTCGATCCAGCGGGCCTGTTCGTCGCTGTCGTCGCCCGGCAGACCCCGCGTGACATCCTCCAGCGGCAGCTTTGACAGGATCGCGACGCCGTTAAACCCCTTTTGCCCGTGGGTTTCGACGTTGTAGCCGCGATCCTCAAACAGCGCGCGAGGGAAGCCCTCATCGACGCTCTTGATCTCCTGCAGGACGACCACATCCGGCGCCGCCGCGTCGAGCCAGGCGGGCAGGGCCTCCGCCCGCGCTTTGATCCCATTGATGTTGAAACTTGCGATCTTCATGGCTCGTGTCCTTTGCCCCACCGTGCTTCGCCCATCAGCGGCAAGGGCGCAACGGGGAATCGGTGCCGCAATTTTGGGCATCTTTCCGCCGCTTGCCGCCCGCGGGGCAGAAATTCCGCCGATTCCCCTGATGCCGCCCCAGCGCCCGCCTATCTAAGGGTCACAAAATAAGGAGACCGATATGTGGCGATTGATCATGGGTAAGCCCCGCGAGGAGGCGAAAGTCGAAACCCAGCGGGAAACATTCGAGCGGCTGACCAAAGAACTGGGGGAGCTGATGGCGACAATGCCCACAAAGCCCGTCGTCACTATCGATCCGAACACAGGCCTTGTCACCTTTGAGGCGCCAGAGCAGTTCCAGGACGAGGCCCTATCGCTGCCCGCCCCCGACGCGACCGAGGCCAAAACAGCCGACACGCCGGACGGCAAAGAGGCCGCGTAGGCCCGATCGCGCCTAGACTGAAAACGACGTCCCGCAACCGCAGCTCGCGGTTGCGTTGGGGTTCTGGATGATGAACCGCGCGCCGATCAGCTCCTCTTCAAAGTCGATCGTGGCATCGGCCAGAAATGGCAGCGACACGCTGTCGATCACGACCCGCTCGCCCTCGCCCTCAAGCACAAGATCATCGTCGCCGAGCGCGTCCACAAGGTTGATCTCGTACTGAAATCCCGAACACCCGCCACCCTCGACGGCCACGCGCAGCACCTGTCCGTTCTCTGACGCGCCGATCTCGGCGAGGCGCTCAAACGCGCGGGGCGTAACTTTGGGTGGAAGCGTCAGCATGGGGCCGGTCCCGGTTGTAATTCGTGAAACAGCATATAGGCATGAGCTGAGGGCGCACAAGCCGCCCAACCATGAGGGGAGCCAGTGGCAGATGGCCGCCCGCTACGCATCCGACCCCGCAAGCTCGCGGGGCAGGCTCTATGCTGAGCCCGAAAGCGCGCATCGCTCGTGCTTTCAGCGCGACCGTGATCGCATCATCCACGCCAGCGCCTTTCGGCGGCTCAAGCACAAGACCCAGGTGTTTGTGGAGGACGAGGGCGATTATTATCGCACGCGGCTCACCCATTCTATCGAGGTCGCGCAGGTGGCGCGCACCATGGCGGGAACGCTCGGCCTGAACCAAGAACTGACGGAGGCCGTGGCGCTCGCCCACGACCTAGGCCACACGCCCTTTGGCCATACTGGGGAGGACGCGCTGCACGCGCTCATGGCGCCCTATGGCGGGTTCGACCACAACGCCCAGGCGATCCGCATCGTCACCTCGCTCGAACGCCACTACGCGGAATGGGACGGGCTGAACCTCACCTGGGAGTGTTTGGAAGGCATCGCAAAGCATAACGGCCCCGTAGTGGGCGATCTGCCCTACGCGCTCTTTGACTACAACGCGCTCCACGATCTGGAACTCCACACCCACGCCAGCGCGGAGGCGCAGATCGCCGCGCTGTCTGACGATATCGCCTATAACAACCACGACCTGCTCGACGGGCTCCGCGCCGGGCTCTTTGTCGAAGAAGACTTGGCAGAGCTGCCCATCGTGGGCCTCTGCTTTGCGCAGGTCGATGCGCGCTACCCTGGCCTCGAACGCAAACGCCGCCGTCACGAGGCACTGCGCCGCGTGTTTGCGGTGATGGTCGAAGACGTGCTGGCGACCTCCCGCGCGCTGCTCGATACCGCCGGCGCGCGCACCGCCCAAGACATCCGCGAACTCGGTCACCCCGTCATCCGCTTTAGCCCCGCGATGTGGGCCAATATCCGCGAATTGCGCGATTTCCTCTTTGCCCGCATGTACCGTGCGCCCTCCGTGATGGCCAAACGGGCGGAGGTCACACGCGTAGTCGAAGAGCTCTTTCCCTTCTTCATGGCCCACCCCGAGGAACTGCCAGAGCAATGGCACGCCGACATCGAAGCCGCCCAAGACGAAACCACACTCGCCCGCATCGTGGCCGACTATATCGCTGGGATGACCGACCGTTTCGCCAGCCAATGCCACGCCCGGTTGATCGGCTGACGTTGACGCGGCCCGTGCCGGTGGTAAGGGAAGCGGCGCAAAGGATACGCTTATGAACCTCTTCGCTGACATGCGTGCCGTGGTGACGGCCGCGATCGACACTTTGGTCACGGACGGCACGCTGCCCACCGGGCTCGACTATAAAAACGTGACGGTAGAGCCGCCGCGCGATGCGTCGCACGGGGACATGGCAACGAACGCGGCCATGGTGCTCGCCAAGCCTGCGAAGTCCAAGCCCCGCGATATCGCCGTGGCGCTGGCTGAAAAGCTATCCGCTGACCCGCGCATCGATACGGTGGATGTGGCGGGCCCTGGGTTTTTGAACCTGACGCTCGCAGCGCCCACATGGGTCGGCATCGTCCAAGCAGCTCTCACAGATGCGTCCTACGGGCGGTCCACATTGGGGCAAGGGCAGCGGGTCAATGTCGAATATGTCTCCGCCAACCCCACAGGGCCGCTCCATGTGGGTCACACGCGGGGCGCGGTGTTTGGGGATGCCTTGGCGTCGCTGCTGGCTTACGCGGGCTACGACGTAACACGCGAATACTACATCAACGACGGCGGCGCGCAGGTCGATACGCTCGCGCGGTCCGTCTACCTTCGGTATTTGGAGGCGCACGGCCAAGACGTGGCCTTCCCCGATGGCACCTACCCGGGCGACTACCTCGTCCCCGTGGGCCAAGCGCTGAAAGACAAGGTCGGCGACGCCTTCCTCGACAAGGGCGAACAGTTCTGGCTGGCCGAGATCCGGGAATTCGCCACAGAGGCCATGATGGACCTCATTCGGGGCGATTTGGCTCTGCTTGGTGTCGAAATGGATCGGTTTTTCTCTGAAAAGTCGCTCTACGGAACGGGCCTCATCGAGGCCGCGATCGACAGCCTGAACGACAAAGGGCTGATCTATGACGGCGTGTTAGAGCCGCCCAAGGGCAAAAAGCCCGAGGATTGGGAACCGCGCGAGCAGACGCTCTTCAAATCCACCGACCACGGCGATGACGTCGACCGCCCGATCAAGAAATCGGACGGCGCTTGGACCTATTTTGCCCCCGACATCGCCTACCACTACGACAAAGTCGAACGCGGCTATGATGCGCTTATCGACGTCTTTGGCGCCGACCACGGCGGCTACGTGAAACGGATGAAAGCGGCTGTAAGCGCGCTCAGCGACGGCAAAACCCCGCTCGACATCAAGCTGACCCAACTCGTGAAGCTTCTCCAGAACGGCGAACCGCTCAAAATGTCGAAACGGGCAGGGACCTTTGTGACCGCCGCCGACGTGGTGGAGATGGTGGGCCGCGATGCGATCCGTTTCGTCATGCTTACACGCAAAAACGACGCGCCGCTCGATTTCGACGTCGAAGTCGTCAAGCAGACCAACAACGACAACCCGGTCTACTACGTCCAATACGCCCACGCGCGCGTCATGTCGGTCCTGCGCAACGCGCGGGAGGCGGGGATGGACATGTCGGACGCCGCACTCGCAAGCGCGGCCCGGCTCGACCACGATGCAGACGTCGCCGTGGCCAAAAAGCTCGCCGAATGGCCACGTCTGGTGGAGGCTGCGGCGCGCACAAACGAGCCCCACAAGATCGCATTCTACCTCCAAGAACTCACCGCGAAATTCAACACGCGCTACTCCATGGGCCGCGATGGCGACGCCTTTAAGTTCTTCCAAGAGGGCAACGAGGCGGAATCACAGGCGAAAATCGCCCTGATTCGTGCCGTCGCAGTTGTTATTTCAGCCGGATTAGGTATCTTAGGCGTATCGGCTCCGGACGAAATGCGCTGATCTAACAAGCGTCAGCCGGGCCACGAGGCAGAGTTTTGAGGAACCGTCGGGGCGCGCAGACGCGCAGCCGGGGGCAGAAAGGCTGACATGGCTGGCACGGATTATGGCGCCTATCCGCACCATGAGACCGAGACCTATTCGTTGGGCGCAGGCGCGTTCATCAACGTCTTGGGCGGGCTGATTTCAATCGCACTTATCGCGGG
Source organism: Pseudomonadota bacterium (assembly GCA_039815465.1). Taxonomy (GTDB): domain Bacteria; phylum Pseudomonadota; class Alphaproteobacteria; order Rhodobacterales; family Rhodobacteraceae; genus Shimia_B. Next base: position 45,774 of record JBCBZG010000005.1, read on the forward strand.
CATCTGCGTCTGGGGATACCAAATCCTCGCGCGGGATGTCAGCGGCGTGCCCGTTGTGGCCGCGCTCGAAGGGCCCATGCGCATCGCCCCGGAGGAGCCCGGCGGCAAACCCGCCGACCATCAGGGGCTCGCCGTGAACGAAGTGGCCGCCACCGGCGTGGCCGCTGCGCCGCGGGACCGGCTCCTGCTCGCGCCTTCGCCCGTGGGGCTCAGCCAAGAGGACGCGCCGACGGCGGTCCTTGGCGCGCAGCAAATCGCCATGGCCCCATCTGGCGAGGCGGATGGCACGCTGGGCACGGACGACACACTGCTCGGCGGCGGGGGCGCGCCGCTCGATCTGGCGGCGCAAGCAGAACCCAATGCCGCTGATGTGGAGGCGATCGTTGACGCCATCGCCTCCGTCGCGACCCCCTTGGGGGAGGTGCTCCCGGTCGAAGAAACGGTGCCTGAGGCGCCGACGCCTGCTGTGGTCGCCGATCTGGGCCCGGGGCTTTCCGTTTCGCTCAGACCTCAGGCGCGGCCTGCGTCCCTTGGTGCGGCGCCCGCAGCCCAGGTCACGCGCGCCAGTGTCGATCTTGATCCTACAGCCATCACCGCAGGCACGCGGCTCGTGCAGCTTGGCGCGTTTGACAGCGCAGACGTCGCGCGCACCGAATGGTCGCGCCTTTTTAGCCGCTTTGGCGATTTCATGCAGGGCAAACAGCGCGTGATCCAGCGGGCCGAAACCGCGGGTAAGACATTCTACCGCCTCCGAGTCCACGGGTTCACCGATATCGCTGACGCGCGGCGCTTTTGTTCCCAACTCGTGGCGCAAAATGCGGACTGCATCCCGGTGCTCGTAAAGTAGCGCCATGGCTGGCGCGGTCATCTTCGGCTGTGCCGGACCGGTGCTGTCCGCGCAGGAGGCTGCGTTTTTCCGCGATGCGGACCCCTGGGGCTTCATCCTCTTTGACCGCAATCTCGAAAACCCCGCACAGATCCGCGCACTGACCGCATCCTTGCGCGCGGCGGTGGGCCGCGAGGCGCCGATCCTGATCGATCAGGAGGGCGGGCGCGTGCAGCGGCTCTGGCCGCCAACCTGGCGCCAACACCCCCCGGCGCTCGACCTGTGCGAGGCCGCACCCGACCCGGTGTGCGCGATGTACCTCCGGGGCCGCCTTATCGCGGCAGAGCTTGCCGCGCTCGGCATAGACGTGAACTGCGCGCCCAATGCCGATATCGCCACCGCCGACACCCACCCGCGGCTGCGCAACCGGTGCTACGGCACACGCGCCGCCGACGTGATCCGCCGCGCGCGGGCCATGGCAGATGGGCTCCTAGCGGGGGGTGTGCTACCGGTGGTCAAACACATGCCCGGGCACGGGTCCGCCACCAAAGACAGCCACCTAGAGCTTCCCGTCGTGACCAAATCGCGGGACGCGCTCGCCGCCCAGGACGCCGCGCCGTTCGCGGCCCTCAACGACCTGCCCATGGCGATGACCGCCCATGTCGTCTTTACGGCCTATGACGAGGCACGCCCCGCCACGACCTCCCCCACGCTCCACCGCGTCATGCGCGGGGAGATCGGGTTTGGCGGCCTGCTTATGACCGACGATCTGGCGATGGAGGCGCTCACGGGCACCCCCGCCGAACGCGCGGAGGCCGCCCAGGCCGCAGGCTGCGACATCATCCTCCATTGCAACGGCGCCCTGGCAGAGATGGAGACGCTCGCGCACCTGACACTGACCCAAGCCGCCCAAACCCGCGCCGCTGCCGCGCTCGCCCGGCGGGCGCCCGCCACCGACGTTGACATCGCCGCCCTAGAGGCCGACCTTTCCGCGATGGAGGGCCACGCCGCGTGACCAGCACTGACAGCATCCTAGACACCCAAGTCGCCGACCGCGTCGCCGCAGAGGCGCTTATCGTCGATGTGGACGGGTTCGAAGGGCCGCTCGACCTGCTCTTGACGCTCTCGCGCACGCAAAAGGTCGACCTGCGCAAGATTTCGGTCCTGCAACTGGCCGAGCAATACCTGACCTTCGTCGAAAAGGCCAAAGAGCTGCGGATCGAGCTCGCCGCCGACTACCTGGTGATGGCCGCCTGGCTCGCCTTTCTCAAATCGCGCCTGCTGCTGCCCCCCGACCCAGAAGAAGACGGCCCCTCGGGCGAAGACCTCGCCGCGCATCTGGCGTTCCAGCTGGAGCGGTTGCAGGCCATGCGCGACGCCTCCGCCCGCCTCATGGGCCGCGACCGGCTGGGGCGCGATACCTTCGCGCGCGGCATCACCGAGGATGTCACGCGCTCCCGCACGGTGACCTACACGGCCACGATCCTCGACCTCATGCAGGCCTATGCCCGTATCCGCACCAAAGATGAGTTCAGACCGCTGTCGCTCGACACCCGCGAGGCGATCTTGACGATGGAACAAGCGCTCGACCGGATGCGCGGGCTCATCGGCTTTGCGGGCGACTGGACAGACATCATGTCCTACCTGCCAGAGGATTGGACCGGCGACCCAAAACGCCGCCGCTCCGCCACGGCCTCCACCTTCGCGGCCTCGCTGGAACTCGCCAAAGAAGGCAAGCTGGAAATCCGCCAGGCCGACACCTTTGCCCCGCTTCAAATCCGATCCAAGGAGGCGCGCGATGGCTGACGAGGAGAGCCTTTTTGAGGCGCCCCCCATGGGCGAACAAGAACGCATGGTCGAAGCGATCCTGTTCGCCAGCGCCGACCCTGTGTCGCTGCGCGAGCTCACCGGCCGCATGCCCCACGGCTCCGAGCCGGTAGAGGCGCTCACGCACCTGCGCAAACGCTACGAGGGCCGCGGCGTGCGCGTCGTGCGCGTGGGCGACGCCTGGGCCATCCGCACCGCGCCCGACCTCGGCTTTCTGATGCGCAAAGAAACGGTGGAGCTGCGCAAACTGTCCCGCGCAGCCATCGAAACGCTCGCCATCATCGCCTACCACCAGCCCGTCACCCGCGCCGAGATCGAGGAGATCCGCGGCGTCTCCGTGTCCCGGGGGACCATCGACCAGCTGCTGGAGCTCGACTGGATCAAACTGGGCCGCCGCCGCATGACGCCAGGCCGCCCCGTGACCTTTATCGTCACGGAAACTTTTCTCGATCACTTTAGCCTGGAATCGGCCCGCGATCTCCCTGGGCTCAAAGAGTTACGCCAAGCCGGGCTGCTCGACAGCCGCCCACCGCCAGGCGCAGACCTAGAAGACCTTGACGAAACGGGTGAGGCACCCGACTTGTTTACAGACGATCCCGACCCGGTAACGGATATCAGTGAGGACGAGCAATGAACCAGATTATCAACATGATCATGCGCATGGTGATGCGCCAGGTGGTCAGCCGCGGCGTGAACAAGGGCTTTGACATGGCCTCCAAAGGCATGGCCGCGCGCCGCAAACCCGCAGCATCCGCGCCGCCACCCGTTGCGCCCCCCGCAGCCCCGCACCAAGCCCAACGCCCGGGCGGCGTCAGCGCCGAAGACGAAGCCGAAATGGCCGCCAAAGCCCAAGCGCAAGGCGGCGCAAGCAACCCCTGGGACAAAAACGGCACCAAGCGCCTGAAACAACAGATGAAAATCAGCCGCCGGGTGGGACGGTTTTAAGACGCGGTAGCGGAGTTAAGTCGACCGGTGAAAGTCCGCTATGCGGACAAATCTGCCGTTCGATTTCTCCTGTCGAATGACTGCTTTGTTCAGTTAGTCTCTGGACTAAAGGGGCCTATCCGGGATCACAACCGACAGCGATCAATACACTCTCAGCATCGCACTGGTTATTCCTGGCTGCCAATCAACACCAAAAATAGGTGCGGCAAAATGCTTTGTGTGGGTGCTATCACTCCGAGCAGGGGGTAATAGGACATACACACAACCATTTCGGCAAAATGACAAATCGCAAGAGCTTGTTCTCAGGCCAGACATCTTACGTGTCATTCTCCTGACTTAATTAAGGAAACCTCGCAATTGCTTTCCGTACGCGCGATCCGCTGTTTATCCAAAACGACCAGTGTTACTCCATTGCGCAAACCAAAATACTTACTAGACTCGCTATGATAGACAACCTGAGCCTCCCCTTCATCCGTCATTCGATCAAAGAAGAGCTTACCTGCAGACCGATCCGGCCATTCAGAGTCTACTATGTCCAACTCAACGGGTGAAATTGCACTAGCCATGAAAGCAAGCGTAGTCGACCTACCTGTTCCGCAAGTCGACCGACCGACCCATCGACCAGAAAGTTCGCCTAGGTCTGGTGGTGAGCTTGCCGAGGATTTGATTCGGAGCGACGCAGAGCCCACAATTTCTTCAATGAGTTTGTCGCCATTTGCTTCCAAAATAGCAGCCGCTATCGCAGCGATTGAAGGTGTTTGCCCTGGCTCACCTTGCGGACCCATTGGGCCACTTGGACCTTTCAACTCCTCCGGGAATTCTAGCGCTAATTCAGCTGCCAATTGCGCGACATCAACTGCTGTGCCGTCCTGACCCGGTGGGCCTTGTGGCCCTCTTAGTTCTTCCCCAAAGGCTTTAAAGATAGTCTGTGCCAACATCTCGTAGTCTAGTTCTTCATTGGGCGTCGAAAAAAGATCCGAGTGGTCTTGAGCCAAGTAGCTAGCCACATCTTGAGCGCTTGGGCTGACACCGTCATTGCCTGCGGGACCACGAAGTTTGTCCACGTGCTCTTCAACCAGCATTGAGGCAACGCTGCGGTAGTCAATCGAGACGTTCGCGTTCTCCAAATCCGAGACCCTGTCGCCAATTTCATCCAATGCCAGCCTGAAAGCCAGCGCAGCGGAGCCAGAAGTTAACAGCACTCCGGCAACAAAGCCGATTACCTGTCCGAGATTAATCTTTAATTCAAATTGCATGCGACATTACCTGTTCGATGCTCGTAAGTTGTCGTGATCTGATCTCACCGATAGCCGGACTGTCAAGCTGTTGAGTCGGCCACATACAAGCTAGCGGCCGCTTTGAATTCCATTTGCAGACCTTTGGGCGTCGCGCAGCGATCTGTAACTCTGGGTTCAAAACGGTCTTTGAACGTCAGTTCTACTTACTGCGCGACCGATGCAAAATGCTTCGCCAGCTTCAGCCCTTGCCCCTGGTAGTTCGAACTCAGATCTGCGCCGTAGAGCGTCGCCGGGCGCTCTGCCATGCGCTCATAGACGAGCCGTCCGACGACTTGGCCGTGTTCCAGCACAAACGGCGCCTCGTGGCAGCGGACTTCGAGCACACCCCTTGACCCAGCCCCGCCCGCATCGGCGTGGCCAAAGCCCGGGTCAAAGAAGCCCGCGTAGTGCACGCGGAACTCACCCACCATGGCCAGATACGGCGCCATTTCGGCGGCGTAGTCGGGGGGGATCGTCACGGCCTCCCGGCTCACAAGGATGTAAAACGCCCCGGGGTCGAGGATGATGCGCCCGTCGGTGGTGCGGATATCCTCCCAGAACTCGCCGGGCGCGTAGTGGCCGATCTTGTCGAGGTCGATGACCCCGGTATGCGGCTTGGCGCGGTAACCGACGAGATCGCCCTCGGCGGGTTTGATATCCACGGAGAACCCCAAACCGTCAGCCACGATCGGCGTCCCATCGACGAGCGGGCTTTGCGCGTGTAGCGCGCGCAAGTCGGCATCCGATAGCTCCGCCTGGCCAGCGCGAAAGCGAATTTGGTTGAGCCGCATCCCGGGCCGCACCAGCACGGAGAAGGAGCGGGGGCAGATTTCTGCGTAGAGCGGCCCGTGATAGCCGGGCGCGATCCGGTCGAACTCCACCCCGCCATCGGTGATCGTGCGCGTCAGCAGGTCGAGCCGCCCCGTGGAGCTTTTGGCATTCGCGACCGCTTGCACATCCGCGGGCAGCGCCAAGGTCTCCATAAGCGGGACGACATAGACGCACCCTTTTTCGAGGACCGCGCCTTGGGTCAGGTCGACCTCGTGCATGACAAAGTCATTGAGCCGCTCTGCGACCGTCTTGCCGGCCCCTGCGAGGAACGACGCCCGCACCCGGTAGGCCCGCATGCCCAGCCGCAGGTCTAGGGAGGCCGGTTGCACCTGAGCAGGGATCACCGGCACGGATGCCGCGATCTGACCCGCTTCGATCATCGCCTCTAACGCTTGGCTCGGTAGGACCCCCATGGCGCTCCTCACTTGTACAAAACGCGCAGTGCGCCCCGTGAGCCTGTACAAAACAGTACAAACCGCAGGAGGGGAAGAGGTGAGTTGGTCGGGCTAGCAGGACTCGAACCTGCGACCTTCCGTCCCCCAGACGGACGCGCTACCAGGCTGCGCCATAGCCCGAACTGTCGCGCGGTATAGCGAAAATCACCCCCGCCACAAGCCGGAAATCACCAAGATGTCTGCCCAGCCGAAAGCCGCGCGTGAACGGAGCGGAGTTCGGTCACCAGCGCCGCCAAACCAGGTCGCCCACCAGGGGCGCAGGCCCGCGCTTTGTTCTTGATCGTCGTGATGGGGCTTAGCTCCAGCAGGAACGGGATGCCAAGCTCAAGCTGCCCTGACGGCTCGGGCTCCGCGGGCGCGCTGCGGCGGATGCGGGGCGCCTGACGCGGTGCATCTTCCACGGCGTCCGCCACGGGAGCTGGGGGCACGACCTCAGCCGGTTCGGCCGCGGGCGCCTCCTGGGGCTCCGCATCGGCTAGGCCAGAGACATAGCGCACGCCCTGTTCGCGGATCACCTTTTGCGCGCCTTTGATGGTCAGCCCATCCTCGTGCAACAGCCGCTTGATACCCGTCAAAAGCGCCACATCGGCGGGCCGGTAGTACCGGCGCCCGCCCGCGCGCTTGACCGGTTTCACTTGGGCAAACTTGCTTTCCCAAAAGCGCAGCACATGGGGTTGTGTGCCGAGCGCATCTGCGACCTCGGAGATCGTGCGAAAGGCGTCGCGCGACTTTTCCACGGCTTAGCCTTTGTTGCCGTCGGCAACGCGGTCTTTCATCAGGTGCGAGGGCCGGAAGGTCAAAACGCGGCGGGGGGAAATCGGAACCTCTTCACCCGTTTTTGGGTTGCGGCCCACGCGAGCGGATTTCTCGCGCACGCTGAACGTCCCGAAGGAGGAGATTTTTACCTGTTCACCACGCACGAGCGCGTCTGACATTTCGTCCAAAACCGTCTCGACCAATTGCGACGATTCATTGCGGCTCAATCCAACTTCCCGAAATACGGCCTCGCTCAAATCCATGCGCGTCAGCGTCTTTTGTGTCATAACTGTCCCCGTTTTTTATGCCCCAAGTGTTAAGAGCGTGGGGGCATCCGGTCAATGTCTGGATGAAATCAGGGGCTTGGCGGTCGCGGTTATACGCGAAAAACGACTGATCCCCAGGCGAGTCCGCCGCCAATGGCCCCTGTGACGACGAGATTTCCCGGCTGTAGGCGCCCGTCGGCCTTGGCCACCGACAGCGCCAGGGGAATCGATGCCGCTGACGTGTTGCCGTGATCTTGGAGCGTGACGATGAAGTTATCCATCGGCACGTGCAGCCGTTCTGCCATGGCCGTCAGGATGCGTAGGTTAGCCTGATGGGGCACCACCCAGTCGACGTCTTTGGGTTCGAGCCCCGCCTTGGCGAGCGTCGTGCGCGCGGTCCCGGCCAGCTTTTCGACGGCGTGGCGGAACACCTCCTTACCCTGCATGCGCAGGTGGCCGGTGGTGTGGGTGGATACCCCGCCATCGACGTAAAGGATGTCTTTGTGACGCCCGTCAGACAGGATCTCGGCGGCGAGGATGCCCGCGTCGTCGGATGTGCCTGCCGCGTTGCGGGCCTCTAGCAGCACGGCGCCTGCGCCATCCCCGAAAAGCACGCAGGTCCCGCGGTCGGTCCAATCCATGAGCCGTGAAAACGTCTCTGCCCCGATGACGAGGGCGCGTTGGGCTTGGCCGGACACGATCATCGCGTTGGCGGTCGTCATGGCATAGGCAAAGCCCGCACACACGGCCTGCACGTCGAACGCAAAGCCGCGGGTCATGCCGATTTCAGCCTGGATCATCGTGGCCGCTGATGGGAACGTCAGGTCCGGGGTCGACGTGGCCACGATAAGCGCGTCGACCTCGTCAGGTTCCACACCCGCATCGGCGAGCGCGGCCAAGGCGGCTTTGGCCCCGAGCATCGATGTGGTTTCACCGTCGGCGGCGAAATGGCGGCGCTCGATCCCAGATCGCGAGCGAATCCAGGCGTCTGTGGTGTCGATGGTCTTTTCAAACTCCGCGTTCTCGACCACCCGCTCCGGCAAGTAGTGGCCGATGCCTTGGATCGTTGCGCGCAGTGTCATTTGTCGTGTCCTTCTGGTGGGGCGAACCCCCCGGCCTGGGCCACGCGCGCGGCGAGGCGGTCGCTGAAGCCCGATTTGGACAATTGATAGGCCAATCCAATGGCGGCTGCGACCCCTGTGGCGTCTGCGGAGCCATGTGATTTCACGACTGTGCCGTTTAGTCCCAAAAAGACCCCACCGTTGACCCGGCGCGGGTCGATGCGTTGGCGCAGACGGCGCAGGGACGTAAACGCCATGAGCGCTGCGAGCCGTGACAGGGGCGTGTGCTTGAACGCGTCCTTGAGCGAGGCAGAGATAAAGCTTGCCGTGCCTTCGCCGGTTTTGAGCGCCACATTGCCCGTAAACCCATCGGTGACGATCACATCCACCGTGTCCGAGGCGATTTGGCCGCCCTCGACGAAGCCCACAAAGTCGAAATTCCCGTCTTCGGCCTGGGCCTGGATCATCTCTGCGGCGAATTTGAGCTCTGCGCGGCCCTTGTGCTCCTCCGTGCCGACATTGAGCAGCCCGACCCGGGGGCGCGCGATGTCGAGCCCGTTGCGGGCGTAGCTCGCGCCCATCAGCGCGTATTGCATGAGATCAGATTCGTCGGCGCGGATGTCGGCGCCTGCGTCGAGCAGCACATTGAACCCTTGCGGACCGTCGGAGGGCCACAGGATCGCGATAGCGGGGCGGTTCACGCCGGGCAGCTTGCGCAGCCGCACCATGGAGACCGCCATGAGCGCACCTGTGTTGCCGCAGGAGACGCAGACATCAGCCTCCTTCGAGCGCACCGATTCGATGGCTGACCACATGGAGGTGTCTTTGCCGTGGCGCATCACGTAGGACGGCTTGTCCTCCATGCTCACCACGCCGTGGGCGTCGCGGACCGTCGTCACACCCGTGATCTTGCGGCGTGCGACGTGCTGTTCAAGCTCCGCGGCGGGGCCGTGCAAAATGAATTCGAGATCGGGGTAAAGCGCTGCGGCCTTGGCCAGGCCTTTGACCACGACGCTCGGGCCTTGGTCGCCGCCCATGGCATCGATTGACACCACCACTTTGGCGGCGCCACCGGCGCTTTGGGGTGCGTCGGATTGTAAAGGCGCGGATGCGTCAGCCATCGCGCGCGATCGACCTATGCGGCGTCTTCGTCGTCGAGATCGACTTCATCGGCCATCGCGACAACTTCGCGACCATCGTAGTGCCCGCAGGAGGGGCACACGTGGTGAGGGCGCTTGAGTTCGCCGCAATCGGGGCACTCATTTGGGTTTGCTGCCACCAAGCTGTCATGCGCGCGGCGGTTGTTGCGGCGCGAACGGGAGACGCGGTTCTGTTGGACGGCCATGTGTCAACCTCGGATCGGGGGCACTGCGTCGGCAATGCCAATATTGCGGAAGTTCGGCGGGCTCTAAAGCACTGTCTGCGCGCGTGCAAGAGATTTGCGCAGAAGAATCGCGTGATTGCTTAAGCCTCCCCGCGATCCTTGGCCATCGCGTCGCGCAGGGCCGCCAACCCGGCGAGCGGCTTTGCGTCGTCATCCGTCATCGGCGCTATCCCAGGGCCCGCAAATTGCGCGCTTTCAAAGTCGGCCTCAGCCGCGCGCGGGTAGAGCGGGAGCGACAGCGTCACCATCTCCCCCACGATGCGGGGGAGGTCGATGACCGGAACCAGTGGCTCGAGCGTTTCATCCTCGGGCATCTCGGACTCGGAGCCGGTGGCGTCGGGCAGCTCTTTGGTAAAGGTCAGCTCGTCTTTGGATGTGAGGCGGGTTTTGACGGGCGCCAGCGTGACCACGCAGGGCTGAACGACGCTTGCGCCCCAGTCCGCCGTCAGCCGCCACGCGCCGCGTGCCAAAGGCGTTAGTGTGAGATCTGCCGCGAGCTTTTTGAGGGCAAGGAGCCCCAGATCCTCTGCCATCGCCGCGAGTGTTTCGTCTCCCGGGCGCCAGACGGCGCTGTGGCTGCGGTCGGCGGACAGCGCCACGAGCGAGATTTCGTCATTTCTGATCATGGCGGGGCCTCGTGCTTGAAACTTGCGCAGCCGGACTGCTACACCACCTCAACGGTTACGAAAAGACCGCAGCACCGAGGTTGGGGAGCGCTCAGATGCAGGTCAAACGGGGTGCGCGGCGCCTGTCATTTCTAGGTCTTGTGTTGGTTTTGGGGGCGTGCAGCGCCACCTATCGCACCCATGGCTATGTGCCCACCGATCAGCAGCTCGATGAAATAATCGTGGGTCTCGATACCCGCGCCAGCGTCGAAGACCAGCTGGGCGCGCCGTCGACCTCGGGCGTCGAATCGGAATCGGGCTTTTTCTACCTATCAGAAACGCGCCGCCAGCTTGGTGCGTTCGCGCCCGAGATCACGGACCGCCAGCTCGTGGCCATCCGGTTTGATCCCGAAGGATTGGTGGAAAATGTCGAGCGCTTCACGTTGGAAGACGGGCGTGTGGTGCCCCTGTCGCGCCGTGTCACGCAATCGAATGTGCGCGACACGACGTTCATTCGCCAGCTACTCGGCAATATCGGGCGCTTTGACCCGGGTAGGCTGCTTGGCGGGGACAGCTAAGTCAGTCGTCTGACTCGAACGTGAGCGCGACGCCATTGATGCAGTAGCGCAGACCTGTGGGCTGCGGGCCGTCCGGAAAGACATGGCCCAAATGCGCATCGCAGCGGTCGCAGTGCACCTCCGTCCGGCGCATGAACCAGCTGTTGTCGGCGCTTTCGCCCACCTCTGCGCCCTCGGCTGGTTGGTAGAACGATGGCCAACCGGTGCCGCTGTCGAACTTGTGCGCCTTGTCAAAAAGCGCCGCGCCGCAGCAGACGCAATGGAACTGTCCGGGGCCTTCTGGAAAGTTTTCATGGGTGCCGGCGCGTTCGGTCCCGTGCTTGCGGGTCACTTTGAATGCCAGATCGCTGAGCTCAGCGCGCCATTCGGCGTCGGATTTCACGACTTTGTCCATCTGTGTGCCTCTCTCCCGAGGGTTGTCGTTGTTTTGGCGCACAAACCGTGCGAACCATCGCCATGGACCTAAGGCGCGCGCCCGGGCGGTCCAAGAGCACTGTCACCCATGTGATGTTCTGTAGCACGGCCAAGGTCAATCGCGATGCGCATGCTCACCCGCGGCAGATACCAAGCACGGATCGCGGCCACGCCTGGTGAGATCGCGGCGGCCCAGGCCCTGCGCAATCAGTGCTTTCGGGGTGTGGGTGGGCACGACCGGGATGCCTATGACGCGCGATGCGACCATGTCCTGGTGGAGGAGCGTGCGAGCGGGGTGCTCGTGGCGTGCTTTCGTTTGCTGCCCTTGGCGCGGGGCAAAGACATCTCCCAAAGCTATTCGGCGCAGTACTACGAGCTCTCTGCGCTCGAGTCGTTTGACGGCCCGGTGGTGGAGCTCGGTCGGTTTTGCATCGCGGGCAGTGCGCGCGACCCCGATATCCTGCGCGTCGCGTGGGGGGCGATGACGGCCTATGTGGATGACCGCGGGTTCGGGCTGCTTTTTGGGTGCTCGTCCTTTGAGGGGGTGGATGCGGAGCGGTATCTGGATGCGTTTTCCATGCTCCATGACCGCCACCTGGCGCCCAAACGCTGGTTGCCCAAGGTGAAGTCCCCGCAAGCGATCCGCTTTGCAGAGCGGTTGCGCGGGCGGTTCGACCAAAAGCGCGCGATGGGGGGCATACCGCCCCTGTTGCGCACCTATCTGGCCATGGGCGGGTGGGTCAGCGACCACGCGGTCGTGGACCGCGATTTGGGGACGCTGCATGTCTTTACGGGGGTGGAGATTGCGCGCATTCCCGCGGCGCGCAAGCGGCTGCTGCGCGCGCTCGTGGCGTAGCGTGCGGTCTAGCGCGAGCTTGGGCGATTGACCTTTGGCGCGCGCGCGCCTAGCTCGCGGGCATGGCGCGTCCCCCACTTCTTCAACTGTCTGACCTGTCGCTGACCTTTGGCGGCGATCCTGTGTTTCGTGATCTGTCGCTCGTCATCCAGCCGGGGGACCGCGTGGCGCTGGTCGGCCGTAACGGGTCTGGCAAATCCACGCTGCTCAAAGTCATGGCCGGGCTCGTAGAACAAGACACCGGCAGTCGCGTGCTGCCTGCGGGCGTGTCTGTTGGGTATATGCAGCAGGACCCCGACCTGAGCGGCTTCGACACCCTTGGCGAGTTCGCCATGAGCGACCTTGATCCCGGCGAAGAGTACCGCGTGGAAATGGCGGGCGAGGGGCTGAAGTTTGACCCCGCGCGCCCTGTCGCCACGGCCTCCGGCGGGGAACGGCGGCGCGCGGCGCTTGCAAAGCTCTGGGCCGAGGCACCGGAGCTGATGCTGCTGGATGAGCCGACCAACCATCTCGATATCGATGCGATTGGATGGCTGGAGGCGGAGCTCGGCAGCACGCGGTCGGCCTATGTCGTGATCTCCCATGACCGCGCGTTTTTGAACGCGCTCACGCGCGCGACGCTTTGGATCGACAGGGGGCAGGTGCTGCGCCAGGAAAAGGGCTTTTCGGCCTTTGAGGCGTGGCGCGACAAGGTCTGGGCGGAAGAGGATGACGCCCGGCACAAGCTCAACCGCAAGATCAAGGCCGAGGCACGCTGGGCGGTGGAGGGCATCAGTGCACGGCGCAAGCGCAACATGGGCCGCGTGCGGGCGCTGCAGGATCTGCGCGCCGAACGTTCGGCCCAGATCAAGCGGCAGGGCACGGCGGCGCTCGACCTCAGCGGGGGGCAAAAGAGCGGCAAAAAGGTGATAGAGGCCAAGGGCATCGCGAAAGCGTTTGGCGACCGCGTCATTGTGCGAGACTTTTCGCTGACCGTGCAGCGTGGCGACCGCGTGGCTTTTGTGGGCCCCAATGGGGTGGGCAAGACGACCGTGCTCAAAATGCTGACGGGCGAGCTCGCGCCTGATGAGGGGACCGTCAAGCTTGGAACATCGCTCGATGTGGCGGTGTTTGACCAGGCACGGGCACAGATCGACCCGGAGCTGAGCCTATGGGAGGCGCTGACGAGCGAGCAGGGGCTACGCGTGTCAGGGCGCGCCGATCAGGTGATGGTGCGCGGCGCGCCGCGGCACGTAGTGGGCTACCTTAAAGATTTTCTGTTCGATGAGGCGCAGGCACGCGCGCCGGTGCGTGCGCTGTCAGGCGGAGAACGGGCGCGGCTGCTTTTGGCAAAGCTTATGGCCAAGCCATCGAACCTGCTGATCCTCGACGAACCGACCAACGACTTTGACGTCGAAACCTTGGATTTGTTGCAGGACTTGTTGGGCGACTACGAAGGGACGGTGCTGCTGGTGAGCCACGACCGTGACTTCCTGGATCGCGTGGCGACCTCCACCGTGGCATTTGGGCCGCGGGGCAATCTGACGGTCTACGCAGGGGGGTGGAGCGATTATCAGTCGCAGAAACCCAGTGAAGCGCCGGATGTGGCCGCACAAAGCGCTCAAGTCGCGCAAGCTGCGAAACCTGCAGCAAAGCTTGCGTCGAAACAGCCCAGTGGATTGAGTTTCACGGAGCGGCACAGGTTAGAAGCCTTGCCAGCTGAGATGGAGCGGCTCAGTGCGGAAATTGCCAAGCTCGAAGAGTTTCTAGCGGCGCCGGACCTTTTTTCCAAAGAACCAGTGAAGTTTCAGAAGGCGTCCGAGGCGCTGGTGGAGCGGCAGGCCGCTTTGGCGGCCGCCGAGGACGAGTGGCTGTCGCTGGAAGAAAAGGCCGAGGCCGCCGCGGGCTAAGGGGGTGGGCCCGCCCGCCTCCCTTCTGCGCCTTCCAGGCTTGAACCTAAGGGGGCGCGCGCTGCGCGCGCGGGGCCGCCTGGACCGCGGCTATCCGCTCAGATGGATGTTAAAGCGCTGCCGGATAGCGCGGTCGACGTCTGGCGGAAGGGCCGCCGCGGTGGGTGTTGCGAGCAGGTCTGCTGTGCGCGCTTTGGCGTTCGCGACCAAGTCCGGTTTGCCGTTCTCGGCCCATTCCTTGGGCGAGGTGCGGTCGCCGAGCTCGGGGTAGACGAAGTCGCGCTGCATCCTGGAGAGCGTTTGCCCCGTGCCAAGGTAGTGGCCCGTCCCGCCCGTGCCATCGGCGCCCAGCACCGCCTCGCGGATCGTGTCTACGGCCAGCGTGTCCTCGGTCACTTCGATCCCACGCACGCAGCGCAGCGCCTGGCCGATGATGTCGTTGCCCATCACGAGGCTCTCGTGGCAAAACCCGAGGAGTGACGCGTGCATGCCGGCGGCCTCGTAGACCATATTGAGGCCCGATAGGCCCGCGAGCACATTTGAACACATTTGCTCCCAACCTGCCTGCATGTCAGGCAGCTTGGCGTCGGATGCCCCCGCCGCCGCGCCACCGGGGAGGTCGTAGAAGCGGTGCATTTGGGCGCAAGCGGCGGTCAAAAGGGCCTGTTCGCCCGATCCGATGGACATGGCCCCGGTCCTGAGGTCGAGCCCGAAGGGCCACGTGCCAAAGATGGCCTTTGCGCCCGGCGCGACCGCGTTCACATAGACAAGGCCCGCCAAGCATTCTGCGGTGGCTTGGACGACGGCGCCCGCGATTGTTGAGGGGGCAGTGGCCCCTGCCATCCCCGCCGACAATAGGAGGACGGGCATCCCGCCGCGCAAACACGCCTCCATCACTTCGCAGCTTTCGGTGGCGAACTTCATCGGTGGGACGACGAAGCAGTTGGAGTTCGACACGAAAGGCCGCTCGCGAAACGCGGCCTCCGAGCCTGCCATCATGTAGAGCATATCGAGGATATCGGGGACGTGCTCGGGCACCGTGATGGAGGTGCCGATGTGCTTCCGGGTGCCTGCGACGCTGGCATAGACGGTGTTATAGTCCATCTCCCGATTGTCGAGGATATCGCGGGCAACCATCGGGCGCTGGAAAAAGTGGATGTTATCGAGTTGGTCAGTCAGGCGCGCGGCGTCGTGGAGGTCCTGGATCGTGCTGTCGCGGTAGGCGGTCCCGTCGATGTCCACCATATGCACGGCGGCGCCCGCAGTGCCGTAGTGGACGCGGTGACCGGTCAGCTCGAGGTCGAATTGCGGGTCCCGTCCGTGAAGCGTGAAGCCGCGCGCCGCCTGTGCCAGTGCGTCCTCCACGAACGCCCGGGGGTAGCGCAGGCGCCCGTCGTCGCCCAGGATAGCCCCCGCCGCGACCATGGTGTCGATCCCGGATTGGGGTGCGTCGGCGAGCCCGATCTCCTCCAAGCAGGTGAGGGCGGCCTCGTGGATGCGGGCGATTTCGGCGTCGGTGAGCGGCTTATAGGTGCCGCCTTCGAGCCCTGCGCGAACGGGGCGCAGATCCTGGGTCAAGGGCGCGGCGCGGGCGGCACGGCGCGCAGCGCGCCCGCCAGCGCGGGAGGGGCGGGTGTGGGTCTGGTCGTTCATATCTGGCTACCTTGGTTGCGTGGACGGGGACGGGCTAAAGCCCGAAAGGCCCCCCACGCGCCGCACGCCCCCGGGCCGCGCCAATCGTGCGCACGGTCAGCGCGACACGCCACGCAAAGGAGTTGAGGGCAACCAAGGTCATAGCGCGAGTACGCAGCGCTAAATCGTCAGATTCTGTCGTGAATACGACGCGAAGGCTCAATCGCGACACGTGCTGAGCCGTGGCTAGGGCGTCTGAGCCTCTGCAAACGTCAGAACCTGCCCAAAGGCGTCGAGGAAATCTGCGTCCGGCAGCGTCATCGCCACGCGGACATGGCCTGCGGCGGCCTGGCCAAAGCTTTCGCCAGGCATGACAGCAATATTGGTCGCATCGAGCAGCTTTTGCGCAAAGCCTTGCCCGCTGAGACCCGTCGCACGGATGTCGAGCATCAGATACATCGCCCCGCCGGAGGGCACGAGCCCGACCACGTTTTGCTGTGCAACCATGTCTGACGCGGCCCGGCGGCGGCGGGCGAAGGGGGCTGCGACCTCCTCCTCCAACCAGTCGCCTGCGGTCAGGGCAAAGGTTGCGGCATCTTGGATATAGCCCGGGACGCCGTAGGTCGTGTGGGTCGACAGGTTTTCGAGATGGGTGATGGCGTCCACCGGCCCCACGATCCACCCGACGCGGCTGCCGGTCATGGCGTGGCTTTTCGACATGGAGCCGATGACGAGCGTGCGTTCCGCCATGCCCGGCAGGGCGCGGGGGCTGATATGGCGGCCCTCCCACACTTGGACGTCGTAGACCTCATCCGAGATAAGCCAAAGGTCATGGGCCTGGCAGACATCAGCAATGCCCTTTAGCGCCTCGGCGGTGTAGACCACGCCCGTCGGGTTATTGGGTGTGTTGATCAGCAGACTTTTGGCGCCAGGGGCCTGGGCGGCGATGACATCCGTGCGCGGTTGAAACCCGTCTTCGGGCGCGCAGGGGACGGCCTGCGCCATTGCGCCTGTGCCGCGGATCGTGCCGGGGTAGGTGGCGTAGTAAGGATCAAGGTAGAGCCCGGTGTCGCCCGGGTTCAGCACCGCCTTATGGGTGGCAAAGAGCGCGGCCTGCCCGCCGGGTGTGATGAGCACGTTGTCGGCGGTCGTGGGCACGCCGGTGCGGGTCTCAACCCGGTTCGCGACGGCCTCCCTCAGGGCGCGGACGCCGGGGACGCTGGCATAGCCGGTGTGCCCGCTCCGTGCGGACCGGTCCATAGCGTCGAGGATCGCAGGGTGGGTGCGGATGTCGTGTTCGCCGATCGTCAGCTCCTTGACCGCCACGCCTGCCGCTTTCCGGCGGCGTGCCTCGTAAAAGAGCCCCCAGCCGTCGTCCCCATCATCGCCATTGAGGCGCAGTATCGTTTGAGAGAGTTCCATGGCTCTATGGAGGCTGGCAGAAACGCGAAGTCAAGCGATCTGCGCTTGGCAAGATGGGCGCCCCGGTATATGCGGACGCATGGCCTATCTGCTTTGTCTGTGTTGCTGATTTTCTAGCCCCGCCCGGGCCCGTATTCGCACGACCATTCGCCAGACATCTGAGACTTCGCCATGATCAACCTGACCAATTCCAAAACCCGCCGCAAAGAGCCATTTGAACCGCTCGATCCGTCCAACGTGCGCATGTATGTGTGCGGGCCCACGGTCTATGATCGCGCCCATATCGGCAATGCCCGCCCGGTTCTGGTTTTTGACGTGCTGTTCCGCCTCTTTCGCCATGTCTACGGCGCGGGTGCTGTGACCTACGCACGCAATTTCACGGATGTGGACGACAAGATCAACGCCCGCGCCGCTGAGCGGGGGCGCCCGATTGGCGACATCACGGCTGAAACCACCCAGTGGTTTTTGGATGACATGGGCGCGCTGGGCGCGCTTGAGCCCACGCATATGCCCCGTGCGACCGCCTATATCGGTCACATGGTGGCGCTCATCGAGGACCTCGTGGCGCGCGGCCATGCCTATGCCGCCGAAGGGCACGTGCTGTTTTCCGTGGATAGCTACCGCGACTATGGCACGCTCAGCGGGCGGTCAGTCAAAGACATGATCGCCGGCGCCCGGGTCGAGGTCGCGCCTTACAAGCGTGATCCGATGGACTTTGTGCTTTGGAAACCCTCCACACCGGATCTGCCTGGGTGGGAGAGCCCCTGGGGTCGAGGCCGCCCGGGCTGGCATATCGAATGCTCCGCCATGGCCGCGGACCTCCTCGGGCCACAATTTGATGTCCATGGTGGAGGCACCGACCTGCTTTTCCCGCACCACGAAAATGAGATCGCGCAGAGCACTTGCGCGGGCCACGGGTTTGCGCAGGTGTGGATGCACAACGAGATGCTCCAGGTCGAAGGCAAGAAGATGTCCAAGAGCTTGGGCAACTTTTTCACCGTTCGCGACCTGATCGACCAAGGTGTCCCGGGGGAGGTGATCCGCCTGGTGTTCCTGGGCACGCATTATTCCAAGCCGATGGATTGGACGGAAAAGAAGCGGCAGGAGGCTGAGGCGACGTTGCGCAAGTGGCGTGCCATAGCCGAACCCGGGGGCACACCGTCACAGGCGGCGGTGGCTGCGTTGTCTGACGACCTCAACACCCACGGTGCGCTCACAGAACTGCATCGGTTGGCTGCAGTAGGGGATGGGGCAACGCTTGCAGCATCCGCTGCGCTTATGGGGCTGCTGACGCCCGAGCTCGGCGGTTGGGAGGACGTCCCAGAGGTTGATCTGTCCGCCTGGGCTGAACGCCTTGGGGATGCGCGGGCGGCTGCGATGGACAGCAAGGACTTTTCGCAGGTGGATGCGCTGAAAGCCCAGCTGACAGCGGCGGGGGTTGAGGTGCGCATGTCCAAGGCGGGCGTCGACCTGATCGCGGGCCCGGCATTTAAACCCGATCTGCTGGGCTAACACGACGATTGCAAATCTCACGCGTAGCCTGTCTCCTCCCGCCAGGGGGGGACAGGGTCCATGGCAGATGTGGTATTCAAAGAGGCCCGCGAGCAGGCGCGTCTGATCCGCGACGGTGCGCTGTCGGCTGAGGCGCTGATGGCGGCGACCTATGATCAGATTGAGCGGGTCAATCCGACCGTGAATGCGCTCGTCGACCTCCTCCCGCGGGAGGAGGCTTTGGCGCGGGCGCGGTTGTCGGATGCGCAGGGCGAGGGGCTGCTGAAGGGGCTGCCCGTGGCGGTCAAGGACCTGGCCAATGCGCAAGCGTTTCGCACGACCATGGGCTCGCCACGCCTTGCCGGGGCGGGGCCGGTGTCCAGTGATGATGTGTTTGTGGCGCGTATGCGCGCGGCGGGGGCCATCGTGATCGGCAAGACCAACACGCCGGAGTTCGGGCTGGGCAGCCATACGTTCAACCCAGTCCACAGTGCCACGCGCAACCCGTGGGATGTGACGCGGTCCGCCGGTGGATCAAGCGGGGGGGCAACGGTGGCGTTGGCCTGCGGGATGGTGTCGCTCGCGGATGGGTCTGACATGATGGGGTCTCTGCGCAACCCAGCGGGCTGGTCGAACACCTATGGGCTAAGGCCGAGCTGGGGGCTCGTCCCGTCGGAGCCCAAGCGCGATATGTTCTTGCACCAGTTGTCGACCGCGGGCCCTATGGCGCGGACGCCGGGTGACCTAGAGCTGCTCCTGCGCGTTATGGCGGGCCGCGATCCGCGCCAGCCCCATGGTCGCGCGCTCGAACCTGCGGAAATGCCCACGCGCATCGCCTGGCTCAGCGATTGGGGCGGGGCCTATGCATGCGAGGATGGGGTGCTGGCACTGTGCGAAGCCGCGCTGCCCCATCTTTCGGCCTGCGGGGCAAGCTATGACACCCCGTCGGTGCCGTTTCCTGCTGACCAGATTTGGCAGGCTTGGACCACACTTCGATCTTGGCAAGTCGCCGCGTCGCTATCGTCGCTCTTCGCGCAGCCCGCCGGGCGTACGGGTCTAAAGGAGGAGGCGCTGTGGGAGCTTAATCGGGGCCTGTCGTTCAGCGCGATGGAGGTGCACCGCGCCAGCGTGACCCGCTCCGCCTGGTTTTCAGCAGCAATGGCGTTTTTTGCGTCATATGACGTCATTGCGCTGCCAACGGCACAGGTCTTTCCGTTCCCAGTCGATGACCGGTGGCCCACGCAGATCGGCAGTACTGCGATGGACACGTACCACAGGTGGATGGAAGTGACGGTTCCAGCCTCCCTTATCGGTTTGCCCGCCATCGCCGTCCCCGCTGGGTTTTCGGCTGAGGGCTTGCCCATGGGGCTCCAGTTCATCGGGCGGCCTGGGACCGATCTGGGGTTGATCGAGCTCGCGCGCCGTTGGCATGCGGCTACGCCGTGGTGCGACGCCCGCCCGCCTTGCGCGATGCCACCAGCATAAGGGCCCCACCCAGCGCACACAGCGCAGCGCAGGCATACGCGATCCGCGCGAAGGCGGCATTGGCGGCCTGGGCGTGGGTCGCGCTATCGCCTGCCGCGCCAAAGCTGAGCTCGCCGCCAACGCTCGCGTAGACAGCCGTTGCGACAAGGCCAAAGATCGCGATGCCAAGGAGGCTCCCGCTCCGACTAATCGCATTGTTGATGCCGGAGGCCACGCCGCTGCGCGCGGGGTCCACTGCCCCCATCACTGCGGCCGAAAGGGGGGCGACAATGATGCCCATGCCGAGCCCGACGAGGGCCATGGCGGGCATGGTCGCCGACCAAAAGACGGCCCAGGGTGTGGTCAGCGCCACCCCCAGATAGCCTGCCGCGACCACAAAGGACCCTGCCGCGATGACAGGCACGGCGCCCACGCGGTCCGCCAGCCGACCCACTCGCGCTGACAGGAGGGAGATAAACACAGAGAGGGGCGCGAAGGCCGCCGAGGCCTCGATCGGGGTGATGCCCCAAACGGGGATGATGGTCTGCGGCAGGTAAAACATGACCGCCGCAAGCGCGGTGTAGACGCAGAGCGTCGCCGCGTTCGCAGCCGCGAACTGGCGGTTCGAAAAGAGCGTGAGCGGCATCATCGGTGCCGGCGTGCGTTGCTCGTGCAGGATGAAACACGTCAAGGCGGCAAGGCCAAGCCCCAGCGTAGGAAGCGCCGCGCCCCCCAGTTGCAGCGCGGTAAGCCCAAAGGCCAAGCCGCCGAGGCCTATGGTGGCCAAAGTGGCGCCGATCCAATCGACGGGTTGCGACTGCGTCTGGCTATCCCGCGCGACCGAGCGCTTAAGCATCGTCAGCGCGATCAGGCCAAGCGGCAGGTTCACTGCAAAGATCCAGCGCCAGAACTCAGGCCCCGCAAAGGTCAGCACGAGCCCCCCGATGATTGGGCCAAGCGCCGTTGTAACAGCGGAGGCCGCGGCCCAGATGCCAATGGCGCGCCCGCGATCCTCCGCCGGGTAGGCGCGGGAGATGATGGCCAGGGACCCAGGCACCATGAGCGCGGCGCCCACGCCCTTGAACGCGCGGGCTGCAATCATCGTACTCGGGTCAGGTGCAAGCGCGGTCGCGAGCGAGCCTGCGATAAAGACCGCGATCCCCAGCCCAAATATCCGCGCGAGCCCGAACCGGTCCCCGAGCGCGCCACCGGTGAGGATAAGCGCGGAGAGCATGAGGATATAGGCGTTCGAAAACCACTGCGCCTGGGCAAAGCTCGCCCCAAGGCTATCGCGCATGGCGGGCAGCGCGATGGACACGACCGTGCCATCAATGAAGCTGAGCGAAGAGGCGAGGATCGCCGCGATCAAGATGCCGCGGCGACGCTCGGGCGCGCAAAAGGAAAGCGCCGCAGAAGACTGCGGCGCTGCGGTGTCAGCCATGGTGGTGCGCCTTACGCGTCGCCATCCGCAGGCTTGGCGGCGGTTTTACGCCCGTTGCCCCCGGCAAGCGGGTCGTCCTGGCGCTGCACGGAGCCTTCGAAATGGGCGCCGCTTTCGATGGCGATGGTCTTGTGGATGATGTCGCCTTCGACCCGGGCGCTCGATGTCAGGCGCACTTTGAGCCCGCGCACGCGCCCGATCACGCGGCCGTTCACGACGACGTCGTCGGC
Organism: Pseudomonadota bacterium; assembly: GCA_039815465.1. Taxonomy (GTDB): domain Bacteria; phylum Pseudomonadota; class Alphaproteobacteria; order Rhodobacterales; family Rhodobacteraceae; genus Shimia_B. Next base: position 67,424 of record JBCBZG010000005.1, read on the forward strand.
CAAACACTCGCCCTTAACAGTGGCGTTCTCGCCCACGGTCAGCAGGTGCGCACGAATGTCGCCTTCGACCTGGCCTTCGATCTGGATGTCACCAGAGGTGCGCAGGTTCCCAACAACAGTGAGGTCCGCAGAGAGCACAGATGCCGGCGGCTTGGCTTTCGCCGCGGGGGAGGCAGCAGACTTAAACTCCGGCTTCGCTTCAGCGGGTGCCGCAGGTTTTGGGGCGGATGTGCCCGCCGGTGCAGGTTCGTTGATTTTGCTCTTAGAAAACATTTTGTGCAGCCTTGATGTAGGTCATCGGGTTGATCGCTTTGCCGCCAACCCGAATTTCGTAGTGGAGATGGGTTCCGGTCGACCGTCCGCTGTTGCCCATATCACCTATGTGATCCCCGCGCGAGACCCGCTGACCCACTTTTACGCGAATGCGCGAAAGATGTGCGTAGCGCGTTTCGATGCCAAAGTCGTGCCGGATTTTGATCAGCCGCCCGTAGCCGCTGGCCCAGCCGGCCTCGATAATCGTGCCGTCTGCCGTGGCAAAGATGTCGGTGCCGGTGGGTGCTGCAAAGTCCGCGCCCTGGTGCATCCGCCCCCAGCGCGGCCCAAAGCCCGACGTAAAGCGGTGCGGGGCCTTCACCGGGTGCGCAAAGGGGGCGCGTTCGGCTGCGATTTTGTAGATCGACAGCTCGTCAAGCCGTTCCAGGATGCTGTTTGCGCGGGCCGTGTCCTTGTTAAAGGTGCCACCTTGTGTCGAGAATGTGAGCGGCGTCAGCGGACCGCCTTGGCCCGAATACCCACGCCGAACTTGTTCGATCAGGCGATCCGGCGGCAGCCCCGCCTCGCGGAACATCCGGTCGAGCGGTTCAACAGAGACGGTCATCGCCTCTTCTAAGCGGCGGAAGATCTGGTCGTTGCGCGCCTCCATGAGCTTGAGCTCATCTTCCATCTCTTGCGCATAAAGCATGGCTTCTGCGGCTGCGTCCTCTTTTGTATCGCGCTCCTCAGCCGTGGTTGCGAGCGCATCGGCGAGGAACGAAAGCGTCCGTTCAACGTCTTGGGCTCGGGCGGCTTCGCTTGATACGGCGCCATTTTCTTCGAGGCTTGCAACGAGGCTGTCATGGGACAGCGCAGCGGCGTCCCGTTCGGCCACGGCGGTGGCCAGTGCGGCCTTTACGGCGACGAGACCACGCTCAAGCTCCTTACGGCGGCTTTCATTGGCCAAAAGCTCTGATTGCATGGCAGAAATCTGGTCAAGCGCGGTTCCAAAGCGGTCCTGCGCGGCACGGGCCTCCATCGCGCGGGCGTCGCGTTGTTCGGCAAGCGCGTTCAGGCGGTCCTCGTACACGGCCTGTTCGCGCTTGGCTTGTTCGCGGAAGTTTCCGGCACCGATGGAGTCCATGAGGATGATCGCTGTGGCCACGATGGCCCAAGAGACGATCCCAATGCTGCCCACCCAGCCCGCCATCTGAGTACCGGGCCCGAGGCGCACAAAGCGTGTCTCTGTGTCAGTGCGCAGGAACAGTCGTTTTTCCGGGAACTTGCGTTCCACAAACCGGCGCAGCCGTGACCGCAACTTGTTTACCACTGGCGTCTCCCCAAACCGCGGTGTCCCTTAGGTCCCCGGTCCCGACCCGGAGAAAACGCGCCGCTTTGCGGCTCGCCGTGCGCTTTGTTACTGCGCTCGCGCCCGCGCCGCAACAATTCCGCGGGGCGGGCACAAAAAGTTGCGCGGAAACAACGCTCTCGGCGGAAGCCTGCCGATGGTCAGAGCGCTTTGACGGCCTCGAGCACCGCATCCGCGTGACCGGGCACTTTCACCTTGCGCCAAATCTGTCGGATTTTGCCGGTGCCATCGATGAGGAATGTCGCGCGCTCGATCCCCATGTATTTCTTGCCATACATGCTTTTTTCGACCCAGACGCCGTAGGTTTCGCACAGGTCGCTGTCCTCATCGCTCACCAGCGTGACCTTAAGCTCGTGTTTTGCGATGAACTTGTCATGCTTTTTTACGGGGTCTTTAGAGACGCCGATGATTGTTGCGCCTGCGGCTTCGAAGGATGCACGTTCCTCGGTAAAGGCTATTGCTTCCTTGGTGCAGCCGGACGTGTCATCCTTTGGGTAGAAATACAGGACAACCGCCTTGGGTTGCAGCGCGGACAACGTGATGTCGCCGCCCCCGTCCCGAGGCAAAGTGAAATCCGGCGCGTCGTCGCCAATCGTGAGCATCGTAGTCTCCGTCGTTGTTTGAACTCGTTTTAGGTGGCGCGGGGGGGAGTTAAAGGGCTGTGGACAAAGCAGAGCCGAAATCGACACCGGGGGTTGCGCGGCGACGTATGCCGCGTTGGCTTTTGGTTGCGTTCGGCGCTTGTGCGGTCGTCGTTGCGGGGTTGTTTGTCGCGGCGGCCCGGTTGCAGTCGGCGCCGGTTGCCGCAAGCGCCTGGCTCGCGGAGCGGATCGAGGCGCAGGTTGATGCGCTTTTGCCGGAGGTCGAGCTTCAGTTTCGGGGCATTCGGTTGGGGCTCGACGTCGGCTACCACCCGCAGATTTACTTGGATGATGTCACCGTTTTGCGTGCCGACGGTGTGCCTTTGGTTGATTTGCGGTCGTTGCAGGGGGACCTGTCAATCGGGGCCGCGCTTTCGGGTCAAGTGGAGCTGCGGCGTGTGCTCGTGTCCGGCGCCGTGCTGCATGTGGAGCGGGAGCGCGATGGCACCGTGGATTTCGCGTTTGGGCAGGGGTTTGGTCAGACGCCGATTGGCGATCTGGGGTCCGCCGAGCGCGTTGTGGCCGTGGTGGAGGACGCGCTTGCCGCCCCTGGTTTGACGGCGCTGAGCGAAGTGAGCGCAGAGGCTGTGACAATCAACTACGTTGATGCGGTGTCCGGTCAGACCTGGATCGGGGATGGTGGGCAGCTGCGGTTTTTCCGCGGGGCCAACAGTCTGACCCTGTCTGCGGAGGCTGCGGTGCTCACTGGTCGGGAGACGCTGTCGACGCTGTCGCTCAGCCTGGAGCGGGCGAATGATAAGGGCGATGTGGCGGTGTCGGTCGTCATTGACGATGCCGCCGCCACGGATATCGCCTCCCAAGCGCCAGCGCTTGCGTGGCTTGCAGTGCTCGATGCGAACGTGTCCGGGTCGCTGCGGACAACGGTGACCAACGGGGCGCTCGGGCCGCTCAAGGTGTCGCTCGACCTCGGCGAGGGCGCGTTAAAGCCCAACGCAGCCGCGCGTGCCATTACGTTCACGCAGGCCTTTGTCGCGTTCGAATATGACGCCGCCGAGACCAGAATCGCGTTTGACGACATCCTGGTGGATTCTGCCTGGGGATCGGCACAGGCGCGGGGCACCGCTTGGCTCGGCGACTTTGACGGCGTGATGCCTGCGGCGCTTTTGGGCCAATTCCAACTGCGCGATATCACGGCACGGCCCGGGGCGCTTTACCCTGAACCCATGCGGCTTGACGAGGCTTGGGTCGATTTCCGCATGGCGCTGAACCCGTTTACGTTGGAAATCGGGCAGGCCACGCTGTTGGACGATGGCAAGCCCATCGTGCTGAGCGGCCAGGTCGCCGCAGAACAGGCGGGGTGGGGCGCGAAACTCGATATCGCTGCCGATGAGGTGACAATCGCCCGCGTGACGGAGTTTTGGCCTCAGGGGCCCGCGCCGAAGCTTTTAAAGTGGCTTCAGGACAACGTGACCCAGGCCAGCGCGCGCGATGTGAGCGTCGCCGTGAGGGTGGCGCCTGGCGAGCGGCCCAAAGTGTCATTCACCCACGGGTTCTCGGAGGCGGAGTTTCGGATGGTCCGTCATTTGCCACCGTTGCAAGATGCGGCCGGGTCGCTCGTCTTTGAGCACGATACGCTGACAATTTTGATCGAACGGGGCGTCATCCAAGCGCCGCAGGGCGGGCTCATCGACGTGGCGGGCAGCGTTTTTCACGTCTCCGACACCCGGCAGAAGCCTGCGCCGGCGGAATTGACCTTGGCGGCCAGTGGCACAGTGACGGCTGTTCTGGCGACGCTGGACGAGCCGCCATGGGCCTTTCTGACCAAAGCCAATCAACCCGTCACGCTCGCCGATGGTCGCGCTGTGCTCAGCGGGACGGTCGAGTTTCCGCTGAGACGGGGCAATAAGGTCGATGATATGGTGTTTGACCTGCGCGCAGAACTGAGCGCGGTGCGATCAGACACGCTGGTTCAGGGGCGGACACTTTCCCTACCGCGGGCGCTGGCCCGCTTTGACGGGTCGCGCCTGTCGATCTCCGGCGCGGGCCGCATTGATCAGGTGCCGATCAGGGGCGCCTGGGACCTCGTGATCTCTCCCGAGCGCCCGCCATCGGAGCTTGTGGCAACGGTGGAGCTATCGCCCGCGACGCTCGACGCATTCAACATATCGCTGCCGCCGGGCAGTGTCCGCGGCGTGGGGGAGGCGGAGCTCGTGATGCGCTTTATTGCCGCCGCGCCGCCGGAGTTCACGCTGAGCTCGAAATTGGTCGGATTGGGCGTGCGCGTCGCTGCGGTTGGCTGGGACAAGGCACCATCGCGCCAGGGGGAGCTGCGCGTGGCGGGAACGCTGGGCGAGAGCCCGCGCGTGGAGGAACTCTTGCTCGCCGCGCCCGGCCTGCGCGCAGAGGGCGCCATTGCGCTGAACGCTGACGGGGCGTTCTCCGAAATGCAGCTGTCGCGGTTGACCGTTGGTGATTGGCTCCAAGGCGCGCTGACGCTCAAAAGTCGCGGCGCCGTGCGCGCGCCGGAAGTGGTGATGTCCGGCTCACAGCTCGATCTGTCACAGGCGCAGTTTCAAGCCGTAAGCAGCGGTCGTGGGGACAGTGCGCCCATCACGGCCAGGTTTGACCGTGTGCGTGTGGGGGGCGATTTGACGCTCACCGATGTGCGGGCGCAGCTGCAGGCCGGCCCCCGGCTGACCGGCAATTTTGAGGCCCGCGTGGCGGGTGGCACGCCCGTGCGCGGTGCGCTGTCGCCGTCCGAACATGGTACGTCCATCATAGTGCAGTCCAACGATGGCGGCGGCGTGTTGCGCGATGCAGGCATTTTGCGGCAGCTGAATGGCGGGGCGATGACGCTCGCGCTGACACCGCTTGCTGCGGAGGGGAGCTATGACGGAACGCTCAACATAACGGATCTGCGCGTGGGGCAGGCACCTGTTTTGGCCTCTCTCCTTTCGGCGGTGAGCATCGTGGGGCTTTTTGAGCAGCTCGATGGGGACGGGCTCTATTTCAGCGAAGTGGATGCGGGGTTCCGCCTGACACCGGGGACGGTCATCATCAAGCAGGGCAGCGCGGTGGGGCCGTCGCTCGGTGTGTCTCTAGATGGCTATTACGACACGGCCCGGGGGCAGCTTGACATGCAGGGGGTGGTTTCCCCCGTATACCTGCTCAATAGCTTAGGCTCGATCCTGACCCGCAGGGGCGAGGGGCTGATTGGCTTCAATTATACGCTGCGGGGCCCGGCTTCGGCGCCGGACGTGGCGGTTAACCCACTCTCTCTCTTGACGCCGGGCATGTTCAGGGAAATTTTCCGCCGGCCACCTCCTGATGTGGGCCAGTAACGCCGGGCGATAGACACGACCTATGAAACTCTCTGACTTTGACTTCGAGCTCCCTGAGGAGCTTATCGCCACGCGACCGGCCCGCCCACGGAGCGCGGCGCGGCTGCTTGTGTCGCAACCCAGCGGCATCCGCGACCAGGTGGTGCGCGACTTGGCGGATACGCTTTGGCCCGGGGACAGGCTTGTGTTCAACGATACCAAGGTGATCCCAGCGCGGCTTTTTGGCGCCCGCAAGCGTGTCACAGAGCAGGGGATGGTTGAGGCAAAGATCGAAGTCACGCTTTTGTCGCCTGCAGCGGATGGGTCGTGGGATGCGCTGATCAAACCGCTCCGCAAGCTCGCAGTGGGGGAGGTCGTGAGCTTTGCCGCTGGCCTGTCGGCGCGCTTGCTCGATAAATCGGAGGGGCAAGCCCGGCTTGCGTTCACGTCCACAGGTGACGATTTCGAAGCCGCGTTGGAGGCCGCAGGCACCATGCCGCTGCCCCCCTACATCGCGGCAAAGCGGGCCGCCGACGCGCAAGACACGGTCGATTATCAACCGATCTTTGCCAAGCGAAAGGGCGCCATCGCGGCCCCCACCGCATCGCTCCATTTCGACGACGGGGTGCTCGCCAGCCTGAAGCGGCGCGGCGTGGAGATGAGTTTTGTTACGCTTCACGTTGGGGCGGGGACATTCTTGCCCGTGAAAGTCGACGACATCGCCGATCACAAGATGCATTCCGAATGGGGCGAGGTCAGCGAAGGTGCCGCAGCTGATATCGCCGACACAAAGGCGCAAGGGGGCCGTGTCGTCCCCGTGGGCACGACATCGCTGCGGCTGTTAGAAACTGCGGCGCGCGGCGGCCAGGTGCAGCCCTGGTCCGGGGATACGGATATTTTCATCACCCCGGGGTTCGAATTCCATGCCGCGGACGCGCTCATGACAAATTTCCACCTTCCGAAATCGACGCTGATGATGTTGGTATCGGCCTTTATCGGGCAGGACCGGGTGCGCGCCGTCTATGACCACGCCATCGCACAGCGCTACCGGTTTTTCAGCTACGGCGACGCCTCTCTCCTCTTTCCTTAGGGCGGTCTGAAAGCGACACAGGCGGGGTCGTGGGCGTGTGGACCTGCCCCCGATTCCGCACTACGCGCGGCTTACAACCGACTGACAAGGACGCCAGACATGCGGGCTGTAGTTGCGAGCGCTTGGGCACTGCTTTTGGGTATGGGCCTTTTGATGGTGGGGAACGGCCTTCAGGGCACGCTCCTTGGTGTGCGGGGCGATATCGAGGGCTTTTCGACGCTCCAGATGTCGATCGTGATGTCGGCCTATTTCGCGGGGTTCCTGGCCGGGTCGCGCGCGACGCCAGCGTTCATCCGGCGCGTAGGGCATGTACGGGTCTTTGCAGCGCTTGGGTCGATGATATCGGCGGTGCTGATCCTGTTTCCCGTGCTGGCAGACCCAATCAGCTGGTCGATTGGGCGCGCGCTGATCGGGTTTTGCTTTTCGGGCGTCTACGTCGTTGCTGAAAGCTGGCTCAACAACGCGACCACAAAGGAAAATCGCGGACAGGCGCTGTCGCTTTATATGATTGTGCAGATGACGGGGATCGTGGCCGCGCAAGTCATTGTGGGGTTCGGCGACCCGTCGGGTTATGAGCTCTTCATCATCCCGTCCGTCCTGATCTCGCTTGCCTTTGCGCCGATCCTGCTCAGCATCTCTCCGACGCCTGCCTTCGACAGCACAAAGCCCATGACGTTGAGGGAGCTTGCAAATGTCTCCCCCCTTGGTTGCGTCGGGATGTTTCTGCTCGGCGGTGTATTTTCGGCGCAGTTCGGGATGTCGGCTGTCTACGGGACCGAAGTGGGGCTGAACGTGCAGCAAATTTCGATCTTTGTGGCGGTGATCTATATCGGCGCGGTGATCTTGCAGTACCCGATCGGATGGCTCAGCGATCGGCTGGATCGCCGGGTGCTTATCCTGGCGACGGCTGCGGTGGGCGGCGTGGCGGCGTTGGCGCCGTTCCTTTTGCCGTTTTCCTTCCCGCTTCTGCTCGCGGCTGGCTTCGTGCTCGGCGGGACGACAAACCCGCTTTATGCGCTGATCATCGCGTACACGAACGACTTTCTGGAATATGAAGATATGGCGGCGGCCTCGGGCGGGCTGATCTTTCTCAACGGGGTGGGGGCCATCGCGGGGCCGCTGGTCATTGGCTGGGCGATGTCGGCGGTCGGGCCCGAAGGCTTTTTTCTGTACCTCGCGATCTTGCTCATCGCGATTGCGGGCTACGCGGCGTACCGCATGACGCGGCGCCCATCTGTCTACGCAGAAGACGATTACGAGGCCGTGTCTTACGCGCCGATCATGCCCACGGCCTCCCCCGTGGCGATGGAGGCGGCGCAGGAATTCTATATCGACGCTGCCGAAGAAGCGGGCGAAGACGACCCCGAACGCTCTGCTTGAGGCAATTTTCGTCGACGGCGCTTGACTTTAGCCGCCTAACGCATTGACTGCCCACGACGGAGGTCGTGACACGTGACGATGACAGGCGCAGATGATGTGTTGGAGTTTTGGCTTGATAGGCTGACCCCAGCGGACTGGTACAAAGCCAATGACGCGCTCGATGCGGAGGTGCGCAGCTGGTTCGAAGACACCTGGCTTGGCGCCATGGAGGGGACGCGGGGCCTGTGGCTCACCTATCCGTCCGGGACGCTGGCCTACATCATCCTGATGGACCAATTCCCGCGCAATATGTTCCGCGGCACGGCGCAGGCCTTTGCCAGCGACAGCTATGCGCTTGCGGCGGCGAAGATGGCCATCGACAAGGGCTGGGACAAGCGTATCGACGAGCCCGCGCGCCAGTTTTTCTACCTTCCGCTTATGCATTCGGAGGTCTTGAGCGATCAGGATCGCTGCGTGCGATTGATCGCGGACCGGATGAAGGAAACCGGGGCGCCCAACCTGTTGCACGCCCGGGCCCACCGCGAGGTGATCCGTCGCTATGGCCGCTTTCCAACCCGCAACGCGGCGCTTGGGCGCCGCTCCAGCGGGCCGGAGCGCGAATACATGGAGCTTGGCGGCTACGGCGCGGTGGTGCGAGGGCTCGAAACCGCGTAACCTGACCCCCGTGCACCACGCGCAGGGAGGGTATGATGGCAGCCAAGGCGTTTGATCTTATCGTTATCGGAGCAGGGCCGGGTGGCTATGTCTGCGCGATCCGCGCCGCGCAGCTTGGGCTGAACGTCGCTGTGGTGGAACGCGAGCATATGGGCGGGATTTGCCTCAACTGGGGCTGCATTCCGACCAAGGCGATGCTGCGTTCCGCAGAGGTCTACCACCTGATGCACCGGGCCAAGGAGTTCGGACTGAAAGCATCCGGGATCGACTACGATCTCGATGCTGTCGTGGCCCGCTCGCGGGCGGTGGCCAAGCAGCTCAATGGCGGGGTCGGGCATCTTTTGAAGAAAAACAAAGTCACCGCGATCATGGGCCAAGCGACGCTTGCAGGCCCGGGCCAGGTGAGCGTGAAGACCGACAAGGGCACCGAAGCGTTGAGCGCAAAGAACATCGTCGTTGCAACCGGGGCCCGCGCGCGCGAGCTGCCAGGGCTCGAGGCTGACGGTGATCTCGTTTGGACCTACAAACACGCGCTTGTTCCACCGCGGATGCCAAAGAAGCTCCTGGTGATTGGCTCTGGCGCCATCGGGATCGAATTCGCGAGTTTCTACAACACGCTGGGCTGTGACACGACCGTGGTTGAGGTGATGGACCGCATCCTGCCGGTGGAAGATGAAGAGATCTCCACATTCGCGCGGAAAGCGTTTGAGAAGCAGGGGATGACCATCAAAGCCAAAGCGATGGTCAAAAAGCTCGACCGCGCAAAGGGTAAGGTGACGGCGCATATCGAGATCGACGGTAAGGTCGAAACGGAGGAGTTCGACACCGTCATCTCCGCCGTGGGGATCGTCGCGAACACCGAAAACCTCGGCCTGGAAGCGCTGGGCGCCAAGATCGACAGGTCCTTTGTCACCACGGACGACTATTGCCGGACAGGCGTCGAAGGGCTTTACGTGATTGGGGACGCGACGAACGGCCCATGGCTTGCGCATAAAGCCTCCCACGAGGGGGTGATGGTCGCCGAACTTGTGGCGGGCAAAAACACCGCCCATCCTGTGAAGCCAGAAACGATCGCAGGCTGCACCTATTGCCACCCGCAAGTGGCGTCGGTTGGGCTGACAGAAGCCAAGGCCAAAGCGACAGGGCGGGAGATCAAGGTCGGGCGCTTCCCGTTCATCGGCAACGGTAAGGCCATCGCTTTGGGAGAGCCTGAGGGGCTGGTGAAAACCGTCTTTGACGCCAAAACGGGTGAGCTACTGGGTGCCCACATGGTCGGTGCCGAAGTGACGGAGATGATCCAGGGCTATGTCGTGGGCCAAAAGCTGGAAACGACGGAAGCTGACCTGATGGAAACCGTTTTCCCGCATCCGACGCTCAGCGAGATGATGCATGAAAGCGTGCTCGACGCCTGGGACAGGGCCATCCATTTCTAGCCCTGCGCGCGCGCTCTGGTCATCTGGCTGGGACGGGCGTAGGCGGACACCATGACCACTGAAACGACCCACTATGGCCTCGTCTTCGCGCTTTGGGGTGCGGGGCTTGGGGCTGCTGCGCAATATGCCAAGATCAGCGTGGTGTTTGAGCCGCTGGGCCAGACCTACGGGCAAAGCGGGGCCGCGCTTGGGCTGCTTGTGTCGGCGGTCGGGGTGGTGGGGATTTTCTTTGGCGTGGTGGCCGGGATCATCGTGACGCGGCTGACGCTGTACCGCGCTTTGATCCTTGGGCTCGGGCTTGGCGCGATGTTGTCGATTTACCAGAGCCTATTGCCTAGCCTCCCGCTTTTTATCGCGAGCCGCGTGGTGGAGGGGGTGTCCCATTTGTTGATCGTGGTCGCCGCACCCACGCTGATCGCTCAGGCGAGCTCCGTGCGCGGGCGCGGGTTCACGCTGACGCTGTGGGGCAGCTTTTTCGGCGTGTCTTTTGCGATCCTTTTGGCGCTGGGCCCGCTTCTGATCGGGGCCTACGGGCTTGGGTCGCTGTTTCTCGCGCACGGGCTCTACATGCTGGTTTTCGCCATCGGCCTGGCGGTCATGGTCCCGCGCGATGTGCCGGAGACCGCGGCACCGCTGACCCTGCGCGGCGCGTTGCGTCAACATGGGGAGATTTACCGGTCCCCGCGCAAGAATGCGGCGGGGCTAGGGTGGCTGTTCTACACGTTTTGCTTTGTGACCACCGTCACGTTCCTTCCGCAATTCTTGCGGGAGGATCTGCGCACGGCGGTTGCGACAGCGATGCCTTTGATCTCCATCGTGGCCTCGCTAACGCTCGGCGTCGCAATGGTGTCGGTGATGAGCGCTGTTCGCAGCGTTCAGATTGCATTCCTGTACTCCGTCCTGATGGCGTTGTTGCTGGTTGCGTGGCCAGGCAGCGCGGTTCTGGCGCTTGCCTTTATGGTGGGGCTGGGGATCATTCAGGGCGCGAGTTTCGCTGTGGTGCCGGAACTAAACGACAGTCTCGCAGACCGGGCCCAGGGCAATGGGGCGATGGCGCAGACCGGCAATATCGGGAATTCAGTCGGAACGCCTGTGATCGCAGCGATCCTCGCTGGGCCGGGCTACACCACGATGATGCTCGCGCTTGCGGGCGCGCTCCTTGGTGGATTTCTAGTGCATGCGGCCATGGCGCGGTTGCGAGACTAAAAAGTTCACACTTTGTTCACACTTTTCGTTTGGCGCTACCGCCCGCGCGACCTATGTATCGGGTGTTAACTGGGGGGCGGAATGCCTGAGCAAAAATTCATCGAGGTGCGCGGCGCGCGCGAGCACAACCTTAAAGGCATCGACGTGGACATTCCGCGCGATGAGCTTGTGGTGATCACGGGGCTTTCGGGCTCCGGCAAGTCATCGCTCGCCTTTGATACGATCTATGCCGAAGGGCAGCGGCGCTATGTGGAATCGCTGAGCGCCTATGCGCGCCAGTTCCTCGATATGATGGAAAAGCCGGATGTCGATCACATCTCCGGCCTGTCGCCCGCGATCTCGATTGAACAAAAGACCACCTCGAAGAACCCGCGGTCGACGGTGGGTACGGTCACAGAGATTTACGACTACATGCGGCTGCTTTTTGCGCGCGCGGGCACGCCCTATTCCCCCGCCACGGGGCTGCCGATCGAGGCGCAGCAGGTCCAGGACATGGTTGACCGGATCATGGACATGGAAGAGGGGACGCGCGGCTACCTGCTTGCCCCTATCATTCGCGATCGCAAGGGGGAGTACCGCAAGGAATTCCTAGAGCTGCGCAAGCAGGGCTTTCAGCGCGTGAAGGTCGACGGGGAGTTTTACGAGCTCGATACGCCGCCGACGCTCGATAAGAAATACCGCCACGACATTGATGTCGTCGTGGACCGGATCGTTGTGCGAGAAGGGTTAGAGACGCGTCTGGCGGACTCGCTGCGGACCGCGCTCGACCTCGCGGACGGGATTGCGGTGTTGGAGACGGCGCCAAATCGGATTGACCCAGACGATGTGATCGAGCCGAGCAGCCAGCAGGAACCAGAGCGGATCACGTTTTCCGAGAATTTCGCCTGCCCAGTGAGCGGCTTTACGATCCCGGAGATCGAGCCGCGGCTGTTTTCGTTTAACGCGCCCTTTGGCGCCTGCCCTGATTGCGACGGGTTGGGGCATGAGCTGTTCTTTGACGAACGGCTCGTTGTGCCCGATCAGGGAATCACGCTGGCTGACGGGGCACTGGCGCCGTGGCGTAAGGGCAAGTCGCCCTATTTCCTCCAGACCATCGACGCCATTGCGAAGCATTACGAGTTCGATAAGTCGCTGAAGTGGAAAGACCTGCCCGCCCACGTGCAACAGGTGTTCCTTTATGGGTCCGGCAAGGAGGAAATCCCCTTCCGCTATGACGAGGGCGGGCGCGTATACCAAGTCACGCGTACCTTCGAAGGCGTGGTCCCCAATATGGAGCGGCGTTATCGCGAGACGGATTCGAACTGGATCCGGGAGGAGTTTGAGCGCTACCAAAACAACCGCCCTTGCGGCACGTGCGACGGCTACCGGCTGCGGCAGGAGGCACTTGCTGTTAAGATCGCGGGCGTCCATGTGGGCCAAGTGGTGCAGATGTCCATCCGCGAGGCTGCCGCCTGGTGCGAGGCTGTGCCAGAGAGCCTGACGCAGCAGAAAAACGAGATCGCGCGCGCGATTTTGAAGGAGATCCGGGAGCGGCTCGGATTCCTAAATAACGTTGGCCTTGAGTATCTTACACTGTCGCGTTCATCTGGAACCTTAAGCGGCGGGGAAAGCCAGCGTATTCGCTTAGCCTCCCAAATTGGGTCGGGTCTCACCGGGGTGCTCTACGTGCTCGATGAGCCGTCCATCGGGCTCCATCAGCGCGACAACGACCGGCTGCTTACGACGCTCAAGAACCTGCGCGACCAGGGCAACACGGTGATTGTTGTGGAACATGACGAGGAGGCCATTCGGGAGGCCGACTACGTCTATGACATCGGCCCCGGCGCAGGCGTTCACGGCGGCACGGTGGTGGCGCATGGGACGCCCCGGCAGATCATGGACACGCCAAACTCTGTGACCGGCGACTACCTATCTGGGCGGCGCGAGATCGCGATCCCGCCTGAGCGCCGCAAGGGCAAAGGCAAAGGCAAGTCGATCAAGGTCGTGAAAGCGACGGGCAACAATCTGCAAGGCGTCACGGTCGACTTCCCGCTGGGCAAGTTCGTCTGCGTCACCGGCGTGTCCGGTGGCGGTAAATCCACGTTGACGATTGAAACGCTGTTCAAAACCGCCTCCATGCGCCTCAACGGTGCGCGCCAGACACCTGCGCCGTGCGAGACGATCAAGGGTCTGGAGCACCTCGATAAGGTTATCGACATCGATCAGCGGCCCATCGGGCGCACGCCGCGATCGAACCCGGCGACATACACTGGCGCGTTCACGCCCATCCGCGATTGGTTTGCTGGCCTGCCAGAGGCTAAGGCGCGGGGCTACAAACCGGGGCGCTTTTCCTTCAACGTAAAAGGTGGCCGGTGCGAGGCCTGCCAGGGCGATGGTGTCATCAAGATCGAGATGCACTTTCTCCCGGACGTGTATGTCCAGTGCGAAACCTGCGGCGGCGCGCGCTACAACCGCGAAACATTGGAGATTAAGTTCAAGGGCAAGAGCATTGCAGATGTGCTCGATATGACGGTGGAGGACGCGCAGGAATTCTTTAAGGCCGTGCCGACGATCCGGGAAAAGATGGATGCGCTCATGCGCGTTGGCCTGGGCTATATCAAAGTGGGACAGCAGGCGACGACGCTATCGGGTGGGGAAGCGCAGCGGGTGAAGCTGTCGAAAGAACTGTCCAAACGCTCCACCGGGCGGACGCTCTACATCCTTGATGAGCCGACGACAGGTCTGCACTTCGAAGACGTGCGCAAGTTGCTAGAGGTGCTGCACGAGCTTGTGGACCAGGGAAACTCAGTCGTGGTCATCGAACACAATCTCGATGTGGTGAAAACCGCGGACTGGATCATTGACGTGGGCCCCGAGGGCGGTGATGGCGGGGGCACAGTCGTGGCGACCGGCACGCCAGAACACGTCGCCGAGGTGGCGGAAAGCCATACAGGGCGGTACCTCAAGCCAATGCTGCAATCGGGTCGCGTCGCCGCGGAATGATGCGGCCCCGCGACCCGGCAAGCGCTAGTTGCCTTGGCGGATAAGCCAGTAGGCCCCTAGGACTGCGAAAATGGCGATGAATGTGCCGACGACTGCTGTGGTGGCCATGGCTGACTCCCCTCTTTCAATTGTGCGGACGCATGAGGGGTAGCATAGCCTCAGGCGGCTTGGCCAGGACCGTTATGCGCCGCGCCCGCGCGTGGCAAAGCGGGGCAGCATGGCGCTGAAATCTGCGTCTCCCTGGCCTTCCTCCTCCACAAAGGCGGCGTAGAGCGCGGCTGCGGCGGCCCCGAGCGGGGTGTCGGCATCTGCCCCCTCCGCAGCCTCCTGGCTGAGCCTTAGGTCCTTTAGCATCAGTGCCGCTGCGAAGCCGGGTTTATAGTCATTGTCGGCTGGGCTCTGTGGACCAATGCCAGGGGCGGGGCAGTAGGCGTTCATGGACCAGGAATACCCAGACGAGGTGGAGACGACATCGAACATCGCCTGCCGGTCGAGCCCCAGCTTATCGGCGAGCGCAAACGCCTCGCAGGTGCCGATCATTGTGATCCCGAGGATCATGTTGTTACAGATCTTTGCCGCTTGTCCGTTGCCCGCAGGTCCGCAGTGGACGGCCTTTTGCCCCATGATGTCGAAGAGCGGTCTGGCCGTGTCGAACGCTGCCGCGTCGCCGCCCACCATAAAGGTGAGCGTGCCCGCCTGCGCGCCACCAATCCCGCCCGACACAGGCGCGTCGAGCGCGCCGAGGCCCCGTACGGCAGCGTCGGCGGCGACCTCACGCGCAGACGCCACATCCACTGTGGAGCAATCGAGCAGAACGGCACCTGGCGCCATAGCAGGCAGCACCTCCTCCGCGACCGCGCGCAAGATTGCGCCATTGGGCAGCATGGTGATCACGACATCGGCGCCGCGCACGGCACTTTCGGCATCCGCATCGAGTGTGATGCCATCCGGTCGCGCCACCGTGTCAAAACCCACCACGTCGTGCCCCGCGGCTGCAAGGTTCGCGGCCATGGGCGCGCCCATGTTGCCAAGTCCGATAAAGCCGATCTTCATTGCGGGTCCTCCAAGTTGAGCGTGTCTGGTCCGAGCGGCCGCAGCATCTGGCTCACCGCGACGGCAGGCAATCGGTCCAAGCTGTGCCGCCAACGGGGCGATTTGTCCTTGTCGATGATCTGCGCGCGGATGCCTTCTAAAAAGTCGCCGTGTTCCATGCTGCGCGCGGTGAAGCGGTACTCAAGCTCCAACGCGCGGGTGATGTCATCGGTGGACCTCAGCCGTCGGATGATATCGAGCCCGCACGCCATCGCGAGGGGGGAGTGGCGCGCGATGCGTTTGGCGGTCCCCCGCGCAAAGTCGCTATCGTCGCTTGCGAGCGCGCGGAATATATCACCGGGTGTTTGGCCGTGGAAAAAGCGGTCAAGCTCCCCCTGCTGCTGGGCGAGCGGCGCGTCGGGCGCGGGGTGGCTGGGCAGGTCGTCTAAGACGCCGCTGACCAACGCGGCCTTCAATCCCGGCCAGTCCGCTTCGGGCACATAGTGGTCGGCAAACCCGGCAAAGATCGCATCGCCTGCCGACATGCGCGCTGCAGTGATGCCCAAGTAGTCGCCCGTGCGCCCGGGCGCATGGGCTAGCAGCATCGACCCGCCCACGTCAGGCACAAGGCCGATGGAGACCTCTGGCATCGCGATTTGTGAGCTTTCACAGACAATCCGGTGGGACGCGTGACAGCCCAGCCCCACGCCGCCACCCATGGTGAACCCCTGTAGGAAGGTGACGATAGGCTTTGGGTATCGCGCGATTTTCGCGTTTAGACGATATTCATCTGTCCAAAACCGGCGCCCATAGGTGAAATCGCCTGCGGTGCCCGTGGCGTACATCTCCTGAATGTCGCCGCCTGCGCAAAAGGCCCGGTCGCCAACTGCGTCAATCATCACGAGCGCGATCGCATCCTCCGCGGCCCAGGCGGTGATCGCGCGCTCAATCTGCAAACACATTGCGTGGCTGAGCGCGTTAAGCGCCTCTGGTCTGTTGAGCGTGATGCGCCCTGCGCGGCCTTCGATCCTAATGTCGATGTCAGCCACGCAACATCTCCCGCGCGGTGATGAGGCGCATGATCTCATTGGTGCCTTCCAGGATCTGATGCACGCGCAAATCCCGCACGATTTTTTCGATGCCGTAGTCAGCGAGGTAGCCGTAGCCACCATGCAGTTGCAGGCATTGATCGGCGACCTTGGAACCCACTTCGGTCACGAGCTTTTTGGCCATCGCGCAGCGTTTTGTGGCGTCCGGTGCACCGCCGTCGAGCGCGCGGGCCGCGGAGCGGAGAAAGACGCGCGCGGCCTCAAGCTCGATCTCCATCTCTGCCAGGCGAAACTGGAGTGCTTGAAACTCGGTGAGCGGTTTCCCAAATGCCTGCCTCTCCCGCATGTAGCTCAGCGTCGCATCGAGCGCCGCTTGCGCACCGCCGAGCGAGCACGCCGCGATGTTCAGGCGCCCTCCATCGAGCCCCTTCATCGCGTAAGTGAAGCCCTGGCCTTCATCCCCCAGAAGGTTCGCGGCAGGGACCGGGCAGGCGTCGAGCTGCACTTGCCGGGTGGGCTGGGACCGCCAGCCCATTTTGTCCTCCAGCGCGCCAAAAGACAGCCCCGGTGCATCGGCGTCGACGACAATCGACGAAATGCCCTTTGGCCCCGCATCGCCTGTGCGTGACATCACGATATAGGCGTCAGAATACCCCCCGCCGGAGATGAACGCCTTTGCTCCTGTGAGCGTGTAACCCTCATTCGTGCGCTCAGCGCGGGTGCGGAGCGCGGCCGCGTCGGAACCTGATCCGGGTTCCGTCAAGCAGTAGCTGTAAAAGCGTGTCATCCCCACTGCCGCGTCCAAGCGCGCGGCGCGCATGGCATCGGAACCAAAGCGGTCGATCATCCAGGCGCACATGTTGTGGATGGATAGGAACGCAGACACGGATGGACAGGCCATCGCGAGCGCCTCGAACACGAGCGTGCTGTCGTGGCGCGACAGGCCAGACCCGCCCGCGTTTTCCCGCACATATAGCCCGCCAAAGCCAAGTGCGGCGAGCTTTGGCCAGAGGTCCTTGGGAATCGTGCCCTCGGCCTCCCAAGCTCGCGCGTTTGGGGCGATCTCATCCTGGCCGACGCGATATGCCATGTCGAAAATCGCCACCTGATCGTCGGAGAGATCGTGCATCTGAGCCTCTTAATTGAACGCTTGTTCATAATAGGCGGAGCGTTTGCGCTTTGGCAAATGCCGGGTGCCTCCGGCAGGCGTTATTTTGGAATGATGAAGGGGGAGGGGCCCCGTCTCAAAAAAGCTCACCCGCCTGGGCTGTCCTATTCCATCACGGGAATGCTGAACTCCCCCCCCTCCTTGATGCCGGAGGGCCAGCGCGACGTGATCGTTTTGGTTCGGGTGTAGAATTTGATGGAATCCGGCCCATGCTGGTTCAAATCGCCGAACATGGATTTCTTCCAGCCGCCGAACGTGTGGTAGGCAAGCGGGACGGGGATTGGCACGTTAACGCCCACCATGCCGATGTTGATCCGGTTGGCAAAGTCGCGCGCCGTGTCGCCGTCCCGGGTAAAGATCGCGGTGCCGTTGCCGTATTCGTGGTCCATAGCCAGCCCGATGGCCTCTTCGTAGGTTTGCGCGCGCACGGTTGTCAGGACGGGGCCGAAGATTTCGGTTTTGTAGATGTCCATGTCCTTGGTGGCGTGGTCAAAAAGATGCGCGCCCACAAAGAAGCCATCTTCGTACCCTTGCAGCCGGAAATCGCGCCCGTCCACCACGAGCTTTGCCCCTTGGTCGATGCCGGATTGCACAAGGCGTTCGATGTTCGCCTTAGCAGCCGCGGTGACAACGGGGCCGTAGTCGACGTCGTTGCCTGCGGTGTAAGGGCCGACCTTGAGCGCCTCGATGCGGGGGACGAGCTTTTCGATGAGCCTATCCGCGGCCTCGTCCGTGACGGGAACTGCGACGGAGATGGCCATGCAGCGTTCACCCGCCGCGCCGTAGCCTGCGCCCACAAGCGCGTCTGCGGCTTGGTCCATATCCGCGTCGGGCATGATGATCATGTGGTTCTTGGCGCCGCCAAAGCATTGCACCCGCTTCCCGTGGGCGCAGCCCTGAGCGTAGATGTATTCCGCGATGGGCGTGGAGCCGACAAAGCCCACCGATTGAATGACAGGGTGCTCTAGGATCGCGTCGACGGCTTCCTTGTCGCCATTGACGACCTGTAAGATGCCCTTTGGCAGGCCCGCTTCTTCCATCAGAGCGGCCAGCATCAGTGGGACAGAGGGGTCACGCTCCGACGGTTTCAGGATGAAAGCGTTGCCGCACACGATGGCGGGCGCGAACATCCACATCGGGATCATCGCTGGAAAGTTGAATGGGGTGATGCCTGCCGTCACGCCGAGGGGTTGTTTCATCGAATACATGTCGATGCCCGGGCCAGCGCTGTCGGTGTATTCGCCCTTGAGCAGATGCGGCGCGCCGATGCAAAATTCGACAACTTCCAAGCCGCGTTGGACGTCGCCCTTGGCATCAGGCAGCGTTTTGCCGTGTTCTCGGCTCAGCGCTTCTGCCAGTTGGTCCATGTCGCGGTGGAGCAGCGACACAAACGCCATCATCACCCGCGCCCGGCGCTGCGGGTTCGTTGCGGCCCAGGCGGGCTGCGCGGCGGCTGCGATCGCCACCGCCTCGTTCACTTCTGCGGTGGAGGCGAGGGGGACTTTGGCCTGCACCTCGCCCGTGGCTGGGTTCATCACGTCGGCGAAACGGCCGGACGTCCCTGGGGTTTGGGCACCGTTCAGAAAATGTGTGAGCTCTTGCATGTGATCCTCCATCGCCGCTCTGCGGACCATAGGGCTTGTCCTGGGGCCAGCCCAAGTGGCAAAGAGGCAAAAACGTTTTGCGATTTTGCCTGTGCGGAGCAGAAATGCGGTGGGATGACTTGCGAATTTTCTTGTTCGTGGCACGGGAGGGCGGTCTGACCGGGGCCGCAAAGGCGCTGCGCCTTGATCCCGCGACAGTGGGGCGGCGGGTGGCCGCGCTTGAAGCTGCGCTAGACCGAAAGCTCTTTGCGAAGTCCCCGCAGGGCTACGCGCTGACCGAGGATGGGACGCGTCTGCTCCCGCGCGCAGAAGCCATGGAGGCAGAGACGCGGGCCGGGCTGGAAGAACTCACAGGCCGTGACGAGGGGCTTAGCGGGACGATCCGCATCGGGGCGCCGGATGGTTGCGCGAACTACCTTCTCCCGCGGGTCTGCGCGGATATCTCGCGACAAAACCCTTCGCTTGATTTGCAGATCATAGCGCAGCCCCGCGTGGTGGACCTGTCGCGGCGCGAGGCGGATCTGGCGATCACCGTCAGCCAACCCACGGCAGGGCGACTGCTGGTACAAAAGATATCGGAATATCACCTGGTTCTGGCGGCGGCGCGGTCCTACCTCGCCAGCGCGCCCCGCATTGACACGCTCGCTGACCTGCAGCGGCATCGAAGCGTGGGCTACATCCCGGACATGATCTTTGATGAGGAACTCGACTACTTAGGCCCGCTTGGCATCGATCGGGTGGCGCTGGCCTCCACCTCCGCGGCGGTTCAGGTGCAGCTCTTGCGCGCGGGCGGCGGGATCGGGGTGGTTCATGAGTTTGCACTCCGTGATGTGCCCGATTTGGTCCCGATCTTGCCAGAGCAGGTGCGCCTGACGCGGAATTTCTATTTGGTGCGCCACGCCGATGATCGACGCTCTGAACGATTAAGAGCCGTATCGCAGGCACTGCTCACTGGGATGAAGGCCGCGCTGGCGCCCTCGTGACGCATCGTCGCGAGCTGCTCTAGGGCATTGACGGAAAACGTGATTTCGCTCTACGTCTGACGGACGCTGTCCCCGGGCTAGAAGGAGGCCAGATGATGCGCGTCGGACTATATCCCGGGACATTTGACCCGATTACGCTGGGCCATATCGACATCATGCGCCGTGCAGGCAGCCTGGTGGACCGGCTCTATGTCGGGGTTGCGATCAATCGCGATAAGGGGCCGCTGTTTTCACTCGATGAACGTGTAGCCATGGTCGAAGCGGAGTTTGCAGGGTTGAGCGATCAGACCGGCTGCGAATATCGCGCGCATCCGTTTGAAAATCTGCTTATCGACTGCGCCCAAGATGTGGGGGCCCAGGTCATTGTCCGCGGCCTACGCGCGGTCGCGGACTTTGAGTATGAATTCCAGATGGTCGGGATGAACCGCCAGCTGGACGACCGCGTGGAAACGGTATTTTTGATGGCCGAAGCTCAACACCAGGCCATCGCGTCCAAGCTCGTGAAAGAGATCGCGCGGCTTGGCGGGGATGTGTCAAAGTTTGTCACCCCCGCCGTGAAATCCGCGCTGATCGAACGCTTCGACGTTTAGCGGCCGTAGACGGCGCGGCGCGCGATTTTCTCGGCGTCGCCGGTATAGATGTCGAGATCGAGCGCCGTGTTCAACGGCAGCGCGCGCAGCTCTGCAACTGTGGTGTTGTACGCGCGGCGCTTTGCGATTTGGTTCTTGAGGTCTGCAAAAAGTGTCATGGTCCTGTGCTCCATGAAGGGTTGCTGATAGCGCCAACATAGACATGCTGCGCCGCAGCAGAAGCGCCAAAACGGAAGATCGGCTTTGCGGTATTTGCAACGCTCTTTGCAGGGCGCACAAAAAAGACGCGCCAGGGGTCTGGCGCGTCTCTTTTTTCGTCTTTTCAGATGGTTAGATGAGCTTGCCCATGGCGACAGCGGTGTCGGACATGCGGTTGGAAAAGCCCCACTCGTTGTCATACCAGGTTAGGATACGGCACATCGTGCCGTCCATCACTTTGGTTTGATCCGTCGCAAAGATGGAGGAGTGTGGGTCGTGGTTAAAGTCCATCGAAACAAGCTTATCGTCGGTCACGCCCAGGATGCCTTTGAGCGGGCCTGAGGCTGCTGCGCGGATGGCCTCGTTGATCTCCTCCACGGAGGTGTCGCGCGCGGCCTCGAATGTCAGGTCGACGACAGACACGTTTGGCGTGGGGACGCGGATGGCCACGCCGTCGAGCTTACCGTTGAGCTCTGGCAAGACCAGGCCCACCGCTTTAGCGGCGCCGGTGGAGGTCGGGATCATCGACATCGCCGCGGCCCGGGCACGGTAAAGGTCCTTGTGCATCGTATCGAGCGTCGGCTGATCACCGGTGTAGGAGTGGATGGTGGTCATGAACCCCTTCACGATGCCGATCTCGTCATTGAGCACCTTGGCCACCGGTGAAAGGCAGTTGGTGGTGCAGGACGCGTTCGAAACGATGACATCGTCGGACGTCAACGCGTTGTCATTGACGCCGAAGACGATGGTTTTGTCTGCGTCTTTACCGGGGGCGGAGATCAAAACGCGGCTCGACCCGTTGTCGAGATGGGCCTGGCACGTTTCCTTAGAGGTAAAGATGCCCGTGCATTCCAGCACGACATCCACATCGGCCCAGGGCAGATCGGCGGGGTTGCGAATTGCGGTCACTTCCATCGGGCCACGGCCCACGTCGATTGTCGTCTCGGTGGTTGTGACGGTGGCGGGAAAGCGGCCGTGGACGCTGTCATAGCGCAACAGATGCGCGTTGGTTTCCACAGGGCCCAGATCGTTGATGGCCACGACTTCGATATCGGTGCGGCCCGATTCTATGATGGCGCGCAAGACATTGCGTCCAATACGTCCGAACCCGTTGATCGCGACTTTGACGGCCATTGGCGTCTCCATTCCTAGCTGTGCTGTGTTTGCGCTAACAGCAGCGTATCACAGCCAGGGGCCCGGAGGTCAAGTCGGGGAGGCGCTTAGACTAGCGCCAGAACTTTAGCCATTCGATCAGTTCCAGGAATTTTTTGGTCAGAAAGAGCGACCAGTCCCCGCCGTTCGCGGCGAAGTCGCCGACCAAAAACACGACGATGAGCGCAAAGAGCGCAATGGCGATGCGCGTCGTCATGGCGCGCCGGGCGCGTCAGTGCAGCAAGCGCCCCATGGCTGCCGCAACGTCTGCCATACGGCACGAAAAGCCCCATTCGTTGTCATACCACGCAAGTACACGGACCGTGCGTCCGCCGACAACCTTTGTTTGGTCCGGCGCGAAGATCGACGAATGCGGGGTGTGGTTGAAATCGATGGAGACCTTGGGCTCCGCATCGTAGGCCAGCACGGCGCCCATATGGCCTTGCGCGGCTTCTGCGACGATGGCGTTGACGTCGTCGACACTCACGTCTGTCGACGCCTCAAACGTCAGGTCCACCGCAGATACATTAGGGGTTGGTACGCGCAGAGCGGTCCCGTCGAGCTTTCCCTCAAGCTCCGGCAGGACCTCCTTGAGTGCTTTGGCGGCGCCGGTGGAGGTCGGGATCATCGCCATAGCGGCTGCCCGCGCGCGGTAGAGGTCGCTGTGGCGGCGATCGAGCGTGGGTTGATCGCCGGTGTAGCTGTGGATCGTGGTCATGATCCCGCGTTCGATGCCGATGGCGTCGTTGAGCACTTTCGCGAGCGGGGCCAGGCAGTTTGTCGTGCACGACCCGTTTGAGACCAGCTTATGCGCCTCGTCCAGTTCGCGGTGGTTCACGCCGTAGACAATTGTTTTGTCGACATTCTTGGCGGGGGCAGAGAACAGAACCTTTTTAGCGCCGCGGGTGAGGTGCACGTCGCCCTTGGTGCCGTCATTGAATTTGCCCGTGCATTCGAGCACGACATCACAGCCCTCCCAGTCGAGCTCTTGCGGGTCGTAGGTCGAAAACACGTGCATTGGCCCGCGGCCAAGGTCCATCGTGTTGTCCTTAACCGACACGGTGCCGCCAAAGCGTCCGTGTACGCTGTCATAGCGGAGCAGATGCGCGTTGGTTTCAATGGGGCCAGTGGCGTTGATTTTCACAACTTGAACGTCGTTGCGGGCGCTTTCTGCAATGTGGGCGAGCGTGCAGCGGCCAATGCGACCAAACCCGTTGATACCAACCGTGACCGTCATTGCTGCCTCTCCTCATGTCCGAGCGCGGTGCCTGTGCGCACCCCAGCATTTAGCGGGCAAGGACAATTTGAGGAAGGATAAACTATGAACAATTACAGCATGTTAGCGAAAACATGCGGTGTGAATTCATGGTTGCGCTAACGAAAGCATACAATTGTATGCCGCCGGGATGGTCTGCCCGGCGGCACCGATCAAAAGCGACTCAGAGCATCGCCTTGGCAGAGGCGGCGATGGCCTCGGCTGTGATGCCAAACTCCTCATAGAGTGTCCCCGCAGGCGCGGAGGCGCCAAAGCCGTGCATGCCGACAAAGCTGCCCTTTTCCCGCTTGCCGCGCTCGCCATAGAGCCACCGGTCCCAGCCGAACCGGATCGCGGCCTCGATGGCGACGCGGACAGGACCGCCAGGCAGAACCCGGCGGCGGTAGCTGTCGTCCTGCTCCTCAAAGAGCTCCCAGCAGGGCATGGACACAACGCGCGTTCCGATACCTTCGGCCTGGAGCAGGTCGCGCGCGGCCATGGCGATGGACACCTCCGACCCCGTTGCCATCAGGATCACCTGGCGCTTGCCCTCTGCATCGGCGAGCACATAGGCACCCTTAGCGGTGAGGTTGGCGGTCTTGTGCTCTGTGCGCACGGTCGGCAGCCCCTGGCGGGTCAGGGCGAGCACCGACGGGCCGGAATTGTCGGTCAGCGCGATTTCCCAGGCCTCCGCCGTTTCCACCGTGTCGGCGGGGCGGAATAGCTTTGTGTTTGGGGTCGCGCGGTGGATGGCGAGGTGCTCGATAGGTTGGTGCGTCGGGCCGTCCTCACCCACGCCGATGGAATCGTGCGTGTAGACGTAGGTGACGGGGATGCCCATGAGCGCGGATAGGCGCATGGCGGGACGGGCGTAGTCGGTGAAGACCATAAAGGTGCCGCCATAGGGCCGCAGCCCACCATGGAGCTGCATCCCGTTCATAGCGGACGCCATGCCGTGTTCGCGGATACCGTAGTGGATGTAACGCCCGGCGCGGTTGTCGGGCATATGGACGCCAAGATCGCCAGTCTTGGTGTTGTTGGAGCCGGTCAAATCAGCCGACCCGCCCACATTTTCTGGCATGATCGGGTTTACGGCCTCCAGCACCATTTCAGAGCTTTTGCGCGTAGCGACCTTTGGCTGATCTTCGCTCACGCTTTTCTTGAGCGCTTTGATCGTTGCGGAGAGCTTCTTTGGCGCCTCGCCAGAGAAGGTTCGATTGAACTCCGCCTGTTTGCCGTTGGACAGCTTAAGAAACCGCTTGGCCCAGTCTGCATGGGCGGCCTTGCCACGTTCGGCAAAGCCCTCCCAGGCGGATTTGACGTCCGCTGGAACCTCGAACGGGCCGTGATCCCAGCCATAGGCGGCTTTTGCGGCCAGCAGTTGGTCTGGGTCGGTCAGCGCGCCGTGGGCCTTGGATGTGTCTTGGAGCGCGTGGCCCAGGCCAATATGCGTCTTGCAGGCGATCATCGACGGTGTCTGCGTCGCTTTTGCCGCCGTGATGGCGGCGTCGATGGCGTCGGGGTCGTGGCCGTCAATGTCCTGGACATCCCAACCGGAGGCCTTGAACCGCTCCAACTGGTCGGTGCGGTCGGCCATGTCGACCGTGCCGTCGATGGTGATGTTGTTGTTGTCCCAAAAGACGATGAGCTTGGACAGCTCTTGGCGCCCGGCAAAGGCAATCGCCTCCTGGCTGACGCCCTCCATCAAGCAGCCGTCGCCCGCGATGACGTATGTGTAGTGATCTTGGATCTTTGCGCCCCAGCGGGCGCGCAACATTTCTTCTGCCAGGGCGAAACCGACGGAGTTTGCGATGCCTTGGCCCAGCGGGCCTGTCGTGGTCTCGATCCCTGGGGCGTGGCCGTACTCCGGGTGCCCCGCCGTCTTGGAGCCCCACTGGCGAAAATTCTTGATCTCATCCAGCGTCATGTCGGGGTAGCCCGTCAGGTGCAGGAGCGCATAGATCAGCATCGACCCGTGGCCTGCCGACAGGATGAACCGGTCGCGGTCAGCCCAATCGGGCGCGGTGGGGTCGAAATTGAGGTGTTTGCTAAAGAGCACCGTGGCAACATCGGCCATACCCATGGCCATGCCAGAGTGGCCGGAATTGGCCGCGGCCACTGCGTCGAGCGTGAGGGCGCGGATCGCGGTGGCGTTGCGCCAATGGTCTGGATGAGCGGCAGCCAGCGCGGAAAGGTCCATGATCGTCTCCGATGGTCAAATTTGACAGGTGTTAGCGGTCTCGCAAAGCTTCCGGGGAAGTTCAAGCGCGGCTCGTAAATCGTTGTAAATTGTTGGTATTGAGGGCCAGCCATTTGCGCCTTCTGCGCTGCTTCGCCTACCCTGCACCGGAGTGGTTTGATTCGCGGGGCCCCAAATGGTCCGCGCGGCGTGTGGGAGGAACGATGACCGAGAGTACGGAGGCCATAGCAGGCTACGAGGCGCGGCTGGTTGACGCTTTGGCACGGATCGAGGCGGGGATCGGGCGGTGGCCAGCGCCAGCCGCACCTGCCCCCGCGCCCCAGGAGCAGATTGCGACCCCGGCGCCCGCTGCCCCCGCAGAAGAGGGTGCCGAGCAGCTGCGCGCGGAGCTTGAAGAAGAACGTGTCGCCAATGCCCAGTTGCAGCAGCGGGTGAAGCGGATCCGGCGCAAGCAAGAGCAAACCGTTCAGACGCTGGAAGAAAAGATGGAGAGCCTTCAGGCCGAGCTTGCCAATTCCGAGCGACAGGTGGCCAAGCTGCGCCGGTCTGGCGAGGATATGCGCGCCGCGCTCAAGGACCTGCAGGAGGCGGCCGAAGCGTCCGCGCCGGACGCACATTTGATCAACCGGGCGATGATGGCAGAGCTTGAAGCGCTCCGCGCGGAACGCGCCACTGACGCTGCGGAGATCAGCGGACTTATTTCCGCCCTAGAGCCGCTTTTGGCAGAGGACGCCTAGTATGCCTGAGATCAAGATTAGCATCGGGAGCCGGTCATTTGGTGTCGCGTGCCAACCCGGCGAGGAGCACTTTTTGGAGGCGGCAGCGGCGATCCTGGACCGGGAAGCCAAGGTGCTCATTGAGCAGACAGGGCGGATCCCGGAATCGCAGATGTTGCTAATGTCCGGGCTTATGCTGGCCGATAGAACGGCGTCGGTCGAGGACCGTTTGCGGGAGGCTGAGGATAGCCTGTCGCGAAAGGACGCTGAAATTGCAGAGCTCCGCGCGCGACCAGACCCGAAGCCCGAGCGGATCGAGGTGCCCGTGGTGCCAACAATTGTGACCGACAGCATGGCAGAGCTCGCCGCGCGCGCAGAAGCTCTTGCCGCGGAGATTGAGGAAAAGGCGGGGTAGGAGCGGGCGCGCGCTCGCTCAAGCCCTTTAAGGGCCCTCGCTCACGCGCCGATCACGCCGTGGCGTGATCGTGGCGCCCTTTGCCCTGTAGTGCTTAAGCGTTTGCCTCACGGATTTTGTCCGCGGCATCTTTGTCATACGCTACGCCTTGATCGTCAAAGAGTGTGTCGAGCTCGCCCGTCAGGGTCATATCCGTGATGATGTCGCAGCCGCCGACGAACTCACCCTTTACGTAAAGCTGCGGGATCGTGGGCCAGTCAGAGAAGTCTTTGATGCCCTGACGGATGCCATCGTCGGTCAAGACGTTCACGTCCTGATAGGCCACGCCCATGTAGTTCAGGACGCCGGCCACACGGCTCGAAAACCCGCATTGCGGCATGGATTTCGTGCCCTTCATGAACAGTACGACGGCGTTGTCATCGATGATGGACTGGATTTGATCGGTCGCGGACAGGGTATCGGTCATTTGCGGGTGGCCTTTGATGGGGGAACGAAGCGTTTCGCGTAGTCTTGGGGGTCTTTGGGGATACGGTAGGTCGTAGAGTGCCCCGAAAAGCCGGAGCTGTAGTCAGCATGGATCGTATGGCTGCCTGTGCCCGGCTCGGAGCCGCGCACGTTGGTGCCGCGCTCCTGTCGCACGACGTAGATCGCGCGCCCCAGCAAAAGCGCGACAATCGCGCCAGATACCATAACGATGAAGCTCACACTGCTCACTGCGGGGCTCGGGTCGTAAGCGCGAGCGCGTGGAGCGCGCCGTTGGGACCGTCCATCGCCCCTTTGAGCGCGGCATAGACCATGCGCTGCTGTTGGACGCGGTTTTTTCCCTTGAAGCTCTCATCGACGACGGTCGCCGCAAAATGCGCGCCGTCGTCGCCTTCGACCATGATCTGGGCATCGGGGAAATCCTCGCGGATCAAAGCCTCGATCTTTTCGGGGGTCATGGTCATGGCGGGGCATCCTTTCACGTTATAGCGTAAGGGCCGCGTGCGGGCCGTTCAAGGCGTCACGCAAAGAGTGCGGCTTTGAAGCCCGTTTCAAATACGGCGCGCAGGTCGCTCAGCGGTGCGGCGGAGCGCCCAAAGCAGATGTCGGACCCGCCGAATTTACCCACGGCCTGGAGCGGTACATTCGCTTGCCCTGCGGCAATCATCAGCGCCTCGGCTTTGTCAAACGAGCACGCGATGAGGTACCTGCCTTGGTCCTCACCAAAGAGGGTGGGGGTGTCGTCGGCGTCGAGCTTTATGCCGACATCCCCGGACAGTGCGAGTTCGAACGCCGCTAGGGCCAACCCGCCGTCAGATAGGTCTGTGCAGGCGTCGACCCATTGCGTGTTCGCGCGCAGGAAGTCCCCGGCCGCGCGCTCTGCGTCGAGGTCGACGGGTGGCGCATCGCCTTCGACCCTGTTGAACACCTCGGACAAGAGCGCAGAGCGCCCCAGGTGACCCGCGGCTGTGCCAACCATAAGCGCGACGTGCCCCTCGCGCGGGGTGCCCGCGATCATTGTGCCGATGTCATCGATAAGGCCCACCGCCCCGATTGTCGGGGTTGGTAGGATCGGTTGCCCGTCGGTTTCATTGTAAAGCGACACATTGCCGGACACGATGGGCATGTCGAGCGCGCTACACGCGGCGCCGATCCCCTGAAGCGCGCCGACGAACTGGCCCATGATCTCCGGCTTTTCGGGGTTGCCGAAGTTGAGGTTGTCGGTCGTGGCGAGTGGCTTTGCGCCCAAGGCGCACAGGTTGCGATACGCCTCTGCCACGGCTTGCTTGCCGCCCTCGACGGGGTTGGCTTCCACGTAGCGGGGGGTGACGTCGGAGGTGAAGGCGAGCGCCTTATTCGTGCCGTGGACGCGGATTACCCCGGCGCCGTGGCCTGGGGTGCGTAGCGTGTCGGCCATGACCTGGCTGTCATATTGCTCGTAGACCCAGGCCTTTGACGCGTAGTTGGGCGACGCAAGCAGCGCTTTGAGCCCGTCGATCGGGTCAATCTGCGGCACATCTGCGAGCGGGTCTGCCGCCGGGGTGGCGACCCAGGGGCGGTCGTATTCAGGGGCGGTCGAGGACAGTTTCGACAGGGGCAGATCAGCCTTAACCGCGCCGTTATGGACGATGAGAAACCGGTCCTCCGCCAGCGTTTCGCCGACGATGGCAAAGTCGAGGTCCCATTTGTCGAATACCGCGCGCGCGGCGGCCTCGAGCTCCGGGTTGAGGACCATCAGCATACGCTCCTGAGACTCTGACAACATCATCTCGTAGGCGGTCATGTGCGTTTCGCGTTGGGGTACCCGTTCCAGGTCGAGCCTGATCCCCAGGCCGCCCTTATCCCCCATCTCCACCGCTGAGCAGGTCAGACCGGCGGCCCCCATGTCCTGGATGGAAATTACGGCGCCTGTTGCCATGAGCTCCAGACAGGCTTCCATCAACCGCTTCTCGGTGAAGGGATCGCCGACCTGAACCGTGGGGCGCTTTTCTTCGATAGTATCGTCGAACTCTGCCGAGGCCATCGTGGCCCCACCGACCCCGTCCCGTCCTGTTTTGGCGCCTAGGTAGACGACAGGCATCCCAACGCCGGAGGCAGCGGAGTAGAAAATTGCGTCTGTGTCGACGATGCCCGCCGCAAAGGCGTTGACGAGACAGTTGCCGTTGTAGGCTGGGTCAAAGCGCACTTCCCCACCGACGGTTGGAACGCCAAAGCAATTCCCGTATCCGCCCACACCAGCCACGACACCGCTGACGAGGCTGGGCGTTTTGGGGTGAGAGGGCTCGCCAAAGCTGAGCGCATTCATCGCGGCCACAGGTCGCGCGCCCATGGTGAACACGTCGCGCAGGATGCCGCCCACGCCAGTCGCCGCGCCCTGATAGGGCTCAATGTAGGAGGGGTGGTTGTGGCTTTCCATCTTGAACACCACGGCCTGGCCATCGCCGATATCCACGATGCCTGCGTTTTCGCCCGGGCCGCAGATGACCTGGGGCCCCTCTGTCGGGAGCGTGCGCAGCCACTTCTTCGACGACTTGTAGGAGCAGTGTTCGTTCCACATCGCCGAAAAGATGCCGAGTTCGGTAAAGCTCGGCTTGCGCCCGATGATCTTGAGGATGGTGTCGTATTCGGACGCGCTGATGCCGTGTGCAGCGATCAGGTCATCGGTAATTTGCGGTTCTTGCATGGAGCCCCCCGGTTCGCGGCGCTTCTAAGACATGGCGGGGGGAGGGGGAAGTCTATGCAGGCTCTTTTGGGTGGCCGCCTGCGACGAATTCCACGGTATTGCCCTCCGGGTCGCGAATAAAGATACCGCGCCAGCCGATCCAGGCGAACTCTTCCACCGTGTAAGCAATGTCTTTGCCCGTCAGGAACGCGCAGAGGGCGTCTTGCCGGTCGTAGTCGATAGTGAGTGCCAAGTGGTGAAGGGAGGAGCCCGCGCCGGATACCGTGCGGGTGGCGTTTTCGTGTACGTCCCGTTGCGTCGCCCCCTGATCAAAGAGCGCGAGCACGGTCGTATGCCCCCCGTAGCCTGCGCCTATCTTGAAAAAGACGATTCCAGTGGTGTCGCTCCAATCCTCCAGAATGGGTAGGCCGACGATGTCGCGATAAAACGTCTTCATCGCTTGGACATCGCGGCAACGAATGGCGATTTCGCCTAAGGCACGGATCGGGGTGGGGTTGGTCGTCACAATGGGTCCTCGAAACAGGTAGCGTCGAGCGTGACCGACAATGCTGCGCAATGCGACCGCCGATGAACGGATTTCGCCGGGGTGGCGCTCGGTGTGGGCATCGTGGGAGGGAAAACGGGTGCCGTCAAATCAGATGGCCCGCGGACCTCAACTGCCATTGAGACAAAAAAAGACCGGGCACAAGGCCCGGCCGAAGTCCAACAGGGAGGTTGTCGGGGCATCGCCGCCGACAACCCAGAATTAGTGTTCCAACGCGTTTATGACAAGATGGCGGGCTTAGCGTTTATCGAAACCCGGCTATGCAGTTTACGCATGGCTGCGCTGACCCTCGGCGCGCAGCCGCCGCATCTGCGTGATTTCCCCCTGGACGAAGTCCCGGAACGCCGAAATTCGTCGCGAATGTCGAAGTTCCTCAGGATAGGCGAGGAAAACCGGCACTTCTGCGCTGTCGAACTCGGGGAGCACAGGAACGAGTTCCGGCATGTCGACGGCCAGATAGTCCGGGAGAACGCCAATCCCGAGGTTATGGATGACGCCCTGCAACACGCCAAAGTAGTTGTTGACAGTCAAAAGCGATGGGACGTCGAACGTCATGAGATGCTTGACCATACTACCGCCTGCCGCGACCTGGGGCGACGCCAGGCTTTGGCAAATGAGGCGGTGGTGAACGATGTCAGAGGCCTCCTGCGGCGTGCCACGGCTATCGAGATAGCTTTGCGTCGCATAAAGGCGCATGCGGATCGACATCAGGCGTTTGCGGATCAGGTCGGCCTGGCTCGGCTCCTTCATGCGAATCGCAACGTCCGCCTCGCGCATCGGCAGATCAAGCACGCGCTCTTCGAGCATAAGGTCGATCTTCATGTCGGGGTACTGTGTGTAAAACTCCGACAACCGCGGCGCGAGCCAGAGCGTGCCAAAGCCGATGGTGGTGGTGACGCGAAGCTCCCCAAATACGCCCTCTTCGCTGTCGCGAATGCGTGCGGCGGCGGCATCAAGGCGCTTGTTCATCGACGAGGTCGCATCGAACAGCAGCTCACCCTGTTCGGTGAGGATCAGCCCGCGGGCGTGACGGTGAAAGAGCGTCGCGCCAAGCGCCTCTTCCAACGCGCGAATTTGGCGCGAAACTGCCGATTGCGACAAATGCAAGGTGTCGCCGGCATGGGTCAGACTGCCTGCATCTGCGACGGCATGGAAAATCCGGAGTTTGTCCCAGTCCAAGATGGCCCCCAATCACGGCTCGATACTGTGCCCATAGGGGCCTTTGCAGCGGCTTACCACATTTGTTGGGCCGCTGTGTAAAGAGAATGCAGCGGCTAGTAGCCGCCACGTCGGGCTGCGCGACATTGCGCTTGGAAGCTGGTTCGCAAAGCCTTAAATGCTGGCATAACCCAATCGACGAAGGCCATAGGCCCATGCGACCCGAAAGAGCGCCCCAAACCAAACGGCCCCGCCACATCGCGCGGGACATCTCCTACGCCCATTCGGCGGCCACCAAGGGTGGACGCGCGTTGATCCGCGCGATGGAAAACGCGACCGGGCGGCTCAGCCTTATTCGGCGCGCCGCGGGCTACGAGAACGAGGTGGCCGCAGGGCGCGATTTTTGGGATGTGATGGTGAGCCGGTATGGGCTGACGCTCGATATCGCGGGCGGGTCGTTGGAACGCATCCCACGGGACGGGCCGCTGATCGTGATTGCCAACCACCCATACGGCATCCTGGATGGGCTCGTGCTTGGGCACATTCTGTCGTCGCTGCGCGGTGACTTCCGCATTCTGGCCCATCAGGTCTTTCGCAAGGCAGAGGAGCTCAACCGCGTCATCCTGCCGATCTCGTTCAGCGACACAAAGGACGCGATGCGGCTCAACCTGGAGACGCGGAAAGAAGCGCTTTCGTTTCTGGGCGATGGCGGCGCCATTGGGATTTTTCCGGGAGGGACCGTGTCCACGGCGATGAAGCCTTTTGGCCGCCCCATGGACCCCGGTTGGCGGAGCTTCACGGCCAAGATGGTGGCGAAAAGCGGTGCGACGGTGGTGCCGATATATTTCGATGGCCATAACTCGCGGCTCTTCCAGGTCGCGTCGCACCTGCACACGACGTTGCGGATGGCGCTCTTGATCAAAGAATTCCGGTCGCGCGTTGACGAGCCTGTGCGTCTTGTTGTTGGGGAACCACTGCCCCAAGCCGAGCTTGATAAACGCAGCAAAGACCCCCGTGCCATGATGGAATATCTGCGCGCCTCCACCTATGCGTTGAGCCCAGATCCCATCGATGTCACGCACCACGGGTTCGAGTTCGAAGAGAAGCATCGCTGATGGCAGTGGGTATTTTTGATTCCGGCTTGGGCGGTTTGACTGTCCTCGATGCCTGCGTTGCGCGGCTGCCTGAGGTGCCGTTCAAATACTTCGCCGACAGCGCCCATGCGCCTTATGGGGTACGGGACGCCGACGACATCTATGCACTTACCACGGCGGCGGTCGGACGTTTGTTCGACGAGGGCTGCGATCTTGCCATCCTTGCCTGTAACACCGCGTCCGCGGCGGCCCTGCGCCGCATGCAAGAGGGCTGGGTGCCTCGCAACAAGCGGGTGCTTGGCGTCTTTGTGCCGCTGATCGAAGCGTTGACTGAGCGG
This sequence comes from Pseudomonadota bacterium, assembly GCA_039815465.1. GTDB lineage: Bacteria > Pseudomonadota > Alphaproteobacteria > Rhodobacterales > Rhodobacteraceae > Shimia_B. The sequence continues at coordinate 100,374 of JBCBZG010000005.1, forward strand.
CGCTGGGGCGACAACTCCCCCCCACGCGAAGTGGGCGTCAAGCATGTGGCGCTCTTTGCTACGCCTGCGACCGTGTCATCGCGCGCCTTTCAGCGCGAACTGGCGTTTCGGGCCATCGGCGTCGATGTGGAAGCGCAGGCCTGCGGTGGCGTCGTGGACGCCATCGAGGACGGCGACATGATCTTGGCCGAAGCCTTGGTGAAATCTCACGTGGACGCGCTGAAACGCAAGATGCCCACGCCCGACGCCGCGATCCTGGGCTGTACCCACTACCCACTGATGGAAAACGAATTTCAGGCCGCGCTTGGGGCAGGGGTGCGGGTGTTTAGCCAGGCAAACCTCGTGGCCGAAAGCCTCGCCGATTACCTTGACCGGCACCCCGATATGATCGGTCAGGGACAAGCGACCGGGTACCTGACGACCGGCGACCCTGAGCGGGTGTCGTCGCGGGCCACTCAATTCTTGCGACGACGGATCGAATTTGTCGCGGCGTGACGCCGCTATCGAACGTCAATCTGCGCAATTGCCGTAGAGCTAGATCTTCCCTACATGCCCATTCGAAAGGGCCACCCATGTCGCATAAAGCCATCATCCTTGGTGCATCTGGTTACACAGGTGCCGAACTCGTCCGCTTAATCTCCACGCATCCGTCGATCGACCTGGTGGGTTTGTCGGCAGACCGAAAGGCGGGGCTGGAGATGGCCACTGTCTTTCCGCATCTGCGGCATCTTGATCTGCCGAAGTTGCAAAAGATTGATGAGATCGACTTTGACCGCGCCAACATCGTTTTTTGTGCGCTGCCCCATGCCACGTCGCAAGCCGTGATCCGGGAGCTTCCTGCCGATATCCGGGTCGTGGACCTGTCGGCTGATTTCCGGCTGCGGGACCCGGACGCATATGCGTCGTGGTATGGCAAGCCCCACTCGGCGACTGATTTGCAGGAACAAGCCGTCTACGGGCTCACCGAATTCTACCGCGATGAGATCGAACAGGCGCGGCTGGTGGCCGGAACCGGCTGCAATGCCGCCGCGGGTCAGTTTGCCCTGCGCCCCTTGATCGCCGCAGGTGTGATCGATCTGGATGAGATCATCATGGACCTTAAGGCCGCGGTTTCCGGCGCAGGGCGGTCGCTGAAGGAAATGCTGCTCCATGCGGAGTTGTCGGAAAGCATCGTGCCCTATTCCGCGGGCGGCACGCACCGGCATCTAGGCGAGTTCGATCAGGAGTTTAGCCTGATCGCCGGGCGTGATGTACGGGTTCAGTTCACCCCCCACCTGATCCCCGCAGACCGGGGCATTCTGATGACCTGCTACGTCAAGGGTGATCCGACGGTCATCCACGACACCCTGCGCGGGGCCTATGCGGAGGAGCCGTTCTTGCAGGTGCTCCCCATGGGGGAACTGCCGCAGATGAAACACGTCCGCGGCTCGAACTTTTGCCATGTTGGTGTCACCGCCGATCGCTTGCCAGGCCGGGCGGTCGTGGTGTCCGTGCTCGACAACCTGACCAAAGGGTCCAGCGGTCAAGCGCTGCAAAACGCCAACCTCATGCTGGGAGAAGAGGAGACGGCCGGGCTCACATTCGCGCCGGTCTTTCCGTAGTGCGCGGGCTTAAGAAAAAGCGGCGGATGCAGATCATCGGCCTGGCGCTCGTGTCGCTGGTGGGGGCCACGCTGCTGGTTGGCTTTGCGTTTCAAGACGGAATCAATTTCTTTCGCTCGCCCAGCCAAGTGATCGACAGCCCGCCGCCACCCACGGAGGTTTTTCGCATCGGCGGGCTCGTCGAGACCGGCACGCTTATTCGCGGCGAGGGGGAGGCGATCACCTTTCGCGTGACCGATGGCGGCGGCTCCGTTGCCGTGTCTTATGTCGGCATCTTGCCGGACCTTTTTAGGGAGGGTGAAGGGATGGTGGGGCTCGGCTCCTACCGCGATGGGGTCTTCCAAGCCACTGAAATCCTTGCCCGACATGACGAGACCTACATGCCCAAGGAGGTGATAGACGCCCTCAAGGAACAAGGCGTCTATCAGGAGACCGGCAGCTAGCGCGCGGCGCGCATCGAGTTCGTTAACCAAACTCCCGGACCTTCTGGTGGCGTCGACGCAGGAGGGTGAGATGCAATCAGTCCGTGACATCGCGACCCAGATTGTCGCCCGAGAGGGCGGCTATGTGAACGATCCCGATGACCCCGGTGGGGCCACAAATCACGGGGTGACAATCCACACCATGCGGCGGCTCGGGCTCGACCTAGATGGGGACGGCGCCGTCACCGAAGACGATGTCCAGCGGTTGAGCCAAGACACGGCCATCGACATTTTTGTTGAGCATTACTTTACTCGCCCGCGCATTGCGGAGCTGCCAGCCGCGCTTCAACCCAGTGTGTTCGACATGCAGGTCAATGCGGGGGCGAATGCCATCAAGATTCTACAACGCCTGCTGCGCAAGATGGGGTTCAAGGTTACCGTCGACGGAGCGCTCGGGCCCCAAACGCTCGCAGCCGCCGCGCGGGCCTGGGCGGCGGCGCCCGCCCATCTTGCCGATGCTTACGCTATCGAGCGGCGCAACTACTACTACGCGCTCGCCGACGCGCGGCCCAAAAGCCGCAAATACGCGCGTCGCCGCGATGGCGGCAAAGGCGGATGGATCACCCGAGCGGAGGAATTCATGGCGCCGCACTACCGTCTCAGCACACACGATCACCGCGAAAGGACACGCGCATGGGCCTAGTCGATACACTTTTTGGGTTCGTCTTTGGATCGGGCCGCAATGCAGTGCGCGAAACGGTGGAGGTGTTTCGCGAAAACGCGGAGCAAGGTGCGCGCCGCGACCAAGAGCTGCAACTCGCCTCTCTCGCGCAGTTCGCGACCGAGTTCCAGGCGCCACGGAAGTCCTGGTTTGACAGCTTTATCGATGCGCTGAATCGCGTCCCGCGGCCTGCTATGGCGCTGGGCACGCTCGCCCTGTTTGTGGCGGCGATGACGGATCCGGTGTGGTTTGCAAGCCGGATGCAGGGGATCGCGCTTGTGCCCGAGCCGCTTTGGTGGCTGCTGGGCGCGATTGTGTCATTCTATTTTGGCGCCCGCCATCAACTGAAGGGGCAGGAATTTCAAAAGTCGCTCGCCGAAACACTCGCGCGGATGCCTGCGGCTGTTGAGGCTGTTAAAGACAGCGCAGGTGACGCAGCCCCTAGCGACGCTGCCGCACCGATACCAGCACCTACCCCCGGTGAGTTCCCTGACAACGCGGCGTTGCGCGCATGGCGGCAGGCATCCTGATACGCACCACGCAACTGTGAACTGCGCCGCGTGCGACATGATGGCGATGGCGTGGTTTGCCCCGCCCCGGCGCGCTATAGTCCGCTCATGTTTGTTGAGCTCGGACACTTTGCCCTCATCCTCGCCTTTGCTTTGGCGGTGTTTCAAACCATCGTGCCGCTCGTTGGCGCGCATCGCCGCATGGCCGGTTGGATGGCCGCGGCGGAGCCTGCGGCGACAGCGCAGTTTTTCCTGATCGCGTTCTCCTTTGCGGCGCTTACCTACGCGTTTGTGACGTCCGATTTTTCGCTCAAGATCGTGGCCGACAACTCCCACACGGCGAAGCCGATGCTCTACAAGGTGACCGGCGTGTGGGGGAACCACGAAGGATCGCTCCTGTTGTGGGTGCTGATCCTGGCGCTTTTTGGCGCGATGGCGGCTTGGTGGGGCGGGGGGCTGACGGACACGCTCCGTGCGCGGGTGCTGGCGGTGCAAGGGTCTGTCGGCGTTGCGTTCTTGGCATTTCTGATTTTCACCTCGAACCCGTTTGTGCGGCTGGCGACGCCGCCGCTGAATGGCACCGACTTGAATCCGCTACTCCAGGACCCTGGGCTCGCGTTTCACCCACCGTTTCTTTACCTGGGCTACGTTGGGCTTTCGCTCACCTTCTCCTTTGCCGTCGCAGCCTTGATCGAGGGGCGCGTGGATGCAGCCTGGGCGCGGTGGGTGCGGCCTTGGGCGCTGGCGGCGTGGCTCTTTCTCACTATTGGCATCGCGCTTGGGTCCTGGTGGGCCTATTACGAGCTTGGGTGGGGCGGCTTTTGGTTCTGGGACCCGGTCGAAAACGCGTCATTTATGCCGTGGCTTTTGGCGGTCGCGCTGCTGCATTCCGCTATCGTTGTGGAAAAGCGTGAGAGCTTAAAGGCCTGGACGATCCTTTTGGCGATCCTTGCTTTTGGGTTCTGCCTGATTGGGGCGTTCATCGTGCGATCCGGTGTGCTGACATCGGTCCATGCCTTTGCGAATGATCCCGAGCGCGGCGTGTATTTGCTGGCCATCACGGCGCTCTTTACCGGCGGGGCGCTGACACTTTTTGCCTGGCGGGCGCCGATCATGCAGGGGCGCGGGGTCTTTGGTGTGGCCAGTCGTGAAAGCGCGCTGGTGGCCAACAATGTGCTTCTGGCGGTGTCATGCCTCGTGGTCTTTGTCGGCACGATCTGGCCGCTCCTCGCGGACCTCTTTTTCGACCGCAAGCTCAGCGTTGGCCCGCCGTTTTTCAACCTCGCCTTCACGCCTTTTATGGTGGCGCTTGGGCTCATCTTGCCCATCGGTTCCGCGCTGCCGTGGAAGCGGGCAAAGCTCAGCCGCGTGGCGTGGAAACTGCGCTACATTGCGGTGTTGGCCGTCGCGCTCGGCGCGTTGCTCTGGGCGATGCAAACCGGGCGGAGCGGGCTTGGCCCCATCGGTGCCGCTCTTGGCGCGTGGCTTGTTGCGGGCGCGCTCAAGGACTTGTGGGATCGCGCGGGCAAGACCTTGCGCCGTATCCCCACGCTGCCCGGCGCGGACATCGGCAAGGCCGTGGCCCATAGCGGGCTTGGCATCACGATGTTTGGCGTCGCGGGGCTTATGGCCTGGCAGGTCGAGGATATCCGTGTGGCCCAAGTGGGGGAGGCTTTTACCGTCGACCGCTATGAGATCACGCTCGATGATGTGCGCGAGGTTCAGGGGCCGAACTATTTTTCGACCATGGCCGAGCTTACTGTGCGTCAGAACGGGCGCGTGCTCGCCACGCTGACGCCGGAGCGGCGGATTTACCCCGTGGCGGGCATGCCCACCACTGAGGCCGCAATCCGCAACGGCGTGTTTAGGGATGTCTACCTGGTTATCGGTGAACCGCAGACCAATGGCGGCTGGGCCGTGCGCAGCTTTATCAAGCCCTTTGCCAACTGGATTTGGGCGGGCGCGATCATCATGGCCCTCGGCGGTGCGTTTTCGCTCAGCGACCGCCGCTTGCGTGTGGCAGCCGGGGCCACGCGGGCGACCCGCCCAGCGGCGCCAGCAGAATGAGGGGGCTCGCCGTCTTTTTGCTGCTTTGGCCCATGGCGGTGTTCGCCGTGGAACCGGGGGAGGTGCTGTCGGATCCCGCGCTCGAAACCCGCGCGCGCGATCTGAGCCAGGGTCTCCGTTGCCCAGTGTGCCAAAACGAAAGTATCGACGAAAGCAGCGCGCCTGTGGCGCGTGACCTTCGGCTGCTCGTTCGGGAACGCCTGCTGGCGGGGGACAGTGACGCGGAGGTCATGGAGTTCGTCGTCGACCGGTATGGCGAGTTCGTGCTGCTGCGGCCTGAGATCAACGGGGCCAACTTGCTCCTATGGCTTGCGGGCCCCGCGGTTTTGATCCTCGTGCTGGGTGGGATCGCGCTGCGACTGCGCGGGACAGCTGCGGTAGAAACGCCGCTCACCGCTGAGGAGGAGGAGCGGTTGTCCACGCTCCTCGCGGACACGCAGCGTCACCCTGACAGGCCCACCTGACGGCTTCCCCCAGCCCCATAGAGCGCGTAACAGGGGGCAAGGAAAAAGAGAGCGCCATGGACTATCAAACACTCCGCTACGCAGCCTTTGACGGCATCGCGACCATCACACTTGACCGCCCGGACGTCATGAACGCGCTCAATACGCAAATGCGGGCGGAAATCCTGCATGCCGTGAAGGCCGGGGCGCGCAGCGAGCGGGTGGTGGTGATCACGGGCTCTGGCCGGGCCTTTTGTTCTGGTCAGGACCTAGGTGCGGGCAAAGACGCGGCCAATGTGGACCTAGAGCGCACGCTGCGCGACGAATACGTGCCGCTGATCGAAGCGATAGCCGACTGCCCGGTGCCCACAATCGCGGCGGTGAACGGCGCCGCGGCCGGGGCAGGGGCCAATCTTGCGCTCGCGTGCGACGTGGTGATTGCAACCGAGAGCGCGTATTTCCTACAGGCCTTCACGCGGATCGGGCTAATCCCCGACGCCGGCGGCACGTGGCTGTTGCCCCGGCAGATGGGCATCGCCAAAGCCATGGGGGCCGCGCTCTTTGCGGATCGCATCAGTGCCAAACAGGCCAGCGACTGGGGCATGATTTGGGAGGCTGTGCCGGACGACGTGTTTGTCGAGCACTGGAAACGGCGGGCTGCGTATCTCGCGAAAGGGCCGACGCTCGCATTTGCGAATGTCAAAAAGGCACTGCGCGCTGCGGACGAGGCGCGGCTCACAGAGCAGATGGTGCTAGAGGCGCAGTTGCAAGGTGACTGCGGCAAGAGCCACGATTTCCAAGAAGGCGTCGCCGCTTTCACGCAAAAGCGCCCCGCGAAGTTCGAGGGGCGCTAAGAGCTTACGCAATACCTAAACGGCGCGGGTCGTGATCCCGGTGACGCTGGCCGCAGCCACGCCGGTGACATTGGAAATGGCAACCCCGTCAGCTTGGATGATGCTGCCACCGTTGCCGTCATCCACCACGCTAATGGTCGGCTCTGGGTCGCCGCTGCGGTAGAGCACCTCAACACTGTCCTGGCTGGGATTGTAGTCCGTGATCGTCGACGCAGTGAAGTTGGTGGCGTTTTCGATGGCGCTGTCGTCCCAGATTTGGAACTCGTCAATCCCATCGCCACCTGTGCCCACATCGCCGGAGCCCAGCACCAGCGTGTCCTCACCTTTGCCGCCGTCGAGCGTGTCCGTCTCGCCATCGTCGTAGGTCGCGATCCCGCCGACAATCGACGTCACGTTGGAGATGGTGAGACCGTCGTCGAGCGCGTCATGGATGTCGGAAATGGTCGAGGCCGTAAGTTCTACAAGCCCGTCCCCGGTTAAACCGCCGTCGAGATAGTCGTGATTGGCGCCACCATTGAGCTCGTCAGACCCGGTGCCGCCAAACAGCATGTCTGTCCATTCGTCGCCGTTGAGCGTGTCGTCGCCAGCTTGCCCAAGCAAGGTGTCCTTACCAGTGCCGCCATTGAGCGTATCCGCGCCATCGCCGCCAAGCAACAGGTCGTGGAACTCACCGCCATTGAGCGTATCGTTGCCATCATTGCCCGCCAGCAGGTCTTTCCCGCCGTTGCCGTCGACGATGTCATTTCCTGCGCCAGCGAAAACGAAGTCATTGCCAGACAATGCATCGACATCTTCACCTTCGTCCGAGCCTTCGTAGACGTCGTTGCCTTCGGTAAAGTCGGGCTCCTCGTCGCCGTCAATGTCTGACACGACATTGGGGCCCGAAGATCCTTCTGTGAAGGATGAGACAGCCTCAGCAATCTCATCGTCGTCAAAAATGCCAGAAAAGTCGAGCGCGAGCGTAATGCCCGCCACGCCCAAAAGGGATATGATTGCAATCGAACTAAGCATGATGCCTCCGCTACACTGCCGTGAGCATAGTTATTGATGGTTTATCAATCAACTATTTCTAAAATTTGTCGTTAGCGGGGCGTTATTGGGGCGTTATCGCACAGGATAACCCCTATATTCTGCTGGCGGCATACCACGCCGCCAGCGCAAAGAACCGGGCCTAGCGGTCTTCGATATTGACGTAGTCGCGCATCGTCTCGCCGAGATAGAGCTGACGCGGACGGCCGATTTTGTTCTGCGGATCGACGATCATCTCCTTCCACTGGGAGATCCACCCGACAGTCCGGCTCAAGGCAAAGATTGGCGTGAACATCGAGGTGGGGAAGCCCATCGCCTCCAAGATGATGCCGGAGTAGAAGTCCACATTCGGGAAGAGCTTTTTCTCCGCGAAGTAGGGGTCTTCGAGCGCGGCCTTCTCCAACGCCTTGGCCACTTGCAGCTTGGGATTGTCCTCGACGCCCAAGAGTTCCAGCACTTCATCGGCGGACTGTTTCATCACCTTCGCGCGTGGGTCGAAGTTTTTGTAGACGCGGTGACCGAAGCCCATCAGGCGGAATGGGTCTTCTTTGTCTTTGGCGCGGGCGATGTATTCGGGGATGCGGTCCACGCTCCCGATCTCTTCGAGCATCTCTAGGCAGGCTTGGTTCGCGCCGCCATGGGCAGGGCCCCACAGACAGGCGATGCCTGCCGCGATACATGCAAACGGGTTCGACCCCGACGACGATGCGAGGCGCACCGTAGACGTTGACGCGTTCTGTTCGTGGTCTGCGTGCAGTGTAAAGATACGGTCCATCGCGCGCTCAAGGATCGGGTCGAGCACGTAATCTTCAGCCGGCACGGCAAAGCACATCCGCAGGAAGTTACCAGCGTAAGAGTAGTCGTTGCGCGGATACACGAATGGCTGCCCGATGTGGTACTTATAGGCCCAGGCGGCAATCGTTGGCATTTTTGCGATCAGGCGATGGGTCGCGATTTCGCGCTGGCGGGCGTCGGTGATGTCGGTCGAGTCGTGGTAGAATGCCGACATTGCGCCCACGACGCCGACCATGATCGCCATCGGATGCGCGTCGCGGCGGAACCCGCGGAAGAAGTTCTGCATTTGCTCGTGCAGCATTGTGTGGCGCGTGATCGTGCTTTCAAACTCTTCAAGCTGCGGACCGGAGGGCAGGTAGCCGTAGAGCAGGAGGTAGCAAACCTCCAGGAAGTGCGACTTTTCAGCCAGTTGGTCGATTGGGTAGCCGCGGTGCAAAAGCTCACCCTTGCCGCCATCGATAAAGGTGATCGTGGAGTCGCAGGAGGCCGTCGACGTGAACCCTGGATCGTATGTGAAAACGCCGCCTTCAGCATAGAGGCGGCGAATATCGATGACATCTGGACCCGCGCTTGGCGAGTGGATGGGAAGCTCCAACACCTTGTCGCCAATCGTGAGCGTTGCTGTTTTGATGCCGTCTTTCATGGCGTTCTCCGATCGTTGCCTATGGCGGTCAGCTTGCTGCGGTCGGATCACAAAACCATGTCAGGTTTCGTCAGCCAGCCGCATCCGCGATCCGAGCAATGCTTTCGTCGCGGCCGAGCACCAACATCATGTCATACACACTCGGAGTGACGCTTCGCCCGGCCAGGGCAGCCCGAAGTGGCGCCGCCAGCTTGCCGAATTTGGTGTCCTGCGCCGCAGCAAATTCTGCCATCAACGCCTCCAAATCGTTCCGCGTCCAGCTAGCATTTTGCAGGTGCGGCGTCAATTCAGTCAGTATACGACGGGATACCGCATCGAGCGCCTTCGCCGCTTTCTCGTCGGGCACGATTGGCCGCTCCGCGAGGATATAGGTCGCTTTTTCAAGCAGTTCTGGGTAGGTCTTTGCCCGTTCTTTCAGCCCCGCCATCCCCGCGCGCATAAGGTCGCACTGGGCTGGCGTCAGCGCGGGCGCGTCCGTCGCCGCCAAAAACCCTTGAAGATCGCCGAGCAGCGCGGCGTCCTCCCGCGCGGCGATGTGATGCCCGGATGTGTTTTCAAGCTTTTTGAAATCAAAGCGCGCTGGCGATTTGCCGATCCCGCCGAGGTCAAACCAGTCGAGCGCTTCGGCATCCGAAAACAGCTCATCGTTTCCATGGCTCCAGCCCAAACGCGCCAGGTAATTGCGCATCCCTGCGGCGGCGTAGCCCATATCCCGGTATTCCTCGACACCGAGCGCGCCGTGGCGCTTTGACAGTTTCTTGCCGTCCGCCCCGTGGATCAGCGGAATATGGGCATAGACCGGCTCCGCCCAGCCCATGGCGCGGTAGACATGGATCTGGCGCGCGGCGTTGTTAAGGTGATCGTCGCCGCGGATCACATGGGTGACGCCCATGTCGTAGTCATCGACCACCACGGCGAGCATGTAGACCGGCGTGCCGTCCGAGCGCAGCAAAACCATGTCGTCGAGCCCAGAATTGGCAAATGTGACCGTGCCCTGAACCTCATCCGCGATCACGGTCTCCCCCTCTCGCGGCATTTTGAGACGGATCACAAAAGGCGCATCAGGGTGGGTCGCCGGGTCCGCGTCGCGCCACGGGCTTTGAAAGAGCGTGGATCGACCCTCCGCCCGTGCAGTTTCCCGGAAGGCGGCGACTTCGTCTTGGGTGGAAAAGCATTTATAGGCCGCCCCCCGCGCGAGCAGGTCCTGCGCTACCTCGGCGTGACGGGGTGCGCGCGCGAACTGGCTCACGGCCTCCCCGTCGTAGTCGAAGCCGAGCCAGTCCATCCCGCGCAAAATCGCGTCGGTCGCGTCTGGCGTTGACCGGCTGCGGTCGGTGTCTTCGATCCGCAGGAGGAACTTGCCCCCGCGTCCGCGCGCATAGAGCCAGTTGAACAGCGCCGTGCGCGCGGTGCCGATGTGCATATAGCCCGTAGGCGAGGGGGCGATGCGGGTGACAACCTGGGTCTGAGGAGAGGTCATGAAAGCTCCTAATCCGCCCCGTGGCGCGGGAGGGTTAACGATTTGCTAACCAAGCCGGGGCTAAAGGTTAATGAGTTCTGCCTGAAAGGGGCACTCTGCTGTGATCCGCTCGGCATTTGGCATGGTGAGCGCCGCGCTGCAACGACAGCGCGGCTATCTGTTGACCTTTGCACCCGTTTTCTTTGGCACCGGCATCGGAATTTTCTTTGCCCAGGGGCAGGAGCCCGGCTGGCCCGCCTATGGCATCGCCGCGGCGGTGGCCGTTGTGGCGCTGTGGGTCGCCCGTGTGAGACGCTTTGACATCGGCCCGCTCTTTGCCGCGTCTGCTGTTGTCGCATTGGGGTTCCTGGCGGCTGGGTGGCGGGCCCACACGGTCGCGGGGCCCGTCATCGATTTTCGCTATTACGGCACGATAGAAGGGCGCGTGGTCGCGATTGACCGGTCTTCCTCGGATCGCGTCCGCTTGACGCTCGATCGGGTCTATCTGGACCGCACACCGCCGGAACGCACGCCGCGGCGGGTGCGGGTATCGCTTCATGGGCAGGACGGGCTGCCGGTGCCGAGCCCGGGGTCCCACGCACTGCTCACCGGCCACTTGTCGCCGCCGCCCTCCCCGGCGGAGCCTCATGGCTTTGATTTTGAGCGTCACGCTTGGTTTCTAAAGCTGGGCGGCGTTGGGTATACGCGCGCGCCCGCGCTGATATTCGCACCGCCGGAGCCGGGGCTGCGGCTCGCCGTCCTGCGATTTCGGATGGCGCTGAGCGCGGCTGTGCAGGCGCAAATCCCAGGGCAGGCGGGGGCAGTGGCCGCCGCTGTGACGACGGGGGACCGGTCGGCCATGAGCCAGGAGGTGGTTGAAAACTTGCGCCACTCGAACCTCGCGCACCTGTTGGCGATTTCGGGGCTGCATATGGGGCTTCTCACCGGCTTTGTCTTTGCATTGACGCGCGTTGCGCTGGCGCTTTACCCGCCCATCGCGCTGCGCTGGCCCACGCGTAAGATCGCGGCGCTCGTGGCTTTGGCGGCGGGGGCAGGGTACCTGGCGCTTTCGGGCGGGGCAGTGGCGACCGAGCGGGCCTATATTATGGCTGCCGTCGTGTTTGGCGCCGTGCTCTTTGATCGGCGCGCGCTGACGTTGCGCGCGGTTGCGTTGGCGGCGCTCATCGTTTTGGCGCTGCAGCCTGAGGCGCTGCTCGGGCCTGGGTTTCAGATGTCATTTGCGGCGACGACGGCGCTTGTGGTGACGTTCCGGTGGCTGTCGGCCAATGATATGTTCGGGATGCCGCGGGCGCTGCGCCCGAGCGCTGCGGTCGTTATCTCCTCTGCTGTGGCGGGGTTTGCGACGGCGCCCATCGCCGCGGCGCATTTCAATATCATCAGCCACTTCGGGCTTATCGCCAACCTCCTGTCGGTCCCGATCATGGGCGCGTTTGTAATGCCTGCGGCCGTGATCGCGGCGATCCTGAGCCTTGTTGGCGCCGCGGCGCCGGCGCTTTGGGTGATGGAGCTTGGCCTGACCTGGATCCTTTGGGTGGCCGCATGGGTGTCTGACATCGACGGCGCCGTAGGCCGGGTTTACAGCCCCGATCCCAGGGTTTTGCCGATGATGACCCTAGGGGCCTTGGCGCTCGTGCTGTGGCGGGGGCGGGCGCGATGGGGTGGGCTGGCCATCGTCGCCGCAAGCTTTGCGCTTTGGGCCGTGACGGAAAGACCCGCCATGCTGATATCACCCTCTGGCGGGTTGGTCGGTGTCATGGGCGCAGAGGGCCGCGTCCTGACCCGCGCGCGCGGCGACGGCTTTGCCGCGCGGTCCTGGCTGGAAAACGACGCTGACTTCGGCACGCAAGAAGAGGCTTTTGACAGGGGCGAGCTCGTGCCAATCACCCTGGGCCCGCACCGCTTCCACGCCAAGACCGGCGTTCAAGCCAAGCGCGCAACCTGTGCGGAGGGGGCGACGCTGATCCTCAACCAGCAGCCAGAGGCGCCGCTCGACTGCCCCGCGATCACACCGGCCACGCTTAGGGATACAGGCGCGCTGGCGCTGAGCGTGAAGGACGCGGACCTTTTGATCCTGACAACGCGAGACGTCACAGGCCACAGACTGTGGAACAGCGCGGATGTCCGCGCGGCGTGGCGTTAGTAGCTGCGGATCAGACCCACGAGCCGACCTTGCACTTTTACCTGATCGTCCGAATACATCCGCGTCTCGTAAGCCGGATTCGCGGCCTCAAGAGCGATGGTGGACCCCTTGCGACGGTAGCGCTTCAGCGTCGCTTCGTGCCCTTCGACTAGCGCCACTACGATATCGCCATTGTCTGCTGTGGTCGTCTCCCGGATGACGACGATATCGCCGTCATTGATGCCCACATCGATCATCGAGTCGCCCTTCACCTCGAGCGCGTAATGCTCCCCCTTGCCGGACAGCATGTTGCCGGGCACGGCGACGTGGCTAGACGCATGCGAAATCGCCTCAATCGGGACACCTGCGGCGATTTTGCCCATCACGGGCAGCTCGACCGCGCCGCCGGATACGACGTTTAGGGCCGCAGATGGTGTGGCATCCGGGCGGTCCCCGTCGATGACGCGTGGCGAAAACCCGGCCGCGGGCGCGCCACCCATGGCGTCTGGCAGGCGCACAATCTCAATGGCGCGGGCCCGGTGCGCCATGCGGCGGATAAAGCCGCGTTCTTCCAGCGCTGTGATCAAGCGGTGGATGCCGGATTTGGAGCGCAGGTCCAGCGCCTCCTTCATCTCGTCAAAGGATGGAGGAACCCCATCGCGCTGCAAGCGCCCATGAATAAAGAGCAGCAGGTCTTTCTGTTTCTTGGTCAGCATTTGCTCGGCCTCCGCAGGTCGTTTTGTTTACGTTCTACGGATGTTCACTTTTTGTGTCAACGCTTCATGCGAGCGGGAGGTAGTCGATCGGTTCCCCTGCTGCGCGCGCTGGGTCCCCAATGGGACGGATCGCGAGCGCATTCGCCTCCGCCAGGACCGTCAGGAGTGAGCTGTCCTGTCGGTCAAAAACATGGAGCCCATCCTGCGTGAGCTTTGCGCGGCAGTAATGCTCCCGCGGGCCGTTTGCGGCCACCGGCGATGCCAAAGGCGCGGTGCGGCGCGCGGCGGGCGCCTGGCCCTGGCCCAGCATCGCGCGGATGAGGGGCACCAGGAAAACGTGGCCGCAGACCAGTGTTGATACCGGATTGCCAGGTAGCCCGACCATGGGAACGCCAGCGATGCGGCCGGCCATGAGCGGTTTCCCAGGCCGCATGGCGACTTTGTAAAATGCCTGCTCCATCCCGGCCTGTCCGGCGACACTGCGCACGAGATCGTGATCGCCGACAGAGGCGCCGCCGATGGTCACGATCAGATCGGCCCCTCGCGCAAATCGAAACGCGGATTGAAGGCTTTCAGCAGTGTCGCGGGCGATGGGCAAGAGCCGCGGCAGCGCACCCACCGCGCTCAGCTGCGCGGCAAGGCCCAGCCCGTTGGAGGCGATGATTTGGTCGTCCAGTGGGCTCTCACCCGGCATCACGAGTTCGTCCCCGGTGGAGATAATCGCGACCTCCGGCCTGCGCGCCACGGTGACCGTGGGTACATTCATCGCTGCCAGGAGGGAGATATCGGCAGCGCTCAAAACCCGCGGCGCGGGGAGTTCAGCACCCGCCGCAAAGTCGCCGCCCGCAGGTCTGACATAAGCGCCTGGACGACCTGGATCACGCAGCGTGATACGGTCGCCCGCGACAGTGACATCCTCTTGGATTTCGACATGGTCGGTGCCCTCGGGCATCGGCGCACCGGTAAAAATGCGGACGGCTTGCCCCTGTGAGACTGTGCCCGCGAACCGATGGCCTGCGGCGGCCTCACCCACCACTTCGAGCGTTGCATCCGTGTGCGCGTCCTCTTTTGACAGCGCATAGCCATCCATTACGGACGCGGCAAAGGGGGGCTGAGCGCGCGCGGCACTCGCGCTTGCCCGCAACGTGCGCCCTGCGGCGGCGCGTAAGCCGATCTGTTCCGTTGACAGCGGCTCCACCAGCGCAAAAAGCGCGTCCAAAGCTTGATCCACTGAGATCATGTCGCCTCGTAGCGCCCTGATTTTCCGCCATCTTTCAGGATCACGCGCAGCCCATCGACGCGCATGTCCTTATCGACCGCCTTGAGCATATCGTAGAGCGTGAGCGCAGCAACAGACGCAGCCGTCAGCGCCTCCATCTCCACACCAGTTTGGCCGGTTGTCTTTACGGTTGCCTCGATACGCACGCAGGCGTCGTGGGGCTCAAGCGTGAGAGACACTTTGGTGATGGGCAAAGGGTGGCACAGCGGGATCAGATCAGCAGTGCGCTTAGCGGCCATGATCCCAGCCAGCCGGGCCGTGCCGATCACATCGCCCTTTTTCGCGGTGCCCGCTCGCACGTGACCGAGCGTGGCCGCAGCCATATAGACATATGCCTCAGCCGTGGCGACGCGGTCGGTGACGGCTTTGCCGGACACATCGACCATATGGGCGGCGCCTGCTTGGTCGAAATGGCTCAGGCCCGTCATAGATGCGGCGCGGTGAGCGGGCGCGCCAGGATCGCTTGGGTCGCCGCGGCGACATCGTCCGCACGCATCAGGCTTTCACCGATGAGAAAACTACGCGCGCCATACTGGGCGAGCTCTGACAGGTCGTCGGATGTAAACAGGCCGGATTCCGCCACGAGGTGCCTGTGCGGCTCAGCCATCCGCGCCAAACGTTTTGTTGTGTCGAGCGACACCTCAAACGTGTTCAGGTCCCGATTGTTGACGCCGAGCAAGGGCGATTTCAGCGCGGCGGCCCGTTCAAGCTCTGGCTCGTTATGGACTTCGACGAGCACGTCCATGCCCCAACCGGTTGCCGCGTCTTCGAGCTCGGCGGCCTGGGCGTCGCTGACGCTGGCCATGATGATCAGGATGCAGTCAGCGCCCCACGCCCGGGCCTCCGCCACTTGGTAAGTGTCGTAGAGAAAGTCCTTGCGAAGCACTGGCAGCTCACACGCCGCACGCGCCGCTGTTAGGAACTCAGGCGCACCTTGGAAACTTGGCGCGTCGGTCAGAATGCTCAGGCAGGTTGCGCCACCGGCGGCATAAGCTTTCGCCAGGGCAGGTGGGTTGAAATCGGCGCGAATGAGCCCCTTGGACGGGCTGGCCTTCTTGATTTCAGCGATCAAACCGTAGCCTTCGCGCGCAGCGAGCTGAAGCGCCTCGGCAAAGGGGCGCAGTGGGGGCGCATCATTCGTTGCGGCCTCAACCTCCGCCAAGGGGCGCGCGGCTTTGGCGGCTGCAATTTCCTCGAGCTTGTAGGCTTTGATCTTTTCCAGGATTGTCGGCGCCGTCATGACGCGGCCTGCGTCAAAGCGGCAAGGCCCGTGACCTTTGCCTTTGCGGCGCCGCTATCAATGCTCTCGGCAGCGAGAGCTGCACCGTCTTTCAAATTGGAAACCTTGTCCGCCACGACCAGTGCCGCCGCGGCGTTGAGCAAGACGGCATCGCGGTAAGCCCCTGTTTCGCCGTCCAAAAGCGCCTGAAACGCGGCGCCGTTGTCCTGCGGCGTGCCACCTAGGATCGCGCTGAACGGATGGGTGGGCAGGCCTGCCTCCTCCGGATGGACCTCGCGCGCGGTGATTTTGCCGTCCTTGAGTTCAGCCACTGCCGTGGAACCAGAAATCGCAATCTCATCAGTGCCGTCCGAGCCGTGCACGAGCCATGCAGCCTCCGACCCGAGCTCCTTAAGCGTTTCGGCCATGGGAAAGATCAGGTCAGGGGCAAAGGCACCGGTGAGCTGGCGTTTGACGCCCGCGGGGTTTGTCAGCGGACCTAGGATGTTAAAGATGGTTTTGGTCCCAAGCTCCTGGCGCACGGGCATGACGTGCTTGATGGCGGGGTGGTGCATCGGCGCCATCATAAAGCCGATGCCGACCTCACGCAGTGCGCGTTCAACCACGTCGGCCCCAACCATGACGTTGATGCCCATCTGCCCCAACGCATCCGCCGCGCCAGATTTGGAGCTGAGGTTGCGGTTGCCGTGCTTGGCTACGGGCACACCCGCGCCCGCCACCACAAAGGCCGTCGCGGTGGAGATATTGAGCGTCCCCTTGCCGTCACCGCCGGTGCCTACGATGTCCATCGCGCCTTCTGGCGCAGACACTGCTACGCATTTGGCGCGCATGACGGCGGCGGCAGCGGCGTATTCAGCGACGCTTTCCCCCCGCGCCCGGAGTGCCATCAAAAGCCCCCCCATCTGTGCAGGCGTGGCGGTGCCGTTAAAAAGCTCCTCAAAGGCCGCTTCGGCCTGCGCGCGGCTCAGCGGCCCCTCAGACGCGGCAAAGATCAGCGGCTTCATCGCATCGCTCATGCGGGCACCTTCATCGTTTCGAGGAAGTTTTTGAGCAGCGCGTGACCATGTTCGGAGGCGATGCTTTCCGGGTGGAATTGCACCCCCTGGATGGGCAGCGTTTTGTGCTGGAGACCCATGATCGTGCCATCCTCAAGCTCTGCCGTAATCTCTAGGCTGTCGGGCAGCGTGTCCCGACCAACGATCAGCGAATGATAGCGCGTCGCCTCAAACGGCGTGGGCAGTCCGGCAAACAGGCCGCGCCCGGTGTGGTGCATCATGCCCATCTTGCCATGGACGATCTCACCGCAGCGCTCCACCTGACCGCCAAAAGCCTGTCCGATGGCCTGGTGGCCGAGGCACACACCCATGAGCGGTGTGCGCGTTTCCGCCGCCGCCTCCACCAAGGCTAGGCAGATCCCCGCTTGGTCTGGGTCGCAGGGACCGGGCGACAAGAGGATGCCCGCCGGGTTCATCGCCAACGCCTCCTGCGTGTTGAGCGCATCGTTGCGGCGAACAACTACGTCCGCGCCCAGTTCGCCCAAATAATGGACAAGGTTGTAGGTGAAACTGTCGTAGTTATCGATGAGCAGCAGCATGTCCGTCAGGCCTTGAAAATTGGGGGCTATTCCCGCCGCCCGTTAACGGGGTATAGATGCAGGGGAGCAGGACGGGGCGTCAAGGCGAAAGACCAGGCAAACCGTGGAGAACCGGGGCAAGACCCGGGCGCAACATCGGGACGCGCATGGGGCGGAGTATTCTTTTAGGTCTGGTATCGGGGTCGCTCCTTGGTGGGGTGGCGCTGAGCGTGCTGTCACTGTCGATGGATATTGGCAGCGCACCGGCAGTGCCTGTTGCAGCGCCTGCCCCTGCGCCAGCTCCGGCACCGGAACCAAGCCCGCCCGCCGTTGAAGAGCCCACCGTGGCAGCGCTCGAGACGCCCGCGGTTCCTGAGCCAAGCCAACCTGTGATTGCGGAAGAAACGCCAAGCGAACCCGCAACAGCGCCAGAGCCCAGCACCCCACAAGAGGTGGCAGAAGCGCCCGCCGTTGAAACTGTTGAAGTTGAGCCCGAAGCGCCTGCTCCCGCGATAGCGGAAGAGGCCGAGTTGGTAGCTCAGGTTGAGGAACCATCCCCGACGCCTGCCGTACCCGCACCAACGGTGACGCCCGAGCCGCGCGCGCCGGAGCCAATCTCACCAGAGCCAAGCACACCAGAGGCCGTCGAAGTTGCAGAGCCCGCAACGCCAGCTGCGCCCGCAGTCGCGCCCGAGGTTGTGGTCAAAGAAACCGCGCCAACCCCACAAGAACCGCAAGCACCCGTAGAAGAAACCGTGGCCGAGCCTGTGACGCCGTCGCAACCCGAAGCGCCCGTGCCGCTGCCAACAGCGACGGCGGGGGGCTTTGGCGACCGCGCGGAGTCGGTGACCGTCAACCGCCCTGCCGCGACGGGTGACACCGCCGCAGAGCGCGCGCCGCGGGCCATCGACCTTTATTCCCAACGCGATGCATGGTCGCCGGGCCTAGGCCAGCCGCTCTTTTCGATTGTGATGATTGACGAGGCCGGGGACGCAAGCCTGCTTGGCGCCCTCGGAAGCTTCCAGGGCCCGCTGACATTCGCGATCCCTGCAACGTCCCCCACCGCGGCGGAGGCGATGGCGACCTATCGTGCCGCGGGCTACGAGGTCGTGATTATCGCGGACCTCCCCGAGGGGGCGACCCCCGCCGATACCGAAGTGGCGATGCAGTCCTACCTCGCCGCAATCCCGGAAGCGATGGCCGTCCTAGACGGAACACTTAGCGGGTTTCGCGGCGACCGGGACCTTGCAACCCAAGTCTCTGACATCCTGGCGGAAACTGGGCACGGATTGCTGACATTCGACCAAGGGCTCAGCACCGCGGCCCAGCTCGCGCGCCGCGCTGGGGTGCCCACCGGCGCGATTTTCCGCGATCTTGATGCAAAGGGGCAGGGGAACACGGTGATCCGCCGCTTCCTCGACCAGGCGGCCTTTACAGCGGGGCAGCAGGGGGAGCTGATCGTGCTCGCCCGGATGCGCCCGGAAACGATGAGCGCACTTTTGATCTGGCACCAACAAGATCGCGCGGCCCGGCTCAGCCTTGTTCCGCTGTCGCAAGTGCTGCTGACCGACCCCTAGGCGTTGCCGGACCCAAAGCGCACGGCGTCCTTAGCCGCGGTCCAGATCGCTTTAGCTTTGTTTACGGTCTCCTGAAACTCCGCTTCCGGGTCGCTGTCATAGACCACGCCGCCGCCTGCCTGGCTGTAAAGCTTGCCATCTTTGAGCACTGCCGTGCGCAGCGCAATACAGATGTCCATGTCGCCGCCCGCGCTGAAATAGCCGCAGCCGCCGCCATAGACGCCCCGCTTTTCTGGTTCGAGTTCGTCGATGATCTCCATCGCGCGCACCTTGGGCGCACCTGACAGCGTGCCCGCGGGCAGCCCGGCGAGCAGCGCCGACAGCGCGTCCTCACCTTCCGCCAATTCGCCCACGACGTTAGAGGTGATGTGCATAACGTGGCTATAGCGCTCGATCACGAACTTTTCCGTAGGCGTCACGGAGCCGATCTGCGCCACACGGCCCACGTCATTGCGCCCGAGGTCGAGGAGCATCAAATGTTCTGCCAGTTCCTTTGGATCAGCGAGCAGATCTTGTTCGAGCGCTTTGTCCTGATCGGGCGTCGCGCCGCGGGGGCGGGTCCCAGCGATGGGTCGGATTGTAACGGTGCGATCCTTGAGCTGCACCAAGATTTCTGGCGAAGCGCCGACGACCTGGTAGCCACCGAAGTTGAAGAAAAACATGTAAGGCGACGGGTTCGTGCGCCGCAGCGAGCGGTAGAACGCAAACGGTGAGGCGGGGAAATCCTGCACCCAGCGCTGCGATGGGACCACCTGGAAAATGTCGCCCGCGCGGATGTATTCCTTAGCCCGTTCGACCGCGTTGAGGTAATCAGGCTTCGAAAAGTTCGACGCGGGCTCTGACGGCGCAGCGTCGGGCGCGAGCGCGTGGCCCGAGGCCGGGACCGGCCGCTCGATGGTGCGGACGGCGTCCATTACCCGCTCCGCCGCCTGGGCATAGGCGGCCTTGGCAGACAAGCCTGATGACACCCAGGCGGGGGCCACGATGATCACGTCGCCCTTGACCCCATCGAGGATCGCAATGACCGACGGACGCGCCATGCGGGCGTCTGGCAGGCCTAAAGGGTCGGGATTCACGTTGGGCAGATGTTCCACCAACCGGATCATGTCGTAGCCCAAAAAGCCGAAAAGCCCCGCGGCTGAGGCGGGAAGCGTCGCGGGCAGGTCAATGCGGCTTTCGGCAATCAACGCGCGGAGGGAGGCGAGTGCATCGCCCGCCACTGGTTCGAACGCGTCGGCGTCGTAGCGGGCGGACCGGTTCAATCGGGCCTGGTCGCCATGGCATTCCCACACCACATCTGGGCGCATGCCGATAATCGAATAGCGCCCCCGCACTTCACCGCCGGTGACGGATTCAAGCACAAAACTGTCCGGCTCCGCCGCCGTCAGCTTGAGCATCAGCGACACAGGCGTATCGAGGTCCGCAGGCAGACGGGCGTAGATAACCTGGTTTAAGCCAGCATCATAACTATCTGCAAAGGCAGAGTATTCAGGGATCAATGTTGCCATATCCGGCCTATTGCATTTGCGCGTGGATGCCGTTGATCTGGCCCTGATCCAGGCGGATCGGGGTGCTCGCAACAATGGCATTCGAATACGTGGCATAAAGGTCCTGCGCGTAGCTCTGCGCGATCTGACCTTGTAGCGCGGCGAGGATCTGCGCGACCGCCGGGTCCTCGGGATCTGCGGGGGTGACCTCGTCCAGTCGTACGATGATCAGTGTGCCTGACTGCGGGATACCCGGAACGCTGCGCGTTTCGCCCTCGCTCATGGCAAAGACCGTATCCAGAAACTCCGGCGGGGTGCCCAGGATAAAGCTCCCGCGCGTGACGCCGGTTTCGATTGAGTTGGCAAGCGTAAGCTCGTCAAAGCCCATCCCAGCGGTCAGTTCGTCCACGAGCGCATCGGCTGTGTCCTGGAGCGCGGCCACCGTGGCGGATGCTTCCCAGGCTGCGATAACTTCGTCGCGCACATCGGCAAGCGGCTGAAGCTCCGGCGGGCGTTGCGTGTCGAGGCGCAGGGCAAAGATCCCACCATCATCCAGCTCCGCAATCTCTGGAAAATCAGACAGCGTCACGGTGGCGGCGGCTTCCTGGAACGCGGCATAAGCCCCGGCGCCATCGCTTTCGCCCGGGAACCAGTCGATGGTGCCGAGCTCCATATCAGTGGTGGCCACCAGATCCTCGATGGTTGCGCCGCCGGCGAGCTCATTTTCCATAAACTCGATCTGGTCCGCAATCACCCGGGCGGCGCGGTCCAGCGCAAGCTCGTCTTGCAGCTCATCGCGCGCGACCTCGAACGGCACGGTCTGTTCGGGCAAGATCGCGTTCACGCGGAATAGCGCTGGCCCGAGCGAGGTGTTCACGGGGCCGACGATATCGAGACCCTCGGTCCCAAAAACCGCCTCAGCCGCGCTGCCGAGATCGGCCGGGACAACATCGCCTAGGTCGATGTCCGAGAGTGCCAGACCGCGGGCCTCCACCTCTTCCTCAAAAGTCGCGCCGCCGTCGATGCGCGCGCGGGCCGCTTGTGCTTGGTCCTGGCTACCAAAAACGAGCCGCTCGACAAGCCGCCGCTCTGGGCGGTCATATTCCGACAGGCGCGACGCATAAAGATCGCGCAGCGCTTGCTCGTCGACCTCAACAGTATCGAGGATCATGTCCGGCGTCAGCCAAGCATAGGTGATGACCTTGATCTCGGGCAGGGTGTAGGCGTCTGGATTCGCTTCATATTCTGCTTGCAGCTCCGCCTCGGTCGGCGTTGGCAAGGGCGTGTCGAGCAGGGTTTCGTCGAGCAGCGCCCAAGTAAAGCTGCGCTCTTCGGCGAGGAATTCTAGCACCGTGTTGATAAATGTTGGCGGAGTTTCGATCCCAGTGGCCACGGAGATCTGAAGCAGCTGGCGCGATAGGTCTTCGCGCACTTGGTTCTCATAGCTCGCTTCTGTCATACCGTTGCGGCGCAGCGACTCGGAATAGAGCGCTCGGTCAAAGCGCCCGTTGAGCCCCACAAAGGCCCCGGATCGCTGAACCTCCTCGCTGACTTGCGTGTCGCCAACGCTCAGGCCCAGCTCAGCGGCTTCGTTGTCGAGCGCACGCTGGTTGACCAGTTGTGCCAGCGCTTGCTGTTGCAGCCCAATCTCTTGTGCCTCGGGGAAGCTGACCGTTTGCCCGGTTTGCGCCTGGAAATTGCGGATCGTGCCCTGGAGAGCCGTAAAATAGGACTGCGCGGTGATCTGCTTTTGACCCACTGTCCCGATCACCTGGCCGCCACCGCCGAAACTGCCCGTTGAAAAGCCGATCAGGCCAAAGAAGAGCAGGCCCATAATCACCCAGGCCCCGATATTCTTTCGCTTCTTTTTGGTCTCGGCCATCGTGATCCTCCCCGCGTGGCTGGCGGTATCCTCTAGCGTGGGCTGAAATGGCTCACAAGCTATTCGGGATGAAACTCTTCGAGACGGTCGAACAACTGTGTGATCTCGTCTGCGTTGATGTTGGCATAGGCGATGCGCAGCTCGGCATGTCCTGCGCCGTCTACGTCAAACATGGTGCCGGGTAGGCACAGGACGCCCGCTTGCCGGACAAGCTTTTGCGCAAGGATGTCGGAGCGGTCAGCGAACGGGAAGCGGACATAGGCAAAGTAGGCACCGACCCCGCAAAGTTCCCATCCTTTGGCAGCGAGGCGAGGAAACTCAGCCTCGATCGCGGCGCGGCGGGCGAGCACCTCGTCGCGTTCCCCGGCGAGCCATTGACCCAGGTTCTGCATGCCCCAAAGCGCGGCCCGCTGGCCAAGCTGGTTGGCGCAGACGGACACTGTATCGAGGTACTTTTCCACCTCCGCCATGCGGCTCGCTGACGTCACAATGGCGCCGACGCGATGCCCCGTGAGACGGTAGGCCTTGGAGAAGGAGTAGAGGTGGATAAAGGTGTCGGGCCAATCGTCGCTAGTGAACAAATCATGGGGCGCGCCGGGGGCGGAGTGGAAGTCGCGGTAGGTCTCATCCACGATCAGTGCGATCCCCTGCGCGGCGCAAAGCTCGTAAAAGGCGCGCAAGGTTGCGGCGGGGTATTCGGTGCCCGTTGGGTTGTTTGGCGTCACAAGCACAATCGCGCGCGTGCGCTCGGTGATCCGCTCTGCCGCGTCTTCGGCCCGGGGGATAAGGCCCGCGCCGCAGGGCAGGGGCACCGTTGCCACGCCCGCCATGTCGAGCCACATCCGGTGGTTGAAGTAGTAGGGCGTGGGCACAATGACCTCGTCCCCCTCACCGCAAAGCGCTGAGATCGCCGCACAAAACGCTTGGTTGCACCCCGAGGTGATCGCCACCTGATCAGCCGTAACCTGACCGCCATAAGCGCTGGACCACTGCGCTGCGAGCTCTGCGCGCAAGTCGGGCAGTCCAAGCACGGGGCCATACAGGTGGGTCGCAGTGTCTTCCAACGCGTCTGCCATGGCTGCGCGCAGGTCGGGATGGGGCGGCTCCATCGGGGCCGCTTGGCTGACGTTGATGAGCGGGCGATCGTCGGAGAATGTCACGCCGTCAAGCCAGCGCCGCGCCTCCATCACCGGGGGGGCAAATGTCTGAGCCGTGCGTGACATCAATCGCGCCCGCGGTAGGGCTCAACATATTGCAGCGCCATATCCCAAGGAAAAAAGATCCAAGTGTCTTGGCTCACACCGGTGATGAACGTGTCCACCATCGGTTCCCCCTGGGGTTTGGCATAGACCGTTGCGTAATGCGCGTTGGGGTAAAGCGACCGGCACAGTTCAAGCGTTTTGCCTGTGTCCACGAGGTCGTCGATAACGAGCACGCCGGTCCCATCGCCCATGATGCTGGCATCCGGGGATTTGAGAACCTTTGCATCCGACTGGTCCTGATTGCTGTAGCTTTTGACGCTGATCGTATCGACCGTGCGCACTCCAAGCTCGCGGGCGATGATCATCGCGGGCGCCATGCCGCCCCGGGTGATGGCCACAATCGCGCGCCACGCGCCATCGTCCGGGCCCCGCCCGTCGAGCCGCCACGCCAGGGCGCGGCTATCGCGGTGCATCTGGTCCCAGCTCACGTGGAAGCCTTTTTCATGCGGCAGCCGGTCGTTCATAATCCGTTCCCTCCCAGGACGTCGTTAGTCGTCTTTTTCGATTGGCGTCATGCCGATGATGTTAAAGCCCGCATCGACATGCAAAACCTCGCCCGTGACGCCACTGCCAAGATCCGACAGCAAGTAAAGCGCCGATTTCCCGACCTCTTCCTGCGTGACGGTGCGGCGCAGTGGGGCACAGATTTCGTTGTAGTGCATAATGGCGCGGAAATCCCCGATGCCAGAGGCCGCGAGCGTTTTGATCGTGCCTGCGCTGATGGCATTGACGCGCACGCCTTTGGGACCAAGATCGGCTGCGAGGTAGAGCACCGACGCCTCAAGCGCGGCCTTTGCCACGCCCATCACGTTATAGTTCGGCATCACCTTTTCTGCGCCAAAATAGGACAGCGTGAGCGCTGAGGCGCCAGGGTTCAAAAGCGGCTCCGCCTTTTGCATCACAGAGGTGAACGTGTAGACCGAGACGTCCATAGTCATGGCGAAATTGTCCCGGCTCGTGTCGAGATACCGGCCACGAAGCTCGCTTTTATCTGAAAATCCAATGGCATGGACGAGGAAGTCAATCCCGTCCCAAAGCTTACCCACTTGCGTCATAAGCGCATCGACAGACGCCGGATCGCTGGCATCGCATTCCGCGACAAGCGGGCTGCCGAGCTGCTCGGCCAGCGGGCCCACGCGCTTTGCCATCGGTGCGCCGTGATATGTGACGGCGATTTCGGCCCCCGCCGCCCGCAGCGCCTGGGCGATGCCCCAAGCAATCGATTTGTCATTGGCGAGCCCCATAATGAGGCCCCGCTTCCCGGCCATGATATCCATTGACACACCCCCGTGCTGGCGTAAGCAATGCATTCCCGTTTAGGGGATCGTTGATAGCGCCACAAGCGAGAGAGCCATGGAACAACGCCAAGGGATATTTGAAGGCGACGACCCCGTCGCTATCGCACGCCGTTGGATGGCGGAGGCAGAGGCAACTGAGGTCAATGACCCCAACGCCATGCAGCTTGCAACGGTGGACGCGCAGGGGCGGCCCAATGTTCGAACTGTACTGCTCAAGGAAATCGAACAAGATGCCTTTGTCTTTTACACCAATTACGACAGCGTAAAGGGTGAGGAGCTCCAATCATCGGGCTATGCGGCGTTTGTCCTGCATTGGAAGACCCTTGGGCGCCAAGTGCGGGTGCGGGGGCAGGTGACGCGTGAAGACGGCCCCCAAGCCGACGCCTATTACGCATCGCGTGCGCTGGGGTCCCGGATCGGGGCCCATGCGTCGCTCCAATCTCAGCCGCTTGATGGCCGGGCGACGCTCGAAGAGAGGGTGAAGAACCTCACCGACTCGCTCGGCGACGCACCACCGCGACCAGCGAATTGGGGTGGGTTTCGGATAACCCCGTTCGAGGTTGAGCTTTGGGCAAATGGCGAGTTTCGGCTCCATGATCGCTTTCGCTGGACAAGAACGTCGGGTGAAGCACCGTGGGACGCGGTACGATTGTACCCCTGAGCGGCGTCTCATGACTTGAGTTGTCAACCAAGTGTTGTAGGCTGCACGTCTGATTCATGCCGATGCGGGTCTGAGACGATGAAACTCAGCCCTGATGCGGAGCGAAAAAGTGATAGGTGTTTATGCCTGACAGTAATGTGCGTGATGGTGCGCCCCGCTACGTTGCGGGACAAGTAAAGTGGTTCGACCCGGGTAAGGGCTTCGGCTTCATCATTGGCGATGAGGGCGGGAGCGATATCCTGCTCCACGCCAACGTTTTGCGGAACTTTGGGCAAAGCTCGGTTGCCGACGGCGTGCGCATCGAGGTGAACGTGCAAGACACGGCCCGGGGCATCCAAGCAGTGGAAGTTCTGTCGGTTGAGCGCCCCGTCGTTGCGACATCGACGCCGCTCGACGACATCAGCGATCTTTCCCCGTCGACCATCGCCGAGCTCCCGTTGGAACCCGCGCGCGTCAAATGGTTCGATAAGGCCAAGGGCTTTGGGTTTGCCAACGTGTTTGGATCCGGCAAGGATGTCTTTGTTCACATTGAGGTCCTTAGAAGCTCTGGCTTTGCGGATCTCCAGTCAGGAGAGGCGATATGCCTACGGGTCTTCGACGGAAAGCGCGGGCTTATGGCGGCCTCTATTCAAAGCTGGGAATCGGTACTGGCCTAGCGGCGCTTTGGATTGGCAGTGCGAGCTGGGCCTGCGCCCCTGATGTGCTGACGATCCGCGACGATGACAGCACGGCACGCTTTTCCATCGAACTCGCCGTCACGCCTGAGGAACGCGGTCGCGGTCTTATGTTCCGCGAAAGCATGCCGCGCAGCGCTGGGATGCTCTTTGACTTTAGCGAAGAGCGACCCGTGGCATTTTGGATGCGTAACACGCTGATCCCGCTCGATATGCTGTTTATCGAAGCCAATGGGACCGTGGCCCATATCCACGAGAACGCGATCCCCCATGACGAGACCCCCATCCCGAGCACGACACCAGTGCGATTTGTGTTCGAAATCAACGGCGGTCTCAGCGATCTGCTGGGGCTTGAAATCGGGGCCGTGATCCAACACCCGTCTGTGCCTCAAGATATCGCAGTCTTTCCCTGCAAATGATCTTTTCAAAGCGCTAAGAGCCGCGTAAGAGGCGCGCACGGTCGGGGCGTGGCGCAGTCTGGTAGCGCACCTGTTTTGGGTACAGGGGGTCGTGAGTTCGAATCTCGCCGCCCCGACCAACTTTCTCCCCTCAGTTTTGTGGTCATAAGCGCGCCATGCTACAAGATGTAGTGCGGATGGGGGCGCGACTCGCGTGGTGGCGACCCTGTGCGGCAGCGGGTGAGTCGGAACGCTTTCTTCAAAAACGTATCGTTTGTGGCGAAAAGAATGCGGATCACGGTTGTCAGGCCGCCGGTCCGCGCGTTGTTACAGTAACAGCGTCAAAAAAAGCACCCGTTAACCTTTTGGCGCACCGCGCGATGAGTCTTCCACAAGGGCTGGATCAACCCGAGCGCTCAGCCGGATTCACACTTGTTTAACCGAGCTTTGCGGCCCGATCCGTATGTGGAGAATTGCTACATGTTGTTGCGGCCTTCGGCGGGCCAACAATATCGGCTGACCTGTCAATGGGAAAATCTGCGCCTGAGCCCAAAAAAGAGAATTGACGATGACCTCACGACTACGTCACCTTGTGTGGGCTGGAGCGGCGCACACTAAATATGGTGGCGCTTAGCCGGAGCGGAGATCAAAGATCACATCCCGGGAGTTGAGGCCGGGACCGCGCGGGCCAGTCGGGAACAAGGGTACGGCCAGCCAGGGGCCGATAGGACGAGGCAGACAATGAAAATAGAACGCTCCTTTACCAGCCAGAGCAAAGACGCCTACGCAGACGTCGAATTCACAACGACAACGTCGGAAATTCGCAATCCGGACGGAACGATTGTGTTTCAAGCCAAAGACATCGAAGTGCCCGCGGCGTGGAGCCAGGTCGCCAGCGACGTCATCGCACAAAAGTATTTCCGCAAGGCGGGCGTCCCATCCGCGCTGAAGCCCGTCAAAGAAAAAGGCGTGCCTGAGTTTCTGTGGCGCCACGTACCTGCAGATGACGCAGAGATCGGCGGGGAAACCTCTGCCAAGCAAGTTTTCGACCGCCTCGCGGGTGCCTGGGCCTATTGGGGCTGGAAAGGCGGCTACTTCACGACCGAAGAAGACGCGCGCGCCTACTTCGACGAGATGCGCCACATGCTGGCCACGCAGCGCGCCGCGCCGAACTCCCCCCAGTGGTTTAACACAGGCCTGCACTGGGCCTACGGCATCGACGGCCCGTCGCAGGGGCACCACTACGTCGACTACAAGACCGGCAAGCTGACGAAATCTAAATCCGCCTACGAGCACCCCCAGCCACACGCCTGCTTTATCCAATCCGTCGCCGATGACCTGGTGAATGACGGCGGTATCATGGACCTCTGGGTCCGCGAGGCGCGCCTGTTCAAATACGGCTCCGGCACGGGCACCAACTTTTCCTCCCTCCGCGGTGAGGGCGAGGCGCTCAGCGGCGGTGGCAAGTCCTCGGGCCTCATGGGCTTCCTGAAAATCGGCGACCGCGCCGCCGGGGCCATCAAGTCTGGCGGCACCACGCGCCGCGCGGCCAAGATGGTGATCTGTGACGCGGATCACCCCGATATCGAGGACTTCATCAACTGGAAGGTGCTCGAGGAGCAAAAAGTGGCGTCCATCGTCGCGGGCTCCAAAATGCATGAAGAAAAGCTCAACGCTATCTTTGCGGCTATTGGTCAGTGGGATGGCGCGGCAGACGACGCCCACGACCCCAAGACGAACAAGAGCTTGGGCACCGCCGTGCGCGCAGCCAAGAAGGTGTCGATCCCCGAGACCTATGTGAAGCGCGTGCTGGATTACGCCAAGCAGGGCCACACTAGCATCGAATTCCCGACCTATGACACGGATTGGGACAGCGAGGCCTATAACTCCGTCTCCGGCCAGAACTCCAACAACTCTATCCGGGTCACTGACGCGTTCCTTTACGCGGTCGAAAAGGACGCGGACTGGCAGCTTATCAACCGCCGTGACGGCGCCATCGCCAAAACGGTGAAGGCCCGCGACCTGTGGGAGCAGGTGGGCCACGCGGCTTGGGCCTGTGCAGACCCCGGCATCCAGTACCACGACACCGTCAACGCCTGGCACACCTGCCCCGAAGACGGCGAAATCCGTGGGTCCAACCCGTGCTCGGAGTACATGTTTCTGGATGACACGGCCTGTAACCTTGCGTCGATGAACCTGCTGACCTTCCTTAAGGACGGTGAGTTCCAGGTCGAAGATTACATGCATGCCACGCGGCTTTGGACGCTGACGCTCGAAATCTCCGTGATGATGGCGCAGTTCCCGTCGAAGGAGATCGCGCAGCTCAGCTACGATTTCCGCACGCTTGGCCTTGGCTACGCCAACATTGGCGGCCTGCTAATGAATATGGGCTACGGCTATGACAGCGACGAGGGCCGGGCGATGTGCGGCGCGCTCACCGCGATCATGACCGGCGTGTCCTATGCGACGTCTGCTGAAGTGGCAGGCGAGCTCGGCGCCTTCGCAGGCTACGAGCGCAACAAGGACCACATGCTGCGCGTCATCGCGAACCACCGCACCGCGGCCCATGGCAAAAAGAGCGGCTACAATGACGTCAACGTGACACCGGTACCGCTCGACCACGCCAACTGCCCCGATGCGCGCCTCCCAAAGGTCGCGATGGAGGCATGGGATCAGGCGCTCGAGCTTGGTCAGCAGAACGGCTACCGCAACGCGCAAGCCACCGTGGTGGCACCCACGGGCACCATCGGCCTCGTCATGGACTGCGACACCACCGGGATCGAGCCGGACTTCGCACTAGTGAAGTTCAAAAAGCTCGCGGGCGGCGGATACTTCAAGATAATTAACCGCTCCGTGCCGTCCGCGCTGGCCACGCTCGGCTACCGCGACAGCGAGATCGGGGAAATCATCTCCTACGCGGTGGGCCATGGCTCCCTCGGAAATGCACCAGGGATCAACCACACGGCGCTGATCGGGCACGGGTTTGGCAAAGCAGAGATCGACAAGATCGAAGCAGCCCTGCCTTCGGCCTTCGACATCCGCTTTGTGTTCAACCAGTGGACGCTGGGGGCGGAGTTCTGCACCGACGTGCTGGGCATCCCCGCGGCAAAGCTGAACGACCCGTCCTTTGACCTGCTCATCCATCTCGGCTTCTCAAAAGCCGCGATTGAGGCGGCCAATGACCATGTCTGTGGGACGATGACGCTGGAGGGTGCACCGCATCTGAAGGACGAGCATCTGAGCGTGTTTGACTGCGCCAACCCCTGCGGGAAAAAGGGGAAGCGCTTCCTCAGCGTGAACTCCCACATCGATATGATGGCAGCGGCGCAATCGTTCATCTCCGGCGCGATCTCCAAGACGATCAACATGCCCAACGACGCGACCATCGCCGAAGTGCAGGAGGCGTACGAGCGCTCCTGGCGCATGGGTGTGAAAGCAAACGCGATCTACCGTGACGGCTCCAAACTGTCCCAGCCGCTCGCCGCAGCACTGGTCGAAGATGACGATGAGGCCGCAGAGGTGCTCGAAACTGGCACCATGCCCGAAAAGGCCGCCGTGCTGGCCGAAAAGATCGTCGAAAAGATCGTCATCAAAGAGGTCGCCAAAACCCGCCGGGAAAAGATGCCCGAACGCCGCCGTGGCTACACGCAAAAAGCCATCGTTGGTGGGCATAAGGTCTACCTGCGGACGGGTGAGTACCAGGACGGCAAGCTCGGTGAGATCTTCATCGACATGCACAAAGAGGGCGCAGGCTTCCGCGCGATGATGAACAACTTCGCCATCGCGGTCTCTGTCGGGCTCCAGTACGGCGTGCCGTTGGAGGAGTTCGTGGATGCCTTTACCTTCACCAAGTTCGAGCCCGCCGGGATGGTGCAGGGGAACGACAGCATCAAGAATGCGACCTCGATCCTCGACTACATCTTCCGAGAGCTTGCGGTGTCCTATCTCGACCGCACGGAGCTCGCCCATGTGAAGCCAGAAGGCGCCACATTCGACGACCTGGGCCGCGGGGAGGAGGAGGGCGTGTCCAACGTCCAGTCCCCATCGGAATCGAGCGCGCTGAAAGGCGTAGAAGTGCTCAAGCAGATGGTGTCCACCGGCTACCACCGCAACCGCGTCCCGCAGGAATTCGTGGTCTACCAAGGTGGGGCAGGGGCCATGGCGCTCGACGGGTCGGTCGACCCGCAGCAAGCGCTCGCAACCCTCGTGCCCGAGGTCGCAAATGAGCCCACGGCGCTGGCGACCGGCACGATCACAATGGACGCCGCCACCAAGGCCAAGATGCAGGGCTACGAGGGCGACCCATGCGGGGAATGCGGCAACTACACGCTCGTGCGCAACGGCACCTGCATGAAATGCAACACCTGCGGCGGGACGTCGGGGTGCAGCTAGGAGACAACTAATGAATTTCTCCTACTATGATCTCGGGAATTGCAGGTCAGGCGAGATTGTCGAGGTTTCTCTCGATAAACAAGCCAACGTGCGTCTGATGGACTCGAGTAACTACAGCAGTTTCAAGAGTGGTCGGAGGCACCGGTATTATGGTGGTCTTGCAAAGCGTTCTCCAGCATCTTTGACGGTGCCTCGCGCTGGACATTGGTACATAACCATTGACCTTGGCGGCCACCGTGGAAGCGTGCGCCACTCAATTCGGAGGTTGCCTGGAAGGCTCCCAACACTGGAAAACACGCCTCTGGGTGACGTGGTCTCGTTCGCTGACAGAGCTTCCGACGCCGAAAAGGAGTACGATGTTTTCATTTCTCACGCTTCGGAAGACAAGGAGGCGGTGGCAACGCCGCTCGCGAGGTTTCTTCAGGATCAAGGGATATCCGTATGGATCGATGACCTTGAACTGAGAATTGGCGACAGCCTAAGACGAAGAATCGACAACGGTTTGGCAAAGTCGCGGTTTGGCGTTGTTGTCTTCTCCTACGCTTTTTTTCAGAAGGGATGGACGAATTACGAGTTGGATGGGTTGGTCACGCGCGCAGTCAATGACGAACAAGTCCTGCTTCCAATCTGGCACCGTGTGTCCAAGCAGGAAGTGATCGACTACAGCCCTTCTCTCGCTGACAAGGTGGCACGCAACACGTCCAACTACACGATTGAAGAAATTGGAATTGAGATCGCGGATCTTATTAGAGAAGCGAGGCTCAAATAACTTCGTCAACAGAAGGTTGGCGAGTCTTCCGGGGCGGGTGCGCTCGCCCCTGACGCCACTCAGGCCGCAGGCAGAAACACCGAGCGGTACATAACTGAGCCTGAGTTGCGAGACTGGCCGGGGGGCGACCCCCGGCCTTTTTCTTTGGCGCTTAGCGGGGCGTCAGGTGGTAGGCGACCTCGCTGCCCGTGGTCCGCTGCGTGAGCAGCCCCGTGATCGGCGCGCGAAGCAGCTCTGTGACGGTGTATTCGGCACCGTAGTGATCCAGCACCTCCGTAGGCGGCACTGAATGTGGCGGGCCCTGCATGGCCGGATTGTCGTATTCGTAGGTCACTAAAAGCTGCGGCGCGTGGGCCGTCAGCGAGGCTAAGTGCTGCGCGTAGTCCACCCGCATTGCGGGCGGCAACGCCACCAGCGCGGCCCTATCAAAAACGGCGTCTACCGGCCCCAACGCGTCCGCCGTCAACGCAAAGATATCCCCCTGAAAAATCGTCACGGCGCCTGCGCGATAGCGTTTTAACGGACCGGCGGCGTCGATATCTGGCGTTTGATCTTGTTCCGCAAAGAACGCCTCGACCGCGATCGCATCAAGCTCGGCGCCCACAACCTCGTGCTCGCGCGCGGCGAGCCAAGCCAGATCGACGGCCTTGCCACACAGCGGCAGAAAGACCCGTGATCCCAGCAGGTCGACATGGTCCCTAAGGATCGCGTTCACCTCCCCCTCGTGGAAGGCGATGCGCCCGCTCGACCAGCGTTCATGCCAAAACGACTGTTCCATCAGTGGCTCACCGAGTTTGAAAAGACGTGGATGACGACGACCCCACCCACGATCATGCTTAGACCGATAACCGCGGCCAGGTCCAGTTTCTGGCCAAACACCACAAGCCCGATCCCGGCGATCAGGACGATGCCGAACGCGCTCCAAATCGCGTAGGCGATGCCCACAGGGATCGTCCGCAGGGAGAAGGAGAGGAGCACAAAGCTCACCGCGTAGGCCGCGACCGTCAGCGAGGCGGGCCAGACCTTTGTGAACTGCTCGGACGCTTTGAGCGCGCTTGTGCCGACCACCTCAAAAGCGATGGCGGCGATCAGGTAGTAATAGGCCGTGGGCATGGATCAGCTCGCAATGTACCGGTCACGTCGGTGGTTGAAGGCGATAACGCCATTGAGCACCACCGCGCCGAAAAAGGAATAGGCCACGACAGCCGCCGGGAACAGAAAGACCGCGACCGCGAAGATCGCGACATCAACCAAGAGCTGCACATATCCCGCTTTGAAACCGGTGCGGTCTTGGATGATCAACGCGACAACGCCCAGCCCGCCAAGCGATCCGCCATGGCGAAAACAGGCCAAAAGGCCAAGCCCAACCGTCGTGCCAAAGATCAGCGTACCGACGATGGGGTTCACGGCGTCTAAGACCACAAAGAGCGGCAGGTATTCCGACAGCACAGACACGATCGTGACGCAGATCAAGCTCTTGAGTGTAAAGGACAGGCCGAGCCGCATATAGGCAAAGACGTAAAAGGGGATGTTGATGACGAAAAACGTGAGGCCAAACGACCACCCCATCGGATACGCGATAAGCAGCGCGAGCCCCGCCGTCTGACCCGTCACGAGCCCGAGATGGGTCAGAAAGACCAGCCCCACAGAGGTCAGGAAACATCCGATAGAGATACCCTGCACGTCCTCAAGCGGTGTGTGGGCCACGGCATCGGGGTCTATGGTGATCGGCGCTGGCATAGAGCTAGGGTATGCTGCGGCGCGGCGATGTCCAGCATGCGGCGCAGATGGCGGCCCGGTTTCGTGACCCGGGTCGCCAATTTGTGCATGTTAGGCGCGATTACCCAAAGACGGCGTTGAGCGTGGCCGACGGGCGCATGACCGCGGCAAGCTTTTCCGGGTCGGCTTTGTAGTACCCACCGATATCAACAGCTGTCCCGCGCACGGCCGCGAGTTCTGCTGTGATCGCGTCTTCGCCTTCGGCCAGGGCTTTGGCGACCGGGGCGAAATACGCAGCGATGTCGGCATCGTCGGAGGCTGCGAGCGCCTCTGCCCAGTAGCGCGCGAACCAGTAGTGGCTGTCGCGGTTGTCGGGTTGACCCACTTTGCGCCCGGGCGAACGCTCGTTGTCGAGGATCCCTTGCGTTGCGGCCTCAACCCCTTTGGCGAGCGCCGCGGCCTTTGCGTTGCCCGTCGCCGATGCCAAGAAGTCGAAGCTTTCGCCCAATGCGCAAAATTCGCCAAGGCTGTCCCAGCGCAGGTGGTTTTCTTCCACGAGCTGCTGCACGTGCTTGGGCGCGGAGCCGCCCGCGCCCGTTTCAAAAAGCCCGCCGCCTTGCATGAGCTTCACAATCGACAGCATCTTTGCCGACGTCCCAAGCTCCAAGATCGGGAAGAGGTCCGTCAGGTAGTCGCGCAGCACGTTGCCTGTGATCGCGATGGAGTCGTGGCCAGCTGTGATCGTCTCTAGCGTCAGGCGCGTTGCCTCCCGCGGGGCCATGATCATGAATTTGTCAGCCACACCAGCGGCTTCGAGGATGGGCTTCACCTTTTCGATGAGCTCGGCGTCGTGGGCGCGAGCGGCATCGAGCCAGAAAATCGCCTGGGCGCCTGTGGCGGCCTGCCGGTCGATGGCAAGCTTGACCCAGTCCTCAATCGGCGCCTTCTTTGCAGAGGACGCGCGCCAGATATCGCCGACCTCCACCGCATGTTCGTGAAGCACGTCGCCGTTTGCAGCGATGACCTTGATCGTGCCTGCCTCCGCGATCTCGAACGTTGTTGGGTGGGACCCGTATTCTTCCGCTTTTTGGGCCATGAGGCCGATGTTTTGCACGGCGCCTGCCGTGGTTACATCGAGCGCGCCGTTGGCTTTGAAAAAGCTGATCGCCTCGTCATAGACCGACGAGTAGCAGCGGTCCGGGATGACGCATTTTGTGTCCGCCTCGGCCCCGTCTGGGCCCCAGCCCTTTCCGCCTGCGCGGATCACGGCGGGCATGGAGGCGTCGATGATCACGTCGGAGGGCACGTGGAGGTTCGTGATGCCCTTGTCTGAATTCACCATGTACATTGGCGGTGCCGCGTTCATCGCGGCTTTCAGCGCGGCCTCAAGGTCCGCGTTGCCGGCAATCTTTGCTTCAATGTCACCGATGCCTGCATTTGGGTTCACGCCAAGCGCTTGGAGCGCTTCGCAATGGGTCTCAAAGAACCCTTCGAGATAGGCCGATACACCGTGACCAAAGAGGATCGGATCCGACACTTTCATCATCGTGGCCTTGAGATGGAGCGAGAAGAGCACGCCAGGTTCCATGCTCGCAATCTCTGCCCTCAGGAAAGACCGCAGAGCTGCGGCCGACATAAAGGCCGCGTCAACGACAGTGCCCGCGGCGAGCTGGAACCCATCCTTGAGCACTGTATCGTTGAGAACGATTTTTGCGGCACCGGCTTGCGCGTCGGTCACGGTGGCGGATTTTTCGTTGGCGTAAAAGTCGTTGCCGGACATGGATGCGACGTGCGTCTTGCTGTCGGCGCTCCATTTTCCCATGCGGTGCGGGTTGGCTTTGGCGTAGTTCTTCACCGCCGTCGCCGCGCGGCGGTCAGAGTTGCCTTCCCGGAGCACTGGGTTCACGGCAGAGCCTTTGATCGTGTCGTATTTCGCGCGGACCGCTTTTTCAGCGTCCGTCGACGGCTCCTCCGGGTAATCGGGCAGCGCGTAGCCCTTGGCCTGAAGCTCCGCGATGGCCGCGGTGAGCTGCGGCACAGAGGCGGAGATGTTGGGCAGTTTGATCACATTTGCTTCTGCCGTTTTGACCCACTCGCCAAGCGCGGCGAGATCGTCGGATTGTGCTTGCTCGGGTGTCAAAACCTCAGGAAAGGTCGCGATGATGCGCCCCGCGAGGGAGATATCGCGCGTTTCCACATTCACGCCTGCAGCCGAGGCAAAGAATTTCACAATGGGCAAAAGCGACGCGCTTGCGAGTTCGGGAGCCTCGTCCACGGTGGTGTATACGATATCGGTGCCGTCAAATGCGGACATGGGATTCCTCCTGGATCAGTTGCTTGGCCTTAGCGCGGATTTGGCGGCGGCGCCAGTATAGTATGCGGCGGTATACCGTCGCAGTCTCTGCGTGCGGTACGCCCAACGTGCGAGGCCAAGTCAGGGAAACTCTACTTGAGCTCAGCGGCCCGTCATGGCGAAAGAAATGATGCGAAAACACTCAATTCGGAGCCATCAATGAAGCCTCTTATCCTCGCCGCCCTGTTTGCCTGCGCCGCTCAAGTCGGTCATGCCGCGACGGTCACCACAACCACCTCTTTGACCCAATCCTTTTCGGTCCTCGATGAGGAGTTTTTTGGCCCAGGCGGCGGTACGGGCGTTGTGACAATCGGGAGCGACACAAGCTCGGTGCAGTTCCAAAACTTCAACGCAGCGCTTGGCACATTGAATTCCGTGAGCGTCGCATTGGGGTATAGCGGAACGCTGGAAGCTCGGCTGCTCGATTTCGGGTCTGGCGACGGCTACGGCTCCGTCGACACGACGCTACGGCTGGGCTCGCTCACGGCGGGCGGCAACTTCGAAGAAGTCCTGGTCGCCTGCGGCATTGGTGCGGCGCCCGCGTGTTCGTCCACCGGTCAGCCCACGGTCGAAAGCCTCTTTGTCCAAGCGTCTGACGCCGTGACCTTTTCGGGCTCAGTCTGGAACGCTCAGTTCCAGGGCGCAGCGACGGGTGTGTTTTCGGCGATCACGAATCTGGAGGCGTTCGTGAATTCGGGCGAATCGGTCGAGGCCGTGCTGTCCGGGTACACGCTGTCGGCGACGATCACCTATGACTACACGCCCACCGCGGCGCCCGTGCCGTTGCCTGCCTCCGGGCTTCTAATGCTGGGTGGGGTGGCTGCGCTGGCCGCGCGGCGCGCGAAACGCCGCTAACGCCCGGCGCGATGGTGCTGCAGCGCGGTCGCGAGCGCGCTGCGCGCCTTTTGCTCGGCCATGCGGATCCGGCATTCGGTCATGAATGCCTCCTCCAAGGTTTGGGAGGCCGTGGCCAGCACGGCCCCGATCTCCACAAAAAGGCGGTCGTTTCCGGTCTCCTCTTGTGCGGCCAAAACATCATCTGCCAGCGCCGCGGCGAGGGTGTTGACGGTACTCATAGGCTGACCTCATTGAGCTCTAGTCGCGCCATAAAATCAGCGTATCGGTTCCATGTCACCCGTAAGCCCTGTGGCATCCCCACTATTTTGCGCCCGAATGGCGAATTCGACCTGCGGTTTGGTGTAAGGAATATGTCTGCCTGGCGTCCCACGCGCGCGCGCGTCCGCGAGACCCATCGCAGCAAGGGGCCCTGGCGCCGAGGGGCGCGCGAGACCTGTCTGACTGCGCAACCTGTTGAGCGCATCAGAGAACCCGGCCAGTGAAATGCGCGTCGTTTGCTCACTGCGGCGCAGGCTGATCACCCCGTGGTCTGCGGCAAGGCGTGCCTGCCAGATCGGGCTCAATGGGCGACCGAGTAGCCGGGTCAATGGGTAGCTTAACCCGGCGAAATGCAACTCAACCCCGTCAAGCGGAACCGTTGACGACAGGACGGGGGCGCCTCTGCGATCTGTCCACAGCATGAGTGGCCCATTGCGCGCCACGCAGGCGCGTTGCGAGCAATCTAGGTGCCAAGCGTCCGGCCCATGCGCTTGAACAGGGGCCGCAAGGGCTGCGAACAGCAAAAG
The DNA here is from genome assembly GCA_039815465.1 of Pseudomonadota bacterium. Taxonomy (GTDB): domain Bacteria; phylum Pseudomonadota; class Alphaproteobacteria; order Rhodobacterales; family Rhodobacteraceae; genus Shimia_B. The sequence goes on from JBCBZG010000005.1 coordinate 137,980, forward strand.
AGCAAGTCCGTAGAGCATGCCCCCTAGTAAGGTGCATCCGCCGAAAAGTCCCGGTCAGGCGCCCTGATCGGCGTCGCTTTTCGCCCGCAATTTAGCGCGTGTTTTCGGTAAGACGGCGTTGGACATACTCGGTGACGTTGCCGATCATCGTGTCCATATGCGGCTCTTCAAAGAAATGCCCGGCGCCCTCGATCTCCTGATGGGTGATGGTGATGCCCTTTTGCTCATGAAGCTTGCCCACGAGCGTTTGCGTATCCGCGGGCGGCGCCACGCGGTCACCGGTCCCGTTGATGATCAAACCCGACGAGGGGCAGGGCGCCAGAAAGGAAAAGTCATACATGTTGGCCGGTGGCGAGACGGAGATAAATCCCGTGATCTCCGGCCGGCGCATCAAAAGCTGCATGCCGATCCAGGCCCCGAACGAAAACCCAGCCACCCAGCAATGTTTGGAGTTGTTGTTCATCGATTGCAGGTAGTCGAGCGCGCTCGCGGCATCGCTCAACTCGCCCACACCCTGGTCATATTCGCCTTGGCTGCGCCCAACCCCACGGAAGTTGAAGCGCAACACGGTGAAGCCCATGTTGAAAAAGGCGTAGTGCAGATTGTAGACGACCTTGTTGTTCATCGTCCCGCCGAACTGGGGATGCGGGTGCAATACGATGGCGATAGGGGCGTCTTTCTGCTTTTGCGGGTGGTAGCGGCCTTCGAGCCGACCTTCGGGACCTGCAAAAATAACCTCGGGCATGGGCGCTCACTTTGATTGGGTCCGCCGGGCTGCTCTTGACGCTGTGCCCGCCGAAATTTAGAATGGTTCTAATCCGCGCAACGCGCGATGTAGAGGGATACCATGCGTGCGGCCCGCGTCAATTCCAAGGCGCGGGGCATATGTGCAGAGGATGCGACGATGAAACTCTCCACCAAGGGACGCTATGCGATGGTCGCTCTGGCCGATCTGGCGTTGCAAGACCAAGACAAACAGGTGTCGCTGGGGGAAATTTCGAAGCGTCAGCAAATTTCGCTCGCCTATTTGGAGCAGCTCTTTGTGAAACTGCGGCGCGCGGGGCTGGTGCAGTCGGTGCGTGGACCGGGCGGTGGCTATCGTCTGGCGCGTCCGGCCTCCGACATTCGCGTGTCCGAAATCCTGGGCGCCGTGGATGAGACCGTGAACGCGCTCCACACTGGGGCAGGGGCATCGGGTGCGGTATCAGGGTCCCGTGCGCAATCCATGACAAACCGCTTGTGGGAGGGGCTGTCGGCCCAGGTCTACGTCTTCCTCCACCAGACGCGGCTTTCTGACGTGGTCAAGAATGAGCTTACGCCCTGTCCGGCTGTTCCTTCGCTTCTGACGTTGGTTGACGAGTGATCGCGCGCACCACGTCCCTGTCGCGACGTAGGGGGTAGGTCCATGCAGCGTGTTTATCTTGATTACAACGCGACCACCCCGCTGCGGGCAGAGGCACGCACAGCGATGATTGCGGCTATGGATGCGCTGGGAAACCCGTCCTCCGTCCATGCGGAGGGGCGAGCGGCCAAGGCGATCATCGAAAAGGCGCGCGCCCAGATTGCGGAGGCGATTGGCGCCTCAGGGGCCGACATCGTCTTTACCTCTTCAGCGACCGAAGCCGCAGCGCTCGCGTTGAGCGGTCGCGGGCTTCACGGCTCAGCCGTCGAACATGACGCTGTGCGCGCATACGCTGGCAGTGACCTGCCTGTGAGCAGCGCAGGCTGCGTGAGTGTCGCGGACCCCAGCCACAGCACGCTTCAGCTCGCAAACTCCGAAACGGGGGTTATGCAAGAGCTGCCGCCAGGGATTGCGGTGAGCGACTTTACCCAGGCCTTTGGCAAAGTGCCGGTGAGCTTTGCGTGGTCAGGCGCCGATATGGCGCTGATCTCTGCCCACAAGCTTGGGGGGCCTAAAGGTGTCGGCGCGCTGATTCTGCGCCAGGGCTTGGATGTGGCCGCCCAGATCCGCGGCGGCGGGCAAGAAATGGGCCGCCGCTCTGGCACGGAAAACGTGATCGGGATCGCGGGCTTCGGCGCCGCCGCTGCCGCCGCTCAAAGAGACCTTGAGACCGGCGTGTGGTCCCGGGTCGAGGAATTTAGAAATATTCTAGAAATAAGTCTGGAAGGTTTCACAGAACCGATTATTTTTGTCGGAAAGGACGAGCCGCGCTTGCCCAACACGTCGTGCTTCATCGCACCCGGCTGGAAGGGGGAGACCCAAGTGATGCAGATGGACCTTGCTGGTTTCGCGATATCGGCGGGATCGGCCTGTTCCAGCGGCAAAGCAAAGGCGAGCGGCGTGCTCACGGCCATGGGCTATTCGGACACACAAGCGGCGCAGGCCGTTCGCGTCTCCATCGGTCCGGCCACAACGGAAGAAGACATTCGCAGGTTCGCAGAAACTTGGGCCGCGAAATATGAACGCATCCGCGCACGCGCGGCCTAAGAGGTAGGGGGTTCCATGACCGCTTTAGACACGACACACGAAGCAGAGGCGCCCGTATTCAAAGCCAAAGAGGGCGTTGAAGAGGAAACCGTCGCAAAGGTCGCCGCACTGGCGGGCAAATACAAACACGGCTGGGAAACTGAGATTGAGATGGAGTATGCGCCCAAGGGCCTCTCCGAAGACATCGTGCGCCTGATCTCTGCCAAGAACGATGAACCCGAATGGATGACGGACTGGCGCCTGCGCGCCTACCGCCGCTGGCTCAAGATGACCGAACCCGATTGGGCGATGGTCGAGTATCCTGAGATCGATTTCCAGGATCAGTATTACTATGCCCGTCCCGCGAGCATGGTCGAAAAGCCAAAGTCGCTCGATGACGTCGATCCGAAGCTTTTGGAGACCTACAACAAGCTCGGCATTCCGTTGAAGGAACAGAAGATCCTCGCGGGTGTGGAGGAACTTGAGGGCCCAACGCCGGAGGATAACTCCGAACGCAAGGTCGCTGTGGATGCGGTGTTTGACTCGGTCTCTGTGGGCACAACCTTCAAGAAGGAGCTCGCGTCCAAGGGCGTGATCTTTTGCTCCATTTCTGAAGCGATCAAGGATCACCCGGATCTGGTGAAGAATTACCTCGGTTCCGTGGTGCCCGTCACCGACAACTACTACGCCGCGCTGAACTCCGCCGTCTTCTCCGACGGCTCGTTCGTTTACGTACCACCGGGCGTCCGCTGCCCGATGGAACTGAGCACCTATTTCCGCATCAATGCGGAAAACACAGGCCAGTTCGAACGCACGCTGATCATCTGCGATGAGCGCGCCTACGTGAGCTATCTGGAGGGGTGCACCGCACCACAGCGGGACGTGGCGCAGCTCCACGCCGCCGTCGTCGAAATCGTCATCATGGAAGACGCGGAGGTGAAATACTCCACCGTCCAAAACTGGTTCCCGGGGGATGAAGAGGGCAAGGGCGGCATCTACAACTTCGTCACCAAACGCGCCGAATGCCGGGGCGACCGGGCGAAGGTGATGTGGACGCAGGTCGAAACCGGGTCCGCGGTGACGTGGAAATACCCGTCCTGCGTGCTCAAGGGCAATGAAAGCCAGGGGGAGTTCTACTCCATCGCCATCGCCAACAACTTCCAACAGGCCGATACGGGCACCAAGATGGTCCATCTGGGCCGCGATACGAAATCACGGATCGTGTCCAAGGGGATCAGTGCGGGCCAAGCGCAGAACACCTATCGCGGGCTGGTGAGCATGGCGCCAAAGGCGAAGAACGGGCGCAACTACACCCAGTGCGACTCGCTCCTGATCGGCGACACCTGCGGGGCGCACACGGTGCCTTATATCGAGGTGAAGAATAACTCGTCGCGCGTCGAACACGAGGCGACGACGTCCAAGGTGGACGACGACCAACTCTTCTACTGCCGCCAGCGCGGCATGGACGAAGAGGAGGCCGTAGCGCTCGTCGTCAACGGCTTCTGTAAGGAAGTGCTGCAAGCGCTGCCGATGGAATTCGCGATGGAAGCGCAACAGCTTGTGGCGATTTCGCTTGAAGGGTCGGTGGGGTAAGCCCGGATCTAACAGGCCATGGATAACTTGCAAAATCATAGCTTCACGCCGGGGCAGGCGCACCCGAAGGCTGACGCGACCGTTGAAGCGGTAAATCGCTCTCTTTTGGCGTCCTGTCGTCCGCTTGTTGCTGTGGGAGTTGGTATTGTTCTGGTGGTAGCCTTGCTGCTGTTCGTACCCGCAATTGGATGGCAGATCGGTCTGGTTGGGTCGATGACGGGATTCTACCGGGCGCTGGGGGTTGCGCTCACGATCAGCGCAGCCATTGCGTTCCTGCTGCATCGCCAAAATAAAGCTAGTGTTGCCAAGCTCCGCGCGTCACTCAACGCTCAGCACGAGATTGCAAGCGCATCGCGAGTGGATGCGATCAGGGCCGCGAAGGCCTCCGGCAAGTTTGATCGGTGGTCATGAATATGACCAAGCTCCTCGCCGCCCTCGCCACGGCAGTCTTCTGCGCCTGTTTCGCCTTTGTGGTCGACACCATCACGGACGCGCTCGCCGCGTGGCAAATCATCGGCTTCGCCGCTGCGTCAGGCTTTTTCGGCTCGTTGGTCGGCAACTCACTCTTCGGGGGCAAGTCATGACCCCCACAAACCAAACACCACGCGCCACCCGCGCGACCGCTCTGTAAGAGGACGCTATGCTCGATATTAAGAACCTGCACGTATCGCTGGAAGAAGAGGATAAGCAGATCCTCAAAGGCGTAAACCTGACGCTGGAACCCGGTAAGGTGCACGCGATCATGGGGCCGAATGGGTCCGGGAAATCGACGCTGTCCTACGTCATGTCCGGCCGCGACGGGTACGAGGTGACGGACGGGTCCGCAACGCTCGATGGCGAAGACCTGCTGGAGATGGAGCCGGAGGAGCGTGCGGCGGCGGGCCTCTTCCTCGCGTTCCAATACCCGGTGGAAATCCCCGGCGTGGGCAACATGACCTTCTTGCGCACCGCCGTGAACGCACAACGCAAAGCGCGCGGGCAGGAGGAAATGAGCGCAGGCGATTTCCTCAAGGAGGTGCGCGCAAAGGCGAAAAGCCTCAAAATCGATGCGGATATGCTCAAACGCCCGGTCAATGTCGGCTTCTCCGGCGGGGAGAAAAAGCGCAATGAAATCCTCCAGATGGCGATGCTCGAGCCCAAGATGTGCATCTTGGACGAGACGGACTCCGGCCTCGACGTCGACGCGATGAAGCTGGTGGCAGAGGGCGTAAACGCCCTGCGTGACGGTGAGCGGACGTTCCTTGTCATCACACACTACCAACGCCTGCTCGACCACATCAAACCCGATGTCGTTCACATCATGGCCGATGGCCGCATGATCACCCAAGGCGGGCCCGACCTCGCGCTTGAGGTGGAAAACAACGGCTACGCCAATCTGTTGGAGACCGCGTAATGTCGCTGCCCAAGGTAAAGCAAGACCTTACGGACGCCACGCTCGCGCTGGTCCCAGAACCCGCGGGTGGGGTCTGGATCAAAGAGGCGCGCAAGGCCGCGCGGGAGCGTCTGGCGAAGCTCGGCATGCCGGTGCGCCGCGATGAATACTGGAAGTTCACCGACCCGACCGCTTGGACCTCCGCCGAGCCGCGATTTGCCACGACCACGGCGCGATCCGACGTTTTTGACGCGGCCAACGCACTGACGCTCAGCTTTGTCGATGGCGTCTTTGATGCGGCGGCCTCTGACGCGTTGGCGCTTGAGGGCGTGGAAATCTCGCTTTTGTCGGAAGCCGCGACCGCGGACCTGCACTGGGCGAAATCCGTCTACGGCGTGCTTGAGGCGCGCGCGAACGAGGCCACGCGCCGGGATGGCGCCGCGCTCTTTAAGCCCGTGCCGCGCCCGCTTGCGGCGCTCAATACCGCGCTCGCGGGCGAGGGGGTGCTGATCCACGTCACCGGTACGCCGTCCCGCCCGATCCGGTTGTCCTACCGGTCCACAGGTGGGCAGTCGGTGCTGCACCATGCGATCAAGGTCGAAACAGGGGCCAACCTGACGCTGCTCGAAGAGGGGTACGCAGGCGCGCGCTTTGACACGATGATCGAAGCCTCCGTCGCCGATGGCGGGACGCTGCACCATCTGCGCGTCCAGGGGCGCGAAACAGATGTCGAGGCCGCGACGCATTTCTACGCCGAGCTTGGGACCGAAAGCGTCGTCAAAAGCTTTTCGCTAACCGTCGACGGCATCGCCACGCGCAATGAGGCGGTGATGGAGCTTCACGGAGTTGACGCCGTGGCCCATATCGCGGGCACCTGCCTGGGCGACGGCGCCACAGGGAAATTCCACCACGACGACACGGTCTATGTCACCCATGACGGGCTCAACGGCGAAAGCCGCCAGGTCTTCAAAAAGGTGCTGCGGAACGGGGCGACGGGCGTGTTTCAGGGCAAAATCCTTGTCCAACCGGCCGCTCAAAAGACCGATGGCTACCAGATTAGCCAATCGCTGCTTTTGGATGATGACAGCCAGTTCCTCGCCAAGCCGGAGCTTGAGATCTACGCTGACGACGTGGCCTGTTCGCATGGCTCCACCACGGGGGCCATCGACGAGGGCGCTCTGTTCTACCTGCGCTCGCGCGGGGTCCCGCGGAAAGAGGCCGAAGACCTGCTCACGCTGTCTTTCCTCGCCGAGGCCCTGGAGGAGATCGAGGATGACACCCTGTCGGAGATGGTGCTGGAACGCATTACAGACTGGCTCAGAGGCTAACGCCCCATGGCCGTCACTCGGGACATTCTGCGCAGCTACTGGCGCCCGCGCACGGTTTTTCGCCGTTTGCTCAGCGCGGGCCAACGCGAAGACCGCGCAATCGCGATCTTGGCTGGAGCATGTTTGGTGTTTTTCGTCGCGTCTTGGCCGCGGCTCGCCCGACAGGCCCAGGAGACGGGGGAGGATCTGACGATGCTCCTGGCCTACGCCATGTTTACCACGCTCTTTATCATGCCGCTCCTCTTCTATGTGATTGCCGCCTTAGCCCGCCTGGCCGCAAAACTCTTTCGCGGCCAGGGCAGTTGGTATACCGCACGGCTCGCGCTGTTTTGGTCACTGCTTGCCACGACGCCGGTCTTGCTGCTCTGGGGGCTGACCCAAGGGTTCATTGGCCCCGGGGCGGAGGCGGACGCCGTTGGACTTGTGTGGTTTGCCGTGTTCCTGCTTTTTTGGTCCATCAATATGCGCGAGGCGGAGCGGGGATGAACCAGCTGTTTAACCTTATCGGTGTCTCAGTCACCCGCCCGGCCGAAGCCGCGGCGGAGCTGTTGAGCCTCCGGATCACGCGCGAGGCGGCCATGATGATCCTGGCGCTGAGCGTCATCATCACCGTGATCGTGTCCTTTGTCATGAACGGCAGCACAACGGTGGAGCTTGTGCCAGGCGTGGCCTTTACGCCCCTCACAACTGTTGGCTTTTTGGGCCTTTCGGCCATCGTGATGGGCTATGGGATCTACTTTACCGGCAACGCGATGAGCGGGCAGGGGGATCTCGCTGGGGCGTTCCTCGTCGTGGCATGGCTCCAGGTGCTGCAACTCGCGGGCGTGATCTTGCAAAGCGCGGTGTTTCTCGTCTCGCCCACGCTGGGCGGGTTTCTGGGCCTGGGCATTGGCATCGGTCTGATTTGGGTGCTTCTCGTCTTTATTGATGTGCTGCAGGGCTTTGGCTCCATCGGGCGCTCTGCGCTTCTTCTTCTCTTTGTGGTGGTGGGGATCGGGCTTGGCCTGACGCTCATCCTTGGGCTTCTGGGGTTTGGGCAATGACCTACGACGTGACCGCGATCCGCGCAGACTTCCCCATTCTGGGGCGGGAGGTGAACGGAAAACCGCTCGTCTACCTCGACACGGGCGCATCGGCGCAAAAGCCGCAGGTCGTCATTGATGCCGTGACGAATGCCTATAGCCACGAATACGCCAATGTGCATCGCGGGCTGCACTACCTGTCCTCAGTGGCCACCGACAATTACGAGGCCGTGCGGGGCAAAATGGCCCGGTTCCTGGGGGCGACGTCTGAGGACGAAATCGTCTTTTGCGCGAACGCGACCGAGGGGATGAACCTCGTGGCCTATGGTTGGGCCATGCCGCGGTTCGAGGCGGGCGATGAGATCGTGCTGTCGATCATGGAACACCACGCCAACATTGTGCCCTGGCATTTCCTGCGCGAACGCATGGGCGTCACCATTCGCTGGGTAGAGACGGAGCCTGACGGGACGCTCGATCCGCAAGCGGTCATCGATGCCATGGGGCCAAAGACACGGCTCGTGGGCATCACGCATCAATCGAATGTGCTCGGCACCAAGGTCGACGTGAGATCGATCTGCACGGCTGCGCGCGAGCGGGGCATCCCAACCGTCGTGGACGGGTGCCAGGCGGCCGCCCATATGCCGGTCAACGTCGCTGAGCTCGGCTGCGATTTCTACGCGGTGACGGGTCACAAGCTCTACGGGCCATCCGGGTCTGGCGCGATCTACATCCGCGCCGACCGGATGGCTGAATTGCGCCCCTTCATGGGCGGCGGCGATATGATCCGCGAGGTCCATCGCGACGCAGTAACCTACAACGCCGCCCCGATGAAGTTCGAGGCCGGAACGCCAGGGATCGTCCAACAGATCGGGCTCGGGGTCGCGCTCGACTACCTCACCGGGATCGGGATGGACGCAATCGCCGCGCACGAAGAGACGTTGCGCGACTATGCGCAGGAAAAGCTAAGCGGGCTCAATTGGCTCACGGTCTATGGAAATGCGCCAGGCAAAGCCGCGACGTTCAGCTTTTCGATGGATGGTGCCGCGCACGCCCACGATATCTCTACCATCCTGGATAAACGCGGCATCGCAGTGCGTGCGGGCCATCACTGCGCCCAACCTTTGATGGAGCATCTAGGCGTCGCAGCCACCGCCCGCGCGTCCTTTGGCATGTATAACACAAAGGCAGAGGTCGACGCCCTCGTGGATGCGCTCGAACTGTGCCACGACCTCCTGTCGTGACTTGCACGCCCGCTCACCCGCGCCTATAGCGGTGCGACAGGACCCTTAGCTCAGCTGGATAGAGCGCTGCCCTCCGAAGGCAGAGGCCAGAGGTTCGAATCCTCTAGGGTCCGCCATTTGACATTTCCTGCCCTTGAACGCCTCTAACCGTTTGTGAACCATACTGGTTTTCGGGGTTCGTACACCTGATTGCTTGTTGTAGGCGATAGGCTCCGCAAAGACTAGTCTGAGCACCAATCGCTTCCATCGCAGATCGCCCTTTTCGTATATATCCCAGGGGCTTGAGAGGAATCGGAGAGCGAGTTCGTGCAATTCCTTAAAGGTGGTGTTGGATAGCACTGGTTTTACTGCTTGTTCGTCGAGAGCGAGTTTATCTTCTTCCTGCTTTGCAATGCGCTTCTCGTAGGCGGTGATGACGCTGGGCTGGGTGGCATCAACGATGAGATTCAGCAGGCCATTGATTTGCTTATCTAAGGTCTGCAGCGCCGCCTTCGCTGAGCGGGCAGCTTGGCGCGCCTGTTCCGTCCGATTGGCCCAGGCAACTTCGAAGATCGCTGTGATCAGCGTGATGCCCCAGCGGGGTACTTCGATCATTCCTGCATAGAGAGATCGATTCAGCAGATCATGGGTCAACCAGTAGCCTTAGGTACAGACTATCTCTCCAACTTCCGCAAAGGGCAGATCCGTCAGAGCAAGGACATAGCTCTATGGCAGCACCTCAAACAGCGCTAACCGACCCAAGCCTATCAAGCAGCGCCGAGCTTGTTTACTGCACCGGGCATAGATGCATGGTCTGCATGGCTGGACACCCATGCGAAGAACAAAGCGCTGAGCATCATCACAGCTGAAACAGATACAGGCTTTGGGCTTGTGCAACGGGCCAGCCACCAGCCCACACCGCAAGCAACGATTGAGCTAGGCGAAGAGTTCGCTCTCAGACTTCAGCGGATCGAAAACTATTGGGGCCCGAGTATGGCGCTAGTCTGCTTTCAGGGCTATCAATGCCGATGGTGCAGCGTACCGCTAGGCCAAGATGGCACAAGCCAAATCTTGATCTCCAGCAATACGAAAGATCAGACGCATCTGGACCTACCCCAAGATGAGCAAGGCATTTTCGCACCGCTGATCGAAGCCAAAGACCCAGGTCATTATCACTTTGCCCTCTTCACTGCACCAGCCAAGCACGCACCCAAACTGCCAACTGACCTTCAAGCAACCGAGCCCAAGCAGATGGATCAGCTCTTTGGAGTGTATGGGTGCAAGGTGTTGGTGAAGTGAGGGCGGAAACCGGACTTTATCTGCACTGCTGCCAGCTGCCCAAGATTATGGTCGCATCGGACGTTCAGTATTCCCGAAAAAATAAGCCCTGAGAGTATGGTGTAGTCTATGAGTTGAGGAATGAACCCGCCCCTTATCGCTACCTCCCGGCGGCGTCTGCCCCGTTTGTGCTAACTCTTTCCGCCCTGATATGGCTTCGTTTTTTAGTTGTTGCTTTGGGCTGATTGCTGACCCCAACGACAATATCGATAACAGTAAGGCAGCATTTCAATGCTGCCCTTGCCTTGGAACCATCCCATTGACCAACCCTGCGCGGTTTGGATGGGCGACATCTCTTGAAAGATGGTGACCTGCTCCCCAGTAGAGTCCGACGTTTAGAGTTAGCCTGTTTTCCAACTGAGGAGACAGACGATGAAGAGAAGCCGTTTCAGCGAAGAGCAGATAATCGGGATATTGAAGGAGCATCAGGCGGGCGCGACAGCTGCGGATCTGTGCCGTACGCACGGTGTGAGCGATGCGACCTTTTATAAGTGGCGCTCCAAGTGCGGCGAGATGGAAGTGTCTGATGCAAAGAAACTAAAGGCACTTGAGGCTGAGAACGCGAAGCTGAAGAAGCTGCTGGCCGAACAAATGATGGACGCATCGACGCTTAAGGAAATGCTAGGAATGGTAGCAGGCGAACGCTATGCGTTCGAGTGAGCCTGCGGACCCTTTTGAGGCCCGGATTACGACGGAGAACTGCGAACTGGGCCATAGGAGAAAAGCGTTACAATCAGAAGCGGGCCTGCGCCTTGGCTGGCATTGATCCACGCGTCTACCGGCGTGTGTCGAAGCGGCCTGCCGATACTAGGTTACGGGATCGGCTGAAGGAACTGTCGTCAGAACGGCAGCGGTTTGACTATCGCCGGCTGCACATCCTGTTGAAGCGCGAGGGGTGGCAAGTGAACCATTGACCGTCAGGGCATCGCATAGCGATGTCCCGAGAGATTGGAAGAAGCTCTACCGGATCGACCGCGAAGAAAGGTTAACTGTTCGTAAACGCGGCGGACGTAAGCGTGCAGTGAGCACCAGGTCACCGATGGCAATCGCGCAAGGGCCGAACCAACGTTGGTCATTGGACTTTGTATCTGACAGCCTTTCCTGTGGCCGCCGGTTCCGCATTCTCAACGTCATTGATGACTTCAGTCGAGAGTGTCTGGCTGCGGTGGTCGATACACCGCCGTCCGGCGAACGCGTGGCCCGCGAACTGGACCGCATTGCAGAAATACGAGGTTATTCACGCATGGTGGTCAGCGACAACGGAACAGAACTGACGTCAAATGCGATCCTGAAATGGTAGGAGGACCGCAAGGTCGACTGGCACTACATCGCGTCCCGCTGCCCGGCAGTGCATGCTTGAATGCGCGAAAGGGGGCAAACCGATGCAGAACGGGTCCGTCGAGAGCTTCAATGGTCGTATGCGAGACGAATGCTTGAACGAGCACCTGTTCGACAGCCTACGCCATGCCCGCAATTTAGTGGCGGCATGGCGCATCGACTTCAACCACCATCGGCCTCACTCCAGCCTCGCTGGTCTGACGCCACACGAATATGCTAATCGGTCACGGAAAGACCAAAACCTAAACAGAGCTAACCCAAATTAGCGGACCCTAGGCTCATGACCCATTGATTTTGGTTTGGGTGCGTGATTCACGGTTCGAAAACGGACTGTTAACATGTCTGATCTTTTTTGGTTGAGCGACGCTCAGATGGCGCGTCTTGAGCCTTTTTTTCCCAAAATCCCACGGCAAGCCACGCGTTCACTGCCCGGCAGGGCATTGCGAAGCAATGTCCCGACAGGGATGATCAACGCGTCTTGAGTGGGATTATCTTCATCAATCGCAATGGCTTACGTTGGCGGGATGCGCCAAGGGGGTACGGTCCCCGCAAGACGCTCTACAACCGTTGGAAGCGGTGGAGCGATAAGGGGATCTTTGCCCGAATGATGGCGGGTCTGGCCGCAGAGCACAGTGAGCAGAAGACGGTGATGATCGATGCCACGTACCTCAAAGCCCATCGCACGGCGTCCAGTCTGGGCGTCAAAAAGGGGGGCTTGGGCGTCTGATCCACTGCCCGGCAGGGTATTTGCGCAGCAAATGTCCCGAGAGGGGTCGCACCAAGGGCGGCATGAACCACTGACCGGCAGGGCATTGCGTAGCAATGTCCCAAGAGGGGCCAAGCTGCATGCTATCTGCGACAGCCAGGGACGCCCGCTGGACCTCTTTGTGACCGCCGGGCAGGTTAGTGATTACATGGGTGCAGCAGCTCTGCTCGAAAGCCTTCCGAATGCAAAATGGCTCCTTGGGGATCGTGGCTACGACGCGGACTGGTTCACAGATGCGTTGAAA